>NZ_DAMBRE010000001.1:0-1103812 GCF_032055285.1 Brevundimonas sp.
AAATCTCAGCGGAAAACTCTAACGTCCCGTGATCCAGTTTTCGGGGAGCAGATCAGCCAAAAAAAGGGCCTCGGACGACTGATCGGACGCACGAAAGGTGGAATGAACACCAAGCTGCACGCCGGGCCCCATGCGAACGGACGCCCGATAAGTCTGTTCATGACGGCAGGCCAGGTCAGCAACTACATCGGTGCCGCCGCGATGCTGGACAGTCTGCCCCGGGCGCAACGGCTGCTGGGAGATCGGGGCTATGACGCAGACGGGTTCAGGACGCCCTGCAGGCCAAGGGGCATTACAGCCTTCATCCCAGGCCGCAAATCCCGCACAGAGCCCGTTCGCTATGACAAACGTCGCTATAAACGGCGCAACCGCATTGAGATCATGTTTGGGCGGCTAACCGGCGGCGCATTGCAACCCGTTATGATCGCTGCCCGAACGTCTTCCTCTCCGCCATAGCACTCGCCGCAACCGTGCTCTTCTGGCTATGAATCCTGAGTCTAGGGTCCCCGCATAGCTCATCCTCTCAATGAAATTAAGTCGATCACCGCTGCGGCGCTATAAGCTGACGGATTACTCCGATTAAGTCACCTGACGCTTCTCCAGCTTCCGCGCCAGGGTGCGGCGATGCATGCCCAGACGGCGCGCGGTCTCGGAGATGTTGAAATTGGTCTCCGCCAGGACCTCGTGGATGCGCTCCCACTCCAGCGTCTTGATCGAGGTCGGGCGGGCGCTGAGCGCGGCATCGGGATCCCCGTCCTGCCGTGCGAAGGCGGCCTCAATCTCGTCGGTGCCGGCGGGCTTGGCCAGGTAGTGACGGGCGCCCAGCTTGATGGCCTCGACGGCGGTCGCGATGCTGGCGAAGCCGGTCAGGACCACGATGTCCAACTCAGGATCAAAGGCGTGCAGGGTCTGAACGCAGGTCAGACCCGAGGCCGCCCCCAGCTTCAGGTCCACCACGGCGTAGCGCGGGTGATGCACCTGCAACAACTCAACCAGTTGGTCGTGGCTGCGAGCCGAGACGACTTCATAGCCGCGCCGCTCGAACGACTTGCGCAGGGTCTTGGCGAAGGCCTCGTCGTCCTCGACGATCAGCAACTGGCGGGGGGCGTCGATCGGATCGGTCATTTCGCAGCCAAGGCCTCCAGAGGCAGTGTCAGACGGACGCAGGCGCCGCCGTCGCGTCGGTTGCGGGCCGCGACGCCGCCGCCCAGCTTGCGCATCACATTAACCAGCAGGAAGAGGCCCAGCCCCGCCCCTGCCCGGCCCTTGGTGGATTGATAGGGCTGGCCCATGCGTTCGAGGATTTCGGGCGCGAATCCTGGGCCGTCATCGTTGAACTCGACCGACAGCAGTTCGTCGTCCAGAGACGCGGCGATGACCATACGCTCAGCCCCCGCCTCGTGAGCGTTGTCCAGCAGGGCGCTGAAGACCTGTTTCAGAGCCGGGTCGGCGATGATGCGTGGATCGCGCGGCGTCGGTCCGCGCAGGACCACAGCCATGGCGTCGTTCGACTTTTCACACCAGTCGGCCACGATCTCGGACAGGAAGCCGCCCAGGGTGGTGATGGTCGGCGCTTCGCCGCGCGCCTCGCCCGCCGACATCAGGATGCCGGTGACGATGGTCTTGCAGCGTTCGACCTCGGCCTGCATCTCGGCGATGTCGGAGGTCAGATCGGCGTCGGCGGTCAGGGCCGGCATACGCTTCCAGTCGCTGAGGATGACCGACAGCGAGGCCAGGGGCGTGCCCAACTCATGCGCGGCGCCGGAGGCCAGCAGGCCCATGCGGACGATGTGGTCCTGTTCCGCCGCCTGCTGCCGGGCGTCGGCCAGGTAGGCGTCGCGAGCGCGGACGTTCTGGGTGGTGCGGGTGACGAAGGCGACCAACAGCACGGCGATCAGGATGAAGTTGACCAAGGCCCCGGCCTGGATCAGCCCCATGTGGGCGTCGGTGCCCGGCGGCAGAAGCAAGGTCTGGTGCCAGACCGCCAACCACGCCAGACAGCCGCTGGTCACTAGGACGAAGCCCCAGGCATAGGGCGGGCGCAACAATACCGCCGCCAGCGCGATCTGCATCAGATAGAGGGCGGCGAAGGGATTGCTGGTGCCGCCGCTAAAAAAAAGCAGCCAGGTCAGGGCGGCCACGTCCACAAACAGGGCCAGCATCAGTTCGGGGTCGGTGACGCTCTGACGCCGCAAGGTGACCGGCGCGCTGGCCAGGTTCATCACCGCCAGCCCGGTCGGGGCCAGCAGCAACACCCCCAGCGGCAGCGGGATCTTTAGCCCCCAGTGGACCACGGCGATGGTCACCACCTGACCGATGACCGCCAGCCAGCGCAGCTGGATCAGCAGCAGCATGTTGCGCCGTCCGGCAGCGCCCGGCGACACCGGTGCCTCGGCCCGGTCGTCCAGGCCCAGCAGGCTGCGTGCGAAGCTGGCCGCGCTCATCGCATCGCTCTCCGGCGCTTTTCCTCACGCCAGAACAGGACGAAACCCGCCCCCGACATCAGGGCCAGCCCGAACCAGGTCAGGGCGTAGATCAGATGGCTGTTGGGGAAGCTCACCACGGTCAGCCCGCCCCGCGGCCAGCCGCCGGGATTGGGCGCAGCGTCGGCGTCGATGAAATAGGACGCGACCGGCCCGGCAAGCCCCCTCGCCCTGGCGATCCCCGCCACGTCGCGAGAGAACCAGCGATCGCCCGCCGGGTCATTGGCGCGCAGGAAGCCGCCGTCCGGTTCGGTCAGGCGCAGCGGGCCGACGACCCTGGCCTGCCCCTCGACCTGGCCCGACGCGCGATCCGCCGGCTTCTGGCGCTCGGAGGGGACGAAGCCGCGGTTGATCAGGACGGTGAAGCCGCGATCCGTCACCAGCGGCGTGACGACCCAATAGCCGGGGCCGAGGTCCGTCACCGCCTTCACCAACGTCTCGCGCCGATGATCGAAGCGGCCGCTGACGACGACCCTTCGATACTGATCGGCCTGACGCGTAATGGTCTGCTCCGGCGGCGGCGCGGCGACGGGCGCGGCGTGGATGCGGGCGTCGACCTGACGGATCAGCTCCTGCTTCCAGGCCAGCCTTTGCACCTGCCAGACGCCCAAGGCGGAGAAGCCCGCGAACAGGACGGCGAACATCACCGCGCCCAGGATCAGGGCGGTCATGCTGCGCGGCGGCCGGGCGGGTCGCGACGACGGCTCTATGGCGCTTCTCCCCTGCCTCGCCCTGTCAGGCTCAGCCCATGGTCTGCATGTCGTGGGTGGGCATCATGTTGACGTTCAGGTGATACATCACCCAGACCGAACCCGCGACGGCGATCACCACCACCACGATGGTGAAGATCAGGGCCAGCATGTTCCATCCGCCCTCGGACTTATGGTTCATGTGCAGGAAGAAGATCATGTGGACGATGATCTGCACCACGGCGAAGGCCGTGATGATCAGACCCGTCGCCGCCGCCGGCAGGGCGCCGGTCATGACCAGCCAGAACGGGATCGCCGTCAGCACGACCGACAGCAGGAAGCCGATCATATAGGTCTTGAACGAGCCGTGATCGTGGTCGTCGCCGTGGTGATCGTGGTGATCGACCGCGTGGTCGTTGTGGGCCTCGGCGCTCATCGCAGCATCCCGAACAGATAGACGAAGGTGAAGACGCCGATCCAGATGACGTCCAGGAAGTGCCAGAACAGGCTGAGGCACATCAGGCGGCGCTTGTTGGCCGGGATCAGGCCCTTCCGCCAGACCTGGACCATCAGCGTGACCAGCCAGATCGTGCCGAAGGTGACGTGCAGGCCGTGGGTGCCGACCAGAACGAAGAAGGCCGACAGGAAGCCGCTGCGCTGGGGCGTGGCGCCCAGGTGGATCATGTGGGCGAACTCATAGAGCTCGATCCCCAGGAAGCAGAGGCCGAAGACGCCGGTGATCGCCAGCCAGGCCTGCATCTGGGCCGTGCGGTTCTTGACCATGGCCAGCATGGCGAAGCCGTAGGTGATCGACGAGAACAGCAGCATCGACGTGTTCAGCGCCACCAGCGGCAGGTCGAACAGGTCCTTGGGCGCAGGCCCGGCGGCGTAGTTGGCGCCGATCACCCCATAGACGGCGAACAGCATCGCAAAGATGAGACAGTCGCTCATCAGATACATCCAGAAGCCCAGCATGGTGCTGTGGCCTTCCGGGTGATGCGGCTCCTCGACCGGGTGGTAGATCGGCCGCCCGGCCTCGTCGACGTAGTCGGGGTTCAGAGAGGAAGCGTGGCTCATCGGATCACCCCTTCGCCGCGGCGGCCGCCAGGGCCTTGGCCAGAGTCTTGGTGTGCGCGTCTTCCGTCGCCTGCACCGTCTCGGCCGGGATGTAGTAGTCGCGCTTGTAGTTGAAGGTGTGGAAGATGGCGTAGGCGATCAGGGCGAAGAAGCTCAGCGCCGCCAGCCACCACATGTACCAGATCAGGGCGAAGCCCATGACCGTCGACAGGCCGGCCAGGATCACCCCCGCGCCCGTGTTGGACGGCATGTGGATGGGCTTGTAGCCGTCGGTCGGGCGCTCATAGCCGCGCGCCTTCATGTCCCACCAGGCGTCCGAGTCATGGATGATCGGCGTCTTGGCGAAGTTGTAGTCCGGCGGCGGCGAGGAGGTGGACCACTCCAGGGTGCGGCCGTGCCACGGGTCGCCCGTCTCGTCGCGCAGCTTGTCGCGGTTGATGATGGAGACGGCGAACTGGATCAGCATGGCCAGGATGCCGACGGCGATAATGCCGACGCCGACCGCCGCGATGACGAACCAGATCTGATAGGCCGGATCGTCGAAGACCCGCATCCGGCGCGTCACGCCCATGAAGCCCAGGACGTACAGCGGCATGAAGGCGACCCAGAAGCCGACCACCCAGCACCAGAAGCTGACCAGGCCCCACTTCTTGTCCAGCTTGAAGCCGAAGGCCTTGGGCCACCAGTAGTTGATGGCGGCGAACAGGCCGAACAGCACCCCGCCGATGATGACGTTGTGGAAGTGGGCGATCAGGAACAGCGAGTTGTGCAGCACGAAGTCGGCCGGCGGCACCGCCAGCATGACGCCCGTCATGCCGCCGATCACGAAGGTCAGCATGAAGGCGACCGTCCACATCATCGGCAGTTCGAAGCGAATGCGGCCGCGGTACATGGTGAACAGCCAGTTGAACAGCTTGGCCCCTGTCGGGATCGAGATGATCATCGTCGTGATCCCGAAGAAGGAGTTCACGGATGCGCCCGAGCCCATGGTGAAGAAGTGGTGCAGCCACACCAGGTAGGACAGGATGGTGATCACCACCGTCGCATAGACCATCGACGTGTAGCCGAAGAGCTTCTTGCCCGAGAAGGTCGAGGTGACCTCCGAGAAGACGCCAAACAGCGGCAGGATCAGGATGTAGACCTCGGGGTGACCCCAGATCCAGATCAGGTTCACGTACATCATCGGGTTGCCGCCGAAGTCGTTCGTGAAGAAGTTGGTGCCGATGTAGCGGTCGGCCGACAGCAGGGCCAGAACGGCGGTCAGCACCGGGAAGGAAGCCACGATCAGGACGTTGGCGCACAGCGAGGTCCAGGTGAAGACCGGCATCTTCATCAGGCCCATGCCCGGCGCACGCATCTTCACGATGGTCGCGATCAGGTTGATGCCGGACAGGGTCGTGCCCACCCCCGCGATCTGCAGGGCCCAGATGTAATAGTCGACCCCGACGCCGGGGCTGTAGCCGATCCCGGAAAGCGGCGGATAGGCCAGCCAGCCCGTGCGCGCGAATTCGCCGACGAACAGCGACATCATCACGACGATCGCGCCGGCCGTCGTCATCCAGAAGCTGAAGTTGTTCAGGAAGGGGAAGGAGACGTCGCGCGCCCCGATCTGCAACGGCACCAGATAGTTCATCAGGCCGGTGATCATGGGCATGGCCACGAAGAAGATCATGATCACGCCGTGGGCGGTGAAGATCTGGTCGTAGTGGTGAGCGTTCAGGTAGCCCTCGGCGCCGCCGAAGGCCATGGCCTGCTGCAGGCGCATCATCAGCGCGTCGGCGAAGCCTCGCAGGAACATGACGAGGCCAAGGATCATGTACATGATCCCGATCTTCTTGTGGTCCACCGTCGTGAACCACTCGGTCCAGAGGTAGCCCCACAGCTTGTAGCGGGTGATCAGGGCCAGGGTCGCCAGGCCGCCGAGAACGACGACGGCGAAGGTGACCACCAGGATGGGCTCGTGGAACGGCAGGGCGTCCCAGGTCAGCCTTCCGAAGATCATGGATGCGATTTGATCAGTAGACATGTGGGTCAGGCGCTCAGGATTGCGACGCGGGCGCGTCGGCGGCGGCAGGCGCGGTGAAGGCGGAGACGAAGGACGGGGCGGACTGGGCCAGTTCGGTCGCCTGGCCCGGACGCGCCAGGCCGGCCCCCATGACGCGAGCGGTCGGCGTCGACCGGGTCATCTCGGCGGCCAGTTGCTGGCGACGGCGGGCGGCGTCGACGGCGGCCTTCTCGGCCTCCAGCGGGGTGCAGACGGCCATGACGTAGGAGTCGCCCGAGCCCAGAACGGCCTCGCCGCGACGGGCGTACTTGTCATAGGCCAGCGGCCAGGTGGCGTGGACGGCGGTCAGGCCCAGGCCGCCCTTCTTGTCGATGGCCATCATCTCGCCCATGCACATCTTGCCCGGCTCGACGCACATGTTCAGCACGGCGTCGAACAGGCCCTCGTCGACCGAGGCGTAATGGATGACCGGCACCTTCTCGCTGGGCTTTTCCAGCTCCAGATAGGTATCGCGATCCAGGCTCTTGCTGGCTGCGCGAACGCCCGCGACCCACTGGTCGAAGCCGGCGTCGTCCAGGCCATGGAAGGCGAAACGCATATTGGAGAAGCCGTCGCCCGAATAGTTGGCCGAGAAGCCGACATACTCGCCCGGACGGTTGATGACGGCGTGCAGCTTCGTCTCCATGCCCGGCATGGCATAGATCTGACCAGCCAGGGCGGGGATGTAGAAGGAGTTCATCACCCCGGTCGAGGTGATGTGGAAGCGGATCGGCCGATCGACCGGCGCGGCCAGTTCGTTGACCGTGGCGATGCCGTACTCGGGGTAGATGAACAGCCACTTCCAGTCCATGGCGACCACGTTGACCTGCAGCGGCTCCACCCCTTCGGCGACGGCCTGGCCCTTGTTGACCCGGTCCAGCGAGCGGTAGGGGTCCAGCAGGTGGGTGCCAGACCAGGTGATGGCCCCCAGGCAGATGATGATCAGCAGAGGCGCGGCCCATATCACCAGTTCCAGATGGGTCGAGTGATCCCAGTCCGGCTCGTAGCGGGCTTCCTTGTTCGACTCCCGATACTTCCAGGCGAAGAAGATGGTCAGCGCCATCACCGGGATGATGATGATCAGCATCAGGAAGACCGACATCAGCAGCAGGTCTCGCTGCTGGGCGGCGATATCCCCGGCCGGCGACAGCACCACGGCTTCACAGCCGGGCAACAGGGCCAGCAAGGGCAACAACAGAAGGGGTCGCAGGCGGCGCACGAAGGCTCCTGTCCGGAAATGAGGCTCTGGCACGGTCATTGTGCGCCGCCCCTACCCCCGGCCGCCAAGAGGCGACATTGGACAATCCGTCCTATCCCCCCCGACGCCGATCGGGAGCAAATGGCGGCTTTCGTCATTCTTACCATGTCGGCGCGCGTGTCGCGCCCGGGTCCAGGGAACGTCATCGGTCATGAACGCCACCAGCGGCGCGCCTTCTTCAGAGTCCCTTGAGCGGGACGCCAGCCAGATCAACGCGCGACACGGCAAAATCGACGCCGGAGAAATCGCGATCGGCGTGATCATCGGTCGCACGTCGGAGTTCTTCGACTTCTTCGTCTATGCGATCGCCTCGGTCGTGGTCTTCCCGCAGCTGGTCTTCCCCTATGCAGGGCCGCTAGGCGGGACCCTGCTGTCCTTCGCCGTCTTCGCCGTGGCCTTCCTGGCTCGCCCCCTCGGCACGGCCCTGTTCATCGAGATCGACCGACGCTTCGGACGCGGGACGAAGCTGACCATCGCCCTCTTCCTGCTGGGTCTGTCCACCGTCTGCCTCGGCTTCCTGCCCAGCTACGCCCAGGCGGGCCACTGGGCGGCGGTCATGCTGATCGTGCTGCGCATCGGTCAGGGCGTGGCCCTGGGCGGCGCCTGGGATGGCATGGCCTCGCTTCTGGCCGTCAGCGCGCCCGAGAACCGTCGCGGCTGGTACGCCATGGTGCCGCAGCTGGGCGCGCCCTTCGGCCTTATCGTGGCCAGCGCCCTGTTCGCCTACTTCCTCAGCAAGCTGTCGGCCGCCGACTTCCTCGACTGGGGCTGGCGCTATCCCTTCTTCGTGGCCTTCGCCATCAACGTCGTGGCCCTGTTCGCCCGCCTGCGCATCGTGGTGACGCCCGCCTTCCAGGCCGCCTTCGAGACTCTGGAGCTGCACCCCGCCCCGGTCGGCAAGACCGTGCGTGAAGAAGGCGGCGGCATCGTCATCGGCGCCTTCGCCCCCCTGGCCAGCTTCGCCATGTTCCACATGGTGACGGTGTTCCCGCTGTCCTGGGTCTTCCTCTACACCGAGGAGGCGCCCAGCCGCTTCCTGATGATCGAACTGGTCGGCGCCGTCTTCGGCCTGGCCGCCATCCTGGCTTCGGGCTGGCTGGCCGACCGCAACGGCCGTCGCGCCCTGCTGGCCGTCACCGCCGCCGGCATCGCCGCCTTCTCGGGCTTCGCGCCCCAGATGCTGGACGGCGGCCCCGCCGGCGAGCTGGCCTATATGATCCTGGGCTTCGTCCTGCTGGGCCTGTCGTTCGGCCAGGCCTCCGGCTCCATCGCCTCCAGCTTCAGCCTGAGCAATCGCTACACCGCCTCGGCCCTGACGTCCGACCTGGCCTGGCTGTTCGGCGCAGGTTTCGCCCCGCTGGCGGCCCTGGCCCTGTCGGGCAAGTTCGGCCTGATCGCGGGCGGCGGCTATCTGCTGTCGGGCGCCGTCTGCACCCTGCTGGCCCTGTGGCTGAACCGCGAGCTGGGCCGCGGCCGGGCGGGCGCCAAGACCTGACGCCACCCATTCAGGCTAACCCATCTTATCGGGGGCGCGATTCGGATCGCGCCCCCTTTTTCATGCGTTCCAGACCCCGACCATCGCCGCATCAGGCGCTCCCAGGTCAACAAGGTTAGCGACGGTTTACGATGGCGCTTAAGTGCCCGCTAAGCCTGTCTGATCGCGTGAAGTTAAGAGCCGCCAAGTATCGTCCCATTGAAATCAAGGGTGATGAGGACGTCATGACCAAGCTGTTCACGGCAAAACGCCGCAGTTTTCTTGCTATCGCCGCCGGTCTGACCGCCCTTCTAGCGCCGCAGATCGCTTCGGCCGGACCGACCGGCGGCCACACCTATAGACTGCGCGCCACCGTGCCGGTCGCCTGCTGGGTACGTCCCACCGGCACGATCATGGCCGAAAACGGTCGCATGGGTTCTGTCGTCGAGGCCTGCAACAGCCCCGGTGGCTTCACTGTCTCGGCCCAGTACCGCCCGCTCGCCAACAGCGAGAAGGCCAAGATCATCTATGGCGACCGCTCGCTGAACCTGGCCAAGAGCGGCATGCTGGAACTGCGCCGCTCCAACATGGCGACGATCCGCACCGTCGACTATCGCTTCGACGAGGTCGAGTTGGAACAACCGCTGATCCTGGCTCTGACCATCCAGCCCATCTAGGCTGAGCACAGGCTGAATACTGAAACGCCCCGCAGGATCTGCGGGGCATTTTCGTTTCCGGCGAAATGATCGCGGCGTCAGATGGCCGCGACGGTGAAGGTCAGGGTGTCGCTGTACTCGCCGGCGCGCTTGCCCGCGACATTGCCGATCCGCACGGTCAGCGGATAGTCGTCGCGCCGCGCCGTCTGGGATACGACATTGATGGTGGCGGTCCGCTGCAGGTTGATGTCCTGAGCCCCGACCTTGAGGTTGTAATCTACATACCAGGCCGTCCCACCCTGACGCAGTCGCCCGCGATTGGCCGAGGTGATCGAGACGCGATACCCGCCCGTGCTGTGGACATAGAGGGCGGTATTCAACGGTCGCGCACCCTCGGTCAGTTCGCCCAGGTCGATAACAGGCGTGCCGTTGGGACGCGAAAACTCGCCCTTGAGGCCTATGGCGGCGGCGGCGGCGAGATCAAGCAACAGAGTCACCGGACGCGTGGCGTGGATCGTCCCATTGGCCTGCTCGACGAACAAATTAGCGACCTGGGCATATCGCCCCTGAGCTACGCCCGCCTCAGGGAAGGCGGCGAAGGTGATGCGGGCCGGCAGTTGTTCGCCCTGCTTGATCGAGACGCTGGTCCCGTTCCGCCTTGCGCTCTCGCCTGATCGCGGCGTGATATCGACGCCGCCGTAATCGACATCGACAAGCGTATAGCGCACGCGGTTGGCGCCGCCCGGGGTCGTCAGACCGAACGCTTCGGCTTGCAGCGAGGCCAGGATATTGCCGTTGCAGGGGGTCCTCCCGCTGTTCACCAGCAGAACGTCGAAGGTGCGCTGGGCGATTTCGTCTTCCAGGGGGTTGTAGCGGATCACCCACTGATCCAGCGCCGGCTGGATCGTCAGATTGCACTTATCCTGGGCCAAGGCTTGACCGGGGATCAGCGCCAACAGACCAAGGGCCGCAACGGCGGCGAAGGATTTCGAGAGGGTGGAGACCATGATCGTCTTCCTTCCGTTCATTGGTCGGTGATGTCGACCGACACGGCGACAGTCTTGAGATCCAGCAGACCTTCATTGTCGGCTGGAACCGTGAATTCGAACCCGGCGGCGGGCGAAGTGAAGAGCTCGACCCGATAGGTCTTGCCCGGGATCAGCTTCTGAATGGCGAACCTCCCGACCGAGTTGGTGAAGAACAGCTCCGGCTCGGCCGTGGGATCATCAAGCAAACGAACGCGACCCGAGATCAACGCCGCTGGCTTGCCGGCGTTGCCGACCATCCGCCCCAGAGCCGAGACGAAGGCGTCGCTGCCGACCTGGATGGCGTAGCCGCTCTTGTAGCCGGGCCGGACGCGCCGCACGCCTTCGCCGATGTCGTAGCCCGGCGGCACGCCCAGCACGTCATAACGCACCGACTGATCGACATAGGAGGTCAGGGTGTTGGACACCGCCGGCCCCAGGGCGCCGCTGCGCGAGGTGTAGTTTCCGCGCTCGAACGACTCGCCGACGATCACCGGCTTATCGTCCAGCGACTGGTGCGGATAAAGAATGGCGAAGCTGTCGTAGATGTTGCGCCCGATGGCGACCTTGCCGCCCGCCGTCGAGATCGAGGTGCCGACGCGCAGCGAGGTCACCTGCTCGTCGGTGATGTTGCTGAAGCTCTGACCGAACGTCGTATGCGTCAGGCTGGCGTCGAAGCGGTTGGCCACATAGTCGAGCTGGCCGCTTAGCGTACCGGGCCCGTCGTCATAGGTCGAAGCCACCGAGTAGCCGAACGATCCCACGCGGTTTTCCGTCGACTGCTGGAACCGCAGGCTGCCGCTGTTGCGGGCGGAGCTGTAGCGCGCCTCGCCACGACGGTCGTAGCGCGGCTGCCAGACCAGCGCGACGGTCACGCCGATGCCGTCGCTGGAGCCCGTGCCGAAGTTGTTGCCGAAATCGACCCATTCCGCGCCAGCCTGAACGCTCCACTGCGGAGTGAAGCGATAGGAGGTAAGCGCGCTCACCGAGTAGGCGTCGCCAATTGCCCCGCGCCCCATGCGATAGGAGGCGCTCATCGTCGCGCCCCAGACCTCGGAGAACTGATGCGAATAGGCCCCGGTGAACACCCATGACGTCGAGTTGACCCCGCCCTCATTGCCCAGGGTGGCGTAGTCCTCGGACGTAAAGTCCGCCACGACCGTCCAGCTATCGTAGGTCTCGCCCAGATCGACGAAGTGGTCATAGCTCAGCGCATAGGCGTAGCCCGCCCCCACGTCGCCGTTGCTGGCCGAGGCGTCGACCTGCAGCCGCGCGCCGTTGCGCAGGATGAATTGGGTCTGCCCGGTCACGTTCTGGACCGTTTCGGACGCCTGCAAGCCCAGACCGACGGCCGGCTTGTTCATGAAGGCCTTGCGCCAGAAGCCGCTGAACGCCAACGAGCCGTCGGAATAGTCGGGCGAGCCGAAGGTCCCGGAATTGGTCACGCCCAGATAGGCGCCGTACTCGTAATCCCCCGGCTCCAGCTCGATCGAGTCCAGATAGGCGCTGTAGGACACCGTCTCGCGGCGCCCTGACTCGTTCTGGATTTCCAGCTGGACGTCGTTCGAACCGGCGTCGAGCGGCAGGTTGGACAGGTCGTACTGGCCCGGGTCCAGACGGAATTCGCGCACGAAGACCCCGTTGCGCAGCACACGCACGGTCGAGGATTCCTGCAGCACCAACTGGCGACCGCCCGACAGGACGTTGTTGCGGAAGCTGTCGAAGCGCTGCTTCTGGCGCGTCACGCCAACGCCGCCCATTTCGGCGAAGCCCTGACGGCCGCGCGTCTCGACGTTCAAGTCGCCCAGATACCAGCGGCGGTACTCCGCCGGCTGGTCGAAGACGAAGCGCGCATAACGGCGCTCGACTTCATAATTGCCCGAAAACTGCTCCTCGCGCCCCTGCACGTCAGCCTCGAACACCAGACCCTTGTAGCGGACGGCGCCGTTCAGGAAGACGCTGGGCGAGGTCACGTCGCCGGTCGACTGACGGCGCGACACGGCCAGGTTGGTGTTCAGATAGGCGCTGAAGTCTTCCGCCGCCTCGCCCGGCTCCTCGGGCCGACCGCCCTGGAACAGGGATTCGACGGAGCGCTTGGTCGGATCGATGCGCAGCACCAGGACCGCCAGCTGATCCGGGTCATAGTCCAGCGAAATGCCGGTGGCGTTGATCTCCTCCGGGGCAAATGACTCCACGCCTTCCAGCCGCGCCTTCAGCTCGGCCTGCGCCTCGGGCGTCAGCAGGGGATCGATCAGCGCCCGGAACCCGGCGCTCTCGACGATGAAGCGGTCGTCGCGCGTCAGCAGCACCGGCATTTCGCCCAGCACGCGCCGGTTGAAGTTCAGCGGCACCGTCATGGCGATGTCGCGGTCGTACGGGTTGATGTTCGGACGCGTCTGCGCCGTCGGAGCGGCCGCCGGCGCGGCCTGAGCCGGAGCCATGGCCTCGGCCGCCTGAGCCGCGACCTGCGACGCCGCCTGCATCAAGCCCAAGGCCTGAGCGTGCGCCCAGCCGCCCGGCGTCGCCATGACAGCCGTGGCCAGCGCGATCTTCGACGCTGCGCCCCGCAACGCCTTCCCCCCCGTCGGCTTCATCGTGCGAATCGCACGCTGACGGGCTTGGCCGGGTCCAATTCGACCCCGGTCGTCAGCTTGAACGTCCGCCTGCCGTCCAGAGGCGCCAGATAGCCGACGCCGACCATTTGCGAGACTTCGTTGCTGCTGTACTCACGACGGAAGGCTTGGCCAGTCTTGTCGGTGCCTTCCACGATCCAGGTGGCGCCGCTCATCAGAGCGTAGCGCTTTCCGGTATTGGTGACGATGATCTCGACACCCGGCTCAGCGGCAGGCGGCGGGGCAGCTTCACCGTTCACGGCAGGATCAACGTCGGGCGCAGGAGGCGTGACCATGGTCGGCTTCACTGAGACAACTTCGACCTTGGGCTGAGCCCCTGGCGGCGCGACCACGATTAACGCCTTCATTGTGTAGAGGACCTGAACCGTGACGGCCCCGCCCTCGTCCGCCGCCATCGGGTCGGTCTGTACCGGAAGTTGCTTCACCCAAAGATAATAGGCGTGTGAGGACTCGATGTTCGGCTGACCGATCCATTGCACGCGCACGACCTGACGACCGCCGACGGGCACCAACCCCTGTGGCGGGAAGACCAGAAAGTCGTCGTCCGCGGGGGTTTCGACAATGTCGCCATCGGCACCCATATCCACACGAGTAATCATGGTTTCGAACGGCAGAGCCGCAGCGCCGATGTTGCCGACCTCAATCCGCGCGGCCGATCCGGCGCCGGTGGTGGTCAGCTCAGACACCATGGGCGATACGCGCATGGCCCAGGCGGCGGTCATGGCGAACAGACCGATAGCCAGGCCGCTGAACACAGCGCTCAGCCGACCGAACCGCATAAATCGAAAACCAGGTCGCAGCATCAATCTCTATTCCCCCGAGGCCGTCCATGGACCGCCGCCTCTAGAAACTATTCGGAAGCGCAAGCTCGCCTCCGACGCACGCCCGATAACCTAGCGAGCAATGGTCACCGAAACGAAAACGGGGAGGGCTGCAAAGCCCTCCCCGAAGTCGTTCATCTTCAGAGGCTTAGAGATCGGCCTTGATCTCGACGGACACCGAACCGGTGTAGTCGCCAGCCAAAAGCGCCTTGGGCTGCTGGGCGATCTTGATGTCCAGCGTCATCGGCGACTTCCAGGCGCCATGCTGACGCGTGGCAGGCGCGGTGGCGTTGGCGGCCAGCGGCAGGATCTGGTTCGTGGCGACAGTGGTGTTGATCGGGCCGGCCTTATACTTGGCGTCAACCGAGAAGGGCAGGTCGTTCTGGAAGACCAGAGCGTCGAAACCGGTGGTGACGGCGTTGACCATGTTCACCTTCGAAATCTTGACGGTGTTCTTGGTGTTGCAGCCGGCCAGGTTGGTCTGGATCTTCAGTTCAGCCGAGTCCGTCATGGTGAAGGCGGCGGCCGGGCCGGTGTCATCGCTGGCGTAGATGCCAATGGTGCCGAAATTCAGCGTGTGGTTGCCGGTGCCCGAGTAGTAGGCGCAGTCCGTCGAAACATTGCCGTTCAGGGTGAAGGTCGCGCCGTCCGAAACAGCAGCGTTGCCGTTGTTGGCGCCCGATTGGCCGTTGGCGTGCCACGACGAGACGGGCGATGCGCCGTTAAGTGCATTAGCCTTGTTCGCACCGAGATCCAAACCGATGTTAGTGCCCGGGATCGTAAGCGGAGCGTTATGCGTGTCGTTGGCCCACCCCAACGGGAAGCCGAGACCCTGCAGGGTGAACTGGCCTTGGTTGATTTCACCGGCCGAAGCGGCCGAGGCGGTCAGGGCGGCGACGGCGACGCCGGCCAGAATCGAAGCGATTTTCATAGGAATTCTCCAGGTGAGGTTCTGACGAAACTTGTCGACCGAGATGAACAAGCCCCCGATCTGCAAACAACATAACAAAGCGTAAAAATACAAGTCAACGAAAAAAGACCGCCGTTAGGCATGATCATCTCAATTCAACTCGTAGGCGAGAAATATTTCTTCTCGCATATACACAAAAGGCGATCGCCCAACAAATGAGCGACCGCTTAATTTACATCAAATCTGATTTTTATAGTTAAGCTTGCTGGCTCAACAACTAGACGCGCGGCGCCAGCGTAATGTTGAGAACCTCGAAATACTCACCCGCCAGAAGCCCAACGCCCTCAGGTCGGTCGGTGAGGATCTGGATGCGCCCGCCGCCCTGAGCGATGCCTTCGCCGCTGCTCAAGGTCTTCTTGGCGATCAGGTTTTCGCTGGCGAAGCTGCCGGCCAGCGTCGCCGCCTGAGGGTTGATGGTCGGGATGGCGACGTTCAGCGTGTAGCCCAGCCGCCCCGCGAACGAGCCCTCGCCGCGCGGCTTGTTGACATGAGCCAGCCCGCCGCTTTGCGACTGGAAGCTGATGTCGAAGGGCACGTTGCAGGCCAGGCCGAAGTCGGCCTCGACCTGCTGACCGCCGGTCAGTTCGCCGAAATCGATATCGCCGCCGCCCGACAGACGGCAGCTGGCGGTGATCTTGCCCTTGACGACGACGTCCAGGCTGCCCACCAGGCCGCTGTCGTTGGCCGGCTCGGCCGAGGCGGTCGAAGCGATAGCCGCGGCAACCACCAGCGCCATCAGACCGCCGACGCGCGTCATCGGACGCGCCGCCGCGCACTTCACTTGTGAAGGGGTCAGAAACCAGCCCACCATTCGCCTCCCACAGCCGCCTCGTCGCGGCGCCCCCGCCACCAGGAGGGGGTTCGTTGGTCAGCGTTCCAAGAGATGTGCCATCCCAAAATGGCACACCCTCACAGCAGGCGCGGCGTCGGCCCCCAGCCGCGAGGGTTAATGAAACGTTAACGAGCGCCGTTCTACGGGCACCGTTAACCTTTGGCAAGCTTTCGCCTCATTTTGGGACACCGCGGATATCATCCGCGTTGAAAATCAACCGTTTTTGGCGCGACGCCGCCAAGCGGTCAGCAGGTGTTCGGTATAGCCGTTGGGCTGCTCGCGCCCCTTGAACACCAGGTCGCAGGCGGCATTCCACGCCGGACCGTCGAAGGCCGGCGCCAACGCGCGATAGGCGGGATCGCCCGCGTTCTGGCGATCCACCACGACGGCCATGCGCTCCAGCGCCGCCCTCACCTCGGCTTCCGTGACCACGCCGTGGCGCAGCCAGTTGGCCAGGTGTTGGCTGGAGATGCGCAGCGTGGCCCGGTCCTCCATCAAGCCGACGTCGTGAATGTCCGGCACCTTGGAGCAGCCCACGCCCTGGTCGATCCAGCGCACGACATAGCCGAGGATGCCCTGGGCGTTGTTCTCCAGCTCCTGACGGATCTCCTCGGCGCTCGGGGCCTGCGCCGCGAACGGGGGAGTCAGCAGAGCCGTCAATCCCGTGGCGGGACGCGCGGCGATCTCGGCCTGACGCGCCCAGACGTCGACTTCATGATAATGCAGGGCGTGCAGGGTCGCCGCCGTCGGCGACGGGACCCAGGCGGTCGAGGCCCCGGCGCGCGGATGCCCCGCCTTGGTCGCCAGCATCTCGCCCATGCGGTCGGGCGCGGCCCACATGCCCTTGCCGATCTGGGCGCGGCCCGCCAGCCCGGCCTTCAGGCCGATATCGACGTTGCGGTCCTCATAGGCCTTGATCCAGCCAGTGTTGCGGATCGCCTCTTTGCGCACGACCGGCCCGCCTTCCATCACCGAATGGATTTCATCGCCGGTGCGGTCCAGGAAGCCGGTATTGATGAAGGCCACCCGCCCCTTGGCCGCCGCAATGCAGTTCATCAGGTTGACGCTGGTGCGGCGCTCCTCGTCCATGATGCCCATCTTCAGCGTCAGCGGCGGCAGGCCGACCATGGCCTCGACCGCGCCGAAGACGGTATCGGCGAAGGCGACCTCCTCCGAGCCGTGCATCTTGGGCCGAACGACGTAGATGGAGCCAGCCTGGCTGTTGCGCTCCGCTGCGGGCCGCTTCAGATCATGCAGGCCGATCAGGCCGGTCATGGCGATGTCGATCAGGCTCTCGGGAGCTTCCCGCCCCTCCCCGTCCAGCACCGCGTCGGTCGTCAGGTGCAGGCCGACGTTGCGGACCATCAGCAGGCTGCGCCCTTTCAGAGACAAGCTCGAACCGTCCGCCGCGGTATAGGAACGGTCGCCGTTCATGCGCCGCTGCATCGCCTGGCCGTCCTTCGCGAAGGCGGCTGACAGGTCGCCGCGCATCAGGCCCAGCCAGTTGGCGTAAACCAGCCGCTTGTCCTCGGCATCCACCGCCGCGACGCTGTCCTCGGCGTCGGCGATGACCGACAGGGCCGCCTCGACCATGACGTCGGCCACGCCCGCCGGATCGGCGCCGCCGATGGCCTGGGCGCGATCGATGACGATCTCCAGATGCAAGCCATTGTGGCGCAACAGGACACCCGAGGGCGCCGCCGCCTCACCGGCATGACCGACAAAGGCCGCCGGATCGGCCAGCCCCGTGATCCGCCCGCCGGACAGGGCGACGACCAGCCGTCCGCCCTCGACACGATACTCCACCGCCTCGGCGTGCCCGCCCTCGGCCAGGGGCGCTGCCATATCCAGCAGGGCGCGGGCGCGCGCGATGACTTTCGCCCCGCGCTCAGGGTCATAGCCGCCGCCCTTCGGCGCCTCGCCCAGGGCGTCGGTGCCGTAGAGGGCGTCATACAGGCTGCCCCAGCGGGCGTTGGCGGCGTTCAGCAGATAGCGGGCGTTGGTCAGGGGCACGACCAGTTGCGGCCCGGCCATGGCGGCGATCTCGGGATCGACATTGGCGGTTTCGGCGTGGATGTCGGCCCGCTCCGGCTCGAAGTAACCGATCTGGCGCAGGAAGGCCTGATAGGCCTCGAGGTCCGGCTGCCCCGGATGGACCCGGTGCCAGTCGTCCAACCGAGCTTGCAGTTCGTCACGGCGCGCCAGCAACGCCCGGTTCTTCGGCGCATGCTCGACCAGCAGTCCCTCCACCCCGGCCCAGAAGACGTCGGGCGTCACGCCCGTGCCCGGCGCCGCCTCGTCGCGCACGAAGGCGTCCAGTTCGGCGGCGACGCTCAGGCTTCCGTGGCGGACATAGGGGGTGGTCATGGCGCATTCTCCTTGAGCCTGTACCCTAGCCCCGCGCCCTCAGCCTAGCCACGGCGAAGATCGACGTTTATCTTTGCGAAAAATGCAACGTTGAGACCGCGCCATGCTGGCCGAGTATGAGATCTTCGTCCGGGCGCTGGAGGAAGGCAGCCTGTCCGCCGCCGCCCGACGGCTGGACCTTTCGCCCGCAGTGGCCTCGCGACGGCTGGCGCGGCTGGAGGACCGGCTGGGGGTGCGGCTGCTCGAGCGCACCTCGCGGCGGCTGGCCCCGACCGAGGCCGGGCGGCTGGTCTATGACCGGGCCATGCAGCTTCTCGACGGGGTCGAGGACCTGGAGGCCCTGGTGTCGCGCCGCACCACCCAGGCGCGCGGTCTGCTGCGGGTCTCGGCCCCGACTTCGTTCGGGCGGCGTCGGCTGGCCCCGCTGCTGACGCCCTTCCTCGACGCCCATCCGCGACTGACGCTGGAACTGAACCTCAGCGACGCCTTCGTCGACCTGATGGCCGAGGACGTGGACGTGGCCGTACGCATCGGCAGCTATGAGGCGAGCGATCCGTCTATGCACCGCCTGGCCCCGAACCGGCGCGTCCTGTGCGCCGCGCCCTCCTATCTGGCCGAGCACGGCGCGCCGCAGACCCTGGACGACCTGCGCCACCACGCCCAGTTGGCGGCCGAAAACCAGTCGGCCTGGCGACTGGAAGGCCCCGACGGTCCCGTCACCTTCCGCGCCCGCAGCCGGGTGCGGACCAACTCGTCCGAAGTGGCGCGCGAACTGGTGTTGGCGGGGGCCGGGATCGCCCTGCGCTCGACCTGGGACGTGGGCGAGGAACTGCGCGGCGGACGGCTGATGCGGGTCCTGCCGCAATACGCGGGGGCCTCGGACGTGGCCATCTACGCCCTGACTGCAGGGCGGGCCCGCGCCGAAAATCGGGTGCGGGCCTTTGTCGAGTTTCTGGCCGGCCTCTACGGTGATGTGCCAAAATGGGACAAGTGAAGAACCCCTCCTCCGCGGGGGAGAAGGGGCTCGGTTTCGTCTCTTACTGCGCCGCCGTCGTCGCCTTGGGCTTCAGGTAGCGGTCCAGCCAGGTGGCCATTTCCCACTGGGTGTGGCCGACCGATTCACGGGCGCGGTAGCCGTGGGCTTCCAGCGGCAGGACGACGTAGCGCACCGTCCCCCCATTGCCCTTCAGCGCCGCATAGAAGCGCTCGGACTGCACCGGGAAAGTGCCCGAGTTGTCGTCGGCGCCGCCGTGGATCAGCAGGATCGGCTCATTGACCTTGTTGGCGTAGGTGAAGGGCGACATTTCCGTATAGGTCTCGGTCGCCTCCCAGTAGGAGCGCTGCTCGGCCTGGAAACCAAACGGCGTCAGGGTGCGGTTATAGGCGCCCGAACGCGCGATGCCGGTCTTGAACAGGTCGGTGTGGGCCAGCAGGTTCGCCGTCATGAAGGCGCCGTAGGAGTGACCGCCCACGGCGATCCGGTCACGGTCGGCGACGCCCAGGGCCACCACCGCATCGACCGCCGCCCTGGCGCTGGCCGACAACTGCTCGATGTAGGTGTCGTTAGGCTCGGCCCCGTCCTTGCCGACGATGGGCATGGAGGGGTTGTCGAGGATGGCGTAGCCCTGGGTCAGCAGGAACAGGTGGCTGATGCCCGCCGGACGCACGAAGCGGTTTTCGGTGTCCACGACCTGGCCGGCCACGGCGGCGTCGGTGAACTCGGCCGGATAGGCCCACATCAGCAGCGGCAGCGGACCGTCGCGGTCCTTGTCGTAGCCGGCGGGCAGATAGAGGGTGCCCGACAGCTGGACGCCATCATCGCGGGTGTAGGCAATCAGTTCGCGCTTGACGTCGGCCAGTTGCGGGGCCGGGTCCGGGAACTGGGTCAGTTGGGTCACGCCGCCGTCCAGATCGCGCAGGCGCAGGTTGGCCGGATCGGTACGGCTTTCGCGGTAGGTGATCAGCTTGCGGCCCGCGTCGTCCAGGATGCCGACGACGGTTTCAAACTCGCCCTGGGCCGAACGCCACAGACGCTCGGTCTCGCCGGTCTTCAGATCCAGCGTATCGAGGAAGGGATATTCGCCCTGACGCGTGGCGCCGTCGCCCTCGACGAAGACCTTGGAGCCGTCGGCGGTGAAGCGGATGGTCGAACGGCCGCGCGCGTTCGGCTCCACCACCACCGCGCCGGGGTCATTGTAACGGTCCTGATAGTTGCGATCGACCAGGACGCGGCCGGCGCCGGGGTTCGACGGGTCGACCAGGGTGCGGGTCTCGTGGCGGGTGTTGAACCAGCGGCTGTTGACGATGGCCACGTCATCGCGGCCCCACTGCACGCCCGAATAGCGCTCCTTCAGGTCCACCAGGGTGCGCGGACGGTCGTTGAACGGCGCAGGCAACATGAAGACGCGGTCGCGCACTTCGGCGACGTTGCGCGGATCGCCGCCGTCCTGGGCCTCGACCCAGACCAGGGTGGCGTCGGCGTCGGCGCGCCATTGAGCCGAACGCGGACCGGGGGCCACGGCGTCGAACGGCGTCGGCACGTTGTCGCGCAGCGGCAGGTCGGCCACGCGGTGCGCCTCGCGTCCGTTCAGATCGGTGATGATCACGTCAGCCGGGAAGAGGCTGGCGGGCACGACATAGGAATAGGGCTTCTTGACCCGCGTCTGCAGGATGTAGCGGCCGTCCGGCGACACCGAGGCGTTCAGGAAGACGCCCGGCTGGCCGATAGTCCGCGCGCGACCGTTCAGCGGCACGATGGTCAGCTGGCTGGTGAAGTAGTGCTCGAACAGGGCCTCGTCGCCCGCGTCGGACAGCAGGTCCTGATAGGTGCGCACCGGGGCGGCGCGGCCGCCGGTCTCGGCCACGGTCGGTCCCGAGGGCGGACGCGTCACGTCCGGCGCGGCGCGACGACCAGCCGGGACGGCCTGAACCAGAAGGCCCGAGGCGTCGGGCAGCCAGCTGAAGCCCGCGCTGTTCGCGGCGTTGACGGTCGGCCCGGTCAGGCGGCGCGCCTGGGCCGAAGCCACGTCGGCGGTCCACAGCTCAAGGCCGGTCGGGGTGTTCAGCAGGAAGGCCACGGCCTTGCCGTTCGGCGCCCAGCTGACATTGGTCAGGCGGGCGTTGGCGGGCAGACCAGCCACGACCCGAGCTGCGCCGCCGTCAACGGTCTTGAAGCTGAGGCCCGTCAGCCAGGTCACGCGGCTGTTGGCCGGGCCATTGTTCTGAGGGTTGATGCGGTATCCAGCCAGACGCAGCATGGGCTCGGCCAGCTCGGCGATGCTGGGCAGGCTGGAGCGTTCCTGCAGCAGCAGGGTCTTGCGGTCCGGGCTGAGGCTGGCCGTCGGATTGGGCTTGGAGTCCAGAATCTGCGCGATCGGCTGGGGCGGCTGCTGATAGGTCGGGCCGGCCGGCGCCTGGGCGGCGGCGGGCATGGCCAGGGCCGGCACGGCGGCCAGAATGACCAGAGCAGGCAGGGCCTGCTTCAACAGTTGACGACGCATGGAACGCTTCCCCCAAGATTATTGCATGCCGAAACTCTACGGCGCTCTGGTTTGGCGGCGGCTTGCCCAAGGGTCAACCGGAAAGGCGCCGCTTCAATGCCGCTGTCCGCCCGCAGACGCTTGCCCCATGCCCTCGCCCGCTTTAAGGACGGATAAGACCGCAATATTCATCAGACGGTGAAAAAGGGAGAGCGATGCGCAAGATCTACGCTGACGTCACGTCCGCGCTGGAGGGCCTGACCTTTGACGGGATGACCGTCATGTCCGGCGGCTTCGGCCTGTGCGGCATTCCCGAAAACCTGATCGCGGGGCTGAAGGCCTCGGGCGTCAAGGGACTGACCGTCATCTCCAACAACGCAGGCGTGGACGGCTTCGGCCTGGGCCAACTGCTGGAGACCAAGCAGATCGCCAAGATGATCTCGTCCTACGTCGGCGAGAACAAGGAGTTCGAGCGCCAGTACCTGGCCGGCGAGCTCCAGCTGGAGTTCAACCCCCAGGGCACCCTGGCCGAGCGCATCCGCGCGGGCGGCGCGGGCATCCCCGCCTTCTTCACCGCCACCGGCGTCGGCACTCTGGTCGCCGAGGGCAAGGAAGTGCGCAACTTCAACGGCCGCGACTACGTCATGGAAACCGGCCTGATCGCCGACCTGGCCATCATCAAGGCCTGGAAGGCCGACGAACGCGGCAATCTGGTGTTCCGCAAAACCGCCCGCAACTTCAACCCGATGATGGCCACCGCCGGCAAGGTCACGCTTGTCGAGGTCGAGGAGATCGTCCCCGTCGGCTCCCTAGACCCCGACCACATCCACACGCCGGGCGTCTATGTCGACCGCCTGATCCAGACCGTGTCCGAGAAGCGCATCGAACAGCGCACCGTCCGCAGCCGGGAGACCGCATAAATGGCTCGTACTCGCGAACAACTGGCTGAACGCGCCGCCAAGGAGCTGCAGGACGGCTTCTACGTGAACTTGGGCATCGGCATCCCGACCCTGGTGGCCAACTACATCCCCGAAGGCATGGTCGTGACCCTGCAGTCGGAGAACGGCATGCTGGGCATGGGCCCCTTCCCCTATGAGGGCGAGGAAGACCCCGACCTGATCAACGCCGGCAAGCAAACGATCACCGAGATCCCCGAGTCGGCCTATTTCAGCAGCGCCGACAGCTTCGCCATGATCCGCGGCGGCCACATCAACCTGTCGATCCTCGGCGCCATGGAAGTGGCCCAGAACGGCGACATCGCCAACTGGATGATCCCCGGCAAGCTGGTGAAGGGCATGGGCGGCGCCATGGACCTGGTCGCGGGCGTCAAGCGCGTGGTCGTGGTCATGGAGCACGCCAACAAGCACGGCCAGTCCAAGGTCCTGAAAGAATGTAGTCTGCCGCTGACCGGCACGGGCGTGGTCAGCCGCATCATCACCGATCTGGCCGTCTTTGACGTCAAGCCGGACGGCTTGGGTCTGGAGCTGATCGAACTGGCCGAGGGCGTGACCCTGGACGAGGTCGCGGCCAAGACCGAGGCCGACTACACGGTGGCGGCCAACCTGGGCTGAACCGCCGTGCCCTGCTGAATACAGAAACCCCGGCGACCGCGAGGCCGCCGGGGTTTTTCTTTGTCTGTCATCCCGGAAGCGGCGCAGCCGCTATCCGGGACCGCTAGAAACGCAGCGTCCTGAGCGGTCCCGGCTCTTCGCCTGCGGCTACGGCCGGGATGACAAACTAGGAACCCCGCGTCGCCCGGAAGCCCTGCTGGTCTGTCCACAGGACGATCTGGCGGCTGACCTCGGCGGTGGCGCGATCAAAGGCGGCGACGATGGCCGACTGACGGTTCTCTCCGGCGCTCTCGCTGACCGTGATGCGGTCCTCGGCCACGATGGTGCGGTCGCCTGGTCGGATCAGCCGCAGCAGGACGACGATATTGGCGTCAGGCACGGCGCCCGGCGCGGCGTAGGCCGCTTCAAACCTGCGCACGTCCACGCTCAACAGCAGGCCGTCGCGCGTCAGCGGACCGCCGCTCAGCACCGTGCAGGTCCCGCCGTCAGCGAAGGCGTTGCGCAAGGCTTCCTCGAACAGGGTCTCGGCCGGCGACACCCAGCGCGCGCCCTTGATGTAGGCGGCCTCGGCCCCGGTCACGGCCAGGATGCGGTCGCCGCGCGCGGCCTCGGGAAAGTCCACCCGTCGCATGGCGACATGAACATCCGGGCAGGCCGAAGTCGCCCCCGTCCCGGCATAGGCCGAGGCCCCGCCGAAACGATAGAGCTGGACCGGATCGGGCGAGGCCAGCAGGGCGCAGCCGGACAGAGCAACCGAGGCGGCGGCGATCAGAAGAGAAGAACGGATCACGGCTGCACCTCGATTTCCTTGGACGGCGCCTTGGCGATGAAATCGCGCGGGCTTTCACGCACATTGTCGACCAGCGACTGCAACGAGCGCGTCGCCTGATCCAGTTGGCGGATCGTGTCGTTGAGCTGCGGCACGGTCTGGGTGCCGAAGTCGCCCAGCGGACCTTCCAGACCGGTAGCCGAGCGGTTGATCGAGGCGATGGCGGCCTGGGCTTCGGCTGTCGCCTTGTTGATGTTGGCGATGGCCTGACGACCGTCCGTATCCACCAGTTGCCGCGCCGTTGCGCCCAGCTGCTGATACTCGCCGACCGCGGCGTTGGCCTTGGTGATGGTCTCTTCCAGCTGCTGGAACATGCCCTTGCGGGCCTCCAGCTCGGCGGTCAGGGCCTCGACGTTCTTCACGCTGGACGAGAAGCTGCGGATATTGTCGTCCGACATGACCCGGTTGATTCGATTCAGCGCATCAACCGTCTGGGCCAGCACCGTGCCGGAGCCGCTGAGCAGTTCCGCGATGGGACTGGGCTGGCTCTGAATCACCGGCACGACGTTGTCGGGATACTGATCCTTCAACAGGGCGCTGCTCGGCTCGCCGGCCGTGATCTGGATGTAGTTCAGGCCGGTGATGCCCTGCGGCTCCAGCTGGGCGCGCGAGGTGACGCGCACCGGCGTGGTGCCGTTCAGGCGCACACGGGCGATGACCTGATCCCCCTTCTTGGGGTCCAGATTCAGGGCCGTGACCTCGCCGACGCGGATGCCGTTGAAATGGACCTCGCCGCCCTCGGACAGGCCGCGCACCGGGCCGTAGAAGACGATGTCATAGACATCGAAGTCGTTGTTGAACTGCAGGCGGGCCAGCCAGATCGTGAACACCGCCAAGGCCGCCAGAAGCGCGACTGTAGCGATGCCGACGGCGGCGTAGTGGGCGTCTCTTTCCATCTCGTCCCGCTCTCCTCAGGCGGCGCTCTGGTGAGCGGCGCGTCCGCGCGGCCCCAGGAAGTATTCCTTGATCCACGGATGATCGGAACGTTCCAGTTCCTGAACCGTGGCCTTTTCGACGACATGCTTGTCGGCCAGCACCGCCACCTCGTCACAGATGGCGTACAGGCTGTCGAGGTCGTGGGTGATCATGAAGACCGTCAGGTCCAGGTCGTCCGACAGTTGGCGGATCAGATCGTCAAAAGCGGCCGCGCCAATGGGGTCCAGCCCTGCCGTCGGTTCGTCAAGAAAGATCAGCTCTGGGTCCAACGCCAGGGCGCGGGCCAAACCGACCCGCTTGCGCATCCCGCCTGACAGTTCGGCCGGCTTCAGATATCGAGCCTCGGGCTTCAACCCGACCATGGCGATCTTCATCTCAGCCAGTTCGCGGATGACATGGCTCGGCAGATTGGTGTGCTCGACCAGGGGGGAAGCCACATTGTCCAGAACCGTCAACGACGAGAACAGGGCACCTTGCTGGAACAGGACACCGGTGCGTCGCTCGACCTCAGCCGCCTCGGCCTTGGTCATCTCGTCGCGCTCATAGCCGAACAACTTCACCGAACCGCCCTCGGGTTGCTTCAGGCCGATGATGGAGTTCAACAGCACCGTCTTGCCGGTGCCGGAGCCGCCGACCACGCCGAGAACCTCGCCACGCCGCACGTCCAGATCGAGATCCTGATGGATGACCCGGTCGCCAAACTGGCTCAACAGGCCGCGCACCTCGATGACGTTGTCACGCCTGGGCTTTTCCTGGCGAGGCGTCACAGGTTCAGCTCCAGGAAGATCATGGCGAAGACGGCGTCCAGGAAGATGATGGCGAAGATGGCCTGCACCACCGCCGCCGTCACCCGGCGTCCCAGGCTCTCGACGTCGCCGGCCACCGACATGCCCTGACGGCAACCGATGGCCGCCACCACCACGGCGAAGACCGGCGCCTTGACCAGACCGACCATCAGGTGCGTGTCCATCATCGGGTCTTCGGTGATGCGCTGGATGAAGAAGGCGGGCCCGTATGCCAGTTCGCTCCAGGTCACCAGCATGCCGCCGAACAGGCCGGCGATCATGCCGACGAAGGTCAGCAGCGGCAGCATGACCAGCATGGCCGCCAGGCGCGGGATCACCAGGGCCTGGAAGGGGTTGACCCCCATGACCTGCATGGCGTCGACCTCCTGGTTCATCCGCATCGATCCGATCTCGGCGGCGAAGGACGAGGCCGAACGGCCCGCCAGCAGGACCGAGGTGATGACCACCGCGAACTCGCGCAGGACCGAAACGGCGACCAGTTGGACTGTGAACACGCCCGCCCCGAACTGGGTCAGCAGGTTCGCCCCCAGGAAGGCGATGACCGCGCCGATGAAGAAGTTGGTCACGGCGATGATCGGAATGGCGTCCAGCCCGGATCGCTCGGCCTGGCTGAACCATGCGGGCCAGCGGATAGCGCCGGGGTGTTTCAGCGCCGAGCCCACGGCCACAATCAGCCGCCCCAGGAAGGCCAGCGACAACATGGCCTCGGCGAGGAAGTCGTAAACCCCCAGGCCGATCTTGGCGAAGGTGCGCGTGATCGGATGCGACCGGCGCGGGGGCGCACAGGAGGAACGGTCGAGCGTCTCTATCATGGCGTAGATGCGCCCGGCCTCAGGCCTCTGCGACCAAGCCGTTTCAGGGATAGGCTGCGACGTCGCCCGAGCAATCGCCCAAGCCCCAGCCGTATCGAACCGGCCAAGCTCGCTCAGGTCCAAGGCGCCCACAGCGCGGCCAGCGAGATCGACTTCCAAGCGGTCTCCCTGACGGCCGATGCCCGTTGAAGACCAATCCCCCGTCAGACGCAGGACCGCCGTCGCTCCATCGTCATCCCGGATATGATACTGCGCCGTTCGGCTCATTGATCAGTCTTCGACGCTTGCAAAAGAAGGCGCATGGCAAGGCTTAGACCGAGCCGCGCGGCGGCTGTCAACGCTCGATGACTTTCCTCGCTCGACCTGCAAGCTCGCCCTCCCAGACTACGGCGCAGCTTTATCAACGTCAGCGACGCTGTTTCGTTCCGCCGAACGCGGTCGTGATCAACGCAGATAGTCTAGCAGAGACACCTGGCGCAGCTGGCTGACGACCTGGGCTGAGGCCTGGAGCGCGATCTGCGCCATTTCCAGCTCGGTCACGGCTTCGGCCATGTTGGCGTCGGTCTTGCCCGACAGCATGGTGTCGATCGAAATTTTGCGCGTTTCCTGCGCCTCTAGAAGGCTGTCTACCCGTGCCTGCATAGAGCCGTTCTTGGCCTGGATGTTGACCACGTCCTTGGCCGCCGTCTCGAAGCGCGTCATCAGCGTCGTCAGCGCGGTCTTCTGGGTGTCCGTCATCTGGCCGTTCATCGGGTCCGTCTGATGCAAGATCTGCAGATCGCGGAAGACGTCGAACAGGGCCTGACCCGCGTCGCTGGCCAGGAAGCCGGTGTCCATGGTGACCGTCTCGTCCAAGACTGACGACTGCTTCAGCTGATCGTTCATGAAGGCCCCGCCGACGCCCGGCATGGCGGCCAGCTTTTCCAGGTCGGTGGCGCCAGGCGGCACGTTCGGCAAGACGACGGCCTGCTGGTCCACGGCCCCGCCAGAAAACAGGAACTTGCCCTGATGCTTCATGTTCAGGCCGTCCTGGGCCATCTTGAAGATGGTCTCCATCTCGGACATCAGCCCGTCCACACGTCCTGCGGCGATGGCGTTGGCGATGGCCTGGCGCCCGGCGGTCGCCGCGTCGGCGACGCGCCCCAGCCCCAGATCCTGCATCGTCAGGCGATCGGCCACCGTCTTGTTGGTGTCGATGAAACCCTGGATGCGCGTCTGGCTGGACTTCAGCGCGATCACCGTTTCCGACTGCCGCCCGAAGCCGACCAGGCTGGTGGCGTTCTTCTTGGTGTTGACCTTGTTCTGCGCCTCCTCGCCGCGCGCCTGCGCGTTCATCAGGTGCAGCAGGGCCGACTGATAGTTTCCAAAGGTCGAAACGCGGGTCATCGCATCATTCCGATCAGGGTGTCGTACATTTCAGACGCCGCCTGAATAAGACGCGCCGAAGCGTTAAAGGCTTGCTGATAGGTGGTCATCAGCACCAGTTCCTCGTCCATGTTGACGCCTTCGACGGAACTGCGTCGCGCGGCCGCCTCTTGATACAAGGCCGTGGCGTTGGTCGAGCGGTTCTTGGCGATGGTGGCCTTGCCGCCGATCTCGCCCGAGAATTCGGACGCGTAGCGCGACAGGGACATGGAGACGCTGCCCGCCCCGCCGGCCGCCGAGAAGGCGGTGGCGTTCTGGTCCGCCTTGGCCAGCAGACGCCCGCCGCTGCCGTCGTTCTTGCTCAGCGCCGCCGTTCCCGGCGCCACGCCGAGGTTCAGTTGCGCCAAGGCCAGCTTGGTTGGATCCTTGACGATGTCCGCGCGCACCGAGAAGCCCCCGGCGCGCGACGCGCGGGCGCCGCTCAGACCGAACAACTCGCTCATCGACACGCCTGACGGGACCTGACGGGTGGCGTCCTCCACGACCGACATGGTTGAAGGCGGCGCTCCGTGGCCGGTGAAGATCAGTTCTCCGGCGCCGTTCAGACTGAAGCTGCCGTGGTTTCCGACCCCGCTGACGGGATCGTTCAGCGTCGCCAGGAGATCCGACATCGTCCCGCCCGCCGGCACGGCCACTGAGATGTCCCGGATGCGCGACCCCGAGGCGTCGGTGAAGCGGAACTTGAGCGTCTCGCCCGGCGTGAACCCATGCTGCGAGCCCAGCGTCAGACCGGTGTCGTAGAGCGCCGGGCGCCCCGTCGTGACCAGATCGTTCAGGCCGAAGTAGTGGGAAAAGCCGCGCCCCGCCTTGCTACTGGGATTGGCGGCGTCATCGGCGATGGCGACCCCTTGTCCTGCCGGCGCCTCAATGCTCAGGCGACCATCGACGAAGCTGGCGGTGGCCCCGCCCAGTTGACCATTGAGAGTGGCCAGGAAGGTCGCCGGCGTCGCCGCCACGCCGTTGATCGTCATTGTCCCGCCGGAGAAGACGATCTCAGCCAAACTCTGGATCACGCCCTGATCATTGACCGTGGTGATCGTGGTCGTTCCGGTGAAGCCGGTCAGCGCCGTCTCCAGCGACTGCCCCACGTTGCGGCCATTCAACACCTGGGGCGGCGGCACGGCGGAAGAGGCGTTGTGCGCGCGGTTCAACTCGTCAGCCAGCCGCGTCATCAGTTCAGCCAGACGATCAGCAGCCGCAGGCGCGTCCACGTCGCGCAACTCCAGCAACCCCTTGATCTCGCCCGACGCCAGACCATCGGTCAGCGGCCGGCGCTGACCATTAGGCTCGGTGATCATGATCTCGTTGAAGACGGTCTCAGGCGAAACCGCTCCGGCGCGCTGATATTCCAGTTTGGACGCACCCTGGCCCGCCAAGAGGATGCCGGCGCCGGTGCGCACCTCGATTCCACCAATAGACCGGGTGGTTATCCGCACGTCCAGAAGCTCTGACAGCTCATTGACCAGAGCCGCCTGAGCTGTCTCCGCGCCTGTGGAGTCCGTGCCGACGACATTGGCCTTGGCGATGTCGACGTTCAGTTTCTCGATCTGTTCAACCAGGCCGTTGACCCTGTCCACGGCGGTGCGCAGGCGACCGTCGGCCTCCTCGCGAGTGCTCTGGATCTCCTTGGCCACACGCGCAGCCTCGTCGAACATGGCCTGGGTCTTCCAGATCGCGTCCTGACGCAGCGGCCCCGAGGTGGCGTTTTCGGCCGAGGTCGAGAAGGCCGAGAAGATCTTGTCGATCTGGGCGAAGAAGCCAGTGTCCGCGCCAGGGTCGCCGAACTGCGACTGAATATGGTTGTAGAGCTCGGCTCGCACCGTTTGACGCCCGGCGTCGGCGCCGGCGTTCAGGCTGGCGGCCTGCAGGAAACGGTCGGTGGCCAGACGGATGCGCGCGATCTCAACGCCGGCGCCGGCGCCTTGGCTGGCCCAGGACTGTTGATCAGCGATCTTGCGAATATAGCCGGGCGTATTGACGTTGGAGACGTTGTCCGAAACCACCCGCAGCTGCGTCTGGGCCGCATTCATGCCCGACGTAGCGATGTTCATGATCGAGTTCAGGGACATCAGAAACGAGCTCCATACAGGGGCGCGCCCGGCAAGCCTTGCTGGCCTGCGCGCAAATCTTGCCCGGCGTTTCGGTTAGCCATTCTAGCCAACTCCTTGATTTTCTTGATCATCGGCTTTTCAGGCCCTGTGCGTTCGCCCATCAAGGCGCAATTCGCGGGCCAGCCCGTTCGGCGCCTGGCCCGCCCGGCAAAAAACGTAGCGGCGCGGCAAGAACCGCCGAGCGAACGGCGGCGCACGGCACACCCGTGGACTAAAAATAATCTTTTAAATCAATATATTAATTAGCGCCCCCAACTTGGCCCGAGCCTTGCGCCGCGCCATTCGAACCACCTGAGCGCAGTAGGCGCCGCCCACCCAGCGAAAGCCCTATCGCCGCTCATGTCCGCGCTCAGCGTCATGTCCCTGATCGCCCCGACCGCTCCGGTCGGCGCCGCCGCATCCGTGGAAACGGCGGCGGATGAGGGCCTGTTCGCCGGCTTGGTCGCAGTCGCCGCCACGTCGCCCGACACCCAGGGCGAAGATAGCCCCCCGATCCTGGAGGCCACCGTCAAAGAGGCGGACGCAGCCGACACGCCCCCGCTGGACATCACGGCCGTCATAGCTCCCGCCTGGCCGCCCCTGCCCCTGATTGCCCCTTCCCGCTTGCCGGTCGCGCCCCCCGCAGAGATTTCGGCTTCGGAAGAGGCGGTCCCGGCCGGATCGTCCCCCGCCCCCACGCCGCCGTCGCCGGTTCCGCCGCAGGAAGCCCAAGCGCCGACGGCTGCTGCGCCTGCCGCAAACGACGCGCCGGCTGCCGCCCCGGCGCCGTTGGCCGACGTCACCGCTCTGGCCAAGCCCGCTGGCGTGGCCGCGGCTGCTCCCCTTCTCGGCGCCGCGCCAGCCGACGCCCGGCCAGCCCAACCTCTACCCGACGCTCCGCGCCCGACGGCCACGGCCACGGCCACGGCCACGGCCACGGCTGAGACGTCGCTCGCCGCCGCCCCCCCCGGTCAAGCGCCCGCTCAACCTGAACAGGCGATACGCGGGGCGGTCATCGCGCCGACACCGACGCCCCCCGCTGCGATCGCCCCTATCACCGCCGACAGCCCGGCCGAGCCGCACCCCGAGAACGCCCTAGCACCGCGCGCCGCCGCCCAGACCCGTGAAACGGTCACCATGACGGCCACTTCCGTCCCCGCCGCAACCGTCGCGACCGCCACGCCCGTCGCAGCCGCGCCGCTCGCAGCAGACGAGCCCACGACGCCGACTGCCGCCCAGACGCCCCAGGGGACCAAGTCGGTCGAACCGATCGTGCTTTCCGCTGCCGCTCCCGTCGCCACGGCGGGTCCTCGGCAAGACGCCGCGGCAGCGCCGGCCAAGCCAACTTTGACCGCTGCTCCAGCCATCCAACACCCCGCCCCCTCGGTCGAGGCTGCGGACCCCGCAGAAACTCTCGTCGCTTCCGCTACGGCGTCGACCGAGGCTGAAGACGAAACCCCGCCCCAGCTCTCGTCATCCCAGGCCTCGTCGCCCCCGACCGCCGCGCCCGTGCGCAACGGCGCGGCGCGTCTCGACGAACGTCGCTCCAACGCCGCAACCGCCAACGCCCCCACTGAGGCCAAGGTCGACATCGGCGGCGCTCGGACGGTCCTGTCGCCCTCGAGCCCGTCCGTCGCAGCACCGTCCGCACCTGCCGCCGCCGTCGTTGACGCGGTCGCCGCGACCGCCCCGGTTCTGCCGACCGACGCTGCGCCGCTGGATGTCCAGACTGACGCCGCGCCTACGCACCAGCAACTCGACGCGCAGACCACGATGCCGGGCGCTCAACGCGATCTGGGCCTGTCGCAGCTGTCGCGCGCCACCGTTGAGACCACGGCCCATCTGGCCGCTCAGATTCTCAAGAAGCTGGAAGGCCGCTCGACCCGCTTCGACATGGCCCTGTCGCCCGAAGGCCTGGGCCGCGTCGACGTCAGCCTGGAAATCGATTCCGACGGTCGCCTGGCCGCCCGCCTGGCTTTCGACAACCCGGCGGCGGCCACCGACCTGCGCGCCCGCGCCGACGAACTACGTCGCCAGCTTCAGGACGCCGGTTTCCAACTGACCCAGGACTCGCTCGAGTTCTCGGAACGCAATCCCTCCTCGGGTTTCGGCGGCGGCGGCGCCTTCGACCGCACCCCTGATCGTCGCGCCTTTGCGGGCGCCGCCCGCCTGGCCGCCGAGGCCGACACCGCCCTGCCCGCTCCCGGCGCCTGGGCTTCCCTCTCGCAGACGCGCGACCGCGTCGATCTGAAGGTCTGACGATGGTCACCGCCGTCAATGCAAACACCGCTACAGGCAAGATCAACACCGGCTCGACCATGCTGGCGTCGAACTTCGAGACCTTCCTCTCGTTGCTGACCGCTCAGTTGAAGAACCAGGACCCGCTGTCGCCGATGGACTCCAACCAGTTCACCGCCCAGCTGACCCAGATGGCCGGGGTCGAGCAGCAACTGCTGTCCAACCAGCTGCTGACCGCGCTTCTGAACGGCCAGGAAGGCGACGGCCTGGCCAACGCCTCGAACTATATCGGCAAGAACGCCACCGCCGTATGGGACGCGACCAAGGCCGCCGACGGCAAGGCGACCTGGAGCTACGAACTGGGCACGAACGCCACCGAGGTCGAGCTTCAGGTTCTGAACGCCGCCGGCCAGGTCGTCTGGAAGGGCCCCGCGCCCGAAGGCGGCAACACTTCAGGCGTCCACGACTTCAACTGGACCGGGGGCGAGGACGGCAGCGTCTATACCCTGAAGGTCGCGGCCAAGGACGGCACGGGCAAGGTCGACGCCCAGGTCCTGATGCGCGGTCGCATCACCGGCGTCGAGATGTACGCCGACGAGGCCTACGTCACGATCGGCAACTCGGTCATGCCGCTCTCCAGCATCATCGCGCTCGACGAGAAGAACGCCAGCGTGAACCCACCGACGCCGGACCCGACCCCGACGCCGTTGCCCACAGATCCCGAGACCGACGCCTGAACGGCGCCCCTCTCGCTTCCCCTATTTCCGCCTAAGGAGCCGACACAATGAGCATCAACAGCGCCATGCAGGCCGGCGTTTCCGGTCTTTCCGCCAACTCGGCCGCCCTGGCCGCGATCTCTCAGAACATCGCGAACGTGAACACCATCGGCTACAAGCGCACCCAGGGCGAGTTCCAGACCCTGGTCAACAGCCAGGCCAAGACCGGCGGCGGCTATGCGGCGGGCGGCGTCATCACCACGGCGCGCCACTTCATCAGCCAGGAAGGCCAGCTGCAGCGCACGACCGAGAGCACCGACCTGGCCATCGACGGCCAGGGCTTCTTCGTCACCACCGAGAAGGCCGAGGGCGTCGGCGCCACCGACAGCCGCCTGTTCACCCGCGCGGGCGCCTTCCGCATCGACAACCTGGGCTATCTGAAGAACAGCGCCGGCCTGTATCTGCAGGGCTGGCCGGTCGATTCCAACGGCGACATCGCCACCGACCCGTCCGACCTGACGCGCCTGCGCTCGATCAACATCGGCACCGTCGGCGGCACGGCCGAAAAGACCACCCGCGCCCAGATCAACGCCAACCTCTATTCCGGTCAGGTGGTCTCGACCGCCGCGAGCCCGCAAAGATACACCAACGTCGCCGTGGTGCCGGCCGCCTCGGGTCCGAAAGACTTCTCTGTCCGCTACGCGCCTACCGGCGTGACGGGCGAATACAATGTGACGGTCAAGAGCGGCGCCCAGACCATCAACGGCGTCGCCACCTATGACGCCGCTGGCGCCCTGACCGGTTTCACCGTTGGCGGCGTGGCCCAGTCCCTGACCGACCTGGACCTGGGCGGCGGCGTCACCGTCGCCATGGGATCCCCCGGCCTGGGCATCGCCAGCGACAACATCGCCAAGACCAAGTACGACTCGACCCTGAATTCCATGGCCATGTACAATGGCGACGATGAGAATCCGATCGGCATCAAGCCCGACTTCAAGATCAACATCCCCGTCTCGGACTCCAAGGGCGGACAGCGCAACGTCGAAGTCCGTCTGCTCAAGAGCGACGTAGCGAACCAATGGTATGCGGAAATCGTCGCCGTTCCGGCTGACGACGTGCTCACCGGCGGCGCCTATTCGAACGGCCAGATCAAGAAGGGCCTGATCGCCTTCACCCCCTCGGGCCGCCTCGACGTCTCCACCATGCAAGGCTGGCCCGCCGGCACGGGCCTGTTTGACGACCCCAACAACGCCACCATCAACTTCGAAGCCTCGGATTCCGCCGTCGATCTGACGCTGCCGGCCAATAGCCAGCGGATCAAATGGGCGGACGGCCTCGGGATCTCTGACCAGGTCCTGACCCTCGACCTGAACACCTCGGCGGGCGGCCTCAGCCAGCTGAATACGGCCTCGATTGTGCAATCGACGGTCACCAACGGCACGGCCTTCGGCAACCTGTCTGAAATCAAGATCGACGAGAGCGGCTTCGTCACCGCCATCTTCGACAATGGCGTCATGCGCCGGATCGCCCAGGTCGCCATCGCCACCTTCCCCAGCCCTGACAGCCTGCGCCAGGTCTCGGGCAACGCCTTCCGGGTCAGCCTGGACAGCGGCACCTTCAACCTGAAGGCGGCAGGTACGGGCGGCGCCGGCATGCTGGCGGCCCAGCAACTGGAATCCTCGACCGTCGACCTCTCGGCCGAGTTCACCAGCCTGATCACCACCCAGCGCGCCTACTCGGCTTCGTCCAAGATCATCACGACAGCGGACGAGATGCTGGCCGAACTGCTCAGCATCAAGCGCTGATCGGCTAACCGGAATCGATGAGTAAGCCTCCGTTAGACTCGATGAATCCTTCGTTTCCAGCGCCGTCGATGCGCCGGAGACGAAGGATGCGTCTTAGCCATTCCTTCACCACGACGCTTAAACGCCCCTTAGCCGGGGCGCGCCTAGGGTACGCGTCGATGGTGGTGGTGAAAGAGGCTTAAGCCCATGCTGCAAGAGCGACGCCTAAATAGTAGAGGCGAACAATATGTGGTCGGCCCGACGGGTACGCCCCTGACCCTGCGGGATCTCCCGCCGGCGGAAACGAACCGCTGGGTGATCCGCCGCAAGGCCGAAGTGGTGGCCGCCGTTCGTGGCGGTCTGATCAGCTTGGAAGACGCCCTGACGAAGTATCGTCTGACGGCCGAAGAATTCATCGCCTGGCAACAGGCGATCGACAAATGGGGCATGCAAGGGCTGCGCACCACGCGCATCCAGAGCTACCGGGATTAACAGGTCTCAAGTAGCGCAAAGCGCGATAGGCCCAAGGAAAGGCCGCTTCTGGCGACAGAGGCGGCCTTTGTCGTTTGCGCCCACCCTCCCCCACTGCCGTCTCGGGTTTGACCCGAGGATGACGGTGAGGGTGGTTTTCCGCCCCATGCCTCGAAATCGAACGCGCGTGCCTCTATATGGCGGCGATGACCCTGGCTGACGACATTTGCCCCGTTCCGACCATCGCCCCCATGTCCGGCGCCGCCGACATGGACGCTGCGATCGAGAGCGCGCGACAGGCGGTCGGCCTACCCGCCGGATCGCGCGTGGTCGCGGCCATGTCGGGCGGTGTGGATTCCACCGTCGTCGCCGCCCTTTTGCACAAGGCGGGCTATGACGTCGTCGGCGTCACCCTTCAGCTCTACGACCACGGCGCCGCGCTCAAGAAGAAGGGCGCCTGCTGCGCCGGTCAGGACATTCACGACGCCCGTCTGGCCGCCGAGCTCATCGGCATCCCCCACTACGTCCTCGACTACGAAAGCCGTTTCAAGGACGCCGTGATCGACCAGTTCGCGGACTCCTACCTGAAGGGCCAGACGCCGGTCCCCTGCATCCGCTGCAATCAGACGGTCAAGTTCCGCGACCTGCTGGACGTCGCCCGCGATCTGGGCGCCGAGGCCATGGCCACCGGCCACTACGTCCGCCGCGCCGCCGTCGGCAACCGCTCGCAGATGCGCAAGGCGATCGATCATTCGCGCGACCAGTCCTACTTCCTGTTCGCCACGACGCAGGATCAGCTCGACTATCTGCGCTTCCCCCTGGCCGATCTGGAAAAGCCCCAGGTACGCGGCGTCGCCGCCGCTCTGGGTCTGCGCATCGCCGCCAAGCCGGACAGCCAGGACATCTGCTTCGTGCCGTCGGGCGACTACCGCACCCTGATCGACCGTCTGCGTCCGCAAGGGCGTGAGGCCGGCGAGATCGTCCACATGGACGGCCGCGTCCTGGGCCAGCACGGCGGCATCACCGACTACACCATCGGCCAGCGCCGCGGTCTGAACGTCGCCGTGGGCGAGCCCCTGTTCGTCACCAAGCTGGACCCCGACAACCGCCGCGTCATCGTCGGCCCGCGCGAGGCCCTGCTGACCGCCAGCCTGACGCTGGAGGAAACCAACTGGCTGGGCGATCAGGCCACCATCGAGGAAGCCGCCCGCGACGGCGCCCCCGTCCTGGCCCGCGTCCGCTCGACCCGCCAGCCCTCCCCCGCCCGTCTGGCGCTGGACGACGACAACATCGTCTCGGTCGTCTTCGAGCAGGGCGAGGAAGGCGTCGCCCCCGGTCAGGCCTGCGCTCTCTATGACCCGGCCGACCCCGACCGCGTCCTCGGCGGCGGCTTCATCAGCGGCACGACGGCGGTCGCCTGAACCTGCCTGGCTCGCCGCGAGCCAGCCGCGCTCGAAGAACCGCGATTGTTAATTTTCGCGACAGATCGCATCCATACGGCCATGCTCTAGCCTCCAAAGGTCATCACGCACCCAATGAGGCTCAGAATGCGCTCCTTCGCCTGCATGGTTTCCGTCCTGGCGCTCGCCGCCGCCGTCCCCACCCTCGCCGCCGCTGAATCCGCCGCGCCCCCACGGGCCGCGTCCATCGCCGTCACGCCCTACACCGCAGCCCAGTTCTTCGAGACGACCAGCTTCTCGATGGCCAACCCGGACGGCCTGGCCTTTTCCGAAGGGCGCACCCACGTCCTGATATCGTCGGACAAGACGGGAGTGTTCAATGCCTACGCCCTGCCCGTCGCGGGCGGCGATCCCGTGCCGCTGACCGCCTCGAGCGCCAACGCCACCTTCGCCCAGAGCTACTTCCCCGACGGCCGTCGCGTCCTGGTGGCGGCGGATCAGGGCGGCAATGAACTGACCCACATCTATGTGCGTGAGACCAACGGGACGCTGCGCGACCTGACGCCGGGCGACAAACTCAAGGCCGGCTTCGTCGGCTTCAGCGACGACGGCCAGACCTTCTGGCTGACCAGCAACGAACGCGACGCCGAGGTCTTCGACCTCTACGCCTATGACGCCGACACCTATGAGCGGAAGCTGATCTTCCAGAACCCCGGCATGGATCTGGCGGCGGTGTCCGGCGACGGGCGGCTGGTCGCCCTGACCAAGTCCCACACCAGCGCCAACTCCGACATCTATCTGGCCGACCTGCAGGCGGGCGGCGCGCCCTATCTGATCTCCCAGCACACCGGCGACGTCGCCTATGAGGTCAATGATTTCGGCCCCTTCAACGCGACCCTGATCTACACCAGCAATCAGGACGGCGAGTTCGCCCAAGCCTACGCCTATGACATCGCCAACAAGGCCCACAACCGCACCACCCAGGCTGACTGGGACGTCATGTACGTCGCCTTCTCGCCCAACGGTCGGTACCGCGTCACGGCGGTCAACGCCGACGCCTCGACCGAGCTGACCATCGAGGATGCGCAGACCCGCGCGCCGATCCGCCTGACCGGCCTGCCCGAGGGCGACATCACCGGGGTCCGCTTTGATCCCGGCGCCGAACTGGCCGCCTTCACCGTAGTGTCCGACACCTCGCCCGCCGACGTCTTCGTGGCCGATCTGTCGACCGGGCAGGCGCGCCGTCTGACCCACGCCCTGAACCCGGCCATCAAGGAAGACGATCTGGTCGAGGCGACCATCGTCCGCTACCCGGGCGAAGGCGGGGTGCAGGTCCCGGCGGTTCTCTATCGACCCAAGGGCGCCTCGGCGGCCAACCCGGCCCCGGCGATCGTCCTGGTTCACGGCGGGCCGGGCGGCCAGACGCGGCGGGGCTATTCCGCCATGGTCCAGCACCTGGTCAATCATGGCTATGCCGTGCTGGGGGCCAACAACCGGGGCTCGTCCGGTTACGGCAAGACCTTCTTCCACATGGACGACAAGAAGCACGGCGAGGCGGACCTGCGCGACATCGTCGCCGGGGGCGACTGGCTGCGGGCGCAGGACTGGGTGGCCGACGATCAGGTGGCGGTCATGGGCGGCTCCTACGGCGGCTACATCACCGCCGCGGCCCTGGCCTTCCATCCCGAGAAGTTCGAGGCGGGCATCGACATCTTCGGCGTGACCAACTGGGTGCGGACCCTGCAGTCCATTCCCGCCTGGTGGGGCGCCCAGCGCGTGGCCCTGTTCGATGAGATGGGCGACCCGGCCGTGGACGCGGAGCGCCACCGCGCCATCTCGCCCCTCTTCCACGCCGACAGGATCCGTCGCCCCCTGCTGGTGGTGCAGGGCGCCAACGACCCGCGCGTGCTTCAGGTCGAGAGCGACGAGCTGGTCGAGAAGGTCCGCGCCAACAATGTGCCGGTTGAATACGTGGTCTTCCCCGACGAGGGCCACGGCTTCCAGCGCCGCGCCAACCGCGTCACCGCTCAGGAAGCCTATCTGGCCTTCCTGAACCGCTACGTGCGCAAGGCCGACTGAGGCGTCAGGCCGCTTCCTCAAGGTGGAGGACAGCCCGGTTTCGGCCCTCCTTCTTGGCGCGATAGAGGGCCGCGTCGGCCGCCTGCAGGGCGGCGCGGCCCTCGCGGTCCATGCCCGGCCGCCAGCAGGCCACGCCGAAGGACATGCTGGTGCTGCCCAGGGCCTGATTGCGGTGACGCAGGGAGATGCCGGCGATGGCCTGGCGCACCGTCTCGATGCGTTGCAGCAAGGCTTCGGGCGTCGTGCCGGGGGCGATGATGGTGAATTCCTCGCCGCCGTAGCGGCAGACGATGTCGCCGTCGCGGAAACGATGCCCCAACTCGGCGGCCACGGCCTGCAGCACCAGATCGCCGGCGTCGTGGCCGAACTCGTCGTTGAAGCGCTTGAAGTGGTCCACATCGCACATGACCACGCACAGGGGGCTGCCTGAGCGCGCCGACCGCGCCACCTCCAGCGCAAGGGCCTCTTCCATGTAGCGGCGGTTGAACAGGCCGGTCAGCGGATCGCGGATCGTCTGTTCCTTCAGGTCGCGCTGCAGCTGCTGGTTGACCATGGCCGAGGCGATGTTCTCGACCAGAACCTTGATGCGGAAACCGCTTTCAGTGTCCAGAACCCCGTCCAGATGCAGGACGCCGATGACCTCGCCCGAGGCCAGCAGAGGCTCGCAGTGATAGGCGTGGTCCTTGTCGCCGACGTGGTCGCAGACGATGTCCGTCCCCGGCTCGCTGACGAAATGGCTTTGGCCGCGCCGCAAGGCCCAGCACTGGTCCGGCCCGAAGGCGTCGCCGTCGTCGTCATGCTCGCCCCAGGTCGAGAGCGGGACCAGCAGGTTGCGTGAGTTGTTGTAGGCGTAGAGCGCGCCCGGCAGGCCCGGCAGGACGCGCGGTACGAAGGCGTGGATGACCTGGGCCAGCTCGGCCTCGGTGCGGGCCGCCTGCATCCGGTGGGCCATGCCGCCCAGCAGTTCGATCACCTCGCCACGTTCACGCAACACCTGGCTGCTGGTCAGAAGCTCGTCGTGGACCCGCTTCAACTCGCGCTCGCTGCGCCTTTGATCGGTCGAGGCGACGGCCAGCCGATCCGCCATCTGGTTGTAGCCCTGGGCCAGACGATTGAACTCGCGCGAGCCCATGCGGTCGGTGATGCGCTGATCCAGATCGCCCGAGCCCAGGCTGGTCATGGCGCGGGTGATGACCCGCACCGGCCGTCGGATGCCGCGAATGACCATGACGGACACCGACAGCGAGAACAGGGCGATCAGCGGCCCGCCGATCAGCGCCAGCCGCTTGCCCCACTCCAGGCGTCGTTCGGCCGCTTCGATCCGATCGGCCTGCAGCCTGCGCTCCTCGCTGAGAAAGTCCTGCGACGCCAGCAGGACCTCGCTCATGGAATCCAGCCCCCGCCCGCCGGCGATGGCGGCCTCGGCCTCGTCAAAGCGGCCCTGACGCGCCAGATCCAGCGGCTGACGCAGCAGTTCGGTCCGTTCCGACAGCAGGCCGCCGAACGCCTGAACCCGCGCGCGCTGCGTGGGGTTGTCCTTGGTCAGCTCGACCAGTTCCGAGAAGGACCGTAGCGAGTCCGCCACCCGTCGATCAAAGGACTGCGCATAGCCCGGATTGTGCGTCAGGACATAGCCGCGCTGACCGGATTCGGCGTCCCGCAGCCCCGCCATGGTCTCTTCCATGGCCTCGATCACCTCGGCGGAATGCGTCACCCAGCGGAAGCTCTCGCGACTTTGCCGCGAGGCGTCGACCAGAGAAGCCACCAGGGCCACCAAGGCAATCACCACCAGAGCGCCGACAGCGGCGATTCTGGACGTCAGGGACAAGAACATGGCCCAAAGGTTAACGACTGAGGGTTGACGGAAACTGAACGCCGGGACGCGTCACCATGTCCCGGCGGCGATCCTGGCGCGGCGCTCCAGTTCAGCGGGGCTGGGCGTCATGTCCACGCCAAAGTCGCCCGGCTCGACCGGGCCGGCGGGCTCATAGGTCGCGATGACGACGCCGCGCGGCGTGACCTCGTGCTCGACCAGCCGCATCGACCGGGGCGGCGTGCCCTCGTCGAACAGCCGTTTGCCACCCCCAAGCACCACCGGAAAGGTCATCAGGATCAGCCGGTCGATCAACCCAGCGGCAAGAAGCTGCGGATATAGGGTGCTGCTGCCCTGAATGATCAGGTCCGGCCCCTGGCCGCGCTTGAGCTCGGCCAAAGCGTCCAAACTGCCTAGACGATGGCTGTTCTCCCACGACAACGGCTGTGCGCCGCGCGTCAGGACGTATTTTCCCGCCCGATCGAACCGCGCGCCTATTCCAGCCTCCTCGCCTTCAACAAAGGGCCAATAGCCCGCGAAGATGTCATAGGTCCGCCGCCCCAACAGCAGGTCGAACGGCCCGCCGAACAGGGCGTCGATCCGCCGCCCGCCCGCCTCGTCGAAATAGTCAAACAGCCAGCCGCCCAGCTCGAACCCGCCGGACCGGTCCTCCTCGGGTCCGCCCGGCGCCTGCATCACCCCGTCCAGCGACACGAAGGCCGCCCCGATCACATTACGCAACGGCCATCTCCTCGCGTTTCACACGGAGCCGACAACCGCCGGTCAGACTGTTCGTTCCCGCGAGCTTTCCCCTAGCGGGAGGACTCAATCTGCTCATTGGGGTGGCCGAGCGCAGCTAGAAGGCAGCGCCTGTCTCACGATGCTGACGTTCAAGCTCAAGCAATCGTTGCCGCTGCTCGGACGTCCGCCATTCCGTGCGTTCAAAGATATGCCCGTCGGGCCAGATCAGATTGGCTTGAACCGCCAAGCGTTTCATTTCGCCCAGATCGTCGACCCGCTCATACGCCCAGACACGCCACCGGGGCGCCAAGACCGACCAAGTCAGCCACGCTGCCGGCAAGCAGGGAATAAATAGCAGACCAGCCACGCCCACTGGTTCGGGCGCCCCCAAGATGAAGGCGACTGCGCCGCCCGCAAAAGGGATGCCGAACATCACGCCAAAGACCGCGCGGTTGACTGTTTTCGTGCCATGCTTGACGGCTTCGGCAGCTTTCATGCTCTCCGCCAGCCCTAGGCCGCCTCATCCTTCGGCAGCACGTCGCCGACCGTCGGGCGGTTCTCGGCCCAGGTCAGTTCGATGTCGCGGGGTTTGACGATCTCGTTGCAATGGCCGCAGGCGATACGGGGCTTCAGGTCGTGGCCGCAGGTCTTGTGGACCATGGCGATGCCGCTGTCGGCCTCGCCATAGACGTGCTTCTCGCCCCAGGCGTGCAGGGTCACCAGCACGCCGTACAGGTCCTTGCCCTTGGCGGTCAGGACATATTCGTTGCGCGGCGGGCGTTCGGAATAGAGCTGCGGCTCCAGCACGCCATGTTGCACCAATGACTTCAGCCGCGCCGCAAGGACATTGCGCGCCACGCCCAGCCGGTCCTGCCACTGCTCGAACCGGCGCACGCCGTTGAAGGCGTCGCGGATGACCAGAAGCGTCCACGGGTCGCCGATCACCTCCAGCGTGGCGGCGATCGAGCAGCTCTGGCGGCTATAGTCGGCGGTGCGTCCCATGCAGCGGAAAGTGACCCCGCGTCAGGCTTTTGACAAGTGGGTTGCCAATCGGGACGCAGTTTGTCAGTTTCTTTTGGCAACGAACTAGCGGCTCCCCGGTCGCTGTCCTTGCGTTCCTCGACTTGCGGGCGGCGACGCTTCAGTCTCCGCCCGCCTCTTTCGCCTGCTGTTGCGTGGACCGATGACCGACCTGCTGCACGACGCCCTGACCCTGACGCCAGCCGAGGACGGCCTGAGCGCCCACCTGTCGGGCGATTTCTCCAACGGCCCGATCAGCGCCCCTCCCGAAGCGGGCTTTCCCTTCGGCGGCCTGCTGGCCGCCCTGTGCGCCGGGGCGATGCGACAGGGGCTGGAGATCAAGGCGCCCTTGCGCAGCCTCAGCGTCCAGTACCTGGCCGCCGCCAAATACGGCCAGCCCATCCATTTCCGTCCGCGCCTGCTGCGCGGCGGCCGCAATGTCGCCTATGCCGTGGTCGAGGCCGGGCAAGGGTCGCGCCTGACCCACCACGCCAGCGCCACCTATGGCGCCGATGGCGATACGGCCCAGCCGCTCAGCCCGCTCTTAGTTCCGCCGCCCGCGCTGGATCTGGACGCGCCGGGTCTCAGCGGCCCCATGGCCCCACGCTTCTCGCAGCACGTCGACTATCGCTTCGACGGCGGCCCTAACATCCTGGGCGGCAACGAGGGCAAGCCCGTCGTCGAGCGCGTCTGGATGCGAACGAAAGACGCCGCGCCCCTGGACGAACTGCGGATGGCCTATCTGCTGGACGCCCTCTATCCGCCCGCCTGGACCGCCTTCAAAGCGCCGCCGATGATGACCAGCGTCGATCTGCGCTACGACTTCCTGGCCGATCCGACGCCCGAGGCCCCGCCTGACGGCTGGGCCTTCTTTGAGTATCGGCTGCTGGATCACGGCCTCGGCTGGTCGGTGGACGAGGCCGTCGCCTGGGGCGCGGACGGCCGCCCGCTGGCCCTGGCCCGCCAGCGCCGCAAGCTGCTGTGACCTTGCCAGCAGCCCTCCGCCTCCCCTAATCCCCCGGCAAACGATTCATACTGGAAACGCCCCCATGACCGCCGCAACCGATCCCGTCGTCATCGTCTCCTTCGCCCGCACGCCCATGGGCGGCTTCCAGGGCGCGCTGTCGCCGGTCAAGGCGACCGACCTGGGCGCCGTCGCGGTCAAGGCCGCCGTCGAGCGCGCGGGCGTCGCCCCTGAAAAGGTCGAGCAAATCTTCATGGGCTGCGTCCTGCCCGCCGGCCTGGGTCAGGCCCCGGCGCGTCAGGCCGCCATCGGCGCAGGCCTGGGCAAACACGTCGAAGCCACGACGGTGAACAAGATGTGCGGCTCGGGTCTGCAGGCCGCCATGATGGCCCACGACGCCCTGCTGGCCGGCACAGCCGAGGTCATCGTCGCCGGCGGCATGGAGTCCATGACCGGCGCCCCCTATCTGATGAACAAGCACCGCGGCGGCGCCCGCATCGGCCACGACGTCATCATCGACAGCATGATGATGGACGGTCTGGAGGACGCCTATTCCCCCGGCAAGGCCATGGGCGTCTTTGCCGAAGACTCCGCCGCCCAGTATCAGTTCACCCGCGAGCAGATGGACGAATACGCCATCGAAAGCCTGACCCGCGCCAAGGCGGCCATCGCCTCCGGCGCCTTCAAGGCCGAGATCGTCCCGGTCGAGGTCGCCACGCGTAAAGGCCCCGTCACCGTCAGCGAGGACGAACAGCCCGGCAAGGCCGACGCCGCCAAGATCCCGACCCTGCGTCCCGCCTTCACCAAGGACGGCGCCATCACCGCCGCCAACGCCAGCTCGATCTCGGACGGCGCCGCCGCCCTGGTCATGACCCGCGAGAGCACGGCCAAGGCGCTGGGCCTGCCCGTCGTCGCCCGCGTCGTCAGCCACGCCGCCCACGCCCATGAGCCGGGCCTGTTCACCACCGCCCCGGTTCCCGCCATGCAGAAGGCCCTGAAGAAGGCCGGCTGGTCGGTCGAGGACGTGGACCTGTGGGAGGTCAACGAAGCCTTCGCGGTGGTCGCCATGATCGCGCAGCAGGAACTGGGCATCGACCGCGCCAAGCTGAACGTCAACGGCGGCGCCACGGCGCTGGGCCACCCCATCGGCGCCTCGGGCGCACGCATCCTGTCCACCCTGCTGGCGGCGCTTCAGGCGCGCGGCGGCAAGAAGGGCGTGGCCTCGCTGTGCATCGGCGGCGGCGAAGCCGTGGCCATGGCCGTGGAACTGCCCTGATCCGATGGCGTTCTCCACGGTCACGCTAACCTTGGCCGTGGAGACTACGCCTTGAAAATCCTCCCCTCCCTCTTCGCCGGCGTCGCCGCCCTGACGCTGACGGCCTGCGCTGCCGCTCAGGCGCAAAGCCCGGCGACCGACAGCACGCCTTCGGTCCAGAACAGCGTGACCGACGCGCTCAAGGCCTTCCCGGCCGCGGCCGCAGGTCAGACGCGCCACGTCATCACCCTGCCGGCTCAAACCGACGAAAGCGCGCTGAAGGTCGAACTGATCCTGGGCAAGACCCAGACGGTGGACTGCAACCGCCAGGCCTTCGGCGGGCGCCTGGAGACCCGCACGGCCGAGGGCTGGGGCTATGACTATTACGTCCTGCCGACCCTGGGGAACGCCGCCAGCACGATGATGGGCTGCCCGCCGGGCTCGGAGCGTCAGGCCTTCGTGACGACGCAGGAGCAGCCGCTGATCCGCTACAACTCGCGCCTGCCGGTCGTGGTCTACGCCCCGTCGGACGTCGAAGTGCGTTACCGCGTCTGGCGCGCGGGCGAGACCCAGACAGCGCGCTGATCAGAGCTATGCATTGAAATCAGGCGCGGGCGTCGGTCGGTCTCGACCGGCGCCCGTGTCGTAGTCGGCACCGCCTCCGCTTCGCGCATGAGCGCAGCCAGCGAGGCGCATCCGGCGCTCAGGACGATCATGGGACGGCTCCTGCGTTTGCGAACTAATCGCAGGTTTGCGCAGAGTCGCGGGCCGTGCAAGCGTCCGTCTCCATTTTCTGGAGAGTCGCCATGCGCGAAGACGGCAAGCTGGACTATCTCGAACTGCCCGCCACCGACATGACGGCGCACAAGGCCTTCTACGCCTCGGCCTTCGGCTGGGTCTTCCAGGACTATGGCCCCGACTATGCGGCCTTTGGCGAGGGGCTGGACGGCGGCTTCACCACCGAGGCCATGACGCCCAAACCCCTGCCCATCCTTTACGCCCACGACCTGGAGGCCATGCTGGCCAAGGTCCAGGCGGCGGGCGGGGAGATCACCCACCCGATCTTCGCCTTCCCCGGCGGACGCCGGTTCCATTTCCGCGACCCGTCCGGCAACGACCTGGCCGTCTGGTCCGAATAGGCCGGCTGGCTACTTAGGATCGACGGATTGAGCGATCCGCTCGGCGGCGTCGCGATCGGCGCCGTCAAGGCTCATCAGCCAGACATGGATCTCGTTCGGCGCCGTCGGGCGCTGGAACAGGTGCTCCATGGCGATCCGGCGCGTCGCTTCCGGCACGACGACCGAGACACGGCCCGCCGCCGTCACCTGCTCGCCGTCATAGATGGGGAACTGCGACGACGGCCCGGTGTAGATCATGGCGAAGGTCTTGCCCGCCTTGCGCACCGAGTAGACGTGGGAATCGGGTGCGCCCCGGCCTTCAAACAGTTGGAACCCGCTCGGCAGCTCGATCCTGAACGGCAGCCTGGCCAACTCTGCAGGGCTCAGCACGCCGGGCGCCGCAGGGGTCGCTCGGGCCGGCGTCACAGCCTGAGCCGGCGTCGAAGGCGGCGCTGCTGACGGCATGGGAGCCGGCGCCCTGGCCGGAGCGACGGGCGACGCAGCGACCGGCGCCCGTGAAGGAGCGGCAGAAGCCGGAGCCGGGCTGGGCGTAGCGCGCGGGGGCGTTGCGGTCGTCGCGCGGGCAGGCGCCGGGGTTGACTGAACAGGTGCGGGCCGGGGCGCCGGCGCCATTGTCGGCCGGATCGGCGCTGCGGTCGTCGGCGCCGGAGACTGCGTCGGGGCCTGCACAGGCGCCGTCGGTCGCGCCGCTGCCGGCGGGGCTCCGTTCAACAGCCGCGTCAGCTCCTCGGCGCTCGGGGACGGAGCTTGGGATTGGGCCTGAGCCGCCATCGGCGCGGCGCTCAACAAGACGGAAGCGAGAAGCACAGTTTTCATGCCGTGACCTTGACCTCCGGGCCGCCCGACGGTCAAGCGGCCGGCAGTTCCACCCAGAAGGTCGCGCCCTGCCCCGGCGCCGAGACGACGCCGATCTCGCCGCCCTGAAGCTCGGTCAGGCGCTTGGCCAGGGCCAGGCCGATGCCATGACCCTCAATGGCCGAGCGCTCCAGCCCCAGACGGTTGAACGGTTCGAACAGTTGCGCCTGTTTCTCGGCCGACAGGCCGGGGCCATGGTCGACGACTTCGATCCGCACCCGGTCGTCGGCCCAGGCCGCCTTCAACTGCACCCGCCCGCCCGAGGCGCCGTACTTGACCGCATTGCCGGCCAGATTGCCGATGACCTGGGCCAGACGTTGTGAATCCGCCTGAGCGATCAGGGCGTCGCCCTCGAGCAGGACGTCGATCGACAAGCCCTTGGCTTCCGGTTTCAGGATCAGACCGCGGCGCACGTCTTCCAGCAACCCCGCCACATCCGTGGGCCGCAGTTCGACCTTGACCGCCCCGGACTCGGCGCGCGCGACGTCAAGCAGGTCGTGGGCCAGGGTTTCGACCTGGCGCGCCGTCTTGACCAGCATCTGCGCCATCTCGACCTGTTCGGCCGAGGTCGCGCCGAGTTGTCCGCCCGCCCACAGTTCACCGATGCCGATGATGCCGCCCACAGGGCTCTTGATCTCGTGGGCCACGTTGGCCAGCAGCCGCGACTTGGCCGCCGAGGCCCGCTCGGCCCGCACGCGCCCGGCCCGCGCCCGCTCGGCCAAGCGGTCGCGTTCCTCCAGCAGGGCAGCGACCATCAGGATCGGCATATAACCCAACAACACTAGAAGTTGGGCCAGCAGGGCTCGATTTTCAGCTCCGAACGAATGATAGGGTCCATGCCCAGCCATGGTCCCGCCGATCGCCATGACCGTCACCACCACCAGGGCGGCGGCGATCCCAGCCACCCGGAAACGCACCGCCATCATCAGCAGCAGGGGCATCAACAGGAAGCCGTAGGGCAGGCTCAGATGCGAGAAAATCGCATAGCAGGCGGCGCCGATCATCCCGACCAGCAACAGGCCCTCGGCCATACGCGCGGGCTGGCGCACGATCGTCAGATGACGTTTCTGCATCGCCAGGCCGAAAGCGCCGACCACCGCAAATCCAAGGGCGTGGCCGCACCACCAGATTCTCAGACCATCGATGAAGTTGGCCCCGACCATGGCGTCCAGCACCAAGGCGCTGATAAGGGCCGAGGGCAGCGGCGCGACCGCGCAAACCCCCAGGAACTTGGCCAACCCCTCGACGGAATTAACGCTCAACCCGGAAACGAAGCGCCGCACAAGCACTACCGCCAGGACGATTTCCAACAGGTTCACCGCCATGAACATGGCCGACAGGAGCGGCCCATTGCCCACCAGGAACTCGCCCGCCAGGACGCCCATGGTCACCAGGACGCCGAAACCCAGATCATAGGTCAGGCCGCGTCCGCCCCGCAGCCAGACGGCCAGCGCCAGACCCCCCGCGCCCCAAAGGGCGGCGACCAGGCCGTTGGTCCGCGCAAAGCTGATCGCCAGCACGACCAGAACGGTTACGCCGACCGCCGTCAGGATCGGAGCGAGGGGCTGCCGGAAGAAGGCGGCGTTCGGCGTCATTACAGGCGCGCCGTCATCCGCAGGGACGACGTCGAGAATAGGTTCAGCCCTGTCGAGCGCTCGGCTCATGGTCATGATCGGGTCCGATGTACGCGACTAACACCCCATCCTGCCGGACCTTCCTAAACATCCTCTGAAGTCAGAAGGCGCTGGCGAGCACGGCGTTGAACGCCCGAACCGCCGCCGCCGGCCCCTCGGAGTGGTTCCAGACGCCCGCGCTGACGGCCACGAAGTCAGCGCCCGCGACGGCCACCTGGGCCGCGTTCTCGACCGTGATCCCGCCGATGGCGACGCAGGGCGTCTCCATCGTCTCCTGCCAGATGGTCAGCTCGATCAGGTCGGGCCGATGCGTGGTTTCCTTGGTCTCGGTCGGGAAGAAGGCGCCGAAGGCCACATACTCCGCGCCCGCCTCGGCCGCCTCCATCGCCAGATGACGGCTGTCGTGGCAGGTGGCGCCGATCATGGCGTCCGGCCCCATGATGCGCCGCGCCTCGGCCACCGGGGCGTCGTCCTGCCCGACGTGCACGCCGTCGCAGCCGGCGGCTTTCGCCAGGTCCGGCCGGTCGTTGAGGATCACCGCCACGTCGTGCGCCTGGGCGATGGGCGCCAGCCGCGCCACGGCGGCCTTGATCTGATCGTCCGAAGCCTCCTTCAGCCGGATCTGCAAGGCCGCGACCGGCCCCGCCGACAAGGCCTGCTCCAGCAGGCCGGCGAAGGCCTCCAGATCGGCGATGGCCGGGGGCGTGATCAGATACAGCTGACAGGACGGACGGGGCGGTGTTGCGGGTTGACGAGCCATACCCCCGCCCTGCCCGTCCCTGCGTCGGGCGTCAATGTCGCAACCCCATGCGAACGATTTGCACTCGCCTTAATAAATGCTATAGCGAGCCATTCTCAGTAACTGCTTCGGGGCTTGTCGCCTTGTACGTCTGCAACTGTAACGGCCTTCGCCAGCGTGACGTCGCCCAGGCCATTGAGGCCGGCGCGACCCGTCCCAAGGATATTTTCGCGTCCAATCAATGCACTCCGCAGTGCGCCAAGTGCGTCTGCGAAATGCGCCAGATGATCCAGGACACCCAGGCGGCCTTCGCCCTGGCGGCGGAATAAGACAGCTAACTGAAAGTCGATTTCACTCGCATTATCAATGCAGTGATAAGAACTCGCAAATGATCCACGGCCTTTAAGCCGTGCTATGAAAGTCGTCACGGGCGGTCTGAGAACCGCGACGTCATGACGACGTCGTCCAGCGCCGCCGCATCAAGAGGACGACGACCATGAAGGGCGATCCGGCGATCATCCGCACCCTCAACGCGGTGCTGACCAATGAACTGACGGCGGTCAACCAGTACTTCCTGCACGCCCGCATGTTCGAAAGCTGGGGCCTCAGCCACCTCGGCAACGTCATCTACGAAGAATCGATCGGCGAGATGAAACACGCCGACATGCTGATCAAGCGCATCCTCTTCCTCGACGGCCTGCCCAACCTGCAGGACCTGCACAAGCTCAAGGTCGGCGAGGATCCGATCGAATGCCTGGGCGCCGACCTGAAGCTGGAGATCGACAGCCGCGCCACCACGCGCGACGCCGTAACCCAGTGCGAAGCCGCCCACGACTACGTCAGCCGCGACCTGCTGATGAAGATCCTGGCCGACACCGAGGAGCACGTCGACTTCCTCGAAAACCAGCACAAACTGATCGAACTGCTGGGCGCCCAGAACTACCTCCAGTCCGCCATGAGCGAGATCAAGACCGACGGCGCCGCCACCGGCAACTGACCGCTCGTACCGCAGCCGGAACAATGGAGGGGCGGCCGTTCGTCGGCCGCCCCTTTTGCTTAGGCTACAGCACCTCGCGGCGAGCCAGATGGATCACGGCCAGGATCAGGACGATCAGCCCCAGACCGCCCCCCAGCCCCAGCGCCGTCTGCATCCGCCAAGCCTCGCTGGTCAGGATATTGACCGGCATCTGCCAGGGCATGAAGACGCCCTGCCTGGCCGAGGTCGCGACGACGGCGAAGAAGGTGCCGCCGATGCCCACGATCAGGGCCGGCACGAAGCTGGCGAACCGCATGGCGACCCAGAACTGGATGGCGATCATCAGCGTGCCCGCCACCGCCATCAGCCCCAGCATCCTGGCGTAGTTCGCCAAGTCGAAGGCTCCCGTCGGCGCGACGGCGGGTTTGATCTGCGCCGCCAGCGACACCGAGGCCGCCGTCAGCGCCAACACGCCCGCGCTCATCAGCAGCACCAGGCCTATCACGCAGACCGCCTTGGCCGCGTACAGGCTCCAGCGCGGGATCGGCAGTGCGCGCAGGTGATCCCAGGACTTCGGCCCATGCTCCATGTGCGCCACCAGGGCGGTCAGGGCCGTGACGCCCATCGGCATCATGAAGTAGGCCCAGATGGCCGAGCCCGTCCCCATCCACATCTCCCAGGGCGAGGGCTGCTTGGCCCGCAGCATCATGAAGAAGGCGAAGACGGCGATCAGGCTGGGCGCGGCGACAGCCAGCAGCAGGGCCAGCGAACGGTTCAGCTTGCGAACCTCGACAGACAGAACGGTCAGCATCACGCGGCCTCCGGCAGGGGGTGAACGGTTTCTGTGACCTGGCGGTAAAGCGCCTCCAGCGAATGAGCGCGCGCGCCGACGGAGAAGACAGCGACTCCCTGCTCGACCAGGGCCCGGTTCAGGCGCGCCGTCACGGCATCATGGTCCTGCCCCACGAGCAGCCGCACGCTGAGGCCCTCGGCGGTCCGGGTCACGGCTAGGTCGTGCCCGGCCAGCACCGCCGCCGCGCGATCATGATCGTCCACCCGCAAATGGATTTCGGGCGCTCCCGCCGCCTTCAGCGCCGCCAGTTCGCCCTCCAGCACCAGCCGCCCCTGATGGATCACCCCCACATGGGTGGCGATCTGCTCGATCTCGCCCAGCAGGTGGCTGGACAGCAGAACCGTGACCCCGGTGCGGGCAGGCAGATCGCGCAGGAACTTGCGCATCTCGGCGATCCCGTCGGGATCGAGGCCGTTGGTCGGTTCGTCCAGCATCAGAACCGGCGGCGCGCCCAGCATGGCCCGCGCCAACCCCAGCCTCTGCCTCATCCCCAGGGAATAGCCCGCGACCCGCCGTCCGGCGTCGGCCCGCATCTCGACCACGCCGAGCACACGGTCGATCTCTGACGTCGGCAGCCCCAGCAGGCGACGGCTGAGATCCAGATTCTCGCGCCCGGTCAGGTTTCCATAAAAGCCGTGCGCCTCCAGCAGCACCCCGACCTTGCGCGCCGCCCCCATGCGGTCGCGCGCCACATCGACGCCGCCGATCCGCGCCGACCCCGCCGTCGGGCGGATCAATCCCAGCAGCATCTTCAACGTCGTCGTCTTGCCCGCGCCGTTACGCCCCAGGAAGCCATAGACCGCCTGATCCGGCACGGTCATCGACACCCCGTCCACCGCCATCCGCGCGCCGAAGCGCCGCGTCAGCCCCTCCGTCTCAACCGTACCGGCCATCGCCGCCTCCATTTAACTCTTAGATAAAGTTGCGAAGGCACGATCTTTAAGTCAAGATTAAAGAAACGTCAGAATTGGAGACTGGCATGACCCGAGACATCGATCGTTTCCGTCGCCTGTGCGGTCAGTACCGCTGGCTGGCGGTCTTCATGGTGGCCAGCGTGGGGCTGCTGCTGGCCGGGAGCGGTCTGATCGCCCCCCTTGTGCTGTCGGCGCGCACCCCCGACCTGGTCAGCGGACGCGAGGTCATCGCCTCCGTGATCTGGATCACCCCAACCCTCTGCTACCTGTTCGGCGTCTGGTCGATCGGCGCGGGCATGGGACAACTGGCCAAGGGACGACTGATACAACCAACCCTGGCCGCGACCCTGCGCCGGGTCGGTCTGGCCCTCGGCTTCGGCGGCGTGATCAGCGTCTTTGTCGTCACCAACCTGTTGCGCCTGATCGGCTCCACGGAGGGCGGCTATCTGCATTTCGACGTGGCGGGGATGACCCTGGGCATGATCGGCGGCGCCCTGTTTCTGCTGGGCCGGGTCGTCGATCAGGCCAGCGAGGTTCAGGCCGAACTGGACGAGATGGTCTGATGGCCGTTCGCGTCACCCTGGACGCCCTGATCGTCGCCAGGGGCATCAAGGCCCGCGACCTGGCCGCCCAGGTCGGGCTCAGCGAGACCCAACTTTCCTTGTTCAGATCCGGCAAGGTGAAGGGCATCCGCTTTCGCACCCTGGCCCGGCTGTGCGCCGCCCTGGGCTGCCGCCCTGGCGACCTGCTGGACTACGACCTGGACCCGACCGACCTGGAGCCTCCCGGCGGCGACGAGGCGGACTGACGGAACCGCCTTGGGGGCGCGCGACTTGATTTCCTGACCCTTTGCAGGAGCCGCCATGTCCTTCGAAAACGCCCTCGACGCCGCCCGCGATCAGGCCTCCGGCCTTCTCAACGCCGAGGGGCGTAGCTGGACTCATGTCGGGCTGGGCCTGGCCCTGACCGCCGGATTCGCCCTGGCGGCCACGACCGCGGCCTCAAAGCTGATCCGCCCCCAGCCGCGCCGAGCCCTGCAGCCGCTGGGCGGCGACGCCCCGATCACCGAACGACCGCGCGGCCCGATCAGCCTGATCCTGCCCGCTATGTTCTCGGCCACCACCCTGTCCGCCGTGCGCGTATGGAACGCCCCGGCCCGCCCCGAGCGGCGCAGCGCCATGGCCCTCTGGCTCGCCGCCCAGACTGTCAGCGCCGTCTGGCTGGCCGTGCGTCCGACGCGCCTGACGACCCAGGTCCTGGCGGCCATATCCTCGGCCGGTCTGGCCGCCGCCTTCGCCCACGAGGCGCGCAAGCTGGACCCCGGCGCCGGCAAGCTGGCCTCGCCGACCGGCATGGGCGTCCGCCTGGCCAACCGGGCCGAGGCCCGGCTTCGCGACAGGCCGACCCTGCACTGATCCGCAGACCGGCGATCAGCGCCCCCATTGCCCTTTTTCCGCTGTTCCTCTACGGCTCGCCGCGATTTCGCGCGCCCGCCTGTGAAGCGGCCGGGCCGCCCCCTGCCCTCACATCCAGCGGTTTCTATGAAAATCAACGGCAACACCATCAAGCCCGGCATGGTCCTGCAGCACAACGGCGGCCTGTGGGTCGTCACCAAGGCCAGCCACGTCAAGCCCGGCAAGGGCGGCGCCTTCGCCAACGTCGAGGCCAAGAACCTCGAGACCGGCAACAAGCTGAACGAACGCTTCCGCTCGGAAGACAAGGTCGAGCGCGTCACCCTGGAACAGAAGGACTTCTCCTACCTGTTCGACAACGGCGACAGCCTGGTCTTCATGGATGACGCCACCTACGAGCAGATCGAACTGCAGAAGGACTGGGTCGGCGACGAACGCATCCCCTACCTGCAAGAGGGCATGAAGGTCGTCATCGAGATGCACGAAGACCGTCCGATCGGCCTGGAATTGCCGGAACAGGTCACCCTGGAAGTCGCCGAGACCGAGCCCACCGTGAAGGGCCAGACGGCCTCGTCCTCCTACAAGCCCGCCATCGCCTCCAACGGCGTGCGCATCATGATCCCGCCCTACATGTCGGCCGGCGAGCGCATCATCGTCGACACCACCTCGGGCGAATACGTCCGTCGCGCGGACTAACAAACGCCGTCTTCCCCGGCCAAGGTCGGGCGCTATAACAGCCTACAGGGGCGCGGATGGTCCGCGCCCCTTTTGCTTCTCCGTCTCTCCGGGCCAAAAGGGCCTTCAAGGACAGCCGGACCAGGAGAACCCCATGGCCCTCGCCTCTGCTCTCGTTCAGGTCATCATCAGCGCGGTGCGCAAGACCGCCCGCCCCATGCTCCGCGATTTCGGCGAAGTCGCCCAGCTTCAGGTTTCGCGCAAAGGGCCCGGCGACTTCGTCACAGCCGCCGACCTGAAGGCCGAAGACACCCTCTACGAACTGTTGATGAAGGCCCGCCCCGGCTACGGCTTCCTCGGCGAGGAACGCGGTCTGGTCGAAGGCACCGACAAGTCGCACACTTGGATCGTCGACCCGATCGACGGCACCACCAACTTCATGCACGCCATGCCCCACTTCGCCATCACGGTGGGCCTGGAGCGCAAACATCCCGACGGCTCGTCCGAGATCGTCGCCGGCGTCACCTACAACCCGGTGATGAACGAGCTGTTCTGGGCCGAAAAGGGCAAGGGCTGCTATCTGAACGACCAGCGCATCCGCGTCTCGGGCCGTCGCGACATGTCCGAAAGCCTGATCGCGACTGGCCTGCCCTTCATCGGCAAGTCGGGCCACGCCCAGTCGATCAAGGACATCCACGCTGTGGGCCAGCGCGTCGCCGGCATCCGCCGCCTGGGCGCCGCCTCGCTGGACTTCGCCTGGGTCGCCGCGGGCCGCTACGACGCCTTCTTCGAGCGGAACCTGCAGCCGTGGGACGTGGCGGCGGGCATCCTGTTCGTCACCGAAGCCGGTGGCGTGGTCACCACCATCGACATCGACGGCGACCCGAAGAACGGCAAACAGATCGTCGCCGCCAACCCGGAATTGCAGCCGCAACTGCGCAAGATCCTGCAAGCGGCATAACTCAAAGATCTCCCTCCCCTTCATGGGGAGGGTGGCTGAGCCGTCAGGCGAAGCCGGGTGGGGGCGGCGCGGTCATTGACCCGCCGCCTTTTGCTTGCCTGGCCCACCCCACCCGCTCGCAGCTTCGCGACGACCACCCTCCCCATGCAAGAGGAGGGAGAAATCACACGCGCGTCACGTCCGCCCCCTACCCTCAGCGCATGATCCGCCTCATCCTGAGCGCCGCCCTCCTCCTCAGCGGAACCCCGGCCATGTCTGCGCCCGCCCCTCAAGTCATCGCTCATCGCGGCGCCTCCGGCGAGCGGCCCGAGCACACGGCCTCGGCCTATATTCTGGCCATCGAACAGGGCGCGGATGTCATCGAACCCGACCTGGTCATGACCCTCGACGGCCAGTTCGTCGTCCGCCACGAGAACGAGATCGGCGGCACGACCGATGTGGCCGGACGGCCCGAGTTCGCCGCCCGCCGCACCACCAAGACAATCGACGGCGTCCCGACCACCGGCTGGTTCACCGAAGACTTCACTCTGGCCGAGCTGAAGACCCTTCGCGCGCGCGAGCGCCTGCCCCTGCTGCGCCCGAACAACACGGCTTGGGACGGCCAAGAGGCCATCTTGACCTTCGACGAAGTGGTCGCCATCGCCCGCGACGCCGCCGCCCGCACCGGCCGCATCATCGGCATCGCGCCCGAACTGAAGCACCCCTCCTATTTCGCCGGCATCGGCCTGCCGATGGAGGACACCTTCGTCGCCGCGCTGACGCAGCATGGCCTGACCGGCCCCGACGCCCCGATCCTGATCCAGTGCTTCGAGGTCGGCCCGCTGCAAAGGCTGAGCGCCCGCATCGACGCCCCCCTCTTGCAGTTGATGAGCCTCTCCGGCGGCCCCGCCGACCGCCCCGACCTGACCTACGCCGCCATGGCCACGTCTGAGGGCCTGCGCGCCGTCGCCGCCTACGCCGACGCGGTCGGTGTCGAGACCGGGATGATCCTGCCGCGCGACGACATGGCCCGCAGCCTAGCCCCAACCGCGCTGGTCGAGGACGCCCACGCAGCGGGGCTCAAGGTCGTGGTCTGGACCTTGCGCGCCGAAAACGCCTTCCTGCCTCTGGAACGCCGCCAAGGCGACGCCCCCGCCGACCACGGCGACCTGAGCGGCTATCTGAAGGCCTTCTACGCCCTCGGCGTCGACGCCGTGTTCAGCGACTTTCCAGGCGCGGCGGTCGGTGCGCGCTGACCCCGCGCCTCTCCTCCCCATGAAATGGGGAGGTGGATCGGCGGCGAAGCCGTCGAGACGGAGGGGCCGCTAAGGCTGGCGCCGGCCCCTCCACCGCTTCGCGGTCCCCCTCCCCACAAAGTGGGAAGGAAAGACTTAGCCTACGTCCCCTGGAACTGCAGTTGCGCCAGACGCGCATAGAGCCCGCCCTTGGCCGTCAGTTCGGCGTGGGTGCCTTCTTCGACCACCTTGCCGCCGTCCATGACGACGATGCGGTCGGCCCGCAGGACGGTGGCCAGACGGTGAGCGATAACCAGGGTGGTGCGCGCCTCCATGGCCTGATCCAGCGCCGCCTGCACCAGACGCTCGTTCTCGGCGTCCAGAGCGCTGGTGGCCTCGTCCAGCAGCAGGATCGGAGCTTCGCGCACCAAGGCCCGCGCGATGGCCAGACGCTGGCGTTGACCGCCCGACAGGCTCTTGCCGCGTTCGCCCAGCGGCGTGTCGAAGGCCTGAGGCAGGGCCTCGATGAAGCCCAGCGCCTGGGCCTCGTCAGCCACGGCGCGGGCCTCGGCCAGGGTCGCGGCCTCACGGCCGAAGCGGATGTTCTCCAGCGCCGAACCCGAGAACAGGGGCGCCTCCTGCGACACCCAGGCGAAGCGCTCGCGCACCTCGATCGGGTCGGCGGCGCGCACATCCACGCCGTCCACCGACACCAGACCGGCCTGCGGATCATAGAAACGCAGCAGCAGACGGAAGACCGTCGATTTGCCCGCGCCCGACGGCCCGACCAGGGCCACGGTCTCGCCCGGACGCACGGTCAGGCTGAAGCCCTTCAGCGCCGGCAGGTCGGGACGACCCGGATAGGCGAAGTCCACCGCCGACATCGACACCTCGCCCAGCGGCGGCTGCGGCAGCGCCACGGGGTTGGCGGGCGGGGCGATGGCGGGCACGGCCCGCATCAGCTCGTCGATCCGCTCCATGGCCCCGGCGGCCTTCTGCACGTCGCCCCAGCTTTCGCCCAGGGCGCCCACGGCTCCCGCCGCGAAGACAGACAGCAAAACGAACTGCAGCAGGGCGCCCGGCGTCATGCTCCCGGCGATCACGTCCTGCGCCCCCAGCCACAGCACCAGGGTCACGCCGCCGAACATGACGGTGATGATCATGGCGGTCATCACCGCCCGCGCCCGCATCCGGATCAGGGAGACGCCGAAGGCCTCCTCCACCGCCGCGCCGAAGCGGCCGATGGCGCTCTTTTCGCGGCCGAAAGCTTGCACCGTCTCGATGGCGTCCACGCTCTCGCCAGCGAAACCGACGGCGTTAGCGAAGGTGTCCTGCGACTTGACCGTCAACTTCCGCACCTGACGGCCGAAGATGAACAGCGGCACGATCAGAACCGGCACGATCAGCAGGACGAACCCTGTCAGCTTGGGGCTGACGAAGAACAACAGGATCACCCCGCCGATCAACGTCAGGAAGTTGCGCAGGGCGTAGCTGACGGATGTGGTCAGCAGGGTATCGACCAGCTGGATGTCGGTCGTCAGGCGCGACAGCACTTCGCCCGTCCGCATATGGGCGAAGAAGACCGGGTCCAGCGTCAGGATGCGTTTGAACAGGGCCGTCCGCAGGTCGGCGATGACCCGCTCGCCCGTCTTGGTCACGTAGAAATAGCGGAAGGCCGTCGCCAGCCCCAGAATCAGGGCGTTGGCGCCCAGAATCAGGAACCAGGTGTTGATGTCCCGACCGCCGTTCTCGAAGCCGTTGTCGATGGCCCCGCGCGCCGTCGCCGTCAGCGCCAGGGAAGCCACGGTCGAGCCGATCAGCCAAAGGCCGGCGATCGCCGCGTCCAGCCGATGCCGCATCATGAAAGGCAGCAACTGGGCCAGGGGCTTGATGTTGCGGGTCTTGGCGCGCTTGCCGCCCGCCTCTTCCATCTGCTCGGCCAGCAGGGCCCCGGCGCCGGGGCGCCCCCGGGCGGCGGCGTCTTGCGGGACGGAAGGCGGGGAAACTTGTGTCATGACCGCGCTCTTGCCCCGGAACGCCCCCCGGTGTAAACGCCGCCGCTCATTCCCGCCGTTTAGCCTCGGCGGGTTTCTCTATTTACGCGCACTGACGGTCGGCATCGTCGAAGCGCAGAGACGGATCAGACCCATGAAAGCGGACACGCACCCCGACTACCACTTCATCACGGTTGTGAAGCCGGATGGCAGCACCTTCCAGACCCGTTCGACCTACGGCAAGGAAGGTGCCTCGCTGGCCCTCGACATCGATCCGTCGACCCACCCCGCCTGGACCGGCGGCAACGCCCAGATGCTGGACCGCGGCGGCCGCGTGTCGCGCTTCAACAACAAGTTCGGCGGCTTCATCAAGAAGTAAGCCTTACGGCCTGCGACATAGTCGCCACAGAAGCGCCGGTCCGATGGGCCGGCGCTTTTTGTTTGCCCGGAACGTCGATAACATGCGGGCGTTCGATCCTTCGGGGCGCAGGCGACGGGTCTGGCGCCGGACCGGACTTGAAGAGCTTTAGAATGAACCGACGGGAATTGGGCTTTGGCGTCGCAACAACGACCCTGACCCTTGGCGCGGCCTCGTCCGCACTGGCGCAGACCCGGTCGGTCGATCCCCAGGTCTTCATCGCCGGCTTCGACGCCCAGGCCGGGCGCCTGCCCGAGGCTGTCCAGGCCGATGTCCGCGCCGTCTATCAACTGACCGGCGGCAAGCCGATCTGGACCGCCGACCGCCTGCGCGTCTTGCGCGAGGTGGCCGCCGGGGCAGAGCGTCACGCCCTGCCCGCCGGGGACTTCTTCGACTTCGTCGGCCTGGCCGCCGATCCCGGCTCGGCCGAGATCCGCACCACTGCCGCCGCCGTGACCTATGCCCGCGTCCTGGCCGAAGGCCGCGTCCGTCCCGAGACGGTCGAGGACCTGTGGGAGATGCAGAAGAACAGCATCGACATCCCGACCGGCCTGACCCAGGCGGTCAGCAGCAACCAACTGAGCCAGTGGTTCGACAACCTGGCCCCGACCGACATCGGCTACACCAACCTGTCGGCTGGCTACGCCCGCTATCGCCGCATTGCCCGCGCGGGGGGCTGGCCCGCCTTCCGTCAGGGCGGCACGATCGAGCCCGACACCAGCGACAACCGCATCCCGGCCCTGGTGGCCCGCCTGGTGGCCGAGGGCGACCTCAGCGCCTCTGCGGGCGAACGCCTCAAGGGCAACCTGGCCTATGGTTCCGAGCTGCAGCAGGCCGTCCGCAGCTTCCAGACCCGCCATGGCCTCGGCGCCGACGGTCGCATCGGCCCCGGCACCCAGCGCTCGCTCGGCGCCACGGCCGAGGATCGCGCCCGCCAGATCGCCCTGAACCTGGAACGTCGTCGCTGGCTGAAGCGCGACCTGAATCCCGAGCGGATCGAGGTCAACACCGCCGCCGCCATCATGGTCTACTGGAAGGACGGCAAGCCGGTTCACTCCAACCGCGTCGTTGTCGGCTCGGTCGAGAATCAGACCCCCAGCCTGGAAAAGCCCTTCGCCTCGGTCGTGGCCAATCCGCCCTGGACCGTCCCCATGGGCATCGCGCGTCGCGAAATCCTGCCCAAGGGCCCCGGCTATCTGGCGGCCCACGACATGTACATCAACAAGGACGGCTGGGTGGTGCAGCGCGCCGGACCTCAGTCCTCGCTGGGCTATGTGAAGTTCGAGCTGCGCGACAGCTACGCCATCTTCCTGCACGACACCCCGTCCAAGGGGGCCTTCAACCTGTCGGTGCGTCAGCGCAGCCATGGCTGCGTCCGGGTTCAGAACGCTGTCGAGTTCGCGCGCCTGCTGCTGCAGCCCGACCCTGCCAAGCTGGCTCAGTTCGACACCGCCCAGGACAGCCGTGAGACCACGCGCGTGACCACGGGCCGCGAAATCGCCGTGCGCCTGCTCTACTGGACCGCCTTCGTTGACGGTCAGGGCCGCGTCGCCTTCCGCGAGGACGTCTATCGCCGCGACGAGAAGCTGGCCCAGGCGCTGGGCATCGCGGTCAACCTGCCGCGCGTCATCGCCGACGGTCCCAGCGACGCCAACGACGTCGGGCCGTAGGGCTCAAGCTCAGGGTTATCGGGGGCCTAGCCCCCGAAAGCCGCCTGCAGGCGATCCAGCTGGCTCTGCACCGGATTGACCGGCTGTTCCTCGTCGCCGCCCAGATACATCCGTTGGTCCAGATGCAGGACGCGGTCGTACAGCTTCTCGGCGCGCACGGCGTATTCGACCAGGGCGATGGGCAGTTCGCGATGGCTGGGCTCGCTTTCGACCTTGCGGTCTGCCAGCCGATAACGCGGCTCGCAGGCGGCGTCGGCGCTCATGTCGTCCTCGCGCACGGCGCGCTGCACCAGCAGCCAGGACGCGATCTGCATCAGCCGCGTGGTCAGCTTCATGCTTTCACCTGCATAGGCCAAGGCCGCCGCGCGCGACAGCAGGCGCGAATCCTGACGCCCGTCGCCGTCCAGATAGGCGGCGGTCTCCTCGACCAGCTCCATGCCTTCGCGGAAGGTGCGGTCGAACAGCTCGGAGCGCGCGAAATCCAGCACCTCAGCGCTGCGCGAACGCATTCCGACCATGTCAGCGTCGATGGCGGTCAACTCGGTCCTACCCATGAAACGTAACGCGCGTCCGTCAAACTCGCGGGTCAGAACGACTCCGCACGGACCGGAACTGCAATCGTCATGCCACGGATTGCGAAAACGCGGGAGAGGCTGATCAGCGGAAATTGAACAGGGCGTCGGCGGCGCTGCGCTTGGAGGACTTGCCGTCGATGGCGGCTTTCGAACGCGCGATCTCGGCTTCCAGGGCGGCGATCCGCTCATGCAGTTCATCGACGGCGAACAGGTCCAAGTCTTCGCGACTCAGGGTCTTCAGCGCCTCGCCGGCTTGGGGCCGCGGTTCCAGATCTTCGAACGACATCATCGCCTCCGTGGTCAGCGACCGCACGAGCCCGTATGAAAACGCTCCAATGACAAGGATTGCAAGCGGCGGAGACACCATGCGCGTCATCGAGATCGAAGGCGGCCACGGACCGGCTGAAGCGCTGAAGGCGGCCAAGCGCCCTACGCCCACGCCCGGGCGCGGCGAAATCCGCGTTCGCATTCATGCCGCCGGAGTCAACCGCCCGGACATCGTCCAGCGTGAAGGCCGCTATCCGCCGCCGCCCGGCGCCTCGGACATTCTCGGCCTGGAAATCGCCGGCGAAGTCGACGCCGTGGGCGACGGCGTGACCCGCTGGGCGGTCGGAGACCAAGTCTGCGCCCTGCTGGGCGGCGGCGGCTACGCCGAATACGCCGTGGTCGACGCCCGCCAGGCCCTACCTCTCCCTAAGGGTCTCGACTTCGTCAGAGCCGCAGCCCTGCCCGAGACCGCCTTCACCGTCTTCGCCAACGTCTTCGAGGGCGGCGAGTTGAAGGCGGGCGAAACCCTGCTGATCCACGGCGCCACCAGCGGCATCGGCGTCATGGCCATTCAGATGGCCAAGGCGGCGGGCGCCCGCGTCATCGCCACCTCGCGCGGGCCGGCCAAGGCCGAGGCGGCGCTCGCCCTGGGCGCCGACGTCAGCCTGGACGCTACGAACGGCGACCTCCTAGACGCCATCAAGGCGGCGGGCGGGGTCGATGTCGTGCTGGACATGGTGGGGGCGGCCTATGCCGAACTGAACCTGAACGCGCTCAAGCCCGGCGGGCGTTGGGTGGTCATCGCCACCCTGACAGGCGCCCTGGCCCAGATCGACCTGATGCGGGTCATGTTGAAGCGCGTGGTCCTGACCGGCTCGACCCTGCGCAGTCGCCCTGCGGACGAGAAGGCGCGCCTGGCCGCCGCCGTCGAGCAGACCGTATGGCCCTGGATCGCGTCGGGCGCCATCAAGGCCAAGGTCGAGGCGACCTTTCCCCTGGAACAGGCTGCCGCGGCCCATCTAAGGCTGGAAGCTGGCGACCACGTCGGCAAGATCGTCCTGACGCTCTGACGAAAAGAAAAACGGGAGACCGAAACCTCCCGTTTCAAAGTCCTACCAGTTGCCGCCGCGACGCGCGGGGCGCAGCGAGGAAATCCGGTCGTTCAGGCCGGTGCGCCCCAGATCGCGCACGTCGCTGCTGATGATCTGGCAGCGTCCACGATAATTTGCGTCCTCGCAGACCTCCCAACTGCCGCGGTCCAGGCGGATCGAGCTGATGGCGTCGTTCAGACCGCTGTTGCGCAGGTTGGGGATTTCCTGACGGAAGCTCATCGACTGACCGCGATAGTTGGCGTCGCGATAGACGGTGATCGAGCTATTGCTCCAACCGCCGCCGTTGCCGCCGCCCCAGCCGCCGCCATTGCCGTTGCCCGGTCGGCCGTTGTCCTCATAGTCGCCGCGGTGATTGTAGCAGACCAGCAGGCCGTTATCGTTGCCGATGTCGCTGCTGGAGCAGCGCGCCAACTCGATCGAGGTCTCGCGCATATTGCCACGGCGATCGCGGCAGTCCGCATAGAGACGCCCCTGATTGACGTAGGAGCCGCTGCAAGACTGCGCATAGCTGCCGCGCGGGGCGCCGCGCATCTGAGCCTGGGCCTCCGCCGAGCCCGACGGCACGGCAGCGGCGGCGCCGAAGGCCATGACTGCGCTGGCGGCGATAATCGCGAACTGTCTCATGAGAGCTGTCCTTCTCTAAATCGCTCGGCGCACCAACGCGCCACAAGCGAGACTGTTCAACATTCTCCATGAACCTTTGCTGTACGCCATCTTCGGACAACGTTTTCTTTTATCGAGAATGGGCCTATACAGAAGGTCTCAGCGCCCGGCCGAAAGGTCGGGCGCCGTCGATTCAAACGCCCGATTTTCGGGCCGCAAACGCCGGGACGCACGCCCCATGACCGACATCCTGATGCCCAAGGCCACCGCGGTCTGGCTGGTGGACAACACCTCGCTCTCGTTCGAGCAGATCGCCGCCTTCTGCGGTCTGCACCCGCTGGAAGTGCGCGGCATCGCCGACGGCGACGTGGCCCGCGACATCCGCGGCGTGGACCCCGTCACCGGCGGCCAGTTGACGCGCGAAGAGCTGGAAAAGGCGCAAGCCAACCCCGACTACCGCATGAAGGCCGTGGTCAGCCGCCACGCCGAACTGCTGAAGCCGTCCAAGACCGGCCCCAAGTACACGCCGGTGTCGCGTCGTCAGGACCGTCCCGACGCCATCGCCTGGTTCGTGCGCAACCACCCGGAAGTGACCGACGCCCAGATCGCCAAGCTGCTGGGCACGACCAAGTCGACCATCGAGACCGTGCGCAACCGCACCCACTGGAACTCGGCCAACATCAAGCCGGTCGATCCGGTGACCCTCGGCCTGGTCGGCCAGTTGCAACTGGACGAGATCGTCAAGAAGGCCGCCGACAAGAAGGCCAAGGACGACGCCAAGAACGGCGGCGGCGTGCTGCAGGCCATCGAAGCCGAGCCGGAAGAGCCCGAGTTCGTCCCCGAAGAGCGCGTGCGTCCCGGCGCCGAGCCGACCGCGGAATCGGTCTTCGGCCGCAACGACGACTGATTGTTCTGACCTGAACATGAAAACGGCCCCGAAGAGCGATCTTCGGGGCCGTTCTGTTTTCGGAGGCGGGCCTAGTGGGTCCTGGCCTCCAGGCTAGTGATTTCTTCCTTCAGCCTGAGCTTTCTCTGCTTGAGTTCCCTGAGGTGTGTCGGGTCCGCGGTGGGCCGGCGGGTCTCCTGCTGGATGGTCTCATCCAGCGTCCTGTGCCGATTTCCCAGTTCGCGAATACGAGCCTCGATCGTCATGGCTTGCGCCTCCATGTCTTAGGGACCACTACACTGAGCGCCCGGAACGACGGCCTGTGGAATCACATTGCGGTGACCCCGAGTCGCTCCGAACACGGAGACTGTGGAAGTCAAAATGGCCGATGATGTGAACTCGACCATACGGAACCCGAAGCCCTCGCGGTTGGTCGTTGGAATCTCTGGCGCTTCCGGCGTCATTTACGGCGCGCGCGTGCTGGACGCCCTGCGGGAACTGGGCGTGGAGAGCCATGTGGTGGTCACCAAGGCCGCCCTGCTCACATTGTCGCAGGAGACGGACTTAAGCCCCGGCGACCTGCTGTCGAAGGCGGACGTGACCTACAAGCTGGCCGATGTCGGGGCCGCCATCGCCTCGGGTTCGTTCCGCACGATGGGCATGATCGTGGCTCCCTGCTCTGTGCGGACCATGAGCGAGATCGCCACCGGCGTGACCTCGACTCTGCTGACCCGGGCCGCCGACGTGGTGCTGAAGGAGCGTCGCCCCCTTGTGCTGATGGTGCGCGAGACGCCGCTGCATCTGGGCCACCTGCGCACCATGACAGCCCTGGCCGAAATGGGCGCCACCATCGCCCCGCCCCTGCCCGCCTTCTACGCCAAACCCGCCAGCGTCGCCGAAATGGTGGATCAGTCGGTCGGCCGCGCCCTGGACCTGTTCGGTCTGGACTGGTCGGCCGTGCGCCGCTGGGAAGGCCTGAACGCCGGAACCCAGGCATGAGCGACTTCTGGCCCTGGGCCGTCACAGCCTATGAGGCTCCCGGCGTGGCCGAGTCCTGCCTGAGCCTGCAGGATCACAACGAGCAGAACGTGCCCCTGCTGCTATGGGCCGCCTGGCTCGCCGTTACCGGCCGCCGCCCGGACGAGGAAACGATCGAGGCCGCCTGCGACGCCGCCCGCGCCTACGACACCGTCGTCGTCGCCCCCCTGCGCGCCGTGCGCCGGACGCTGAAGGCGCCGATCCCCGATGTCGACCATGATCACCGCGAGGCCCTGCGCCAGCAGGTCAAGGCGCTGGAGCTGGACGCCGAACGCCGCCTGATGCTGGAGCTTGAAGCCCTGGCCCCCGCGCCGTCGGGAGCCCCGCGCCGCGCCATCGACGGCTTGGCCGAGACCGCGAAGCTGTGGGCTCGCGTGGTGCCGCGTCCGGCGCTGACGACGCTGGCGGATCGCCTTCCCGCCTGACCGCCGGTCGGTTATAAGAGGGGGCTTCCGGGGCGAGCCATGAACGACGACCAACCTTTCCTGTCCGATGAGGACCAGCAGCTTCGCGATCAGTTGAAGGCGCTTCTTCAGGAACACGCCGACCTCGACGCCTCGATCGAGGCGCTCGGCCACATGCCGATCCCCGATCAGCTGCGGATCGCCCGCCTCAAACGCAAGAAGCTGGCCCTGCGCGACGAGATCGTGAAGATCGAAGACCGCATCCTGCCCGACATCATCGCCTAGGCAGGCGAAGGCTCAGCGCGCCTTCTTTCGCAGCCACATGGCGGCGTCGGCTTCGGACAGCCAGACCTCGGGATCGGTCTGCCCCGCATAGGCGCGAACGCCGAACGAACCGCCCAGGGCCACAGTCGCGCCCTCCCAGACGAAGCCTTCGGTTTCCAGCGCGGTCGCCAGGCGCTGCGCCTTTGCACGCCCCTCGTCCGCGCCCGCGTTCATCAGCAGAAGCGCGAACTCATCGCCGCCCAGGCGCCCGACCGCATCGGACTCGCGCACATTGGCCAGCAGCAGGTCCGCCACGGCCATCAGGGCGGCGTCGCCCGCCGCATGGCCCAAGCCGTCGTTGACGCCCTTGAAGCCGTCCATGTCGAGATAGAGCAGCGCCGCCTCGACCTCGTGACGGCGGCAATAGGCCATGCTGCGGCTCAGCACGCTCATGAAGCCGCGCCGGTTCAGCGCGGGCGTCAGGACATCGTGGTCCGCCAGGGCCTCGGCCGTCTCTGCGCGGGCGGTCAGGGCGGCGACTTCGGCGCGCAGCCGTTCGATCTCGGCGTGCAGATCGGTCTCTGCAGTCGGTTCGGCCACGTCGGTCAAGTCAGGCTCCGGCGTCGCGAATCCCGGGCGACTCAGGCCCTCGCGACGGCGATGATTCTAACGACCTTGGTTGCGGGCGCAACGCGCGTGCTGTAACGGGCCGCTTTCCGTGTGGGGAGCCTTCGCATGACCGCCTCGACGCCACCCGTCGCCATCATCATGGGCAGCCGGTCCGACTGGCCGACCATGAAGCTGGCCGCCGACCGCCTGGATCAACTGGGCGTCGCCTGGGAGGCCAAGGTCGTCAGCGCCCACCGCACGCCCCAGCGCCTCTATGATTTCGCCACGACCGCCAAGGCCAAGGGCCACAAGGTCATCATCGCCGGCGCCGGCGGCGCGGCCCACCTGCCCGGCATGGCCGCCTCGATGACCGACCTGCCCGTGCTGGGCGTGCCGGTTCAGTCCAAGGCCCTGAAGGGCATGGATAGCCTGCTCTCCATCGTCCAGATGCCCGGCGGCGTACCGGTCGCCACCCTGGCCATCGGCGAGGCGGGCGCCGCCAACGCCGGCATCCTGGCGGCGCAGATCCTGGCCCTGTCGGACCCCGCCCTGGCCGAGCGCCTCAGCGCCTTCCGCGCCGCCCAGACCGATTCCATCGCCGAAACCGTCGAGGACTGACTTGCCCCAGCTGCCCCTGCCCCCCGGATCGACCCTCGGTATTCTCGGCGGGGGCCAGTTGGGCCGGATGCTGAGCCAGGCCGCCTCGCGCCTCGGCTTCGATGTGGTGATCCTCGATCCCCAGCCGGACTGCCCGGCCGCCCGCGTCTCGCGCGCCCAGATCACCGCCCCCTATAATGACCCCGACGCGCTGCAGGCGCTCGGACGGCTGTGCGACGTCGTCACCTTCGAGTTCGAGAACGTCCCGGCCTCCTCGGTCGAGACCCTGGCCGAGGCCGGCGCCCTGGTCGCGCCCGGACCGACGGCTCTGGCCGTGGCCCAGGACCGGGTGGACGAGAAGACCTATCTGAACGCCGTCGGCGCCGTGACCGCCGACTTCGCCGCCGTCGCCACCCTGGACGACCTGACCAAGGCCATCGACAAGCTTGGCCTGCCCGCCGTCCTGAAGACCCGCCGCGAGGGCTATGACGGCAAGGGTCAGGTCTGGATCCGCGACGCCGCCGACGCCGAGGCCGCCTTCGACGCCATCGGCCGCCGCCCCGCCGTGCTCGAAGCCGCCGCCGTCTTCAATCGCGAACTGTCGGTGATCGCCGCGCGCGGACACGACGGCGTCGTCGCCGTCTATCCCCTGGGCGAGAACATCCACGCCAACGGCGTGCTCAAGACCACCCTGGCCCCCGCCGCCGTCGATCCAGCGACACAGGCCCGCGCCGTCGAGATCGCCTCGGCGGTGCTCGACGGCCTCGACTACGTCGGCGTCATGGGGATCGAACTATTCGACATGGGAGGTGGGGTCTTGCTGGTGAACGAGGTCGCCCCGCGCGTCCACAACACCGGCCACTGGACCCAGGACGGCTGCGTCTGCGACCAGTTCGAGCAGCACATCCGCGCCATCGTCGGCTGGCCCCTGGGCCCGACCGACGCCCACGCCCGCATCGAGATGACCAATCTGCTGGGCGACGAGGTCGATCAGTGGCGCGCGCTGGCCGCCCAATCGAACGCTCGTCTGCACCTCTACGGCAAGCACGACGCCCGCGCCGGTCGAAAGATGGCCCACGTGAACCGCATCCTCTGACCCTCTCCCGCTGGGAGAGGGCTTGAGCCTCCAAGAGCGAAGCGATTGGCCAAGGCGAAAGGGTGAGGGGCGGCGGTCAGCCGTGAAGACGCCACGCGTGCAGCCTCACCGCTTCGATTAAGCCTTCCGGCGCGCTGAAGACCTGATCATTGGTCACCCGGATTACCACCCAGCCAAGCGCCTCAAGCCCCTGTTGCCTTTGCCGGTCGCGCGCCGCCACCTGATCCAGCCGATGCACGCCGCCGTCGACCTCAATGATCAAGCGTAATTGATCGCAGGCGAAGTCCGCAAAGTAGGGGCCGACAGGATGCTGGCGGCGGAACTTGTGGCCGTCGATCCTTCCCCCGCGCAGAATCGCCCAGACGCGCTCTTCCGCACGCCCGCAAGACTGGCGCAACGCACGCGCACGGTCGGTTCGCGAGGATGTCATCGGAGGAGTGTGTGAGCGGCGAGGAATAACGGCAAGCCGAAGCCCCTCACCCTTTCGCCTGGCGGATCGCCTTCGGCTCTCCGAGGCTCAAGCCCTCTCACGCTGGGAGAGGGAGGTCAGGCTTCCTTCGCCCCGTAGCGCAGCCGTCCCAGGGCGTCCGTGACGGCCTTGATCGGCGCGTCGAAGTCCTTGCCCGCCTTCCACTTCTCGAAGGCCATGACGTTCTCGATGCGGCGGGCGACGAAGGCTTCTGCGGCCTCACGTCCCTCGAACCAGCGCATGGTCAGGGCGGGGATCAGGATGCCGCCCAGGATGGCGCGCTTGGAATAATGGTTCTGGTCCGTCGCCGTGTCCCCTGCCCAGCGCCACAGATGGTCGGCGCTCTCCCCGGCCAGCTTGAAGCCCAGATCCACATTGGTCGGCAGGGTCAGAAACCCGGCGCAGCGCCTGGCCGCCTCGATGTCCTGCGCCCCCGCCTCCATCCGCGCCGAGACGGCGGCGGCGATTCGCTCGCGAATCTTCATCGTGGCGGCAGGCGTGGCCTCCAACGCCTGAAGCGCCCGCGAATCGTGACGTCGCGACAGCAGGACAGCCAGGTCGCGGGCGCCGTTGGGCAGCAGCAGTTCTTCATCCCCGAGCGAAAGCCCGTTCGCCTCGCACGCCGCGCGGACCAGGCGGCTGTTCCAGCCCAGTGTGGGCGCGCGTTCTATGGCGGCGTCCAGCACGGCCTGCTCCATGCGGGAGGCCCAGTCGGTTTTGGGAGCGGCGTCGGCGGTCTGGGTCATATCCCCAGAATAGTCCGCTCCGGCGGGCATTTCGAGCCATCACGATTGGCTGTGACGATCTGGACAGGCTCCCCTGTGTCGTGTATCAGCGCGCCTTCATCCGAAAGCCCTGACTTTCGGGAGAGATTTTATTTTGTCTGCCCGTCTCCCTTGGAAAGGACGCGGCGGGCGGCCAAAGGAGAGATAACCCTGGTTCAGATTTTCGTCCGCGACAACAATGTCGATCAGGCGCTGAAAGCCCTGAAGAAGAAGATGCAGCGCGAAGGCAGCTTCCGTGAAATGAAGCGCCACGTGCACTTCGAGAAGCCCTCGGAAAAGCGCGCCCGTCAGAAGGCTGAAGCCGTCCGTCGCGCCCGCAAGCTGGCCCGCAAACGCGCCCAACGCGAAGGCCTGCTGCCCGCTCCGAAGCCGCGCGCACCGCGCTGATCGGCTTCAGCCCAGGCTGACAAGATCAAGGCCCGCCCCGGGAAGCCGGAGCGGGCCTTTTCTTTTGACTGCGTTCGGCTAGCCTGCTCCTGGAGCAGGTCAACGGCGGCGTCGGCCCATGTCAGCAACACCGCCGGCTTTTCGTTCGTCAGCCCCCACTGAACGCCCGCGGTCATTGTCGTCATGACCCGCAAACGGACGACCGCGCGTGAGGTTCGCGGCCGCCCCTGACGCCTCAATGCCCGCCGCGCACCGCGCCGAGGAAGCTTCTCCAGTTCAGCTTCACGTCCGACAGGGCGCCTGCGCGGAAGGCCCTGCCCGCGACCCAGATCATCAGCGCTGCGAAGGCGAACATGCCGATCAGCGCGCCGACGATCTCGATCAGAGGCGGACCGCTGGGCGCTCGTGCGGCCATGACGAAGGGGGTGAAGGGCGGGATCAGGCTCATGATCTTCACCACTGGCGCATCCGGCGTGCGGATGGCCATCTGCATGACCAGCAACGGAACGATCAGCACCATCATGATCGGCCCCATCAGTGTCTGGGCGTCCCGCGGCGTCTCGCAGAATGCGCCGATCGCCGCGAACAGAAACGCGTACATCAGATAGCCGCCGACCATGAACATCAGGAAGTAGACCAGGAGCCCGCCGCTCAGCAGCACCGAGCCGACGTCGCGGGCCATGTCCGGCGCCGCAGCGACCAAGGCGACGCCTCCCAGAGCGCCCCACGCAATCAGCACCGTCAGCGTCAGCATGGCCACGCCCAACACCTTGCCGGTCAGGATCTCGGTCGCCGAGGCCGAAGACAGAAGGACCTCCAGGATCTTGTTCGACTTCTCCTCCATCACGCTGTTCAGCAGGATTGAGGCGCCGGTGATGATCAGCGACCACAGGATGAAGCCAACCGCCAGACCGACCACGGTCGGCAGCTTGTCGCGGAACGAGACCTCACCGCCCGAGCGCGCCTTGGGCGAGAAGATCGACAGCTCAGGACGGAAGCGGTCCGTCTGGGTCACCACAGCCGGGTCGATGCCGCTGGCGGCGAAGACCTGGTGACGATTAGCTTCCTTCAAGGCGTCGCGAACAGCGTCCTCGACCGCGTCGTCCGTGGCCCGAGCGGTCCAGACACGAGCGCCCGGCTGGCCGTTCGTCTCGTTCAGAAAGACGACAGCGCTCAGTTCTTTTCCTTCCGGCGCATCATCGCTGACGTATCGACGCGCCAGGGCGTCGCGCGCCTCGCCCGGTGCTGCAGCCGCGATGTCGGCAGGCGCCGCCACCAGGGTCAGACTACGTTTCGGCATCTCGAAGGCGGCTCCAGCGCGCGGAGCCTCGCGCTTCAGCGCCGCCACGCCCGCCTCAAAGCCTTCGGCCTCGGCGACCTGACGCACTCGATTGCCGCCTTCCACACCCGCTTCGGGTATGGCGGCCATGCGCAGGGCGCTGATATCCCCCCTCGCCTGCTCGGTTTCCAAGGCTCGCCGCACGGCGGCGGCCACGCCTGATCCGGCAGGCGCTTCGTCGATCAGGGCTACCTGGCGCACGGGCTCGGCGCTCTTCATCAAGATGGGGATGGCGCCGCCCAGCACCCCGAACAGGGGGAAGGCCAGCAAGGACAACCAGAAGCCGACGGTCTTGGCGTAGGCCATGAACTCCCGGCGCGCGATCAGAAGGGTGCGGTTCATCGGGCGGCCTCCGTCTTGAGCGCATCGCGCGCCCCATCTCGGGCGACTGTCTGATCTTCGTCGGGGTGGTCGCCCGTCAAGGCGATGAAGGCGTCGTGCAGCGTCGGCTCCTTCATCTGGAAGCGACGGACATCCAGTCCGCTCAGGAAGGCGGCCTTCAACGCCTCCTGGCCGCCCGCGCCTTGGACCAGGCCGGCGCGAAGCGTCAGCACTCCGCCGTGATCGTTAAGGACCTCGACGCCCGACACGCCCGGCAGCCCGGCGACAGCGGCGACGTCCAGCACGCCTTCCATTTCCAGGAAGCGTGGCGAGGTCGCCCGCGCCTGATCCACCGTGCCCTCGAACGCCTTCTTGCCGCGCGCCAGCAACACGACCTTGTCACACAGACGCTCGGCATGCTGCATGACGTGGGTCGAGAACAGAACCGTCGCGCCATCGGCGGCCAGGGCGCGGATCATGGCCTCCAGCCCCTGCTGGTTCATCGGGTCGAGGCCCGAAAACGGCTCGTCCAGGATCACGAACTCGGGGCGATGCACCACCGAGGCGATCAACTGGACCTTCTGGGCCATCCCCTTGGACAGCTCCTTCATCTTCTTCTTCTGAGCGTCGCCCAGACCCATCTGGGTCAGCATCTCGCGGGCGCGCTTGCGGCCCTCGGACGCCGGCACGCCCTTCAGCCCGCCGAAGAAGGCGATGGCGTCCACAGGCGTCATCTTCTTGTAGAGGCCGCGCTCCTCGGGAAGGAAGCCGATGCGGTCGCGCACCTTGCGTCCATCGTCGGCGCCCAGGATGTCGATCCGCCCCGATGTCGCCGACTGCAAACCCAGGATCATCCGCAACGTCGAGGTCTTGCCTGCCCCGTTGGGACCGAGGAAACCGCAGATCGTACCCTTCTCGACCTGGAAGCTCAGGTCGGAGACCGCCTGGAAGCCCCCGTACTTCTTGCTGATCCCGTCCAGCGTCAGCGCCGCAACCATGCCGTCCCCCTCGCAATCGTCGAACGCGAATCCTAACGGCGGGAGACAGGCAATGGAAAGGCCATTTTACATTACGGATTAGTCATGATCCGATCCGACCGGACTTCAGGCGCTGGCCTTCACATCAAAGCTCTGGCCGACGACCTTGATCGGGTTCACCTGCCCCCCGTTGCGGCGCACCTCGAAATGCAGGTGCGGGCCGGTCGAGTAGCCCGTCGACCCGACAAGGCCGATGCGCTCGCCCGACGCCACCTGTTGCCCCGTATGCACGTCGATACGGCTGAGGTGGCCATAGACGCTGCTCAGGCCGTTCGGGTGCTTCACCTCGATAAAATTGCCATAGCCGCCAGCCTGGAAACCGGCGCGGATCACCTTGCCTTCAGCCGTCGTATAGACGCTGGTGCCCTTGGGGGCGGCGATGTCCACGCCCTTGTGAGCGCGGGCCTTGGCCTCGATCGTAAGCTTGCGCAGTCCAAAGGCCGAGTTGATGCGATAGCCCTTCACAGGGGCCTCGAACAGGAGCTTGCGGGTGACGGGACCGGCGGGCTTGGCCACAGCCTTGATCGGCGGGGAGGCGGGCACGGACAGCTCCTCGACCTTGTCGGGCGCTGGACCGGCGGCCCCCAAGGGAGCGCCGGCCATGGCGAGAACGGCGGTAACAGCGACGACGCTGGTTTGACCAAAACGGATCGCAAACGGCCTTACGGCCGGGGGAAGAAAACGCATACTGAAACTGCACTCCGGGCGCTCAAACTGCGAGCGGGAGGGCCGTCATGGTCACGCGAAACAGGCAGCGCAGGTGGCGGAAAAAGCAGTCGCCGACGGCCGGGGTTGGTCGTCTTTTGCCATCACACCGGGACGCGAATGGGGCGCAGGATGGGCGACAAGGCGTCGCAGTCCTGGAACCTGAACACTTCCCCTGAACGAAAGAGGCCGCGCGACCTGCGCCGCGCGGCCCCTCCCCTTGCACTATTGCGCGCTTTACAGCGGCAAAGTCAGTTGCACTCCGCCCATGTGGCTGTCGGCTCGATCGCCGAAGCGGCCCTTGTAGCCGATCGAGACCTTCAGGCGGTCCATCACCGTGCCTTCGATGCCCGCCGAGGCCAGGAACTGACCGCCCCAGGGGTCCTCGATCTCACGCGACAGGACCTGGGCCGGATTGCCCGCGATGCCGGTGCGAACCGCGTCGCTGTCGTCGCTCAGCGAGTCGCGATAGCCGCCCTCTGCGTAGAAATGGAACCGGTCGACGCCCGCCTCGGCCCGCAGAACGATCTCGGCGGTCGTGCCCTGAACCGTGCGGTCCTGATAGGCGTACTGCGCCGCTGGCCCCTGCTCGACGAAGCCGTCCACATCGCTGTTGACCCATGTCACGGCGGCGCGCGGCGACAGGGCGATGCCGCCCATGTCGAACCACATCCCACCTTGCAGACGCGCGCCAGTCGATACGCCGCGCGTGGAGCCGGTGTGAACAACGGGCGCCAGCGACGTCAGACGGCTGATGTCGTTGAAATCATCCTGCGCCACGCCCGCCGCCGCGTTGATGAACAGGTCGCCCGAGCGCCAACCGCCGTAGACATCGAGGCCGAAGCTATCCAGTTCGACGTTCAGGCTGCCCGCGTCCACGTCGGCGTTGCGATAGCTGCCGGCCAATCCGAACTTGAGCCGCTCGCTGCCGCCCTCGATCGCGATCCGCACCCCATAGCCGTCCGAAGTGGCCTCTCCGATAGCGTCGCGCGCATCGGTCTTGGTGCGGTCCGCCAGCGCCGCAACGACGATCGAGGTCCCCGGCGCCCACGCCTCGCGTCCAGACAGAGCGGCGGTCGAGTCGTCCAGAGCATCCTCACGATGACGTCCCGCCGTCTCGCCAAGCACCGCCGTCTGCGAGCCCAGATCGCCGTAGTAGAGGTAGTCATTGGCCAGGCGGGCGATCACTGCATGGCCGGCGGCCGTCGGATGCACGCCGTCCCAATAGAAATAGTCGTTGGGGTTTGAGCAGACCGTCGCGCCATTGAAGCAGGGCTGGGTGACGTTCGACACGCCAAAGGCGGCGGGGTTGGCGGCGATGACGTCACCGACCTTGAACAGATCCATCATGATGATGTTCGTTCCCGGTCGCGCCGCGGCCGTCGTGGTCAGCCCGGTCAGCAAGGCGCCGTTGAAGGTCGTCACGGCATAATCGGCCAGGGGCGCGGCGGGCGTGCCACGGAACTGCGGGGTCAGACTGAGCTTGGGCAGGTTGGTGACCAGAATGGTCCCCGCCCCCGCCTGGGCCACGCTACCGACGATGAAGTTCATATCGGCCGCCGCCGCCAGCGAGACGGGGGCGATGCTCGCGGTCGGATTGGAGGAGGCCCCCGCTGCGGGCAGTCCCTGGAAGATATTGTTGGCGCCGCCCAGGATGCTGACCAGATCGCCAGAACCGAACTTTCCGCCGCGAGCCTGATATTGGGACAACTGCAGGCGCATTCCCATCGGCGCGGCCTGGCTGTCGGTGCGAGCGCCGCCGAAGGCGTAGTTGATGCTGCCCGTCACCGGCCCCATGAAGTTCGATGCGTTGAAGCCCAGCCGCTCGGTGAAGACCGGCCCGCTGGAGAAGCGCCCCTGGTAGTAGGGCGGCGATGTCGGCGTCGCGCCGCCCGTCGCCAGATAGAGGTTGCCGTTGTCGGACAGGCTGTCGCCGAAGACGACCAGCCGGTTGTAGCTCTGCGCCCCGGCCGCGCTGGCCGTCGAGACGGCAGCCAGGGTCAGGGCGGCCAGGGCCGCTCCGCGAAGAAGACGAGACATCGATGTTCCTCCCTCGACCGTCAGTATGCGGTCGTTATCGGGAGGATGCGCTGCTTCGCCGCAAGCGCAAGATGCCCCTAGGTAAACTGAACGTCGTTCAGTGAAGCATTCGGAAGCGCACTGTGCCCGGCAGGTCACGCAGGACCTTCAGCACCTCGGGATCATAGCCGCGGTCCACGTCGGTGATGACATAGCCGGTGCGCTCGTCCGTCTTCAGATGCTGGCCCAGGATATTGAGGCCCGCCGCCGACAGGGCGCGGTTCAGCTCGGCCAGAACGCCCGGCTGATTGCGGTGGATATGCAGCAGGCGGTGGGCCCGCGACACCTCGGCCAGCTGCACGTTGGGCAGGTTGACGCAGAAGGTGGTGTCGCCCCGGTTCAGATAGCCCAGCAGGCGTTCCGCGGCGAACTCGGCGATGGCTTCCTGCGCCTCCTCGGTCGAGCCGCCAATGTGGGGCGACAGGATGACGTTCTTCAGGCCCTGCAGAGGGCTGGCGAAGGGGTCGGCGTTGGTGCGCGGCTCTTCGGGGAAGACGTCCACCGCCGCGCCGGCCACCCGGCCCGACTTCACCGCCTCGGCCAGGGCGTCGACATCGACGACGTGACCGCGCGACAGGTTCAGGAACAGGGCGCCGGGCTTCATCTTCGCGAACTGGGCCGCACCGATGACGTCGGTGTTGTCCTTGCGCCCGTCGACATGCAGGCTGACCACGTCGGCCTCGGCCAGCAGGGCGTCCAGCGAGCGCATCCGCCGGGCGTTGCCCAGGGCCAGACGCTCCGACAGGTCATGGAAGATGACCCGCATCCCCAGACCCTCGGCCAGGACCGACAACTGTGAGCCGATAGCGCCGTAGCCGACGATGCCCAGGGTCTTGCCGCGCAGCTCGCGCGAGCCGGTCGCTGACTTGTTCCACTGGCCCTGATGCATGGCCGCCGACTTGTCAGCCACGTCGCGCATCAGGACGATGGTCAGGCCGATGGCCAGTTCGACCACCGAGCGGGTGTTGGAATAGGGCGCGTTGAACACGGCCACGCCGTGTTCGGCGGCGGCCTCCAGATCGATCTGGTTGGTGCCGATGCAGAAGGCGGCGACGGCCAGCAGGCGGTCGGCGTGTTCCAGCACCCGCTTGCTGACGTTGGTCTTGGAGCGGATGCCCAGGACGTGCACGCCCTTGATCGCCTCGATCAGGTCGTCCTCGTCCAGCGCGCCCTTCATCGTCTCGACAGTGTAGCCCGCCTCCTCCAGCCGCTCGACGGCGGCGGGGTGGATGTTCTCCAGCAGCAGCATGCGGACCCGGTTGCGCGGATAGGACCAGCGCCCGGCCACGCCCTCGGCGAACAGGACCTCGTCCAGCGAGGCGGCGGTCGCGTCGGCGACCTCGATCACCTTCTGGCGGCTGACAACCTCGGTAAAGGCGTAGAAGCGGTCGGCGGCGCCGGCCAACTTGACCTCGGCGTCGGTCCAGCCGTCGCCGACCATGACCACCGGGCCGGCCAGGTTCAGCGCCTTGATGACCTCGGGCTTGCCGTTGTCGCGCGACAGGGGGTTGGCCTCGTCCACGCCCGTGACCCGGCCCTCGTCGTCATAGATCAGGTCGTTGGCCAGGACGTGATCGGCGGCGACGCCCAGACGCGCGGCCAGGGGCGCGATCACCTCGCGGAAGCCGCCCGACAGAATATAGACCCGTTCGGCGTGACGCTCGAAGAAGTCGACGTTGCGACGGATCGAGGCGCCGGCCTCGTCCAGAATGCGGTCCGTCAGGGTCTCAACGTGGCCGCGGGTCAGGGCCAGCAGCTCCAGACGACGACGCAGGGCTGTGCCGAAGTCCACCTGCCCCGTCATGGCCTGATCGGTCAGGCCCGCGATCTCGGCCTTTTTCGCCGCCGCATCGGGGGCGTCGGACAGGGCGATGTCAGCGAGCGCTTCAAGCGTCTCGATACGCACCAGGGTGGAGTCGAAGTCGAAGATGAAGACGGGCGAAGTCATGCCCCGCACCTAGCCCAGCTTCGCACTTGCAGCAATAAAAAGGGGCGTCGAAGCGCCCCTTTCCGCATGATTTTTCCAAGAACGTCACAATTTGCCGAAACCGCCCGACCCTCCGCCTCTGCGGCGGCTTTCCAGGGCGGCGGCGCCGATGGCGGCGGCGATGGTGGCCACGGCCAGCAGGGCCCCGCCTTCCTTGGCGTGGTCGTGCGCGAAGTCGCCCGCATCCTCGGCGTATCGGCGCGCCTGCCTAGCGTAGCGCTTCATTGGCTTGCGCGCCTTCTTGCGTGAACGCTGCAGCCAGTGATCCGCCTGCGCCCGGGCATCCTGGCCGAACCTTCCGGCCCGCTCGCCCGCATAGTCGCCGAGATCAGCGGCGCGGTGCGTTAGCCCCTCGGCGCCGTGACGCACCCCACGTGCAATGTCATCGAAGCGGTGGCGCAGAGCCTCGGCGTCGAACCAACCACGCGGATCAACACGTTCCCGCAAGCGCTCATATCGAGTCGGGCCGCTGCGCTGGTTCAGCAGCAGGGCGGCCAGGCCGATCCCGGCCAGGACGGCGACTACGCCGGCAGCAACCCCCGGATGTTTGCGGACCTCGTCCACGGCGTTGAACTGTCGAACCATGGGCAACCTCTTCTCGAAACCAACTGTCGTCAGGACAGGAGCGAACCGGGACGAAAGAGGTTCCGATACAAACGGCCAAGCTGCAAGCCGGCACGTTCGCACGCCCCGCCCCTTACCAAGCGCGCGTCGCCTCCCTATGTTGCGCCGCTTCCAGACAGTTTCGCCTTTTTCAGGATCTTTCGCCGTGACCGATCACGCGCCCGCCGCACAGCCGACCGCCCCGACCGACAACCTCGCCGCCGCCTTCCAGATCGAAGGCTGGCCCGTGCGCGGCCGCCTGGTGCGGTTGGGCGAGGTGGTGGACAAGATCCTGTCGGCCCACGACTATCCCGAACCCGTCGCCGCCCTGCTGGGCGAGGCCTGCGTCCTGGCCGCCATCGTCGGCTCGGCGCTGAAGTTCGAGGGGCGCCTGATCGTTCAGGCCCAGGGCGACGGCCCTGTGCGCTATGTCGTCGCCGACTATGACACCGCCGGCACGCTGCGCGGCTTCTGCCGCTTCGATCCCGAAGAGGTGGCCAAGGCCTCCGAAGGCTTTACCCGCCCCGGCGCCCAGACGCTGTTGGGCAAGGGCGTCTTCATCATGACCATCGACCGGGGCGAGGACTTCGAGCGCACCCAGGGCATCACCCCGATCGAGGGCGAGAGCCTGTCGCTGTGCGCCGAGCACTACTTCGCCCAGTCGGAACAGGTGCCGACCAAGGTGCGTCTGGCCGTGGGCCAGATCACGACCGAAGACGGCACCGCCTGGCGCGCGGGCGGAGCCATGATTCAGGTCATCGCCGGCGACGAGGCCCGGGGCTCGACCGAAGAGGTGTGGGAACGCACCCGCGCCCTGTTCAACACCCTGGGCGACGACGAACTGATCGACCCCACGGTCAGCGCCGAGACCCTGCTGTATCGTCTGTTCCACGAGGACGGCGTGCGGCTGGAAGGCGCCCAGGCCCTGGCCGCCGTCTGCCGCTGCTCCAAGGAGCGGCTGGTCACGGTCATGCAGTCCTTCCCGCCCGACGACCGCGCCGCCATGGTCGAGGACGACGGCATGATCCACGCCACCTGCGAATACTGCTCGACCGTCTACAAGATCGCCCCCGCCGAGATCGAACAGCCGGCCGCCTAGACCAGCATGAAGATCGCATTTCCGTAGTTGTGCAGGAGGATCGGCAGCAGCACGCTGCCGGTCTTCTCGCGCAGCCACACCAGCAACAGGGCCGCGCCTCCCGTCGAGGCCATCAGCAGCGGCTCGAAGGTGAAGCCGCCGTCTGAATAGACCAGGGCATGGGTCAGGCCGAAAGCCAGGGACGACAACACCGCGCCCCACCCCATCCATGCGCCCAGAATGCGAACCGGCCTGCCGAAGGCCTCGTTCAGCATCAGCAGCAGCACGCCGCGATAGAAGAGCTCCTCGTCCAGTCCCGGCATGGTCAACTGGAAGGCCAGGCTGTCGAGATCGAAGCCCTGGCCGGGGAAATAGAGGGCCAGCCCGAGAAACAGGGCGACCAGCAGACCTGACAGGACCAAAGCCCCCGGCAAACCCCGGCGATCCTGCTTCAGCGTCAGGCCCGCCCGCCGCCAGCCGATGATCGGCAGGCTGGCCACGGCGAGCGACAGCAAGACCGCCAGCGCCTTGCCTTCCCAGTTCCAGTTCGAAGCGCCGAACGACAGCGGAATATGGCCGTAGCCGCGCGTCAGCACCGCGTCATAGGCCGCCATCAGCAGCAGGGCGGCGATCAGCCAGCCCCACCGCACGCGCCCCTTCATCAGAACAGCCGCCAGCCCTCCAGCCAGGGCGACAGCCCCGACCCAGCCTAGCATTGCAATGATCGCGTCCGGCATCGCGCCTCTCCCCATGACCTGTCGTCATGAGGCGAACCAGGCCGTCGGCAGATGCGGATGACCGAAATTTAACGCGCCGGCCATCGCCGGCGACGCCGACGTCCTAGCTGTTCAGGTCCAGCGAATAGCCGGCCGAACGCACGGTGCGGATCGGGTTGACCGTACCTTCGACGTTCAGCGCCTTGCGCAGGCGACCGACGTGGACGTCGACGGTGCGGGCCTCGACATAGACGTCCGAACCCCAGACGGCGTCCAGCAGCTGTTCGCGGCTGAAAACACGACCGGGATGCTTCATCAGGTGGTCCAGCAGACGGAATTCGGTCGGCCCCAGGTGGACCTCCTTGCCTGCGCGACGCACGCGGTGGGCGACGCGGTCGATGACGATGTCGGCGTGGTTGATGCGGTCGTCGGCCAGACCCGGGCGGATACGGCGCAGAACGGCGCGGATGCGGGCCGTCAGCTCGGTCATCGAGAAGGGCTTGGTCATGTAGTCGTCGGCGCCGGTGTCCAGGCCGCGCACGCGGTCGGTCTCCTCGCCGCGCGCGGTCAGCATGATGATCGGCAGGTTGCGGGTCTCGGCCCGGCCGCGCAGACGGCGGCAGACCTCGATGCCCGACAGCTTGGGCAGCATCCAGTCCAGCAGGACCAGATCCGGCAGGCGTTCGTCGACCTGTAGAAGCCCCTCCTCCCCGTCCGCGGCCACGGTCACGTCATAGCCTTCCTTCTCCAGATTGTACTGGAGCAGGGTGGCCAGGGCGTCCTCGTCTTCCATCACCAGAATATAGGGTTGCACGTCAGGCTCTCCGGTCGGTCGAAGTCGTCAGCAGGAAGTAAGGTCAGTCGTCCGTCAGATCGGACGGCTGGGTCGAGATATGGGGCGTGGGCGTCTGTTCCTCGCCCGGACCAGGGACGGCCTTGGGCCGCTCGCCCAGCATTTCCTCGCCGGTGATCTCATAGTGGACGGTCTCGGCGATATTGGTCGCGTGGTCGCCGATCCGTTCCAGGTTCTTGGCCATGAATAGCAAATGGGTGCAGGCCGTGATCGTGCGCGGGTCGCCCATCATGTAGGTCAGCAGCTCGCGGAACAGGGCGTTGTAGTGCTCGTCCACCTCGTCGTCGGTGCTCCACACCGACAGGGCGCGCTCGACCTCCGAGGCCGTATAGGCGTCCAGCACGTCCCGCAGTCGGGTCGACACCAGACGGCCCATCCGCTCGATCGAACGGGTCAGGGGCTGCATCGGCTCGCCCTCGGCCAGGATCAGCGCCCGCTTGGCGATGTTCTTGGCCAGATCGCCGGTCCGCTCCAGATCAGAAGCCAGCTTCATGGCCCCCAAGGTGCGGCGCAGGTCCGAAGCCACCGGCTGACGCAGGGCGATCAGGCGGATCGACTTCTTCTCGATGTCGCGGTGCAGAGCGTCCAGGCGGTTGTCGCGCTCGACCACCGCCTTCGCCAGGGCCACGTCGCGGCGGGCGACGGATTCGATGGCGTCCGCCACCTGGGCCTCGGCCAGACCGCCCATGCGGACGACCTCGGCCGTCAGCTGGTTCAGTTCGTCGCCGTAAGCCTTGACCGTATGCTGGTTCATGCTCGCGCCCTTAGCCGAAGCGGCCGGTGATGTAGTCGAGCGTGCGACGCTCGCGCGGGTTGGTGAAGATCTCTTCGGTGTCGCCGGTCTCGACCAGCTTGCCCATGTGGAAGAAGGCCGTGCGCTGCGACACGCGGGCCGCCTGGGCCATGGAGTGGGTGACGATGACGATGCAGTAGCGCTCGCGCAGCTCGTCGATCAGCTCCTCGATCTTGGCCGTGGCGATGGGGTCCAGCGCCGAGCAGGGCTCGTCCATCAGGATCACTTCGGGTTCGACCGCGATGGCGCGGGCGATGACCAGACGCTGCTGCTGGCCGCCCGACAGGCCGGTGCCCGGCGAGTGCAGGCGGTCGGCGACCTCGTCCCACAGACCGGCGCGCTTCAGCGCCTTCTGGACGATGTCGTCCAGCTCGCCCTTGGACGAGGCCAGGCCGTGAATCTTCGGCCCATAGGCGACGTTCTCATAGATCGTCTTGGGGAAGGGGTTCGGCTTCTGGAAGACCATGCCGACCTGGGCGCGCAGCAGCACGGGGTCGATCTTGCGGTCGTTGATGTCGCCGCCGTCCATCTCGATCTCGCCGGTGACGCGGCAGCCCGGAATGGTGTCGTTCATGCGGTTCATGGTCCGCAGGAAGGTCGACTTGCCGCAGCCCGACGGACCGATCAGGGCCGTGACGGTCTTGTCCGGGATGTCCAGCGAGACGCCGAACAGCGCCTGCTTCTCGCCGTAGAAGACGCTGACGTCGCGCGCGGCGATCTTGATCGGGCCCAGCGGCGCCGAGGCGTGGGCGCCCACGGCCGGGGCGGTCGACAGGCTGGCCCCGGCGGAGCCGCCGTCGGCCTGGCCATCGGGAGCGCGGAAGATTTTGGACTTCATAAGACTTACCACCGGCGTTCGAACCGCCGACGCAGCAGGATCGCGGCGGCGTTCATGACGATCATGAAGGCGAGGAGCACAAGGATGGCGGCGGCGGTCCGCTCGTGGAACGCGCGCTCCGAGGCGTTCTCCCAGATGTAGATCAGCGACGGCAGGGCGCCGACGGGCTCGTCGATGGCGTGAGGCACGCCGGGGACGAAGCTGATCATGCCGATCAGCAGCAGGGGCGCCGTCTCACCCAGGGCGTGGGCCATGGCGATGATCGAACCCGTCATGACGCCCGGCATGGCCAGGGGCAGGACATGGCCGAACACCGTCTGGGTGCGGCTGGCGCCCATGGCCAGGGCGGCCTCGCGGATCGAGGGCGGCACGGCCTTCAGCGACGAGCGCGTGGCGATGATCACCGTCGGCAAGGCCATCAGGGCCAGCACCAGACCGCCGACCAGCGGACTGGCGCGCGGCAGGTGCATGAAGTTGATGAACAGGGCCAGCCCCAGCAGGCCGTAGACGATCGACGGCACGGCGGCCAGGTTGTTGATGTTGACCTCGATGATCGCCGTGATGCGGTTGCGCGGCGAGTATTCCTCCAGCCAGACGGCGGCGCAGACGCCGACCGGAATGGCGATCAGGGCCGTGACCAGCAGCATCAGGGCCGAACCGACCACGGCGCCCAGCAGACCCGCCAGTTCCGGTTGGGTCGAGTCCCCCTTGGTGAACAGGGCGCTGTTGAAGTGGGCGCGCACGGCGCCCGAGGCCTTCATCCGGTCCAGCCAGGCCATCTGCTCATTGCTGACGCGGCGCTGATCCTCGGGCACGGCCCTGGAGATCTCGCCCTTCAGGTAGAGGTCGGCGTTGTCCGACAGGGGCGCGGTGACCGGCACCGTCTGGCCCAGCAGGCTGGGCTGGCGCGCGATCATGCCCGCCGCCTGGAACTTCAGCTCGGACGAGAACAGGGCCTTCATGGCCGCAGCCTTGGAGCCTTGCGCATCGTCCTGGATGCCCAAACGACGCAGTTGCTGCTCGGCGACGATCTGCTCGAAGTTGGCGCCCTGCGGGTAGGATCGGTCGATGCGCGACGCGTCCATATGCACCGGCAGGGTGACGCTGTGGCTGTAGAAGGCCGTGCGGCCCTGCATGATGATGCTGCCCAGCAGGATCACCAGGAAGACCAGGGCGAAGCCGATGGCCGCGCGGCCATACCACTTGAAGCGGGTCTCGCGCGCATAGCGGCCGCGCAGGCGCGCTTGCAGGCGCTGGGTGCGCGGGCTGACGGCGCTCGGGTTCTGGGCGGCGTCAGTCATACTGTTCCCGATAGGCTTGCACGATGCGCATGGCGACGATGTTGAGCAGCAGGGTGACCACGAACAGGGTCAGGCCCAGACCGAAGGCGGCAAGCGTCTTGGGGCTGTTGAACTCCTGGTCTCCGGTCAGCAGGGTGACGATCTGCACGGTCACGGTCGTGACCGTGTCCAGCGGGTTCAGCGTCAGCTTGGCGGCCAGACCGGCGGCCATGGTCACGATCATGGTCTCGCCGATGGCGCGCGAGACGGCCAGCAGGAAGGCCCCGGCGATGCCCGGCAGGGCGGCGGGCAGCAGCACCTTCTTGACCGTCTCGGACTTGGTCGCGCCCATGGCGTAGGAGCCGTCGCGCAGGGACTGCGGCACGGCGTTCATGATGTCGTCCGACAGGGAGCTGACGAAGGGGATCAGCATGATCCCCATGACAGCGCCGGCCACCAGGGCCATCTGGTTCTGAACCAGCAGCAGGTATTGCCCCACCCCGTCCAGCGGTCCGCCGGCCAGCCAGCCGCCGATGGTGTTGAAGAAGACGCGGAAGGCCGGCCCCACCGTCAGGGCGGCGAAAAAGCCGTAGACCACGGTCGGAACCCCGGCCAGAACCTCAAGCAGCGGCTTGACCACGGCGCGGGTGCGACGACCGGCGTATTCCGACAGATAGATGGCCGAGAACAGGCCGATCGGACCCGCCACCAGCATGGCGATCAGCATGATCAGGAAGGTGCCGGCGAACAGGGGCACGGCTCCGAAGGCGCCCGACGAGCCGATCTGGTCGGCGCGGATCGCCATCTGCGGGCTCCACTTGGTGCCGAACAGGAACTCGGTCACCGGCACCGAAGCGAAGAAGCGAAGGCTGTCCCACACCAGGGAGAAGATGATGCCGACCGTCGTCAGCACCGCCACCGCGGAACAGGCGAACAGGATGATGCTGATCCAGCCTTCTACCCGGTTGCGCGCTCGCAGGTCGGGGCGGATGCGCACGAAGACGAAGACCCCGCCCAGGACAGCCGCGATCAGGGCCGCGACACCGCCGCCCCAGTTCAGGGCCGACGAGATGCTGTGGGCGCGGCGGCCTTCAGCCGGCAGTTCCTCGGCATAGGGCGCGGGCCAGATCTGCTGGGCCTCAAGTCCTTGGCCGATGCGGCGCGCGTCCGAGAAGAAGGCCTCGCGACGGAAGGGCTCCAGCTGGGTGATGCTGTCGGGTGCGCCGGCGGCCAGCATCTGGCGCTCCAGCGGGGCCGAGAAGATCGAGGCGGCGATCAGCACGACCAGGGCCGGCATGCCGACCCAGATCAGGGCGTAGAGGCCGTGTTGGCCAGGACGCGAATGCGCCCTGACGCCCTTGCTGCGGCGCGTCGCCAGGCGACGCCCACCCAGATAGGCGAGCCCCGAAAAGGCGAACAGCAGTAACAGGAAAATCCAGATCATCCGGGTCCGTGCACGCGTGAATCATTAACGTGCCGGGTCCGGCGCGTTTCGGCCGGGAAACTGCCTGTGATTGGCGAGCGGAATAAGACGGGCGCGTGACAGTTCTGTTACGGTGCCCATCCCCTGTGTCGCAGCCTGTGTCGCAGGCCTAGATCGCCGAACTGCCCGCGGGCTCCGTCTCGCGCGCAGGGGCCAGGGGGAAGGCCGCCGCGAAGATCGCCCCCTGCCCCGGGGCGCTGTCCACGCTCAGCCCGCCTCGGTGGCGGATGATGATGTGGCGCACGATGGCCAGGCCCAGGCCTGTGCCCTGACGCTCGCCGCTCTTCTGGCCCTCGACGCGATAGAATCGTTCGGTCAAACGCGGCAGGTGCTCCCGCGCCATGCCAGGACCATGATCGCGCACGGTGACGACGGCGTATTTCACCCCCGTCTCGCGGTCGGGCGTTTCCAGGGACAGGCGAGTTCCCTCGGGCATGCGCGCGGCCATGGCCTCGTCCAGGGTGCGACCACGATCAATCGACAGTTCGACCATCCCGCCGTTGCTGGAATATTTCAGGGCGTTGTCCACCAGATTCTGGATCACCTGAACGATCTCGTCGCGGTCGCCGGTCACGCTTGCCCCCCCCTGACCCAGGTCGGCCTTGATGGTGACCCCGCGCTCGCGCGAGAGGACGCTGACGGCGTCCACGACGTCGGAGGCCGCCCGAGCCAGATCGACCCGCCCCAGAGGCGCGATGTGTTCGTTCAGCTCGATCCGGCTCAGCGACAGCAGGTCGGCGACCAGGCGCCCCATGCGGTCGGCCTGGATGGCCATGATGTCGAGGAACTTATCGCGGGCCTTGGGGTCGTCCTTGGCGTGGCCCTTCAACGTCTCGATGAAGCCCGACAGCGAGGCCAGGGGCGTGCGCAGTTCGTGACTGGCGTTGGCCAGGAAGTCGACGCGCATCATCTCCATGCGACGGGCGTCGGTTTCGTCGCGCAGGGCCAGCAGGGCCAGGGCCCCGGCGCCCCACAGATGGGCGTCCCGCTCTGGCAGGGGCCGGATGAAGGCGCGCCAGTGCCGCTCTTGGGCGCCGCCGCCGACATAGTCGACCGTGCTGCTGAAATCGCCGAACAGGGCCTCGTCCACCGCCTCCAGCACCTTGGGATCGCGGATCACGGAGACCAGCAAACCGCCGCCCGTCCCGCTCAAGCGAAACAGCTCACGCGCGGCGGCGTTGGCCAGGGCGATGCGGCGTCCGGCGATGTCATCGGCTTCGCCGCCGCTGACGATCAGGATGGGATCGCCCAGCGCCTCGAAGACGTCACCCAGCAAGGCGCCGTCCGGCGCGATATCCACGCGTCCGTTTCCGTCCAGCTCGCTGATGCTGACCAGGGCCGGAGGACGACGATTGACCAGCCAGGTCGCCAGAGCCACCGCCGCCGCGCCCGCCGCCAGCCATCCCGCCAACTCCGGCTTCATCACGCCCAGAACCGCCATGATCAGGATGGCCACCCCGCCGCTGGCGCCGGCGGTCCATAGCCGGGACGAGGCGGTTGGCGCGACCGGGGAAGGCGAGTGCTCGTACGGCATGAGGATCGACGTTATCTCATTATTCAGCGACAGCCCCTAACCTGTCAGAAATACGGGGCCTTCGTCGGAGGCGGCGGGATTCTCGTGCCTAGCTTAATTTGTTCACCGATTTGCGGCAGTCACGACGACAGACCGAGGGGTTTTTGACGTGAATACGATCCTGAACTGCCTGGTTCAGCAACACGATTGGCGCATTCTGCCGTTCGCCCTTCTTGTCTCTGTCTTCAGTCTCCTGATCGCCCTATCCTTGTTCGATCGCGCCCGCAGCGTGGCGCGGCGCTCGCGGCGCGTCTATTTAATCGCCGCCCCCCTGGTGGCGGGATTGGGCGTCTGGAGCACCCACTTCATCGCCATGACCGCCTACGACATTGGCGTGCCGGTTCGCTACGAGGTCTGGGAAACGGCAGGCTCACTATTGGTCGTCGCGTTCGCCTTCTACGTCGCCATGCATCTGGCCCTCGCCGAAGCCGGGCGCATCGGAAGAGTCGTCGCCGCCGTCACGTGCGGCCTGGGCGTCGCGGCCATGCACTTCTTGGGCATGGGTGCGATGCGGCTTTCAGGCGCCGTGCTGTCGTGGAACGCGCCCCTGGTCGCGCTCGCCGTGATCGGCGGCTTGATGCTGGTCGGGACCATGAGCTTCCTGCCCTGGCGATCGGGAATCAAGCGGGTCATCGGCGCCACCGTCCTGGGGGCGCTCAGCGTCTGCTGGCTGCATTTTGTCGCCATGAGCGCTGTCGTCATCACCCCCACGCCCGGCGTGCTGATCCCCGTCGCCGCCTTCGCCGAGACCGCTTTGACCGTCTGGATCGGCGCCGGCGTCGGACTATTGGTCGTCATCGCCGCCTTCCTGACCGGCATGGTCTGGTGGTCGCGCCACAGCGCCCTGGGCCAGTTGCGCGAGGCGATTGAAGCCATGCCCGACGGCCTCGGCTTCTACGATGCCGACGACCGCCTGGCGATCTGGAACCAGCGCTACGCCGACGTGAATCCCGAAGTGGCCGCCGTCCTCAAGGTCGGCGTCACCTTCCGCGAAATCCTGGAAGCGGGACTGAAAGCGAACATCTACCCTTGCGCCAAGGGCCGTGAACAGGCCTGGCTCGCCGAACGCATGGCCAACCGCCGGCGGCCCCAAGGCGCGATGGAACAGAATGTGGGCGACCGCTGGCTGAGGGTTCAGGACCGCCGCACGGCTGAAAAAGGCACGGTCACGGTCTGCTCCGACATCACCGACCTGAAACGCGACGCCCAGGCCCTGGCCGAGGCGCGCGACGCCGCCGACGCCGCCAACCGCGCCAAGAGCCAGTTCCTGGCCAATATGAGCCACGAGATCCGCACGCCCCTGAATGGCGTCATCGGCGTGGCCCAGGCCCTGGCCCGCACGGATCTGAGCGAACAACAGCGCGAGATGCTGGACCTGATCCACTCCTCCAGCCGCACCCTGCAGACCCTGCTCAGCGATATCCTGGACCTTGCCCGCGTCGAATCGGGTCGCCTGGAGCTGGGCGACGAGCCGTTCGATCTGGCCCGCGCCACCGAAGAGGCGGCCCAACTCTATGCCGCCGCCGCCCGCGACAAGGGACTGCAATTCGTCGTCGAGGTGGCGCCCGAGGCCCGCATCTGGGTTCATGGCGATGCGGTGCGCCTGAAACAGATCCTGACCAATCTGGTCTCCAACGCCGTCAAGTTCACCGCCGCCGGCTTCGTCAGCCTGACCGTCGACGCCGGGCCTCAAGGCCTGCGCTTCGTGGTTCAGGACACCGGCATCGGCTTTGACGCCGAAACGCGCGACCGCCTGTTCAGCCGCTTCGAACAAGCCGACGGGGAGATCACACGACGCTTTGGCGGCTCGGGCCTGGGTCTGTCGATCAGCCGCGAACTTGCGGCCATGATGGGCGGCGGTCTGGACTGCGAAAGCGAGCCAGGCGGCGGCGCCGCCTTCATCCTGGCCCTGCCCTTGCGGCCAGCCGAAGCCCCCGTTGCGCCGACGCCAACCATGGTGGCGTCGGCGGACTCTGGCCTTGTCGAGAACAACCGCCGCCTACGCATCCTCGTCGCCGACGACCATCCCACCAACCGGCGCGTGGTCGAGTTGATCCTGGATCAGGAAGCCGTCGATCTGGTCTCGGCGGAGAATGGGGTCCAGGCGGTCGAAGCCTGCCGGGCGTCGACCTTCGACCTGGTGCTGATGGACATGCAGATGCCGGTCATGGACGGGCTGACCGCCACCCGCGAGATTCGTCTGCATGAGTTGGCGATGGGCATGTCCCCCACGCCCATCGTCATGCTCACGGCCAACGCCCTGCCCGAACACATAGCCGCCGGCATCGATGCCGGCGCCGACCGCCATCTGTCCAAGCCCTTCAGCGTCGAGGCCCTGCTGGCCATGGTGGCTGAACTAACTTCCGACGCGCCTCAGGCCGCGGTTCAGGCGGCCTGAGGGTCTTCTCTTCCTATTCGTAGCCGTGGGCGGCTTCGTTGATGACCTGGCTGGGCATGGACGAGAAGTCCACGCTCAAGGGCCGAGCGGCCTTGGCCTCAAAGGTCTTGAGCACATGCTCCAGACGGCGGCGCACCTCGCGTTCCGCCTCGGTCGATCCGTCCAGCGCCAGGGGCGCCAGGCAAAAGTCGATGATGGCTTGCGGACGGGTCATCGGTTCCATGTCTCTATCCTTTCCTATGCGGCGTGGAACTGAGCGGTCTCGGTCGAGTCCTTCAGAGCCGTGGTCGAGGACTGGCCGTTCGAAATGACCGTGGCGACCTGATCGAAATAGCCGGTGCCGACTTCACGCTGGTGACGGGTGGCGGTGTAGCCTGCGGCCTCGTTCGAGAACTCGCGCTGCTGGAGCTCGGAATAGGCCGCCATTCCGCGATCGCGGTAACCATCGGCCAGTTCGAACATAGAGTTGTTCAGGCTGTGGAAGCCGGCCAGGGTCACGAACTGGAACTTGTAGCCCATGGCCCCCAGCTCGCGCTGGAACTTGGCGATGGTGGCGTCGTCCAGCTTGGCCTTCCAGTTGAAGGAGGGCGAGCAGTTGTAGGCCATCAGCTTGCCCGGATGCGCCTTCTGGATCGCCTCGGCGAACTTCTTGGCGTCGTCCAGATCGGGATGCGAGGTCTCCCACCACAAGAGGTCGGCGATGTTGGCGTAGGACAGGCCGCGCGCGATGCAATGGTCCAGACCCGTGCCTTCCTTCAGGCGGAAGAAGCCCTCGGGCGTGCGGTTGTCGCGGTCGATGAAGGGCTGGTCGCGTTCATCGATGTCCGAGGTGATCAGCTGGGCGCTCTCGGCGTCGGTGCGGGCGACCGTGATGGTCGGCGTGCCCATGACGTCGGCGGCCAGACGGGCGGCGACCAGATTGCGCTCATGCGCCTGGGTCGGGATCAGGACCTTGCCCCCCAGGTGGCCGCACTTCTTCTCAGAGGCCAGTTGGTCCTCGAAATGGACGCCCGCCGCGCCCGCCTCGATGAAGGCCTTCATGATCTCGAAGCTGTTCAGCGGGCCACCGAAACCGGCCTCGGCGTCGGCGACGATGGGAGCGAACCAGTCGCGCTTGGCGCCGCCCTCGGCGTGCTCGATCTGGTCGGCGCGTTGCAGGGTGCGGTTGATGCGGCGGCACAGTTCCGGCGCGGCGTTGGCCGGATACAGCGACTGGTCCGGGTACATGGCCCCGGCGGTGTTGGCGTCAGCTGCGACCTGCCAGCCCGACAGATAGATGGCCTTCAGGCCGGCGCGAACCATCTGCATCGCCTGGTTGCCGGTGACGGCGCCCAGGGCGCTGATGAAGGGCTCGTCGTGCAGCAGCTGCCACAGGCGGTTGGCGCCGCGCTCGGCCAGGGTGTGGGTGATCGGCACCGAGCCGCGCAGGCGCAGAACGTCCTCCGGCGTATAGGGGCGTTCGATGCCGTCGAAACGGCCGGCGGGCGAAGGAACCAGATCGGCGAAGGTCGTCATGTTCGTCTCGGCTTTGAAATGGCGCGGCTGCTGCCGCCGTCACCAGACCAGAACACGCCACCGTCATGATTGACACAGCACGAGCCACAGCATTCAAGTCAAACAGTCATATCATGACACTTGCCATTCAGTCATATCATGACATCATCGCGTCATGAACGCCGCCGCCGATCGCAAACTCTTCCTCGGCGGCCGCCTGAAACGGCTGCGGCGCGATCTCGCCCTGTCGCAGACGGCCATGGCCGGCGATCTGGGCGTTTCACCCTCCTACCTCAACCACATCGAGCGCAATCAGCGCCCCGTCTCGGCCCAGCTTCTGCTGCGTCTGGCCGAGACCTATGACGTGGACCTGCGCAACCTCGGCCAGTCCGGCGGCCCGGCCTCCGAGGCCGAACTGGCCGAGGCCTTCGCCGACCCCCTGTTTCAGGGTCTGGCCGTGCCGCGCCATGAGATCGTGCAACTGGCCGAGGACCAACCCGCCGCCGCCGACGCCATCCTGAGGCTCTACCGCGCCTTTTCCGACCGCCGCGTGCGCGACCGGGCCGAGGCCGAGGTCGCCGGCGCCGCCTCCCCCGCCGACAGCCCGTCGGAATGGGTGCGCGAATACATCCAGAGCCGCCACAATCACGTCCCCGAACTCGACGCCCTCGGCGAGGCTCTGCACGACGCCCTGAAGGCCGAGGCCCCATCGCCGGACGAGAGCTTCGAGGCCCTGGCCCGCGCACGGTTGTTCGCGCGGCACGGCCTGACGGTGCGCACCCTGCCCGCCGAGGTCATGGTCGAATGGACCCGCCGCTTCGACCCACACCGGGGCCGCCTGCTGCTGTCCGACACCCTCGGCCCGTCATCGCGCGCCTTCGCTGTCGCCAGCCAGCTGGCCCTGATGGAGCACGGGGCCGAGCTTCAGGCCCTGACCGAGGCGGCGAATACGCCCGACGCCCCGACCCGCAACCTGCTCAAGACCTCGCTGACCAACAGCCTGGCCGCCGCCATCCTGATGCCCTACGCCGCCTTCCAGCGCACGGCCGAGGAAACCGGCTATGACCTGGCCCGGCTGCAGGCCCGCTTCGGCGTCGGCTTCGAGCAGGCGGCGCACCGGCTGACCACCCTGTCACGCCCCACGGCCAGAGGCGTGCCCTTCTTTCTGATGCGGGTCGATCAGGCGGGCAACGTGTCCAAGCGCTACGCCTCCGGCGCCTTTCCCTTTTCGCGCTTCGGTGGGGCCTGCCCGCGCTGGCGGCTGCACTCGGCCTTCCGTACGCCGGGCCGCGTCGTCACCCAGATCATCGAGACGCCCGATGGCGGCCGCTGGTTCACCCTGGCTCGCACCGTGGACCGCCAGGGTCAGGACGCCTTCACCGAGGGGCAGGACCTGGCCATCGGCCTGGGCTGCGAGCTGAAGCACGCCCACCGCCTGACCTATGCGCGCGGCCTGGACCTGCAAAGGCCCGAGGTCACGCCCATCGGCCCCGCGTGCAGACTATGCGAACGCCACCCCTGCGCCGAACGCGCCGCGCCGCCGGTCGGGCGGGCGTTGACGGTCGACGACTGGTCCAAGTCGGTCAGCCCCTACCCCTTCGCCTGACGGCTCAGTGCGCCAGCAGCAGGGCCACCGGGCTTTCGGTGATCAGAGTCTGGGTCACGCCGCCAAAGATCCACTGACGCATCCGCGCATGCCCCCAAGCCCCGCTGACGATGGCGCCGGCCTTCATCTCGGCGGCGCAGTCCAGCAGGCGACGCCCCGCCGAACGGTCGTCGTGGGCGCGAGCCTCGGGCTCGGCGTTGACGCCGTGACGCCGCAGCCAGGCGGCCACGTCGGCGGTGCGCAGCCGGGCGCCGTCCATGTCCTCGGGATCGCACAACTCCAGCACGCGCACGCTCTCGGCCTCGCGCAGCAGGGGGATGGCGGCGACAGCGGCCAGACGGCTCTCACGGCTGTCGGTCCAGGCCAGCAGGACCGGCGCGCCTGCGACGGCGCGAGCCGGGTTCGGCGGCACGATCAGGACCGATCGCCCTGCCCGCATAGTCAGGTCCGCAGGATAGGGCGCGCGCCAGCCGCTGGCGTTGGCCGCATCGCGCCCGACGATCAACACGTCGGCGGCGCGGGCGTGCTTGACCAGAAGACCGGTAGGATCGCCCACATCGGCGCGCCATTCGCAGCCCACGCCCACGTGGACAGCGATGTCGCGGAACCTCTCCTCGGCCCCCTTCAGGGCGCTCTCGGCCCGCTCGTGCTGAGCCGTCAACACCTCGCCCACAAGGATGCCCGCTCCATAGGCGTCGGCCATCGGGGTTTCAGGCGCGCAGGCCGACACCCCGATCAGATGAGCGCCGTGCGCCTTGGCCAGAGCGGCGGCCTGCTCGATCCTCTGGGTGTTGTCGGGCTCGTCATCGACATAGACGATCAGGCTGGACCAGGTCATGGCGACCTCCTCTCGTTCCAGAACGATAGAACGCCTGAGCCGAAGTTCGGTCCTTGATCCTGATCAAATAACAACGATCAGAGCAGGACCACCTTGCCGTTCTCGACCCGGTGCGGAACACCTGTCTTCTGGAACACAGCCGCGATCTCGGCTGCCGGATCGTTCGCGCCCTGATCCAGCATCCGCTCGATGGTTCCCGCGAGCGACGGATCGCCCGAAACACGGGTCAGGGTGTCCAGCCATTCGGCGCGACTCAGGACCCCGTCGTCGCGGTTGGCGACCAGGACCGGGCGCAGAAAGTCGAACCAGTCTCCGCCGTCGCGCCGCTTCTGCGCCCCCTCCGCCGCCATGGCGAAGACAGCGCCGCACGCATAATAGGCGCGGTGCTCGCCCCGATCCCCGGCCTCGGCTACAGGCTTGCGCGCCAGATCGATGCAGTCGTCCACCTCGGTCTGAAGCTCGGCGCGATCGTCATAGGCCGGGTCCAGCGCCTTCAGCGCCCGCACCGCCATCAGGTCGGCCCCTCCCTCGGTGATCCAGGCGTCACGCGCGAACTGATAGCGCACGGCCTGCCCCAGCCAGAAGTGCGCGCTCTCGTGGCCGATGAACCAGCGCGAGCGTTCCAGCACCTCCCGACTGGGGTTCAACACGCCAACGCCCTCGAACTTCATGACGATAAGACCGGGCAGGACGCTGCCGCCCATGCTGGACAGGCGCTCGGTCGGACCGTTCCAGCTGACCATGACGGTCGAGGTCTCGCTGCCGACGCCCGGCGCGCCCAGCCGACGCAGGTAGTAGTCGCCGACATGGGGAGCGAAGCTGCGGATCTCCTCGCCGATCCACGGCGGCAGATTGGGATCGATGACCGTGGTCAGCCCCCTGCCCGGCGTCACCCGCGCCTGCCCCAGCAGGACATAGGAGCGCTCGCCGGTCGTGGTAAGGCTGGCCCGGCGCTCGCCGTTGAACAGCACCGGCCCCGCCGTGTCCCGCCAGCGAACGGTGGAGGCCCCGCCTTCCAGATCGACGCCGTTCAGGTCGGCCGGCATGGCCTCGGCGGCCTCGACCGACGGCAGGGCGAAGACGTCGAACTGGCGCGTCGGCAGGGCGACCGCGCCGTCGGAGAAGGTCAGCGTGCCGTATTCCGCCTCCAGATAGACGGCCTTGGGCTTGAGCGAGAAGCGCACGTGGCGCGGCACGGGACCGCCGTCCAGACTGCGGATCACGTCATAGTGGCCGCGCCGCTCCATGACGACGCCTGGCGTCTCGACCGTCCATTGGGTCGGACGCCAGGGCTGACGCACGTCGGTCATCAGGGCCGAATCCATGAAGGCCCAGACCTGCGCATCCCGGTTAAAGACATAGTCCGCCGTCCACCGGTCGCCGTCGCGCACGACCTCGACGCTCGGCGCGGCCCGCGCGTCCCAGGTCCCCGGCGGCAGGGGCGCGGCGGCGCAGGCCCCTAGAAGAGCGGCGGCCAGAAGGGTCGAGGCGGCGAGGGCTTTCAAACGCAAGACGACGGACTCCATACGGTTCAGCTCGAACATAGCCGCGAGCGGCGCGGCGTCAGCTTACGGATTGCTCAGGATTGCGCCCGCGACAGGGCGCGCCCGGCCGCCGCCAGCTCGCCCGCCATGACCGCCTTCAGCCGCTGCGGCCCCTCGATGGTGGCCTGCTCGCCCCAGGTGAACAGGTGCCAAGCCAGCTCGCGCATACCCGAAGCCCGGAACCGCACCAGGACCGATCCGTCCGCCTGATCCTCGATGACCTGGGTCGGGTGCCAACGCCAGCCGCGCGCCTCAGCCGCACCCTCAGGGGCGATGCGCAGCACCACCTCCTCGATCTCGTCCTGATAGATGCCGAAGGACTGGCTGGCGAAGGCGGCCAGGTCGAAGTCCGCGGGCGGGCGCGCCGTCCCCTCTCCCGCCTCGACCGAGCTCATGCGATCCAGGCGGAAGGTCTGGATACGCCCGCTCTCGCGATCCGCCGCCACCAGATAGTTGGCGCGCCCGAACATCAGGCCGCAGGGCGCCACGCTGCGGCTGCGCGCCTCGACCCCCGGACGGGCGTAGATGAAGCTCAGCGGCCGTTCGGCCAGCACCGCGCCTCTGATCTCGGCCAGCACCGTCTCATCTGCGGTGGGGCGCGGCCCGGCCTGGACGGCGATGGTCTCGGCGCGGACTAGAGCCTCAAGGTCCGGGGCCATGCGGTTCAGGGTGGTCGAGCGCATGGCCGCCTTGACCTTGCGCTCCAGCCCCTCCAGCGCCGCCGCCCGCGCCGGTTCGCCCGCCGCGCGCAGGGCCGCCGCCGCCTTGGTCAGCTCCAGCATCTCGGTCGCGGTCGGGGCCTGCTCGAAGGCGGACAGACCGCCGCGAATACGCCAGCGCTTGCTCGGCGGATCGCTGATCTCCTCGACCTGAGGGAACAGCATCAGGACGGCGTCGCGCATCCGCTCGGCGGTGCGCCGCCCGACCCGCAGTTGGCCCGCCATCTCGTTCAGCGTCAGCCCCTCGGCGCTGGCCGCCATGCCGCGCGCCAGATCGATGACCATCGCCGCCTTGTCGTGCCGCAAGAAACTTCTCCACAGAACTACGTCCGAAACTGACGCAATGCTGTCGCATCCTCTCAACATCAGCAAGAGGCAATCGCTTCAGGAGATCACGACATGGCCTTCGCCCGCACCCCCACCGTCCAGAAGCCCGCCCGCAAGACCTTCGCCGACCGCTATATGATCGTGCCGTGCGAGGCCGAGGGCGACCTGGCCGTCATCTGGGACCGTCAGGAAGAACAGGTGGTGGACGTCATCTCCGCCTCGGCCAGCAGCCGCTACTCCGATGAGGACGCTCTGTGGGACGAGTTTCATGCCGCTCCGACCACCGCCGCGCACGACTGGCGCATGGCGGCCTGAAACCTGGCCAGATCAGAGCGCCGCATCGGGAACCCGATTCCCCATCCAACGTTCGCCGAAGCATGGCCATTCCGGTCATGCCCGAGGGGAGCCGCCGATGACATCGTCCCATACCGCCGCACCTTCGCTGGAAGGCCTCGTCAAGTCCGCCCTGCGTCGCTCCTGGTGGTTGCTGCTGTTGCGCGGGATCATCGCCGTGGCCTTCGGCGTCGCCACCTTCGTCTGGCCGGGCATCAGCTTGGTCAGCCTGATCCTGGTCTATGGAATTTACGCCGTGGCGGACGGGATTCTGGCCCTGATCGCGGCGGTTCGCGGCGGCGGGATCGCCCCGCGCTGGTGGCTGGCGCTCGGCGGGATCGCCAGCCTGGTCGCCGGAGGACTGACCTTCGTCTGGCCGGGCCTGACGGCCCTGGTCCTGGTCTATCTGATCGGCTTCTGGTCGATCATGCGCGGCGTGCTGGAGATCGTCGGCGCAATCCGGCTGAGGAAGGAGATCCCCAACGAATGGAGCCTGGGCATGGCCGGCGCCCTGTCGGTCATCTTCGGCCTGGTCCTGGTCTTTGCGCCAGGCGCGGGGGCCATGGGCCTGCTGTGGCTGATCGCCGCCTGGGCCGTGCTGTTCGGCCTGCTGCTGATCTGGGTCGCCTTCAGGGTCAGGACGCTGGCGAAGGCCTGAAGGTCGCGTTGCGGGCGGCGACGCGGGCGCGGATGTCGCTGCGCATCCGCTCCAGTTCGCCTGCGTCGATCAGACGACCGCGCAGCACCACGTCGGCGATGCGACGCGTCGCCGACACGTCAGCCAGAGGGTCGGCCTCCAGCACCAGCAGGTCGGCCGACTTGCCCGCCGCCACGGCGCCGTAGCGCGCGCCCTGATTGAGGAAGCGGGGGCCATCGACGACCGAGCCCGCCAACGCCTCGCGCGGGGTCAGGCCCAGCTTCACATAGAGCTCCAGCTCGTCGTGCAGCGAGAAGCCCGGATAGTTGAACGAGTTGAGGAAGCCCGCGTCCGTCCCGGTCAGGATGGTCACGCCCGCGTCGCGCAGCATGGGCAGGGTGCGGGCGGTGACGTCCTTGACGAAGTGGCGATCCGCCACCTGCTGCGGCGTGGCCCTGGCCGCACGTTCGACGCGCCAAGCATAGGTGGCGCGGATTCCCGGGCCGACATAGGCCAGCCCGTCGTCGTGCGAGTGGTCGTCGAGATCGAGGTTGGCCAGGGTGGTCGAGCCATAGAGGGTCGGCGACACCGCCGTGCCCAGTTCGCGCAAGCGCGCATAGACCCGCCGCGCCGTCTCGACATCAAAGGTGTCGGCGTAGCGCCGCATGGTCTGGGCATAGGTATATTTGCCCGCAAGATAGTCGGCCGCGATTGCGGCTTCGTCCTTCGAGCCCGCCTTCATGGCGTAGTCGAGGTGCTCGATTGACGACAGGCCCGCCTCGGCCGCCTCCAGCACGGTGATGCTGGCCGGGATGTGGGCCGAGGTCTTCATGCCCCGCTTCTTCGCCTCGCGCACGGCGTAGAGGAAAAGCTCGGGCTTCAGGGTGTTGTCAGTGATCTTGACGAAGTCGACGCGCAGGGCCTGCAGCCGGTCCAGGGCCGCGTCCACGTCGGCCTCGCTGCCGGTCTCGATCACGCCTTTCCAGACCGGGGCGATGCCCTCGATCTTGGGACCGGAGGTGAAGATGCGCGGACTGTCAGGCGTCGGCGGGGCGTCGCGCCAGTCCAGCACCTGCTGCGCCAGATCGCCCGCCGCGTCGCGCACCGCGACCACGCCGTTGACGACATAGAGGGGCATCAGCTCGGCGTTTTCCTCGATCAGGGCCCCGCCCCCGCCGAAGTGGACGTGCATGTCCCACAGGCCCGGCATGACATAGCGGTCGCCCAGGTCCGTCGTCCGCGTCGCACGATAACGGCGGGCCTCGCCTTCCGGCAGGACGGCGACGATGTCCCCGCCGCGCACGGCCACCAGTTGATCAGGGGTCGTCGCCCCCTTCTCGACATCCACCACCGTGGCCGAGGTCAGCAGCAGGTCGACCGTCTCCACCGGTTTATCAACAGCCGTCAGCGGCGCGGTGGCGCAGGCGGACAACAGGGCGACGGCGGCGACGATCAGGAAGGTGCGCATGGGCATCCGCTATACGCCGCTCCGCACCAGGAACAAGCGATTCAGGGATAGCGTCGGTTCATCTCGTCCCGGCTGGCGACGCACAATTCGCGCAGCACGCCCATGTCCACCTGATCCAGGCGCTTGATGTAGAGGCAGGCCACACTGGTCGTGTGCGGTCCCAGCCGCGCCAGCAGCGCCTCGGTCTGCGGCGACGAAGCCAGATAGAGGGTCAGGGCCGTCTTGCGCGGCGAAAAGCCCATCCGAGGCCAGTCGGCGCTCTTGCCGTTGGCGGTGAGATTGGCGTAACGGCCGAAACCGACGATGGACGGGCCCCACAGGACCGGCGCCTCGCCCGTCACCTCCTGCATCAGGGCGCAAATGATGCGGCCTTCCTCGCGCCGTCGGGCCGGTTCGGCCGCGGAGAGGAAATCCTCGACCGAGGCGTCCGTGGGCTGGGTCTTGGGCTCAGACATGGGGGGTCTCCACGGCTTCGATCGCCAGTCCCGGCGCCGTCGAACAGGCGGCCAGGGTCCAGTCGCCCTGACTGCTCATCCGTCGCCATGCGCCGGCAGGGGCCGCCACCTGTCGCCGATCCGGTCCCAGCACCAACGACCTCACCCCGCGATCCGTTGCGATCTCGAAATCCAGCGGCGCCCCCATGTAAAAGGCCCAGATTTCGGTCGCCTCGACCGGACGCCAGTCGTCCGCGCCCTCCGCCGTCAACAACCGATACTCGGTCGCCGCCTCCGACCCGCAGGCCGCCAGCCCGGGATCGCGCGCCATGGGCCGGAAATGCCCGCCCTCGGGATGGGGGCTCAATGACAGGTTGGCGATGATCTCGTCCGCACTGAACACGATCTCCCCCTCCTCAGTCATGGCCGTCCCGCTGCTGATCTGGCGGACTTGATGGCGCTGTTCGCGGCGAGACTCAACGCCGCGTCGCCGCGTCCCAACCATAAAAGGAAGGCTTAGGCGCCCTGCCCAACGCCAAGCCCGGGGCCCTCGGCGGAGCGCCACTGACCATCCTCGAAGACGAAGTCGCCGCCGCCACGCCAAGGGACTCGGCTCAGCGGTCCGCCAGAGACGCCATATCCAACGACAGCGTAGCGCACGCCGGGCTTCAGCGGCAGAGCCTCCACTGTCGTCTCGAACCCGTCCGGCGCCTCGCCATAGACGATCTGGCGCAGGCCCTGGCACTCGCGACCACGCGCCTCGATCAACCACACAGGCCGCATCATGGCGTTGGACAGTTCATGCACGGCCAGACCGCCGAGGCAGGCCTTCTGGGGATGCGTCGGATCAGGGCCGAAGCTCGCCGTCGGCCGCTGCAGATCGCCGCTGATATTGACCGGGATCATGGCCGAACAGGCGGCCAGAGAGGCCGCCGCCAGGGCCGGCCCGGCGCGCCAGGCCGCACGGCGCCTCAGCACCCGGCGTAGGGGACGTAGCCGACCTCGATCTCGTCGATGCGGACATTCTTCAGCTCGCGCACCGCCATCTGGTCGAAGTCGGCGCTGCAGTTGAAGGTCGTGTCGATCACATAGTCCTCGCCCTTGGCCGCCTTGATGGCGTCGCGAATGCGGAAGGCGGCGTCGATGGTGGCGTCGCTGACCATCACGGCCGAGGCGCGGATGCCCGGCGAGACGCGCGGACCAGCGCTTTCCAGATAGATCCAGGGATTGGCTGCATTGCCGCACAGGGTCAGACAGTCGGCCTTGAAGTCGGCGTTGCCGCGCGCGGCGGCGAACTCGCCCATGGTCAGGTCGATCTTCTGCGGCAGGTCATAATCCTTCAGCGCCGCCAGGGCCTGGGTCGAACAGGCGGGCGTCATCGGCACGGCGTAGCCGACGACCTCGCCGCCCTCGGCGCTGACCCGGACCGTGCAGTCGCCGATCTCATAAGTCCGTTCCTTGTCCTGAACCGTGCGGGCGGGACCCAGCTTGGATTCCAGATAGGCGACCTGAACACCCAACATCTGATCAATCGTCGCTGCGCCGCCCGCCGCGGGAGCAGCCTCAGGCGCGGCCGCCGTCGCCTCGGCCGGAGCCGTGACCTTCTCCTCCGCCTTCTCCGCCTGACCACAGGCGGCCAGTCCGGCCATGGCGCCCAGCACGGCGACGGTTTTCAGTCCTTGGAACACAGTCATCATCTCTCCACGGCTCAGGTTGAGCGTCGCAAGCCAACGCACCGGCGCGCGAAGGGTTCTCACGCTCAGCCTAGAGCGCCTTCACAATCCCCTCGACCATCTTCTTGGCGTCGGCGAACAGCATCATGGTGTTGTCACGGAAGAAGAGCTCGTTCTCGACGCCAGCATAGCCCGCCGCCATGCCGCGCTTGATGAAGAGGACGGTTCCTGCCTTTTCCACGTCCAGCACCGGCATGCCGTAGATGGGCGATTGGGGGTCGGTCTTGGCGGCGGGGTTGGTGACGTCGTTGGCGCCGATGACAAAGGCCACGTCGGCCGAGCTGAACTCGGAGTTGATGTCCTCCAGTTCGAACACCTCGTCATAGGGGACGTTGGCCTCGGCCAGCAGGACGTTCATATGGCCCGGCATCCGGCCCGCGACGGGGTGGATGGCGTATTTCACCTCGACGCCCTCTTCCTTCAGGACATCGGCCATTTCACGCAGGGCGTGCTGGGCCTGGGCCACGGCCATGCCGTAGCCGGGGACGATGATGACCTTGGAGGCGTTCTTCATGATGAAGGCGGCGTCCTCGGCCGAACCCTGCTTGACGGGACGCGTCTCGACCACGCCACCGCCCGCCGCCGCCGCGTCTCCGCCGCCGAAGCCGCCCAGGATGACGCTGATGAAGCTGCGGTTCATGCCCTTGCACATGATGTAGCTGAGGATGGCGCCCGATGAGCCGACCAGGGCGCCGGTGATGATCAGGGCGATGTTCTCCAGCGTGAAGCCCAGCGCCGCCGCCGCCCAGCCGGAATAGGAGTTCAGCATGGACACCACGACGGGCATGTCTGCGCCGCCGATGGGGATGATCAGGGTCGCGCCAAGGATCAGGGCGATGGCGAAGACGCCCCAGAAGGCCCAGATCGCCGTGCCGCCGGTGCCGATCAGCACCCCGATCAGGAAGACCAGGGCCAGGGCCAGGCCGATGTTGATCAGGTGCCGCGCGGGCAGCAGGATCGGCGAGCCGCTCATCCTTCCATCAAGCTTCAGGAAGGCGATGACCGAGCCGGTGAAGGTGATGGCCCCGATGGCCACGCCGAGGCTCAGCTCGACGATGGACAGGGTCTTGATGCCGCCCGCCGCCGTCATGATGCCGAAGGCGTCGGGCGCATAGACGGCGCCGACCGCCACCAGACAGGCGGCCAGACCAACGAGCGAGTGGAAGGCCGCGACCAGTTGCGGCATGGCCGTCATCGGCACGCGCCGGGCGATCAGGGCCCCCGCCCCGCCGCCGACCACGACGCCGCCGCCGATCAGGGCCAGGGTCAGCAGGTCCAGCGCACCGGAGGTCCCCAGAGTCAGCAGGGTCACGCCGACGGCCAGGGCCATGCCGATCATGCCCAGGGTATTGCCCCGACGGCTGGTCTCCGGGCTGGACAGCCCCCGAAGGGAGAGGATGAACAGGACCCCCGCGGCCAGATAGGCCAGCGCGGCTATGGATGCGTTCATCAGATCCCCTCCCCCGAGGTCATGTTCAGTCAGGCGTTAAGTCAGAAGACGTTGACGACGGCGGGCGTCGCCGCGTCGCGGGTGCCGGCGGACGTGGCCACGCCATTCTTGACGACAGCGACGCCGACGCCGCCCTCGCCGCCCGTCTTGGTCACGGTGCAGCTGCCGTTGTCGCTGGGCAGACGCCCGGCCATGCGGCCCGTGCCGGTGTGGTTGATGCGGTTCATGTGGATGCCGCGAATGGTCACCGGGGCGAACTGGCATTGCAGCGCCCAGCTGGCGCCCTGCGGCGCGGCCACGGACCAGTGCAGGCCGCCGTAGGGGTTCTTGCCCACTTCTTCGGTGCGCTGGGCCGAGGCGGCGCCCGAGGCGGCGACGGCGGCGGTCAGGACGGCGGCAAAAATCAGGGTGGTTTTCATCACGATTACTCTTAGCGTTTGGTCAGGCCTTGGGTGCGGGACAGTCGCCACAGCGCGGCGGCGATGAACAGCGGCCCCAAGAATATCATGGCCCAGTCGAAGACGGTCATCTCACGGTCCTGAATGACGATGCGCGTCAGCACGGCCCCAAAGACCAGCACGACGCCGCAGTCCTGAAACCGCAGTCGGCCGATAGGGTCCTTCACCCGCACCCAGCTCCAGATCCATAGGGCCACGCCCAGACCGGTGACGGCCCAGGAAACATAAAAAGCGAACAGGACAGGCGAGAAGATCACGAGGCCTTGGGCCTTTCCTTCTTCTTGTACATGGCCAGCATCCGTCGCGTGACCATGAAGCCGCCGAAGATGTTGACGCTGGCCAGGGTGACGGCGACCACGCCCGCCCCCTTGGCGATCCAGGCGTTCGGTCCCGCAGCCTCAGGGCTGAGCGCCGCCGCGGCGATCAGGCCGCCGACGATGATGACGCTGGAGATGGCGTTGGTCACGGCCATCAGCGGCGTGTGCAGGGCGGGCGTCACGCTCCACACCACATAATAGCCGACGAAGATCGCCAGCACGAAAATGGCCAGCCGGAAGACGGTGGGATCGACGTGTTCCATCAGCCCTTCACTCCTTCATGCACGACGGCCCCGCCGTGCGTCACGACGGCGGCCTTGAGGATTTCGTCTTCCAGGTCCAGCGTCACGGTGCCGTCCTTAATGATCAACCCGAGGAAGGCGACCAGGTTGCGCGCATAAAGAGCGCTGGCGTCGGCCGCGATCCGGCCCGGCAGGTTGGTGTAGCCGACGATGGACACGCCGTTGGCCGTGGTCACGACCTCGCCCGCCTTGGCGCCCGCGACATTGCCGCCCGCCTCGACCGCCAGATCAATCAGAACCGAACCCGGCTTCATCGACGCCACCTGTTCGGCGCTGACCAGCACCGGCGCGGCGCGGCCGGGGATCAGGGCGGTGGTGATGACGATGTCCTGCTTCTTGATGTGTTCGCCGGTCAGGACGGCCTGCTTGGCCTGATATTCCGCCGACATGGGCTTGGCGTAGCCGCCAGCAGTTTGCGCGTTCTTGAACTCGTCGTCCTCGACGGCCAGGAATTTGGCGCCCAGGCTCTCGACCTGTTCCTTGGTGGCCGGACGCACGTCGGTGGCCGTGACCACCGCACCCAGACGCCGGGCCGTGGCGATGGCCTGCAGCCCCGCCACGCCCACGCCCATGACGAAGACCTTGGCGGCGGCGACCGTGCCCGCCGCCGTCATCATCATCGGGAAACCCTTGCCAAAGGCATAGGCCGCCTCGATCACCGCGCGATAGCCGGCCAGATTGGCCTGGGACGACAGCACGTCCATGACCTGGGCGCGGGTGATGCGCGGCACGAATTCCATGGCGAAGGCGGTGGCGTTCGCGCCCTTCAGCGCCTCGACCGCAGCCTTCTCGCGATAGGCGTCCAGCATGGCGATGACGATGGCGCCGGGCTTCAGCGCGGCGGTCTCCTGCGCGGTGGGGCCGCGCACCTTCAGCACGATGTCGGCCCCGTCCAGCACCGCGCGAGTGTCAGGCTTCACCGTCGCCCCGGCCTCGGCGTAGTCGGCGTCGGGAATGGACGAGCCCAGCCCCGTCCCGGCCTCGACCGAGACGGTCGCGCCCAGGGCGATCAGCTTCTTCACCGTCTCCGGCGTTACAGCGCAACGCGTCTCGCCTTCACGGCGTTCGCGGGTCACGGCGATGGCGACAGCCAAGCGAATCCCTCCCAAGTCCCCCAGAACCGGAACGTTAGGACGAAGCCAAAGCGGGCGTCAAAGCGCAAATCGCCCCCTCGCCTGACAATTTGTTGCAGCGCGAGAGAAAATTCGCCCCGTCAACGCAAGTTTCGACCTTTTCTTACGCTGCGCCAGACATGAAAAAGCCCATCGAACGCGGGGTCCGACGGGCTTTTCAGATGTCCGGGCGCCGCAAATGCGGCGTCGACCTCAATGGGCAGGCTTGGAGCGCAGGGCGAAGAAACCGACCACGAACAGGGCCGCGCCGCTGATGAAACCCGCCAGGAAGCCCGCGCCAACGGCGAACCAGACCGTCAGCAGCAGCAGGATGGCGGCGGTCAGCAGCGAACCCCACTTGGCCATGAACATGAACAGGTGCCAGGTCGAAACCTGTTCCGAGATTTCCATCGAGCCGTGCATATAGGCGTGTTCGGCGTTGTCTGCGTGCTGGTCGGCCATTCCGGTCTTCCGAAAAAGAGTCAAGATTTCGACGTTGCTTATAGCGGTCGGGACGCGGCGCTCAAGACCCCGCTTCAATCAAGCGCAGCCAGAACCTCGCGGGCGAAGACGGCGACGTCGAAACCCTTGCCCGCCGGGTCCTCGCCGCGCCGAACGATGACGACATTTCGGCTCGGCACGATCACCACATACTGACCGCGATTGCCGAAGGCGGCGAAGGCGTCGGCGGGCACGCCCTCCGACCGGTTCATCACCCAGAAGGTCGCGCCATATCCGAAATTGCCGGTCGGGGGCTGCGGTCCCGATGGCGCCGAAACGAAGGCGCGCCAATTCTCAGGCAGGATGCGTCGCCCCTCCCACACCCCGTCCTGAACATACAGCTGACCGAACTTGGCCAGGTCGCGCGCCGTGGTCCAGACCTGGCTCGACAGGATGTAGTTCCCGCGCCAGTCGGTCTCGGCGAAGGTGTGCGTCATGCCCAGGCGGTCGAACAGTTCGGCGGGCGGATGGGCGGCGAAGGTCGGCGCAATCGCCATCGTCGCCAGCAGGGTGTCGTTGTTGGCGTAGCGATAGGTCGATCCGACCGGGGCCAGCAGAGGCCAGGCCGGCGCCTGCTCGTCCGCGGCCGTGCCGCCGAAATAGAGGGCGTCAGTGCGGTTACCCGCTGTATCGCTGGTCAGCCCCGACGACATTCGCATCAGGCCTTCCAGGGTGATGGCGCCGCGCGGATCGCCCTGCTCGCGCCAGTTGGCGATGGCCGCCGGGGCCTTCACATCGACCTCGCCGCGCTGGACCGCCGCCCCGATCAGGGTTCCCGCCAGGCTCTTGGCCACCGACCAGGTGCGTTGTGGGACGTTGGGTCCGAAGTCCGGGGCGTAGCGCTCAGCGACGATGCGGCCGTTCTGCAGGATCACCACGCCGGTGGTGTTGGTCCCTGCGCCAAAGCCCTGGATGAAGGCGCGATCGACCGCGCTGGTCAGGGCCGCCGCATCGCCGCGCGGGGCCGCGCTGGGCAGTTCCGGCGCCGAAGCCCGACGCGTCAGCGGGACCCGCGCCGGGGCGCTGCCGACGACATAGCCCATCGGCTCGATCACACAGCCGCGCCCTGCCGTATAGGTGGCGATGCGCGGCGGCGACGCCGCATCCCAGGCGACCGAGACGACATCGCCCGCCATCTCGACCGGCATGGCGCCGACCAGGGATTGAAGCTCGGGATAGATGCCGACCAGTTCGTTCGCCTCGACGCTGGCCGGGGTGCGGGTCGCACCCGCTTCGCGCGCCGTATGGACCGCGCTGCAGGTCGTCAGCGCCTTGTAGCCCGCCGCCAGGGCGCGGTGCATGGATGTCGGCGGCGCGTTCGACGCCGTCTGGGCGGCGGCGACGGTCGGCAGAGCCAGGGCGGCCGCGACGGCGGCGAAACGGGACAGGGTCATCATGCCGCAAGCTTCGCAGCCTGGCGCGACCTGTCAACGCGTTGGCGCCGACCGATCAGGCTTCATGATGCGCTTGCGAACGTCCCGCCCCGGCCCGAGGCCGTGCGCACCGTCGTCGCCAAGGGCGATGTCCAGACGGTGATGGAGCAGCGCGTCCTGAGAGACGCGCCCGATCTGGTCGTCATCGGCTCGCATGGCCGCAGCGGCTGGGTGCAGGCGCCCCTGGGCAGTCAGGCGTCCAACCTGCTGAAACGCCTGCCCTCGGATGTTCTGGTCGTGCGTCAGGCCAGCGCCTCGAACTGATCGACCAGACGCTCCAGCCGCTTCGTGCCGATGGTCCAGAAGGCCGGGTCGCGCGGGTTGAGGCCGAAGGGCTTCAGCGCCTCGACATAGGTGTGCGCTCCGCCGCCCGACAGGAGATCGCGATACAGCGGCGTGAAGGCCGCCGGGTCCTTGGCCCGCGTCTCCATCAGGGCCGCGACCAGCAGGTCGCCGAAGGCGTAGGCGTAGACATAGAAGGGCGAGTGGACGAAGTGGCTGACGTAGGCCCACCAGTTCTCGTAGCCGGGGTTCAGCGTCACCGCCGGGCCGAGGCTGGCGCCCAGCTCCTCCATCCAGATTTCGCCGAGGCGTTCGACCGGGACCTCGCCCGCCGCGCGCTCGTCGTGGAAGCGGGTCTCGAAACGGTGGAAGGCGATCTGGCGCACCACCGTGTTCAACCCGTCCTCGATGCGACCGGCCAGCAGGGCGCGCTGGTCCTGCGGCGTCGCCTCGGCCAACAGGCGGTCGAAGGTCAGGCCCTCGGCGAAGATGGAGGCGGTCTCGGCCAGGGTCAGCGGCGTGTCGGCCAGCAGGCTGCCTTGCGCCGCCGCCAGGGTCTGATGCACGCCGTGGCCCAGTTCGTGGGCCAGGGTCAGCAGGTCGCGCCGCTCGCCCATCCAGTTCAGGAAGACATAGGGGTGGCGGTCCGCCGTCACCGGGTGGGCGTAGGCGCCGGATTGCTTGCCCGGCCGGGCTTTCGCGTCGATCCACGGGCGGTCGAAGAACCAGCCGGCGCGTTCAGCGAAGTCGCCACCTAGGTCCGCGAAGCTGGCCAGCACCACCTCGCGCGCCTGCGCCCAGTCATAGGTGCGCGGCGGCGTCGCCTCGATGGGGGCGTTGCGGTCCCAGTGGTCCAGCGCCGTCTTGCCCATGGCCTTGGCTTTCAGCGCGTAATAGCGGTGCGAGATGCGCGGATAGGCTTGCGCCACCGCCTCGGCCATGGCGTCGACACTCTCGCCGTCGACCTCATTGCCCAGGTGGCGGCTGTCGGCGGGGCGCTTGAAGCCGCGCCACTTGTCTTCCAGCGCCTTGTCGGCGGCGACGGTGTTCATGACCATGGCCATGGTCTGGGCCTTGTCGGCGAAGGCTTTTGACAAGCCCTCGGCGGCTGAGGCGCGCTTGGCGCCGTCGGCGTCGCTGAGCCGGTTGAGGGCTTCGGACAGGGTCAGGCTCTCGCCGTCAGCCTCGGCCCGCAGCGCGGCCAGGGTCTCGTCGAACAGGCGCGGCCATTGGGCCTGGATCGGGCCGCGCTCGGCGATGAAGGTCTCAAGCTCGGTGGACAGCTCGTGCGGCTTCATCGCCCGCACCCGGCGCAGCCAGGGCGACCAGCGCGCGGCGGCGGGATGGGCGGACAGGGCCGCGGCGATCTCGGCCTCGTCCAGCTGGTTGATCTCCAGCGTCAGCCAGACGGTCGGGGTGGCGATGACCGTCATCTTCTCGCGGATATTGGCCTCGAAGCCCTGCGCGCCCGCATCGTCGCGCGCCGTGGAGGCCGCGAGGAAGGCGTAGGCGCCCAGCCCGCCCATGACGTCCGCCGCCTGTTCATAGAGGGCGATAGTCTGGTCCAGAGCCGCGCCCAGCGCCGCTGCGTCGCCGCGCTGGGCGACCAGCTGGCCCTGATAGGCGTTCATCTGATCCACCAGGGCCTTGGCGCGGTCGAGGTCGGCGCCGATGCGCGCATCCTCGCGCGAGGCGTAAAGGTCGGACAGGTCCCACAGGGGGGCGTCGGCGAGTTCGGTCATCTGGACGGGCGCGTTCATGTCTCTGGTTGTGGGGGCGCGGACGGGCGGACGCAAGCGCCTCTCCCTTCCTTCTCCCGATGGGAGAAGGTGGCCCGAAGGGTCGGATGAGGGTCGTCGGCCGCCGTCGGCGTAAGCCGCCGCGCCACGGCTGACGCCGACTGAAACCGTAGCCCCTCACCCTTTCGCCTGAACCAATCGCTTCGCTCTTGGAGGCTCAAGCCCTCTCCCGCCGGGAGAGGGAGACGCCACCATTTGCCTCGCCGCCCAGTCCGGTCCACCCTGCCCGCAAAGCTGAAGGGGCCACGCCATGACCGACCCGTTCCACGACCAGACCGGCCGCGCCTCGCTGGATGGCGCGCGGGGATTGGCCGTCGCCCGCATCGGCATCGGTCTGGCGCAAGGGCTGTTGCTCTATAGTCTGTATCGCAGCATTGCGACGCACGACGCCCTGACCTGGCCCGCGACCAATCCGCCGCTGTTCGCGGCCCTGGTTCTGGCCTGCGCCTTTACGCCCATCATGCTGCTTGCGGGGGTCGGACGGCTGTCGGTCAAGGGGCTGGCGCTCTGGGGCGTGGTCGCCGCCGCAGTTTTAGCCCTGCTGGGCTGGCATGACGCCGCGCAGCAGGCCAGCGACCACTTCCGGCCGCCCTATCTGCGTTTCCCTGTGGTCGCCTTCAGCGCCGCCGCCCTGTTCATCGCCCACCATCTCATCGTCCCGGCGGTCACGAGCCGCCAGTGGATCGCCGACTTCGACGACTATTTCGACACGGCGTGGAAGGCGGGGGTGCAACTGGTCCTGTCGCTGGGCTTCACCGGGGCCTTCTGGCTGCTGCTCTTCCTCGGTGCGGCCCTGTTCCGCATCATCGGCCTCAGCTTCCTGTCCGACCTGATCGGCGAGGAATGGTTCGCCATCCCCGTCACCTGCCTGGTCTTCGCTGTGGCGGTGCAGTTGACAGATGTACGCAGCGGTCTGATCCGGGGCGTGCGGACCGTGGCCCTGATGCTGCTGTCCTGGCTGCTGCTGGTCATCACGGTGCTGGTGGCGGGCTTCCTGATCGCCCTGCCCTTCACCGGGCTGGACGGCCTGTGGAAGACGGGCAGCGCCACGGCCCTGGTGCTGTCGGCGGCCGCCGCCCTGATCATCCTGATCAACACCGCCTATCAGGACGGACGCGAGGACAACCTGCCGCCCGTCGTGCTGCGTGTGGCCGTGCGGGTGGCGGCGGTTCTTCTGACGCCGCTGATCCTGATCGCCGTCTGGGGTCTGTCCTTGCGCATCGGCCAACACGGCCTGACGCCGGATCGGATCATCGCCGCGGCCTGCGCCCTGGTCGGGCTCGTCTATGCGGCAGGCTACGGCTGGGCCGCGCTGTCGCCCTTCTGGAAGACGACGGCGTGGATGAAGCCGCTGGAGCGCACCAATGTCGCCGCCGCCGTCCTGACGGTCGGGGTCATCCTGGCCCTGTTCAGCCCCCTGCTGGACCCCGCCCGCCTGTCGGTCGGCGATCAGGTCGCCCGGTTGAAGCGCGGCGCCGTCAGCGCGGCGGACTTCGACTACAGCTTCCTGAGGTGGAATGCAGGCCGAACCGGCCAGCGCGCGCTGGCGTCCCTGGCCCGGTCCAGGGACGCCGACATCGCCGCTCGCGCCAAGCGGGCGCAGGCGTCCACGTCGCGCTATGATGACGAACGCGCCACCCCGCCGAGCCACCCCCGGATCACCGCCTGGCCCAAGGGCGCCGTCCTGCCTGAAGGGTTCGACGCCCCTGTCTCCAGCGGCGACCCGCGCTTCGCCTGCAGCGGAACCGAGGACTGCGTGGCGGTCATGCGCGACATGAACGGCGACGGGCGCGACGAAATCCTGCTGGCCACGCGGTTCCAGATCACCCTGTTCGCGGCCGAGGCCGGCAGTTGGAAACCTCAGGCCGATTACCGCGCCGACGCCTGTGTCAGCCCGCGCGGCGCCGACCACCGCGAGTTCCTCAAGTCGCCGGACGTCGCGCCCGTGCCGTCGCCCTGGCCGGACCTGAAGCTGGCGCAGCCACCGCGCACCGCCAGGCCCGCATCGATTGCCCGCCGATCATCTCGCCCGTTAACCCCTGACTCAGTTCTCCGAAACCCGATCTTCACCCCCTTTGGTCTAGGGTGTGCTCGAAGCGAGCCGATCCCGAGCAACGAGGACGGCCGTTCCGGTGATGATTTAGGGTGTGTTTCACATGGCCAAGACCGTTCTGGTCGTCGACGATGATCCCACGCAGCGCCGCCTGATTCAGGCGGTGCTCGACCGCGAAGGCTATGCCGTCGTTCACGCCGAGAGCGGGGGCGAGGCCATCGACCGCCTGACCAAGGGCGGCGGCGCCGACGTGGTGCTGCTGGATCTCGTCATGCCCGGCCTGTCGGGTCTGGAGACCCTGGCCGAAATCCGCACGGCGGGGGTGGCGGTGCCGGTCATCGTCCTGACGGCCAACGGCGGCATCGAGACCGTGGTCAAGGCCATGCAAGCCGGGGCCCAGGACTTCTTCGTCAAGCCGGTCGGGCCGGAACGTCTGCTGATCGGCGTGCGCAATGCCCTGCAGCTGACCCAGCTGTCGGCCGAGATCGGCCGTCTGAAGAAACATGTCTCGGGCCGCACCTCGTTCGACGACATCGTCGGCGACAGCCCGCCGATGCGCATGGTCAAGGCCCTGGGCGTGCGCGCCGCCAAGTCCGGCATCCCGGTGCTGATCACCGGCGAGAGCGGCGTGGGCAAAGAAGTCATCGCCCGCGCCCTGCACGGCGCCTCGGACCGGGCCGGCAAGCCCTTCGTGGCGGTCAACTGCGGCGCCCTGCCCGCCAATCTGGTCGAGTCCATCCTGTTCGGCCACGAGAAGGGCGCCTTCACCGGCGCTGTCGACAAGCACGCCGGCAAGTTCATGGAGGCCAATGGCGGCACCCTGTTCCTGGACGAGATCGGCGAACTGCCGCTGGACATGCAGGTCAAGCTGCTGCGCGCCTTGCAGGAAGGCGAGGTCGACCCGGTCGGATCGAAACGCGCGGTCAAGGTCGACGTCCGCATCGTCTCGGCCACCAATCGCGACCCGGCCCAGCAGGTCAAGGAAGGCGCCTTCCGCGAGGACCTCTTCTATCGCCTGAACGTCTTCCCGATCGAGGCCCCGGCCCTGCGCGAACGGCGCGAGGACATCCCGGCCCTGGTCGAGCACTTCATCGCCCGCTTCAACGTGGAAGAAGGCAAGCGCGTCGCCGGCTGCGCCGTCGAGACCATGGCTCTCCTGCAGGGCTATGACTGGCCCGGCAACGTGCGTCAGCTGGAGAACTCGATCTATCGCGCCCTGGTGCTGGCCGATTCGCCGCTGCTGCAGCCGCACGACTTCCCGGCCATCTCGGGCATCGCCATGCCGCTGAACCCCGTGGTCTCGCACGCGCGCGCCGAGACGCCCCCTAGCGAAGCGGGCGCCGAGGCCCAGGCCGACAGCCCGGTGCGCATCATCGACGCACGCGGCCACGTCCGCACCCTGGAAGAGATCGAACGCGACCTGATCCAGCACGCCATCGAGGTCTATTCCGGCCACATGAGCGAGATCGCCCGACGCCTCGGCATCGGCCGCTCGACCCTGTACCGCAAGGTCCGCGAACAGGGGCTGGAAGAGCAGCTGAAGGAAGCGGGCTGAGGACGTGCTAGGCTGAGGTCATGAGCGACCATAGCGACGACCAGTCCGCCTCTCCCGCCCCGGCGGATGAGGCTCCGACCGAGACCCCGATCCAGCGCGCCCTGCGTGAAAAGCAGGAAGCCATCGCCGCCCGTCCCAAGCCCCCGCGCGGCGGCCGCTTCCAGCGCGAACAGGCTGCTCGCGTCAAAAGCGGAGCCGTACGGCCATGGAGCACTAAGTAGGGCGGCGGTGAAACGAACCTACTGAAGAGCCGCTAAGGGTGGTAAGCCGACTGTTGTCGGCGGCTGGAAGCAGCTATTGCAAGCACATGGCGTTTTCGAACCCGCAAATTTACATCGACGATCTGGCGAAACCTCTGTTGCGCCGTTTTCAGGCTGAGCCGACCAGCTATGAGTTAGCGATTTCGTGCTGCATTATTCTGTTTCATTTTGCCGACGTGGTGGCTCATGTCAGAGGCGCGAAGGCGCACGAGATTGCATATGAGATCGCTGAGAAGATACCCAATTTTCACACGGTTCGAGCCATCGCGAACGCAGGTAAGCACGTCGAGTTGACCCGCCATCCTAGGCCTGAGTTGATAGGATTGCGTGCAGAGCACCTCACCAAGGGCAGGGGTGCGGCATTCAGTGATGGCAGTTATTTTTCGGACGGTACGACTTGGTCAGACATGCCCGAAACTGTGGTAGTCGAAACGCCAGACGGAACGAAACACGACGTGCTCCACCTTTGTACATCCGTGCTGGCAGAACTGACTGACGATCTAGATTTTTTCAGAGTTTAGCCAGCGGCGCATGAACGTCCGCAACGGGTCGATAGCCGCCATCGCCGCGCAGCCCATAACCCGTCACCCCGGACGGCCCGGAGGGACGATCCGGGGCCCAGGCGCTGAATCCAATGGCTAGGGCGGAGACGCGTCGGGCGTCTGGGTTCCGGGTTCGCTGCGCGTCCCGGAATGACCGAGAGAAGACTGCGCCGCCTCTACTCCTGCGCCTTCTTCGCCCTGCGCATCCACGGCCGCGTCTCCTCGCCGTTGGCCTTGGCCGTGATTTCCTTGAGCTTGCGGCCCTGCATGGTCGAGAAGGCCTGACCGGGGACGCCTTTTTCGGGGTCGGCGAAGGCGCGGCCGTGGGTCTCGATTCGCTCGCCTACCGAATCGAGGAAGTCGCCCTCCCATTCGGACAGCGAAACGCCCGCCTTCTCGGCCGAGCGGCGGGCGCGTTTCAGAGCGTTCAGCGCGGAGCGCTTCGCCGCTTCCTTCTGCTGCTCCCAGGGAGACAGCGAAGGCTTCTTCTTTAGGGCGCTACCGCCCTTTGGGCTACTTGAGCGCGAGACAGGAGAGCGCGCCTTGGAGGCGTCTTCGCCCTTCAGCCCGCTGCTCTTGAAGCCGCTGGAGCGCAGCTTGGATGCGTCGCCGCCCTTCAGGCTGCTTGAGCGTGAAGGGCGGTCGCTGGGGGGCTTGAAGGACGTGCGCTTCAGGCCCGCCTCCCTCAGATCTCGCCGAGGGCCGACAGGTAGAGGTCCAGGATCGCTTCTTCTTCCTGACGCTTGGCCTTGTCCTGCTTGCGCAGGCGCAGGACCTTGCGCAGGACCTTGACGTCATAGCCCTCGCCCTTGGCCTCGGCGAAGACCTCCTTCATGTCGACCATGACGGCCTGCTTGTCCTCTTCGAGGCGCTCCAGCCGCTCGATGATCGAACGCAGACGGCCTTGGGCCGTGGCGGTCAGGACATCCGAGGCGGCGTCAAAGGCGGGGGCGTCGTCGGCCATGAGGAAAGCTCCGAAACTTGAATTGGCCGGCGGGCGACCGTGACCCCACTCTCAAGCAGACCGGGGGGCGACAGGGCAAGAAAGGAATCGCCCGAAGGGGCCTCAGGGACGAATCGCGTCCGTTTCCGAGGCGGGGCGTCGGACACGAAAAAGGCTGCAGGCGAAGCCCGCAGCCTTTGCATGTCGTAACCGCGGCGCCATCGAAGGCGCCGACGCGGTTCTTAGCCTTGCTTGGCCTTGAAGCGCGGGTCGGTCTTGTTGATCACATAGACCACGCCCTTGCGGCGAACGATCTTGCAGTCGCGGTGGCGACCCTTGAGCGACTTGAGCGAGCTGCGGACCTTCATGGTCGGACGTCCCGAAGATTGGAGGCCCGTGAGGGCGGTCAAAAACAAATGCGCGAAGAACCTGCGGACAGGACCTTGCGGCGGAGCGGTGCGTATAGAGAGGCCCCGGCCTTTCGTCAACATTCCGCACGGGGATTCCGCTGGAGGCCTGGCCTCCGAGTTGAACGGAGGGTCTCCGGACATGCACGTCCGGCGCGTCGCCCCTCCGCCACCAGGCCGTGTCCAAGGGAGCCAAAACGTAAAACGATGTTCCTTAAGGGCTTACTGTCATGAATGGTTAGCGTGGACTTAACCCTTTTCACGGAAACCCCTCTTGGCTTCGCGCGCTTGTGATTGGTCGTGGAATTCGGGGGCGTTAGCCTGTGGTCATGCGTATCGCCTATCGTCTTGCCCTGATTGGTTCTGTTGCGGCCTGCGCGCCCATGGTTCCGACGCCGCCACAGCCCCAGCCCGCGCCGCCGCCCGTCGTCGAGCCCGCGCCCGCCACGCCGGCGCCGACCGCCCCGCCTGCGGCCACGGACCTGTCCGACGCTTATGACCAGGCCAGCTTCGAGGCTTGGAAGAAGAGCTTCCTCGATCGTCTCGGCGGCGCCCGTAAGTGGGAATATTCGCGTGAGCTGAACGGCGTCACGCCCAACGCCAGCGTCGTCCGTCTGGACCGCAACCAGCCCGAGTTCTCGCGCCCGGCCGGCGCCTATATCCAGAGCGCGACGGCCCCCGCCCGAATCGGCATGGCCCGTCAGCGCGTCGATCGCGTGCCCTGGGAAGTGACCCAGAGATTCGGCGTCCCCACCGAGATCCTGCTGGGTGTCTGGGCTCAAGAAAGCGCCTTCGGTCAGGTTCAGGGCGACTTCGACGTCATCCGCTCGCTGGCCACCCTGGCCTATGACGGCCGCCGCCGCGCCTGGGCCGAGGACCAACTGAAGAACGCCCTCGACATCGTCGTGGACGGCAAGCGCGCCCGCAGCGGCCTGAAGGGCAGCTGGGCGGGCGCCATGGGCCAGACCCAGTTCATGCCCGACAGCTATCTGAAGCTGGGCGTGGACCAGAACGGCGACGGCAAGGTGGACATCTGGGGCTCGGACGCGGATGCTCTGGCCTCGGCCGCCAACCTGCTGGCCCAGGCCGGCTGGAAGCGCGGCCAAGGCTGGGCCTATGAGGTCACCCTGCCCGCTGACTTCGACTACAGTCAGGCCGAGGGGCCCAAGCACAACTGGGCCTATTGGTCGGGGCGGGGCGTGCGCCTGGCCAATGGCGTGGCCCTGAACGCCGATGAAGCCGCCGAGGGCGCGACCATCCTGCTGCCGCAGGGTGCCAAGGGGCCGGTCTTCCTGGCCCTGCCCAACCACTATGTGATCCGTCGCTACAACAACTCGGTCAGCTATGCCCTGGCCATCGGCCTGATCGCCGATGGCGTGGCCGGCAAGCCCGCCCTGACCGCGACCTGGCCCAACGACGGCCCCCTGACCCGCGAACAGCGCGTCGGCGCCCAGACGGCCCTGACGCGCATGGGATTCGACACCCAGGGCGTCGACGGCGTCATCGGCTCGAACACCCGCGCCGCCCTGCGTCGCTGGCAGCAGGCCAACGGACGGATCGCGGACGGCTATCTGACCGACGTGCTGGCGGACGAGCTGATCCGCAAGGCGCGGTAACGCTCACGCCTCTCCCTCCCCTTCATGACGAGGGCAAGGCGATACAAGACGCGGCATCGGAAAAGCCGAAGCGCCCCCACCCGACTTCGCCCTGAGGGCTCAGCCACCCTCCCCATGAAGGGGAGGGAGATTCGAGCTTACCCCTTCACCCGCCAGGTCGCGCCTTGCGGGCCGTCCATGACGACGACGTTCAGTTCATTGAGCCGGTCGCGAATGCGGTCGGCCTCGCCCCAGTTCTTTTCGGCGCGGGCGGCGGCGCGTTGCTCCAGAAGAGCCTCGACCTCGGCCTTCAGCGCCGGATCGCCGCCCTCGAACCATTCGTCGGGCGTCAGGGCCAGCACGCCCAGAAGCCCGGCGGCTTCGGTCAGGCTCCAGCGTGCCATGGCCACATCATTGATGTCGGCCTCGGCGTCGTTCAGCAGGTCGCGCAGGGCGTTGCCGAGCCCGAACAGCTGGGCGATGGCCCCCGGCGTGTTGAGGTCGTCCTCCAGCGCGTCCAGCACCGGGTCCATGGCGTTCTCGGCCAGTTCCATCTCGGCCTCGTCCAGCGTGGCGTCTTCGAAACCGACCAGTGCCGCGTCGGCGTCGCGCAGGACGCCATAGAGGCGGTCCAGGTTCTTTCGCGACTGGTCCAGCAGGGTCTGGTTCCAGTCCAGCGGCTGACGATAGTGGGCGCTCAGCAAGGCCCAGCGCACCACCTCGCCCGACATGGCCTTCACCAGATCGTGCAGCAGCAGGACATTGCCGATCGACTTGGACATCTTCTCGGCGTCCACGGTCAGGAAGCCGTTGTGCATCCAGTAGCGGGCGTATTCGTCATGCGCCTGATCGCCATGGGCGTGGCCGTGGGCGCAGACACCCTGGGCGATCTCGTTCTCATGGTGCGGGAAGACCAGGTCGATGCCGCCGCCGTGGATGTCGATGGGCAGGCCGAGCGTCTTCTCGATCATGGCCGAGCACTCGATATGCCAGCCGGGACGGCCCTCGCCCCATGGGCTCGGCCAGGACGGCTCATCCGCCTTGGACGGCTTCCACAGGACGAAGTCGTGCGGGTTCTTCTTGTATGGGGCGACCTCGACGCGGGCGCCGGCGATCATGTCGTCCAGATTGCGGCCCGACAGCGCGCCATAGGATGGATAGGAGGCGACGTCGAACAGGACATGACCCTCGGCGGCGTAGGCGTTGCCGGCGTCGATGATGGCCTGGATCTGGGCCGTGATGGCCTCGATGTAGTCGGTGACGTGCGGGGCGATGTCGGGCGGGCTGACATTCAGCAAGCCCATGTCGGCCAGATAGGCGGCTTCATAGCGGGCCGTGATCTCGCCGATGCCGACGCCTTCCTTGGCGGCCTTGGCGTTGATCTTGTCGTCCACGTCGGTGACGTTGCGGGCGTAGACGACCTTGTCCGGGCCATAGGTCCGGCGCAGCAGCCGCACCAGGACATCGAACACCACTGGCGGACGTGCATTGCCGATATGGGCGTAGTCATAGACCGTCGGACCGCAGACATAGAGCGTCACCCGGTTCGGATCGCGCGGCGTGAAGGCGCGCTTTTCACGGCGAAGGGTGTCGTGGATGTGCAACGGCATGGGTGACAGTCTTTTGCGAGTTTTCTTGCGGGACGGACGACGTGTCCCATATAGCGGCCTGATACACAGTCATACTTGATTGGTAAAAGGTAGCCTTGGCGGTCTCCCCGCCCCGCTGGATCAGTTCATGAGCACTTCGCCCGCCAAGCCCGTCCTCGTCACCGAAGAGACCGCCGTCGTGCGCCCCAGCCGCGAGCAGGCGCTGGAGGCCGTGCGCACGCTGATCGCCTGGGCGGGCGACAATCCTTCGCGTCCCGGCCTGATCGACACGCCCAAGCGCGTGGTCGACGCCTATGGCGAATGGTTCGACGGCTATGACGCCGATGCGGGCAAGGAGCTGTCGCGCACCTTCGAGGACGTGACTGGCTATGACGACATGGTCATCCTGCGCGACATCGAGATCGAGAGCCACTGCGAGCACCACATGGCCCCCTTCCTCGGCAAGGCCTATGTCGCCTACCTGCCGGGCGAGAAGGTCGTGGGCATCTCCAAGCTGGCGCGCGTGGTCGAGATCTTCGCCCGTCGCCTGCAGAACCAGGAGACGCTGACCAACGACATCATCGAGGCCATCGAATCGCACCTGCAGCCGCGCGGCGTGGCCGTCCTGCTGGACGCGGCGCACCAGTGCATGACCACGCGCGGCGTGCATCACCGCCACGTCACCACCATCACCACCCGCTTCACCGGCGCCTTCAAGGACGACCCGGCCCTGGCCGACCGCTTCCTCAAGCTGGCGCGGGGCTGACCGAGGGGTTTGAACCGGTCGTCTCGCAGCTGCGAGACGACCGGTTATGCAATCTTATTGCCCTCTGACGCGAATTCGTCACGCAAGACGGCTTTACAAGCCCGGCGCGGGACGCCAAGAGACGATCCATACCTTTGAGTGCTGCTCGCCGAAGAATGCGAGCCGTGATGGAGACGACGGCGTATGGGCTCTAAACTTTCCGGTCCCGCGGGCCAGGGTGGCAAAACGATCGAACAGAACGCGGACATCAACGTCACGCCGTTCGTCGATATCATGCTGGTGCTGCTGATCATCTTCATGGTCGCCGCGCCTCTGGCCACCGTGTCGATCAAGCTGGACCTGCCGCCGGCGACCCCGCCGGCGCCGACCGACAAGCCCAAGGAACCCGTGTACATCACGATCCAGGAATCGGGCAGCATCTACATCGCCGAGCAGGAAACCACTGTTGAGAAGCTGCCGGCGGACGTCTGCGCCGCCCAGGCCGTGACGACCGACTGCCGCGAAGAGCGCGTCTTCGTCCGCGCCCAGCCGGAAGTGAAGTACAACCAGTTCATGGAAGTCATGAACAAGCTTCAGGAAAACGGCTTCTACAAGGTCGGCCTGCTGAACGAAGACATCGAGTAGGACCAACCTCCGCTCTCATGAATCAGGGCCGTTCCTCCGGGGACGGCCCTTTTTCTTTGCCCGAATTCGTAAGCTGAACCTCATCGGACGCTTGCCCCCGAGCCGCGCCCGGTTCTTGATGCGGCCGTCAGCTTTCGGGGGATTTCGTCATGCGTCGCCGCACCTTCCTTTCCAGCCTGCCTGCGGGCGCCCTTTTGGCCGGAGCTGGTTCTGTCGCCGCCCAGACGGCCGGCCCTGCGCCCGCCAATACGACAGCCGCCCCCACGCGTCGCCCGGCCGATCCCTATGCGGGTGTCGGCATCGGCGACCGGGTGATCGGGCCCAAGTTCGTCGGCCGCTCGACCGTCTGGGGCGCCAACGGCGCGGCGGCCACGGCCCATCCCGCCGCCACCCTGATCGGTCTGGACACCCTGAGGCGCGGCGGCTCGGCCATCGACGCCGCCATCGCCATCAATGCCGCCCTGGGCTTCCTGGAGCCGACCGCCAACGGCATCGGCGGCGACGCCTTCTGTCTGATGTGGGACCCGACCCAGAAAAAGGTCGTCGGTTTCAACGGCTCGGGGAATAGTCCTCGCGGCCTGTCGCTGGCGACCGCGCGCTCGAAAGCCGTGGACGGTTACCTGCCCAAGTACGGCGCCGTCACCGTCAACGTGCCCGGCACGGTCGACGCCTGGTGGAGCGCGCACCGGCGCTACGGAAAGCTGCCGTGGAAGGACGTCCTGATCCCCGTCGCCGAACTGTGCGAACAGGGCGTGCCGGTGCCCGAGGTCATCGCCTGGTATCTGGAACGCAACATGGCCGGCTTCGACCGCGCCAGCGCCCAGATCGAGGAGAACGACAACCGCAAGAAGGTGTATCGCCCCCACGGCCGCACGCCGAAGACGGGCGAGGTCTTCGCCAACCCCGATCTGGGTCGCACCTATCGGATGATCGCCGAGGGGGGCCGCGACGCCTTCTATGACGGCGCCATCGCCGACCATATCGAGCGCTATTTCAAGCGCATCGGCGGCTGGATGACCCGCGCCGACCTGGCCGCCCACCGCACCGAATGGGTCGAGCCGCTGATGACCACCTATCGCGGGGTCGAGGTCTATTCGCTGGGGCCGAACACCCAGGGTCTGTCGACCAACCAGATCCTGAACATCTGCGAGCAGTTCGACCTGAAGGGGATGGGCTTCCAGTCCGCCGCCTCCATCCACATCCAGGCCGAGGCCAAGCGTCTGGCCTTCGAGGACCGCGCCCGCTACTTCGCCGACGAGCGCTTCAGCAAGGCCCCGACCGCCTGGCTGAACTCCAAGGCCTATGCCGCCGAGCGCGCCAGGCTGATCAACCCGGACCGCGTCATGGACCGCGTCTTCCCCGGCGATGCGCCAACGCAAGGCGACACCACCTATTTCAGCGTGGCCGACAAGGACGGGATGATGGTCAGCTGGATCCAGTCCAACTATCGCGGCATGGGCTCGGGCCTGACGCCCGACGGCCCGAACGGCGGGACGCTGGGCTTCATGTTCCAGGACCGGGGCGAGTTGTTCGCCCTGACCGACGGCCACCCGAACGTCTATGCACCGGGCAAGCGGCCCTTCCACACCATCATCCCCGGTTTCGCCTGCAAGGACGGCGAGCCGTGGCTGGCCTATGGCGTCATGGGCGGCGGCATGCAGCCCCAGGGCCAGGCCCAGATCATCATCAACATGGTCGACTACGGCCTCGATCCGCAGCAGGCCGGCGATAGCCCGCGCTGGCAGCACTACGGCTCGTCCGAGCCGACCGGCCAGCCCGCCGAGGGCGTCGGCAAGCTGCATCTGGAATCCGGCGTGCCGGACGCGACCAAGCAGCAACTGACCGCAATGGGCTGGGATCTCGGCCCGCCCGACGGCGGCTTCGGCGGCTATCAGAACGTCATGAAGCAGATCAACGCCCAGGGCCGCTGGACCTATGGCGCGGCGACCGAAATGCGCAAGGACGGCAACGCTCTCGCCTATTGACCTGACCTCGCGTCAATCGCCTAGAGTTCGTTTCTAAACAGGACGGACCAGATGACCGAGCTCGTGACCCGCGATTTCATCGCCCCCGCCGCCGACGGCTATCCGCTGTCGATGCGGCTGGTGTCGGCGGCGGAGCCGCGCCTCGCCGTGCTGGTCTCGTCCGGCACCGGCTTTCCCAAGGGCTTCTACGAACGGTTCGCCCGGCATCTGGCCGAGCGGGGCGCGGCGGTGCTCACCTATGATTTTCGCGGCATCGCCGGGTCGCGGCCCGACGATCTGAAGGCCATGGCGATGGACTATCCCGACTGGGGCCGGCTGGACATGCCCGCCGCCCTGGACGCCCTGATCAGGGCGGCGCCGGGCCTGCGCGTCGTCCATGTCGGCCACAGCGTCGGCGGGCATTTCCTGGGCTTCATGCACAATCAGGATCGCATCGACCGCCACGCCTTCGTCTCGGTCGGCACCGGCTGGTGGGGCGGGCACCACCGGTCCTACAATCCGCTGGAGCTCTTCTTCTGGCTGGGCTTCGGCCCGCTCAGCCTGCTGCGACACGGCTATATCAAGGGCGGCGGCCTGTGGGCCGGGACGGACCTGCCGCGCGGGGTCTTCACCACCTGGCGGCGCTGGTGCCTGAAGCGGGAATACTTCTCGCGCGAACTGGAGACGACCCTACGGCCCCATCACTATGAGGCCGTAACCGCCCCGATCCGGTCGTGGATCTTCACCGACGACCCCATCGCCACGCCGAACACCGCGCGCGACCTGCTGACGGTCTATCCCAAGGCCCCGTCCGAAATCAGCGTCCACGCGCCCGCGGACTTCGGTGCGCGCCGCATCGGCCACGAGGGCGCCTTCCGCAAGGGCATGGAGCCTCTGTGGGACCGGATTTTCCATTGGCTTGAGAATGGCGAAGCCTGATCCGGCGCCTATATCCGGCGCTCCCTGATCGCGCGGAGCCTCCCATGCCCTATTCGGACCAACCCACAGTCATCGCCTCTGGTGTTGAGATTCCGCTGCTGGGCTTCGGCACCTGGCAGCTGGAGGCCGGCGATGCGCGGCGCATGGTGCTGGAAGCCCTGCGCATCGGCTATCGCCACATCGACACGGCCTGGATCTACAAGAACGAAAAGGCCGTGGGCGACGGCATCGCCGACGCCGTGGCCGAGGGCATCGTGGCCCGCGACGAGATCTTCGTGACCACCAAGATCTGGGTCGAGCATTTCCACCGCGACGCCCTGCTGCGTCAGGCCGAAGAGTCCGCCATCAGCCTGGGCCTCACGCCCGACCTGCTGCTGCTGCACTGGCCCAAGCCGACGCCGTCTCTGGCCGAGACCATCGGCGCCCTGAACGCGGCGCAAGAAAAGGGCTTCACCCGCCACATCGGCCTGTCGAACTTCACCTCGGCCCTGTTCCGTGAGGCGGCGGCCCTGTCCAAGGCGCCGCTGGTGACCAATCAGGTCGAGTATCACCCCTACCTGTCGCAGAAGACCCTGATCGAGACGGCGCGCGAACTCGGCTCCTCCATCACCGCCTGGTCGCCGCTGGCCCAAGGCAAGATCGCCGACGACGCCGTGATCGGCGAGATCGCCAAAGCCCACGGCAAGACCAACGGACAAATCACCCTGCGCTGGATCATCCAGCAGGGCGTCATCGCCATTCCGCGCACGGCCAAGGGAAGCCGCGCGGCCGAGAATTTCGACATCTTCGACTTCGAACTGTCGGCGGATGAAATGGCCCGTATTCACGATCTGGCGCGCCCCGACGGTCGTCTGGGCGACTGGCTGGACGCGGCCTTCCAATGGGATCAGGATGCCTGACCTAACGGCGTCATAGAACGCTCGCGTCAGGGAGGACGCCATGGGTTCGGTTCTGGGCTTTCCGGGGATTGATCCGATGGACGCCGTCGTCGGCGCCCGCATCCGGCGCTGGCGCGACCACCGGGGCGTGGGGGCCGACGATCTGGCCGCCGCCCTCGACCTGACGCCCGAGGCGCTGCGCCGCATCGAGGCGGGCCGCGAGCATCTGGATTCCGCCGGCATCGACGCGGCCACCCGCGCCCTGCACCTGCCAGTGTGGGCGCTGGTGTCAGATACGCCGGGCTATTGATGGCCCGTCTCTATCGCGCCCTTTTCGCCTGCGTCGGGTGGTTCGCCGTGGCCCTGCAGTACGGAGTGACACTCGCGGACAACCCCGGTCAAAGCCCGGCCGAGTTGTCGCTGAATTTCTTCAGCTATTTCACCATACTGAGCAATAGTCTGGTGGCCCTGGCCCTGACGGCGCCGGTCGTGGCGCCGAACAGCCGGGCGGGGCGCTGGTTGGCGGGCGAGGCGGTCCGCGCGGCCCTGGCCATGTACATCGTGGTGGTCGGGGTGGTGTACCACGTCCTGCTGGCCCCGACCTGGAACCCTCAGGGTCTGGCCCTGCTGGGCAACACCCTGCTGCACTACGTCATGCCCGCCGCCTTCGTGCTGGACTGGCTGCTGTTCGCGCCCAAGGGGCGTCTGAAGTGGGGCGATCCGGCCCGATGGCTGATCTTTCCGCTGGTCTATGGCGGCTGGACCCTGATCCACGGCGCGCTGAGCGGCTGGTGGCCCTATCCCTTCGTGGACGTCGGCGCGCTGGGTCTGGCGCGGGTGCTGGTCAACTTCGTCGGCCTGTTGATCTTCTTCCTGATCGTCGGGCTGACGATCGTGACGCTTGATCGCACCTTCGGACGGCGTGACAGAAGCCGCGCGTCCGCCTAGGCGTCAGCGCATGGCCTACAAGTCCCTGCGCGATTTCATCGCTGTCCTCGAAGCCGATGGCGAACTGGTTCGCGTCGCCGAACCCGTCTCCACTCATCTGGAGATGACCGAGATCCAGACGCGGCTGCTCCGCAACGGCGGCCTATTAATCGTCAATGAGTGTAACGGCGGCCGACTGGGCGAAGTCTTGGCCGAACAGTCAAAGGCCAAAGCCAAGCGCTGGCCTTCACCGCAGAATGGCTTAAAAGCGGCTTCATGATCGTTTCCGCTGCTTCTTCCTCCGCTGCAGGGCCCAAGCGCTATGACCCGGCCAAGCTCCTAGTCTCGCTTCATATTCCCAAGACAGCAGGAACATCGTTCAGGGCCATACTCGGCGACTGGTTTGGCGAACGGCTGCACAATCATTATCCCGGATGGGCAACGCCTCTCACGCGAACCGACGCCCAGGCAGACGCTTGCGTGCACGGCCACTTCACCCGTCGCAATGACTCGGCGATCCATCAATATTATCCCGATGCCGACCAGGTCATCACGATCATGCGCGATCCGTTCGACCGAGCCATCTCTGAGTGGCGGTTCAAGAACATGATCAAGTCCGCAGGCAATCCGGTAGATGAGATGGAAGACGATCCCTCGTTTGACACTTGGTTCGGACGACGCGCTGACGAAGTTGCAGAACAGCCGATAACTCGCCTGATGATGCAAATGCCTGAAAGTCTGACTCCCGAGACTGCACATATGGCTTTCGACCACAGTTTCGTGGCGGTCGGCGTTTGCGAACGCTTCCCTGAAACAATCCGCCTGTTCGCAACACTGCTGGGTAAGCCGCACGCATCGGATGTGCGGATGAATGTCACCACCTACGGAAGCGCCAACGACTACGATGCTTATCGCAGCCGTCACGAGCAGGTGTTCCATTCGGACCATGAGATGTACGCAGCCGCCCGCGCGATGTTCGAGCGACAACTGGCTGACGCCGAGCTCTAGGCGAAGCCATGGCCTACAAGTCCCTGCGCGATTTCATCGCGACCCTCGAAGCCGACGGCGAACTGGTCCGCGTGTCGGAGCCCGTCTCCACCCATCTGGAGATGACCGAGATCCAGACCCGGCTGCTGCGCAACGGCGGTCCGGCGGTCCTGTTCGAGAAGCCGGTCATGCCGGACGGCACGATCAGCCCCATCCCCTGCCTGGCCAATCTGTTCGGCACGGTGAAGCGCGTCGCCATGGGCGTGACGCTGGAGGGCAAGCAACGCACCACGGCGGGCGAGCTGCGCGAGGTCGGCGAACTGCTGGCCTTCCTGCGCAATCCGACGCCGCCGCGCGGCCTCGGCGACGCCATGGAGATGCTGCCCCTGGCCCAGACCGTCATGTCCATGCGGCCGAAGACGGTGAAAAAGGCCCCGGTGCAGGAGGTGGTGCTGAAGGGCGATCAGATCGACCTGACCGCCCTGCCCGTTCAAGGCTGCTGGCCCGGCGAACCCGCGCCCCTGATCACCTGGGGTCTGGTCGTGACCAAGGGGCCGTCCGACGAGCGCGAGGACGACTTCAACCTGGGCATCTACCGGATGCAGGTGCTGGGCAAGGACAAGGCCATCATGCGCTGGCTGGCCCATCGCGGCGGCGCCCAGCACTACGCCCGGCACAAGAAGGCGGGCAAGCGCGAGCCCCTGCCCTGCGCCGTGGTGCTCGGCGCCGATCCGGGGACCATTCTGGCCGCCGTGACCCCGGTGCCGGAAACCCTGTCGGAGTATCAGTTCGCGGGCCTGATGCGCGGCTCCAAGGCCGAGCTGGTTCCCTGCAAGACCGTGCCCCTGATGGTCCCTGCCCAGGCCGAGATCGTGCTGGAAGGCCATGTCCTGCTGGACGAGTTCGAGGACGAAGGCCCCTACGGCGACCACACCGGCTACTACAACTCGGTCGAGAAGTTCCCGGTCTTCCAGGTCAGCGCCATCACCATGCGCAAGGACCCCATTTATCTGACCACCTTCACCGGCCGTCCGCCCGATGAGCCGTCCGTGCTGGGCGAGGCGCTGAACGAGGTCTTCATCCCCCTCATCCGGCAACAGTTCCCCGAGATCACCGACTTCTGGCTGCCGCCCGAGGGATGCAGCTATCGCATCGCCGTGGTGTCGATGAAGAAGGCCTATCCCGGCCACGCCAAGCGCGTGATGATGGGCTGCTGGAGCTATCTGCGCCAGTTCATGTACACCAAGTGGATCATCGTCGTGGACGACGACATCAACGCCCGCGACTGGAAGGACGTCATGTGGGCCGTCTCGACCAAGATGGACCCGGCGCGCGACATCACCGTCATCGAGAACACCCCCATCGACTATCTGGACTTCGCCAGCCCCGAGAGCGGCCTGGGCTCCAAGATCGGTCTGGACGCCACCGACAAGTGGGAGCCCGAAACCAAGCGCGAATGGGGCGAGGAAATCCGCATGGACGAGGCCGTGGTCGAGCGGGTCAACGACCTGTGGGACCGTCTCGGACTGCCCGGTGACGGAACGCCGATCTGGAAGTAACCGCCCGAGCGGTCGCTGAACCGTAATCTCCCTAAGGCCGCGATAAGCCTCCCCTTAACATTATCATCGGTAAGCCGACGATGATCGAGGAGAGCCGATGCGCGTGTTCAAGAACCTGACTGTCGCCGGAAAAATGCTGCTGGCGGGCGGCGCCGTCACCGGCGTTCTGCTGCTCTGCGCGGCCTTTGCGGTGTCGCAGAACACGCGCAGCGTCGCGCGCGCCCTGTCGCACGACTATGCTCAGGCCCTTGGCGACAGCGCCGTCGCCAACGTCAGCGGCCAGATCTCCGAGGCCTCGGCCACCGCCCGCGCCATGGCGAACATGATCGGTGAGGCCCACGAAACCGGCCTGCGCGACCGCGCGACGGTCGTGGCCATGTTGAAGCCCGCGGCCAGCGCCACGCCCCTGGTCATGGGCAGCTGGTTCATGGCCGCCCCCGACGCCTTCGACGGTCGGGACGCCGCTATGGCGGGCCGTGACGACCTGGGGTCGAACGCGTCGGGTCGCTTCCTGACCTATTGGGTGAATGACGCCGACACGACGACCCTGCAGGCGCCGATGGAGAGTACGGACTACGAAGAGCCCTACTTCACCCAGCCCTTCACCACCGGCAAGCCGGCCATCGTCGAGCCCTATGATGAGGATGTCGGCGGCAAGTCCGTGCTGATGACCTCTATCGCCTATCCGGTCGTCTCGGGCGGCAAGGTGATCGGCGTAGCCGGTCTCGACCTGGCCCTGAACGACTTCTCCAACCTGCTCGGCGCGATGAAGCCGCTCGGTTCGGGCCAGGTCATGCTGCTCTCCAGCTCGGGCGCCTGGGTGTCGCACCCGAACGCCGCCCTGCGCACCAAGCCCTATGCCGAAGGTCAGGCCGACGCGGTGCGTGCAGTCCTAAGCAGCGGCAAGGCAGCGCAACTGGATAGCCTACGCAATCTGGCTGGCGTGCCGATCGAGCGTCTGGTGATCCCGGCGCCGTTGACCGGTCTGAACGCCACCTGGGGTCTGGTGACCGACATCCCCACCGCCGCGATCAACGGCCCGTCCGACCGCCTGGCGATCGCCATGATGGTCGGCGGCCTGGTCATTCTGGCCCTGGTCCTGGCCAGCCTTTTCTTTGTGATCGACAGGGTGGTCCGCAAGCCGCTGACTCGACTGACGGCCTCGGTCAGCACTCTGAACGCCGGGCGCTACGAAACCCCCGTGCAGGGCACCGAGAGCGCCGACGAGTTGGGCGGCATCGCCCGCGCCCTCGACGGCTTTCGCCACCAGTTGGCCGACACCGACCGCCTGAGAGCAGAGCAGGAACAGAACCGCGCCGCCGCCGAGGCCGAGCGCCTGCGCAACGACGCCGTCCGCCAGGCCGCCGAAGAGGAACAACGCTTCGTCGTCGCCGCGGTCGGCCAGGGCTTGTCGCGTCTGTCGGACGGCGACCTGACCTATCGTCTGCAGGCCGAATTCCCCGAGGACTATCGCAAGCTGCGCGACGACTTCAACCTGGCCATGGTCCGGTTGGAAGAGACGATGACGGTGATCATCGACAGCGCCGCCGGCATCCGCTCGACCACCGGCGAAATCAGCCAGGCCTCCGACGACCTGTCGCGTCGCACCGAACAACAGGCCGCCAGCCTGGAAGAAACAGCCGCCGCCCTGGAAGAGGTCACCGCCACCGTGCGCCTGTCCTCGGACGGCGCGGAACGGGCGCACGGCATCGTGGAAACCGCCCGCCATAACGCCAAACGCAGCGGCGAGGTGGTCGATGAAACCGTCACCGCCATGCGCGACATCGAGACCTCGGCCCAGCAGATCGCCCAGATCACGGGCGTCATCGACGAGATCGCCTTCCAGACCAACCTTCTGGCCCTAAACGCGGGGGTCGAGGCCGCGCGTGCGGGCGACGCCGGACGCGGCTTCGCCGTCGTGGCCTCGGAAGTGCGCGCCCTGGCCCAGCGCTCGGCTGAAGCGGCCAAAGAGATCAAGGCCTTGATCGGGTCCAGCACCGAGCGGGTCAATCAGGGCGTGCGACTGGTCGGCGACACCGGCCAGGCCCTGACCCGCATCATCGACGAGGTGGCCCAGATCAGCGGCCTGGTCGCCGGCATCGCCGCCTCTGCCAAGGAGCAGGCCAGCGGCCTGGGCGAGATCAACGTCGCGGTGAACCAGATGGATCAGATGACCCAGCAGAACGCCGCCATGGTCGAACAATCCACCGCCGCCTCGCACTCCCTGGCCCAGGAAACCACCAGCCTGGCCGACCTGATGCGTCGCTTCCGCATCAGCGCCGAAGCCGCCCCGGCGGCGCGTCCTGCGCCCGCTCCCCAGCCCGTCGCCGCCCTGAAGACCGTAGGCGGACGCGGTCTGTCGGTCGTCCCTACGATCCAGGATTGGGAAGAGTTCTAAAGCCCGACCTTCTCCCTCGCCCGCTGGTGCGGCGGCGGGGAACCGTCTAGCTTGCCCCCAGACAGGGTCTGGGGGCCGCATTGAGCGCGTTCGAATTCTTTTTCAGCTTCTACGGCCTGCTGCTGGGCCTGTCGGTCGCCGAGTTGGTCGGCGGCTTCGCGCGGGTGCTGCACGAGCGCGAGCGCATCCGCTTCGGCTGGTTGACGCCGGCCCTGGCCCTGTTCGTGGCCATAGACATCGCCACCTTCTGGAACCAAGCCTGGGTCATTTTTCGCGGGGCGCCGTTCAATACCTTCCTGCTGCTGGTCAGCCTGAGCATCGCCGCGACCTTCTATGTGGCGGCCAGCGTCACCTTCCCCCGCGTCTCGGCCGAGGGCGCGCATGAGCGCATCGACATGGACGCCCACTTCTGGGCCCACCGCAAACTGGTGTTCGGCTGCATCTTGGCCGCCAACCTGATCGTGGCCGTCATGGTCATCATCCTGGGGCAGGCGGACGCGACGTTCGCCAAGATCGCCAGTTCCGTCCCACTGTGGACCGGCGTGGCCGTCTTCGTAGCGGGAACCGCCACGGCGGCCTTCGCTCCTGGGCGTCGCGCGGCGGTCGGCGCCCTGGCGGTCGTCCTGCTGTACAGCCTGTGGCAGATGGCCCGCTCCGCGGCGGCCCTGGCGGCCGCCGGCGGCTGGTCGATCGTCAGTGGCGCCTGAACCTGGACGCGCCTTAGAAAGGGACGTTTTCCTAATTGTGTTCCAAATACGATTTTCAGATGACGGGATTGTAATCTCGTCATAGCGTTCCGCCTTCCAGTCGCCGGAGGCAAAATGACCCGCATTCTTCCCGTCCTTCTCGCCGCTCTTCTCGCTGCGCCCGTGGCCATGAGCGCGCCTTCATCAGCGGACGCCCAGGTGCGCGTCGGATCGGGCGCCATGAAACGTACCCCGCCGCGTCCGCGTCCGCGCCTCACCGAAGCCGAGCAGGACCGTCTGTACGCCGCTCAGGACGAGGTCTCGGAGATCGACGTGAAAATCGCCGATCTTCAAGACGCCGACACGGCCGGCACCCTGACCGAAGCCCAACGCGAGGAATGGCGCTCCCACAACGCCCGCCGCCAGGAACTGCAGGAAACCATCGATCGATTGGAAGCCAAACGCAGCCGAGGCTGACAGGGACTTGCAAGCGAGGCCGTGACGACGGAAGACAGGGACCATGCGCATCAGCCTGTTCCTCGCCGCCGTCGCGGCGCTCGCATCGAGTTCCGCCATGTCCCAGACTCCGACCTCAGTTTCCAACGTCGCGCCGTGGGATCAGGCCTTCCTGCCGCCCGCGCCGACGTGGAACGGCGCCTCCAAGGCCCTGCTGCGCGACGCGTCTGATCCCTGGGTCACGGCCTTCGAGGCCGATGCGGCCCATGACTTCTCGCCCAGCTACGCCGACACCCGCGCCTGGTTCGACCGTCTGGACGCGGCCAGCGACCTGATCCGCATCGAGCAGTTCGGCGTCTCGCCGGAAGGCCGCCCCATCTACGCCGTCATCGCCTCCAAGGACGGCGCGACGTTCGATCCCTCCAAGCCCGTGCTGCTGGCCCAGGCCGGCATCCATCCGGGCGAGATCGACGGCAAGGACGCGGGCATGATGCTGCTGCGCGACATGGCCTTCTACGGCAAGGACGGCCTGCTGGACCGCGCCAACCTGGTCCTCATCCCGATCCTGAGCGTGGACGGGCATGAACGGACCAGCCCCTATTCCCGCCCCAACCAGCGCGGACCGCGCAACCAGGGCTGGCGTCACACGGCGACCAATCAGAACCTGAACCGCGACTTCATGAAGCTGGATCAGGCCGAGATGCAGGCCGTCATGGGCCTGATCCACAAGTATAACCCCGATCTCTACGTCGACATTCACGTCACCGACGGCATCGATTATCAATACGACGTCACCTATGGCTACAACGGCGAGGACGGCGTCTGGAGCCGCAGCCCGGCCATCGCCCAATGGCTGGACGACGCCTTCAAGCCCGACATGAACGCCGCACTGGAGGCCCAGGGCCACATCCCCGGCGAACTGGTCTTCGCCATCGACGACCGCGACCCGAAGAAGGGGATGAACGACGGCGGTCTGGGCGAGCGCTACTCCAACGGCTGGGGCTCGGCGGCCCACGTCCCGACCATCTTGATCGAGAACCACAGCCTGAAACCGCACGAGCAGCGGGTTCTGGGCACCTATGTCTTCCTCGAGGAGGCCCTGAAGCTGCTGGCCGACAAGTCGCAGTCCCTGCGCGCCGCCATCGGCGCCGACCGCGCCCTGCGTCCCGCCGAACTGCCCGCCAACTTCGTCGGCGACGAGCAGCCGATCCGCATCCGCCCGTTCAAGGGCATCCTCTACGAGACTTATCAAAGCGCCGCCTCGGGCCGGTCCGAACTGCGCTGGCTGGGCCAGCCGGACCCGGAGCTGTGGCAGGTGCCTTACTACGGTTCCAGCCCGACCCTGACGCTGAAGCGCCCCACCGCCTACTGGGTGCCGTCCTATCGCGCCGACATCATCGAGCGGCTGAAGACCCACGGCGTGCAGATGGAGACCCTGGCCGCGCCGCGCACGGTGGCCGTCGACATGCTGCGTCTGATCGATCCCAAGGTCTCGGGCCGCACCAATGAAGGCCATGTGCCGATCACGGTCGGCGAAGTCCGCGCCGAAGCCAAGGACTGGACCTTCCCCATCGGCTCGGTGCGCGTGCCGACCGATCAGCCGATGGGCGACGTCGCCATCCTGCTGCTGGAGCCGCAGTCGTCAGAGAGCTTCTTCGCCTGGGGCATGTTCCCCGAGGTGCTGAACCGCGTCGAATACATCGAGGCCTACGCCATCGCGCCCCTGGCCGAGAAGATGCTGGCCGCCGATCCCGCGCTGAAGGCCGAGTTCGAGGCCAAGCTGGCGGCAGAGCCCGCCTTCGCCGCCGACGGCGACGCGCGTCTGGCCTGGTTCTACGAGCGCACGCCCTTCTACGATCAGCGCTTCCGCCTCTATCCGGTGGGGCGTGAAAATTGAGCCTGATCCCGACCATTCAGGCGGCCTCCCTGTGGGGCGGCCTGCTGATCCTCCTGATGTTCGGCCTGTCCGGCGTGGTGGTGAACCGCCGCCGCAAGCACATGGTCGAGTTCGGCGACGGCGGTGAGCGCGAGCTGGTCTGCGCCACCCGCGCCTTCGCCAACGCGGCCGAATACATCCCCGCCGGGATGTGCGGCCTGATCCTTCTGGCCTTCCTCGGCGCGCCGGCCCTGCTGATCCATGCGGTCGGCGGGACGCTGTTCGCGGGCCGGGTGATCCACGCCCTGGGCCTGCTGTTCCAGCAAGGGCCGTCGCTGGGTCGTTCGGTCGGCATGATCCTGACCTGGCTGGCCCTGCTGGTGGCGGCGGTCAGCCTGATCGGCTGGTCGATTCTCTGAAGCGCGGCGGGCCGGTTGCGATACGGCGGCGGGTCCGCCATATCGGGGCATGTCCGCACAGACGCCCTCCCCCGACATCCTGCATGATCTGGTCGCCGCCGCGCTGAAGGCCGGCGCCGACGCCGCCGAGGCGGTTTCCGCCCACCGCGCCTCCCTTTCCGTCGGCGTGCGCAACGCCGAACTGGAAGAGGTCGAGCGCGAGGAGGCCCGCGATCTGGGGCTGCGCGTCTTCATCGGTCGCCGCCAGGCCACGGTCTCCGCTTCGGACCTGTCCGACGCCACCCGCGCCCGTCTGATTGAACGCGCCGTGGCCATGGCGAAACTGGCGCCCGAAGACCCCTACGCCTCGCTTGCGCCGCAGGACCGGCTGGCGCAAGGCCCGCACGCCGACCTCGACCTGTTCGACCCGTCCGAGCGCACCGCCGAGGCGCTGGAAGCCGCCGCCGCCGAGGCCGAGGCCGCCGCCCTGGCTGTGTCCGGCGTGTCCAAGTCCGAAGGCGGTCACGCCTCCTGGTCGGCCAGCGAATGGCGCCTGGTCACCTCGCACGGCTTTGACGGTCGCCATAAGGGCAGCGCCTTCTCCCTGGGCGTCGGCGTCATCGCCGAAAAGGACGGCGCCATGGAGCGCGGCGGCGAAAGCCGCGCCACGCGCTACCTGTCCGACCTGCCCGGCGCCGCCGAGATCGGCCTGAAGGCGGGCGAGCGCGCCGTGGCTCGCGTCGGCCCGCGCAAGATCGCCTCGACCACCGCCCCGGTCATCTTCGAGAACCGCATCGCCACCCAGGTCCTGTCGCCCCTGCTGGGCGCCATCTCCGGCCCCGCCATCGCCCGCGGCAGCTCCTTCCTGAAGGACAGGCTGGGCCAGCATGTCCTGCCCGCCGGCGTCGACATGATCGACGACCCCTTCCGCCTGCGCGGCCTCGGCTCCACCCCGTTCGACGACGAGGGCGTGGCGGTCGAACGTCGCAACATCGTCGAGGACGGCGTCATCACCACCTGGCTGCTGAACACCGCCGCCGCCGCCCAGCTGGGGATGGCCTCGACGGGTCACGCCTCGCGCGGGCTGGCCGGGCCGTCGGGCGTCTCGACCCACAACCTGCATCTGGCGCCGGGCGAGCGCGACAAGGCTGGCCTGATGGCTGAGGCCGGCTCGGGCCTGCTGATCACCTCCATGTTCGGCCCGTCGCTGAACGCCAACAACGGCGACTGGTCGGCGGGCGTGTCCGGCTTCTGGTTCGAGGACGGCCAGGTGGCCTATCCGGTCAGCGAAGTGACCGTGGCGGGCAATCTGATCGACCTCTACGCCCGGCTGGTGCGCGGATCGGATCTGGAGTTCCGGGGTTCCTTCAACAGCCCCTCTTTGATGTTCGACGCGGTGGCCATCGCCGGAAAATGACCGACCTTCTGTCCGACCTCGAACTGATCCGCGACGCGGCTTTGGCGGCGGGCAAGCTGGCGCTCGAGCATCGCGAGGCGGGACTGAAGGTCTGGTCCAAGGACGGCGGCTCGCCCGTCACCAGCGCCGATCTGGCGGTGGACCAGTTGCTGCGCGACACGCTGCTGAGCGCCCGACCCGATTACGGCTGGCTGTCCGAGGAGACGGCGGACAGCGCCGAGCGTTTGACCAAGAAGCGCATCTTCGTCGTCGATCCGATCGACGGCACCGTCGCCTATATGAAGAATAAGCCGTGGTGGTGCGTGCCCATCGCCGTGGTCGAGGAGGGTCGCCCCGTCGCCGCCGTCATCCACGCCCCGATGCTGGGCGAGATGTTCGAAGCGACCTTAGGCGGCGGCGCCCGTTTGCAGGGCCGCCCGATCAGCGCCTCGGACACCGACACCCTGGAAGACGCCGAGCTTCTGGCCGACGCCCGCTTGATGGAGGCGCGCGAATGGGCCGAACCTTGGCCGGAAATGCGCTTCACCAAGCGCAACGCCCTGGCCTATCGGATGGCCCTGGTCGCCGCCGGAGCCTTTGACGCGGCCATCGCCATCAGCCCCAAATGGGACTGGGACGTCTGCGCCGGCGCCCTGATCGCCGAGGAGGCCGGCGCCCGGGTCAGCGACCATATGGGGCGCGCCTGGCGCTTTAATCACCCCGATCCGCGCCAAACCAGCCTGATCTGCGCCGCGCCGGCCCTTCACCCGTTGATCGTGAGGCGCACAGCGCCTATCCCGCTGGCGATCTGATCACCCCTTTCTCGCAATGGACCCCCTCTCCATGGCTGACGCCCCCAATACTGCGCACGACCCCCAACTGCTTCACCTCGTCATCGGCGGCGAGATGCGCCACCCGGCCGAGCCCGTCTTCCGCGACCTGGCCCAGGTCGAGTTCGTCGGCGCCTATGGCAGCTATGACGAAGCCAAGCAGGCCTGGAAGGCCCGCGCCCAGGCCACCGTCGACAACGCCCACATGCGCTACTTCATCCTGCACGCGCACAAGCTGATCGACCCGCGCTCGGACGTCTGATCCGCCGCCCTCGCCTCGCGGCGAGGTTTACGGAACCGCACAGGCGGCTGACGCGCTTTCGTGTCAGCCGCCTTCGGCGTTTCTGAGAGGTGCTCAACATGACGCCCACCCTGATCGTCCTGCTGCTGGTGATCCTGGCCGTGGCCGCCGTCGTCTGGGTCGTGAAGAAGGGCCCCGCGCACACGCCCCGTCCCGGCGAGGATCAGGACACGGCCTGGAACGACCCCATCACGCCAGCCGAATCCGGGCATCATCATTCGTCCCACAAGCCGGAGCCGCGACCGTGACCCTGTTCGGCCAGACCCTCGACGGACAGCAGCTGTTCGGAATCATCTCCCTGATCAGCGTCCTGGCCCTGTGGCTGGTCGTGCTTGGCCGCGAGCGCAACTACGCCCGCTGGTTCCGCCAGTGGGAAGCCGACCGCAAGGCGCGTCGCGACGCGGAAACGGCCCAGCACGGCCCGAAGCGCGGCCCCTGGGGTTAAGCTCTACTCGCGCTTCAGCAGGCGGTCCACGACCAGCTTGCCCCACCAGCCGGCCTTGAACTCGGCGCGAATGGCCTTGGGATCATAGGCGTCGCTGGCTATCCAGTCCTCGAAACTGACGCCGGTCGGCTCGACCTCGGCGACATATTTCTCCAGCGTATAGTCCAGAACCCCCGTCAGGCCCTCGCGGCTGTGCAGCGTGCGCTTGCCCAGTTCCGACATGGCCGCCGAGATCGGCTCGCCCAGATGGAAGTGACGATACAGCACCGCCATCATCCCCGCCCGGTCCGCGCCCGACTTGCAGTGGATCAGGGCGGGATATTCGATGGTCTTGAACAGGTCGCGCGCCCGGTCGATGCGATCCCGGCCCGGCGGATCGCGCGAATCCAGCGGGGCGTCGATCAGGGTCAGGCCCAGCCGCTCGCAGGCGTCCTTCTCCAGCCAGTAGTAGGCCTCGTCGCGCTGCCCGCGCAGATTGATGACGGTCTTGATCCCCCGTCTCTGCCAGTAGGCCAGCTGTCCCGGCGACGGCTGATTGGTGCGCACCAGGTCAGGCCCCAGCCAGTGAGCATTGGTGAAGGCTGTGCGCAGGAAGGCGTGGTCGGCCCAGAAATAGGACCAATGCGCCTTGAACCGGCCCATCAGCGTTGTCAGATCATAGCGCGCCATAGGCCGCAGATAGCGACGAAACCGCACCGCGTCACCATCAGCTTGACGGCGGCGGCTTGACTTGACGCCCGTCCCGTTCGACCGAGAGCCAATGACCGTTCCTACGCCCGCCTCCGACACCCGCGAACCTCTGCGGCCGCTTCTGGGCCGGATCTGGCGCGACTACCTGTCCCGGCACAAGGGCGCCTTCTTCGCCTCCATGCTCTGCGCCGCGATCTCCGGCGGCCTGACCGCCCTGCTGCTGAAGTTCCTGGAACCGGCCATCGACCTGCTGTTCACCAAGCACCAAGGGCCGGTGCAGGTCTGGGGCCTGGTCAGCATCCCGTCGGACAGGGTGCTGATCCTCATCCCGCTGTTCATCATCATGGTGGCCATCGTCCGGTCGCTGGCCATGGCGGCGCAGGCGGCCCTGGTGAACCGGTTGGGCCACGGCATCGTCGGCGATATTCAGAAGCAGCTCTTCTCGGGCATGATCCGCGCCGACCTGTCGCGTCTACGCAGCCAGCATTCGGGGACCTTCGTCTCTTCCGTACTGTTCGACGCCAACCTGGTGCGCGAAGCCTTCACCTCGGGCGTGGTCAACTACACCCAGAACGCCCTGATGCTGCTGGGCGTCATCATCGCCATGGGCTTCATCGACCTGCCGCTGACCCTGATCGTCCTGCTGGGCGTGCCGGTGGTCAGCTGGATCATCCGCCGCTTCGGCCAGAAATCGCGCAAGGCCGCGCGCGGCGCCATGGTCGAGACCGAGGCCCTGTCCAGCGCCCTGATGGAGAACCTGGACGGCGTCCGCGTCATCAAGATCGAGAACCGCGAGGCCGCCGAGGAGGCCCGCGTCGGCGAGGTCATCGCCCGTCGCCAACGCCACATCATCAAGGGCTCCGACAGCCGCGCCTTCGCCGGCCCGGCCAGCGACATCGTCGCCTACGCCATCGTCGCCGCCGTCATGGCCTATGCGGGTTGGAGCGCCAGCCAGGGTGAGATGACCGTCGGCGCCTTCGCCTCCTTCATCGGCATGCTGCTGCTGGCCGGACAGGCCCTGCGTCAGGTCACCAACCTGACCACCGTCCTCAGCGAAGGCCTGACCGCCGCCCGGCGCCTGTTCACCGCCCTGGACATCGAGCCTGAAATCCGCGAGGCGAGCGACGCCGTCGACCTGGAGACCGGCCCGGTCACCGTCGCCCTGAATCATGCCTCCTTCGCCTACGCCGCCAGCGAGGACGGCGCCGCGCCGACCCTGTCTGACGTCAGCCTGCATGTTGCGCCGGGCGAGACCATCGCCCTGGTTGGCCCCTCGGGCGGCGGCAAGTCCACCATCCTGTCGCTGCTGCCGCGCTTCTATGACGTCACCACCGGCGCCGTGACCGTCAACGGCCGCGACATCCGTGAACTGAAGCTGCAGTCCCTGCGCGATCACATCGCCCTGGTGACGCAGGAGCCCTTCCTGTTCGACGACACCATCGCCGCCAACATCGCCTATGGCCGCAAGGGCGCGACCGCCGAGCCGATCATCGAGGCGGCGCGCTCAGCCGCCGCCCACGACTTCATCACCGCCCTGCCCGAAGGCTACGCCACCCGCGTCGGCGAGGCCGGGATGCGTCTATCCGGCGGCCAGCGCCAGCGCATCGCCATCGCCCGCGCCTTCCTGAAGGACGCCCCCATATTGCTGCTGGACGAGGCCACCAGCGCCCTCGACACCGAAAGCGAGGCCCTGGTCCAGGCGGCGCTGGAGCGGCTGATGCACGGCCGCGCCACCCTGATGATCGCCCACCGCCTGTCGACAGTGCAGAACGCCGACCGCATCTATGTCATCGAGGCCGGCCGCGTGGTCGAACAGGGAGCCCACGCCGCCCTGGTCAAGAAGGGCGGTCTCTACGCCCGCCTCGCGCGCCAGCAATCCCTGGACGGCCCGTCGCCCGTCGCCGCTTCCGCCCTGCCCGATGAGACCGGTGCATGAGGCCGCTGCGCAATCCGATCATCCAGACCTCCATGGCCTGGATCCTCTCGGAATGGATGCGGTTCTGTTACGCCACCATCCGCTGGGAATACGAGAACGAACAGGTCGCCGAGGAGGTCTGGGCCGAGGGCGGCGGCGTCCTGTGCGCCTTCTGGCACTCAAGACTGGCCCTCGCCCCCGCATGCTGGCCGATGAAGCGGGCCCAGCCGGTCAAGGGTCTGGTTTCGCTCAGCGCCGACGGCGAGTTCTTCGCTCGCGCCGTAGGGCGTCTGGGCATCCCCGCCGTGCGCGGCTCGTCCAGCAACAAGGACAAGGCCAAGCAGGCCAAGGGCGGGACCCAGGCCCTGCGCGACGGCCTGAAGCAGTTGAAGGTCGGCGGCCTGGCCCTGACCCCCGATGGTCCCCGCGGCCCGGCGCGCCAGATGGCCGAGGGGCTGCCGCTGATGGCCAGGATTTCGGGCGCGCCGGTTCTGTTCATCGGTCTGTCTTGCAAGCCCGCGATCCGCCTGAACAGCTGGGACAAGGCCGTCCTGCCCCTGCCCTTCGGCAAGGGCGCCGTGGTCTGGGACAAGGCCTGGTATCCCGAGGGCGTCGATATGTCCGAGGTCGTCGCTGACTGGACCGGCCGCCTGACCGCCGTAGAGGCCCGGGCCGACGTCCTCACCGGGCTGGAGCGCGTCTGAGCGTGATCTTCAGCCCCGCCCTGATCGCCTATCGCCTGCTGACCCGTCTGATCGAGCCCCTGGCCCCGCGCCTGCTCGACGCGCGGGTCAAGCAGGGCAAGGAAGACCCGCAAAGGGTCGATGAACGGCTGGGGCTAGCAGGCTTGCCGCGCCCAGACGGACCGCTGATCTGGATTCATGGGGTCAGCGTCGGCGAGGCCCTGTCCATCCTTCCCCTGGCCGAGCGCATCCGCAAGGACCGCCCGGACGTGACCGTCCTGGTCACCACCGGGACGCTGACCTCGGCGCAGGTCCTGGCCCAGCGCCTGCCGCCGGGCGTCATCCATCAGTTCGCCCCGGTGGACAGCCCCTCGGCCGTGGCCGCCTTCCTCGACCACTGGAAGCCGACCATCGGCGTCTTCGTCGAGAGCGAACTGTGGCCCAATCTGCTTATGGCGGCGAAGAAGCGCGGCGTCGCCCTGGCCCTGGTCAGCGCCCGCATCACCGACAAGACCGCCGAGGGCTGGAAGAAGGCCCCCGGCATGGCGCGCGCCCTGATGGCCTGCTTCACCCATGTCTGGCCCCAGGATCAGGCCAGCGCCGACCGGCTGACGGCGCTCGGCGCCCGCGTCGATGGTCAGGTCAATCTGAAGCTGTCGGGCGAGCCCCTGCCCTATGACAAGGGCGAGTTCGGCCGCCTGTCGGCCCTGATCGACGACCGCCCCGTCGTGGTCGCCGCCAGCACCCACGAGCACGAGGAAATGGCCATCGTCGGGGCGCTGGACCATCTGGCCGACCGCCTCTTCCTCATCGTCGTGCCGCGCCACCCCGACCGCGCCGATGAGATCGCCCGGTCGCTGGCTCAGGACGGCTACAGCTTCGCCCGGCGCAGCCTGCGTCAGCCGATCACCGACGAAACCGACATCTATCTGGCCGACACCTTGGGCGAACTGGGCCTGTTCATGCGCCTGGCCGACGTGGTGGTCATGGGCGGCTCGTTCGCCCCGGCGCTGGGCGGCGGCGCCGTCGGCGGCCACAATCCGCTGGAGCCCGCGCGTCTGGCCAAGCCGGTCGTCACCGGCCCCGACGCCAGCAACTGGGCCGCCGTGACGCGGATGCTGAAAAACTCCGGCGGCCTGGTCTCGGTGCTGTCTCCCACCGAACTGCCGGGCATCGTCGGTCCGTTGCTGGCCGATCCTGACGCCGGGCGCGACATGGGCGAGCGCGGCCGTCGCGCCGCCGCCGAGGCCGCCGCCGGGCTGGACCGCCTGTGGCTGGCGCTTCAGGCCCACCTGCCCGCCGCCCCGTCGCGAGGGCGCCGATGAAGCTGAACACCCCCCGCTGGTGGTACAGCCGCGACCTTCGTCATGCGCCGGTGGCGCGTATGCTGCTCAAGCCCGCCTCATGGATATGGAGCAGCGTCACCGCCCGTCGCATCGCCCGCGCCACGCCCGTCGACCCCGGCGCGCCCGTCGTCTCCATCGGCAATCTGACCGTCGGCGGGTCGGGCAAGACGCCCATCGCCCGCGAGGTCTTGCGCCTGCTGCACGCGCAAGGGATCAAGGCCGCCGCCCTGTCGCGCGGCTACGGCGGATCGCTGGAAGGTCCGGTTCAGGTCGATCTGGCCGTCCACACCGCCACCGAGGTGGGCGACGAGCCGCTGATGCTGGCCGCCGACGCCCCCGCCTGGATCGCGCGCGACCGCGTGGCCGGAGCCCAGGCCGCCGTGACGGCGGGCGCGCAGGCCCTGGTGCTGGACGACGCCCATCAGAATCCGTCGCTGAAAAAGACCCTCAGCCTGATCGTGGTCGATGGCGAGACACGCGGCGACGAATGGCCCTTCGGCGACGGTTCGGTCTTTCCGTCCGGTCCCATGCGCGAGCCGCTGAAGGCTGGCCTTGCCCGCACCGACGCGGTCGTCATTCTGCTGCCCGCCGACCTACCGGATGCAGACCCGGAACTGATCGCGACCTTCGGCGACCTGCCCGTCTTCATCGCCCGGCTGGAGCCCGCCGCCGCCCCGCCGCCAGGGCCTCAGGTCGGTTTCGCCGGCATCGCCAAGCCCTGGAAGGTCGAGCGGTCGCTGATCGCCGCCGGCTGCGACCTGAAGGACTTCGTCCCCTTCCCCGACCACGCCGAACTGTCGGAGCGCGACTTCGCCTTCCTCAATGAGCGCGCGGCCCTGTTCGACGCGGGCCTGGTCACGACCGAGAAGGACTGGGTGCGCGTGCCGCCCGCGTGGCGCGACCGGATCGTCGCCTGGCCCGTCGTGGCGCGGCTGGAGCAGGAAGCGGCCTTCGCCCGCTTCCTGCGGGATCGCCTCGGTCAGTCCTGACGGAAGACCTGCCCCCCCTTCATCACGAAGCGGACGCGTTCCAGTTCCGTCACATCGCTCAGCGGATCGCCTGAGACCGCGATCAGATCGGCGGGCATGCCCGGCGCCAGACGGCCCGCTTCGTTAGATATCTTCAGGTGCTCGGCGGCGCCGACGGTGGCGGCCTGAATCGCCTCCAGCGGGGTCAGGCCCGCGCGGACCAGAAGGGCGAACTCCTGGGCGTTGTCGCCGTGGGCCGAGACGCCCGAGTCGGTGCCGAAGGCGATGCGCACGCCGCCGGCATGGGCGCGGCGCGCCATGTCCAGCATCTTGGGTCCGGCCTCCAGCGCCTTGGCGGTCTGGGCCGGGGTGAAGAAGTTGTCGGGGCCAGAGGCCATGCGCGCCACATAGTCCCCGGCCATCAGGGTCGGCACCAGCCAGGCGTCATGCGCCTTGAACAACCGCATGGACTCGTCGTCCAGATAGGTGCCGTGCTCGATGGAGTCGCCGCCCGCCTTCAGGAAGGCGTTGATGCCATCGACGCCGTGGGCGTGGGCCGTGACCTGACGCCCCATGCGGTGCGCCGAGGCGACGATGGCGGCCAGTTCGTCCTCGCTGAACTGCTGGGCCAGACCGGCGGCGGTGTTGGACAGGACGCCGCCCGTGGCGGTGATCTTGATGATGTCGGCGCCGCTGCGGACCTGAAGGCGAACAGCCCGCATGCAGTCCTCGACGCCCGAGCAGACGCTTTCCGGCGACAGGACATGCATGATGTCCTCGCGATAGCCGTTGATGTCGCCGTGGCCGCCGTGGACCGACACCGCCGAGCCCGCCGCGATGATGCGCGGTCCCGGCACGTCGCCGCGCCGCACAGCCTCGCGCAGGGCGAAGATGGATTCATTGCTGGCGCCCAGGTCGGCCACCGTGGTGAAGCCGGCGTTCAGGGTGCGGCGCGCGTAGCGCGCGCCGATCATGGCCTGGGTCGCGTTCGACTCGGTGACGTTCTCCAGACGCCCGTTGGGGTTCTGCTGACTGGTCAGGTGGACGTGGCTGTCGATCAGGCCGGGCAAGACGAAGGCGCCGCGCAGATCGACCACCTGGCCCTCGCCGACGAAACCGTCGCGGATTTCGACGACTTGGTTCCCTCTGATCACGAGAGTTTTATCTCGCAGCACCCGCCCGCTGGCCGGATCGGCCAGAAGTCGCCCCACTTGAACGAACGTGGTCGGCTGTTCGGCCGAAACGGCAGGGACCGCAGGGGCTTGCCGCGCCTGCGCCGAGGTGGCGGCCAGAACGGCAGCGGTCACAATCAGAGCCAGTTTCTTCATCGGTCCCTCCCAGAACTACCGGCGGCACCTTAGCGGGTCAGCGGCTTTCGCCAAGGCTCAGGTTGCGTCGTTACGGGGCTTTGTGAAACAAGCCGATACAGTTGTTTAATCGTGCGAGGGGCGTCGCATGCGGCTTTCCAGACGTGGCTTGATCCTGGGCGGTTCGGCCCTGTTGGCGGGATGTTCCTCCGCCGCTTCGACCACCAACCTCCAGCTCGCCGGCGCCGCGCCTGCCAGCCTCCCCGTCGTTCCGATTCCCACGGTCGCGCCGCAGCCCGCCGTCGTGACCCGGGTCAGCGGCCCCGTCATCGATCCGCATGGCGTGGTCCGCAAGGATCTGATGGAGCGCGCCCGCGCCGCCATGGACACCCACGGTCACAAGATCAGCAAGCGCGACCGCATGTATCTGGTCGACTTCCAGAAGTTCTCTGGCGAGGACCGCTTCTACGAGGTCGATCTGGAAGGCGGCTGGGTCACGGCCTACCGCACCAGCCACGGCCGCGGCTCGGACCCGGCGCACTCGGGCTTCGCCCAGCGCTTCTCGAACGAGATGAACAGCCACATGTCGTCCATCGGCGCCTTCGCCACGGCGGGCGCCAGCTGGGGCTCGCAGCAAGGGCCGAACGTCCTGCTGGACGGGCTGGAATACTCCAACAACCGGGCGCGTGAGCGGGCCATCATCATCCACGGCGCCGACTACGCCGACCCGGCCTTCCTGGCCCGCGAAGGCAAGCTGGGTCGCTCCTACGGTTGCTTCTCGGTGTCGCACGCCGATCTCGTCCCCTTGCGGGAACGCATGGGCGAGGGACGGCTTCTGTTCGCCATGACCTAGATTTTGGAGCCGCCTAGCGCGGCTCCAGCGCCCGCCAGCCAATGTCGCTGCGGTGGAAGCCGCCGGGCCAGTCGATCCTGGCCACCGCCTCGTAGGCGCGGGCGCGGGCCTCGGCGATGTCGGCGCCGTGGGCGCAGACGTTCAGCACGCGCCCGCCCGCCGCCACCAGGGCGCCATCGTCGCGCTTCTTCGTCCCGGCATGGAAGACCTGAACGTAAGGGCCGAAGTCCTGATCGGCGCCACGGATGACCGAGCCCTCCAGCGGGCTGTCGGGATAGCCCTTGGCCGCCAGAACCACCGTGATGACCACCCCGTCCTTGAACCGGGGCGCCGGAGCCTTGGTCAGGTCGCCGCGCGCGCAGGCCAGCAGCAGAGGCACGATGTCGCCGTCAAAGCGCATCATCAGCACCTGGCATTCCGGGTCGCCGAAGCGGGCGTTGAACTCGACCACCTTGGGGCCTTCGCTCGTCGCCATCAGGCCGGCGTAGAGGACGCCGCGATAGGGCGCGCCCTCGGCGGCCATCATGCGGATGGTCGGCTGAACCACGCGTTCGTCGGCCTGCTGCACCAGCTCGGGGGTGAAGACCGGCGCGGGCGAATAGGCGCCCATGCCGCCCGTATTGGGGCCCATGTCGCCGTCGAAGGCGCGCTTGTGATCCTGGGCCCCGCCGAACAGGACGGCGCGCTTCCCGTCGCACAGAGCGAACAGCGAGCCCTCCTCGCCGTCCATGAATTCCTCGATGACGACGCGCGATCCGGCCGAGCCGAAACGCCCGCCCAGCATCCGCTCGATCTCGGCCTCGGCGTCCGGCTTGTCGGGGCTGATGGCCACGCCCTTGCCCGCCGCCAGACCGTCGGCCTTGATGACATAGGGGGCGGCGTAGTTGTTCAGCGCCGCCTTGGCCTCGGCCACGTTCTCATAGACGCCATAGCCCGCCGTCGGGATGTTGTGACGCTGCAGGAAGGCCTTGGAGAAGGCTTTCGAGGTTTCCAGCTGCGCTGCCTTGGCCGTCGGGCCGAAGCAGGGAATGCCCACGGTGTTGAGGCGGTCGGCCAGCCCCTCGGCCAGGGCCGATTCCGGGCCGACCACGACCAGGTCCGCCTTCATCTCGCGCGCCAGGGCGGTCAGGGCGTCGGCGTCGGTCGCCTTGATCTCGGGCTTGAGCTCGGCGTGTTTCGCCATGCCGGGATTGCCAGGCGCGGCGACAAGCCGCGTGACCAGCGGCGACTGGGCGATTTTCCAGGCCAGGGCGTGCTCACGCCCTCCGGATCCGACGAGCAGAATGTTCATATGCGCGCAATGACCGCCCCCGCCGTCCGGGTCAAGCGGGGGAAAGGGTTAGCGGCCTATAGAAGCGCCGACAGGACGTAGATCACGGCCCCCAGCAGGACGATGGCAAAGACGATCAGCCAGGGGCTGACCGCCGGGGCGTTGCTGCGACGCGCCAGTTCGTCCTCGCGCGGGGCGCGTTCGGCGGGGTCGGTTCCGGGCGGGTCTGCGGGTTCCATGGTCAAGCTAACGGACGCGGCCCCGCCCCGTTCCCGCCTGCGACAAGACGGGCTAAGGTCGTGCCATGATCTCCGACGACGACTATGCTTTTGAAGGCCCCGCCGAGGCGCCGGCCGCCGCGCGCGACAACAACCCGCCCCTGTCGATCTCGGAGCTCAGCTTCGCGCTGAAACGCACGCTGGAGGACCGCTTCGGCCATGTGCGGCTGCGCGGCGAGATCTCCAAGGTGAACCGCCACGCCTCGGGCCACGTCTATCTGACCTTGAAGGACGACAAGGCCGCCATCGACGGCGTCGTCTGGAAGGGCGTGGTCCGGGGCCTGGGCGCCCAGCCGGAAAGCGGGCTGGAAGTCATCGTCACCGGCAAGATCACCTCCTACCCCGCCCGGTCGTCGTATCAGATCGTCATCGAGAGCATGGAACCGGCCGGCGCCGGCGCCCTGCTGGCCCAGCTGGAGCGACTGAAGGCGCGTCTGCGCGACGAGGGCCTGTTCGAGCCGGGCCGCAAGAAGCCCCTGCCGACCTTCCCAGCCACCATCGGCGTCATCACCAGCCCGACCGGGGCGGTGATACGCGACATCCTGCACCGCATCGCCGAGCGCTGGCCCTGCCGCGTCATCGTCTGGCCGGTGGTGGTGCAGGGCGACGCCGCCAGCGGTCAGGTGGCGAACGCCATTCGCGGTTTCGACCAGATGAGGCCGGACGGGCCGATCCCGCGCCCCGATCTGCTGATCGTCGCGCGTGGCGGCGGTTCGGTCGAGGACCTGTGGTGCTTCAACGACGAGACCCTGGCCCGCACCGTGGCCGAAGCCCGCATCCCCATCATCTCGGCCGTGGGACACGAGACCGACACCACCCTGATCGACTTCGTTGCGGACCGCCGCGCGCCGACGCCGACCGGCGCGGCCGAGATCGCCACCCCGGTGCTGTCGGACCTGCGCTGGGCGTTGAGCGATCTGGAGGCGCGTCTGGCCCGAGCGGGTTCGCGCCTGCTGGAGGACCGCCGCACCCGACTGCGCGCCGCCGCCCGCGGCCTGCCCGCGCGGCCCGAAGACCTCCTGGCCCTGCCGCAGCAGCGCCTCGACCACGCCGCCAGCCGTCTGGGCTCCGGCCTGCACCGCAACGTCGCCGTGCATGAGCGCCAACTGGCCGTCGTCGGCGGACGGCTGTCGAAGGGTCTGCTGGACCGCGCCATCGAACGCCGTGGCGACCGTCTGGCGGCCTATGCCGACCGTTTCGGCCCGGCGATGAAGCGACGGCTGGACCACGACGAAACGCGGCTAGCCGCCCTGTCGCGGGCGCTGGCCACCCTCGATCCCAAACGGCCCAAGCCCGGCTTCGCCCGCATCGAGGATGAGGCGGGGGCCATGATCGCCTCAGCCGCCGCCCTGTCGCCGGGCCAGGCGGTGCGTATCGTCTTCGGCGACGGCGCCAGGGGCGCCACCATCGACGGGGATGGGGCGGTGCCCCGGCCCGTCACGCCGCCCGCGCCCAAGCCCGCGCCCCGGCCCAAGGCCCCGCCCGCCGGTCAAGGCGATCTGTTCTAGCTTTTTCCTCCCCATGCAATGAGGAGGGGGACCGCGTAGCGGTGGAGGGGCTCGCCGCGCTCGGCATCAAGCAGCCCCTCCGTCACGGCCGCTGCGCGTCCGTGCCACCTCCCCATTGCATGGGGAGGAAAGCTCTAGCGCCCCGGCGCCAACAGCCCCTTCACCGCCTCGACGTCCAGCGCCTCGATCGTCACCGTCTGGCCGTCGATGATCGAGGTCGTGGTCTCGGCCTTGAGCAGGGAGTTGAGGATGGCCTCCTCCGCAGCTTCGGCCACCGCCACGAACAGGGGCGACATGCGGTCATTGGGCCAGTCCGCCACCGTCGTCGTACCGCTGCGCCGCTCCGGCGTCCGCCGCACGCCCTCATGGGTGGAGAAGGCGATGGCGTAGTCGCCCGAGCCGTTGGAGAAGGCCGCCCCTGTCCGCGCCAGACCGGCGAAGGCCCGGTCCGCCAGTCGCTCCAGATTGCGGTCCGACAGGGGCGCATCGGTCGCCACCACGATCATGATCGAGCCATCTGCGCGCTCGGCCTCGACCTCCTGACGCAGGAAATAGCGGCCCAGCGGCACCCCGACGGGCGTGCCGTCCATGCTCAGCACCCCACCGAAGTTGGACTGCACCAGCACCCCCACGGTGAAGCCGCCGAGGCTGGCGGGAAGCTTGCGCGAACTGGTGCCGATGCCACCCTTGAAGCCAAACGCAATGGTGCCCGTCCCGGCCCCGACCGCGCCCTGCTCGACCGGGCCGCTCGTCGCCGTCTCTATGGCCTGCACCACGTCGGCCGCCGTGACCACCCGCGCGCGAATATCGTTCAGCCCGCCGTCGTTGGTTTCGCCCACCACGGCGTTGAGCGAACGGATGTCCTCATGTCCCGGCTGCTTCAGCGTCCAGTCCAGCACGCCGTCGATGCCGCGCGCCACCGACAGGGTGTTGGTCAGAACGATGGGCGTCTCGATCTCGCCCAGTTCGCGAATCTGGGTCGCGCCCGCCAGCTTGCCGAAGCCGTTGGCCACCGACAGCCCCGCCGGAACCTTCTCGCGAAACAGGTCGCCGCCGTGCGGCAGGATGGCCGTGACGCCCGTGCGGATGCTGTCGCCCGAGCGCAGAGTCACCTGCCCGACCCGCACGCCCGCCACGTCGGTAATGGCGTTCAGCGGCGCCGGCGAGAGGATGCCAGGCGCCCGGCCCAGATCGCGAATCGTCGGTCGCGCCTCGCTCGATTGCGCCGCAGCCGGCCCGGCCGCCAGGCTGGCGGCCAGGATCACAGACAAGGCCAGGACGGTCGGCAGCGGGTATCGGCGGGGCATCGGCGTCTCCGTTCGTCAGCTTCTTTCAAATGACAGCGATTCGCCCCTCGTCTCGCGCCGCAAGCCATGCCAATCATCGCTCCATGACGACGCCTGCTTCCTCGCCTGTTTCGCCTTCGCCCGCCACGCTCCACTATGGCGACGGCGAGTTCGCTGTTCTGCGCCCCGGCGCCTATGTGACCTGCGCGGTCAGCGGTGTGCCGATCGCCCTCGCGGCCCTGCGCTACTGGTCGGTGGAACGCCAAGAGGCCTATGCCAGCCCGCTGGAATTCATGGCCGCCGCGCGCGACGCCTGAACCTGATACCCCTATCCCCATATGGCGGCCCCCGGCCGTCAGATCGTGTCCCGTCCCCATGTCCGCCTTGCAATCGCTCGACATCCTGCTCGCCGACGACAATCCGAACATGCGGGCCATCGTCTCGGCCATGCTGAAGTCCGTCGGCGTGGGCCGGGTGCGCGAGGTCGATGACGGCTCCGCCGCCCTGGCGGCGCTGAGGCTCCGCCCTGCCGACCTGGCCATCGTGGACTTCCGCATGCTGCCGGTGGACGGCGTGACCTTCACCCACTTGATCCGCAAGGCCGAGGACAGTCCCAACCCCTATCTGCCCATCATCATGATGACGGGCCATTCAGAAAAGCGACACGTGACCGAGGCGCGCGACGCGGGCGTGACCGAGTTCGTGACCAAGCCGGTGAACGCCCCGGCGCTTCTGGCCCGAATCGAGGCTGTGATCATGCGGCCGCGCCCCTTCATCCGGGGAGGCGACTATTTCGGCCCGGAGCGTCGCCGCACCCAGCGCGAACACTACGACGGCCCGTTCCGCCGGGCCGACGACGCCGTGATCGACTAGGCTTCTGTCGCCTTCAGCGTCTCATAGACCTTGGGCGGCCAGCGCTTGTGGACCCAGAACCAGTCCACGGGATGCTCCTTGACCCGCTCCTCGACGAAGCGGTTGACCGCCTGGACGCCGGCCACGACGTCAGCGGCCTTGTCTCCGGTGCCCGGCACTTCGATCGGCTCATGGGCCGTGACGCGGAAACGCACGCCCGGCAGGCGCGTCACCGACAGAGGCTGGATCACGGTGCCGAACTTCAGCGCCAGACGCGCGGCGCCCGGCGAGGCGTTGACCGGCTGACCGAAGAACTCGACCTCCGGCCCCTGGCTGTACTTCTGATCGACCAGCAGGGCGATGGATTCGCCGCGCTTCATCCCCGCCATCAGTTCGCGCGTGCCGTCGCCCTTGGGCGCGAACAGCTTGATGCCGTATCGCTCGCGGCTTTCGCGGATCAGGGCGTCGACATAGGGGTTGTTGGCGGCGCGATAGGTCACCTGGCAGGGCACGCCCGCCGCCATGATGACGGCCGCCATGACCTCGAAATTGGCCAGATGGCCCGAGATCAGGACCACCGCCTTGCCGCTGTCGCGCACGGCGTGCAACCGTTCCAAGCCTACGATGTCGATGCGCCCACTTTCCGGCGTCAGGCGATCCATGACCGCCAGCTCGGCGAAGGTACGACCGGTCTGTTCCCACTGGTCCACGGCCAGACGGTCCCGCTCGGCGGGGTCCATGTCCGGGAAGGCGATGCGCAGGTTGCGCGTCACCGTCTTGTGCGTGCCGGTCAGCGGCCCCAACCAGCGCAGCAGCTTGCCGCCGAAGCCCGAGGCTCCTTCGACGCCCAGCGCCCGCAGGAAGGCGAACAGCGCCTTGAACGCCGCCGCCTCCAATCGCCAGTTCAGGTCCTGGAAAAAGCTGACCTTGTTGTCTTTATCACCAGGCAATCGTCAGTCCGCCGTCCACCACAAGAGTCTGTCCGGTCACATAGGCCGAGGCAGGGCTGCACAGATAGACCGCCGTGCCGGCGATTTCATCAGGCTGGCCGATCCTTTTCAGCGGCGCCGGCTCGGTGACCGTCTTCAGCAGCTCCGGGTTCTCCCAGAGGTATTTAGCGAAGTCGGTCTGGACCAGGCCCGGCGCGATGCAGTTCACGCGCACGTTCGACGGCCCGTATTCGACCGCCAGATTGCGCGCCAGCTGCATGTCGGCGGCCTTGGAGATGTTGTAGGCGCCGATCAGGGCGTTGCCGCGAAGCCCGCCGATGGACGAGATGATCAGGATCGCCCCGTCCTTGCGCTCCAGCATCTGCGGCGCAACCATCTGGATCAGCCAGTGGTTGGAGATGACGTTGTTCTGAAGGATCTTCTCGAACTGGTCGTCGGCGATGCCCGCCATCGGCCCGGCATAGGGGTTGGTCGCGGCGTTGCAGACCAGGATGTCGATCTGACCAAAGGCGCTGCTGGTCTCGTCCACCAGCCGCTGCAGGTCTTCCTTCGAGGCGATATTGGCGGGGATGGCGATGGCGCGGCCGACGCCGTGCTTGTCATTGATGGCGGCGGCGACCTCTTCGCACGGCCCGGCCTTGCGCGAGGAGATGACGACGCGCGCGCCATGCTCGGCCAGACGCTCGGCGATGGCCTTGCCGATGCCCTTGGAGGAGCCGGTGATGATGGCGACCTTGCCGCTCAGATCGAACAATTCCATGCGTTAACCTCCCTTTGGGCGGGTTTTCTGCGCCCCAACCCTAGCCGTTACCTCTAGTTAGACCGATACTCGGCCGATTCCATAAGGGAAAGGCGGCTCGATACCGGCCCCATGCGCAAGATCACCGGCGGCTTTCTGTTCTTCGGCTACCTCTTCCTGTCCCTGACCATCGGGGCGGCGATCTGGCGCGCCGGTATGGGCGCGGGCGCGGGCGCAGCCGGTGTGCTGGGCGCCCTGGGGGTCTTGATCGGGCTGCACGCCGTGATCGCGGGGATTCTGGACCGTCGCGCCCTGCGCAAGGAAGTCGCCAAGGTCCGCGAGGCGCACCGCCTGCTGGCCGACGCCATGGAGTCGACCCAAGGCGCCCTGACCGAACTGGCCGAGGCCATCGAAAGCGGAGCCCTGACCAAGACCGAGGCCCTGACCGGCGAGGTGCGGATGCTGGAAGGTCTGATCCAGCAGATGAGCGATTCGATCGACGATCGCTTGTCGTCCTCGCCGATCACCGCCGACACCTATGAGGGCCGCCGTCAGGTCCAGTCGAACACCCTGCTGAAGACCGTCCACGACGCCCTGACGGAAAACCGCATCGACCTCTATCTGCAGCCGGTCGTCACCCTGCCGCAGCGCCGGACTGTCTTCTACGAAAGCTTCACCCGCCTGCGCGACCCGTCCAACCGGGTCATGATGCCTGCCGAATACCTGTCGGTGGCTGAGGGCGAGGGCCTGCTGCCGGCCATCGACAACCTGCTGCTGTTCCGCTGCGCCCAGATCGTGCGCCGGCTGGCGCGTCAGGACCGCAAGGTCGGGGTCTTCTGCAACATCTCCCTGGCCTCGCTGGGCGACGAGACCTTCTTCCCCCAGTTCCTCGACTTCCTCAGCCAGAACCGCGATCTGAAGGACGCCCTGATCTTCGAGCTGGGTCAGGCGACCTTCGAGGCGCGCGGCGCGTCCGAGGCCCGCAACATGGCCAAGTTGGCCGACCTGGGCTTCCGCTTCTCCATCGACAAGGTGCAGACGCTGGATCTGGACTTCGCCGACCTGCAACGCTCGGACGTGCGCTTCATCAAGGTGGCGGCCGACCTGCTGATCGAACAACTGCTGGACCTGGACGGCGCTGCGCCCCTGCCGACCCAGCCGGACATCCAGGCCGCCGACTTCGCCCCCCTGACCCGTCGCTACGGCCTCGAACTGATCGCCGAGAAGGTCGAGAGCGAGAAGCAGGTCGTCGATATCCTCGAACTGGACGTCGGCATGGGCCAGGGCCATCTGTTCGGCGAGCCCCGCGCCATCAAGGAAGCTGTCCTGGCCGAGACCGACCCGCCGGTCGAGTTCGTCCGCTCCACGCTGAAGTCGGCCGAGCAGCGCCGCCGGTTCTAATCCCGCAGCCGAAAGCCGCCAGACAGACCACCTGGGTCGGCGTCTATAGCGCCCATGACCGACACTCTCGACTGGCCCCGCATCACCGATGATCTCAACGCACGGGGCTGGGCCGTGGTCGGGCCGCTACTGACGCCCGCCACCTGCGAGACCCTGAAAGCCCTCTACGACCAGTCCGAACGCTTCCGTAGCCGCATCCTCATGCAGCGACACGGCTTTGGGCAGGGCGAATATCAGTATTTCGCCAATCCCCTGCCCGATCCCCTGCCCCGACTGCGAGCGCGGCTCTATGCCGGTCTGGCGCCGATCGCTGGCGACTGGGCGGCGCGGCTGGAGCGGCCCGGCTTTCCCGACAATCTGGATGAACTGACCGCCCAATGCCGGGCGGCGGGTCAGACGCGACCGACCTCGCTGATGCTGCGCTACGGTCCCGGCGACTACAATCGGCTGCATCAGGACCTCTACGGCGACCTGGTCTTCCCGCTGCAGGCGGCAATCCTGCTCAGCGATCCGAACGAGTTCGAAGGCGGCGAGTTCGTTCTGGCCGAGCAAAAGCCCCGCTCGCAGTCACAGGCCCATGTCGTATCGCTGAAACAGGGGGAGGCCGTGATCTTCACCGTGCGTGAACGGCCGGTCGCGGGCGCCCGCGGCGATTACCGCGTGCAGATGCGCCACGGGGTCAGCACTGTGCGCGCGGGCAAGCGGATAACGCTGGGGCTGATCTTTCATGACGCCGCCTGAAACCCGATCAAGAAAAAGGCCCCTCCGCCGGAGCGAAGGGGCCTGATCCCTTAGGCCTTCTGCGCGTCCAGCCACCGGACGGCGTCGGCGTCGCGGGCCGACAGGTCGGGGTAGTCGGCGTCGGAACCGACGTCCGGCACCCGGCGCCACGAGCGGGCGCACTTGGGATAGTCGGCCAGCTTGACCTCGACGGTGACGACCTCGCCGCCGACCACCAGTTCCGCGCCCGAGGTGCGGAACACCTCGGCGGCGTCCAGCCCGTCGAACGGGGCCAGCAGTTCAGCCGGGGCCGTGACCACCGGCCAGGCGTCGAGAGCCCCGCCGATCAGCTTGTCGCGACGTGCGGCTTCCAGCGCCTCGTTGACCACTTCCAGCACGGTGTTGACCCCGGCCCAACGCTCGGCCTCGGCCGGGTTGCGCCACTGGTCGGGCGTTTCCGGGATCACGCGGGCGCAGTTGGTGCCCGCCTCGGGGAAGCGCGTGGTCCAGGCCTCGTCCATGGTGAAGGGCGTCAGCGGGGCCAGCCAGGCGGTCAGGCGGCTGAAGACCTCGTCCATCACCGTGCGCACGGCGCGGCGGCGGACGCTGTCGGGACGGTCGCAATAGAGGCTGTCCTTGCGCACGTCGAAATAGAGGGCCGAAAGGTCGCCCGAGCAGAACTCCAGCACCGGGCGGATCACGTCCTGGAAGCGGTATTCCTCGTAGGCCTGACGCACCTGTCCATCGAGTTCCCACAGGCGATGCAGGATGAACTGCTCCAGCGGCGGCATCTGGTCGTAAGGCAGGCGCTCGGCCTCGTCGAAGCCGTTCAGCGCGCCCAGCAGATAGCGGACGGTGTTGCGCAGCTTGCGATAGGCGTCGACCGTGGTCTGCAGGATCTGCTTGCCGATGCGCTGATCGTCCGAATAGTCGACCAGGGCCACCCACAGACGCAGGATGTCGGCGCCCGATTCCTTGATGACCGTCAGGGGATCGGTGGTGTTGCCGCGCGATTTCGACTGCTTCTCACCGTTCTCGTCCAGGGTGAAGCCGTGGGTCAGGACGGCCTTGAACGGAGCGCGGCCACGCGTGCCGCAGCCCTCCAGCAGCGACGACTGGAACCAGCCGCGGTGCTGATCCGAGCCTTCCAGATAGAGATCGGCGGGCCAGTGCGACGGACGGTCGCCCGTATAGCCATGCTCGGCCGTGCGGGGATCGATGGTGAAGGCATGAGTCGAGCCGCTGTCGAACCAGACGTCGAGAATGTCCGTGACCTTCTCGAAGCGCTCGGGGTCATGCGCGCCCAGGAAGTCGGCGTCGGGGGCCGAGAACCAGACGTCGGCGCCGCCCTCGGCGACGGCCTTGACGATGCGGGCGTCGACTTCGGGGTCGTGCAGCGGTTGGCCCGTCTGCTTGTCGACGAACATGGCGAGCGGCGTGCCCCAGGCGCGTTGGCGGCTGATCAGCCAGTCGGGGCGGCCCTCGACCATCGAACGGATGCGGTTCTTGCCCGCCGCCGGGTGGAAGGCGGTGGCGTCGATGGCGTTCAGGGCGCGGTCGCGCAGGGTGTTGTCGTCCTCCAGGGTCTCATCCATGCGGATGAACCACTGCGGCGTGTTGCGGAAGATGATGGGGGCCTTCGAGCGCCACGAGTGCGGATAGGAGTGCTCCATCCGACCGCGCGCCAGCAGGTTGCCGGCCTCGATCAGCTTCTCCATCACCGCGCCGTTGGCGGGACCGAACTTGCCGGTCTTCTTGCCCTCGGTCTCCAACACCTTCAGGCCGGCGAACAGGGGGACGTGGTCGTAGTAGGCGCCGTCGGGATCGACCGTGTCCGGCACCTCGCGGTGACCGTGGGCCAGCCAGACGGCGAAGTCGTCCGCGCCGTGGCCCGGCGCGGTGTGGACGAAGCCGGTGCCGGCGTCGTCGGTCACGTGGTCGCCGGCCAGCAGGGGCACTGAGAAGCCGTAGCCCGAGTCCAGCGCCGCCAGCGGATGGGCGCATTCCAGGCCGGACGGGTTGATGGCGTCGACGCGGGTGAAGCCGCTGATCTTCGCCGCCTTGAACACGTCCTCGGCCAGCTTGTCGGCGATGATGAAGCGGTCGCCCGGCTTGGCCCAGGGCTCGTAGTCCAGGCCTTCCTCCAGCGCCGTGACTTCATAGAGACCGTAGGCGATCTCGGGGCCGTAGCTGATGGCGCGGTTGGCCGGGATGGTCCAGGGCGTGGTCGTCCAGATCACGATCGAGGGCGTCGCCGCGCGGAAGGACAGCAGGTCGTCCGGGTGGCTGTCGGTCGCGCCGACCACCGGGAACTTGACCCAGATCGTGGGCGAGACGTGGTCGTGATACTCGACCTCTGCGTCGGCCAGAGCCGTGCGCTCGACCGGCGACCACATCACCGGCTTGGAGCCGCGATACAGCTGGCCCGAGTTCTTGAACTTGTGGAACTCGGCGACGATGGCCGCCTCGGACGTGAAGTCCATGGTGGCGTAGCGGTTGGCGAAGTCGCCGGTGATGCCCAGGCGCAGGAACTGGTCGCGCTGCAGGTCGATGTACTTGCCGGCGTACTCGCGGCAGGCGGTGCGGAACTCTTCCTTGGAGACCTCGTCCTTGCGGCGGCCCTTGGCGCGGAACTGCTCCTCGATCTTCCACTCGATCGGCAGGCCGTGGCAGTCCCAGCCGGGGACGTAGTCGACGTCATAGCCCAGCAGGAAGCGCGAGCGGACGACGAAGTCCTTCAGCGTCTTGTTCAGGGCGTGGCCGATGTGGATGTCGCCGTTGGCGTAGGGCGGGCCGTCATGCAGCACGTAGAGCGGCGCCTTCTGGGCCTGACGCGTGGCGCGCAGGTGACCATAGAGGTCGCCCCACTGGGCCAGGATTTCCGGCTCCTTCTTGGGCAGCCCGCCGCGCATGGGGAAGGGCGTCTCGGGCAGGAAGACGGTGTCGCGATAGTCGCGGCCCGATGCGTCGGAGGCGGTGTCGTTGGTGGCGTCGGCCATGGGGTAATCTTTGTCTTTGTGCGCGGGCGCCGAGGAAGCGACGCAGGTGCATTCTAGCGTGAAGGCCGTTGAACGGCATCGGCGATATTCGATCCCGACGTGCGCGGGGCTGTTCGCCCTGGCGCTACGCCGGGCGGCTAATCGAAATCGGACGGATCACGCGAACGGTCATGGTTGAAACCGTCTAGCAGACCGGGCGGCGCCTGCGCCATAGTCGAAGCGAACAGACAGGAGACGATCAGATGCGCGTTCAGGCGATCATGACGGCGGCGGTGCTGGTTCTGACAGCGGCGGCCTGTTCTCCCGCCGAGGAGAAGGCCCCTGCGCCTACCGAAGCGCCGCTGGCTGGACGCGCCGCCATCTATGCGGCGGGTGAACAGAACGCCGAGGCTTTTGTGCGCGCCCTCTACGCCAACGCCGCCGCGCCTCTGGCCAATGATCCAGCCGCCGCCGCAATCACCCCCGGTCGCGACCCGCTCTATACGCGCACCCTGAATGCTCTGGTCGGCGCCGACTTCCACGCGGCCAAGGGCGAGGTCGCTTATCTGAACTACGACCCCGTCTGCGCCTGTCAGGACGCCGACGGCTTCGCCCTGACCGCGCTGAAGATGACGCCCGACGGCGACAAGGCCGCCACCGCCGAGGTGACCTTCACCAACCACGGCCAGACCCATCAGCAGACGCTGAAGCTGGTCAGGGAAGGCCCCATGTGGCGCATCGCCGACGTCGTCGACGCCAAGGGCAAGTCCCTGCACGACGCCCTGATGGCCATCGCCGAGAAGGCCGAGGGCTGACCCCCGCAACTCCTGCGACACGCGACCGTTAGCGATCCTGTCATCATCGTGTTAAGAGCCCCGCCCTTTATAGCGGCGGCGGTGTCGCCAAAGCAGTTTCAGACTTCAGGAGAAGCCACACATGAGCAGGGTGCTGGTTATCGGTGCAGGCGGCGTCAGCTCCGTCGCGGTCCACAAGATGGCGATGAATGCCGACATCTTCTCGCATATCACCCTGGCGAGCCGCACCAAGTCCAAGTGCGACGCCATCGCTGAATCCGTGAAGTCGCGCTTTGGCGTGACCATCGACACGGCGGCCATCGACGCCGACGACGTCGCCGCGACCACGGCCCTGATCCAGTCGGTCAAGCCGGCCCTGGTGGTCAACCTGGCCCTGCCCTATCAGGACCTGTCGATCATGGACGCCTGCCTGGCCGCCGGCGTGAACTACCTCGACACGGCCAACTATGAGCCGCGCGACGAAGCCAAGTTCGAATACAAGTGGCAGTGGGCCTATCAGGAGCGCTTCAAGGAAGCCGGCCTGATGGCGCTGCTGGGCTCGGGCTTCGACCCGGGCGTGACCTCGGTCTTCGCCACCTACACCAAGAAGCACCTGCTGGACCGGATCGACACGCTCGACATCCTGGACTGCAACGGCGGCGACACGGGCCTGCCCTTCGCCACCAACTTCAACCCGGAAATCAACCTGCGCGAAGTGACCGCCAACTCGCGTCACTGGGAAAACGGCCAGTGGGTCGAGGGCCCGGCCCTGTCGCACAAGCAGGCCTTCGATTTCGAGGGCGTCGGTCAGAAGAACATGTACCTCATGTACCATGAGGAACTGGAGTCGCTGGCCAAGTTCTACCCGGAAATCAAACGCATCCGCTTCTGGATGACCTTCGGCGACAGCTATCTGAAGCACCTGGAAGTGCTGGAAAACATCGGCATGACCTCGATCGAGCCGATGATGTTCCAGGGCCGCGAGATCATCCCGATCGAGTTCCTGAAGGCCCTGCTGCCGGAGCCCGCTTCGCTGGGTCCGATCACCAAGGGCAAGACGAACATCGGCACCATCGCCACCGGCGAAAAGGACGGCGTCGCCAAGACCTTCTACGTCAAGAACATCTGCGACCACGAAGCCGCCTATGCCGAAACCGGCAACCAGGCCGTCAGCTACACCACGGGCGTTCCGGCCATGATCGGCGCGGCCATGATGCTGACCGGCAAGTGGTCGGGCGCCGGCGTCTTCAACATGGAGCAGCTGGACCCCGATCCCTTCATGGACATGCTGAACAAGCATGGCCTGCCGTGGACCGTCGAAGAGCTGGACGCTCCGCTCGCTTTCTAAGACCTGAGTAAAAAGACGACATGGAAACCCAGGCCGGCGATCCCGGAGCCTTTGCTCATTTTGATCTGAACCGTGTCGCCTCGCCCGCCTTCGTGGTGGACGAGGCCGCGGTGCGGCGCAATCTGGCCACGCTGAAAGACGTGCGTGACCGGGGCAACGCCCGGGTGCTGCTGGCGCTCAAGGCCTTTTCCATGTGGTCGCTGGCGGACGTCGTCGGGGAATACCTCGACGGCGTCTGCGCCTCCGGGCTGTGGGAGGCGCGGCTGGCGCGCGAGTTCTACAAGGGCGAACTGACCACCTATTCGCCCGCCTACAAGGCCGAGGATCTGCCCGAGATCCTGCGCCTGTCCGACCACGTCATCTTCAATTCGCCCGATCAGGTGACGCGCTTCGCCGACCTGATCGCCGAGGCCCGCGCGGCCGGCGAGGTCTTCGAGATCGGCCTGCGGCTGAACCCCGAACATTCCGAGGGCGAGGTCGCCAAATACGACCCGGCCCAGCCCTACTCGCGCCTGGGCTATCCCGTGTCGCAGCTGACGCCGGAAAAGATGGTCGGCATCGACGGCATCCACATCCACGCCCTGTGCGAGCAGGACTTTGCGCCCCTGTCGCGCATCTGGGCGGCGGTGGAGCCGAAGCTGGCCCCGCTGCTGGGCGACGTGAAATGGATCAACCTCGGCGGCGGCCACCACGTCACCCGCGCCGACTATCAGATCGAAGATCTGGTCGCCTTCCTGAACGACATTCGGACGCGTTACGACGTCACCGCCTATCTGGAGCCCGGCGAGGCCGTGGCCTTGGACGCCGGCATCCTGATCGGCGAGATCCTCGACGTCTTCGACAACGGCATGCCCATCGCCATCACCGACCTGTCGGCCACCTGCCACATGCCGGACGTGATCGAGGCCCCCTATCGTCCCGCCATGCTGGCTGAACCCGAGAACGGCGTCGCCGTGCGCCTAGGCGGCCCGTCCTGCCTGGCCGGCGACATCATCGGCGACTACGTCTTCGCCGAGCGCCCCGTGCCCGGAACGCGCCTCGCCTTCCTGGATCAGGCCCACTATTCGATGGTGAAGACCAACACCTTCAACGGCGTCCCTCTGCCCGCCATTGCCCTGTGGAACAGCGCCACGGACGAGCTGCGGATGGTGCGTGAGTTCGACTGGACGGAGTTCCGCGACCGGCTGTCGTGAGGTAGAGGGCGGCGTTGCGAGACGCCGCGCCTAGGTTCTTGCCTTGCTCGAATTCAAAAGTGGCCCCATCCTCAAGTTGCGCTTGGGGCACGGGGCTAACGAATGCGGATTTTGAGAATTGCCAACTGGTTCTGGCAAAGTGCCGGGACCATAACTCTCTTTGCTGGATGGGCTCTCAGTTTCGGCCTGCCTGCTTGGGCCGTTAAAGCCTCGAATCTATTCGGCCAGTATCAACCTGCTTCATCTGTACTGGCAGGATTTCTGGGAGCGCTGGCTTTTGGCATCATCGCGAGATTGCTCGCTGCGGCTAGAGAGAGTTTAGTTTCCGCCAGCGTCAGAGACAGATTTTACCGCGACGGGGACCGCATAAACCCTTTGGATCGCCTGTTCGAACGTCAGCGAATAGCAATCGCAGACATCGCGCCTCCGATGGGCAGTCCGATCATCGACAAAACGTTCGATACCTGCGAACTGATCGGTCCTGCCAACATCATATTGGCAGCTACAGGTGCCGGATTGATGCATGGAAACACCTTCACAAGATGTGATGCTGTTTCAACAGCAGACGGAGCCGACCCTCAAACTGCTACTGCCTTCTTTAACTGTCGTTTTATTAACTGCCACTTCTTCAACGTGACACTCTTCATACACGAAGACGTTTACGCGACGGCAAATCAGAGCATTGGAGGTCTAAATTGGATCACACCAGAGCCGAGACTATCCATCGATCAAATGATAGAGCCTAAATCCGAAGCAGATACAGAATCTCAGGCTGCGTAACCGCCCTGCGATAGACCTTCAGCCCAACACGGCCCGCGCCGCCGCCGCATCCGCCTCGATCTGGACCTTCAGTTCATCCAGCCCGTCAAACTTCATCTCGCCGCGCAGGAAGGCGACCAGTTCCGTTTCCAGGGTCTGGCCGTAGAGGCTCTCGTTGAAGTCCAGCAGCCAGACTTCCAGCAGGGGTTGTTCGATCTCGAACATGGGGCGGACGCCCAGGTTGGCGACGCCCTTGATGACCCGTCCGTCCGGCAGGCGGGTGCGGACAGCGTAAACCCCGTAGGCCGGGCGCATGTAGTCGCCCATGGCGATGTTGGCGGTGGGAACGCCGATGGTGCGGCCGCGCTTGTCGCCGTGGATCACCTCGCCCTGGATCGCGAAGGGGCGTCCCAGAATGGCGGCGGCGCGGTCCATGTCGCCGGCCTTCATCGCCTCGCGCACGGCGGACGACGACAGCTTCAGGCCCGAGGCGTCGTCGATGCGGTTGTTGACCGAGACGGTGAAGCCCAGCTCCAGCCCCTGACGGCGCAGGCCCTCGGGCGAGCCGGTGCGGCCCCGGCCATAGGTAAAGTCGAAGCCGACGGCGGCGTGGACGACGCCCAGACCGTCCGCCAGCACGCGCTGGGCGAACTCCTCGTCCGTCATCGCCGCCATCTCGGCGTCAAAGGGGATCAGGTACAGGCGGTCGACGCCCAGCGGCGCCAGGGCACGGGCCATCTGGTCCGCCGTCATCAGGCGAAAGGGCGCGGCCTCGGGCTGGAACAGGCGGCGCGGATGCGGGTCGAAGGTGACGACGCCGAGCGGAACGCCCAGACGCTGGGCCGCCTCGCGAGCCGAGGCGATGACCGCCTGATGGCCGCGATGCACCCCGTCGAAGGCGCCGACGGCGACCGCCGCCCCGCGCTGCGAGGCCAGCAGGTCGCGCCAGCCGCGGATGACCTCAACCACGTCGGAGGCTCAGCGGGCCGAGGGCTTGCGACGACGCGGCACGCGCACGACGGCCACCCCGTCCATGATCAGCTTGTCGCCGACGAAGCCTTCGCACTTCAGCTGGGCGCGGGCGCCCTCCTGATCCAGTTCGATCACGGTGATGACGATGCGAACCGAATCGCCGATGCGGACCGGGAAGTGGAAGGCCAGGGTCTGGGAAATATAGATCGACCCGGCGCCCGGCAGGATGGTGCCGACCACCGCCGAGCCGAAGGCGGCGCTGAGCAGGCCGTGGGCGATACGGCCACGATAGGCGGTCTTGGAGGCGAACTCCTCGTCCAGGTGCACCGGATTGAAGTCGTCCGAGGCCTCGGCGAACAGGCGAATCCGGTCCTCGGTGACGTGGACAATCTTCTCTGCGGCCATGCCGACGTGGAGTTCGTCGAGGATGTAACCGCCCGACGGATGCTGTGTGACGTATTCGACCATGTGCGGGCTTTACGGCAGGTGCGACGAAATGGCGAGCCTCACCACGCCAGTTCGAGCGCGGCGTAGCGTGCGAAGGTCGTCTCGGCCCGGAGCAAATCGGCTGCGCGGGCCGGGTCCAGCGTCCCGCCCGGGCCCTTGGCGGCGTCGCCGTGGATGCCCTGGGCGATGAAGAGGCAGTCCAGCGCCTGCTCGGCGGCGCCCAGGACGTCGGTGATGACGCCGTCGCCGATGCACAGAACCCGCGAACGATCGATCGGACGGCCCATCAAGGTCTGAGCCTCGCGCAGGGCCAGTTCGTAGATGGGGCCGAAGGGCTTGCCGGCCATGACCACGCGCCCGCCCATTTCCTCGTAAAGGTCGGCGATGGCTCCGCCGCAGTAGATGATGCTGTCGCCCTTCTGCACGATGCGGTCGGGATTGGCGCAAATCAGTTCCAGATCGCGCTCGACGGCGGGAATCAGGCGCTGGCGATAATCCTCGGGCGTCTCGGTCGCGTCGTCGAACAGGCCGGTGACCGACAGGAAGGCGGCGTCAGACGCGTCATGGGCGCTCGTCAGGTTCAGCCCTTCATAGAGGACGAAGTCGCGATCGGGGCCGATGATCCAGGCGGGACCAGGGGCGCGGCGGGCCAGTTCGGCGCGGGTGGCGTCGCCCGAGGTGACGAAGGCCTTCCAGGCGCTGCGCGGCACGCCCAGCGAATCCAGCTGCGCCACCACGTCCGACGAGGGGCGCGGCGAGTTGGAGATCAGGACGACATGGCCGCCCTTTTCATTGAACTTCGTCAGGGCCTCGCAGGCCACCGGCCAGCTTTCGCGGCCGTTGTGAATCACCCCCCAGACGTCGCACAGCAGGATGTCATAGTCGTCGGCGACGGCGGACAGGCGGGGCAGAGCGTGGGGCAGGGTCATGGGACGGTTATAGCCGCCGCGCCGCCGGGGGAAAGGCCGCAGCCGCCGGCGACGCCCGTCGCTTTCCCTCTTCGCCCTCGCCCTGCTTCCTGCTAACCGGCTTTCAGCATGAAAATTTCTCGCCTCGCTCTCGCCGCCTATGGCACCGCCCTCATCGTCATCGTGCTGGACCAGCTGACCAAGGCCATGGTCCTGGGCGCCATCGACGCGGCCCACATTTCGCAGATCCCCGACGGCTATCGCATCGCCGAGGTCATGCCGCCGATCTTCAACCTGACCTATGTGCTGAACACCGGCGTCAGCTTCGGCCTGTTCGGCGGCGGCGCCGGGCGCTGGATCCTGAGCGCCTTCTCGGTTCTGGTGGCCGTCGCCCTCGCCGTCTGGGCGACCCGCTCGGACCGCAAGCTGATGATCGCCGCCATCGGCCTGGTGATGGGCGGCGCCCTGGGCAATGTCTTCGACCGCATCCGCTTCGGCGGGGTCGTGGACTTCCTCGACTTCTCAGGAACCGGTCTGTTTCCGTGGATTTTCAACATCGCCGACGCGGGCATCACGGTGGGCGTCGTCCTGCTGATCCTCGACAGCTTCCTGTCGGAACGCCGCTCCACGGTTGGCGCGGCCCACGAAAAGTCGTAATCACCCCCTCTTCGTTATCGTCCCGAGCCAGCGTCGTTGGACGCGCCTCCCGGAGCCGAGCTGACCTTATGCGTATCCGTAGCGCCCTCACTGTGGCCCTTCTCGCCACCACCGCCCTCGGCCTGACCGCCTGCTCGAGCATGAAGCAGAGCATCGGCCTGACCAAGGTCGTGCCCGACGAGTTCGTCACCGTCGCCAGCGCCCCGCTGGTCGTGCCGCCGGAGTACGGCCTGACTCCGCCCTCGCCAGGCCAGCCCCGCCCGCAGGAATTGGCCCCCGAAAGCGCCGCCCGTCAGATCCTTCTGGGCCAACGTCAGGCCGTGACCCGCACCGGCGGCGAACAGGTTCTGGTCGCCCAGGCCGGCGCCGATCGCGCCGATCCCCTGGCCCGCTACGTCATCGACGACGAGTTCGGCGACCTGACGCACAAGGAAGAAAGCTGGGCCAATCGCGTCATGTTCTGGCGCAAGAACGATCCGGCCACGCAGACCGCGACCGTCACCCAGACGGCGGAGGGTGCGCGCACCGTCGACGCCGCCAGCGAGCACGCCCGCCTTCAGGCCCTGACCGGCACGCAACAGGGCATCACCATCGCCCGGCGTCAGGACCGCGGCTTCAAGCTACCCGGCCTCTAAGACTTCAGGTCCAGCCAGACCTATAGGGGGCGCGCTTCGCACATGCGGGCGCGCCCTTTTCTTATGCCGGTCAGGCCGTCAAGACGCGAGGCAGCTTGAACGAAACCGTCTCGCGCGCGCCGTCGTCCTCGGTCACGGTGGCGTCGAATCGGGCGCGGATCGCCTCGATCAGGGCCTCGATCAGGGGCTCGGGGGCTGAGGCCCCGGCGGTGACGCCGACCGTTGTCACGCCGTCGAACCAGGACCAGTCCACGTCGCCTGCGTCATCAACTAGGCGGGCATCCTTCGCCCCGGCCTTCAACGCCACATCGACCAGACGGGCCGAGTTGGACGAGTTCTTGGACCCCACCACCAGCACCAGTTGGCAGCCCTCGCCCAGTCCCTTGACCGCCTCCTGTCGATTGGTGGTGGCGTAACAGATGTCTTCCTTGTGCGGGTCCGGCAGTTCCGGGAAACGCCGCTTCAGCGCCGCCAGGATATCCGCGGTGTCGTCCACCGACAGCGTCGTCTGGGTGGCGTAGGCCAGGGGTTGATCGCCAGGACGCAGGAAGCCTTCCGCGTCCGCGACCGTCTCGACCAGGCTGATGGCGCCGGGCGGCAGTTGGCCCATGGTGCCGACGACCTCGGGGTGGCCGGCATGACCGATCAGGATGATGTGGCGGCCCGCCGCATGGTGACGCTCAGCCTCGACATGGACCTTGGACACCAAGGGGCAGGTGGCGTCGAGGAAAAGCATCTCGCGCGAGCGCGCCGTGGCCGGCACCGACTTGGGCACGCCGTGGGCAGAGAAGACCACCGGACGGTCGTCGGGACATTCGTCCAGTTCCTTGACGAAGACCGCCCCCATCCCCTTCAGCCGCTCGACGACATGGCGGTTGTGGACGATCTCGTGGCGCACATAGACCGGGGCGCCGAACTTCTCGATGGCGCGCTCGACGATCTGGATCGCCCGATCCACTCCGGCGCAAAAGCCGCGCGGCGTGGCGAGCCGCACATTCATGGGGCGGCGATCAAAGGCGGAGGGCGATACAGGCGCGTTCATGGCCCGGAACCTAGTCGCTCACGTCCCTTCCCGCCACTGGCTGCGTGGTCGTGTTTGCCGCGCCTCGCTTTAGCCGCTATCACCACCGAGCGTGGCCTGGTCGGACGTCCGATCGTTCCGCGCCCCCTTCGACTGCCGGAAAGCTCCTGATGCGTCGCGTCCTGACCGCCCTTGCCGCCTTCTCCATCGCGGCCGTGCTGATTCCCCAATCCGCCGAGGCCCAGTCCAGCGGCCGACAAGGCGGTCAACAAAGCCGCGAGCAATCGCCGGACCAGGGGACCTCGCAGCGCTCACGCCAAGTGCGCATCGCCCCGCTGAGCCGTCGCGCCAACGCCGGCCCCTGCCCCTATGTGAAGGTGCTGTACGACGCCGCCCGCTATGTCGAGATGGCGGACTTCGCCCGCCCGTCTTCCGCCGCCGTTGGCTTCACCGGCGAAATCGAGGGCGTGGCCGCCGACTGCGTCTATCGCGGCGCCGATCCGATCCGCGTGGACTTCAACATCCTGTTCAACCTCGGCAAGGGCCCGCAGGCGGGTGGCGACGCCCGCACCTACCGCTACTGGATCGCGGTGACCGAGCGGAACAACGCCGTCCTGGCCAAGGAATATTTCGACCTGCCGGTCACCTTCAACGGTCAGACCACCACCTCGGTGCAGCAGGCCCAGACCATCGTGATCCCCCGCGCCGACGAGACCACGGCGGGCAGCAATTTTGAAGTCCTCGTCGGCTTCGACGTCACGCCTGAAATGGCCGAGTTCAACCGCTCGGGCAGCCGCTTCCGCGTCACCGCCGGCCAGACCCAACCGAACCCCTAAGAATCATGACTGATCTCAAGACCTCTCTCAGCGAAGCGGTCGCCGCCGCCTTCGCCGCCGAAGGCGTGGACGCAAGCCTCGCCCGCGTCGTCGCCTCGGACCGCCCCGACCTGGCCGACTTCCAGTCCAACGGCGCCCTGGCCGCCGCCAAGGCGCTGAAGGCCAATCCGCGTGAACTGGCCGCCAAGGTCGCCGAGCGTCTCAGCAACGACCCGCGCCTGGCCTCGGTCGAGGTCGCCGGCCCCGGCTTCATCAACCTAAAGCTCTCCGACGCCGCCCTGGCCCAGCGCGCCGCCGAGGTCGCCGCCGACGAAGTCCTGGCCGGCGCCTCGCTGAACACGCCGTCGCGCAAGGTCGTCATCGACTACGCCGGTCCCAACGTGGCCAAGCCGATGCACGTCGGCCACCTGCGCTCCTCCATCATCGGCGAGAGCCTGAAGCGGCTGTTCCGTTTCCGCGGCGACACCGTCTGGGGCGACGCCCACTTCGGCGACTGGGGCTTCCAGATGGGCCTGCTGATCACCGCCTGCGGCGACGAAAACCTGGCCGACGCCTTCATGGCCGACGGCGACGGTCCCTTCCCCACCGAAAGCCCGGTGACGCTGGAAGATCTGGAGCGCCTCTATCCCCAGGCCGCCGCCAAGGCCAAGGAAGACCCCGCCTTCCGCGACCGCGCCCGCAAGGCCACCGCTGAACTGCAGAACGGCCGCCCCGGCTATCGCGCCCTGTGGGCCCACTTCGTCGCCGTCAGCCGCACCGCGCTGAAGCGCGAATTCGGCGCTCTCGATGTCACCTTCGACCTGTGGAACGGCGAGTCCGACGCCGATCCCCTGATGCCCGAGATGCTGGCGCACCTGAAGGAGTCCGGCCTGCTGGTCGAGGACGACGGCGCCCAGGTGGTCCACGTCGCCAGACCCGGCGAGACGCGCAAGAAGAAGCTGGCCGACGGCTCGGTGATCGAGGCCCCCAGCCCGCCGCCCCTGCTGGTGGTGTCGTCGGAAGGCTCGGCCATGTACGGCACGACCGACCTGGCCACGATCCTCGACCGCAAGAAGTCGATCGGGCCCGACCTGATTCTCTACGTCGTCGACGAGCGTCAGGCCGAGCATTTCGAACAGGTCTTCCGCGCCGCCTATCTGGCCGGCTACGCGCCCGAGAAGTCGCTGGAGCACCTCGGCTTCGGCACCATGAACGGCGCCGATGGCAAGCCGTTCAAGACCCGCGCGGGCGGCGTGCTGAAACTGCACGACCTCATCACGATGGCCACCGACAAGGCGCGCGAGCGTCTGCACGAGGCCAAGCTGGGCGACGATCTGCCGGAAGCCGAGTTCGAGGACATCGCCCGCAAGGTGGCGGTGGCGGCGCTGAAGTTCGCCGACCTGTCGAACAACCGCACCACCAGCTACGTCTTCGACCTCGACCGCTTCATGAGCTTCGAGGGCAAGACCGGCCCCTATCTGCTGTATCAGGCCGTGCGGGTGAAATCCTTGCTGCGCAAGGCGGCGGATCAGGGCGTCGAGATCGCCCCCATCGTCATCGCCGAACCGGCCGAACGCGACCTGGCCCTGACGCTGGACGCCTTCGACGCGGCCACGGCGGACGCCTATGACAAGCGTTCGCCCAACCTGATCGCCGAGCACGCCTACCGGCTGGCGCAGAGTTTCTCGAAATTCTACGCCGCCTGCCCGATCCTGGTCGCGCCGGACGCGGCAACGAAGGGCTCGCGCCTGGCCCTGGCCGCCGCCAGCCTGCACCAGCTGGAAACGGCGCTGCGCCTGCTGGGCATCGAGACGCCCGAGCGGATGTAAGCTTCCACTTTCCTCCCTATCGCCTAGCGATGGGGAGGTGGATCGGCGGCGCAGCCGACGAGACGGAGGGGCCGCTTGGTTCCTCCGCCCCAGCCCCTCCACCACTTCATGGTCCCCCTCCCCATTGCATGGGGAGGAAAAGTGCTAGGCTGCGCTCAAGTTACGGAGCCTCCTCATGTCCCTCGACGCCTACATCGCCGGCCTGCCCAAGGCCGAACTGCACCTGCACATCGAAGGCTCGCTTGAGCCCGAACTGATGTTCGAACTGGCGCAGCGCAACGGCGTCGCCATCCCCTACGACAGCGTCGAGGCCGTGCGCGCGGCCTATGACTTCTCGAACCTTCAGGACTTCCTCGACATCTATTACGCGGGCGCGGCCGTGCTGCTGACGCGTCAGGACTTCGAGGATCTGGCCTTCGCCTATTTCCAGCGCGCCGCCGCCGACAACGTGCGCCACGCCGAGATCTTCTTCGATCCCCAGACCCACACCGACCGGGGCGTCCCCTTCGCCGTCGTGGTCGAGGGCCTGATCGCGGGCATGGACCGCGCCAAGGCCGAGCTGGGCGTCACCAGCGGCCTGATCCTCAGCTTCCTGCGCCACCTCAGCGAAGACGAAGCCTTCGCCACCCTGGAGGCCGCCAAGCCCTATCTGCACCACTTCATCGGCGTCGGACTGGATTCGTCCGAGGTCGGCCATCCGCCGTCGAAGTTCCAGCGCGTCTTCGCCGCCGCCCGCGAACTGGGCCTGAAGCTGTGCGCCCACGCCGGCGAGGAAGGTCCGCCCGCCTATGTGCATGAAGCCCTGGATCTGCTGGAAATCGACCGCATGGACCACGGCAACCGCTCGATGGAGGACGAGGGCCTGATCGCCCGTCTGGCGGCCGAACAGATGACCCTAACGGTCTGCCCCCTGTCGAACCTGAAGCTGTGCGTGGTCAAGGACCTGGAGGACCACCCGGTCCCCGAGATGCTGCGCCGCGGCCTGCACGTCACCCTGAACTCGGACGACCCGTCCTATTTCGGCGGCTATGTGAACGCCAACTACATCCAGCTGGCTGAGGCCGTGGGCCTGACGCGCGAGCAGGTGACGCAACTGGCCAGGAACAGCTTCGAGGGCAGCTTCCTCAGCAACGCCGACAAGGCCGCGCGGATCGCCGAGGTCGAGGCCTACGCGGCGGCGCACTGAGCCGGCTCACCTCCACCGCTCATCCCGGCGGACTTCGGGATGAGCGGACTGCGAAGCGGCGCGACTAGAGAAGCCGCTCGGCCGCGACCTCAACCACCCCCAACGCGGCAAAGCTCGCCTTGGCCGCCGCCGCCGTCTCTTCGGCAATCGCCCGGCAGGCGTCCTCGATCACCACGGCCTCGAAGCCTTCGCGCACGGCATCCTCGGCGGTGAAGCGGACGCAGTAGTCATAGGCGAGGCCGCACAGGAAGACGCGGGTCACGCCTCGGTCGCGCAGCAGGCCCGCCAGACCTGTCGCCGTGCGATGATCGTTCTCAAAGAAGCCGGAATAACTGTCGACCGCCGGATTGTAGCCCTTGCGGACCACAGCCAGGGCCTTGACCACGGCGGGGGCAACGTCGGGGTGGAAGTCCGCCCCCGGCGTCCCCTGCAAACAATGGTCCGGCCACAGCATCTGGCGGCCGTAGGCGACGTCAATCTCGGTGAAGGGCGCCCTGCCCTCGTGATTGGAGGCGAAACTGATCTGGTCCGGCGTATGCCAGTCCTGGGTGGCGATCACCGCGTCGAAGCGTTCGGCCAGGCGGTTGATCAGGGGCATGATCCCCGCCCCGCCCTGCACCGCCAGCGCCCCGCCTTCGCAGAAGTCGTTCTGGGCGTCGATGACCAGAAGCGCATCGGTGGCGGTGATCTTCATGGCTCAGGCCGCCGCGAGCTGATCGACCTCGTTGGCCGACCCCAGGGCCACCGGAATGCGCTGGTGCAGTTCGGTCGGGGTCACGTCCAGAATGGCCTGCACGCCGTCCGTCGTCGCCTTGCCGCCCGCCTGTTCGATCAGGAAGGCCATGGGGTTGCCCTCGTACATCAGGCGCAGCTTGCCGGGCTTGTTCGGCTCACGCTTGTCCCACGGATAGAGGAAGACTCCGCCGCGCATCAGGATGCGGTGGACATCGGCCACCATGGCGGCGACCCAGCGCATGTTGAAATTCTTAGCCCGAGGGCCGTCAACGCCCGCCAGACAGCCGGCGATGTAGCGCTGCACGCTCTCAGCCCAGTGGCGCTGGTTCGACATGTTGATGGCGAACTCCTTGGTGTCCGCCGGGACCGTGATCTTCTCGTGCGTCATCAGCCATTGGCCGTCGTGCGACAGGGTGAAGCCCGCCACCCCCTGGCCCGTGGTCAGCACCAGCATGGTCTGGCCGCCATAGACGGCATAGAGGGCCGCGACCTGCTGGCGGCCCGATTGCAGGAAATCGGCCTCGGTCGGCGTGGCCGACGGCGACTTCAGCACCGAGACGATGGTGCCGACCGGCGCATTGATGTCGATGTTGGACGAGCCGTCCAGCGGGTCGAACAGGACCAGGTACTCGCCCGCCGGGTTGGTGGCCGGCTGGACTGTGTCCATTTCCTCGGACGCCACGCCCGCCACACTCGGGCAGGCCAGCAGCATGTCCGTCAGAACATCGTTGGAGATGACGTCGAGCTTCTTCTGCTCCTCGTCCTGCACGTTGACGGCGCCGGATGCGCCCAGGGCCCCGACCAGGGCCCCGCCCGACACGATCTTGCGGATTTCGACGCAGGCGGCGGCGGCGACCGTCAGGGCCTGGCTCAAGCCTTGCGGCAGAGCGAGCGAGGCCAGGTGGGCGGCGAGGTCAGTGCGGGCGGTCATGGCGCTTCAATCCTGTCGCGAGAGCAGTTCGCGCCCCTCATGGCCTGTCGGATCGTACACGGCAAGCCCGGCGCCGCTTGACTTCGGCCCGGAGTCGGGGCCTTAGGTCGCACGCTCTCGCGGGAGAGATCGGCGGTCGCGTAGCGGCTGCCGGGGCCGAAGGCGCAACCGCCCCGGAAACGCTCAGGCAAAAGGACCGCGAGGGCGCACGGACGCTGGAAAGTCGCCTTATGGCGCGCCGACGGAGCAAGGCCGACCTCGATCCGGGGACGGTCGGAATCTCTCAGGCTTCAGGACAGCGGGGGCGCGACGACGGCGAAGCTATCGCCGCAACCCGCGACCGGAGGATGCTCGATGAGCGACCAGGCCTTGAAGACCACCCCCCTCAACGCCGCGCACCGTGCGCTGGGCGCCCGCATGGTCGGCTTCGGCGGCTATGACATGCCGGTCCAGTACGAAGGCGTGCTGGCCGAGCACCGCTGGACCCGCGAACACGCCGGTCTGTTCGACGTCTCGCATATGGGCCAGGCCCGCATCACCGGCGACGACGCCATTGCGCAGTTCCAGCGCTTCGTCCCCGGGGACTATGAGATTCTGAAGGCCGGCAAGCAGAAATATTCCCTGCTGCTGAACGCCGAGGGCGGCATCATGGACGACCTGATGGCGGGCAAGCCCGACCACGACGGCCTCTATGTCGTGGTCAATGCCGGCAACAAGGACGCCGACTTCGCCTTCCTCAACGCCAATCTGGCCGGTGACGCCAAACTTGTGGTGCTCGACGACCGCGCCCTGCTGGCCATCCAAGGGCCGGAAGCCGCCGAAGTCATGGCCAGGCACGAACCCGCTCTGGGCGAGATGGGCTTCATGGATTCGGCGCGTCTGATGCTGTTCGGCGTCGACTGCTTCGTCTCGCGCTCGGGCTACACCGGCGAGGACGGCTATGAGATTTCGGTGCCGAACGCCGACGCCGAGCGCGTCTGGAACCTGCTGCTGGAGGACGCCCGCGTGAAGCCGATCGGCCTGGGCGCCCGCGACAGTCTGCGTCTGGAAGCCGGCCTGCCGCTGCACGGCCACGACATCGACGCCTCGACCAGCCCGGTCGAGGCCGCCCTGACCTTCGCCCTGTCCAAGTCGCGCAAGGAAGCCGCCGACTTCAACGGCGCCGAGACCATCCTGAAGCAACTGGCCGACGGCCCTGCCCGCGTCCGCATCGGTCTGCACGTCAAGGAAGGCGCCCCGGCCCGCGAAGGCGCCGAGATCGCCGACATGGACGGCAATGTCATTGGCAAGATCACCTCGGGCGGCCCCTCGCCGACCCTGGGGCACAACATCGCCATGGGCTACGTCCCGCCGGCCTTCGCCGAACTGGGCGCGGACCTGAAAGTCATCGTGCGCGGCAAACCCGCCGCCGCCGAAGTCGTCGCCACCCCCTTCGTGGCCACCCGCTATTATCGCAAACCTAAAGCCTGAGAGATCAGACACATGCGCTTCACCAAAGATCACGAGTGGGTTCGCCTCGAGGGCGACGTCGCCACGGTCGGCATCTCCAAGCACGCCGCTGACGCCCTGGGCGACGTGGTGTTCGTCGAGACGCCGGAAGCCGGCAAGACCGTCTCGGTCGGCGACAGCTTCGCCGTCGTTGAATCGGTCAAGGCCGCCTCGGACGTCTACGCGCCGGTCGCCGGCGAAGTGGTCGAGGGCAACGCCGCCCTGGCCTCGGCCCCGGAAACCGTCAACGCCGACCCGGAAGGCGAAGGCTGGTTCGCCAAGATCAAGGTCGCGGACGCCTCGGCCGTCGAAGCCCTGATGGATCAGGCCGCCTACGACGCCTACCTGACCACCCTCTAAGACCCGCCGTCGTCCCCGGACGGCGCGGCGCGCCGATCCGGGATCGCCGGATTCCCCGCCGCTTGAAGCGCTCCCGGAGCGTCGCGTCCCGCGACCTCCGGGATGCCGCCGAGGACCTGTAATGCGCTACCTCCCCCTGACGCCCGACGACCGTGAGGCCATGCTGGCCGCCATCGGCGCCAAATCCATCGACGACCTGTTCATCGACGTGCCGCAGGCCGCGCGCCGCGACGGCTTTGTCGACCTGCCCCGCGTGGCGGGCGAGCTGGAGGTCGAACGCGCCCTCTCGGCCATGGCGGGCAAGAACGCCACGGCCGGAACCGTGCCCTTCTTCTGCGGCGCCGGCGCCTACAAGCACCACGTCCCGGCCACGGTCGACCACGTGATCCAGCGGTCGGAATTCCTGACCAGCTACACCCCCTATCAGCCGGAAATCGCCCAGGGCACGCTGCAGTACCTGTACGAGTTCCAGACCCAGGTCGCGAACCTGACCGGCATGGAAGTGGCCAACGCCTCGCTCTATGACGGCTCGACCGCCATGGCCGAGGGCGTGCTGATGGCCACCCGCGTGACCCGCCGCAACAAGGCCGTCATCTCGGGCGGCGTGCACCCGCACTACGTCAAGGCCACCGAGACCGTGGTTCACGCCGTCGGCGTCGAGACTGAAGCCCTGACCGCCGCCGTTGACGCCGAAGACGCCGTCATCGCCGCCATCGACAAGGACACGGCCTGCGTCGTCGTCCAGACCCCCAACGTCTTCGGCACCGCCACCGACGTCACCAAGATCGCCGAGGCCGCCCACGCTGCGGGCGCCCTGCTGATCGTCGTGGTGACGGAAGCCGTGTCGATGGGCCTGCTGAAGTCGCCCGGCGAGATGGGCGCCGACATCGTCGCGGCCGAAGGCCAGTCGATCGGCAACGCCCTGAACTTCGGCGGCCCCTACATCGGCCTGTTCGCCACCCGCGAGAAGCTGCTGCGCCAGACGCCCGGCCGCTACTGCGGCGAGACGGTGGACGCCGACGGCCGTCGCGGCTTCGTCCTGACCCTGTCGACGCGCGAGCAGCACATCCGCCGCGACAAGGCCACGTCGAACATCTGCACCAACTCGGGCCTCTGCTGCCTGGCCTTCACCATCCACATGAGCCTGCTGGGCGAGACGGGCCTGCGTCAGATGGCCCTGCTCAACCACGAGAAGGCGCTCGCCACCCGCGACGCCCTGGCCGCCATTCCGGGCGTCGAGGTTCTGACCCCGCGCTTCTTCAACGAGTTCGCGGTCAAGCTGCCCAAGAACGCCGCCAAGGTCGTCCAGACCCTGGCCGACAACGGCATCCTGGCGGGCGTGCCCTACAGCCGCCTGGCCCCGGAAGCCGGCCTCGACGACGTCCTGCTGGTCGCCGCCACCGAGACGACGCTGGATGCCGACATCAAGATCCTGGCGGGTGCGCTCGCCAAGGTCCTGGCCGCCTAAAGGGAGTTTGGAACCATGAGCACGATGAACACTGTCGGCCGTCCGACCACCCCGAACGCCCTGCCGGACAACGACTACAAGCATCCGACCCTGACGGGCGCGCGCGGCCTGCTGCAGGACGAAGCCCTGATCTTCGAAGGCGACGGCTGGAACAAGACCGGCGTCGATCTGCCCAAGCCCGCCACGGACGGCTCGGACCTGGGCGACCTGGTCCGCAAGGACCCGATCGGCCTGCCCGGCCTGTCCGAGCCTGAGGCCATGCGCCACTATGTGCGCCTGAGCCAGAAGAACCACGCCATCGACCTGGCCATCTATCCCCTGGGCTCGTGCACGATGAAGCACAACCCGCGCCTGAACGAGAAGATGGCGCGTCTGCCGGGCTTCTCGGACATCCACCCGCTGCAGCCGCAGTCGACGGTTCAGGGCGCGCTGGAGCTGATGGACCAACTGGCCCACTGGCTGACGACGCTGACGGGCATGCCCGCCGTCGCCCTGTCGCCCAAGGCCGGCGCCCACGGCGAACTGTGCGGCCTGATGGCCATCCGCGCCGCCCACGAGGCCAAGGGCGAGCATGAGCAGCGCCGCAAGGTGCTGGTCCCGACCTCGGCCCACGGCACCAACCCGGCCACCGCCGCCTTCGTCGGCTATTCGGTCGTCGAGGTCGCCCAGACCGACGACGGTCGCGTGGACGTGGCCGATCTGGCCGCCAAGCTGGGTCCGGACGTGGCGGCCATCATGGTCACCAACCCGAACACCTGCGGCCTGTTCGAGCGCGACATCCTGGAGATCAGCCGCCTGACCCACGAGGCGGGCGCCTACTTCTATTGCGACGGCGCCAACTTCAACGCCATCGTCGGTCGGGTGCGCCCGGGCGACCTGGGCGTCGACGCCATGCACATCAACCTGCACAAGACCTTCTCGACGCCGCATGGCGGCGGCGGCCCCGGCGCAGGTCCGGTCGTGCTGTCCGAAGCCCTGGCCCCGTTCGCGCCCGCCCCCTGGGTCGTGAACACCGGCGACGGCTACAAGCTGGTCGAGCGTGAGGAAGACGAGGCCAAGGACGCCTTCGGCCGTCTGTGCGCCTTCCAGGGCCAGATGGGCATGTATGTGCGCGCCCTGTCCTACATGATGAGCCATGGCTCGGACGGTCTGCGTCAGGTGGCCGAGGACGCCGTCCTGAACGCCAACTACATCAAGGCCCGTCTCGAGGACCTGATGAGCCCGGCCTTCCCGGAAGGTCCGTGCATGCACGAGGCCCTGTTCGACGACGAATGGCTGAAGGGCACGGACATCACCACGCTCGACTTCGCCAAGGCGATGATCGACGAGGGCTTCCACCCCATGACCATGTACTTCCCCCTGGTCGTCCACGGGGCCATGCTGATCGAGCCGACCGAGACGGAATCCAAGGCCGAGCTGGATCGCTTCATCCACGCCATGCGTCTGCTGGCTGAGGCGGCGAAAGCCGGCGAGGTCGAGCGCTTCAAGGGCGCCCCCTTCCATGCGCCCCTGCGGCGTCTGGACGAGACCCGCGCCGCGCGCTCGCCGCGTCTGCGCTGGTCCGCCCCGGAAGGCTCCAACATCGCCGCCGAGTAGGCTGCGAAACCGACCTGAAGTGAAGCGCCGTGTCTTTCGGGACACGGCGTTTTGCATTTCAGGGGCCTCTTACGAAAGCTTCATGGGCACGCCACGGTTCGGCCTTGTCGTCCGTGTCTAGGATAGACTGACAGCCTTCTCCCAAGGTCGTCGTTCCTCCTCCCCCCGCCCGTGACGCCCGTGACCCTCGCCCTGATTCCCTTCCGCGCCGACAGCCGGCCTCGTTCGAGGCCCGGACTGCTGCGTCGCGCGAAGCGCCTGGGCATGATGGCCCTGGGCTTCCTGATCATCGGTCTGGGCATCCTGATCGCGCCGCTGCCGGGTCCAGGCGGCGTGCCCGTGATCGCCCTGGGCCTGGTCCTGCTGCTGCGCAATTCCTGGTGGGCCAAGCGCCAGTTCATCCGCGCCCAGCACGCCCGGCCCAAGTGGGTCTATCCCTTCCGCCGCCTGATGCGGAAGAAGCCGGAGATCGCGCCGGTCTTCTGGCAGCAGGCCCTGCGCGCCGAGAAGGTGGTGCTTCGCAAACGCCCCTCGCGGCAACTGATCCGGGTTCGCAAGCGCGCCCGCCGCATCCTGCGCCGCGCCTTCCGCTAACAGCGACGCTTCGGCACACACGGTAATGTGAAAGACGTGACGCTCGCGTTCGCGTCGAACGGCGTATGCTTCCCCTGCGTAGTCAAAAAGCAGATAGCGTTGGGAGGCGCTTTTCTCATGATGTCACGCGTAAAACAGGGAATCGCCGCCGGCTTCATTGCAACCGTCGCGGTTTCCATCCTTGAGGCCGCGAACCTGCTGTTCGCCAAGGTCTTCGACCCCTTCCCGGAAATCGTCGCCCGTATGTTCCTGCTCGGCGACAACCTGGCGGCGGGGTGGGCCATCCACTTCGTCATCGGCTCGCTGGTCATGGGGCCGATCTTCGCCCTCATATACGCCCGCCTGCCGACCAATACGCCTGAGACCAAGGGCATCCTGTTCGCGGTGGCGGCCTGGGTGGCCATGATGCTGATCATCAGCATGATGGGCGATCCGCGCACCTTCTCGGGCAGCGCCGGCTTCGGCACCTTCGCCTGGATGCTGATCACCCACATGGTCTTCGGCGGGGTGATGGGCAATGTCTTCGCCCGCTTGCTGGCCCGCGAGAAACGCGCCGCCGGCTTCATCCACGGCGCGCCCGCCCACTAACGAGGGCGCCCCCGAATGCAAAAGGCCCCGCCGTCGCCGGCGGGGCCTGATGCATTTGTCGCATTAGCCGAAACTAGTTCAGCTTGTCGCCGATCTGGGCGATCGCCGCATCGATCAGCGGGTCCGACTTGGCGGCGGCCAGGCGGGCCGTCAGGACGTCCTGAGCGGCCTTGGCGGCCAGGTCGGCGGCGGCGGCCTTGACCTCGGTCGTGGCCTGGGCCTCGGCCTGAGCAATACGACGCTCGGCCAAGGCCTGGCGACGGGTCAGGGCTTCTTCCAGCTTGGCCTTGGCTTCGGCCTCGATACGGCGGGCGTCGGCTTCGGCGGCGGCCAGCATGTCGGCGGCCTGGGCTTCGGCCTCAGCCTTCTCCTGACGGATCTGGGCCAGCATGGCTTCGGCCTCGGCGCGCAGACGGGCGGCCTCGTCCAGTTCCGACTGAATCTTGGCGCCCTTGTCGTCCAGCGCCTTGGCGACCATTTTCGGCACGCCGGCTGCAATGACGATGCCGACGAAGACCAGCAGACCGATCAGAACCCACAGCTCAGCGCTGCCCAGGCTCCAGAAGCCCGGCTCCATGAACATGTTCATATCAGGCGGCTCCCTTGACGGCGGCGGCGACTTCGGCGGCGGTCGGCGCCTTGCCCGTCAGACGCTCGATCATGGCGTGAGCCGTGTCGGCGGCGACGGTCGAGACGTGAACCATGGCGGCGTCGCGGGTCTTGGCGATGGCGGCCTCGGCTTCGGCGATGCGCGCCGAGACGACGGCTTCTTCCTGGGCCTGACGCGCCTGAGCTTCCTCGGCGACGCGGGTCTTGGCGGCGACGGCGGTGGCGCGAGCCTCGGCGCGGGCCTTTTCGACCTCGGCCTTGGCGGCTTCGGCCTGACCAGCGGCTTCGGCCTGAACCGAACGCGCGGTGGCGACCGCCGACGAAATGGTCTCGGTCCGTTCGTCAAGCACGCGACGCAGCCGCGGTGCGAAGACCTTGGCGATCAGGATGTAGAGGATGACGAACAGGAACAGCAGGTAGACGATCTGCCCGCCCCAGTGGGCGAAGTCGAACTGCGGCAGGCCGCCCGATTCATGATGGGCTTCCGGAACCGCCGTCTCGGTGTGCAGATCCGCCTCAACCGAAGGCGGGATCGCAGCATTGGGGGTAGGTGTCGTGGCCATAACCGTGCTGTCGAAAATCAGAATGAAGGCGGCGCCGCGGACCTGAAGCCCAGCGGCGCCGACTCGAAAAGGCGTTCGGGTGAACCGATCAGCCGAAGATCATCAGGACGCCCAGCACGAAGGCCAGGATGCCCAGGGCTTCCGCCAGGGCGGCGCCGACGAACAGGTTGCCGACTTGACCGGCGGCGGCCGACGGGTTGCGCAGGGCGCCCGACAGGAATTGACCGAAGATGTTGCCCACGCCGACGGCCGAGCCGATCATGCCGAGGGTAGCCAGACCGGCGCCGATGTACTTGGCGGCTTCAGCGTCCATGATGTGTATCCTAGAGTTGGGGTTTGGAGGTTGGGGTTTAAAAGACTGGCCCTGCCCTTAGTGGGCGTGGTCCAGGTTGACCACATCATTGAGATAGATGCAGGCCAGAACGGCGAAAACGAAAGCCTGAAGGAAGGCCACGAGGAATTCCAGAGCCGTCAGCGCGACCACCATGCCCAGCGACAGGGCGGCGACCGGGAAGGCCAGCAGGTTCAGACCGCCGCCCATGGCCAGAGCGCCCAGGGAGACGACGAAGCCAGCGAAGATCTTCAGCGCCACGTGACCGCCCAGCATGTTGCCGAACAGACGAAGGGCCAGGGTGACCGGACGCAGCAGGAACGAGACGAACTCGATCAGGCCGACCACAGGGCGCAGCGCCAGCGGCGCGCCCATGGGCCAGAACAGCTTGAAGAAGCCCAGACCGTTCTTGGCGAAACCGACCACGACCACCAGGCCGAAGGTCAGGACCGCGAAGGTCACCGTCACGGCCAACTGAGAGGTGGCGGTGAAGGTCATGAACATGCCGAGGATGTTCATCACCAGGATCAGGGTGAACAGGGTGAAGATGAAGGGAAAATACTTGCGCCCTTCATGACCGATGATCGAGTCCGTCAGGTTGTCGATCATGCCGAACAGGCTCTCGCCTGCCGCCTGAAGACGACCCGGCACCACCTTGGCGCCCGAGGTGACCATGGCCAGGAAGCCGACGACCAGGATGAAGCCCAAGGTCATGGCGATGTGCGAATTGGTGATGGCGAGATCAACCACGCCCACGCCGGGCAGCGTGACGTCAGGAAGGTCCACGACCTTCTGGATCTGGAACTGGTGAATCGGATCGGCCATGGGGCCTTTCGCTCCTTAGTCTTCTTCGCCGGCTTCCTCGAAGGGGATGGCCTCAGCCTGTACCCCCGCCGCCTTAGCCTGCGCCATCAGCCGATTGGCCGTCCGGCGCGCCATCCACAACGACAAGGCGAAGCCCAACAGGACCCCGCCGATCAAACCCCAAGGCGCCGTGCCGAACACACGGTCGACGCCGAATCCAATAGCAATCCCCACAATCACGCCGCCGAGAAGCTCGGCGATGATCTTGTAGGCCTGGCTCGTCACGGCATGCGCCGAGATTTCCGCCGACCGGGCGTTGGCCGTCCGCGCCTCAAGCTCGGATGCGCTCTTGGTGAGGCGTGCGATCGCCTCTTCGCGCGTTTCCTTCGTAGGAGACATGGTTGCTTCGCCCAGCGCCCGGCGAGAACGCCGAGAAGGTCTGAATTCGGCGCGGAACCTATAGGCCGGGGGGCGGAAGGTCAAGACGCGGAAACCGACAGCCAAGATCCTGAAAATCCAGCATTTATTGTCACCCCGGGCTTGACCGTGGCGATGCGTCGCTGTTCGCGGCGCGACTCTCAGTCCTCGCTGACGAAATCCTGGGCGAACTCGGGCGATCCGTCGTCCAGCGCGGTCAGCAGGTCCTCGCCTTCGCTGTCGCCGCTGCGGGTCGGGTCCGGCACCTCGAAGCCCACCGGGATCGACAGATCCAGCAGACCCGCCGCCTTCATCTCCTGCACGCCGGGAAGGTCATAGAGGCTGGCCAGGCTGAAATGCTCCAGGAAGCGGTCGGTCGTGGCGTAGGTGACGGGGCGGCCCGGCGTGCGCCGGCGTCCGCGCAGCCGCACGAAGTCCATCTCCAGCAGCAGGTCCAGCGTCCCCTTGGACAGGGAGACGCCGCGCACGCTCTCGACCTCGGCGCGGGTGCAAGGCTGGTGATAGGCGATGATGGCCAGGGTCTCGAGCGCGGCCTTGGACAGGCGACGCGGCTCCTCGCGCTCCTCGGTCATCAGGAAGCCGAGGTCAGCGGCGGTGCGGAACCGCCAGCGGTCGGCGACACATTCCAGCTCAACCCCCCTGCCCTGATAGCGCTGGCGCAGGGCGGCGATGGCCCGGCCCGCGTCGGCGCCCTCCGGCAGGCGGCGCGCGATCTCGGCCGCCGACAGGGGCGCGGCGGCGGCGAACAGCAGGGCCTCGACCCGGCGCTCGATCTCGGTTTCGTCGGGCTTGAAGCTAAGGTCAGACATGGAAACTCCCGCTCATCCCCGCGGAGGCGGGGACCCAGGTTTGAGCGGCGCGGCTGCGGCCAGCCGACCTGCGCGTCAAATACTGCAAATGGTTTCGACCCTGGCCAAAGCACTGGGTCCCCGCCTCCGCGGGGATGAGCGGATGTTGAGGCCTCACGGCGTCAGTTCCAGCGGTTGCCCGAAGCCGCGACGTTTCAGGAAGAGGTCGGCGAAGGCCTCGGCCTGACGCACGTCCATTGCCCCCTCCTTCACCAGCTCCAGACTGGCCGAGAGGGTCGAGGCGGTATAGCTGGCCTGGCTGGGCCCCTCCCCGTCTTCGTCCTCGCGCGCGGGCGCCACCTGATCCAGAGGCGTCCAGTCGGCCAGACGCGGCATCATGGAGCGCAGCCAGTCACGCGCGGCCTCCAGTTGGAAGGCCTCGACCCGCTGGCCGGGCGCATAGTTGCGACGCTGCTCGCGCCGACGCTGGGCCACATAGGCGGCCATCAGCTCATAGAGGCTGGCGTCGACACGATCCGACGGGATGATGACGGTGGCTTCCGGGTCCCCCCGGGTGAAGACGTCGCGCTTCAGCTGCGGGCGGCTGGTGATGGCCTCGACCGAGCGGCGCATAGCCTCCAGCTTTTGCAGACGAAACGCCAGAGCGGCGGCCATTTCCTCGGCCGGCGGCTCCTCGGCCTTGCCCTTTTCGTTGCGGGGCAGCAGCAGACGCGACTTCAGATAGGCTAGCCAGGACGCCATCACGAGATAGTCCGCCGCCATGGCGAAGTTGCGCCGCCGGGCCTCGTGAACGAAGGCCAGATACTGTTCCGCCAGCTTGGTGATGGACAGCTTCAGCAGGTCCACCTTCTGCGTGCGCGCCAGGGCCAGCAGGACGTGCAACGGTCCTTCATAGCCTTCCAGATCGACGACGAAGGCCTCGGCGGCGTCAGCATCATCGACGGCGGCGAAGTCCAGATTGGGCTGGAACGCCTGATCCATCATCAGGCTTGCGCCTCGCCGACGTCCGGCCCCTTGGCGGCGTCGAAGCGGCCTGACAAGGCCGCTTCCAACCGGGCGCGGGCCTCGGCCACGTCGAGCGGTTCGGGCGTGTGGACGATGCGAGCCAGCGCGGCCTCGGCGCGGCGCCTGGCCTCGCCCTTCAGTTTGCCGGTCCCCTCGGCCACCTGACGCATTTCGCCGAGGTCGCCGTTGCAGTGCAGGATGACGTCGCAGCCCGCCTTCAGCGACTGCTCGGCGCGCTCGGTCAGGGTCCCCGACAGGGCCTGCATCGACAGATCGTCGGACATGATCAGGCCGGAGAAGCCCAGATGCTCGCGCATCAGGCGGATGCCCTTCTTCGAGGTCGTGGCCGGGCGCTTGGGATCGACGGCGGTGAAGACGACATGGGCCGTCATGGCCATGGGCATGTCCGACAGGGCCTTGAACGGAGTGAAGTCCCAAGCGTCCAGCGTGGCCAGATCCGTCTCGACCACCGGCAGGTGATGATGGCTGTCGGCGAAGGCGCGGCCGTGGCCGGGAATGTGCTTGATGATGGGCAGGACGCCGCCCGCCAGCAGGCCCTCGGCCGCCGCCCGGCCCAGCTGGGTCACGGTGGCGGGGTCCTGAGCATAGGCGCGGTCGCCGATGATGTCGTGGGCGCCCGGCACCGGCACGTCCAGCACCGGTACGCAGTCCACGGTGATGCCCAAGGCCCGCAGGTCGTGGGCGATCAGCCGCGCCCCCAGACGCACCAGTTCCCGCGCCGCCATCGGGTCGTTGACGGCCTTCAGATAGGCGGCCCCCGGCGGATACTTGGGCCAGTGCGGCGGACCGAGGCGCTGCACCCGGCCGCCTTCCTGATCGATCAGGACCGGGGCGTCGGCGCGGCCGATACTGTCGCGCAGCTCGGAAACGAGCGCCCTCACCTGGTCGGGACTGTCCACGTTGCGACGGAACAGGATGAAGCCCCAGGGCTTGGTCTCGGCGTAGAAGGCGCGCTCCTCCGCCGTCAGCCTGTGGCCGGAACAGCCGTAGATGGCGGCGGAGGTCATGCGGTCTCTCTCGTCCGGTGTCTTAGCGGACGATGCAGTCGCGGCCGGCGGCCTTCAGCGCATTGCAGAAGGCGACGGCGCGTTCGCGGCTCATGCCGGTGAAGGTGGTGCGATAGACGGTCGAGCCGTTGGCGGCGGTGACTTCCTGCACGCGCTTCTCGGCGCCCGAGGCGTACTGGCCGAAGCGGGCGGCGACGGCGGCGTATTCGCGGTCGGCGATGGCGGTCGAGGAGAAGGCGCCGATCTGCACGCCCGAGGAACCGCCGGCGGCGGGAGCAGGCGCCGGAGCGGGCGTCGCCTTGGGCGCGGGGGGCGGGGTCACGGGCGCGGGCTTGGCCGGAGCGGCAGGCGTCGGGGCGACCGCAGCCGGAGCGGCGGGCGGCAGGGCCGTCGGCGCGGCGGGCAGAGGTTGGGGCGCGGGGCGAGGCTCGACCGCTTCGGGGCCAGGGGTGAAGGTGGGGACGGCGTCCGTCGCCTCGCCGCCGTCGCGATAGACGCGCACGCCGGCTTCCGGGTCGATGGGCTGGGCGTCCAGCGGCGCCTCGACCTTCATGCTTTCAACCGGCGTGCCCACGGCGGGCGGGGCGTCGGTCGAGGAGCGCACGCCCGAACGATAGAAGACCACCACGGCCACAATCAGCAGCAGCAGGACGATGGCGCTGATGATCAGGGTGATCGGCGGCGACTTGGCGGCCGGCGCGCGACGGGGATCATAGCTGCGACGCTCGAACGGCAGGTCGTCGTCGGTGGGCGGCGTATAGGCCCCCCGCTCGCGGCCGGCGTTGGGGTTGCCTCGGTGATCGTCGTCGTAGGACATGGGTCGTGCTTTCTGGATCGGCGCCGCGCGAATCGGCGCCGGGAAGTATCAGTCTAGCCCGCCCGTGGCCGCTTTCGAATCACAGATCAAGCGCCAGGTCGAGGCTGAACAGCTTGCCGTGGACCTCGATGGCGTAGCGGTCGGTCATGCCGGCGATATAGTCGCACACCGCCCGCGCCCGCTTGACCGGATCATCCGACATCGCCGGGGCCGACCATTCGGGCGGCATGACCTCGGGCTCCTCCATGAACAGATGGAACAGCTGCGACAGGACGCGGCGCGCCTGGCTGCGGGTGCGGTTGACCCGGTAGTGGCGATACATCCGCTCGAACAGGAAGCGGCGCAGCACGCCCAGGTCGGCCATCATACCGGGCGAGAACTGCACCATCATCTGCGGCGCCAGTCGCACGTCCTCGACGGTGACGATGCGGTGCTCGGCCAGCCGACGCTCAGTCTCGGCCAAAACGTCGTCGACCATGATGCCGATCATGCGGCGCACGGCCTCCAACCGCACCATTCGGTCGTCCAGCGCGGGCCAGTCGCGGCGCACCTCGGCCAGACACGGGCCGATCAGCGGCACCTCTGCCAGATCGGCCAGGGTGAACAGGCCTGCCTGCACCCCGTCGTCCACGTCGTGGTTGTTATAGGCGATGTCGTCGGCGATGGCCGCGCACTGGGCCTCCAGCGAGGCGAAGGTGTCGAGCCTCAGGTCCCAGTTCGCCGCCCCGCCGGGTGCATAGGCCGCGACCGTCTTCCACGCCGGATCGTCCAGGTGATGCACCACCGGCCCGTTGTGCTTGATCACGCCCTCAACCGTTTCCCAGCTCAGATTCAGGCCGGGGAACTTGGGATAGCGCACTTCCAGCTCGGTGATGACGCGGAAGCTCTGGACGTTGTGATCAAAGCCGCCGTAGTCGGCCATCTGGGCCTGAAGTTCGTCTTCGCCCGCATGAGCGAAGGGCGGGTGCCCCAGGTCGTGGGCCAGGGCGATGGTCTCGGCCAGATCGTCGTCCAGCCGCAGGGCGTGGGCCAGCGACCGGGCGATCTGGGCCACTTCCAGACTATGGGTCAGGCGGGTGCGATAGTGGTCGCCCTCGTGCGCCACGAAGACCTGGGTCTTCTCCTTCAAACGGCGGAAGGCGGTGGCGTGAATGATGCGGTCGCGGTCGCGGGCGAAGGGGGTTCGGGTGCGGCTGGCGGGCTCGAAAACATGGCGGCCGCGGCTGGCGGCGGGGTCTTCGGCGAAGGACGCGCGGGTCTGGCTCAAGGCGGACAGCACTTCTATTGCGACACAGGCCTTTGCGAACGCCTGTCAGCTCCTCATATAGAGAGCCGTGAGCACCGTCCAATCCACAGAATCAGTCCGCGACCTGTCGCTTTCGGTTTCCCCCCGCGCCCCGGAAGGCATCCTTCTGGCCGAAAGCGCGGCGAAACGTCTGGCCAAGCTGGCCGAGGTCGAGGGCAAGCCGGTCATGCTGCGCGTCGCCGTCGACGGCGGCGGCTGCTCGGGCTTCCAGTACCGGCTGGAACTGGTCGATGCGCCCGAGGCCGATGATCTGGTCGTGCGCCGCGACGGTCAGGCGGCGGTGATCGACCCGGTGTCCATCCCCTTCCTCAAGGGCTCCGAGATCGCCTTCGTCGATGAACTGGCGGGCGCGCAATTCGTGGTGCGCAACCCGAACGCGTCGTCCAGCTGCGGTTGCGGCGTCAGCTTCGCCATCTAGGGCCACGCTTGGCGCGAGGGCGACGGGCGCCCATGTTCGCCTTATGCGTCGCCTGATCTTCATAGCCTTGCTGACGGTCGCCCTGCCCTTGGCCGCGAACGCCCAGACCTGGCCCGGCTGGCCGGGTCCTCCGCCGCCCGGCTACGACCCCGGCTCGGCCATCGCCGACCAGCACCGCATCGAGATGGACCGCCTGCGCAATCAGGCCGCCGAGCGCGAAGCCTTGGCCCAGCAGCAACGGCTGCAGACCCAGCTGACGATCCAGCGGCTTGAGGCCGCGCGCCAGCCGACACCGCCCCTTCCTCCGCCGACCGCCTACACCCCGCGCACGCTGGAACAGGAACGGCAGGCCCGCGAGGCCCAGACCGCCCGGCGCGAAGAAATGGTGCGCGGCGTCACAGAGATCGACGCCTGGCTGGATCGCCGCCCGCACTGACCGCCCGTTACAATTGCATCCCTTCCCTGCCCCCCGCGTTTTCGCCTAGCTTCGGGCGAGACATCAGGGCGGAGACGACATCATGCGTTGGCAGGGCGGACGGCGCGGCGGCGGCATCGAGGACCGGCGCGGCATGGGTGCTGCGGCGGGCGGCGGCGTCGGCATCGGCGTTCTGGTGCTGGCGGCCATCGGCTACTTCGTCTTCGGCATCGATCCCAACACCACTCAGCAGGTCGCCAGTCAGTTCGGCGGCGCCAGCCAGAGCCAGCAGGCCGGCAAGACAGGCACGCCCGAGGACCAGGCGGGTCAGTTCGTCGAGGTTGTCGGCACCAACATCAACGACGTGTGGAAGACCAAGCTGCGCGGCTACACGCCGCCGACCACCGTCCTCTATGAGCAAGGCACCCAGACCGGCTGCGGCTTCGGCCAGTCGGCCATGGGGCCCTTCTACTGCCCCGCCGACCAGAAGGTCTATCTGGACCTGTCGTTCTGGCGCGAGATGGAGACCAGGCTGGGGGCCTCGGGCGCCGACTTCGCCAAGGCCTATGTCATCGCCCACGAGTTCGGGCACCACGTCCAGACCCTGACGGGCGCCAGCGAGCAGGTGCAGCGCGCCCAGCAGGCGGCGCGCTCACAGGCCGAAGGCAACAAGTATTCCGTCGCCCTGGAGCTTCAGGCCGACTGCTACGCCGGGGTCTGGGCCAGGAACGCCAGCGCCGTCTCCGGCGGTCAGGTGGCGCTGGAGCCCGGCGATCTGGAAGAAGGCATGAAGACCGCCCAGGCCATCGGCGACGATGCGCTGCAACGCCGCGGCGGCGGTCGCGTCTCGCCCGAAAGCTTCACCCACGGCTCCTCGGCCCAGCGGGTCGAGTGGCTGCAACGCGGCTATCAGACCGGCGATCCGGCGGCCTGCGACACCTTCAGGGGGCTGTGACGGCCGGGGGGCGGCGGATCGGCGGAACGGCGCCATAGGCCGACAGCCGCAGCGCCCATTCCATCGGCCCGAAGGCGAAGGCGCGCAGCCACAACAGGCTGCCGATCGCCAGCACCACCCAGATGACGACTGCGATGCCCCACAGGGTCCACCAGTCGAACCGTCCCCACAGGTGCAGGCCGTAGAACAACAATGAAGTGATGGCCGACTGGGCCAGATAGTTGCTCAACGCCATCCGCCCCATGGCCTTCAACCCGGTCCCGATGAAGCCGAAGACGTTCAACTTCCACAGGGTCAGGATCAGCCCCACATGGCCCAGGGTCACGCCCAACCGCCCCGCCTCGTAGCTGGCGCGTGTCAGCCATAGCTCTGGCGAGAAGTCGTGCCGCCACAAGGAGGCCGCCTGGGCGCCATTGATGGTCAGCCCCACCGCATAGCCCGCCGCCATCAGCAGCAGATAGAAACGCAAGGACCGCGCCCCGCTCAGCACCCCCAGCTTGAACAGGGCCATGCCCAGCAGCATGAAGGCCACGCATTCCATGACCAGGATGATGGTGTAGCTGGAGGCGGCATAGTCGATCCAGGTGTGGACGCTCCACTTCAGCAGGCTGACCGGACCGCCCATGCGCAGCTGGGCCTGTTCGAGGCGGACCTCCGGCGACGGCTGGCGCGCCGCGACAGCCGCCCGATAGGCGTCCAGGGATTCACGCTGCTTCGGGTTCAGGCGATCAACGGAGAGATGGCTCTCGGCCACGGCCCGCCCGTCGCGCGCCTCGATCGCCCGCTTGTAAGCGCTGGCTCCCTGGATTCCCGTCAGCAATGTGATCAGCAGGACCGAGACCAGGATCAGGGTGCGCGGCCGCGCCGCGCGGAAGACGAACAGGAAGAAGCCGGACAGGCCATAGACATAGAGAATATCGCCCGGAAACAGCAGGACGGTGACATTGCCGATCCCCAGCACCAGCAGGGCCATGCAGCGCCGGAAATAGACGTCGGCCGCCTCGATCGTGCCCTTGCCGTTGTCGCCGCGCAGGGTGATGAGCAGCATTCCCGCCCCGAACAGCAGGGTGAACAGCCCCCGCATCGAGCCCTGCAGAAAGACATGCTGCACCAGCCAGGCCATCCAGTCGGGATTGCCGAGGCTGGGCGCCGTCTGCGGGACATAGGCCTCCCAGATGCCGCCCATGGAGATGATGTTGACCAACAGGATGCCGCACAGGGCGAAGCCCCGCAGCAGGTCCAGACTCTCCAACCTCTGCGGCGCCGCGAAGGGCGCGCCCGGCACGACGATGGTCATGCTCGACGCGTTACCGCCGATCACCTGGACAGCAAAGGTCGAGATTGTAACAAAGCTTAAAGCCTAGCCCACCGTCAGATCCATCTGGGAAGAGACGTGCAGTCGGCCTCGCCCCAGGTCCAGCGCAGCCTCGCGGCCCTCGAAGGCCGCCACGCCCAGCAGGGCGTCGGGATAGTTGGGCAGGGGCGAACCGGCGAAAACCGGCGTCGCCACCCCTCGCCACAGGTCGTCGCCAAAGGTGACGGTCCGCGCCTCGATCACTCGCGCCCGCGCCACGCCGCCCAGAACGATGCTGGACCCGGCGGTCTCGGGCCGTCCGTCCAGCAGGCCCGCCGTCTCAGCCGCGCCCTGACTGAGGGCGATCAGGGACGAAAAGCCGGTGTCGACCACCGCCCGCAGAACCGCGCCCTCGACCGTGACTTCGGCGGTCAGCGCCGTGCCGCTGCGTTTGACAGGAACCTGACGCAGAGCGGGCGAGACGACATGGCCTCCCGGATCGGCGAACCGCGCCCGACGACGCTTCAAGTCCAGTTCCAGCACCGCCTCGCCCAGCAGATCCTGTCCCAGCACCAGAGGCGCGCCGAGCCCCTCCGCCGAGGCGATAGGCCCAAGGTCGAGGATGGCCGCCCGCAGCGCGCCGACGCCCAGCGAACCGATCGTCAGGTCCAGCGTCACCCCCCGACCGACCTGCGGCTGGCCGCCGACGCCATAGGCCACCATCGGCATGTCGAAGAAGGTCGTCAGGCCGAGCGCCTCGACCAGGGCGCGGTCGATCACCGAATACTGGGCGCCGCTGTCGATCAGGGCCGTGACCTCGCGCCCGGCGATCCGCACCCGCACCGTCGGCGTGGCGGCGTCCGCGACAACAAAGGGCGACCAGGCGCTGGTCCCGCCCTCAGGGAAGGTCAACCGGGGCCGACGCCAGATGACATGATCCTTCAGCCACAGGCCGCCGCCGATAGCGGCCACTGCGGCGCCTGCACGGATCAGGAAGGAACGGCGTCTCATCGTCCCTGACATGGACCGGACGGCGGCGATGCGCCAGCCCCGCCGTCGCCGCACGCCCTCTATCGCCATCTTGTTGCGCGAAATCGCGAAATTGTCTTCGCAGACGCAAAATAATCATGACGAAGCACCACACGGCGGCTAGAAACGACCCGTCATGAGCACCTCCCCCGACCGCTATCTTTCGACGCGCGGCGACGCCGCCCCGACCAGTTTCGCCGACGCCCTGCTGCGCGGCATCGCGCCCGACGGCGGCCTCTACATGCCGCAGGCCTGGCCGACCCTGCCCGCCGACGCGGCGCGTCCGGGCCGGACCTATGCGGAGATGGCGAAAGAGGCGATTTCGCCCTTCATCGGCGACGCCCTGCCCGCCGGCGCTCTGGACCGGGCGCTGGAGCGTCTGACGCGCGGCTTCGACCATCCGGCGGTGACGCCCCTGGTCGAGCTGGAGCCGGGCCTGTTTGTGCTGGAGCTGTTCCATGGCCCGACCGCCGCCTTCAAGGATCTGGCGATGCAACTGGTCGCCGCCCTGTCGGACGAGGCCCTGGCCGCGACGGGGCAGAAGCTGACCCTGCTGACCGCCACCAGCGGCGACACCGGCGCCGCCGCCGTGCGTGCCTTTGCGGGCGCCGAGCGCATCAATCTGGTCGTCCTGCACCCGCTGGACCGCGTCTCGCCGGTGCAGCGCAAACAGATGACGACGGTGCAGGCCGACAACGTGCTGAACCTGGCCGTGCGCGGCGACTTCGACGACTGCCAGCGTCTGGTGAAGGGCCTGCTGGCCGAAGAATCCCTGCGCGAAGGTCGCCGCCTGTCGTCGGTCAACTCGATCAACTGGGGCCGGCTTGCGGGTCAGATTCCCTACTATGTCTCGGCCACGGCCCAGCTGGGTCAGGCGGCGACCTTCGTCGTCCCCACCGGCAATTTCGGCGACGCCTTCGCCGGCATCGCGGCCAGGAAGATGGGCCTGCCGGTCAAGGGCTTCGTCGCCGCCGTCAACCAGAACGACGCCCTGGCCCGCGCCATCAACGAGGGCGTCTACGCCCGCCGCCCCGCCGTCGAGAGCGGCAGCGTCTCGATGGACGTCCAGGCGCCGTCCAACTTCGAGCGTCTGGTCTATGAGGCCTCCGGCCGCGACGCCGAGGCGACCCGCGCCGTGTTCGAAACCTTCGCCCGCGACGGTTCCGTCACCCTGCCTGCCGACCTCCTGGCCGCGCTGAAGGCCGAGGTCTCCGCCGTCTCCATCGACGAAGCGACGACCAAGGCCGAGATCGCCCACGCCCACGCCGCCTGGGGCCGCGTCGTCTGTCCGCACACCGCCGTGGCCCTGGCCGCCGCGCGGCGTCTGGATCGCGCGAACGGCCCCGTCGTCGCCCTGTCGACGGCCCACCCATCCAAGTTCGGCGCCTTTGTCTCGGACGTGCTGGGCTTCGAGCCGGAACCCGCCCCCGTCATCCGCGCCCTGGGCGACCAGCCCGAGCGCCTGACCATCATCGACAATACGGCCGAAGCCGCCCTGGCGGCGGTGAAGGGCTTCGCGGGCTAGCCCACCCGGCGCGGATGGCGCGGCGTCCCTCGCGGGCACTCCAGCGCCGCCCGATCCCAGGCCGCCAGATCAGCGGCGGCCTCATAGGTACTCTCCAGAAAGGCGCAGAGCGCGGCGTCGGGATCGGCCTCGGCCCGCACCGCCGCATAGGGCAGGACGAACTCGCCCAGGCCCGCGTCCCAATGCGCCGCCGTGGGCGCGACCGCCGCCGCCTCGAACCCCGGCGGGGCGGGATAGGCATAGGCGTAGAAGCTGGGCTCGCGCCCCGGATCGCCGGGCCAGAAGCCGGCGCTGGCCACCTCGTGCGAATAGGCCTCGCGCGTCACCGCGTCGGGCAGGTTCGGCACCCCGCCCGGATGCAGGGGCGCCCGCCGCCCCGAGAACCGCGTCACCGCCAGATCGAACGCGCCCCAGAACAGATGGACGGGGCTGCACTTGCCCAGAAAGCCGGTGCGGAACAGGTTGAACACCCGATCCACCTGCACCAGCGCCCGCCAGTAGTCGCGCGCGGCCTCGGGATCATAGGTGCGGAACCGTTCATCCAGCGGAAAGGGCGTGACCTCCGCCATTTCGTCGGGCGTCAGGTCGATGTGACAGGCCACGCCCAGGGAGGTCAGAGCGTCCTGCACCTCGGCGTAGAAGTCGGCCACCGTCCCGGACTTCAGCACGATCCGGCGCTCGCCCCCGTCGCTGACGCGGATGACCAGGGCCCCGGCGATGAAGTCGAACTCCATCGAAAACCCGACCGCGCCATGCGGGATCAGACCCGTCGCCAGCCCCCGCGCCGAGACCCGCAGCGTCACGTGCCAGCCGTGGTTCAGCCAGGGCGTCTGCGACAGCCGCGTCTTGCCGGCGATCTGCGCCCACAGTTGCAACGTCTCCATCGTCGGCCACAGCCGCGCCGCCGACAGTTCGGGCCATGTCTGCGCACGCGACGTCATCCGAAACCTCCTCGCCCCCGCCTCAAAATCCCGCCCGACGAAATCGTTGCACGAGAAGGCGAACGACGGTGAAGAGCTTCGAGGCCTAGTCTTGAGGCGAAAGCGCCGGGCAGTCGGCTTCGTTCAAGGCTTCGTCAGCAACGCGATAGCCGGCGAGGCCGTCGCTGACGATGCGAAGTGCAGACTGTGCGGCGTATGAGCCGCCGTTTCTGGCACGGTCGGTGAAGCAAGCGATGACGCCCTCTGGCGTCCATCGGATAAGGCTCAGGCTGATAGCCCAGTCCCCCGGCCGCGACAGCGTCGCCACGCCGTCAGCCGTCTCGAGTTCCGTAAAGCCCCAGTCCCCCGGGCGCTTAAGTCCGGCCGCGCGCGCCGGGCCTGTCGAGTTTCGGAACGAGGTCAGGTCCAGACGCGGCAGGATATCGGCCGCCGACAAGTCCCGCGACGGCGGCGGGATCAGCGCCTCCCCTCCCCAACAGGGCAGCAGGGACGAAACGGCCTCATGGCCCCAGACATCATAGGGCCAGCCCTGCTTGATCTGAACAAGCACCCAGGCCCCGCTCGGGCCCTCTGTCCGAAACTCAAGGCGGGTGGCGAACCCATCCTTCATCGTCGGAGGAATGGGGCTAGGATCGGAGGTCGTCCTCAACGCAGGCGGTGAAACGGGCGTCGCCGGCAAGTCCCCGAACGACAACGCGATGGTGCGTAACGCCGGGCATTCATCCGACGAAATCCGATCGATGCGCCCATCCGAGGTCCGCGTCGCTATCCACCTCCGGGCCTCGACCTCCTGCCGAGTTTGCGCGAGGCGATTGACGTCCGGCTCGATCATGATCGAATGCGGCAGCGTGTAATAGCGGTCGCCGTCCACAGTGATCGTCACCATGGCCGCATCAGATTGCGCGACGGCCGGAGCAGCCGAAACAGAACCCAGGGCCCCGAAGAGAAGACACAAGCGCAAGCAGGTCATCGGCACAACCTCACGACGTGGAGGCTGCACTACGCCTGCGCGAACCGAGTCTGTCCAGACGAAGCGCTCGTCTCCCCCGCCCCTAAACCACCTCCGCCGCCTTCCAGTAGTCCAGCCGCCGGAAGAAGGGCGCCGGGTCCTTCGGGGTGACCAGGTTGGCCGGGTCGTGGAAAATCCGGTCGTGCAGGCGGGTCAGAGTGAAGCGCACCGCCGCCGCAGCCCCCAGCCCCGGCAGGGCTGCCGCTTCGGCCGGCGTCAGGGGCCGCACGGATTCATAGCCCTTCTGGAAGGCGCGCAGGGCCGAATGCATGGGGCGGCCCTCAGCATCGAAGCCCCAGGCGCTGAGCGCAATGGCCAGGTCATAGGCCAGGACGTCGGCGCAGCCGAGATAGAAGTCGATCACCCCGCCGACGTCGCACTGACCGTGCTCGTTGGTCGCGAACAGGACGTTGTCGGGGAAGTAGTCGGCGTGGATCAGGCCGCGCGGCAGGGCCGGATCGCTCCACGGTTCGGCCAGACGCGGCAGCAGGGCCTTGATCTGATCCAGCATCTTGCGGTCGACGCCTTTCGCCGGACCGTCGCAGCGCGCGGCCAGGGCGGCCCAGGCCTCGGGTCCGACCGGGTTCTTGCGCTCCATCGTGAAGTCGGCGGCGTCGAGGTGCAGCAGGGCCAGCACCTGACCGGCGCGATACTGCTCCTTGTCCGAGGGCTGGCGCTTCCAGGCGCCCGGCGCCCAGTGCAGGATGGCGGCGGCGCGGCCGTTCAGACGGCCGATGATCTCGCCCTGCCGGTCCACGACCGGCGACGGCGTCGGGAAGCCGCGTGCCGCCAGATGCCGGGTCAGGCCCAGGCAGAAGGGCAGCGAGGCGGCGTCCGTCCGCCCCTCGAACAGGGTCAGGACATAGGCGCCGGAGGTCGTCTCCAGCTTGTAGTTGGTGTTCTCGACCCCCTCGGCGATCGGCGTCAGCGCGACCAGATCGCCCAGGGGGTAACGCATGAGATAGTCAGCGGCCTGATCCGGCGTGACGGGCGTGAAAACAGCCATGACTAGACCAGCTCCGCCGCCGCGCGACGGGCGCGCACCACGTCGGCCACGTCGGCCAGAACGCTCTCGGTCGTGGCCCAACGCCCGGCGCCGCGCCCCTTGCACGTCCAGACGCGACCGTCCTGACCATAGACTTTCAAGGCGTTTCTCTCTCCGTTCAGCGACTGAAACAGCGCGTCTTTCAGATCGCCGTCAAGCCGGACCGAGGCGTCCAGTTGGCCGTCGCGGTCATGGCAGGCGCCGATCTGGCGCACCGGACGATCGCCCAGCGGCGTCTCGGCGGACAGCTCGTCGCGCGGCAGGTCGGCGGGGGCGTGGCCAAAGGCCTCGAAGGACAGCAGCTTGACCTTGGCGGCGGCGTCGTGGCCCTCCAGGTCCGAGGACGGATCTTCCTCGGCGAAGCCCGCGACGCGGGCGTCGGACAGGGCGTCGGCGAAGGCCGCGCCCTCGCCCAGGCGCTGCAGCATGAAGTTGACCGTGCCGTTCAGCACGGCCTCGAACCCGGCGACGGGACCGGCGGCGCGGGCCGCGCGCAGGGTCTCGATCATGGGCGCCCCGCCGCCGACCGAGGCCGACCAGGCGACGCGACAGCCATTGGCGGCGGCCAGGGCCTGAAGCCCCGCCGGGTCGCGGGCCACGGCCTGCTTGTTGGCGCTGACCACGTCGCAGCCGGCCTCCAGCGCGCGGCGGATCAGGGCGTGACCGGCCTCGCCTTCCGACAGGGCCTCCAGCAGAAGATCCGGCTTCTTGGCCAGCAGGGCCTCGACGTCGTTGGTGAACAGGTCGGCGGGCGCCGCCACGTCGCGCGCCTTGCCCGGATTGCGGACCAGGACGCCGACCACCTCATAGCGCTTGTCCGACAACAGCCGGTTCAGCAGACCGCCGCCGACCACGCCGCAACCGGCCACGCCTACGCGCAGCGGCGCCTCAGGCTGGACCGGGCCGGGAGGGGCCCCGCGCTCGCCGACCACCGTGCCCTCGGCGCGGCCCAGAGCGGCGACCTCGATCTCGACGCCGTGCTGCATGCCCAGATCGATGGCGTCGTGCTGGACCAGGGCGCCGCCTAGCTGGCGCGCCGTCTCCCAGCTGGCCCGGCGATAGCGCAGCGGCGTGCCCGTTTCCGAGGCCGGATCGCGGTCGTAGAGGCCGTCGACATCCTTGACCAGACGCACCCGGTCCAGCCCCAGCTCGGCGGCCAGAACCACCGCCGTCAGGTCCGATCCGCCGCGCCCCAGCAGGGCCACGCGGCCATTGGAGCGAACGCCGCCGAAGCCGGGGACCACCACCACCTCATGCTCGGCCAGGGCGTCGTGCAGACGCTCGCCCTTCAGGCTGACGGGGCGAGCGTGCTGCGCCGGCCCCTCGACCACGATGCCCAGTTCCCGCACCGACAAACCCACCGCGTCCAGCCCCACCCGGTCGCAGGCGATGGCGACCAGGGCCGCCGCCTTCTCCTCGCCCAGCACCACATAGGCCGGCAGAAGCTCGTTCTCGTGATCCAGACCCAGGGCGCGAGCGTCGGCCAGCAGCCGGTCGGTGTGACCTGCCAAGGCGGACACCACCGCCACCACCTTACGCCCGGCGCGAACATGACCGTAGATTTCCGAGGCCACGGCGGGGGCTTCGGCGGCGTTGCGCAGCACGGACGAGCCGAACTTCAGCACCACGACTTCTGCGGCGGGTTCCGCTTGCGGTTTCTGTTTATCGGCGACGAGAGCGAGGGCGGAAGCGGGCATCGGGATCATCCTGAAGGCGGGGTCTGGTGGGGAGGCGGAGGTCGGTTCGGGCCATAAAAAAACCCGCCCGGGGGTCCGGGCGGGGTGTTCGGTTTTTGCGTTTTTCGCCTAGTCGGCGCGCATCATCCGGTCCCCGCCCGCGAGGGCATGGTGGTGGTACCGGTGGTCGTAATCATGGACGCGAAGAGGCCCGTCGCCGCAGCGGCGATCAGGGTCATCATCATGCTGGCGAACTGGTCGAGCACAGGCGGCGTCCGGTTGAAAATCTTGCCTCAAGGTGTTCCACGACCCCGCATCGCGTCAACCCCGAAAAGAACAAATTTTTCTCAAGCTGGGCGAACAGGCGTGATTTAACCGACGAATTACGCAATCAGCCCGAAATGAGGTGAATTATTTCGCTTGACCGGCGCCCTTCGCATCCGCAACGTAAGCTCACTCATCAAGACCGGCTGAGGGATTAGGCCCTTTGACGCCGGGGCAACCATCGGGTTCCGCCCGAAACGGTGCCAACTCCTGCGGGGTTTTCAGGGCGACCTGAAGACCGCGAGAGATGGGTGGAGCATCGACGAGGCGACGCTCCACGGTCTGTCACTGCATGGGTTCCTTGGCGAGCCGTTTTGCTGAGTGACCGAGACCCATGACCCTGGCCCTGATCGACCCCTTCACCCCCGCCGAAGAGCCCGCCTGTCGGTCCGGTTCCGCCCGCCGCCCGTCCGAGCTGCTGTCGCGCGACGGGGCCCATGACGTCGTCGTGCCGATCCCGGACGGTTTCGAGCTCGACTTCGGCGGAACCCTGAACCAGAAGCAGATCGTCGGCCGTCTGCACGGCAAGGCCGGCGCCCCGCTGATCGTCGTGGCCGGCGGCATCTCGGCCGACCGTTACGTCCACCGCACCGAGACCAAGGGCCTGGGCTGGTGGTCGGGGGCCGTAGGCGTGCGCGCCCCCATCGACCTGACCCGTTTCCGGGTCCTGGCCTTTGATTTCGCACCGGAATTCGGCGAGGGCGTCAAGGACGCCAAGACCCCGCTGACCATCACCACCCAGGATCAGGCGCGGCTGCTGGCCCTGCTGCTGGACCACCTGGGCGTCGACAAGGTCGCAGCCTTCATCGGCTGCTCCTACGGCGGCATGATCGCCCTGGCCTTCGGCGAGTTGTTCCCCGACTGGGCCGAGCAGTTGGTGGTGGTGTCCGCCGCCCACCGCCCCCACCCCCTGGCCACCGCCTGGCGCGGGATTCAGCGCCGCATCCTGCAGCTGGGCCTGGAGACCGGCCGCGTCGATCAGGCCGTGGGCCTGGCGCGCGAACTGGCCATGACCACCTATCGCACCCCCGACGAGTTCGGCGAGCGCTTCGATTCCGAGGCCCCCAGCCACGCAGGGCAAGCCTATCCCGTCTGCGACTATCTGACGGCGCGCGGCCGCGCCTACCGTGACCGCACCACGCCCTCGCGTTGGCTGAGCCTGTCGGACTCCATCGACCGCCACCGGGTCGAGCCGGAAGCCATCACCGCCCCCGTCACCCTGATCGGTTTCACCACCGACCGCCTGTGCCCCATCGACGACATGAAGGAGCTGGCCGCGCGCCTGCCCAACCTCTGGCGCTTCGAGCAGCACCCCTCCCTCTACGGCCATGACGCCTTCCTGAAGGAAGACGCCCTGGTCGCGGACATCCTGACTTCCGTACTGAAGGACATCGACCAATGAGCCGCGCCGCCCGCCCCGCCGATCCCCGCACCATCGCCGCCCGTTCGGGCGTGGATACGGACACGGCCCACGGCGCGGTCATGCCGCCGCTGTATCTGTCGTCCAACTATTCCTTCGCCGGCTTCGATCAGAAGCGGAAATACGACTACTCGCGCTCGGGCAATCCGACCCGCGACGTCCTGGCCGAGACCCTGGCCGAGCTGGAAGGCGGCGCCGGCGCCGTCATCACCGCCACCGGCATGGCGGCGGTCGACCTGCCGCTGTCGCTGCTGAACCCTGGCGAGTTGCTGATCGCGCCCCACGACTGCTACGGCGGCACCCACCGCCTGCTGACGGCGCGCGCGAAAAAGGGCCACTTCCGCGTCGCCTTCATTGATCAGAACGACGGCGAGGCGCTCGACGCCGCTCTGGCCGATGGCGCCAAGCTGGTGCTGATCGAGACCCCGTCCAACCCGCTGCTGCGCGTGGTGGACGTGGCCGACGTCTGTCGCCGCGCTCATGCGGTGGGGGCCAAGGTGGTGGCCGACAACACCTTCCTGTCGCCCGCCCTGCAACGTCCGCTGGAGTTGGGCGCCGACATCGTCGTCCACTCGACCACCAAATACATCAACGGCCATTCCGACGTGGTCGGCGGCGCCGTGATCGCGGCGGACCCGGCGGATCACGCTGAACTGGCCTGGTGGGCCAACTGCCTGGGCGTCACCGGCTCGCCCTTCGACGCCTATCAGACCCTGCGCGGCCTGCGCACCCTGTTCACCCGTATCGAGCGCCAGCAGGCCACCGCCGGTCTGGTCGCCGCCGCCCTGGAACAGCACCCGGCGGTCAAGGCCGTCCACTATCCGGGCCTGAAGTCCCACCCCGGCCATGCCCTGGCCGCGCGCCAGCAGTCGGGCCCGGGCGCCATGCTCAGCTTTGAGCTGGACGGCGGCACCGACGCCGTGCGCCACCTGATCGAGGCCCTCGACATCTTCACCCTGGCCGAGTCCCTGGGCGGCGTCGAAAGCCTGATCGCCCACCCCGCCACCATGACCCACGCCGCCATGACGCCCGACGCCCGCGTCACCGCCGGCATCACCGACGGCCTGATCCGCCTGTCGGTCGGGCTGGAGCATCAGGACGACATCCTGGCCGACCTGATCCAGGCGCTCGACGCCCTGGTGCTGCAACAGGCGGCGTAGGACACAGTCGGAGTTTCCTCCCCACTGCGTGGGGAGGGGGACCGCGTAGCGGTAGAGGGGCGTCTCGCCAGGCTCAACCGAGCCCCTCCGTCACGTCGCCTGCGGCGCCGCGCCACCTCCCCACAAGTGGGGAGGAGAAGCGCCCTATTACGCCACGGCGCGTTCCAGCATCCGCTGCTGACCGCGCGCGTCCATCGCGGCGTCTTCCAGCGAGAACTGCCCCATCATCCGGTCCAGCTCGCGCGCATCCTGGGCCAGAGAGTGGCTGGCGGCGGTGGCTTCCTCAACCATGGCCGCATTCTGCTGCGTGACCTGATCCATCTGGGCCACGGCGGTGTTGACCTGTTGCAGACCGCTGGACTGTTCCTGCGACGAGGCGACGATCTCGCCGGTGATAGCGGTGACGCGCTCAATCTGACCGCCGATGCGCTTCAGGGCCTCGCCGGTGTCGCCGACCAGTTGCACGCCCTCGCCGACCTGACGGCTGGAGGCCGAGATCAGGGTCTTGATCTCCTTCGCGGCTTCGGCCGAACGCTGGGCCAGAGCTCGAACTTCCGAGGCCACGACCGCGAAGCCGCGTCCGGCGTCGCCGGCGCGCGCCGCCTCGACGCCCGCATTCAGCGCCAGGAGGTTGGTCTGGAAGGCGATCTCGTCAATGACGCCGATGATGTTGCCGATCTCGTTGGACGAGCGTTCGATCTCGCCCATGGCGGTGACGGCGCGGCCGACCACGGCTTGGCCCTCGACGGCCTCGCTACGGGCGGCCTGGACCACGCCGCCGGCCTCGACGGCGTTTTCGGCCGAGCGCGTCACAGTGGCGGTGATCTGCTCCAGAGCGGCGGCGGTCTCCTCCAGGGCGGCGGCCTGTTGCTCGGTGCGGCGCGACAGGTCGTTGGAGGCTTGCGAAATCTCATGGGCGCTGGCGCCGATGGCGCTGGAACGGTCGACGATGACGCCCATGGTGCTTTGCAGCTTGGCCATCGCTCCATTGAAATCGGCGCGCAGCTTTTCATATTCGGGCGCGAAGCTGGCGTTCAGGCGGAAGGCCAGTTGACCGTTCGACAGACGATCGAGGCCCGAGGCGATGCCGTCCACGACCTGGGCCTGCTGACGAGCCATCTCGGCGTCGCGTTCGGCCTGGGCGATGCGAGCCTGTTCGGCGGCGGCGCGCTGGACCTCGGCCTCGGCTTCCAGCCGCACCTTCTCCTCGGCGTTCTGCTTGAAGGTCAGGACGGCGGCGGCCATGTGGCCGATCTCGTCGCGGCGACCGATGGCGGGGATGGCGACGTTCAGATCACCCGAGGCCAGACGGCCCATGGCGCGGGTCATGGCCTCGACCGGACGGCTCAGCGCCCCGATCAGCCAGGCGATGGCGCCGAGTGCAATGCCCAGGGCCACGACCCCGCCGATGGCGAAGCTCCAGTAGGCTTCCTTGTAGGCGAAGGCCTTGGCCTTGGCGTTGGCGGCGGCGACCACCGCCTCCTTTTCCTGAATGGAGGTGATGGCGGCGCGGATATCCGACAGGCGCGCCCCGGCTTCCAGACCGGCCACAGCCTGCGGCTGGGTGGCGGGATCGCGAGCCAGGGCGATCAGGCCGTCGGCGCTCTGGTGGAAGGCGTCGACAGCGCCCTTCAGCGCCGCCTGCTCCTGGCCATAGGCTGCGTTGACGTCGGCGGCGGCCAGATCGGCCAGACGCGACACCAGAACCTTGCCCGGCCCCTCGTATTTCGGAATGAAGTCGGCGTCGCGCGTCGCCACATAGGCGCGCATGGCGTTCTGCTGCTCGACCGCGGCGGCCAGAACCAGATCTGACGCCTTGAACATATCGGCGGAGGCGGCGTTGGCGGCGTCGGCCTTCTGCAGCACGGTCACGGCCCAGAGGACCACCATGGTCGCCATCCCGCAGGCCGCGATCACGGCGGCGAAGGACAGCATCAGCTTCTTGGGAACGGACAGGTTCTGCAGCATTTCTACGCTCGCGGGGGAGGACTGAACCAGCTCCCTAGCGTCCCGCTGTTCGACAAAGGCTTATCGGCCGACAGCGGAAATCTACGTAGTCGCCGCTACAGCGCCTTCAGCACCACCGACAGGGCCGTCAGCAACAGATAGACCGCGAAGGCCTTTCTCAGCACCTTGCGGTTCAGCCGGTGCGCCAGCCGCGCGCCATAGGGGGCGGTCATTGCCGTCAGCAGTCCCATGATCACCGCCGCCGGCACGTTGACGTAACCCAGCGACAACGGCGGTCGCCCCGGCGCGTCCCAGCCGAAGACGGCGAAGCCCAAGGCCGCCGTCGCCCCGATGGCCAGGCCGAAGCCGCTGGCCGTGGCCACCGCCTGATGGATGGGTCGTCCGCACAGTGTCATCATCATGCCGCCGAAACTGCCCCCGCCGACGCCCATCATGGCCGACAGCAGGCCGATGCCCGTGCCGACGCCGCGCCGTCCCCAGCCCGTCGGCAGGTCCTTGCGCAGGGTCACATGCTCCGGCAGCAGCCCCATCTGCATGGCGATCAGCAGCAAGCAGACGCCATAGACGATGGCCAGCCCCTCCATGGAGGTGAAACCCGCGATCGCCGCCCCGACCAGACCGCCGAACGCCACCCAGGGCGTCCAGGTCTTCAGCACCGTTTCGTCCACGGCCCCATGCGCCCGGTGCGTCGCCAGCGACCGCAGCGAGGTGGCGACGATGGTCAGCAGCGAGGTGCCGATGGCGACGTGCAGATTGCTCTCGCCGCCCACGCCCAGCACCGAAAAGGCGTAGAACAGTGCGGGCACCAGCACCGTCCCGCCGCCGACCCCGAACAGGCCGCCGATCACGCCTGCGACCGCGCCCGCCGCGATCAGCGCGGCCAACATCATCAGCAGTTCGGACAGGGGCAAGGCGCTCATGGCTTGGGCATAGCCTTGCCGTTCGCCAGCGTCATCCCGGAAAGGGCGTCAGTTGCCCCCTCTTCTTTCCGTCATTCTCCGGCAAGCCGCGTAGCGGCGCCGACCGGGGAACCCAGCGGCGCCCGTAGGGCGAAAACGCCACGCGCCATGCTTGCAGTAAAGATCGCCCTCAGCGCCGCTGGGTCCCCCGGTCTCGCGATGCTCGCCGGAGGATGACGGAAGTAATGAAGGGTCAGGCCGCTTCTTCGCTCTCGCCCAACCGCGCCTGACGCGCCTCGGCTTCGCGCACGGCCTCGACGGCGCGATCCAAGACCTCCAGTCCGGCCCCGGCCTTGACGCCCTCGACCGTCAGGATGCGGCGGAAGGCGCGCGCCCCGGCCCGGCCGTGCATCAGGCCCAACATATGCCGCGCCATGCCCGCCAGGTGCGCGCCCTCGGCCAGCCGCCCGGCCATATAGGGACGATAGCGCTCGATGGCGGCGAAGGGATCGACGTCCGCGACATCCATGCCGAAGATGCGCCGATCCACCTGCCCCAGCAGGGCCGGCTCGTGATAGGCGGCGCGGCCCAGCATGACGCCATCCAGTTGCACGCCGTCAGCATCGTCCAGATGGGCCTCGGCCTGATCCAGATCGCCGATGCCGCCGTTGATGCAGATGGTCAGATGCGGCCGCTCGCGCTTCAGACGCCGCACCAGATCATAGTCCAGCGGCGGCACATCGCGGTTTTCCTTGGGCGACAGGCCTTTCAGCCAGGCCTTACGCGCATGGACGACAAAGCTGGTGATGCCCACCGCCGCCGAGGCGTCGACCGTGGCGAACAGGCTGACCAAAGGGTCCTGATCGTCGACGCCGATGCGGCATTTGACGGTGGCGGGGACGCTGACCGCCTCCTTGATCGCCGCCATGCAGTCGGCCACCAGTTCCGGTTCACGCATCAAGCAGGCGCCGAACTTGCCCGACTGCACCCGGTCCGAGGGGCAGCCGACGTTCAGATTGATCTCGTCATAGCCATGGGCCTCGCCGATCTTCGCCGCCTCGGCCAGCTGCGCCGGGTCCGACCCGCCCAGTTGCAGGGCCACCGGATGCTCGACCGCGTCAAAGCCCAGCAGCCGCTCGCGGTCGCCGTGGATCACCGCCGGGGCCGTGACCATCTCGGTATAGAGCAGCGCCCGGCTGCTCAGGGCGCGGTGAAACGCCCGGCAGTTGCGGTCGGTCCAGTCCATCATCGGGGCGACGGACAGTCTGTGCGGCGGGTGTGGCGTCATGACCTCAGGGGCGCAGGCGTTGGGAGCGTTGGCCGCGTCCTATAGGGCGAACCGGCCCAAAACGCGACCGAGGTGCGGCCAAGCCGTCAGTCGCGGACCAGGCCGCCGTCGACCACCAGGTTCTGACCCGTCACAGCCCGGCTCCACGGCGAGGCGAAGAACAGAACCGCGTCGGCGAACTCCTGCGGCGTCGTCACCGAACGCAGCGGGGTCATGCCGGCGATCAGGTCGAACACCGCGTCCGGCGTCGCCGCGCTGGCGTCCGTGGTCCGCAGCAGACCGCCCGAGACCATGTTGACGGTGATGCCCGACGGGCCGAGGTCCCCCGCCGCCGTCCGCGTCAGGCTGAGCAGGGCAGCCTTGGCGGCGGTGTAGTCGTGGTACGGCACGACTGGATTCTGGAACAGGTTGGTGCCGATGTTGACCACTCGGCCGAACTTCTGCGCGCTCATGCCCGGCGCCGTGGCCTGGATGACGTTCAGCGCGCCGCGGATCACGGTCGAGAACTGACGCTCCATGTCCTCCCACAGAATATCAGCCATCTGGGCGCGGGCGTCGCCGTTGAAGCTGTAGTCGAGGGCGTTGTTGACCACGGTGCTGATCGGCCCGCCGAAATGGGCCGCGGCCTGTCCCACCATGGCCTCGACCGCTGCGCGATCCGTCACGTCGGCCTGGAGGGCGATCGCTCGCTCGCCGAGCTCCGCCGCCAGAGCCTCGGCCTGTTCGCCGCTGGCCCGCCAGTTGATCACCACCCGCGCCCCCTGCCCTGCAAAGGCCCGCGCCGCCGCCGCGCCTACGCCGCGCGCGCCGCCAGTGATGAGAACGATCTGATCGCGGATTTCCATAGGCCTGCCTCACGCTGAAGAACGAAGCCGAGCCATAGGCCGCGCTTCCGTCGAAGGCCAGTCGCGCCTCGACGAACACGGGTTGAATTTAGGATTTTTCCTAATTAGCCTCCTCCCTATGAACAGCCTGTTCAAAGCCCTGTCCCATCCGGTGCGGCGACGCATCATCGCCATGCTGCGGACCGGCCCCCTGTCCTCCGGCGACATCGCCGCCGCCTTCGACATGAGTTGGCCGACGGTCACCGGACACCTGAACGCGCTCAAGGAGGCCGACCTGGTCAGCACCGAGCGCGACGGCCAGTCGATCCGCTACCGGCTGGAGATCTCGGCCGTCGAAGAGGCCCTGGCCTTCCTGATGGACCTGAGCGGAACGGGCAAAGCCGATGATGAGGAGGTGTCCCGATGAAACGTCTGACCCTGGCCGACACGATCGCCGCCATCGTCTCGCTCCTGATTTTGACAGGGGCGGCGTGGATCGCGGTCTATGGCCCCCAAACGCCGATCCCGGTGCATTTCGACGCCGCCGGACAGGCTGATCGTTACGGCAGCCGCCATGAGCTTGCGGCGGTTCTGGCCGGACTGGCCTTGCTGAACCTGCTGGTGGCCTGGATGACCGGTCGTCAGGCCGCATCCGTCGCCGACCCCGTCCGTCGCAAGGGTCTTCAGCGCGGGCAATGGCTGTCGATCATCATCATGGGCGCCGTCGCCGTCTTCATCGCCTGGGCCAGCCTCGGCCCCGCCGCCGCCTCCGGAGTGAGCCACCCGGGCGTCGCCATGGCCTTCACCGCCTTCATCCTCCTGATCACCGGCGCCGTCCTGGGCCGTGTCAGCCCCAACCCCTTCATCGGGGTCAAGACGCCTTGGGTCTACAAGTCGCGACTGGCCTGGGACCGCTCCAACCGCCTGGCCGGCCGGCTGATGTTCTGGCTGGGCGCGCTCGGCCTGATCGCCAGCCCCTTCACGCCGCAGCCCGCCGGGATGATCACCCTGATCACCGGCGTCCTGATCGCCGCCGGCTGGTCGGTGCTCGAAAGCTGGCGCGTGTGGCGCGCCGACCCCGACCGCCAGCCCTTCTAAATTCATCCCGCCTACACGACGGAGACAAGCATGTTGACCCTCGCCGCCGCCCTGCTGCTCTCGCCGGTTTCGACGCCCGTCGAACTGCCCTCTACGCCCGCCCCGCTGCACGGAACCCTGCTGACGCCCGAGGGCCAGACGCGCGCCGCCGCGGTCATCGTCCCCGGCTCCGGCCCGACCGACCGCAACGGCGACAGCGCCCAGTTCGGCATCCGCGCCGCCTCCTATCGCCTGCTGGCCGAGGGTCTGGCCGAGCGCGGCGTCGCGTCGATCCGCATCGACAAGCGCGGCGTCGGCGAGAGCGCCGCCGCCGGTCCCGCTGAGGCCGATCTGCGCTTTTCCACCTACGCCGATGACGCCCGCGCCTGGGCCGCCGAGGCGGCGGCGAAGACCGACCGCCCCTGCGCCTGGCTGATCGGCCATAGCGAGGGCGTCCTGGTGGCCTTGGCCGCCGCCTCGAACGGCGACGACAAGATCTGCGGCCTGGTCCTGCTGTCGGGTGCCGGGCGTCCGGCGGGCGTCCTGCTGCGCGAACAGCTAGCCGCCCTGCCCGAGCCGCTGAAAGCCCGCGCCTATGAGGTCCTGGCTGAGTTGGAGGCCGGTCGCACCGTGGCCGATCCCCCCGCCGAACTGGCCGCCCTGTTCCGCCCCTCGGTCCAGCCCTACCTGATTTCCTGGCTGACGCTGGACCCGGCCAAACTGGCCGCCGCTTACCACGGTCCGATCTTCGTCGGCCAGGGGACGACGGACATTCAAGTCACGGTCGCCGACGCCGAGGCGATCAAGGCGGCCCAACCCCGCGCCACGCTGGTCGTCTGGGACGGCGTCAACCATGTGCTGAAGACCGCGCCGATCGACCGCGCGGCCAATGTCGCCATCTATATGGACCCGGCCCTGCCTCTGGCCCCTGGGGTTGTCGAAGCCGTGGCGAACTTCGTGCTGAAATAGGCCGGTCAGACGACCGCGTACCGGGCGACCACGCCGTCCGGCTGGAAGTCATGCTGATCCAGCCGATCCAGAGAGGCCAGGACGCGAGCGACGAAATCTTCCGGATCGCCCTCCTCGATGGCGGGGCGCAGCCAGTCGGTGACCACGGCGCGGGCCGGATAGGTCCCGACCGGGCCGGGAACGCTGAGCGCCACCTCGACCCCCTCGGCGATCCAGCCGGCGACCGTGGCGAAGAAGTCCATGCCCGTCAGGAAGTCGGAACGGCGCACGACATAGAGGGTGATCTCGCCGCGCTCGACGCCGTCCGGGCGGATGATGACGCCGCTGCGGTCCGGCCGCCAGTCGTCGGACAGCTCAACCGCACGCCACAGGCAGAACCAGACGCGGCAGGTCTGGGGGCGTATCTCATGCACCGAACAGCCCGCCCCATCGACGCAATAGCCGCACAACTCCCCCGTCGGCTTGGCCAGCTCGGGCAGGTTCAGCGGGATCACGCGGCAGCACTCGACGCAGCCGCCGCAGGTCCGGTCAGGCAGAAGGGGAAGGCTCATGAACGGGGTTTAGCGCAAGGCGGGCGGAAATGCGCGGGCGGAACAACCCATCGCGGCTTGCCATGAAGTGCCATTATGTAGAATGTTATCTGACATAGTGAAATCGATGTTCAAGTCGAACGCAGTCGGGAAACGCTTCCAGTGAGACACGCCTTCACCATCTCCTTCCTCGCCCTGGCCGTCGCGACGGCGTCCGGCCACGGCTCCGCCCAGGCCGAGGTCATCCGCGCCAATACGCCCGCGGTCGGCCTGACCATCGACCGGATCGGCGCCCTGCCGGACGCCGAGCGCGGGGCCTGGGCCGACTATCTGGCGCGCTCGCAGGCCCAGCATCTGGCCGATCGCGCCGCCCTGGCCGCGGAACTGCCCGCTGGCGCCACCCCGCCCCCGCCGCCCCTGGCCATCCGCGGCAACAGTTCGCACATGCCGCTGGACCGTCCGGCCGCCTGGTATCGCTCGGCCGAGGCTCGCGCCGTGGCCGACGCCGTCGTCAGCTTCCAGACCCCGGCCGGCGGCTGGAGCAAGAACCAGGATCGCAGCCTCAAGCGTCTTCCGGGCCAGCGTTTCTCTAACGACGCCGAGACGATGGAGCAGAACCCGGCCAATTTCGACGCTCCCGCCGACCGGTTCTGGACCTTCGTCGGCACGCTCGACAACAACTCCACCTGGACCGAGATGCGCTACCTGGCCAAGGTCGCGGCCCAGGCACCGGGGCGCGAGGGCGACGCCTGGCGCGCCAGCGTCATCAAGGGCGTCCACTATCTGCTGAACGCCCAGTACCCGAACGGCGGCTGGCCGCAGATCTGGCCCCTGGAAGGCGGCTTCCACGACTCCATCACCTTCAACGACAACGCCGTGGCCGAGGCCGCCATGGTGCTGCGTGATGTGGCCAACGGCGCCGAGGGCTTCGGCTTCGTGCCGCCGGAGTTGGAAGCCCGCGCCGCCGAGGCGGTGAAGAAGGCCATCGACGTCACCCTGGCCGCCCAGGTGCGCAAGGATGGTCGCCTGCAGGGCTGGCCGCAGCAGGTCGAGCCGATGCGCCTGGTCCCGACCAGCGCCCGCAACTATGAGCCCCGCTCGATCGCCAGCGGCGAGACCACGGACGTCCTCGAGTTCCTGATGGGTGAGCCCAACCCCTCGCCCGAGGTCAAGGCGGCGATCCGCGGCGGCGTGGCCTGGCTGGAATCGGTCCGCGTCTATGACAAGTCGTTCGAGATGACCGACGACGGCCGCAAGCTGATCGACAAGCCCGGCGCCGGCCCGATCTGGTCGCGCAACTACGACCTGGTCACCGGCCGTCCGATCTTCGGCGACAAGGACCAGAGCATCCACGACGATGTGAACGGCATCTCGATCGGGCGCCGCAACGGCTATTCGTGGTGGCTGGCTGCGCCGCAGCGCGCGCTGGACCTCTATGCGACCTGGTCGGCGGCGAATCCCTAGAACGCGAGTCAAACGAGCCGCCATTCCAGACCGGATGGCGGCTCCGGTCGCATCTACTGAATTCCGTAGAGAATCCCTCTAGGGTCGCCCGATGCATGGGCGTTTCCCGATCCTCTATATCGCCGAGGCGGACGCAGAAGAGGCGGTCCTCTCGTCGGGGGCGCTCGCCCATCTGGTTGAGGCCATTCCCCACGCCACCTTCACCGTCGTCGGATCGCCGGCCAGCGCGCCCCTGTTCGCGGACCTGCCAAGGCTGGAGCGGCTGATCGTTCTGGACCGCGACGGGCGGTGGGACTGGATCGCCCTGTGGAACCAGGTGCGCGAGACCAACTGGGGCCTGGTGGTTGACATGCGCGGCTCGACGCTGTCGGGCAAGCTGCGGCGTCAGAAGCGGGCGGTGAAGGGCAAGGTCCTGCCCGACGTCCATCTGGTCGAGCAGGCGGCGCGGGTGCTGCAACTGGACGAAATCCCGGCGCCGAAACTGTTCGTGGGACGCGATGCGCAGGAAGCCGCCGACGCTTTGATCCCGCCGGGCGACGGGCCGATCCTGGCCATCGGGCCGGGCGTGGACTGGATCGGCAAGCGCTGGCCCGCCGACCGTTACGCCAAGGTGGCCCTGTCGCTGCTGGGTGAGGACGGACCTCTGGCGGGCGGGCGGCTGATGATCATCGGCGAGGAAGCCGACCGCGACGCGGCCCACTCCATCCGTTTCGCCGTCAAGCGGGAGCGGGTGATCGAGCTGCAAGGGCGGCTGACGCGGCTGCAGACCGTGGCGGCCCTGTCGCGGGCGGACTTCTATATCGGCGGCGACTCGCTGTGGACCCAGCTGGCGGTGGCGGCGGGCGTGCCGTCGGTGGGGGTGTTCGGCCCCTCCGACGAGACCCTGCGTCGCCCCTGGACGGGGGTGGCTGTACGCGGACCGCGCAGCCTGCAGGAGTTCATCGACCTGGACCCGCGCTTGAACCAGCACATCCAGCACATGATGGACCTGCCCTATGAGCGGGTGCTGAAGGCGTCGAAGAAGCTGCTGGCGCAACTGGCCGGCTGAGCCTTCGGGGGTTTCCCCTGAGGCCGCACGCGCGCATAAGCGCTCGACCTCAGGAGATGCGCCCATGACCCAGACCTATGACCTGATCGTGCGAGGCGGCGAAGTCGCCAACCACGCCGGACGCGGCAAGGCGGACGTCGGCGTCATCGACGGCCGCATCGCCTTCATCGGCGACCTGTCCCAGGCCTCTGCCGGAGAGGTGTTCGACGCCACCGGCCTGACGGTCCTGCCCGGCGTCATCGACACCCAGGTCCACTTCCGCGAGCCGGGGCTGGAGTGGAAGGAAGACCTCGAGACCGGCAGCCGCGCGGCGGCCCTGGGCGGCGTCGTCGCCGTATTCGAGATGCCGAACACCAACCCCAACACCACCGACCCGGAGACCATGGCCGACAAGCTGGTGCGGGCCAACAACCGGATGTGGACCGATCACGCCTTCTACGTCGGCGGCACGCACGAGAACGCCGAGCATCTGGCCGATCTGGAGCGCCTGCCGGGCTGCTGCGGGGTCAAGGTCTTCATGGGCGCCTCGACCGGCGACCTGCTGATCGCCGACGACGAAGGGGTGCGCAAGGTCCTGTCGAACGTGCGCCGCCGCGCCACCTTCCACTCCGAGGACGAATACCGTCTGGTCGAGCGCCGCAGCCTGGCCCGCACCGGCGACTGGACCAGCCACCCCGAGGTCCGCGACGCCGAGAGCGCCATCATGTCCACCCGCCGACTGGTCGGACTGGCGAAAGAAACCGGCGCCCGCATCCACGTCCTGCACGTCACGACGCGGGACGAGATGGAGTTCCTGCGTTTCCACAAGGACGTCGCCACGGTCGAGATCACGCCCCAGCACCTGACCCTGGTCGCGCCCGAGGCCTATCAGCGGCTCGGTGCCTACGCCCAGATGAACCCGCCGATCCGCTCGCAGGAGCACGTCGACGCCCTGTGGCTGTGGGGGATGCAGCAGGGCGTGGCCGACGTCCTGGGCTCGGACCACGCGCCGCACACCAAGGAAGAAAAGTCCAAGCCCTATCCGGCCTCGCCGTCGGGCATGCCGGGGGTGCAGACCCTGGTGCCGCTGATGCTGACCCATGTGGCGAACGGGCGTCTGTCGCTGGAGCGCTTCATTGACCTGACCTCGGGCGGGGCGCAGCGGGTGTTCGGCACCGCCAACAAGGGCCGGATGGCGGTCAGCTATGACGCCGATCTGACCATCGTCGATTTGAAGGCCAAGAAGACCATTACGCATGACCAGCAGGCCACGCGATGCGGCTGGACCCCCTTCGACGGCTTCGAGACCACGGGCTGGCCGGTGGCGACAATCGTGCGCGGCCGCGTGGTGATGAAGGACGGCGAACTGATCGGTCAGGCCCATGGCCAGCCGGTGCGGTTCCAGGAGACGCTGGCGGGGTGAGCGGCGTCCGGCCCCAGCTTGGCCTGATCGGCTTCGGCGCCTTCGGGCGGCTGACGGCCAGACATCTGTCGCCCTGGTTCGACATCCTGGCCCATGACCCGGCGGCGGACGACGGCGAGGGGTTGGCGCGGCTGACGACGTTGGAAGAGGCGGCGGCCTGTCCGACAGTGGTGCTGGCCGTGCCGGTCGGCGTGCTGGCGGAAACGGTCGCGGCCATCGTACCGCACGTGACGCCGGGCGCCCTGATCCTCGACGTCAGCTCGGTGAAGGTGAAGCCGGCCAAGGTCATGCTGGGCTTGCCTGAGGGCGTTCAGATCGTCGGCACCCACCCCCTGTTCGGACCCCAAAGCGGCAAGGACGGCATCGCGGGTCTGCGCATCGCCGTCTGTCCCGTGCGCGGTGAAAAGGCGGCGTGGCGCGTCGCCGCCTTTTGTCGCAAGGCGTTGAGCCTGAAGGTCTTCGTCGTGGCGCCCGAGGATCACGACCGCGAGGCGGCGACGGTTCAGGGCCTGACCCACCTGATCGCCAAGGTCCTGCTGGCCATGGAGCCCCTGCCGACGCGGATGACCACGACCAGCTTCGAGCGGGTCATGCAGGGCGTCGACATGGTCCGCCACGACAGCGCGGCGGTGTTCCGCGCCATCGAACACGACAACCCCTACGCCGCCGCGGTGCGCCGCCGCTTCTTTGACCTGGCCGAACAGGCGCGGGCGGAACTGGACGGCTAGGGCTGTCGCATCGGCCGCCCCCTCCCTATCTTGGCCGCATGTCCATTGCTCGCCTAGACAGCCGCGCCCTGATCCACGTCACCGGCCCTGACGCCCGCCCCTTTCTGCACAACCTGCTGACGCAGGACGTGGAGACGCTGGACCCCGGAGCCCTGCGCTTCGGCGCGCTTCTGTCGCCGCCCGGTCGGCTGCTGTTCGACCTCTTCCTGTGGGGCGAAGAGAACGGCGTGGTGCTCGACGTGGCGGCCGAGCGTCGCGACGCTCTGGTCCAGCGCCTGTCGATGTACAGGCTGCGCTCCAGCGTCGAGGTCATGCCGATTCCCGACGCCGTCTTCGTCGCCTGGAATGAGACGCCCGACGGCTTCATCCCCGATCCTCGCCTGACCGAACTCGGCGGCCGCCGCTGGGGCGACCAGTGCGAGACCGACGCCACCGAGGCCGACTGGCAGGCGCACCGCCTGGCTCTGGGCGTGCCGGACCCCACAGCGGACACGCTTCTGGACAAGACCTATCCCATCGAGGCCGACTTCGACCTGCTGAACGGCATCGACTTCCACAAGGGCTGCTTCATCGGTCAGGAAACGACCTCGCGCATGAAACGGCGCGGCACGATCAAGAACCGCATGATGGCCATCGCCTTCGACGGCCCCGCCCCAGAGCGCGGCGCCGAGGTGCTGAACGGCGACCTACGCGCCGGCGAGGTCATGACCGGCGCCGACGGCCGCGCCATCGCCCTGATGCGTTTGGACCGACTGGAGGGCGATCTGAGCGTCGACGGCCGCCCCGTGCGCGCCGAGAGGCCCGACTGGATCCCTGATTTTCAAGGCTAATTTCAGAAGATCGGAAAATCTACTTGTCATGATGTAAAAGTCGCTTGACGCAGAACACGGCATTGGTAAAGTTCACTTGTCACAACGACAGGGGAGCTTGTCATGAACACCGAAACCAAGGCCGCCGCCGCCAACACCAAGAAGATGAACGACCTGGCCGTCGGCCTGTGCGCCCTGGTCGTCGTCTCCTCCGGCCTGACCGTCGCCACGCCCTTCTGGCCCGCCCAACTGGGCAGCGCCCCGCAACTGGGCGTGGTCCTGCTGGCCGCCGCCGTCGCCGTCTTCTCCGCCATCCACAGCCTCTACTGGTGGCGCGCCCTCGATGAAGCCGCCAAGGAAGCCCACAAGTGGGCCTGGTGGTGGGGCGGCAACCTGGGCATGGTGATCGGCGGCGCCGGCGTCGTGGCCGCCGCCCTGATGGACGTGAACCTGCTGCCGGCCTTCGTGCAGCGCTCGGACGCGGCCCTGGTCGCCGCCGGCGTCGTCGGCCTCTTCGCGGCCCAGGCCGTCGGTTACGGCGTCGCCTGGTGCGGCTGGTGGATGGCCCGCCGATGACCAGCGAGTTCGTCAACCGCCTCAAGGTCTTCCGCGCCGAGCGCAACTGGACCCAGGCCGATCTCGCCGAACAGCTCGGCGTCTCCCGTCAAACCGTCCAGGCGCTGGAAAAGGGCCGCTACGACCCCTCCCTGCCCCTGGCCTTCCGCATCTCCCGCCTCTTCGGCCGACCGATCGAAGCCATCTTCGTTCAGTGAAGCCGGCGCGGCCCCGCGCCCGCCAACCGTCAAAACACACCGACATTCAAAGGACTACACCATGACCTGCGCCAACCGCATGGGCCAAGCGACCCAACACGTCTCCAACCTCGCCCTGGGCGTCTGCGGCGCCCTGCTGATCTGCGTCGCCGTCATGCTGATCCCCAGCCCCGGCCAGGCCGCCGCCTGGTTCGACGCCCCCGCCGCCGCCGTCGCCGCCCGCTGAGCCCCTCATTTTCAGGACCAGACCCATGTTCAATCTCTACTCCGCCATCGTCGAACGTTTCTCGGGCTTCGCCCTGGGCCTGTGCGGCGCCTTCCTGATCGCCACGGCCATCGAGGCGGTCCCGACCTTCGGCCACAGCCAGCCCGCCGCTGTCGCCGTCTCGACCACGCACTGATCTTCCGGCCCGCCGGGCCGACGCCTTCGCCGACTTGATCGGCGCCTTTCCAAACACCCCGACAATCCAAGGACGATCCAATGACCCTCGCCAACCGCATGGGCCGTACGGCCAATCACGTCTCGCGCATGGCCTTCGGCGCCTGCGCCGCCCTGGCCGCCAGCGCTGCACTGGCCGCCTTCCCCGGCGCCGCCCACGCCCAGCAAGCCACCGTCCCGGCCGCCGCCGTCGCCGCCCCCGCCATCCCCCGCGCCGAGGGCGCCGGTCCGCCGCTGTGGGTGGTCAGGGACGCGGACTCCACCGTCTATCTGTTCGGGACCATCCACTATCTGCGCCCCGGCACGGCCTGGGGCTCGGACAAGGTGGACGCCGCCTTCGCCAGCGCGGACCAGTTCTGGGTCGAGGTGGCCGATCAGGACGACCCGAGCGTGGCCGCCGTCGCCCAGCAGCACGGCGTCACCCCCGACCGCCCCTTGTCGTCGATCCTGTCGGCCGAGGACTTCGCCGCCTTCGACAAGGCCGCCCAGGGCGTGGGCGCCAGCGGCGCGGCCATGGACGCCTACCGCCCCTGGCTGGCCGCCTTCATGGTCGCCGGCACCGCGCCGATCCAGGCCGGCTATCGCCCCGACGCCGGGGTCGACAAGACCCTGATGGACCGCGCCCGCGCCGAGGGTAAGACCATCCACGGCTTCGAGACCGCCGACATCCAGTTGCGCCTGATCGCCGGGATGAGCGAAGAGGCCCAGATCGCCTATCTGAACAACTATGTCCGCAACGGCGGCCAGATCGTGCCCAAGCTGGATCAGACCGTCGCCGCCTGGCTCAAGGGCGACGCCGCCGAGGTCGGACGCCTGAACCGCCTCGACACCCGCGACATCCACGAGGACGTCCACCGCGCCGCCCTGATCGTGCGCAACGCCGACTGGACCGACCAGATCGAGACGATGATGCAGGGCTCCGGCTCGGCCTTTGTCGCCGTCGGCGTCGCCCACCTGGCCGATCAGGACAGCCTCATCGACATGCTGAAGGCGCGCGGGTTCACGGTCGAGCGGCTGTAAGTTCAGACTTCAACCACGCGAGAGGCCCGGCGGAAACGCCGGGCCTTTTTGCTTGTTTTCCTTCCGTCATCCTCCGGCGAGCGGAGCGAGACCGGGGGATGACGGAGATGATTGTTCCCCTTGCCTAACTGGAACATTCCGGCAACATCGAGCCATGACCGAATCCGAAAAGGCTGAAGGCCGCTGCGGCTGGTGCGGCACGACCGACCCGCTCTACATCGCCTATCACGACACCGAATGGGGCGTGCCCGAGTACGACCCCCGCGCCCTGTGGGAGAAGCTGGTGCTGGACGGCTTCCAAGCCGGGCTGGCCTGGATCACCATCCTGAGAAAGCGCGAAGGCATGCGCGAGGCTTTCCACGGCTTCGATCCCGAGATCATCGCCCGCTACGACGACGCCGACCGCGCCCGCCTGCTGGCCGACCCGCGCATCATCCGCTCACGCGCCAAGATCGACGCCGCCATCAACGGCGCCCGGATCTGGCTGGAGATGCGAGACAACGGAGAGGACTTCTCCGCCTGGCTCTGGTCCTTCGTCGATGGAAAGCCTCTGGTGAACCAGTGGAGCCACTTCCGCGAGGCCCCGACCCAGACGCCCGAAAGCGTCGCCATGGCCAAGGCCCTGAAGGCCCGCGGCTTCAAGTTCTGCGGCCCTGTCATCACCTACGCCTTCATGCAGGCGGTCGGCATGGTCAACGACCACCAGACGACCTGCTTCCGTCATGGGGAGGTGGGCAAGGCGGGCGGCTCAGGGCGCGTCGCCAAGGCCTGATGGCGGGGTTAGACGTGGGTCCGCTTCCGATCCGCCCTACCTTTCTAAAAATTCACGGGTCAGTTTGCTGTAGGCGTTCGATGCTGGCGTAAGCGGAAACTGGGAGTGCGCCATGGCGAAGCTTCAAGTGCTCGGAACGACCCTGTTGTTGTGCTCCGTGATCGTCGACGCAGCTTTCGCTCAAGGCGCTGCGCCCATCACGGATCGGGACGTGGTCGGGGCATGGACCCTGGCGATCACACCCGCCGACCGACAGGACGTCAGCATCACCTTCAAGGCCAAGGACGGGAGGCAGCAGCTCGACTTTCCGTTGACCGTTACGGCCCTAGCCAGTGGCCGGCTCTCGTGCGTCGTCGACGGCGATCCCGCTGAATGCCGTGTCAGGGATGGCAGGCTGATCGTGGTCGTGGCCGAAAACGGCGTCCGCATGACCTTCACCCTGGCGGAGCGGACACGGACCGGCTTTCGCGGCGACGCCAGCTTGAGGGTCCGCCTGCTGCCGATTGGAGGTCCTATCGGCGTCGTGAACATGGCCCGCCGATAGGGCAAGGCCCGCCGCCCTTTCGTCACGCCGAGGTTCGTGGCACTGACGCGCGATGAAGCCGCCCAAAGCCTCCGCCAGGATCGACCGCCCCTTCCCCACCCTGATGCTGGAGCTGGAGGCTCGCGCGACGTGGAACGGTCACGTCTGCGGCGTGGACGAGGCGGGGCGCGGGCCTTGGGCGGGACCGGTGTCGGCGGCGGCGGTGATCCTGAACCCGGACGACCTGCCGCCCGGCATCGACGACTCCAAAGCCCTGACGGAGAAGCGCCGCGCCTTGCTTGAACCCGAGATCAAGGCCCGCGCCCTGGCCTGGGGCGTCGGCTTCGCCTCGGTCGAGGAGATCGACGAGCTGAACATCCTGCACGCCACCGGCCTGGCCATGCGCCGCGCGGTCGAGGCCCTGGCCCATCCGCCGGTTCACGCCCTGGTGGACGGCAACTATCGTTTCAAACTGCCGTGCGCGGTGACGCCCGTGGTCAAGGGCGACAGCCGCTCCCTGTCCATCGCGGCGGCCTCCATCCTGGCCAAGACGGCGCGGGATCGGCTGATGATCGAAATGGATGCGACCTATCCGGGCTACGGCTTCGCCAGCCACAAGGGCTATAACGCCCCCATCCACCAGACCGCCCTGCAGACTCTCGGCCCCTGTCCGGCGCATCGCCGCAGCTGGGCGCCGATCAAGGCCCTTCTGGACGCGGCCTAGCCGCCCGTCGCGCCCGCGACCAGCAGGCCCAGGATCACGACCACCGCCGCGACCAGCACGATAAACAACCAGTTCGGCAGTCCGTTCGGCGACCGTCGACGGGATGCGGAAGACTTGTCAGGCGTACGATCGGTCGAGGCACTCATGCCGCCTGTAACCGCATCCCCGCGTCTTGGTTCCGCGTCAGGCGGCGACCGGCAGGCGCAGTGGCTTTTCGGTCACGACGAACAGGTGCTCGACATTGCGCAGCCGCCCGACGGCCCCGACCTTCTCGCCCTTCAGGTTGTGGATGCCGATGCGGGCGCCGACGTAGCGGGGGCGCGGGATCTCGACCACCTGGACATGGCCGCGCGCCGACAGCATGGCCGTCAGGTCGTCGCGGCTCAGATAGCCCTCGTCGTTGAAGCTGACGATCAGGTTGGGCGTCTTCAGCCGCTCGACCACGGATTGCAGGGCCGGGCCGATGCCGGGGCGGCTGTTGAACGGGCTCTTGCGGGTCTTCACGTCCACCCGCTTGTTGGCCACGCCATAGGTCTCGGGCTTGTCCCACAGCACCAGGCTTTCCCAGCAGTGGTAGTTGGCCAGATAGGAGTGCTGGTTGTAGGGCGGGTCCAGATAGACCAGGTCGGCCTCGACCTGATCGGCGATCTCGACCGCGTCGCCCTGGGTCGCCTTGCACGGCCCGGCGGCCACGCCCGGCCGCAGGTCCGGCAGGCGCAGCTCCAGCGGCTTCAGCGCGCGTGGCGCCCAGCGCTTCATATAGGCCATCTGCAGGCCCGCCGTGGAATCCACCCGGTCCGCCGCCTCCATCAGGGCGACCAGAACCACGGCCTTCAGTTCCGGCTCCAGCCCCATGGCCTCGATGCGAGTGCGCATGGCGTCGATGCGGGCGCCGTTGTCGGGATGGAAGAAACGGGCGTCCTCGCAGAAGGCCTTGGTGAACCATCCGGCGTCGGGCGTCACCGTCCGCAGCTCAGCCAGGATGACCTCTGCCTGCGCCGCCCAGCGTTCACGGTCGGCCTGGACATAGGCCGTGGCGAGCGTGTGGGCATAGGCGTTGTGGTCGTTCGACCAGACGCGGAAGCCCTGCCCCTTCAAGGCATGACCGACGCGGGCCGAGCCGGAAAACAGGTCGCAGACCGTCCCGCCGTCCGGCAGGGCGGCGCGCACCGCACCCGTGACATGGCCCAGAAGCGCGCGCTTTGAGCCGATGTACTTGATCATTCCGTCCCGTCAGGTCTTCCGGGCGCGCTTCGCCCCTTGCGGAACATGGGCCGGAGCATGGGCCAGACGCAACAGATTCGCGGCTCCCGGCGCGCCGAAAGGCGTTCCGGCCAGGATCAGGATGCGCTGACCGGCCTCGGCCAGGCCATAGGTCATGGCCGCCTCGACCGCATCGTCGGTCAGGCCTTCCAGCGAGGACGGCTGGTCGCCCAGACGCGGCTCCAGCCCCCAGACCAGGGCCAGACGGCGCGCCGTCTCCGGCTTGGGCGTCAGGGCCAGAACGGGCTGCAGCGGCCGCTCGCGCGACATGCGCCGCGCCGTGCCGCCCAGGGTGGTGAACACCACCATGCAGGCGGTCGAGGCGGCTTCGGCGGCCTTTCTCGCCGCCGCGACCAGGGCGTCGACGTCGTGGATGTCCATGCCCGCGTGCTCGGCGTCCATCAGACCCGGCCACAGGGGATCGCGCTCCACCCGCTCCATGATGCGGTTCATGATGGCGACCGACTCCAGCGGATAGTCGCCCGAAGCCGTTTCCGCCGACAGCATCAGGGCGTCGGCGCCTTCATAGACGGCATTGGCCACGTCAGAGGCCTCGGCCCGCGTCGGAGCGGGCGCGCTGGTCATCGACTCCAGCATCTGAGTCGCCACAATGGCCGGCACGCCGCGCTGGCGGGCGGCGCGCAGGATCTTCTTCTGGGCCACCGGCACTTCTTCGGGGTCCATCTCGACGCCCAGATCGCCGCGCGCGACCATGACGCCGTCGCAGTAGTCGAGGATGCTCTCCAGATCGTTCAGGGCCTGGGGCTTCTCGATCTTGGCCAGACAGGCGGCCTGACCGTTCACGATGCGCTTCAGCTCGGCCATGTCCTCGGCCTTCTGCACGAAGCTGAGGGCCACCCAGTCGACGCCGAGACGCAGGGCGAAGGCCAGGTCCTCGCGGTCCTTGGGAGTCAGGGCGGACACCGGGATGACGGCCTCCGGCACGGCTACGCCCTTGCGGTCCGACAGCTTGGAGCCGCTCTCGACCGTCACGTCGGCCCATTCGTCGGTGCGCTCGCCGACCCGCAGGCGGATACGCCCGTCGTCGATCAGCAGCAGCATGCCGGTGCGCAGGGCCTTGAAGATTTCGGGATGCGGCATCTGCACCCGCGTCTCGTCGCCCAGTTCCGGGTTCAGGTCGAAGCGCATCCTGTGGCCGGGCTTGATGGCGATCTCGACGTCGGCGAAGCGGCCCAGCCGCAGCTTGGGCCCCTGCAGGTCGGCCAGAACCCCCAGCGGACGCTTCAGCGCCATCTCGGCGCCGCGCACGGCCTTCAAGGCCGCCGCGTGATCTTCATGCGAGCCATGGCTGAAGTTCAGACGGAAGACGTCCACTCCCGCCTGGGCCAGCGCCTTGACGGTCGCGGGCGCGCGGCTCGCGGGTCCAAGGGTCGCGACGATGCGCGCGCGGCGGGCTCTGTTCATAGTGTTTCCTCAAGGCGGCTCTGACGGCCATGGCCTCCCCTCAGAGGCCTTGATCCCTTGTGCCAACGAAAAGCCGGGGGCGTAAGACCACGCCCCCGGCTGGAAACACGAGTTTATGAGGCTGAAACACGACGTTACGGCCCTCAGGCCTATTTGGCCTCGCAACGCCCCGCGGCGAACTGCGGCAGGTCCATGCAGCGGCCGTCCACCGCGTCCGTCGGCTTGACCCCGATCAGGTGAGCCAGGGTGGGCGCGATGTCGATGGTGCGCATCGGCAGGAAGCGCTCCTGACCGTTCGCGCCCGGCCACCAGAAGATGATCGGCACGCGGCGGTCATAGTCCCAGGGCGAGCCGTGGCTGGAGATGGCCGAACCGATCCGGCCCGCCCCGGTCAGCCCCGGCTGATAGGAGCGCATGATGTCCGGCGAACGCCCGGCCACAGCCGACAGACGCAAGCGCTGGCGCACGCTCAGTTCCTCGGGGTTGTCCGAGGCCGGCGCCGGCTCGGCCAGCAGTTCATCGCGCGACACGGCCAGGGCCACCTGCGGCTCGGCGTTCAGCAGTTCGACGGCCGCGGCCAGAACCTGGCTGCGCAGCGGCTCGGCCAGCGACTTGTGATCCGCCCCGACCACGACCAGACCGCCGGCCGAGGAAACCAGCGGATTGGCGTCCAGGTTGAACCGGGCTTTCAGCGCATCATTGACGCGCGGCATCAGGGCGCGATCCACGCGGCCCGCCGTCGGATAGCCCTCGACCGAGGAACGCTCCGGGAAGTCCGAGCCGCCGTGGTCGGCGGTCAAGGTCACGATCACGCCGCCGGGGATGGTGGCCAGCTTGTCGAGGAAGACGCCCAGGGCCGCGTCGAGGCGCAGCATCTGCTCGCACATCTCCGGCCCTTGCGTGCCGTAGCCGTGGCCGATGCGGTCCGTGGCCGACAGGCTGACGCCCAGCATGTCGGTGACGCCGCGACGGCCCAGTTGCTGCTCCTCAAGTAGAGCAGCCGCGCCCTCCAGCGTCAGCTCGTCCAGCATGGGCGAGCCTTCCAACGTGTCGTCCGCCGGCGGCAGGGTCGAGTTGAAGGTCTGGCCGCCGATGACCCACTGGCCTTCCAGGCGACGACAGGCGTCATGCTGATAGTTCCAGACCGGCGCCGAGCGGCTGAACCGGTCGATCATCCGCGCATTGATCGCCGCCACGGGCGCCAGCCTGGCCTCGGCCGACTGGCCCGGTTCGACATAGGTGGTGAAGCCGAAGCCCTCGGTCAGCCAGAAGGCCCCGTCGGCCTTGTGCCCGGCCAGGTTGATAGCACCGCGATCCTTGCCCGAAATGCCGAAGACGCGGCTTCGCGGGCTGACGGTCTTCAGCCAGTCGCCGAGCGTCGAGGCCTTCAGCTGATCCGGGCCGACCGGACCGTTGTCGGTGTTCTTGCCGTGCGCCAGGGTGTTCTGCGGCGCCGCCAGGCAATAGGTCTCTTCGCCCGTCGTGGTGTCGATCCAGTCGTTGGCCGGGATGCCGCTGTGCGTGGGATGGACGCCCGTCAGGACGGTGGAATGCCCGGCGCAGGTCACGGTCACACCGTGGGTCTGGTAACCGTTGATCGAAACCATGCCCTGATCGGCCAGGGTCTTCAGACCGCCGGTGAACTGGCTGCGGTACTGGTTGAACAGATTGGCGCTGAACTGGTCGATCACCAGGGTCACCACCAGGGCCGGGGCCGCGCGCTCGGCGCTTGCGGCGCTGGCGACCGGCTGGGCCGCCTGCTGGGCCATAGCCGGAAGGGCCGCGCCCGCCAGAAGGGCGAACGTCAGGGTCGAGGCCAGAACACGACTACGGATCATCATGAGCACCAATATCGAAAAGCGGTGTCGGGTGATTACCGTCAAGACGCCGTCAACGCGACTTCCAAATGGCGCCGCCTTGCGCCCCCCAGCGCCCATCGCTCGTGGAACGCGGCAATGAGGCGGAAGTGCTACCAAAACGCCGCACTCTGTCCTCATTCGTATCGCGACTTCGCCATACTTCTTGCCTTGCCACGCAGTTGTCATATGGAGGCGATGCGGCGGAAGGACGCCGTTCACCCAGAGGATTCTCTGGGAGGGGAAAGAAAAAAATGAAAACCACAAAAACACGTCTGATGGGTTCGACCCTGATCGCTGGCATGGCAGCCGCCGCGGTGATCAGCGCGGCGCCCGCAGTCGCCATGGCTCAGGAAGACCAGGCTACCAACGTCGGCGAGATCGTCGTCACCGGTTCGCGCATCCGCCGCAACCCGACCAATTCGCCGACGCCCCTGATCCAGATCGGTCAGGAAGAGCTGCTGCAGTCGGGCGAAGTCAACGTCATCGACTTCCTGGCCGACATCCCGGCTCTGTCGACCTCGCAGGTCCCGGAAGACACCACGGGTTCGAACCTGAACGACGGCGGTCTGTCGCTGCTGAGCCTGCGCGCCCTGGGCGCCGTGCGCACCCTGGTCCTGGTGGACGGCCGTCGTCACGTCGGCTCGAGCCCCGGCTCGCTGGCCGTCGACGTCGACACCATCCCGCGTCTGCTGGTCGCCAACACCGAAGTCATCACTGGCGGCGCCGCCGCCGTCTACGGCGCTGACGCCGTCTCGGGCGTGGTCAACTTCATCACGCGCAAGGACTTCGACGGCCTCGAGATCGACGGCTCGATCGCCGAGATCAACCAGGACCATCAACTGAGCGAGCGTCTCTCGGTCTTGTGGGGCCAGAACCTGATGGACGGCCGCCTGAACTACTATGTGTCGGGCGAATATCAGCGCAACGACGAGGTTCTGGATTCCGACGTCGATTGGCGCCGTGAGTCCTGGGCCCTGATCGGCAATGACGCCGATCCGTCCAGCGCCCCCTCGGACGGCATTCCGGACCAGATCCTGATCCGCGACGCCCGCACCTATATCCGCGGCACCAACTTCGGCGGCGTCACCATCCTGTCGACCGGCACCAAGCCCAGCATCGCCAGCGACCCGGATGTGCCGTTCCAGACCTGCTCGGCCACGACCTTCTCAGCCAACTGCTTCTCGCTGGCCCCGTCGAACCGCCTGGACAACGCCTACCTCTATAACGACCAGGGCGTGTCGCGTCCGGTCACCTTCGGTTCGATCCGTCAGGGCTCCGGCTTCACCCGCAACGTCAGCAACGGCGGCGAAGGTCAGGTCGCGAACACCGAACAGGGCCAGGCCAGCCGCCTGCCGGAATCGGAGAACTACCGCTTCCAGACCGGTCTGAACTTCGACATCACCGACCGGGTCAGCCTGTTCGCCGAAGCCAAGTACGTCGAGGAAGAAACCTACGACGCCGGTCAGCGCGTCTTCCACGACTTCAACATCCGCAACCTGGCCGCCAACACCGTCGGCGCCATCACGTCGACCTCGGCCTTCGAGATCGGCCTGGACAACGCCTATCTGCCGGCTGACGTGCGTCAGGCCATCGCCAACAACCGCCGCGACATCTTCAATTCGGCCGGCGTGGTCACCAGCACGGTCGCCGACGCCCGCGCCCAGCACAAGCTGTACGGCCCGGTCCGCAACCAGCAGAACACCCGTGACCTGCAACGCTACGTCGTTGGTCTGCGCGGCGACGCCGGCGACATCGGCTTCGTCAAGGACGTCAACTGGGAAGCCGGCTACACCTACGGCGAGATGAACAACTCGAACCGCGAACTGGGCGTGGACGTGGTCCGCTACCAGGCTGCGGCCGACGCCGTCATCGACGTCGCGGGCAAGGTTCACGGCAAGCCGGGCGAAATCGTCTGCCGCGTGCAACTGATGAAGGCCAACGGCATCGCTGTGCCGGACGCCGTGATCAGCGTGGGCGGCGTGCCGACCACCTTCTCGCGTCAGGGCGCTGTCATCGACGACTGCTCGCCGGTCCGCGTCTTCGGCCCGAACGGCTTCACCCAGGAAGGCCTGGACTATCTGCAGGCCGCCGTCACGGTGACCGACCAGAACAAGCAGCATGACTTCATGGCCTACACCTCGGGCAAGCTGTGGGACTTCTGGGGCGCCGGCCCGATCGGCGCGTCGATCGGCTATGAGTACCGCAAGGAAATCACCAGCGGCACGGGCCGCGACCGCGACACCGCCGGCCGCTTCCTGTTCCTGAACTCCGGTCCCGACTTCGAAGAAGCCAGCTACGACACCAACGACGTCTTCGCCGAAGTCAGCATCCCGCTGTTCCGCGACAGCTTCCTGGGTCGTTCGGCCGAGATCAGCGGCGCCTACCGCTTCTCGGACTACTCGCACGTCGGTCAGCAAGAGACCTACAGCGGCCAGTTCCAGTGGCGCCCGGTTGATCAGTTCATGTTCCGCGCCACGACCGCCACGGCGATCCGCGTGCCGAACCTGGGCGAGACCAACGAGCCGCTGGGCGAGACCTTCGCCAACGGCTTCAGCGACCCCTGCTCGGCCGTGGTCATCAACAACCTGGCCGACCGTTCGATCGCCGCCAACCGGATCGCCAACTGCGGCGCCCTGGCCAGCGCTGCGGGCCTGAACCTGAACTTCGCCGACGCTTCGGCGTCCAACGCCTACCTGCCCAACTACGGCAGCGGCTCGGTGTCGGGCCTGGCCGGCGGCAACCCCTTCTTGAAGCCCGAAACCTCGGAAAGCTTCACGATCGGCGGCGTCTGGACCCCGGACTATCTGCTGCCCAACCTGTCCGTCGTGCTCGACTACTATGACATCGAGATCAACGACGCGATCGCCTCGGTGACCGCCCAGAACGCCGCCAACCAGTGCGTCAACGGCACCTCGGTCAACACCGGCGCCTGCGCCACCCAGACCCGCGACGCCACCTCGTTCCAGGTCACGAGCTTCATCCAGGGCTCGCTGAACTATGCGGCTCTGACGGCCAAGGGCGTCGACTTCACGGTCGCCTACCGTACCGACCTGCCGGAGTTCTTCGGTCGCAACTGGGGTTCGTTCAGCCACTCGATCCGCGGCAACTGGCTGATCGAGCAGCACGACTTCGTCAACATCGACGACCCGACCGACTCGTCGGACTTCGAAGACACCGTCGGCATGCCGCGCGTGCGCTTCCTGTCGACCGTCACCTGGGCGCCGATCGACACCCTGGCCTTCACCTGGGATTGGGACTGGCAGGCCAGCCAGGAAATCCTCGACAAGGACAACCTGGTCGCCAACCCGGACCTGTATGAAACCGCCAAGTACCTGGAAACGGGCGACTTCTCGCAGCACGACTTCTCGGTGCGCTGGGCGGCTCGCGACAACCTGACGGTCCGCGCCGGCGTGGTGAACGTCTTCGACGCCGAACCGGCGCGCTGGCTGGGCAATACGACGGCGGACAACTTCGACCTGTTCGGACGTCGTTTCTTCCTGAGCCTGAACTACCGCCCGTTCTAAGCCTCCAGGCTTGAACGGAAAGGGCGGCGAACTTCGGTTCGCCGCCCTTTTTGCTGTCCACGACATGCTGGCCGACGGCCCCTGCCCCGCGCAGGTCCGCTCTGGCCAGAAAAAACCGCCGCCAGCCTCCCGGCCGACGACGGTTCAATGATCTGAATTGGTGCGAGCGGCGGGGGTCGAACCCGCAAGACCGAAGTCGGCAGATTTTAAGTCTGCTGCGTCTACCAGTTTCGCCACGCTCGCCTTGTGAGGCCCTACGGCTTGGCCGGTGTAGCCGCCGAACGCAGGGCGCGGAAGTCCACATCGGAATCGGCGATCAGACGCACCAGGGCGGCCCAGGCGGCGACGTTCTGGGTCATCTGCGCCGGGTCGATCTTGTCCAGGGTGTCGTCGGCCGTGTGGTGCAGGTCGAAGTAGCGCGTGCCGTCCTGGGGCAGACCGAAGACCGGCACGCCCGCCCCGGCCAGCGGACCGATGTCCACGCCGCCGTGCAGCTCCGGCTCGCTCGACGGCAGGACGCCGATCGGACGCAGCACCCGCGCGGCGATCCTGGCGAAGTCCGAGCCTTGCGCGCCCGGCGGTGTCTTCAGGGCATAGATGCGGTCGGCGCCGAAATCGCTCTCGCCCGCGATGATGTGCTTCTCGACGCCCGCCGCGCCGATGTTGCGCAGGTAGGCGCCGCCGCCGTTGCCGGTGTCGGTCGGCTGCGCCACCTCTTCCGAGCCGTAGAGGACCACGCGCACGGTGCGGCCGGGACGGCCCTGCTCGGCGATCAGCTTGGCCGCCGCCAGGGTGATGGCGCCGCCCGCCGCATCGTCGATGGCGCCCGTGCCGAGGTCCCAGCTGTCCATGTGCGAACCCAGGACGATGATCTCGTCCGGGCGCGTCGCGCCGACGATGTCACCGATCACATTCTGGCTGTGCGTCTGATAGGTGTGGGCGGTGGATTTCAGACGCAGCCGCACCGGCTCGCCCATCTCCACCAGTCGCGCGATCTGGTCGGCGTCAGGCGCGCTGAGAGCGAAGGCCGGCAGCGGCACCTTGCCCTCGACATAGCGAGTGGTGCCGGTGTGCGGCATGCGGTGTTCGTCCGAACCGGCCGAGCGCATGACAAAGGCCACAGCGCCGCGCTTGGCGGCCTCGGTCGGGCCGACCCCGCGAATGCGCGACAGCGAGCCATAGCCCGAACCGTCCTGCATCCGCACCATCTGACCGCCGTCCACCACGGCGATCTTGCCGGTCAGCGCGCCGGCCGGCGCGGCCAGCAAGGCGTCCAGACCGTCGAAGAAGACGATGTCGGCCTCAATGCCGTTGGCAGGCGTGGCGATGGAATGGCCCAGAGCGGCGGCGACCAGCTTCTGCGGGCGCGCGCCCATCAGTTCGGCGCTCTCCTCGCCCCGCTCCCAGCCCACCAGGGGGAACTGCTCGATGCGGACGTTCTGGAAGCCGTGGGCGCGCATATAGTCGGCGGCCCAGTCGGCGGCCGCCTGCTCCGAGCGTGAGCCCGCCGGGCGGGCGCCGAAGCGGGTGGTGATCTGGGTGACGTAGTCGAGGGCGATGTTGGCTTGCAGCGCCTGATCGCGCACCTGTTCGGCGGCGCGAATGGTTGCGGCGTCCTGCGCCAAAACCGGCGTGGCGATCAGACCGAGCGCGATTGCGCTGGCGGCCATCAGACGGGCGTTGAACGACATGGAGCGCCTCCCAGACTCACAAAGAGGCGGCACGTTAGCGGGTGGGACCTGCGACCGAAAGCCTCAGGTCCCCGCCAAAATCACTCGCCCTTGAGGAAGGGCTCGACCGGGCCTTGCAGCTTGACGGTCAGGGCCTTGCCGCGACGGTCGACGCGGTTGCCGACGGCCAGACGGACCCAGCCTTCCGAGACGCAGTATTCCTCGACGTTGGTCTTTTCCTCGCCCTTGAAGCGGATGCCCACGCCGCGCATCAGCAGATCGGCGTCGTGGAAGGGGCTGTCGGGATCGACCGAAAGGCGGTCAGGCAGGACGTCGGACATGGGATGGTCTCGCGAAAATCGAAGCGCGCTGAATAGACGTGCGCGACCGCTATGCCAACCGCGCGTTCGTTGTCGCCCCTACTGGACTGACTGACGGGCCGGGGCCGCCGCCTCGCCCGCCGGGGCGTAGGGACGCGGCCCAGCTTCGGCTGGGGCCGTGGTCGCCGCGGCAGGGCGGGCCGCCGGGCGCTGGGCCGGGCGTTGGGCGGCGGGACGCGGGGCTGGACGGCGCGCGGGCTGGGCCGTCGGTTGGGCGGCGGGGGTCGCCGCCGGATTTGCGGTCGCCGGGGCCGCCGTGCGCGTCGGCGCGGGCGCGGGCGTGGCGGCCGGCGCCGCAGCCGGGGTCGTCGCGGGCGTTGCGCCCGCCGTGGCGGCGGCGGCGCGGGCGGCGAACTGCTGGGCCTGGAAGCGCTTGGCCAGCTTCTCGGTCAGTTCGCGCGCGCCGGCGGGCGGCATCTGAGCCATGATGGCGGCCAGGGTCCGGGGCCGCATGGCGGCGGCGACCGGCAGGCGCACGCTGTCGTCCAGGGTGTTGAAGACAGCCGCCGCCTCCTTGGGCCGCATGGCGGAATAGACGGCGACCAGACGGTCGGTCTCGGCCTTTTCCTTCTCGTCCACCTGGCCCACCAGGGTCGCGATCTCGCCCTTGAGAGCTTCCAGCGCCTGCAGCTTGGCGTCCAGCTTCTGCTCGGCGGCGACCATCAGCGGCAGGGTGGTGGCGAAATCGGCGTCGCGCGCGTCCAGGGCGTCGCGGCGCTTGGACAGGGACTGGATGATCCGCAGCTCTGCCGGCGAAATCCCCGCCTGCTGGGCCAGCTGTTCCGGCGTCAGGGCGCAGACGGCGGGCGCGGGCTTAGCGGCGGCGGTGCCCCCCTCGCCCGGCGTCTCGGCGGTGACAGCTTCCTGAGCCCAGGCCGTCGCGCCCTGGAACAGCTCCGGCGCCACGCCCGCTGCGCGCACGGCCACGACCCCGCCGATGGCGATGGCGATCAAGGGCAGAAGGCGGGGCAACTTGCTCATCGGTCAACTCGGGTCGTCGGCGCCCTCAAGTCGTCCGTCGCCGCGCGTCGGACATAGGGCAAGAAAAATGATCCCCTCAAGTCGCCCGAGGCCGCGCCTCGGACATAGGGGCTCTTAGAATCAAGCAGCGAAAAGATCTTCGTCCAGGCTACGACGGGCGCGGTTTAGGCTCTGTTGCGCAGCATGGTTAGCGGCCAGGGCCTGACGCACCGGGGCGAAGGCCTCGGTCGGGGTCGCGGCCGTCGCGGCGGCGGCGGGACGAGCCGGCGGGGTCTTCATGGCGGCGCGCGCGCCCTCGACCCGTTCCATCAGCGAGGCCATGCGGCGAGCGCGAGCTTCGTCATCCAGCAGGGGCGCGACCTGCGACGTGGGGGTGTTCAGTTCCAGCACCGGCTCCTCGCGCATCTCGACCTGGGGCGCCGCCGACCGGGCGGGCAGACCCGCCGGCGCACGGGCGATCAGCACCTCCAGTTCCTGCTTCACGGCGCGGGCCTTGATGATGCGATCGTGCAGCAGGTCCGTCTCATGACCCGAGGCGCGCAGCGTCGCCAGGGCCTGTTCGGCGCGACCCGCGGCCGCGTTCAGCTCGGTCACGGCGCCGGCGAAGGCCAGTTGGCCGTCGCGCAGGGCCTTGAGCTTCTTCTCCAGCTTGATGCCGTAGCCGATGGCCGCGACCAGCAGCAGCATGAGGATGGAATCGAGAATGATGCCGGTCATGTCAGCGTTTCCCTCGGCCCAGATTGGCGGCGATGTCAGGGTTGATCGGGCCTTCGACCCGCACGGCGATATGCTGGCCCTTGCGGCCCATCTTGCCGGTCGTCAGCGGGATGGAGCCCGCCCGCACCGACACCTCGGAATCCGGTGAGACATTCAGCATCAGAGTGTCGCCGACCTTGAAGTTCAGGGCCTGGGACAGGGGGATCTGCTGCTCGTCCAGCACGCAGCGGACCTCGGTTTCCGTGGTCCACAGCTCGGTGGCCAAGTGGCCTTCCCAGATGTTATCGCGGCCGAACTTCTCGCCCATGAACTGCTGCAACAGCATCTTGCGGATGGGCTCCAGCGTCGAATAGGGCAGCAGCAGCTCCACCCGACCGCCGCGGTCTTCCATGTCGATGCGCAGCTTCACCAGGATGGCGGCGTTGGCCGGGCGCGCGATGGCGGCGAAACGCGGATTGGTCTCCAGCCGGTCCAGGGTGAAATGCACCGGGGTCAGCGGTTCAAACGCCTGACGCGCGTCATTCAGGATGACCTCGACCATCCGCTGCACCAGCACCCGCTCGATAGTGGTGTAGGGCCGCCCCTCGATACGCAGCGCCGCCGTGCCGCGACGCCCGCCCAGCAGGACATCGACGATCGAGTAGATCAGATTGCTGTCGACCGTCAGCAGGCCATAGTTGTCCAGCTCCTCGGCCCGGAACACCGCCAGGATGGCCGGCAGCGGGATCGAGTTCAGATAGTCGCCAAAGCGGATCGAGCTGATGGTGTCGAGCGAGACCTCGACATTGTCCGAGGTGAAGTTGCGCAAGGACGTCGTCATCAACCGCACCAGGCGGTCGAAGACGATCTCGAGCATCGGCAGACGCTCGTAGGACACCAGGGCCGAATTGATGATGGCGCGGATGCCGCTCCGTTCGGAGTCGTCGCCGTCGCCCATGTCGAAGCCCAGCAGGCTGTCGATCTCGTCCTGGTTCAGCACGCGCTCGGACAGAGCCGCGCCCATGTCGGCTTCGCCGCCGAAGGGGTCCAGTTCGTTTTCGGCCGTCAGGGTGTCGGTCATGCCTAGGACACCAGCATTTCTTCGATCAGCACCGCATCAACCTTGCCGGGAGCGGCGATCAGGTTGACCCGGCGCAGGATCTCGGCGCGCAGTTGATAGGAACCGGCCGAACCGGCCAGATCCTCGGGACGCAGTTCGCGTAAGAAGCCCTGGAACATGTCCTGCATCCGCGGCGTCTCGCCCTGCAGATGGGTCGCCAGCTCGGCGTCCTTCATCTCCAGCGTCAGCTTCAGTTTGAGATAGGTGGGGCGGCCGTCGGGCGACTGAATGTTCACGATCATGTCGGGCAGGGTGTAGAAGGTCACGCCGTCGGGGCCGGCCGCGATCGTACCCGCCGCCGGATCGGCCTCGCCTTCCTTGCCGCCGCCGTGGTCCCCGCCCTTCTTGGCTTTTTCGTCCTTCTTGGCCGGCTCTGCATGCTCGGCGCCCGCTTCGGCCTCGGCCGACTTGGGCTTCATCAGCAGGAAGGCCGCCGCCCCGCCGCCGCCCAGCACGACCAGGGCCGCCGGAATGATGATGAACAGCAGGGGCAGCTTCTTCTTGGCGGGTGCGCCCTCGCCGCCTTCGCCGTCCGACACGGCGGGCAGGTTGGCGTCATCGCCGGCCGGCGCCGCGTCTTTCTTCTTGCCCAGCTTCAGCTTCAGCATCCGCACGTCGCCCCGATCCTCACAGACTTCCTGATGCGGCGATTTTGGTTAACGAGGCGTTTACGATCGGCAAATCCTGCCGGGCGCCGAAAGCGCCAGATCGGCTCAAATCCTTGCTGCGCCTGGATTAACCCTGTTGGCACGGTCGTTGCGACGAGATCGGCGAAGGAGCCGCACTCGTGGAAAACGCCGCCTACATCGGATTGTCCCGTCAGATGACGCTTCGCCGCGAGCTCGACATCGTGGCGAACAATGTCGCCAACGCCGACACCACCGGGTTCAAGGTCGAACAGCTGATGGTCGGGACCGAGGTCGGTCAGCGCGCCCGCAACGACAACATCCGCCCCTCGGCCAGCTTCGTGCTGGACAAGGGCGTGGGCCGCGACTTCGGCCAGGGTTCGATGAAGCAGACCGGCCGCCCCCTGGACTTCGGCATCGAGGGCGAAGGCGCCTTCTTCGCGGTCCAGACCGCGACGGGCCAGGCCTATACTCGCGACGGCGCCTTCACGACCAACGCCGAAGGCGTGCTGATGACCAAGCAGGGCCAGCCGGTCCTGGGCGACGGCGGCCCCATCACCCTCGACCCCGAGCTCGGCCCCGTCACCGTCGGCCCCGACGGCACCATCAGCCAGCAGGGCCAGCCGGTCGGTCGCCTGAACGCCGTCCGCTTCGACGCCCTGTCGGTGCTGCAAAAGAGCGGCGACGGCCTGTACCGCAATACCTCGAACGCCCAGCCGATCGACGCCCCGGACGTGCAGATCCGCCAGGGGATGCTGGAAGGCTCGAACGTCAACACGCTTCAGGAAATCACCAACCTGATCGAGATCAACCGCGCCTACGAGCGCGTGACCAAGATGATCGAAAACGCCAACGACCTGTCACGCCGCTCGGTCGAGCGGCTGGGCCGGGTCGGCTAGTAAGGAAGCCTGAACGATGCGCGCTCTCAGAACCGCCACCTCCGGCATGCTGGCCCAGCAGCTGAACGTTGAGGTCATCTCCAACAACATCGCCAACATGAACACGGTCGGCTTCAAGCGTCAGCGGGCCGAGTTCCAGGACCTGCTGTACCAGAACGTCGAACGCATGGGCGCGCAGTCCTCGACCCAGGGCACCGTGGTCCCCACCGGCATCCAGATCGGCGCCGGCGTCAAGGCTGGCAGTGTCTATCGCATCACCGAACAGGGCAGCCCCACCCGTTCGGGCAACCCCTATGACATCGCCATCGACGGCAAGGGCTACTTCCAGATCACCATGCCGTCGGGCGAGATCGCCTACACGCGCGCAGGCAACTTCGCCGTCAACGGCGAGGGCCAGCTAGTCACCGAAGACGGCTATGCGGTCGAACCCGCCATCACCATCCCGCAGGACGCCATCGACGTCTCGATCTCCAAGTCGGGCCAGGTCCAGGTCACGACCCAGGGCCAGGCCGCGCCGCAGGTGGTGGGCCAGCTGGAGTTAGCGACCTTCTTCAACGAGGCGGGGCTGGAAGCCATCGGCGACAACCTGCTGCTGGAAACCGCCGCCTCGGGCGCGGCCACCATCGGCGCCCCGAACGAGGTCGGCTTCGGCCATCTGCTGCAGGGCTATACCGAGGCCTCCAACGTCGACGCCGTCAGCGAGATCACCAATCTGATCGTGGCCCAGCGCGCCTATGAGATGAACTCCAAGGTCATCACCACCGCCGACGAAATGCTGTCCGTCTCGGCCCAAGTGAAGAGCTAAGGGAAGAGTTAAGCCATGAAGCGCGCCCTTGTCCTCGCCGCCGCTCTCTCCGCCCTGGCCGCCCCGGCCCTGGCCGGTCCGGTCAGCCTGCTGCCCGACCCCGTCGACGACGACGGCCGCGTCACCCTGGGCGAGCTGTTCGACGATGCGGGCGCCGCCGCCCATGTCGTAGTCGGTCAGCGTCTCGGCGCCACCGCCGTCTTCGAGGCCAGCCAGATCCAGGCCGCCGCCCGCCGCGCCGGTCTGGACTGGGCCAACCCCCAGGGCCTGCGCCGCATCGTTGTCCGCGAAGGCGGCGCAGCGCCGGCAGAGGCCTCCGCCCGTCCGGCGGCCGCCACCGTGGCTTCGCGTCCCGGCGCCACGGTCGAGGTTCTGACCTACGCCCGCAGCCTGGCCGCCGGCGACATCATCCAGCCGGCCGACGTGGTCTGGTCCACGGTTCAAGCCCATCAGGCTCCCGCCGGCGGTCCGCAGGACGCCGATCAGGTCGTCGGTCTGTCGGCCAAGCGCGCCCTGCGCGCCGGCGCCGCCGTGACCAGCCGCGACCTGGCCTCGCCCCAGGTCATCGCCCGCAACGACATGGTCGAGGTCGCCTATATCGCCGGCGGCGTCGAGCTGACCGTCACCGGCAAGGCGACCCGCAACGCCTCGGCGGGCGAGGCCGTGCCCATCCTGAACGTCCAATCGGGCCGCACCATCGACGCCGTGGCCATCGCACCCGGCCGCGCCGTCGCCGGTCCCGCCGCCCAGATGGCCCGCGCTAATCCGCAACAGTTCGCCGCTCGTTGAGAGATCCCGTCATGCGTAAAGTCCTGATCCTCGCCGCCGCCGCTTCCGCCTTGGCCCTGGGCGCCTGCTCGACCATCACGGAAACGGTCAAGGGGCCGGAACTGGCCCCGGTCGCCTATCCCGCCGCCCTCGTTCCTGTCGAACAGGCCTACCTGCCGCCCCCGACCCCGGCCTCGGCCAACAGTCTGTGGCGCACCGGCGCCCGCAGCTTCTTCGGCGATCAGCGCGCCCGCCGGGTCGGCGACATCCTGACCGTCAACATCGACATCAACGACCGCGCCCAGACCCAGAACTCGACCCAGCGCGCCCGCAGCAACGCCATCTCGGGCGGCGTCACCAACTTCTTCGGCCTGGAAAACAGCCTGGGCCGCGCCTTCCCCGGCGGCTTCGACCCCGCCAAGATGGTCGGCACCGAGGGCGAGTCCAACGCCTCGGGCTCGGGCAGCGTCAACCGCTCGGAGCGCGTCAACCTGACCGTGGCCGCCGTCGTCACCGCCGTCATGCCCAATGGCAACATGGTCATCCAGGGTCGGCAAGAAGTGCGCACCAACCGCGAGGTGCGCGAACTGACCGTCGCCGGCATCGTGCGGCCCGAGGACATCTCCTCGGCCAACACCATCGCCCACACCCAGATCGCCGAGGCCCGCATCAGCTACGGCGGGCGCGGCGACATCAGCCGGATGCAGGCGGCGCCCGCAGCCCAGAACCTGGTGGAACGCTTCAGCCCCTTCTGACCGCCGTTCGACGAGCGTGCTTTTCCGGTGACTCGTCGTCACGAAGTCGCTTTCGGTCAAGCGGAGCGGTGAACCGTTAACAAGCGACCCGCGTTTGCTCTGTCGAACGCGAGTGATTTGTAATGTTGAAGTCCCTGCTTCCCGCCGCCGCCGCCCTGGGTTTCGTCGCTCTGGCCGGGCAGGCCATGACCACCGCCCCCGCCGCCCCCGGCGAGGGCGCGCCGGGCTGGCATCTGCTGCACGAGGGGCCGATGGCCAAGCTGGCCTATGGCCTGGCGGATTCCGATCAGGTGGCCCTGATGCTGACCTGCTCGCCCGGCGACCGCACCGCTGTCGTCTATGGCGACGCCCAGCCGCGCAGCGCCGCCCTGACGCCCGCCGCCGCAGGACCGCAGCCGATCGACCCTCTGTCAGACGGCGAAGCCTATGAGTCCCGCCTGCCCCTGACCGACGCGGCCCTGACCGGCCTGGCGCGCGGCGGCCGCATGGCCGTCCAGACCGAGGCCGGCGACCAGCAAATTCGCGCCAGCCGCGCCGAGCGTCGCATGGTCCAGAGCTTCCTCGGCTATTGCGCTTCCAGCCGCGCCTGATCAAAGTCCCCGCGAACCTTTCAGCGGGGGCTGAACCATGACCGCCTTACTCGGGCTCGCCCAAGCCATGGCCCTGGCCCTGACGTTTCAGACCGCGCCAGCGCCGACCGAAGCCTGGACCTGGACCCTCTACGCCGACAACGGTCCTCTGGTCCTGGCCAATGAGATTCCCGACACTTCGCGCCTGCGTTCGACCCTCGAGTGCGCGCCAGGGTCGAGCATCGTGCGTCTGACCCTCTATGACGCCGCCCCCGCCCAAGGCATCGCCGTCATCACCTCGGGCGCCGTTTCCGCCAACGCCGAGATCCAACCTCGACGCGGGCGGTTCCAGACCATGCTGCGCGCGGATCATCCCGTATTCGCCGCCTTCCTGGCCAGCGGAAATCTCGACGTCGCTGTTGGCGAGCAAGCGTCGCCGGTAGAGATCGACCGGGCGAATCTGTCCAAGCTGCGCCGGTTCGCTGAACTCTGCACCGGCTAGGATTTCCCATGCGTCGCGTCCTCTGGCTCGCCCCGGCCCTCGCATTGCTTTCGCTTGGCGCCTGCGCCCCGACCTTGAAGACGGAGCTGGCCAGCGCCTCCCGCGGCGCGCCCCTCGCCACGCCGGGCTACGATTGGCATCTGAATGAGGATGCCGAGGAAGCCAGCCTGTCCTACGGCATGGCCGAGACCGACGACGTGCCGCTGGACCTCTCGTGCCGCCCCGGCTCGGGCGCCCTGCAAATCCTGCAGACCGTCGCCGAGAACCATCCCAGGGTCATCGCCCTGGAATCCGGCGGCGCTGCCGAGACCTATCCCGCCAAGGCCGAACCGTCCGCCATGCACGAAGGTCTGGACCTGACCGCAGTAGCCCGCCCCACAGACCCGGTCTTCCTGCGCTTCCGCAAGCTCGGCTGGCTGGCGACCTACGGCCCCGACTATCGCACCCCCTTGGTGGCCCAGCAGGGGTCGGACCAGAACATCGACCGCTTCTTCGCCCTCTGCGGCTGAAGTCCGCCGACACAGCTTGACCGTCAGCGCCTGCGCCTGTCTGCTCCCCCCGCTTGAGGGAGGACAATATGGACAAGCGATTTCTGATCGGGACGGCCCTGGCTGCATTTTTGGCGACGACGCCGGCTCTGGCCCAAAACGCGCCCGCCCATCCTGCGACGGCGAGCGCGCCGGCCTCAACTGAACTGACGACGGTCCTGGCCGACTACGAGGCCTATCTGCGCCGCGTCGATCCCATCAGCTCGGGACTGGAAGGCGACCGCGAGGCCCTGTCGCGCCTGCCCGATCCCAGCCGCGCTGGTGATCTGGCTCGCCAGGCCCCGCTCCAGGCCCTCCTGACGCGGCTGGACGCCATCGCTCCGGCGAACCTGGACGCCGACGGTCGCCTGAACCACGCCTTCAGCCGCTATTTGATCGATCGTGAGTTGCAGCGGATCGCTCTGGACCCGTCGCGTCTGGCCTTCGATTCCGAGGGCGGCCCCGGCCAGACCCTGTCCTACCTCGCCGGCTCGACCCGCATCGCCGGCCGCGCCGACGCCGAGGCCTGGATCGCCCGGCTGGAAGCCGCCCCCGCCTATTATGACGCCGGGATCGCCAACGCCCGACGCGGCCTGTCCACCGGCCTTCTGCAAGCCCGGTCCGTGGTCGAGAGCGCCTTGGGTCAGGCCCAGCGCGACGTGGCGGCCAACCCGGGCGGCGACGTCCTGATGAAGCCCTTCGCCGCCCTGCCCGCCAACATCCCGGCGGCGGATCAGGCCGCCCTGCGCGCCCGCGCCCAGGCCCTGATCGACGGCCCCATCACCGCCCGCCGTCAGGCCTGGCTGGCCATGCTGCGCGACGACTACCTGCCCAAGGCGCCGAGCGAGCCGGGCATGGTCCACCGCCCCGGCGGCCAGGACCTCTACGCCTTCCTGGTGCGCAGCGACACGACCACCGACCTGACCCCGGATCAGGTGCATCAGATCGGCCAGGCAGAGGTCGCCCGCATCCGCGCCCGGATGCAGGACGAGATGCGCGCGGCCGGCTGGACCGGCGACTTCGCCGGCTTCCTCCACTTCCTGCGCACCGATCCGCAGTTCTACGCCACCAGCCGCGAGCAACTGCTGGAAAAGGCCTCCGAGATCGCCAAGCGCGCCGACGACGGCCTGCCTGCCCTGTTCGGCACCCTGCCGCGCCTGCCCTATGGTGTGCGCCCCGTCCCGCGCGAGATCGAAGAGACCTACACCACCGGCCGCTACAACGCCGGCTCGATGCAGAACGGCGTGGCTGGCGGCTATATCGTCAACACGTCCAAGCTGGACCAGCGCCCCCTCTATGAACTGCCGGCCCTGACGGTCCACGAGGCCGTCCCCGGCCACCACCTGCAGATCGCCCTGCAACAGGAGGCGGCGGATCAGCCCTACTACCGTCGCGGGGCCGACGTGACGGCCTTCATCGAGGGTTGGGGCCTCTATTCCGAGTTCCTGGGCGAGGAGATGGGCATCTATCGCAACCCCTATGAGCGCTTCGGCCGCCTCAGCTACGAGATGTGGCGCGCCTGTCGTCTGGTGGCCGACACCGGCCTGCATTGGCTAGGCTGGAGCACCGAACAGGCCCGCGCCTGCTTCCGCGACAACTCGGCCCTCGCCCCGCACAATATCGAAACCGAGTTGCAGCGCTATATCGGCTGGCCGGGTCAGGCCACGGCCTACAAGATCGGCGAAATCCGTCTGCGTCAGATCCGCCAGAAGGCCGAGCGTGAACTGGGCGACCGCTTCAACGTCCGTACCTTCCACGACGCCCTGCTGGTCGACGGCCCCCTGCCGCTCGACCTCCTCGACGCCCGCATGGACCGCTGGATCGCCGAGCAGAAGGCGAAGTGAAGCGTTTTCCTTCCCACTCGTGGGGAGGGGGACCGCGTAGCGGTGGAGGGGCTTCGCACGTCAAAGCAGCCCCTCCGTCACGGCGCTGCGCGCCGCGCCACCTCCCCATCGCTCCGCGCCAGGGAGGAGCGCATCTCCACCTCTAAAGTCCCAGTTCCGTCCGCGCCTTCTTCGTCAGCTTGCCGACGATGATGGCGTGGGCGGACCGGATATGGTCCGCCAGCTCTTCGTCCGCCCAGTCATTGATCTGCGGCAGGTTCACCCACTTGGCGCGCGCCATATAGGGGGCAGGCCGCGCATGGCCGCTCTCGGTCAGCACCTCATAGGCGATGTCCGAGACCTTGAATGACACCCCGCCGCTCGCCCCCACCATGACGAACATCTTGCCGCCGACCTTGTAGGCGTCATGGTCGTCGCCAAACGGATGGTCCAGCGTCGTCCCCGGCAGCGCCAGACAAACCTTGCCTACCCCCGCCCGGTCCATCAGGCGTCGATCCCGATGCCGATCGGGCAAACCACCCCGGTCCCGCCGATGCCGCAATATCCGGCCGGATTCTTGGCCAGATAGCCCTGGTGATACTCCTCGGCGAAGTAATACGGCCCCGCCGGTCTGATCTCGGTCGTGATCGTCCCCTTGCCCGCTGCGCTCAGCGCCGTCTGATAGGCGTCGCGCGAGGTTTCGGCCTCCGCCTGCTGCGCGTCGTTCAGCGTATAGACAGCAGAGCGGTACTGTGTGCCCTGGTCATTGCCCTGACGCATCCCCTGGGTCGGGTCATGATTCTCCCAGAAGGCCTTCAGCAGATCGGCGTAGGAAACGACCTGCGGATCGAACACCACCTGCACCACCTCGGTGTGGCCCGTTCGGCCCGAACAGACCTCTTCATAGGTCGGATTGGGCGTGATCCCGCCCGCATAGCCCGCCGACGTCACCCAGACGCCGGGCAGCGACCAGAACACCCGCTCCACGCCCCAGAAACAGCCCATGCCGAACACCGCCGTCTCGAACCCTTCCGGGTGCGGCCCCTTCAGGGCGTGACCCAGGACGAAATGAGTCGCATCGGTCGCCAGCGGCGTCTCGCGCCCCGGCAGAGCCGTCTCGAGGGTAGGCAGTTCGGACGCTTTCTGGAGCAACATCAGAATTCTCGCTGAATCGGGGGCAAAATCCACTTCTCCCCATATGGGGCCTCAGACAGCGCTTGCCGAGGGGGTCAGGCTGTTCTATCAGCCTCGCTCCGCTGGAACGACCGTCCAGCGGCTACACGGCGACGTCGTGGAAACGGACAGGTGGCGGAGTGGTCGATCGCGCACGCTTGGAAAGCGTGTGTAGGTGAAAGCCTACCGAGGGTTCGAATCCCTCTCTGTCCGCCACCACCATCGTAATTTCCTTTATTTTCAGTCAGTTACCGCTCGATTTGGCTAACTTCCCTGCCGGGTTAGCCAAAGTTTGTTCGCGTTGCGTCCCGCCGATCATGGCGAAGGCGTCCTGCGCCAACAGCCGCTGATCCCGCGCCTTGGTGTAGCGCTCGACCTCCTTGGAGGTCTGGTGGCCGGTCACGGCCTTGATCTGAGCCTCGGTGCAGCCGGCGTCGGCCAGGCGGGTCGCCGCCGACTTTCTCAGGCCATGCGCCGAACGATCCGGGATGCTCGCCGCCCGGCAGGCGCCGCGGAACCAGTTGCCGAACCCGCCCGCCGTAAAGCCCATGTGCGACTGCGTGACCAAGAACAGCATCTGCCCCGCCGGAACGGTGTCGAGCGACGCCTTGAGCCTCGGATGGATCGGCAACTCCAGAAACGCCTTGGTCTTCTCCTGCCGCACCAGGATGGCCCGCCCCTGGACGTGCTGACGCCCCATCTGACGAACGTCGCCAGAGCGTTGCGCGGTGTAGAGCAGCAGATCGAACGCCAGCCGCTCTCGCGAGCCCACAGGCCAATGCGCCTCGAACCTTGCGATGTCCGCCTCGGTCCAAACCGGGAAGCCCTCGGAAGCGATCTTGAGCGGCTTGATGCCGATGGCCGGATTGTCCGGCCGCCATTGCCGCGCGATCGCGAACGCCAGCATCCAGCGCAGCACCTTGACCAGGTTGTTCGCCGCCGCCGGCGCCTTGGCCTTGCGGTCGCGCATTTTCAGAATGTGCTCGGTCTGGAGCGCGCGAACGGCGCGGTCGCCATGTTCGGTCCGAAGCCGCTCGATGATGCCGCGATAGGTCGCTTGGGTCGATTTCGACAGCTGGGTCCACTCGGCCGATCCGTAGATGGCCACCGCCAGGGCGTTTATGGTCCCGGGCAAGGTGCGCGAGGCCCCGATCTGCACCTTCGTGGTCTGTCCGCTGGCCGCTGCCTCATAGGCCGCTGCAAACTCGGGCGAACCGGGCACGCCGTGCAGATAGACCGCCTTGCGCCCTGAGCGCCGGTAGCGGAACCGCTGCTTGCCATGCCGGTCCGTGAACGAGCTCACGAACGGGAAGCCAATCACCCTAAGGCCTCGTCCCACGACTGCACCTCTGCTGCCAGATCCGGGTTCATGCGCGACGACGCCGCTGTCGCCAGATTGAGGCGCACCTCGCCGCCCGGCAACAGGTCCAGCGAGCCAAGGGCTACGCCCTTCTCCCGCAGGATGTCCATCACCCGCCGAAGTTCAGTCTTTTTCACTATTCCAGGGCGTTTCGCCAACACGCGCCTCCACTCAAAAAGCTCAGATCTGAGTAAGGCGTTAGCCAGTCGCGGCAGCGACCGACAAGAGGCTGTTTCTTGACAGCCGCGTCGAGCCAGCGAGTAAGACCGTATTGTGGGCCCACAATACATATCCTGCCTCCTAACTCCGGAAGAATGATGGAGAATGGCGCTCAGAATTGTTCTCTAATCCACGTGTCCGATTAGACACACCGATTAGCCATCACAGATCAGACCAGCGACGAAAAACACGGGCTAGCAGTCGGGCGATTGGATTAGCGAGACCTGTCTAACGAAGCCGACGCGACACCACAGAGCGCCATACGCCGTTGCGCGAAGCCAACGCCTCAGTCTCCAGGATTCTCCACGTGTCTCCAGAAGTCTCCACAAAGGCCCACACGCCTGGAGATGCCCGTCTGAGCTCGGCGGTCTTCACGGTTAGACGCGGCGACGAACGCCCGTATATCAAGGCTGGCAAACCACCATTCCATGATAGGCTGACCGCATGGATCTCTTCCCTCCCTTTGTCGCGGTGATGGCGGGCGCAGCCGTCGCCTTCTTTGGCGGCTCCTTGATTCTGAAGCTGCTCGAGAAGCGCCCGGAAAAGCCCGACTATCCGCAGGAACCCACGAACCAAGACCGCTGACGCGCCCTACTTCTCGGCCGCCTCGCCGGAGACTTTGCGCGAAGTTCGCGATATCACGAAGTTCTGGGTCGAAACGCCTTTTAGGTTCGCGAAAGCACGACCCCTTACCCGCGAAACTCCCTCCTGGTTCGCAATATCACGAAGTTTGGGGGTTCAGACGGGCTGAAACCCGCCTGCAAGCGCCCACGACCGCCTTCATCACTCGCCGAGCGAGCAGCCCTTCGTGATTTCGCGAACCTTCAGTCTGGCCACACCCGTTTTACGGCCAGCACCCCGGCCGGACTGGGCTGAAGGATCAAGTCCTCGGCAGCGCTCAACTTCAACCAACGAACACCCGCACCGGCGGGCAGAACGACAATCTGTCGGTCGTGAAAAGGTGCGACGTCCGGCCCGGGCGGCACCGTCAGCATCGTGAAGGCGCCATCCTTTACGATGCCCGCGATCCAGAACCACGGCTGGCCCGGCATGGTGAAGAGCCATTTGGTCTTCTCGCCTTGCACCTTGGGCTCGGTGAACTCATAGAAGCCGTCGGCCGGGATCAGACAGCGGACCGAGTGGGCGAAGGAGCGGCCGTCCGAGCGAAAGTTGAAGACAGGCTTTCCCGTCGGACCCTTCCAGGCCCAGGACGTCATGGTCAGCTGCGGGCCATCAGCGCCAAGGGTGATGATCGGGGCGCTGTCGCCGATGCGATAGTCGGTCTGAGCGAGGTTCGGCAGGCCACCAAGAAAGGCGAGCGCCTGGCCTGCGTCACGGAACGACGCGATCAGTTGGTTGGCCGGAACCTGCAGGCGGTAGTTGTTGCACATCGGCGCAGGCTCTCACGGTGCCCAGTCTTTGTGGAGTCGGAGGCCAGCGGGGCGGACACCTCTAAGAACAGCGGTTGATGTTGTAACTGCTACTCAACCTTCGGCGGGCACCGTATGCATATGCGCCTCGTCACACACCGTCGTCGACGCCGACATGGTCGGCCTACCCCGGGCTCCCGGGTACCCTTTGCGGCCGTTGTCGCTCTAACCGCAATCTCTGCCTTTGCCGTGACGTGGTTCGCGATCACGCCGTCATCGCCTCGCGCGGCAGTCGTCGCTTACGTCAAGACGCGCACAACCGATCAACACTATAGTGGCTGCACGGCGGTGCGGGCCGCAGGCCGAAAAGACATCCCCAGTTGGGATCCGTCATATCGGTCGTGGATGGACGGCGACGGCGACGGGCTCGCATGTGAACCGCCGCGTGGCCGATACTAGCCGTGTTTGGTCCGCGTTGCGCCAGAAGCGGTCATAGGACCCAGAGCGTGAAGACGACATTAGATCGGCTCGCACCCCACCACGTAATCGGCGCCGCATCTCAGCCCATCGCGCTCAGCACAAAGCGCAAGCCCTTCTTGGCGAGCCCTTTCAATGGTCAAGGCCAGGCTCTCGACCAGCCCGCGATCCCCGATCCGCGGCAGCCGTCGCAGCGCCATGTCCAGTTGACCATTGACCCATTTCGTCTTGTAGCGATTGGGAAAACGTCGCGCCGACAGCACCCTGAAGCCGGCGCTTGCGACGGCGTTCAAAGTCCACTCTGCCGGATACTCGCGATAGGGCGTTTCGTTCGCCAGCATCAGAACCGCGTCGCGAAGCCTGCCGATCTCGCGCACCATCCTGGCCTCGTCTGTCTCGGCGGGGCCGACGACATAGGGGTCAAGTCCGACGACATAGAGCCGCCGTCCCGTGAGCGGCCTCAGTCGACGCAGCAACAACTGCTGGAAATAGGGTGCGAACCCTTCCACGGCGCCGATCAGATAGTCGGCCAGAACCGTGTCGTGAACCTCGCCCGCCAACAGGGTCTCGTCGGTCCAGTTGCCAAGCAGCAGCCTGTCCTGCGAGCGAAAACGCGCGCCGATCGAGGCCCGCACCTGGTCAGCATGGCCGGCTGCGGCGGTCACCCCGGTCCAGGCGTCCGTGGTCAGGCCCGTGCTCCAGAGGCTCGAATTGACGCCTGTTCCGGCGTCCAGAAACCGCCCCCAGGGCAGGCCTCCCTGCAAGGCCTCGACGTAATCGAACAGGCTCATTGCGCCTCCGCCTGGGCAGGGCGCAGGGATGCTCGACGGATCAGTCGCACCTCGAGATCATAGCCCATGGCGTCCGCCAGACGCGCCGCCGCCTTCAGGGTCATGCGCTCCTTATCCCTCAGCCAAAGGCAGACCTGCCCGCGCGGCACGCCCAGCCTTCTCGCTACATCAGACTGGCTGAGGCCATTGGTTCGACACGCCTCGAAAACCCGTCCGATCATCCGCCAGACCTCAAACTGCACCCGCTCGGCCGCTGCAGCGGCCCCCTCGCCCCTCATTTCAATCTCCGCTCAAGCTCGCTTGATGAATGTTACGGTATAACATAATAGCGACTCTCTTCATGAACGGGGAGCGTCATGCACTCAAGATCGATCCTGCTCGCAGCCGCGAGTGTTTCCACCCTTTCCAGCGCCGCTTGGGCGGACGTCCTGCCCCAGTCAGGCCCGGCCACGACCCGCGTCGATGATGTGATCGTCACGGCCGACGCCCTGGGCCGGTCGAGCAAGGAGGTGGTGTCCAGCGTGGCGGTGCTGCGCGGCGACGAACTGGTCCAGCGCCGGCAGTCCACCCTGGGCGAAACCCTGAACGGCCTGCCGGGCGTCAACTCCGACACCTTCGGCGGCGGCGCCAGCCGTCCGGTGATCCGCGGTCAGACGGCGCCGCGCGTAAAAGTGCTGACCGACGGCTCGGCCCTGATGGACGCCTCCGAAGTCTCGCCGGACCACGCGGTCTCAGGCGAGCCCCTACTGCTGGAAGGCGTCGAGATCCTGCGCGGCCCCTCCGCCCTGCTCTACGGGGGGGGCGCCATCGGCGGCGCGGTCAACCTGATCGACAAGAAGATACCGACGCGCATCGCCGAGAACGGCGGCGAGGGCGTCGCCGAGTTCCGCCTCGGCACGGCGGACAATGAAGAAGCCGGCGTGGTCGGCCTGACCGCCGGTGCGGGATCGTTCGCCATCCGCGTCGAGGCGGCCGGACGCCGCACCGACGACTATGAGGTTCCCGACTTCGACGAGGCAACGCTTGACGGATCCTTCAACCGCAGCTCGACAGCGACGCTCGGCCTGTCGTGGATCGGTTCGCGCGGCTATCTGGGCGCCGCCTATACGGAGCAGCGCAGCGAATACGGCCTGCCCGGCCACAGCCACGAATACGAGTCCTGCCACCCACACGGCTCCAGTCTGCACTGCGGCGGTCACGACCACGGCGACGACGACCATGACCATGACCATGACCATGACCACGATCATGATCACGACCACGATCATGACCATGTCCCCATCGTCGACCTGATCAGCAAGCGTGTGGACGTGCGGGGCGAGATCGAGGACCCGTTCGCCGGGGTCGAACGCATCCGCTTCCGCGGCGGCTTCACCGACTATCGCCACGATGAGATCGACGACGGCGAGATCGCCACCACCTTCACCAATGAGGGCTATGACGCCCGCGTCGAGGTGCAGCACGCCGCCATCGGCGGGGTGCGCGGCGTCATCGGCGCCCAGACCGCGCGCAGCGACTTCGCCGCCGTCGGCGCGGAATCCTTCATTCCCGAGAGCCGGACCGAGAACCACGCCGTCTTCCTGATGGAAGAGTATGCGACCGGCGACTGGCGCTTCGAAGGCGCCCTGCGTCAGGAATGGCAGGACGCCCGCGCCCTGGGACGGGCGGACACGAGCCACTCGCCCTTCTCGGCCTCGGCCGCCGCCAGCTGGACCTTCACGCCCGGCTATGTCGCCACCCTGTCGGTCGCGCGGTCACAGCGCGCCCCGACCGCCCAGGAGCTCTATGCGCGCGGCGTCCACCTGGCGACCAACACCTATGAGATCGGTACAGCCAGCCTCGACGTCGAGACGGCCAATTCGGTTGAACTGGCGCTGAAGAAGACCGAAGGCGCCACCACCTTCGCCGCCAGCCTCTATCACTACGACTTTGACGGCTACGTATTCGCCGACACCCTCGACCAGTTCGAGGACTTCCGTCTGATCCGCTACACTCAGGCCGACGCTCGCTTCACCGGGATCGAAGGCCAGGTCACGCACGACTTCCGACCCGGCCTGTCGGCCACGGTCTTCGGCGACTATGTCCGCGCCGATCTCAAGGGCGACGGCGGCGACCTGCCGCGCATTCCGGCGGGCCGTCTCGGCGCCCGCGGTGACTTCTATCAGGGCGTCTGGTCCGGCAATCTCGAATACGTCCACGTCTTCGAGCAGGACCGTATCGCCGCCTTCGAAACCACGACCCCCGGCTATGAGATGGTCAACGCCACCCTTGCCTACGACGTGGGCCTGGACAGCGTCGGTCTGGGCGACATCGACGGCCAGGTCTTCCTGCGCGGAACCAACCTGCTGGACGAAAAGGCGCTGAACCACGCCTCCTTCATCAGCAATCTGGCCCCCTTGCGCGGACGCAATGTCGTCCTCGGCTTCCGCGCCCGGTTCTGATTCCGACCCACTGACGCCGGAACAGGGCGGGGACAGCCTCCTCGCCCTGAAAGGCCCCTATTTCCTCCATCGTAAAGATCTCCCCCTTGCGTCTTCGCGCCCTTACCTCCCTGTCCGCACTCGCCGTCGCGGCCGCTCCCCCCGCCTTCGCAGCAGACGCCGAACAGGACCGCCCCACCGTTATTGCGCCTGTCATCGTCACCGGCGCCCGCATGCCGGACACGGTGGAAGCCCTCTCCACCGCCAGCCCCGTTGTTCTCGACGGACAGGCGCTGGAGCGCGCCCGCGCGGCCAGTCTCGGCGAAACTCTCGCCCGCATTCCCGGCTTGCAGAACAACAGCTTCGGTCCTTCCGCTGGACGCCCGGAGATCCGCGGCCAGTCCGGCCCCCGCGTGGCCCTGCTGGTCAACGGCATGGCTTCGCGTGACGCCTCCGCCCTGTCGGGCGACCATGCCTCCCCGATCGAGCCCTTTCTCGCCGACCGGATCGAGATCCTGAAAGGCCCGGCCGCCGTCCTGTACGGCGGATCGGCCATCGGCGGCGCGGTCGATGTGATCGACGGCCGCATTCCGCTCACCCTGCCGAGCGAGCCCCTGTCGGGTCGGGCGGAGATCAGCGGCGGCTATAACACCGACTTCACCGCCATGGCGCGCCTCGACGGCGGGCGCGGGGCATGGGCCTGGCACACCGACGCCCTTTACCGCGACCGTCCCGACCTGCGCATTCCCGGCGGTTCCAAGGCCGACGCCTGCCGCAGTTGGTCGGACCTGGTGTCCAATGTCTATGCCCAGACCCTGTGCCAGGTGAAGCTGGCCAATCCCGTCTGGGTTCGCGACCCAGTCAGCGGCCGATGGGTCGACGGAACCCCGCCGGAGCGCCAGATCATCACCGACCGCAACCCCGGCGCCGAGGGCCGGCTGCCGCAGAGCGGCCAGACCACCACGGCCTTCACCTTGGGCGGTAGTCGCATCACGGCGGAGGGCTATATCGGCGCCAGCGTCCAGTATTACGCCAGCGACTACGGCGTGCCGGGCTTCGCCTACATCACTTCAGCCCACCCCCAGCCGTCGCCGATCGACCTTGAGGTCGAGATGACCCGATACGACGTCCGCGCCGGCTTCTATCCCCGCGCCCTCGGCGTCGAGCGTGTCGATATCCGCCTCATGAGCAGCAAGAGCGACGACCGTGAAGTCATCGACGGCGCCGCCCATACGCGCCTGGTCACAGACGCCGACGACATCCGCATCGACATCGCCCATACGCCGTGGCGAGGCTTCTCCGGCGTACTCGGGCTGCAAGCCAGCAGCCGCGACCTGTCGACCGAAGGCGCCAAGGCCTACCTGCCCAGCGTTTCCACAACAGAGGACGGCCTCTTCTGGGCCGAACAGTTCGTCTGGCGCGGCCTGACCCTGAAAGGCGGCCTGCGCCACGACCGCATTGTTTACAACGTGGATGAGGACACCATCCGCGACGGTCGCGGCCTCGGCTCTCTGGCCCGGGATCGCAGCTATTCGACGACCAACGCTTCAGTCTCGGCCCGCTATAATCTGCCGTTCGGTCTCTTCGCCGAAGCCCGTTACGACGATGCCGAACGCGCCCCCTCCCTGATCGAGCTCTACGGCAGCGGCGACCATTTCGGCATCCTGACCGAAGAACAGGGCGACTCGCGGCTGGACCTGGAAAAGGCCGAAAACATCGAACTCGGCCTCGGTTTCGACAACGACCGCTACGCCCTCTCTGCCCGGGCCTATCGCACCGACTACGAGAACTACATCTATCTTGGAAACACCGGCGTCTCGCGCACCCTGCCCGTGCGCGAATGGCGTCAGGGCGACACCCGGATCGAGGGGCTCGAGATCGAAGGCTCGGCGCGCTTTGTCGGGACCCGCTGGGGCGACTTCATCCTGAGCGCCTGTGGCGACATGGTCGAGAGCGCGCCGCGCTTCACCCTGCCCGATGGATACAGCCCCTTCGCATCCTTTCCGACCACGCCCGCCTGGGACAGGGAGTATTTCCGTCGGAACCTGGACGGCGACTATCTGCCTCGCATGCCCGTTTCTCGCTACGGGGCCGACCTCGCCTGGTCAGCGGGTCCGTGGCGCGCCTCTCTGGGCGCCGTCCATCATGAGGCCCAAGACAAGACGGCGAAGAACGAGGCCCCGTCCCAGGCCTACACCCTCGTGGACGCCCACCTCGCCTACGCCTTCGCGGCGCCCGGCGGCCAATGGGAAGCCTTCCTCGACGCCTCCAACCTGACTGACGAGGAGGCCCGACCGCACAACTCCTTCCTGCTTTACCGGGCCCCCCTCGGCGGGCGTGCGGTTCGCGCCGGTCTTCGACTGAGCTTCTGATCCCTCCAGGCCGCGACGCCTCCCCGCGTCGCGGCCGCTTTCCCGAAAGGAACGCCATGACCGCTCGTATCCAGACCTGGGGCGACGCCGCCGCCATCGGCTTGTCGGCGCTCTGCATGATCCACTGCCTGGCCCTGCCCCTGCTCGCCGCCGCCCTGCCCTTCCTGGGTCTGTTCACCGATGCGCCCTGGGTGCACTGGGTGTTCGCCGCCACAGCGGCGCCCATCGCCGCCTGGAGCCTGTCGCGCCCCGTGAGCGAAGGTCGTCGGAACTGGACCCTCCTCGTACTTGGAAGCATCGGGATCTTGCTGCTGTTTCTTGCTGCCGCAGGCTTGCCCGGCCAAGACTCGGAGACACCCCTAACCATCCTCGGCGGCCTGCTGCTTGCGACCGCCCACAGCCTCAACTGGCGCAAACGTTCGCACGAACATTAGTCCGTGATGCGCCAGAAGCAGCCATCAACATCTACCCCGATAGCGGACTGTCGGCGGACTGAGTGACGGCCTCTACGACGCCGAGGTCTGCGTCGCACTGGCAGACGAGGAGCCCCTTAGGGACACTCAAAGAAGATCGCTGAGCAGAAGACGAGGAACGCCGCCCGATCGTCGGCGGCCTGCTTCCCCACCGAGATCGTCGAGACCCGCCGGTCTGCACCGCAAGACTGGCGGCGCAGCCTGAGATTCGTCAGGATTACCCCGTGAACGATACGATTCTGACTCGCACTCTTTGGTACTTTGACGACCTCGAGCGTCGGTCCGTCGGACAGGACATCCTGACGACGAGCCCCCGCTCGCTGGTCGTGCTGGGGGAGGCTGGTATGGGCAAGTCGACCCTGCTGCGGCAGCTGCGCGATCGCCATGGCTACGCCTTCTCCACGGCGCGCAGTCTGATCAACCTGCCCGACGGCGCGTCCCGCTTCGCCGGCGCCGCAACCGTCGTGATCGATGCGCTCGACGAGGTGCCGGCCCAGGCGGACGGCGACGCAGTCGATCAGGTCATCCGCAAACTCGCCGCCCTGGGCTATCCTAGGTTCATCCTGTCCTGCCGCGTCGCCGACTGGCGCAGCGCGACCGCGATCCAGGGGTTGGCGGACCTCTACGGCGAAGAGCCGCTGGAGCTTTACCTCGAACCGCTCGACAAGCCGGATGCGGTCACCATCCTCGAACAGGCGCTAGGGCGTACGAACGCCGAAGCAACCACCGACACACTTGAGGAAAAAGGTCTGGCGGGACTGTGGGCCAATCCCCAGACGCTGAGCCTCGTCAAGGCGGTCGTCCAGGCTGGCCCCCTGCCTCCGTCGCGGGGGGAACTCTTCGCACAAGCCACCCGCCTACTTCGCAAGGAGCATCGAGAGGAGAAGAGTCACGCGGGCCTCGCCGGCCTCGCCGAGGCCACGGTCCTTGACGCCGCGGGTGCCGCGTTCGCCACCCTCATCCTGACCGGATCCGAAGCAATCTCGCTGCGCTCGGACCCTTCGGCGGGCGACCTGCCGCTGGGCGAGGTCGCGGCCTTACCGGGCGGCGGGGCCCTCGCTGAGGCCTTGAACTCCCGACTGTTCGCCGCGGTGGAGGCTGGTCGCTTCACCTATGCCCATCGCGCGATCGGAGAGTTCCTGGGCGCGCGCTGGCTCGCGCAGCAGGCTGATACATCGCGCCAGCGGCGGCGGATTCACGCCCTGTTCAATCCGGACGCGCTCGTCCCCGCGAGCCTCAGAGGCCTGCACGCCTGGCTGGCCTGGCACAGCCCGGGCTTGGCTGATGCAGTGATACGGGCGGACGCCATGGGCGTGGTCCAGTACGGCGACGCAGACACCCTGACCCCGCCGCAGGCCACGGCCCTCCTTGAGACGCTCGACCGCCTGTCGCGGGAGAACCCCCGTTTCCGCGACTGGACCCGCTATCATGTCGGCGGCCTCGCCCAGCCGGCCCTTCTGCCTCAGCTGACGGAGATCCTGAACAACGACGACGCCGAATTCGGCCTGCGCCTTCTCATCCTGCAGGCGCTCCAGGGTTCTGCGCTCGTGAAGACGTTGGCGGAGGATCTCGAGTCCCTTGTCCGCAACACTCGCGCCGAGTTCGCCTTGCGTAAAGAAGCGGCTGATCGGCTCGTCGAGGCGGCGTTGCCGATTGACTGGCCCGAACTCGTGATCGACCTGCGTCGCCAGGGTGATGAGAACGGCATCCGCCTCGCGATCACGTTGATCGATACGGTCGGCTACGGAACGTTCAACGATGGCGTGCTACTTGACGTGACCTTGGCCCAGTTGGGACAGGAGCATCGCACCGTCGGCATTCTCTATGGTCTGAGGCTTCGCCTGCCCGAAGCGCGGATGGACGCCCTTCTGGATGGTCTCGCCAAGGCCGCGGCCGAATTAGGAGACAGTGCCCCCCATCAGACGAAGGAGGAGATTTCCGACCTCGCCTATGGCCTCCTGGACCGTCGGATGGCCCACGGCCCGGTGGCCCCGTCGCAGCTCTGGGAATGGCTCGCCCCGCTTGAGGAACTCGGCTATCAGACCGAGGCGCGTCAGGGAGTCGCGAACCGGTTCAAAGCTGACCCCACCCTGCGGCGTGCGATCCAGCGCCACGTCCTCCTAGATCAGGAGGTGCAGGGGAACCTCTGGCATGCCGCCTGGCGGATGACCGACCGCTCGGCCGGGCTGGCGCTCGACGAGGCGGATGTCGTCGCCTTGCTTGACGTCCTGAACGATGACGATCCGCGATGGCGGGCTGTGGTGGAACTTGCCCGGCACAACGCAGACGAGGGTGAGGCCGTGCGCGTGGCGGCGGCAAGGTTCGCCGTCCGGGACGCTGACGGACCCGCCTGGCTTGAGGGCCTGCGCAATCCCGCCACGCCGCAATGGCAACTCGACCAGGAGGCGCGCCGCCTCAAGCGGGACGCCGATCGCCAGGCGCGCTGGGTCGAGCATCGTGCGTCCTTCACGCGCGATATCGAGAAGGTCCGGGCCGGAGAGTTCGGCCTAATCCTCAACCCGGCCAAGGCCTATCTGAAGCTCTTCGCCGACATGGGGGACGGGGCGCGCGACGGGCCGGCCCGTCTCGATGAATGGCTGGGCCCCGAGTTGCGCGACGCGGCGCTGGCCGGGTTCGAGGCTTTCCTGCTTCGGGAGCCGGCCCGGCCGACCGCGGCCGAGATCGCCGAGAGCTTCGCCCAGAGCCGGCGGTGGGAAGCCGCGCACATCATCGTCGCGGCCTTGGCCGAGCGCCACCGGACCGGTCGCGGCTTCTCCGACCTGAAGGACGAACGGGTGATGGCCGGACTGTTCGAAGTCCGCCACACGCGCATTGACGACCACGCCGGCGTTCCCGACCTCGATCAGGCCCTGACAGTGGAGCTTCGGGGTCGCGGTGACTGGGAGCTGGTTCAGAGGCTCTACTTCGAGCCCCAGTTCGTTCATCGCAACGACCACGTCGACGGCCTCTACGCTCTGATGCGGGACTCGGACGACCACGATCTGGCGACACAGCTGGCTCTGGAATGGCTTCAACGTTTCCCGGACATGCCCGTTGGCCCGGAAGCCGAACTTCTGGATCACCTCATCACCCTTCCTGCCGCTCTGCCGACTCTACGGGAGATTACCGCGCAGCGCCGTCGCGATGGAACCTTGGATGACCAGCGTCGTCGCAACTGGGACGCTCTGGGCCTGTTGATCGACTTCGAGATGACCCGGCCGCAGCTGGAAGCGGCCACGATCGATCCTGAGCTCTTCTGGCATGTCCGCTCGCGGCTGGGGCGTCGATCCGAGACACGGCCGCTCGACCTCGAGCCGGAACTGCTGGCCTGGCTCCTGCAGCGTTTCCGAACGGCCTACCCCTTGGTGACACGGCCCTCCGGGGTCTCGTCCGGCGACAGTAATGCGTGGGACGCCAGCGACTTCATCGCCGGTCTTATTCGACGCCTGGGAGACCATACCTCAAGTTCAGCCATCGCCGCGCTGATCGAACTGAGAGACGACGTCGAGGACGGCTACACCGACCAATTCCGGGCAGTCGCCGCCGAGCAGAGGCGCAAGCGGATCGAGGCCGACTGGACAGCGCCCGCCCTGGCCGTCGTCGCGTCCGCCATCGAGGACCGTGCGCCTCAAACGGCTTCCCAGCTGCAGGCTGTCTTGCTGGAGGAATTCGATCGCATCCAGAGAGAGCTCAAGGGTAGCGATATCGACTGGTATCAGGATTTCCTACGGAATGGCGCGCCGCGCGGAGAGGAGCAGTGCCGCGACGCCCTACTCAAGATGCTGCGCCCGTTACCGTTTGGGATCCAGGCGTTGCCAGAGGGACATCTGGCCGACGACAAGCGGTGCGACATCCTCTGCCTGTCCGGCGAGTTGATGACCCCGATCGAGGTCAAGGGCCAGTGGCACCGCGATCTCTGGACGGCGGCCGACCGCCAGCTCGACCGGCTGTACGTTAATGACGCCCGCGCCGAGGCTGGGATCTACCTGGTGCTCTGGTTCGGCGCGAACTCGACCAAGGCGCTGAAGGCACCGCCCAGAGGAGTTGAGCGCCCCGCCTCGGCGGCCGACCTCCGGGCGCGACTCAGCGAACGGAGCGCCACCACCCTGGAGGGCCGCGTCGCGGTCGTCGTGCTCGATCTCGAACGGCCCGCATGACGGCCCGCCGCCTGGCGCTCGCCGCGCTTGACCGGGCCGAACGCCTGAACTTGGTGACCCTCCTGCGCGGAGTGCCGAGGGTTGGGCGGTCTCGGCTGCTCTCCCACTGGGCCCGCGAGCGGACCGGCGTCCGGCATGAGACCGTCGCGACTATGTTGACGTCCGACGCGCCCATCCAGGTGTTCGATCGTCTGCGCCGCTCGGACGTACCCGCCTTCGTCGAAGGATATCGTCGCCTCGAAGCGGAGGGGCACCGGGTCAAACTCGTGGTGGCGCCTGAGGACTTGGGCGCGATGATCGACCTCGAGCGAGACCTGCCCGGCGTCGCCGGTGTGCTGGAGCTCCCGCCCCTGCAGCCGGACGAACTGCCGGATCTCGCGCTGGGTATCGAAGACGCGGCGGGCCCGATCCCCGACATCATGCCGTCCGACCAGCCGACCAATCGACCTGCGTTCGACCCGCACCGTCACTGGCTTCGGGGTGGGCTTCCCCAGAGCTACGATGCCGACAACGACAAGGACAGCTTCGACTGGCGCCATGCGATGATGCGGGGCCTCCTGTCGCGCGATTACGCGGAGTTCAAGATTTCGCCGATTCTCGGCGTGGAAGAGGCACTGACCTGGGTCGCCGATCGCAACGGATCTGAGCTCGACGTCGACAAGCCACCTCGGGGCAAGAAGACCGACGCCCTATCGGCGATCACGGTGCTGTCCCAGCTTGGCCTCATCCGGGTGCTTCCGAACTATCCCGCCGGGACCACAGCCAGCCTCGCGGCGATGCGCAAGGTCTACGTTCGTGACAGCGGCCTGCTGCACGCGCGGCTCGGCATCCAAACGATGACCCAGCTGCGCGCATCTCCGAAGATGGGGGATAGCTGGGAAGGCTATGCGATTGAGACGCTGATTATCGCGGCCGATGGACAAGCAAGCTGCCAGTTCTATCGTCAGGAGCGGGAGGATGGACAGGAAGGGCCTGACGAGATCGATCTCGTCTTGGACTTCGCGCAGTCGGGCGGCCCCGTGGTCGGCATCGAGTTTAAGGTCAGCCCCGAAAAGAAGCCGGAGGATGGATACGACCGGGCGATGAGACGCATCGGTGCCACCGAGGGATTCGTCGTTCACTCCGGCCCAACCTCGAATCTCGAAGCTCAAATCCAACGGCTGGACTTGGCCACGGCACGACAACGCATTCTTGCCCTCGCGGGACGCGCCTAAATAAAGACTAGGGAGCAGTCGCTCCGATCAGATGCAATGTGTCGTGTTCGGCCCCATCGGGCGAGGCCAACGCGTCGTCCGCGAGCAGACGTTCTCAACTGCCGTTATGAGTCAGCAGCGGTCGCGGCAGTCTGTAGATGCGACTTCGATCCAAATCAGCCCCCCCAGCGCCATCTCCTGGCCAGTCGCCAGCTTGCTGACTAGACAGCCAATGGCCATCTTCTGGCCAGCCGCCAGACAGCCGCCAGACAGCCGATGGCTAAATGCTGGCCAGTCGACAGTTGTTAATGAACCTCACGCGGAATCTCAGCCAAGCTTCACCGGGATGGCAAAGCCATGTTCGCTGCGACGCAAACCCGGCCGCCCGCACCTTCGCCTCAGCCCTTGCGACGAACAAGTCGTCCGTTGACTCCAAGTTTGGCTACTCATGCCGCCATTCGCCCTGCATCGCTAAGCTCGAGTGCAATGGATACGCCCTTCGCGGCCAAGGGGCGTTCGACAAGATCGCGGAGCCGGGCGAATCCTGTGGAGCTCGCGCAGACGATGCGGTTGTTGTCTGCGTCCCAAGCGGCGGGGTCCAGGTAGCTGACTGTCGCCTCTTCCCCTGCGAGCCGGATCACGGTCGCCCGAATGTCGGCTTCCGCGAACGGATCAACCTTTGCCAGCGGCCTGTTTGCGCTGCCCGACCTCCGGCCTTCTGGCGCCGGAAATCTTCTAATGGAGTCATAAAGGATTCGTCGGTCATCCATGTCCGGTTTTCGTGACGCCGATGTCCGGTTTTTCGACATTTGAACGGCCGTTGATGTCCGCTTTTCGACGGCTTGAGCGGCCGTCGGTGTCCTGTTTTCTGATGCACCAGCCGCTTCGCTAGGCAGCGTCGCGCGGCAGATGTTGGTGCGGCCGCGCCCCTTGCGGACCTCGACTTGCAGGTATGAGGCCGCCTCGAGCTCCTCCAGAAGACGCCGCAGCTGGCGAGTACTGACGCCCAGGCTTGCCGCCATGCTCTCCTGGCCGCGCCAGGCGCCGCCTTCGCTGGCGTTCAGGTCGTGGAGAATGAAACCGGCGACGGCCTTGGCCGAGAGGGAAACCCTCGGGTCGCTGGCGATGCGTTGATGCCAGGCCAGCTTCTCAGCGACGAAGTTCTCGGGGTCCAGAAGACGGCTCATCGGCTGGCCTCCGGCGTTGCAACGAAGAGGTCTGCACGGTAGGGTGCCGTCGGCTTTGAGTGCTGACCCAAGCTCTTTTGAACCCCGCCATGCGCTGCAACGCTGGCGGGGTTTTTCGTCTCCGATCTCCGGCTATGGCCGTTAGCCAAACGCGGGAAATCTCGTTGTATTTCAATGGCCGCCCAAGGGCGGGTTAGTCTGCCTAAGTTATTGAACAGGAACACCTTTCGGCCTTCCTCTCTGTCCGCCACGTGCCGACAACTCCACATAGCCCGCTTTACTTCCCACGCGATGGTCGGCCGCGCTGATGGTCGCAGTTTGACAGCGGCGTAATGCGCATGTCGCGGCAAAAGCGCGGCGCACGGTGCGGTCGCCCATGGACATCGACCGCAACAACAGCATCGTGGAGGAATCAGCGTTGCCGCAACGTCATGTGTTGAGCGCCCCGCTGCTGCTTTTGACAGGAACGCCATGACAAGTTCGCCTCCCTCCGCCGTCGCGCGGAACCGAGTATCGCTTCGCCGCCCTCTGCTGGCCCTCACCGTCGGCTTCGCGGCCTTCGCCATGAACGGGGCCAGCGCCCTAGCCTATGAAGCCCTTCTGGCCGAACCGCCCGTCGCCGCCGCCTCGTCGCAGGCGTCGCGCATCACCTCGCCGCGCGAGGCGTTCGGCCATGAGGTCGGGGCCGACTATCACCTGGTCAACTACAGCCAGTGGGAAGCCTATCTGAAGACCCTGGCCGGCCAGTCGGACCGCATGAAGCTGGTCGAGATCGGCAAGTCCTCGGAAGGGCGCACGCAGTACATCGCCATCGTCTCGACGCCGCAGAACCTGGCCAACCTGGACCGCTATCAGGAGATCGCGCGTCGCCTCGCAAAAGCCGAGGGCGTCAGCGAGGCCGAGGCTCGCGCCATGTCCGCCGAGGGCAAGGCCGTGGTCTGGATCGACGGCGGCCTGCACTCGACCGAGACCGTCCCGCCCCAGGCCCTGATCGCCGCCGTGCACGAATGGCTGACGGCCGAAGACCCCGAGGCTCTGCGCGTCCTGAACGATGCGATCATCCTGTTCGCGCCTCTGAACCCGGACGGGATGGAGCTGGTCTCCAACTGGTACATGCGCAACGAGGACCCGCTGAAGCGCGAGTTCGCCTCGATCCCGGTGCTGTACCAGAAGTACGTCGGCCACGATAACAACCGCGACTACTACCTGTCGGCCATGGCCGAGACGACCAACGTCAACCGCCAGTTCTTCCGCGAGTGGTTCCCGCAGATCATCTACAACCACCACCAGACGGCGCCGGCCGGGACGGTGGTCTTCATGCCGCCCTTCCGCGACCCCTTCAACTACAACTACGACCCGCTGGTCATGGGCACCCTGTCTGAAGTCGGCGCGGCCATGCACAGCCGCCTGATCGAAGAGGGCAAGCCCGGCTCGACCATGCGCAGCGGCGCCAGCTACTCGACGTGGAACAACGGGATGGAGCGCTCCATCACCTACTTCCACAACGCCGTGGGCCTGCTGACCGAGATCACCGGCCACCCGACGCCGAGCCAGATCAGCCTGATCCCGCAGAACCAGCTGGCCCGCAACGACCTGCCCATGCCGGTCGCGCCCCAGACCTGGCATTTCGCCCAATCGATCGAATACTCGCAGTCGATCAACCGCGCCGTCCTGAACTACGCCTCGCGCAACAAGGACCGGCTGCTGTTCAACATCTGGCGCATGGGCCAGAACGCCATCGACAAGGGCAATACCGACACCTGGCGCGTCACGCCGACGGGGATCGAAGCCCTGCAGGCGGCGGCCGGCGAGAACGTCCGTCGCGTCGATCCGGCTCTCTACAACTCCATCCTGCGCGACCCGGCCCGTCGCGATCCGCGTGGCTACGTCATTCCGGCGGATCAGGCCGACCTGCCCAACGCCGTGGCCTTCCTGAACAGCCTGATCAAGACGGGCGTGGACGTGGACCGCGCCACCCAGGCCTTCACCGTCAGCGGCAAGACCTATCCGGCCGGCTCCTATGTGGTGAAGACGGCCCAGGCCTATCGCCCGCACGTGCTGGACATGTTCGAGCCGCAGGATCACCCCCACGACCTGCAATATCCGGGCGGCCCGCCCAAGCTGCCCTATGACGCCACCGGCTACACCCTGGCGTTGCAGATGGGGGTGCAGTTCGACCGCGTCCTGGACGGCTTCGAGGCTCCGACCGAGCGCGTCGCCGACGTCATGGCCCCGCCGCCGGGCAGGATCGAAGGTTCGGGCCGCGCCGGCTGGCTGATCGATCATGCGCCGATCAACGGCTACATCCTGTCAAACCGCCTGCTGAAGGCGGGCGTGCCCGTCTTCTGGCAGGAAGGCGAGACGCGCGCGGGCCGCGCCACTCTTGCCCCCGGCGCCCTGTGGATCCCGGCCAGCGACGCGGCGCGCTCCATCGTCGAGGCCTCCGTGCGCGATCTGGGCCTGAACGCCCACGCCGCCGCCCGCGTCCCCGGCGGCGACAGGATCGCGCTGAAGCCGGTGCGCGTCGGTCTGGTCGACCGCTACGGCGGCTCGATGGCCTCGGGCTGGACCCGCTGGATGCTGGAGCAGTTCGAATATCCGTTCGAGGTGGTCTATCCGCAGCGTCTGGACGCGGGCGACCTGGCCAAGGACTTCGATGTCCTGGTCTTCGCCTCGGACATGATCCCGACGGACCTGTCGGCGGCGGCACAACGCGACCAGCCGGACCCGGCCTCCATCCCCGCCGAGTATCGCGGCTGGCTGGGCAATATCACGACCGAGAAGACCGTGCCGCAGATCGACGCCTTCGTACGCGCCGGCGGCAGTGTCATCACCATCGGCTCGGCCCACCGCCTCGCCGCCGCCATGGGCGCCCAGGTCGAGGACGTGCTGCGGACCGACGACGGCAAGCCCCTGGCCTCGACCGATTTCTTCATCCCCGGCGCCATCCTGAAGACCGAGGTGGACAACCGTCAGCCCCTGGCCTTCGGCGCCCCGGCCCAGATGAACGTCTTCTTCAACCGCAACGCCGGCTTCCGTCACGCGGGCGAAGGCGCCCCCATCGCCCGCTATCCCGAACAGGTCGCCGTCGCCAGCGGCTGGGCCATCGGTCCGCAGAAGCTGTCGGGTTCGGACGCAGTCCTGGACCTTCCGCACGGCGACGGCCGGGTGATCGTTCTGGGCCCCGACGTGGTCAACCGCGCCCAGGCCCGGTCGTCGGTCCGCCTTCTGTTCAACGCCCTCTTCTACGGGCCGGCGGTCAGCGCCGAGGAATAGAAGCCGAGCCGGCGATCCGTTGCCGATCACACGTCCAACGCACGACGGCCGCCCGCTTCACCAGCGGGCGGCCGTTTGTTTCAGCGCTTGAAACCTCGATCGCCCGCCAATTATGCAACTGATTGCAAAAATCTCTGCCCCTGATAGAGTTATGCAATCGATTGCATAACAGGCCGCCGCCCATGCCCTACCCCGAACTGCTGAAGCCCCTCGATCTGGGCTTCACCACGCTGAAGAACCGGGTGCTGATGGGCTCGATGCACGTCGGGCTGGAGGAGGTCGAGAACGGCTTCGAGCGCATGGCCGCCTTCTACGCCGAGCGGGCGCGCGGCGAGGTCGGGCTGATCGTCACCGGCGGCATTTCCCCGAATGAGCGCGGCCGCCCCATGCCCTGGGGCGCCAAGCTGAACACCGAGGAAGAGGCCGAGCACCACCGCCAGATCACCGCCGCCGTCCACGCCGAGGGCGGCAAGATCGCCCTGCAGATCCTGCATTTCGGCCGCTACGCCTATCACCCCGACCTGGTCGCCCCCTCGGCCATCCAGGCGCCCATAACCCCCTTCGCCCCCCACGCCCTGACCGGCGAGGAGGTCGAGCAGACCATCGAGGACTTCGTACGCTGCGCGGCTCTCGCCCAGTCCGCCGGCTATGACGGCGTCGAGGTCATGGGGTCCGAGGGCTATCTGATCAACGAGTTCATCGCCGCCCGCACCAACCAGCGCGACGACGAATGGGGCGGCTCGTATGAGAACCGCATCCGGCTGCCGCTCGAGATCATGCGTCGCATCCGTGCACGCGTCGGCCCCGACTTCATCATCATCTACCGCCTGTCGATGCTGGACCTGGTCGAGGGCGGCTCGACGGCGGAAGAGGTGGTGCAACTGGCCAAGGCCATCGAGGCGGCGGGCGCCACCATCCTCAACACCGGCATCGGCTGGCACGAGGCCCGCATCCCCACCATCGCCACCAGCGTCCCGCGCGCCGCCTTCGCCTGGGTGACCAAACGCCTGAAGGGCGAGGTCTCCATCCCCTTGGTCGCCACCAACCGCATCAATACCCCCGAGGTGGCCGAGGGCCTGCTGGCCGAGGGCTATTGCGACATGGTGTCGATGGCCCGCCCCCTGCTGGCCGACGCCGCCTTCGTGCAGAAGGCCCGCGAGAACCGCGCCGACGAGATCAACACCTGCATCGGCTGCAACCAGGCCTGCCTGGACCACACCTTTGCGGGCAAGATCACCTCCTGCCTGGTCAATCCGCGCGCCTGCCACGAAACCGAACTGGTTATCGCTCCGACCGAAGCCGCCAAGAAGATCGCCGTCGTCGGCGCCGGTCCCGCAGGCCTCGCCTTCGCCGTCACCGCCGCCGAACGCGGCCACGACGTCACCCTGATCGAGGCGGAGAACGAAGTCGGCGGTCAGTTCAACATCGCCAGGAAAATCCCCGGCAAGGAGGAGTTCGGCGAGACCCTGCGCTACTTCCGCAAGCAGCTGGAGCTGACCGGCGTCACCGTCCGCCTGAACACCCGCGCCGAGGCTGAAACGCTCGCCGACGAAGGCTTCGACGAGATCCTCCTGGCCACCGGCGTCAGCCCGCGCACGCCCGAGATCGACGGCGTGGGTCACGCCAAGACCCTGTCCTACCTCGACGTCCTGCGCGACGAGGTTCCGGTCGGCAAGACCGTGGCCGTCATCGGCGCCGGCGGCATCGGCCACGACGTCAGCGAATATCTGGTCGAGCGCCATGAAACTCCGTCGATCGACCGCTTCTTCCGCACCTGGGGCGTCGATCCTGACTACAAGACCGCCGGAGGCCGCACCGCACCGCAGGTCGAACCGGCTGAGCGTCAGGTCTTCCTGATGCAGCGCTCGACCGGCAAGGTCGGCGAGCGTCTGGGCCGCACCACCGGCTGGATTCACCGCGCCGCCCTGAAGATGCACGGCGTCGTCACCGCCAGCGGCGTCGCCTACCGCCGCATCGACGACGCGGGTCTGCACGTGACCATCGACGGCGCCGACAAGACCCTGGCGGTCGATCACGTGGTCATCTGCGCCGGACAAGAACCCTTGCGCGACCTGCACGACGATCTGGTCGCGCGCGGCTGTTCGGTCCGCCTGATCGGCGGGGCCGACGTCGCCGCCGAACTGGACGCCAAACGCGCCATCGACCAGGGCGTGCGCCTGGCCGCCGCCCTCTAACCGAAGGAAAGCCCATGACGCTGAACCTGCATCCCGCCGCCGCCGCTTCCCTGGCGAAATGGCACGACATGGTGGCCCGCGCTGACGTGAGCGACCTGCGCGCCATCGTCCATCCGAACGCGACCTTCCGCTCGCCGGTGGCCTTCAAGGCCTATCACAGCGCCGACGCCCTGATCCTGGCGCTCGGCACGGTCATCACCGTGTTTCAGGACTTCGCCTACCACCGCGAGGCCGCCACCGCCGACGGCCTGAACGTGGTGCTGGAGTTCAGCGCCCGCGTCGGGGACAAGGGCGTCAAGGGCATCGACTTCATCCGCTTTGACGAAGACGGCCTGATCACGGACTTCGAGGTCATGATGCGCCCGATGAACGGGGTGCAGGCCCTGGCGGCCGAGATGGGCGCGCGCCTCGGCGCCCTGCTCCCCGCCTTCAAGGCCTCCTGAGGTTCGGCTATTCAGCCCCCATGTCCCTGCCCCACGCCCTGCTGACGTCTCTGGCCGAACGCCCCGGTTCCGGGTCCGAACTGGCCAGCCGCTTCGACCGCTCCATCGGCTATTTCTGGCAGGCGACGCATCAGCAGATCTATCGCGAGCTGGCCCGGCTGGAAGCGGCGGGCTGGGTCGAGGCGGAGCCGGTCGAGGGCGCGCGCGGGGGCAAGCGCCGCTTTCGCATCCTGCCGTCCGGTCGCGACGAACTGCGACGTTGGGTCAACGAGCGCCAGGACGCGCCCGCGATCCGAGACGAACTGATGGTGCGCATCCGCGCCGAGGCCGTCGTCGGTCCGACGGACCTCGCCGAGGAACTGGCCGCCGTGGTCGAGCGCCATCGCCAGAAGCTGGCGGCCTATCTGGAGATCGAGGCGCGGGATTTTCCGTCCGCCCCCGTCTCGCCCGAACGGCGACTGCAGCACCTCGTGCTGAAGGCGGGGATCGCGTTCGAGCGTCACCGCATCGCCTTCTGCGAGGACGCCCTCGTCATCCTGCGCCCGCCGCTCTAGCGCCGCGCAAAAAACGCCCATTATCGCCTTTCGCGCCGGGCCCCGGTTTCATCGCCCGCGCGTTCCATGCGAAGAGGTCCGCCCCCTCTCCCCAGGAACCGCCATATGGGCCGCTGGAACGCACGCAAGCGCATCGACGCCGACACTCAGAATTCGCATGACGGGCAGGCTCTGCCGCGCACCCTGCGCTGGCCGCATCTGATCGCCATGGGCGTGGGCGCCATCGTCGGCACCGGCATCCTGACGCTGATCGGCATCGGCGCCGACAAGGCCGGCCCCGCGGTGCTGCTGTCCTTCCTGATCGCCGGCTTCGTCTGCGCCTGCGCCGCCCTGGCCTATGCCGAGATGGCGTCGATGATCCCGGCCTCGGGCAGCGCCTACACCTATTCCTATGTGGTCATGGGCGAGGTCTTCGCCTGGATCATCGGCTGGAGCCTGATCCTGGAATACAGCCTGGTGGTCAGCGCCGTGGCCGTCAGTTGGTCGGGCTACGCCGCCCCCCTGCTGAACGGCTGGGCCGGCGTGCCCATGGCCCTGATGCAGGCGCCCCACGCGGGCGGCGTCGCCAACCTGCCCGCCCTCTTGATCATCGCCGTCGTCGCCGCCCTGCTGATCGCCGGCACCCGCAAGAGCGCCGGCCTGACCATGATTCTGGTGGCGGTGAAGCTGTCGGCCCTGGCCGTCTTCGTCTGGTTCGCCCTGCCCCATTTCGACGCCGCCAACCTGGAGCCCTTCAGCCCCTACGGCTTCGCCCGCAACATGGGCGCCGACGGCGTCGAGCGCGGCATCATGGCCGCCGCCGCCATCATCTTCTCGGCCTTCTACGGCTTCGACGCCATCGCCACCGCCGCCGAGGAAACCCGCAATCCCAAGCGCGACCTGGCCATCGGCATCATCGGCTCCATGTTCGCCTGCGCCGCCATCTATACGGTCATCGCCCTGGCGGCCCTGGGGGCCACGCCCTTCATCCAGTTCGCCAACAGCCCCGAGCCCCTGGCCCTGATCCTGCGCGAGATCAACCAGCCCGGCGCCGCCCGCTTCCTGGCCGTGACCGCCGTCCTCACCCTGCCGACGGTCATCATGGCCTTCTTCTACGGCCAGAGCCGCATCTTCTTCGTCATGGCGCGCGACGGCCTGCTGCCGCACGGCCTGTCCAGGGTGTCGAAGGGCGGCCGTCCGATCCGCATCACCCTGTTCACGGTCGCCGTCGTCGGCGCCATCAGCCTGTTCCTGCCGCTGGACGAGATCGTCGCCCTGGCCAACGCCGGCTCGCTGGTCGCCTTCACGGCGGTGGCGGTCTGCATGCTGATCATGCGCCGTCGCGCGCCCGACGCGCCGCGCGGCTTCCGCACGCCCCTGGCCTGGGTGATCGGCCCCATCGCCATCGCCGGCTGCCTCTACCTGCTGGCCAGCCTGCCGCAGAAGACGCACCTGTGGTTCCTGTTCTGGAACCTGGCCGGGATCGCGGTCTACCTGGCCTATGGCCGTCGCCACAGCCTGGCGGGCAAACAGCCCGCCTAGGCCGGACGGATCAGGCCAGGGCCTTGCGGTCCAGTTGATCGACGCGCGTCACACCGGTCAGGGCCATGGCCACCTTCATCTCGGCGGCCATCAGGTTCAGGACATGGCTGACGCCCGCCTCGCCGCGCGCCGCCAGGGCGTAGGCCCAGGCCCGGCCGATCAGCACGCCGTCGGCGCCGAGCGCCAGCATCCGCACGACGTCCAGACCGCTGCGGATGCCGCCGTCGGCCAGGATGGTCAGCCGCCCCTCGACCGCGTCGGCGATGGGCGGCAGGGCGCGGGTCGAGGACAGGACGCCGTCCAACTGACGCCCGCCATGGTTCGACACCACCAGGCCGTCAGCGCCCAGATCCGCCACGCGCTTGGCGTCGTCGGCGTCCAGAACGCCCTTGATGATCAGCGGCCCCTTCCAGCGCTCGCGCACCCAGGCCAGATCGTCCCAGGTCACGGTCGGATCGAAATTGTCGCGCATCCAGGCGAAGAAGTCGTCGATGCCGGTCTTGCCCTTCAGCACCGGCGCGACATTGCCCAGCGAGTGCGGCCCGCCACGGACGCCGACGTCCCAGGCCCAGCCGGGACGGCCGACCGCCTGCATGGCGCGGCGCATGTCGCCAAAGAAGCCCGACGCCCCGGCCAGACCCGAGTGATAGTCGCGATAGCGCGAGCCCGGCACCGGCATGTCGACGGTGAAGATCAGAGCCGGGCATTTCGCCGCCTCGGCCAGATCCAGCAGGTCAGCCATGAAGGCGCGGTCGCGGATCATGTAGAGCTGGAACCAGAAGGGCGTCGGACTGCCCGCCGCCACCTCACCGATGGAACAGGCCCCGACCGTGGACAGGGTGAAGGGCACGCCGAAGGCCGCGGCGGCGCGGGCGGCCTGAACCTCGCCGCGCCGCGCGTTCATCCCCGCCAGCCCGACCGGGGCTAGCGCCACCGGCAGGCTTTGCTTCTGACCGAACAGGGTCGCCGACAGATCGATGTCCGACACGTCGCGCAGCACCCGCTGACGCAGGGCCACGTCGCGCAGGTCGCTGACGTTCCGCCCCAGCGTCGTCTCGGCGTAGGAGCCGCCGTCGATGTATTCGAACAGGAAGAGCGGCAGGCGCCGACGCGCCAGCTCGCGGTAATCGGTGATGGAGGCCGCCTTCACGCCGCCCGCCCTATTGCAGGTTCACAAAGGCGCCGCCGTCGACCAGCAGGGCCGCGCCGGTGACATAGGCCGCCATGTCCGAAGCCAGGAAGGCGACCGCGCCGCCGATGTCCTCGGGCTGACCCAGACGGCCCAGCGGGATGCGCCCTTCCATGTATTCGCGCTTGGCCGGATCCGCCAGGTCGTCCTTGTTGATGTCGGTCAGGATGGTGCCCGGCAGCACCGAGTTGCAGCGGATTCCGTGCTTGCCCAGGGCGATGGCGCAGGACTGCATCAGGCTGTGCACGCCCGCCTTGGTCGGGGTGTAGTGGGTCTGGAACTCGCCGCCGACCAGGGCCGAAATCGAGCTGATGGCGACGATCGCCCCGCCCTTGCCCTGCTTGACCATCTGGTTCGCCGCGGCCTGGGTCATGAAGTAGGCGCCGTGCAGGTTGACCTCCATCGTCCGCTTGAGCGTCTCCGCCGGCATGTCGAGGAAGGCGTGGAAGGGGCAGATGCCGGCGTTGGAGACGAAGACGTCCACCTTGCCGAAGGCCTCGACCGCCGCATTCACAAAAGCCGCCGCCGTTTCCGGCAGGGCCACGTCGCCCTCGACCGAGATGCAGCGGCGACCGTGCGCCTCAACGGCGGCGATCACTTCCGCCGCCGCTTCGCCGCCCGAGTGGCTATTGATGGCGACGTCGGCGCCCTGTTTGGCCATTTCCACGGCCACGGCCGCCCCGATGCCTCGCGATCCTCCAGTGATGAGGACGACCTTGTCTTTAAGCAGCATGGGGGCTCCGTACAGTCTCAGTGAGTTCAGGGTTTGGGGGTCCAGCCCAGGTCGCCGCTGATGGCGTTGGCGGCGTCGGTGACCGTCTTAGTCAACTCGGCCATCCGGGCGTCGGACATGTATTGGGCGGCGGACGAGACACTGATCGCGGCCACGATATGCCCGTCGACCGAACGAATCGGCGCGGCGACGCAGCGGACCTGATCCTCGTTCTCCTCAAGGTCGAAGGCGTAGCCCTTCTCGGCATAGCCGCGCATCCGCTCCATCCAGACGGCGCGGGCGGCGGAATCGAACGGCGCGCCCTCGGGGGCGTAGAAGTCGCTCCACTCCGGCTCGGCCTTGTCGAGGATCAGCGCCTTACCCAAACCGGTCGAGGCGATGGGGTGACGCTCGCCCAGACGCGAGCCGATGTTGACGCGCCGACGGCCCGGCACCTTGTCCAGGTAAAGAGCGAAACGGCCATCCAGAACGCCCAGATGCACCGTGTCGTCGGTCGCCGCCGACAGATGCTCCAGCCAGGGACGCGCCACGCGCGGCAGATGCATCTGCTGGCTGGCGGCGTGGCCCAGCTCCAGCAGTTTCGGGCCGAGGCTGTAGCCTTCGCGCGGGCGGAACGACAGCAGGCGCCGGTCCACCAGAGCCGAGGCCAGACGGTGGGTGGTGCTGCGCGTCAGCTCCAGCTTCTCGGACAGTTCGGCCAGCGGCAGCGAGCCGTCGATCAGCGCGTCTATGACATCCAGACCGCGCAGCAGAGTCTGGCTGCCGGAGGCCTTGGCCCCGGTTTCCTCTTCGCCCTCGCCGTGTTCGGTCTTGATTGACGTCATTCGTCCCATCTCGTAATCCTCATTCCCAGAATGTAGCAAAACACGCAAGCGGGCCGCTCAAATGGTTGGCAAGTTTGACGGGTCGCACGGAGGAACGCCAGTGAAATCCCGCATTATGGGAGTGGATTACCGTATCTCGGTGATTTGCCAATGAGCCGCCTGCCGAAAATCAAACACGTCCGCGCATTTGTTGTGAAAAACGACGGCACGGGCGGCGGCGCCGACTATCACGACCAGGGCGACGGCCACTGGATCGACGACCACATCGCCACGCCGATGGCCAAGTACCCCGAGTACCGCCAGAGCCGTCGCAGCTTCGGCATCAATGTGCTCGGCACCCTGGTCGTCGAGATCGAGGCCGAGAACGGCGTGGTCGGTTTCGCGGTGACCACCGGCGGCGAGCCCGCGGCCTATATCGTCGAAAAGCACCTGGCCCGCTTCCTGGAAGGCCGTGATCCGTCCGAGGTCGAGAAGATCTGGGACCAGATGTATTTCTCGACCCAGTATTACGGTCGCAAGGGTCTGGTGGTGAACGCCATCTCCGGCGTCGATCTGGCCCTGTGGGACCTGCTCGGCCGCCTGCGTCAGGAGCCGGTCTTCGCCATGCTGGGCGGCGCGGTGCGCGACGAGCTGACCTTCTACGCCACCGGCGCCCGTCCCGACAAAGCCAAGGAACTGGGCTTCATCGGCGGCAAGATGCCCCTGCACCACGGCCCGGCCGAGGGCGAGGAAGGCCTGCGCAAGAACCTGGCCGAGCTTGAGGCCATGCGGAACGCCTGCGGCGACGACTTCTGGCTGATGTTCGACTGCTGGATGGCGCTGGACCTCAACTACGCCACCCGCCTGGCCCACGAAGCCCACAAGCTGGGTCTGAAGTGGATCGAGGAGGCCCTCAGCCCCGACGACTATTGGGGGTATCAGGCGCTGAAGAAGAATGCGCCCAAGGGGATGCTGGTCACCACCGGCGAGCATGAGGCCACCCGCTGGGGCTTCCGCATGCTGCTGGAAATGGAATGCTGCGACATCATCCAGCCCGACGTGGGCTGGTGCGGCGGCGTGACCGAACTGCAGAAGATCTCGGCCCTGGCCGATTCCAAGGGCGTGCTGATGATCCCGCATGGATCATCCGTCTATTCCTACCACTTCGTCGTGACGCGCCATAACAGCCCGTTCGCGGAGTTCCTGATGATGGCTCCGGGCGCCGACGAGGTCGTGCCGATGTTCCATCCGCAACTGATCGGCGAACCCGTCCCTGTGAACGGCAAGCTGAAGGTTCCCGACACCCCCGGCTTCGGCGTCGAGCTGAACCGCGACATCGCCCTGCACCGCCCCTACGCCCGCTAAGAAGGCCCCTCTATGAAACTCCTGCGTTATGGCCCTGTGGGCCAGGAAAAGCCCGGCACCCTGGACGCCGAGGGTCGCATCCGCGACCTGTCCGGCGTCATCGCCGACATCACCCCGGACCAGCTGTGGGGCGAAGGCCTCGCCGCGCTGAAGGCGATTGATCCCGAGACCCTGCCCCTGGTTGAAGGCCAGCCGCGCTACGGCGTGCCGGTCAAGGGCGTGCGCAAATTCATCGCCATCGGCCTGAACTTCGCCGACCACGCCGCCGAGTCCAACCTGCCCATTCCGGCCGAGCCCGTGGTCTTCACCAAGGCCGTGTCCTGTTTGACGGGTCCGAATGATACCGTTGTCATTCCCCGCGGTTCCGAGAAGACCGACTGGGAAGTCGAGCTGGGCATCGTCATCGGCAAGCGCGCCTCCTACGTCGAGCAGGCCGACGCCCTGGATCACGTCGCCGGCTATGTCCTGATCAACGACGTGTCGGAACGCGCCTTCCAGACCGAGCGCGGCGGCACCTGGGACAAGGGCAAGGGCTGCGACACCTTCGGCCCGGTCGGTCCCTGGATCGTCACCACGGACGAGGTCGGCGACGTTCAGACGCTCGACATGTGGCTGGACCTCAACGGCAAGCGCATGCAGACCGGCAACACCAAGACCATGATCTTCGGCGTGGCCGAGATCGTCTCCTACGTCAGCCAGTTCATGACCCTGGAACCCGGCGACCTGATCACCACCGGCACGCCTCCGGGCGTGGGTCTGGGCCAGAAGCCCGAGCCCTTCTACCTCAAGGCCGGCGACGTCATGGAGCTGGGCATCGAGAAGCTGGGCAGCCAGCGTCAGTCGGTCGTCGCCTGGTCCAAGGACGTGGTTGCATGAGCGCCTATCACGGACGTTTCACCGGCCGCACCGCCGTCGTCACCGGCGGCGCCTCGGGTCTGGGCAAGGCCTCGGCAGCGCGCATCGTCGCCGAGGGCGGCAAGGTCGTGCTCTGGGACCTCAACGCTGACACGCTGAAGGCCGCCGCCGAGGAAGTCGGCGCGACCGCTGTCGTCGCCCTGGACGTGGCCGATCCGGCGGCCGTCGAGGCCGCCGCCAAGACCTCGCATGAGGCCCTGGGCGGGCGCATCGACATTCTGGTGGCCTCGGCCGGCATCACCGGCGCCACCGTCCCGGTGCACGAGTTCCCGCTCGACAGCTGGAAGCGCGTCGTCGACATCAATCTGAACGGCGTCTTCTACTGCTGCCGCGCCGTGACCCCCTACATGCTCGACAACGGCTATGGCCGCATCGTCAACGTGGCCTCGGTCGCGGGCAAGGAAGGAAACCCCAACGCCTCGGCCTATTCGGCGTCCAAGGCGGGCGTGATCGGCTTCACCAAGTCGCTGGGCAAGGAACTGGCCGGCAAGGGCGTCATCGCCAACAGCCTGACCCCCGCCACCTTCGAAAGCCCCATCCTGGAGCAGCTGCCGCAGAGCCAGGTCGACTACATGCGCTCCAAGATCCCGATGGGCCGTCTGGGCGAGGTCGAGGAAAGCGTCGCCATGGTCTGCTTCATGGCCTCGGAAGAATGCAGCTTCACCACTGCCTCGACGTTCGATACGTCGGGCGGCCGTACGACCTACTAAGGAGCGCCGCAGGTGGGCCGCGACCTTCGCATCGTCGATCCGCACGTCCACCTGTGGGACCTGTCGCGCGCCCGCTACGGCTGGCTGCAAGACGATCCCCTGCCGAACAATCCGGCGGGGGACATGTCCCCGATCGCGCACCGTGACTACCTGCTGAAAGACTACCTCGCCGACACGGCGAACTGGCGCGTGGACAAGATCGTCCACGTCGAGGCCGGTCAGCCGCGCGGCCATCAGCTGGCCGAGACCGACTGGCTGCAGGCCCTGTCCGACGACTACGGCTACCCGCACGGCATCGTCGCCGGCGCCGACCTGACCGACCCCGACCTGGAAGCCCTGCTGGAGGCCCACGCCGCCCGTCGCAACGTCCGGGGCGTGCGCCAGATCGTCTGCTGGCACGCCGATCCGAAAAAGACCTACAATCCCGCCGATCCCCTGCTCGACCCGAACTGGCGCACAGGCTTCGGCAAGCTGGCGCGCCACGGCCTGTCCTTCGACCTGCAGCTCTATCCGTCGCAGATGGCCAGGGCGGTCGAACTGGCCGACGCCCATCCCGACATTCCCCTGATCATCAACCACGCCGGTCTGCCCACCGACCGCGACGCCGAGGGCTTGGCGGTCTGGCGCGCCGGGCTGAAGGCCCTGGCCGAGCGCCCGCAGGTCTCGATCAAGATTTCCGGCCTCGGCATCACCGACCGCGCCTGGACCCTGCACTCCATTCAACCGATCGTGCTGGCGTGCATCGAGACCTTCGGAACCCGCCGCGCCATGTTCGCCAGCGACTTCCCGGTCGAGCGCGTTCACGGCAGCTTCGACGCCTTCTATTCCGCCTTCGACGACATCACGCGCCACTTCAGCGCCGATGAACGCGACCGTCTGTTCGCCGCCAACGCCGAGGCGATCTACCGCATCTGACCCATCATTCGCCGAGCCCGCATCAAGACGGCGCCGGCCCCCGAGGAAGCCCGAGAGGACGACATGAGTATCGAAACCGACGCCGCCCACACCCCCGGCGGTCTCGCCGTGCCCGCCGGCAACCTGCGCGGTCCGCTGGCCTTCGCCATCGCCTGCTTCCTGATCTGGGGTCTGGCCTATGGCCTGCTGGACGTGCTGAACAAGCATTTCCAGGACACGCTCAGCATCAGCCACGCCGACAGCGCCTGGCTGCAGATCGCCTATTTCGGGGCCTATCTGCTGCTCAGCGTGCCCGCGGGCATGCTGCTGAACGCGCGCGGGTACAAGTTCGGCATCGTCACCGGCCTGATGGTCGCGGCGGTCGGCGCCCTGCTCTTCATTCCGGCGGCCAGCGCGGGCGCCTTCCTGCCCTTCGTCGGCTCGATGTTCGTTCTGGCGGCGGGTCTTTGCATCCTTGAGACCAGCGCCGACACCTATGTGAACGTCCTGGGTGACCCGGCGCGCGCGCCCCAGCGCCTGAACCTGGCCCAGTCCTTCAACGCCCTGGGCGTCTTCTTCGGCCCCCTGATCGGCGGCGCGGTCTTCTTCAGCCCGACCACGACCGAGGCTCTGGGCGGCGCCACCCGCTCGATCCAGATCGTCTATGGCCTGATCGCCCTGGGCGTCGTGCTGTTCGCCCTGGTGGTGTGGCGCGCCCGTCTGCCCGAAACGGGCCTGGCCGACCACGGCGGCGAGGACGCCGGCGGCGTCGCCAGGCCGCTGTCCAAGCAGCCGCACTTCGTCGCGGGCGTCATCACCCAGGCCCTCTACATCGGCGCCCAGGTCGGCATCGGCGCCTTCTTCATCAATCTGGTGACCCAGAACTGGCAAGGGCTGAGCGCCCAGACTGGCGCCTTTATGCTGTCGCTGGCCGCCATCGGCTATCTGGTCGGCCGCTTCGCCGCCACCGCCCTGCTGCTGAAGATCAAGCCGCGCGCCCTGCTGACCGCCTATGGCGTCATCAACGTCATCCTGACGCTGATCGTGGCCGCCGGCATCGACAAGGTGTCGCCGATCGCCCTGATCGCCGTCTTCTTCTTCATGTCCACCATGTTCGCCACCATCTTCGCGCTTGGCACGACGGGCCTGGGCGCCGCGACCAAGAAGGCCTCGTCCCTGATGGTCATGGCCATCGGCGGCGGCGTCCTGCTGCCCTGGCCCATGGGCAAAATCTCCGACCTCTATGGCGCCAATGTCGCCTTCCTGTTGCCCGCCGCCTGCTTCGTCGTCGTCGCCTGGTACGGCTGGAAGGGCGCCGGTCTGGGTCTGAAGACGGAGACCAACTGATGCGTCTGCGTTCCGCCCTGCTCGCCTTCACCCTGCTAGCCGGCCCCGCCGCCCTGCCCCTGAGCGCCTGCGCCCAGACAATGCAGCCCGCCTCGGCCGTCGCTCCGGCAGCCCCGATCGACCGGCAGGCCCTGGCCCAGCGCCACAATGTGACGCTGACCGCCATCGACCGTCACGCCCCGATCATGCTGGGCAACGGCGACCTGGGCTTCACCGCCGACATCACCGGCCTGCAGACCTTCCCCGAGCAGTATTCGGAACTGGCCCCCCTGCTGACCATGGCTCAATGGGCCTGGCACAGCTTCCCCAACCCCGAGGGCTACACCGAGCAGAACGGGCTGGTGAACGTCCCCGTCCCCGGACGCGGCGAGCAGCCCTATGCCTGGATGAAGTCCTGGGCCGAGGCCGAGACCAACCCCGCCTTCACCTGGCTGCGGGCCAACCCGCACCGCATCTCGCTCAGCCGCATCGGCCTGAGCTTCAACGACGGCCGCGCCCTGGACTTCGCCAAGGTGGCGGACGCCCGTCAGACCCTGGACCTGTGGAACGGCGCCCTGACCAGCCGCTTCACCTATGACGGTCAGCCGGTCGAGGTCGTGACCCGCGTCCATCCCGAGCTCGACATGGTCATGGTCGAGATCGCCTCGCCACTGGTCGCGTCTCAAGGCCTGGGCGTTCAGGTCCGCTATCCCGGCGTCAACCCGGCCATCAATCCCGACCCGACCAGCTTCGACGCCACGGGCGTCCAGAGCCTCGAAGTCGTCGCCTTCGATACGGGCGACGTCCGTATCCGCCGCAGCCTGGACGACACCGCCTATTATTCCGGCATCACCGCATCGGGTAAGATCGAGCAAAACGGCGCCGACCGCTTCAGCGTCGTCGCCGGCGGTCGCGAGCGGCTGACCGTCATGGTCCGCTTCGACCAGAAGGCCGACACCACCAAGGCCCCCGCCTATTCCGCCAGCGTCCAGGCCGTGACCCGCCATTGGAACGCCTTCTGGACGGAAGGCGGCGCCGTCGACTTCACCGGCTCCACCGACCCGCGCGCCACCGAACTGGAACGCCGCGTGGTCCTGTCGCAGTACCTGTCCGCCGTGAACGGCGCGGGCGAACTGCCGCCGCAGGAAGAGGGCCTCTTCTCCAACTCCTGGTACGGCAAGTTCCATCTGGAGATGCACCCCTGGCACGCCGGCTGGCAGGCCATGTGGGGCCGCCCCGAACTGCTGGAGCGCAGCCTGCCCTGGTATCTGGGCAATCTCGACAACGCCCGCGCCGAGGCCGCGCGCCACGGGGTCAGGGGCGCCTGGTGGCCCAAGATGGTCGGGCCCGAGGGCCGCAACAGCCCCAGCCTGGTCTCGCCCTTCATCATGTGGCAGCAGCCGCACCCGATCCTGCTGGCCGAACTGGTCTGGCGCTCGGAGAAGAACCCGGCGGTGCTGGCCCGCTACGGCGAACTGGTCGAGACCACCGCCGACCTTCTGGCCTCCTGGCCCATCGAGGCGAACGGCCGCCTGAACCTCGGCACGCCCCTGATCCCGGCGCAGGAAAACTATGATCCCCTGACCACCATCAACCCGACCTTCGAGGTCGAGTATTTCCGCTGGGCGCTGGAAACCGCGCAGCAGTGGCGCGTCCGGCAGGGACAGCCCCGCCGCGCCGACTGGGATCAGGCGCTGGCGAAAATCGCGCCGCCCGCGATGAAGGACGGCCTTTACCTGCCGGTCGAGAGCGTGCCGGACTTCTGGGAAACGGCCATGTCCGAGGCCTGCCGCAAGCATGCGGCGGCGGCCCAGTGCAAGAACCGCGACCACCCCTCCTTCCTGATGGCCTACGGCTTCATCCCCGGCGCGCGGATCGACCCGAACGCCATGCGCCGCACCTTCGAGGCGGTGGAGCAGAACTGGGACGTGCGCCAGACCTGGGGCTGGGACTTCCCCATGATGGCCATGACCGCCGCCCGCCTGGGCGAGCCGGAAAAGGCCGTCGACTGGCTGTTCGCCGACCTGAAGAACAACCAGTGGGGCGTCACCGGCATGACCCCGCGCGTCCACCTGGACGAGCACGCCGACGAACTGGTGCCGGTCTCCGCCGGGGCCGGCGGCGTCGCCATGGCGGTGAACCCGGACGGCGCCGGCTATCGCCGCGCGGCCGAGACCTACTTCCCGTCCAACGGCTCGTTGCTGATGGCGGTGGGCCTGATGGCCGGCGGCTGGGACGGCTCGACCGGCCATGCGCCCGGCTTTCCGAAAGAAGGCTGGACCGTGCGGGTCGAAGGCCTGACGCCCGCGCCCTGATGACGATGAGTAACGAGGACCGCCCCATGACGACCTCCCGCCGTTCCGCCCTCAAGGCCCTGCTGGCCGCCCCCGCCCTGGGGGCCGCCGCGAGCGCCGCCCCGTCAGCCTCGGCCCAGGCCGCGCCGCAGCTGCAACCCGCCCTGCCCCCGGCCGGTCAGGTCCCGGCCTGGCCCGCGCCCAACACCGCCCCGCCCTCGACCCAGGAGACGCCGCACCAGCCGCCGCAGTGGACGGGTCCCGTGCCGACGGACTGGGTCGATCAGAAGACCGGCCACCGCATCCGCCGCCTGACGCCGGACGGCGGCGGCAAGCCCTATTTCTACAAGAACATGTTCCTGCCGGCGAAGGCGGGGGCGCCGGACCTGATGGTCGTCTCGACGCCCCAGGGCATCTCGACGGTGGACCTCAAGACCTGGGCGCTGAGCGTTCTGGTCCCTGACCGCAACGCCGACCTGATGTTCACCGGGCGCAAGGGGCGCAACGTCTACTACTCGGTCACCGAGCCGGGCGAGGCCCAGTTGATGGACCGCGCCAAGACGATCTACGTCATCGACGTGGACACGAAGCGCACGCGCCGGATCGCCCGCATCCCCAACGGCAACGTCAACTCGGTCAACGCCGACGAGACCCTGCTGCTGGGCTTCGTCGCCCATGGGTCGGAACCGCTTCAACCGGGCGTCGGCGACCCGCGCAACCGCCGCTTCGATCAGGCCGAATACGCCGCCAACGGTCCGGATGGAAAGCCGCTGAACTTCGCCCGCGCCAAGGGCGTGCGGATGCTGCAGCGCTGGGCCGCCCGCTATCCGATGGAGATCTTCGTCATTGACATGGCGACGGGCGAGCGCCGCGTCATCCACTCGACCAACGAGTGGATCGGCCACACCCAGTTCTCGCCGACCGATCCCGACCGCATCATCTTCTGCCACGAAGGCCCCTGGCACCGCGTCGATCGCATGTGGACGATGAAGGTCGACGGCTCGGACCTGCGCAAGACCCACACGCGCACCATGAATTTCGAGATCTTCGGCCACGAGTGGTTCAGCCCTGACGGCAAGCAGGTCCTCTATGACCTGCAGACCCCGCGCGGTCAGGTCTTCTGGGTCGCCTCGGTGGACCTGAAGACGGGCAAGCGCGTCTATCGCCGGGTCGAGCAGAACGACTGGTCGGTGCATTTCAACGTCTCGCCCGACGGTAAGATGTTCGCCGGCGACGGCGGCGACGGCGACATGGTGGCCCATGCCCCGGACGGCAAATGGATCGTGCTGCTGCGTCCCGAGCCTATCGTCGACGAGGACCCCTCCAGCGACAAGGACGACCAGATCAGCGTCGAATACCTGCGCTCGGAACGGCTGGTGGACCTGTCCAACCACGATTACCGGCTGGAGCCCAACCTGACCTTCACGCCCGACGGTCGCTGGATCGTCTTCGTCTCCAACATGCATGGCCGGAACCACGTCTATGCCGTCGAGGTGGCCCGCGCGGCCTGACCCCCTCCCGCACTCGTATGAACGAAGGCCCCGGAGCGATCCGGGGCCTTTTTCTTATCTCGCCCGCCCCTTCTAGATACCCGCGTTCCGCAATTCAGAACCCGATCCCAGGTGTTTTTAGCGACGACGCGCGTCGTCATCCCCTTGCTTGAAAACACATTTTCGACGCCTTGCGGGCATCAAAATGCGCGGCCGACATCAGTCTGTTGCAAAAGACGGGAAGCTGTTGCAAGAAGTGGCACGCGCTGACGTCCAACTATGCGCGACACCATACCAACAAATGACACCGGTGCCACTGGCCCCGGTGCGGGGAGAGAAACATGGAACGGCCCTTCAGCCACGCCCGGACTCTGTGCATCGCCGGCGTTTCGGCGACCGCCCTGCTGTGGGGCGCCGCCCCCGCCTTCGCCCAGGAGGCCGCGCCCGCTCCCGAGCAGGAAGAAGCCACGACTGTCGACGAGATCGTCGTCACCGGCTTCCGCTCCAGCCTGCAGCAGGCCCTGAACGTCAAGCGCCGCGAAGCCGGCGCCGTGGACGCCATCCTGGCTGAAGACATCGCCGACTTCCCCGACCAGAACCTGGCCGAGGCCATCCAGCGCCTGCCCGGCGTGACCATCGAACGCGTCAACGGTCAGGGCACGACCATCTCGGTGCGCGGCCTGGGCGCCGACTTCACCCGCACCCGCATCAACGGCCTGGAGGCCCAGGCGGCCTCGGGCGGCAACCGCAACCGCAGCTTCGACTTCTCGATGTTCGCGTCGGAACTGTTCAACAGCATCAAGGTCCGCAAGACCCAGTCGGCCGAGATCGAGGAGGGCTCGCTGGGCTCGACCGTCGACCTGCAGACCGGCCGCCCGCTGGACTTTTCGCGCAGCGGCTTCAACTCCGCCCTGTCGGTCCAGGCCTCGTATAACGACCTGTCGGAAAAGACCGTGCCGCGCACCGCCGGCCTGCTGAGCTGGTCGAACGAGGACAAGACCTTCGGCATTCTGGGCTCGATCGCCTATTCGGAGCGTTCGCCGATCCTCGAAGGCTTCAACACCACGCGCTGGCAGAAGGGCGACGCCACCCGCGCCTATGGCGTCGGTCAGAACTTCGGCGGCTGCGTCCCCTGCACGACCGAAGCACAACGCACTGAACTGCTGAACGCCTTCTACCCGCGCATCCCGCGCTACACCTTCGGCAACACCCAGGAAGACCGCCTGGGCCTGACCGGCGCCCTGCAATGGCGCCCCAGCGACCGCACCGAGGTCGTGCTGGACCTGCTCTGGTCGCGCCTGAACTCGGAGCTGGAAAGCCCCAACGTCGAGGCCTGGGCCTTCAGCCGCGCCGCCGTGAACAACGTCATCGTGCGCGACTACGCCATCGACGCGAACAAGAACGCCCTGTCCTACGGCGTCTTCGACAACATGCTGGTGCGCTCGGAAAACGGCTTCACCCGCAACGAGAGCACCTTCGCCCAGGCCTCGCTGAACGTCCGTCATGACTTCACCGACCGCCTGCGCGGCAACATGAAGCTGGGCCTGAACAAGTCGGAGGCCCGCACCCCGATCAACGTCACCTACGCCTTCGAGCAGGCGGGCGTGAACGGCTACACCATCGACTTCCGCGGCAATGACCGCCTGCCGATGATCAACTACGGCTACGACATCACATCGGGTCAGAACTTCACCCTGGTGCAGGGCACGCGCAGCACCAGCGGCGGCGACTTCGACAACAATGTCGTGGCCGGCGCCCTGGAATACGACTGGAACCCGTCGCTGACGTTCAAGGCCGGCGGCGAATACCGCACCTATGGCTTCAGCACCTGGGGCGTCTCGCGCGCCGCCACGGCCACGGCTGGCGCCGACCGCATCACCGGCGTCGACGCCCTGGGCAAGATCGTCAGCATCGACGGCAAGATCGGCGTGCCCGACGGTTCGAGCATGAACTTCATCGTGCCCGACATCTGGAAGATCAACGACTTCCTCAGCGTCTATGACGATCCGCTGGTGCCGAACCGCAGCGAACGCGAAGTCGACGAAACCGACAAGGGCGTCTTCGTCCAGGCCGACTTCAACACCGATATCGCCAACATGGTGGTGCGCGGCAATGTCGGCGTCCGCTACGCCCAAACTGAGGTCGAGTCCAAGGGCTGGCAGACGGTGACCACCCCCACCGGGCCGACCTACAGCTACGTCACGGCCACCAACGACTACGACGACGTCCTGCCGTCGTTCAACCTGGCCATCGAGCCGCGCGACGACCTGGTCATCCGCCTGGGCGCCGCCAAGGTCATGTCGCGTCCGACCCTGGGCGATCTGACGCCGGGCGGCGGCGTTTCGCCGACCACGCGCACCGTCTCCTACGGCAACCCGCTGCTGGATCCGTTCCGGGCCACCAACTACGACCTGTCGGTCGAGTGGTACTTCCAGAACGAGGGCCTGCTGGCCGCCGCCGTCTTCTACAAGGACATCGACAGCTTCATCACCTCGGTGACCGAGTCGATCGTCTGGAGCGACCTGGGCCTGCCGGACGACCTGCTGCAGGGCGCCGCGCGTCCGACCGACGTCTTCCAGGTCACGCGCAAGCTGAACGGCCAAGGCGGTTCGCTGCACGGTCTGGAAATCCAGTACCAGCAGCCCTTCACCTTCCTGCCCGGCCTGTGGTCGAACTTCGGCTTCATCGGCAACTTCACCTATGTCGACTCCGAGGTCGATTACGGCGCCGCCGGCAAGAACCGCCTGACGGGTCAGTCGAAGAACACCTTCAACACGACGCTGTATTACGAGGACGGTCCGTTCCAGGCCCGCGTCTCGGCGGCCTATCGCAGCGGCTACCTGATGTCCTTCCCCGGCGGCAACGGCAACTCGGAAGAAGGCATGAACGCCACGACCTACGTCGACGCCTCCATGTCCTATGACATCTCGGACAGCATGACGATCTCGCTGGAAGGCATCAACCTGACCGACGAATACAATGATCGCTACGTCGACGTGGCGGACCGCGTGTCCGACTACCGCCACACCGGCCGCGAGATCGCTATCGGATTGCGCTGGAAATACTGATCTTCCTCCCTGAGCCTTTCAGCGCATCACTTGGCCCGGAGCGTTCTCGCTCCGGGCCTCTTTTTTGCCTGCCAGCCAAGCAGCAAAAAGCCCCGACGCCTGTGGCGCCGGGGCTCTTTTCGTTCCTGAAACAGTTGGCGTCCTAGAGGCCCACCACCCCGCGCGAGGCCGTCACCTTGGGGCCCGTCCCGTCCAGGGTGTCGATCCTGCAGTCGCTGAAGCGCCAGTTGTCAGCATTGGCGATGCTGCCCGCCTCGCGCACGTCCCAGTCCAGTCGGTCGAAGGTGAAGTCGCGCAAGGGCGCCTCCTCATAGGCGGCGGCCTCGAAGCCGATCTTGCCGCCGACCGCCTTGATGTCCGACAGGCGCACGTCGCGGATACGGGGGATGCCCTGCTCACGCGGCACCGGTGTGGCCAGGGCGCGCCAGTAGTCGGGAATGTCAGTGATCCCCGCCGGGATCTGGGCGTAGGAGTAGTTCGGGTACCAGTTCAGATTGACCCTAAACAGGGTGGCCACGTCCTGCAGGTGGATGTTCTTCAGGGCGATGTTGTTGATCACCCCGCCGCGCGTATGGCCCGACTTGAAGAAGATGCCCAGCGGCACCGGGTACTCGATGCGCAGGCCCGACACCTCGATGTCCTCGAACCCGCCCGAAGTCTCGCTGCCGAAGGTCATGCCGGCGTGGGCGTCGCGCACGATGCAGTCGCGAACCTTCACCTGACGACAGGGCCGCGCCACGCGCAGACCGTCCCAGTCGCGTCCGGCCTTGATGCACAGGGCGTCGTCGTTGACCGCGATGTCGCAGCGCTCGACCAGAACCCGTTCCGACGAGTCGATGTCGATGCCGTCCGTCGAGGGGCCGCGACCGCCCAGGTTGTTGCGGATGATCAGGTCCGACACCTTCACGTCGCGCGAATAGCAGACATGGACGGTCCAGAAGCCCGATCGCGCCAGGTTCAGGCCCGACACCTCGACCGCCTCCGCGTCATAGACATGGATCAGGCGCGGACGACGGCAGTCATAGTCGGCGGCCCAGCGCAGCCCCTTGGGATCATAGTCGCGGCGCATGGCCCAATAGCTGTCCCAGAAGACCTTGCCGTCGCCGTCCACCAGACCCTCGCCGGTGATCTTCGCGTTCTTCTCGCGATAGATGTTCAGCAGGCCCGCGGGCCATTCCATCTCGATCCCGGCGACTCGGGTGCGGACCATGGGATAGGCGGCGATGTCGCGCAGGCCCTTGATGGTGGCGCCGCGTCCGATCAGCAGGGTCACGTTCGACTTCACGAACAGCGAACCGGACAGATAGACGCCGGGCCTCAGCACCACCGTGCCGCCGCCTGCGCCCGACGCCGCGTCGATGGCGGCCTGGATCGGACGGGTGTTGATCGTCTCGCCGTCACCGACCGCGCCGAAGTCGGCGGCGTCAAAGGTGCGCCCCGTCGACTGGGCGAAGGCGGGCGGGGCCGCGGTGGCGATGGCCCCGGTCAGGCCGAGTTGCAGCAGGGAGCGGCGGTGCATGGGCGTTCCTCAATATGCTGGCCGCCTTGGGCGACGGCGTCTTGTCGCGCGGTGTCATTCCGACTTGCGCTGCTCATCCACCATTTTATGGTACGCATAAGCAAATAGTGAAACCCCAAACGCATCGGGGTTCGTACCGGAGAGAACGCCTGTGACGCTACGCCGCGCCGTGCCGACGATTGCCGCCTTCCTGCTGGCCAGCACCGTCCTGACCTCTCCCGCCCTGGCCCAATCGGCCGCCGGACAGCCCTGGGCGCCCCAGTCCAACCCCGGCGTCGAGGCCGAATGGCTGACCGCCAAGCCGCGTCCCGACCTCAACTTCCGCGCCGACGCCCGCCCCTCGCGCGAACAGACCATGGCGGCGGTCGAATACGTCGCCTCGTCCCAGATCAAGGACATGGCCCAGCGCCCGCTGGCCCTGTCGACCGGCAGCAACCTGACGCAGATGTCGTCCAACTGGGTCGCGGCGACCTTCTATATCGGCGCCGCCAAACTGGCGCGGGTGTCGGACGATCCCGAGACCCTGCGCTTCCTGACGGCGGTGGCCGAGCACTACAACTACAGCCTGCGCGGCGCCCGCTCCGGCCCGACCATGCTGAACGCCGACGACCAGACCATCGGCGACCTCTACATCGAGCTCTACTCCCGCCGGGGTCAGGACGGGGTGCTGATGCCCCTGCGTCAGCGGCTGGACTACATGGTTCCGCACCTGAACCGCACGGCCGAGACCGAGGCCTCGATCTGGTGGTGGGCCGACGCCCTCTACATGGCCCCGCCCGTGCTGGCGCGCATGTCGGCCGTGACCGGCGATCCCAAGTACGTCCGCGCCATGGACAAGGAGTTCCGCCGCACCATCGACCGCCTGTGGGTGCCCGAGCAGCGCCTCTTCCTGCGCGACCAGCGCTTCAAGGACCGCACGGAGGCCAACGGCCAGCCCATCTACTGGAGCCGCGCCAACGGCTGGGTCATGGGCGGCCTGGCCCGCACCCTGGAGGCCATGCCCGCCGACTTCGAGGGTCGTCAGGACTACATCGACATCTTCCAGGCCATGGCCGGGCGCATCCGCGAGCTGCAGCAGGACGACGGGCTGTGGCGCGCCAGCCTGCTGGCGCCTGAGCTCTATCCGCAGGCCGAGACCTCGGGCTCGGTCTTCTACGTCTACGCCATGGCCTGGGGCATCAACCACGGCCTGCTGGACCGCGCGACCTATGAGCCCGCCGTGCTCAAGGGCTGGGCGGCGCTGAACCGCCACGTCCTGCCCAGCGGCCTGATCGGCGCCACGCAGAAGACCGGCGACATGCCCGTGCCGACCGATCCCAACGAGGTCGGCCTCTACACCACCGGCACCTATCTGCTGGCGGGACTGGAAGTCGCCGACCTGAACGGCGCGCAAAAGAGCCTGCCCCTGGCCGAACCGGCCCGCGATACGCCCGCCGTCATCGCCGCCACCACGCCGACGCCCCCCGCCCCCGTCACCGTCGTCGGCGAGGCCGAGATCAGGCGCCGCGCCGAGGAGATGCACGCCACCCGCGCCCTCTCCTACGACCCGACCGCCCTGGGCCGCCCCGCCGAGGTCGAGCGCCTGACCCCGCCGCCCGCCGACCAGCAGCAGCCACGCGCCGTGGTCCGCTTCGCGCCCGACCGTCTGGACGACCTGCTGTGGGAAAACGACCGCGTCGCCCACCGCATCTACGGCCCGGCGCTGGAGGCACGCGAGGCGCCCTCGGGCTCTGGCATTGATGTCTGGGCCAAGCGCGTCCGTTACCCCTACATGGACCGCCAGCTGCGCTTCCCCAACTACCACGTCGATCGCGGCGAGGGGCTGGACTACTACGACGTCGGGCGCGGGCGCGGCTCGGGCGGTCTGGGCGTCTGGTACGACAACAAGCTGTGGACCAGCCGCAACTTCTCGACCTACCGCATCGAGGAGACCGGCGGCGATGAAGCCCGCTTCAGCGTCGACTACCGCCCCTGGCCCGTCGACGTGGCCCGCCAGGTCTGGGAGACGCGCGACTTCTCCCTGCCGCTGGGCTCGAACTTCACCCGCATGACCTCGACCCTGAACTCGGACACCGCCGAGCCCCTGATCGTCGGCATCGGCATCTCCAAACGCCGGACCGCCGCCGGCGCCGGCGCCGTCACGCGCGACGCGGAGAACGGCCGTCTGATGTTCTGGGAGCCCGCCAATCCCGAGCATGGCTCGATCGGCATCGCCATCGCCGTGGACCCCGCCCTGGTCGAAGGCTTCGCCGAGGACGCCGACAACTACCTGATCCTGGTGCGCGTCACGCCCGGCCGGCCCTTCACCTACTACATGGGCTCCGCTTGGGACGGCGGCCTGGACTTCAGGACCCGCGAAGCCTGGGAGAGTTTCGCCGCAGGCCAGACCTTCCGCTTCTAGACGCCGCCTGCGCTCGAAGCCCCCGCTTCGGGCGCACCAAAGCCTCGCTCGCTTCAAAGTAACAACGAAATGTGATTTCGTGCGTTGGGCATCCGGGCGAGGAGGCTTCCATGGCGAACACATCCACCGCTAGGGCCATCGCAAGCCGCCAGGCTTGCGGGAGCGGAGCGCCCATGCGGATGTCCGCCTCCCGGCTCAGGCTCGCCGCCGCCCTCGCCCTCGCCCTAACGTGGTCGGCGTCGACCGCCTGGGCGACGCAGTCAGATAACAGTATGCGCCCCGCGCTGTTCATCGCCGGCGCCGCCCTCATTGACCCGGCCACCGGCTCAGCGTCGCCGCCACAGGACATCCTGATCCTTGGGGGAAGGATCGCAGCCATCACCCCCGCAGGCGCCGCCCAACCGCCCGAGGGCGCAGCGCGCATCGACGCCTCGGGGCGCTTCGCCATGGCCGGGCTGATCGATGTTCACGCCCACCTGGGCGAAGGCGGCGCCCTGCCGGGCGATGAGACGACCCGCGCCCGCGCCTTGCAGCAGTTCCTGCGCTACGGCGTCACCAGCCTCTTCATTCCCGGTGCGACCGGCGCCAACGACGCCGAATTCTCAGGGTTGCGGGAACGTTGCCGGGCTGCTGCGGGTCGATGCCCCGACCTCCAGGGCGCCGGCTCCCTCATCACCGCCCCCGGCAGCCACCCGATCTCGACCATCTTCAACATGCCGGCGGATACGCCCCCCGCCGTGCTGGAAGCCCTGGGCGTCACCATGCTGACCTCCGACGCCGACATCGATCAGCTGATGGACGCCAAGAAGGCGGCGGGCGTGGACGCCGTCAAGATCGTCATCGAAGACGGCCCGCCGCCCTGGTACCCCAAGCCCCGTCTGAGCGACGCCCAGATCCGCCGGCTCGTCGCCGCCGCCCACGCCCGGTCGCTGCGGGTCTTCGCCCATATCAGCACCTCGGAGCATGTGCGCATCGCCCTCGACGCCGGGGTCGACGGCGTCATGCATGGGCCGACCGATCGGCTGCCGGACGATCTGGTGCGGCGCATGGCCGAACAGAAGATGACCCTGGTGACGACCTTCGCCCTCTATGACGGCATCCTCACCTGGGCGCGGGGGCAACGCGAGACGGACCCCTACGCCCTGGCCGGCGTGGAGCCCTCAGCGGTTGAAAGCCTGACGGCCCCGCCCTTTCTCGCCGCCGCGGCCGAGGACGAGGCGACGGCGCTCGGCTACCTGACCACGGCCTCGGACAATCTGCGACGCGCGGCGGCGGCGGGCGTCCCCATCGCCCTAGGCACGGATGTCGGCAACCCCTTCGTCTTCCCGGGCTACGCAGCGCACGAGGAACTGTCCTGGATGGTGCGCGCGGGCCTCAGCCCCGCTCAGGCCCTGCAGGCCGCCACCCTCGGCGGCGCCGCCTTCCTGGACCGCCCGGATCAGGTCGGCCGTCTGGCGCCGGGCTATCGCGCCGACATCCTGCTGCTGGCCGACAATCCCCTGCTGACGATCGAGAACAGCCGCAGCATCGTCGCCGTCATCGCCAACGGCGCGCGCATGGATGACGTGGTGTCGACTGCGCCCTGACCCGTGCGCCCAGCGCTCGCCCTGGCATCTGACCATGTCGCCTGAATCCCCGAAGACCGTGCAACGGCTTCAGATGGACCATGGCGACCCCGGAGGGACTCCAACCCCCGACCTCGGCTTTAGGAAAGCCTTGCTCTATGCAGCTGAGCTACGGGGCCGTTGCGTCGTCCCTAGCGGCTCGCGGCCATCAGGGAAAGACGCCGCGCCCGACTTATCCACCCGGCAAGAAACTCCTAGCGATTAATCCGCGTTAAGCTACAATATCTTGTAGGGAACAAAGCCTGAATCGGGCCGTGTCGCTGATTCGGTCATGATTCGTTTCGCGCCCGTTCCAGGCGCCGGAAAGCATCTGTTCATTCTTGCCCTCGATCTGCGGTTTCGCTTGAGAAACCCAGGGCGCTTCTCCACCTTGAACTCGACATGAGTGATCGTTCCGCAGGTCTGGCCCCATCGCGCGTTACGGCGATCCTGGGCCCCACCAACACCGGCAAGACCCATCTGGCGGTCGAACGGATGCTGGGTCACGCCTCGGGCATGATCGGCCTGCCGCTGCGCCTGCTGGCGCGCGAAATCTACGAGCGGATCGTCAAGCAGCGCGGGGCCGCCGCCGTCGCCCTGATCACCGGCGAGGAGAAAATCGTCCCCCCGCGCCCGGCCTATTTCGTCTGCACCGTCGAGGCCATGCCGCTGGAGCGCCAGGTCGAGTTCCTGGCCGTCGACGAGATCCAACTGGTCGCCGACCCGGAACGCGGCCACGTCTTCACCCAGCGCCTGCTGCATGCGCGCGGCCGGTTCGAGACCATGTTCCTGGGGGCCGGGACCATGGGGCCGCTGATCCGCGCCCTGGTCCCAGACGCCGAGATCGTCACCCGCGAGCGCCTGTCCACCCTGTCCTACGCCGGGTCCAAGAAGCTGACTCGCCTGCCGCGCCGCAGCGCCGTGGTCGCCTTCTCGACCGAGCAGGTCTACGCCATCGCCGAGCTGCTGCGCCGCCAGAGAGGCGGGGCCGCCGTGGTCATGGGGTCCTTGAGCCCCCGCACCCGTAATGCCCAGGTCGAGTTGTTCCAGTCGGGCGAGGTGGACTTCCTGGTCGCCACCGACGCCATCGGCATGGGGCTGAACATGGATGTCGACCATGTCGCCTTCGCCGGGCTCAGGAAGTTCGACGGCCGGCGCACCCGCTGGCTGCACGCCGCCGAGATCGGCCAGATCGCCGGTCGCGCCGGACGCCACCTGCGCGACGGCACCTTCGGCGTCACGGGCGAGGCCGAGGAGTTGGACGAGGACATCCTCGAACAGGTGATCAGCCACCGCTTCGATCCGGTCGAGGCCGCCGAATGGCGTCACGGACGGCTGGACTTCGACACCCTGCCCGACCTGCTGCGCTCGCTAACCGTCTCGCCCGAGCGCTTCGGCCTGCGGCTGACGGCCCAGGCTCTGGACGAGACCCTACTGCGGCGCTTTGCGGCCGATGACGACATCAAGAAGATCGCCCGTTCACGCGGGGCCCTGATGCGTCTGTGGGAGGCCTGCCAGCTGCCGGACTTCCAGAAGACGACGCTGGACGAACACGCCCGCCTGTCGAAAGAGATCTTCACCGCCCTGACCAGCCGCCGCGGCCGTCTGACCGAGGACTGGGTGGCCCCGCGCTTCAACGACTTGGACCGCGACGACGGCCAGATCGACCAGCTGTCGGCCCGCCTCGCCGGGGTGCGGACCCTGGCCTACATCGCCAACCGCCCCGACTGGATGGATCAGGCGCAGGGCTGGCGCGACAAGACCAAGGCGCTGGAAGAGCGTCTGTCCGACGTCCTGCACGAACGGCTGACGGCGCGCTTTGTGGACCGGCGCACCACGGCCCTGATGCGGGCGCTGAACGTGCGCTCCGACACCCTCGCGGGCGTGGGCGACGACGGCGAGGTGACGGTCGAGGGCGAGGTGGTCGGCCATCTGGAAGGGGTCCACTTCACCCCCGACGCCGGCGGTTCTGCCCTGGCCGATCGCGCCCTGCGTCAGGCCGCGACCCGCGCCGTCGGGCCTGAGATCGCCCGGCGCCTCGGCAGGCTGGCCGCCGAGGCCGACGAGGCCTTCAGCGTCATTCCCAATCCGCGTTCGGGCGGCGGCGACGTCCTGTGGCAGGGCGCTTTGACGGCCCGCATCACCAATGACGATCCATTCGCGCCGCGCGTGCGGCTGCTGGGCGAACTCGGCCCGGTCCCGGCGCGCGAACGGGCGCAGCGCCGCACCGAGGCCTGGCTGGCGTCCGAGGCCGGGCGCGCCCTGCGTGAGTTGCGCCGCCTGCGTCAGGCGGTCGACAGCGGTGCCCTGACCGGCCTGCCGCGCGGTCTGGCCTTCCGCCTGATCGAGGCGGGCGGCGTCATTCCCCGCGCCGAGGTCGAACGCGATCTGGCGGCGCTGAGCCAGCATGAGCGGCGCACGGTCAAGACCTTCGCCATCCGCGTCGGCGCCCATTCGGTATGGCTGCCCGGCGCACTCAAGCCCCGCGCCCGGCTGCTGGCGCAAGCCTTCGTGACCGAGCCCTTCCGCCCCGGCGGCGAGGCCCTGATCCCCCTGTCCTCGCCCGCGCCGTCGCCCCGCGCGCTGTCCGCCTTCGGTCGCCGCGCGATCGGATCATGGAGCGCGCCGGTCGAGGCCCTGGAACGCTTCGCCGACCTGTCGCGCGCGACGGGCAAGGCCCCGCTGTCGTCCGAAGCCCTGAACGAACTGGGCTGGACCGCCGAACAGGCCAGACAGGTGCAGGCCGCCCTGCGTCTCCCCCGCGCCGACAAGGCCCCGCGCCCGGGCAAGCCCGCGCCGCCGCCCAAGGATTCGCCCTTCGCCGCCCTGGCCCAACTGACCCAGCCGCCCGCGCCCCCGCGCCGCAAGCGCCGCCCGAGGCGCAAGGGCGCCTCTGCATGAGCGTGCAAAGCTGCCGCATCGACCTGTGGCTGTGGCGCGCCCGCTTCGCCAAAACCCGCAGCCTGGCCGCCGACATGGTCGAGCGCGGCGCCGTCCGCCTGACCCACCACGGCGTCCAGACCCGGCTCGACAAGCCCAGCCGCAGCGTCCACCCCGGCGACGACATCCTGTTCGCACAAGGCGGGCGGCTGATCGCCGTGCGCGTGCTCCATCTAGGCGAAAGGCGCGGCCCTCCCGAGGAAGCCCGCGCCCTCTATGCCGCGCTCGACGCGCCGGAAGGCTGATTTTCCTCCCCGCCCTGTGCGGAGGGGGACCGCGCAGCGGTGGAGGGGCTCTTTGCAGACGGCCCCTCCGTCACGACCGCCACGCGGCCGCGCCACCTCCCCATTGCATGGGGAGGAGAACTCAGCCCTGCTTCACGAACTCGCCTTCAATGTGCAACTCCACCTCGTCGCCGAGGGCCGGCAGGCCGAAGGTGATGCCGAAGTCCGAGCGCTTGATCTTGGCCTCGCCGTCAAAGCCGGCCTTGTAGCCGCCGCGCGTCTGGCCGGCCTGATTGAAGTCGACCTCCATGGTCACCGGCTTGGTCACCCCGCGCAGGGTCAGTTCGCCATAGACCGTCGCTTCGTCGGGATCGGACGGATCGACGACGATGCGTGTCGAACGGAAGGTGGCGACCGGGTGGTTGGCGGTGTCGAAGAAGTCCGCCGTCTGCAGGTGGCGGTTCAGACCATCCGAGTTCGACGCCACATCCGTCAGCGGAATAGTCGCCGTCAGGCTGCTGGCCGAGGGATTGGCCGGATCGAGCTTGAGCTCGGCCTGAACGTTCACGAACTGGCCGACATAGGTCGAGAAGCCGAGGTGATCGACCGACCAGGTGATCTTGCCGTGGGCGGGATCCAGCTTGTAGTCGCCGCCCTGGACCTCTGACGGCACGCGGGTCAGGGCCGCCTGGGCGACGACGGCGCCCCCGGCCAGAAGGCTGAGAGCCAGGGCCCCGGCGCCGATGCGGACGACTGCGGAACGGGTGACGAAACGCATGGGCGAACCTCCTTCTGAGCGATGATCTGTAATCGCATGGGATGCAGAGACGCCCCCGCCCCGTCAAGCGCCCCGCGCCGCTGAACAGCGCCCTCGGTTGACAGTTGGTTCCGACGGGGCCATGTGCCCGCCCTCGACCCTGATTGCGCCAGAGAGCCCACCCGACCGCCATGACCTACATCGTCACCGACGCCTGCGTGAAATGTAAGTTCATGGACTGTGTCGAGGTCTGCCCGGTGGACTGCTTCTATGAGGGCGAGAACTTCCTGGTCATCGCGCCCGACGAATGCATCGACTGCGGCGTCTGCGAGCCGGAATGCCCCGTTGACGCCATCGTCCCCGACACCGAGGACGAGCCGGACGGCAAGTGGCTGCAGGTCAACGCCGAATACGCCAAGGTCTGGCCCAACATCACCGTCAAAGGCACGCCGCCCGCCGACCGCGAACAGTACGAACGCGAAACCGGCAAGTTCGAGAAATACTTCAGCGAGAAGCCCGGCAAGGGCTCCTAAGACCTGAACACAATCCGGTCACAAAGTGCCGGAACCGCTCAGTCGTCCTGTGGATGTTTTGAGATTTCCTAATTTTATGATAGGTTCCTCCCTATTCGAAACGGGCGGTTCCGCAGTCATGCGCGCCGCCCGCGTTTGCGACAGTCCCCCGCCGAACAGACGGGGTCGGCCAGAGGTTCGGTGATCCGCTTTCGCTTCTGATGTGTGACCTGACCGCCCAACCGACGGGACCAGTTTCCGGCGGCGGGGTTGTTTTCGCCCATCAGCTGCGCTCAGCGCCTCGCTTCGCCCCTGTTCCGGGAAAGGAATGACATGACGAGCAAGACCGGTCTGGAATTCAAGGTTGGCGACGCGGTGGTCTATCCCGCCCATGGCGTCGGCAAGGTGGCCGCCATCGAGACTCAGGAAGTCGCCGGCATGTCGCTGGAGGTCTATGTCGTGACCTTCGACCACGAAAAAATGACCCTGCGCGTCCCGACCAAGAAGGCCAAGACCGCCGGCCTGCGCACCCTGGCCGCCGACGACACCGTCACCAAGGCCCTGACGACCCTCAAGGGCCGCGCTCGCGTCAAGCGCACCATGTGGTCGCGTCGCGCCCAGGAATATGAAGCCAAGATCAACTCGGGCGACCTGATCTCGATCGCTGAGGTGGTCCGCGACCTGCACCGCGCCGACACCCAGCCGGAACAGTCCTATTCGGAGCGTCAGCTCTACGAATCGGCCCTGGACCGCATGGCTCGCGAAGTCGCCGCCGCCAACCGCATCGACAAGGACGCCGCCGTCGCCCTTCTCGCCAAGTCGCTGAGCGCCAAGAAGCCGGTCCCGACCGCCGCTGAACTGGCCGCCGCAGAGGCCGAAGCTGAGGCCGAAGCCGCCTGATCCACGGCGACAGACGGATACGACAAAGGCCCGGCGGAAACGCCGGGCCTTTTTCTATGACCATCACATCCCTGCGACTCAGCCTTAGAAATACTCCGCGTTCGCCGGGCATTGGGCGCTGATCCGCCGAGCCGTGATGCTGGCCGGGATATAGGGCGTGCCGCGCGCCAACTGGGCCCCGCCGTTGAAGCGGAAGCTCTCGGTCTGATAGGTGCCGTTCAGGCGTACATTGATGCGGCGTCCCTTGCGGTCCTGACAGCTGCCTTCAAAGCGGGCGTTGCCGTCCCCGACCTGACGCGTCGGATAGGTGCACTGCCACTTGCGCGTCGACAGGCCGCCGAAGAAGCGATTGATCTCGCTGGGACGGACGCACTTCTGCTCCGTGTCGCGCGCGCCCATGACGCTGGTGGTGTATTCCCAATAACCGGGCAGGACCTCGCTGCGGCTGGCCTGGGCCTGCGGGGCGGAGGCCGGCGCGGCCAACATCACGGCGCCGGCGACGACGGGGGCGGCCACGGCCGCGGCGCGCGCCAGCGAGACGGACAGGGTCTTCATGGGGAATTTCCGATAGGTCTTCATGCGATCCTCTATATAGCAGGTCGTTGAACGTCGGCTGAACGATGACGATCCCCGGCGGTCATCACGGCGCAATCCCCAGCCTGACTCGACTCCAGCCTTGACGGCCTCCGAGTCATTCCTCTATACGGCCCCCTCTCTCGCAGGGGTCCGCCCGCTGCGTGCACCTGTTTCATGCGTCCGCACACGTTCGCGGATGTGACCTTGAGGATCTTAAGATGTCGCGTCGTTGCGAACTCACGGGTATCGGCCCGATGGTCGGCCACAATGTGAGCCACTCGAACATCAAGACCAAGCGCCGCTTCCTGCCGTCGCTGAAGACGGTCAAGGTGGCTTCCGAGTCGCTGGGCCAAACCTTCTCGCTGCGCATCTCGAACGCCGCGCTGCGCACCCTGGACTACAAGGGCGGCCTGGACGCCTTCATCGTCAAGGCTCGCGACGAAAAGCTGTCGACCGCCGCCCTGCGCATCAAGCGTCAGGTCAAGGCCAAGCTGGCTGAACAGACCGCCGCCTAATCAGCGCCGTCTGACAAGATCTGAAGAGGCCGGTGGAAACACCGGCCTTTTTCTTTGTCTGCTTCTTCGCTCACCATTTAGGCCGTCATCCTTGGGCTTGACCCGAGGATCAGGTTGTCCGCCTGCGCGACGTCCGCAAGGCCGAGCGCGCCCTAAGCTCGATCCTCGGGTCAAGCCCGAGGATGACGGCAAGCGGGGTGCGGGCTTGCGAGCCCCGCCCCAACCGCTACCCTCCCGGCTCGATCCTCGTGGAGCCATCGCCTTGCGCCTGACCGCCGCCCTCTGCCTGGCCACAGCCCTGCTGTCGGCGCCTGCGCTCGCTCAGGAAGCCGCCCCGGCTCGCGATTCGACGGCCTTCACCCTATCCAGCGGCACGGCGCGCACGCCCGAGCAGTTGGCCCTGCGCTTCGACAAGGCCGACCTGTCGTTCAAGCTCCTGCCCGAGACCCAGTCGATCGAGGCCGTCGCCGTCCTCGACTTCACCGCCACAGCGCCCACGCCCGCCGTCGTGGTGGAACTGGACACCCTATTCGCCATCGCCTCCATCACCGTGGACGGCCAGGCTGTCGCTGGCTGGTCCAACCCGGACGGTCGCCTGACCATCCCCCTGCCCCGCGCCCTGACGCCCGGGCAGACGGCCTCAGTCCGCATCGCCTACGCCGGTCGCCCGCATCAGGCCAAGCGCGCGCCCTGGGACGGCGGCTTCGTCTGGTCGACCACGCCTGACGGCCAGCCGTGGATCGCCAGCGCGGTGCAGGGCGAGGGCTGCGACCTGTTCTGGCCCTGCGTCGACCATCCACAGGGCGAGCCCGACCGCGTGGACCTGCACATCACCGTCCCGTCCGCCCTCAGCGCCCCCGCCAACGGCCGATTCCTGGGCAAGACCGACAACGGCGACGGCACGACCACCTGGAACTGGATCGCGCGCCAGCCCGACACCTACGCCATCAGCCTGAACGTCGGCCCCTTCGTCGAGATGGCCGCCGACTACCCCAGCCGCTTCGGCAATGTGATTCCCCTGCGCTTCTGGCGCCTGGCCACGGACGAACCGGCCAAGGCCGCCGCCCTCTTCGCCGAGTTCCCCAAGCAGCTCGACTTCTACGAGGCCACCATCGGCCCCTTCCCCTTCGGGGACGAGAAGATGGGCGTGGTCGAGACCCCGCACCTGGGCATGGAGCACCAGACCATCAACGCCTACGGCAACGGCTACAAGCTGGACGGCAAGGGCTACGACTGGCTGCTGCAACACGAACTGGCGCACGAGTGGTTCGGCAATCAGCTGACCAACGCCGACTGGGACGACATGTGGCTGCACGAGGGCTTCGGCACCTATATGCAGCCCCTCTACGCCCGCTGGCTGAACGGCGAACGCGCCATGCAGTCCGAACTGCAGACCATGCGGTTGACGCTGTCCAATCGCTTCCCTGTGGTCTCGGGCAAGCCTCAGGACGCCGGAACCGTCTACAACAGTGAAACCGGGCCGGGGCTGGACCTCTATTACAAGGGCGCCCTGATCGCCCACACCCTGCGCCTCCATATCGGCGACGAGGCCTTCTACGAATCCTTGCGTCGGCTGGTCTACGGCCGCCCCGATCCCAAGCCCGGCAACTTCGCGCCCCGCTACGCCACGACGCCGGAGTTCATCGCCATCGTCAACGCCGTGACCGGCCAGGACCTCGGCTGGTTCTTCGACGCCTACCTGTATCAGGCCGCCCTGCCCGACCTGGTCATGACCCGCGACGGCGAGCGCGTGACCCTGGAATGGAAGACCGGAAACGGCCGCCCCTTCCCCCTGCCAGTCGAGGTCGAGGTGGACGGCCAGACCCGCACCCTGCCCATGACCGACGGCCGCGCCAGCTTCACCGCCCCCGCCGGCGTCCACGTGCTGCTGGACCCCGGCTCCAAGGTGCTGCGCCGCCTTGAATACCTCGAGGTCTGGAAGGCGTCGCAGCAGGCGCCGGCCTCATGATCTTCGAGATCATCGCCTGCGCCGCCGTGGTCGGTTTCGTCGCCTTCGCCTGGTGGATGGCCTTCCACCGCCTGCCTCGCCCGGACACGCCGCCCAAGCTGACCGTCTTCACCACCATGGAAGACCGCATTCGCCAGATCCCTCCGAAGGATCAGGACTAGGGCTCCAGCTCGATGTCCCAGTAGAGGATATTCGATGCCGCGAACTCTCGTTCTATCCTATTGATAAAGCTGATTTTTCTAAGAACTTAGGAAATCTCAGCGACGATTGGTCACCATATGGTCACCAGAAGAGGGGAAGAGCCAGCAATCTGGATCAATACCCACTTCCTGAAATCCCATAGCAGAAACCCGGTCGGAAATCTCCCGACCAGCGGCCGCTGAGCCGCCGAAAGCCCTAGCCCAACTTAGTGAGCCAGCAGTGGGGTGCGTGCGGGCTATCCTCGCTGTGCGACCAGCAGCCGTTTGCATCAGCAGACGCTGGAGGTGAGAACATCTAATGTCCGCCTCCGATCCGCGATCGGCCCCGAGCTCACCCTTTCGGCGTGCCGAGATCGTTGTTAGTCGGTCAGCGTGCTAGGCTTATGCATCGACCCCGAAGCCTCAATAGCAACTATCACCTCGACACGGAGACCGCCTCCTGGTGAGCGCAAGAACTGCACCTGTCCCCCATGGGCCTTCACTGTGGCGAGGACGATAGAGAGGCCCAGACCGCTCCCTCCGGAAGGTGCATTGGCCGCACGGAAGAAGCGCCTACCCAGCCGATGCAGATCCGAGAAGGCCACGCCCGGGCCGTCGTCCTCGACGATTAAACGCCCGGAAGTCGGGTCGTAACTGATCACGACTGAGGATGCCGCATGCGCCTGCGCGTTGGCGAGGAGATTGGCAGCCGCTGCCTCGAAGCGATCTGGATCCACGTTAAGCAGCGCGTCACCTTCAACGATCGACACCCGATCATCGCCTTCCGCTCCTGCAAACAGCGACCGAAGCGTCACCCAGCGGCGATCTTCGTCGCTAACCGGCATCTCGTCCTCGCGCGCCAAGACGAGAAGACCTGTGACGAGGCGGGCAGTGCGATCGACAGAGGTCTGGATCTGCTCCAGCGCGCGTCTTCGAACGGCCGTATCCGAAGACGACGCCGCAATCTGCGCCTGGACGCGCAGGCCTGCCAGAGGCGTACGCAATTCGTGCGCGGCAGCGGCCGTGAACTCGGCCTCGCGACGTCGCGCTGCGCCAAGGCGTGACATCAAGTCGTTCAGCGCCAGGGCGAAGGGACGGAGTTCGCGGGCGTCCGGCGATACGTCCAACGCCGTCAGATCTTCCGCATCCCGTACCGCAAGGCTGCGGGTCATTTGTCGAATAGGGGTCAGCCCCCGCCCTACCGACCACCAGATCAATACGCCAAGCACCAGCAGACCAAGGACCGCCGGACCGATCAAAGCGGTGACGACATTGCCGACCAGGTGCTCGCGAACGGCCAGATTGTCCCCGACCATGACCCTGAAACCGGCATCACGATCATGCACCGTGTAGACGCGCCAGCGCTCGCCCCGGATCGTGCGTTCTGAAAAACCGTCGCCCCCTTCCGACAACCGCTCCGCAGGCGCGCTTTGGGACCGACCAATCAGATCGCCTTCCAGCGACCAGATCTGGCAGGAGAGCTGACGGTCGTAGACATCGGCGGCCCCGCTTTCCGGAGCCTGCATCGCCGGGCGCACGCTGCCGGCCTGCATCAGGGACGAGACCATGCGGGCCGACTCCATCAGGCGCCGGTCCAGCACCCGTTGCACCTCGGCCCGGGTCTGGATCTCGACCCAGACGACCGCGCCGCCCCAGACGAGGGCGGTCACGAGCGCGAGGGTGGCGAACAGACGCAGGCGGATCGAGCTCATTGCAGGGTGTATCCTACGCCGCGGACGGTGCGGATGAAGCCGGCTCCCAACTTGGCCCGGAGATAGTGGATGTGCACTTCCACCGCGTTAGAGCCGATCTCCTCCTGCCAACCGTACAGGCGTTCTTCTAGCTGACTGCGCGAGAGGACCTGTGCAGGCCGTTCCATCAGGGCCTCCAGGATGGCGAACTCACGTCTCGAAAGGGGCAGGTCCCCCTCTTCACGCCAAGCCAGACGCGACTGGGGATCAAGGGTCACCCCGCCGTGGCGCAAGGCGGGCGCCGAGCGCCCAAGCAGGCGACGCCGCACCGCGCGCAGTCGCGCCGCCAGTTCGTCGAGATCGAAAGGCTTGCCGACATAGTCGTCCGCGCCGGCGTCCAGACCCACAATGCGGTCCCGACTGTCATCGCGCGCCGACAAGACCACCACGCCGACATCCATGTCGCGCTCGCGAACGAAACGCAGCACCGAAAGGCCGTCGCCATCAGGAAGACCCAAATCCAGCACGACCGCATCGAACGCCGAGCTTTCCAGCGCCGCGAGGGCGTCCTCGACCCGCCCGACGACTTCGACCGTCCAGCCGCAGGCGCTGAGCCCGACCTGGAGGCCGTCGGCGAGAACGGGATCATCTTCTATGGCGAGCAGTCTCATGCGGCGTGAGGTGGAAGTTGCGGCTTAAGCCTGACTTAAGCTCGTTTGCCGACGAGATGGCCATGAGGTTTTTCCGCCGACTGTTGCCCGCCGCTCTCGCGATCCTGTCCTTCACCCTTCCGGGTTCGGCATTGGGTCAGGCTCCGCTATCGCCTGACAAGGCCTTCTCCCTGACGGTGACGCGTGAGGCTGACGGCGACCTGGCCTTCGCCTGGGACATTGCGCCCGGCCATTATCTCTATCGTGACCACACCGTCGCCAGCACGCCGGGCGGGAAAGCATCGCTGCCTCTGGAGCTTGCGACCGGCGAAACCAAGGACGATCCGGGCTTTGGCGTCGTCGACGTCTGGCATGACGAGGGTCGCGCGACCCTATCGGCGCAGACCCTGACGCAGGTTGGCGGCCCGACGTCGGTCAACATCACCTACCAGGGGTGCCTCGAGGACTCGATCTGCTACCCGCCGATGACGCGGACAGTGGACGTGCCGACCCGGCCGCAGTCCGAGGTTGCCGCTCGGGAGGCCGATGCGCAGACCGCTCAGGCCGCCGCTCTGCTGGCGATCCAGGCGCCGGGCGCTGCACCCACACCCGCACTCGCGAGTGATGAGGGCGCGTTGGCGCCTCCGCCGGTCGCGCCATCGCCGGCGGTCATCCCGGACCCCAGCCCGGGCTTCGTCGATCGCTTGGCGCTGCAGGGCGGGGCCACCTGGGTCCTGCTCGCCTTCTTCGGTTTCGGCGTGCTTCTGGCCTTCACGCCCTGCGTCTTTCCCATGTACCCGATCCTGGCCGGCGTCATCGGACGCGGCGTGGACGGGCGCGGTACGCGCCGAGGCCTGATGCTCTCGGTCGCCTATGTGCTGGGCCTTTCCGTCGCCTTCGCCCTGCTGGGCGTCGCGGCCGCCTGGTCCGGACAGAACCTGCAGATGGCGCTCCAGTCGGTTTGGGCGATCGGCGCTCTGGTTGTCGTCTTCGTCGTTCTCGCCGCGTCCATGTTCGGCGGCTTCGAGTTGCAACTGCCCTCGGCCTGGACCAGCCGCCTGTCCCGCGACAGCGGTGACGGACGGCGGTCCCTGCCCTCAGCCGCAGGTCTGGGCTTCGTCTCCGCCCTCATCGTGGGCCCTTGCGTCACCGCGCCCTTGGCGGGTGCCCTGCTCTATATCGCACAGACCGGCGACGTTGGGCTGGGCGCGGCGGCCCTGTTCTTCCTGGGCCTGGGCAAGGGGGTGCCCTTGATCGTGTTCGGCACGGTCGGCGCGCGCTTCCTGCCCAAGGCTGGGCCGTGGATGGACCGGGTGAAGATGCTGTTCGGCTTCATCTTCCTGGGCATGGCCTGGTGGCTGGCCGGCCGCATCCTGCCGCCGAGCGCGACGCTGGCTTTCGGCGCGGCGCTGGCGCTCGGTCTGGCGGCGGCTCTCGGCCTGTTCCAGCCGCTGAGCCCGAATCTGAGAAACGGCGTCGCACGTGTCGCTGGCCTGGCGGCCGCGACCTGGGGCCTGTTGCTGCTGGTCGGCCTCAGTCTCGGGGCGGACGACCCGTGGCGTCCGCTTGAGCCCCTGGCGCGGCCCGCTGGAATCTCAGCCGCCGCGCCGGTCGAAACCGCAGCGGTCGTGCTGGATCAGACGGCGCTCGACCGCGCCGTCGCCGATGCCGCCGCGCGCGAACGTCCCGCCCTGGTCTATTTCACCGCCGACTGGTGCGTCAGCTGCAAGGTGATCGAGCGGACGGTGTTCGAGGACCCCGCGGTCATCGCCGGCCTTTCGAACACCGACCTCATCAAGGTCGACGTCACGCGCAGCACGCCCGAGGCGCGCGCGCTTCTTGAGCGGCACGGAGTGATCGGACCGCCGACGATGATCTTCCTGTCGCCCTCGGCGACCGAAGCGCCGGGCAGCCGACTGATCGGAGAGATGTCGGCCCAAGACGTCGCCTCCGCCCTGCAGAGCGCCGGAGCCGCCGCATGAACGCCATCACCCTGGGCCCGCTCGTCCTGTCGGGCGAGCGGTTCGCCATCATCGCCGGCGTGTTCGTCTTCATGATCGGCGTCGGGCTGTTGGCCAGCCGGGTCAGCCCGCGCTTCAACCTGTGGAGCACGGTCCTAGTCTTCGGCGGTCTGGCGGTCGCCCGCCTCGGTCACGTGGCGACGCACTGGGAGTATTTCGGGGCTGACCCGTGGCGGGCGCTCGCGGTCTGGCAGGGCGGATTCAGTTGGATCTGGGTCGCGCCGGTCGTGATCCTGGCCACCATTCTGCTGCTGCGCACGACGCGCGAACGCGCCTGGGCCATTGCGCCTGTGCTGGCCAGCGCCTTGGTTTGGACCACCGCCCATCAGTTGGCCTCGGCGACGCAGCCCATGGCGCCGCCCGCCCTGACGCTGGCCGCGATGGACGCACCGGCGATCGACCTTTCGGCGCCGATCGATCGGCCTACGGTGATCAATCTCTGGGCCACCTGGTGCCCGCCCTGCCGGCGCGAGATGCCGGCTTTGGCCCAGGCCGAAAAAGCCCATCCGAATGTGCGCTTCCTCTTCGTCAACCAGGGCGAGGGCGAAGCCGGCGTTCGGGCCTTTCTGCAGAGCCAGGGGCTGGCCCTCGACCATGTGCTGTTCGACGAGGCCATGGCGCTGCCCCGCCACTACGGTACGGCCGGCCTTCCGGTGACCCTGTTCCTCCACGCCGACGGCCGTCTGGCCAAGGCCCACATGGGGGAAATCGCCCCCGAACAGATCGCGACCGAAATCGCGCGTCTGCACTGACCCCCTCGCCTCACGGAGCTTCCATGAACCGCACCTTCGCCCCTGCCTTCGCCGCCGTCCTGGCGCTCGCCGCCTGCGGCCCGGCCGACGCCGACAACGGCGCGGCGCCCGCCAGCCCTTCCGCCGCCTCCGGACAAGACATGCCGCCCATCGCCCAGGTCGGCTTCAATGACCTGCTGCGCGATCCCGCAGCGCCCTTCATCGGCGCCGAGAACGCCGATGTGACCATCATCGGCTTCGTCGATTACAACTGCCCCTACTGCAAGAAGATGCAGCCTGAGATCGACGGCCTGCTGAAGGCGGACACCAAGGTGCGCGTCCTGTACAAGGATTGGCCGATCTTCGGCGACGTCTCGGAGACCGCCGCCCGGACCGCCCTCGCCGCCGCCTATCAGGGCAAGTACGAGGCCGTCCATAACGCCTTCATGCTGTCGCCGTCGCGCATCGGCGACCAGGCGGACATCACCCGTCTGGTCCAGTCGGCCGGCGTGGACATGGCGCGCCTGAATCAGGACCTGGCCGAACACCGCGCAGACATCGACGCGGTGCTGGACCGAAATGGTCGAGAAGCGGCGGCCCTGGCCCTGCAGGGCACGCCCGCCTTTATCATCAACGGCAATCTGATCCCCGGCGGCATGCCCCAGGCGCAACTCGAAGCGGTGATCGGTCGTATCCGCTCCGGACAACCGCTGCGCTGAAGCCGACCATGACCACCCTGACCCTGCTCCAGCTGAACGACCTCCACGGCTATCTCGAGCCGCATCCCGAACTGGTGCGCACCGAAGGCGGCTGGCGGTTCGAACGGCTGGGCGGGGTCGCCCGCATCGCGCGCCTCTTCGAAGAGGCGCGCGCCGAAGGTGCATGCCTGACCCTGGACAACGGCGACACCTTCCATGGCACGCGGGTCGCCGTCGCCAGCCGGGGCGAGGCGCTGGTTCCGATCATGAACGCCCTGAAGATCGACGCCATGACGGCGCACTGGGAGTTCGCCTATGGCCCGGCGGGGTTCAAGGCGTTGGCGGCGGGACTGGATTATCCCGTCCTGGCCGCCAATGTCTTCCGCAAGGATGACGGCGCGCCGGAGTTCGACGGGCGGTGGGTGTTCGAGCGCGGCGGTCTGAGGATCGGCGTGATCGGCCTGGCCTGCCCCATCATCGACAAGACGATGCCCCCCGCCTTCTCTGAAGGCGTGCGGTTTGAAATGGGTGTGGCCGAAGCCCGCGAGCAGCTGCACCAGCTCCGCGAGGAAAAGGTCGATCTGGTCGTCCTGCTGTCGCACCTGGGCTTTCCGCAGGATCTGAAGCTGGCCGCCGAAACGCCGGGCATCGACGTGATCCTGAGCGGTCATACCCATAACCGCCTGCACGAACCGGCCCGCGTCGGCGACACCCTGATCATCCAGTCCGGCTGCCACGGCGCCTATATCGGCCGGCTGGATCTGGAGATTGCAGAGGGCCGCGTGTGCCTGCGGCGCCATCGGCTCATAGCCGTGGACGCTGGCCCCGAAGACGATCAAGTCGCCGGCTTGGTGGAGATGGCCCTGGCGCCCGAGCGCGAGCGTCTGGCGCGCATCGTCGGCCGCACCGCCATCCCCCTTCACCGCTACGCCATGGCCAGCGCGCCGATGGACGACGTCCTGCTGGCGGCGGCGGCGCAGGCGGCGGGCGTGGACATCGCCTTCTCCAACGGCTGGCGCTACGGCGCGCCCGTCGCGCCGGGTCCGGTCACTCTGGGCGACCTCTACAATATGGCGCCGATGAATCCGCCGATCTCACGCACGACGCTGACCGGGGCCGAGTTGCAAGCGATGCTGGAAGAAAATCTGGAGCGCACCTTCGCCGCCGACCCGTATGAGCAGATGGGCGGCTACATCAAACGTTGCCGGGGTCTCACGGCCTTCGTGAAGCTTGAGAATCCCAAGGGGCAGCGCCTCGACCGCCTGCTGGTCGGAGACCGCCCTGTCGAGCCGGAGGCGGACTATCTGGTGGCCTTCGTCACCGCCCAAGGGGTGCCCGAACATTACGGGCGAGACCGCCGGACGCTCGACATCGACACTGTGGGGGCGCTTGAATCCTGGTTCGCCGACCATACGCCTGGCGAGACCGATCTGCCCGTCAGCGTCCTCATCATCTGAAGGAACACCTTATGGACTCCGTCGCCGCCCGCGACTTCTGGAACAGCCGCTATGACCGCCAGGACTATCTGTTCGGCGAGACGCCCAACGCCTTCCTGGCCGCTCAGATCGCGCGGCTCCAGCCCGGCATGACCGCTCTGGCGGTCGCCGACGGCGAGGGCCGAAACGGCGTGTGGCTCGCCGAACAGGGCCTGGCCGTCACCACCACGGATATCGCCCCGCGCGCGGTCGAGAAGGCCCTCGCCCTGGCCGAGCGACGTGGCGTCACACTGGACGCCCAGGTGGCGGACTTCGAGACCTGGGGCTGGCCGCAGGGTGCGTTCGACGTCGTGGTCGCCGTCTTCATTCAGTTCGCCCCGCCTCCCCAGCGCGACCGACTTTTCGAGCGTATGAAGGCGGCCGTGAAGCCTGGCGGCCTGGTCCTGTTGCAGGGCTATCGGCCGGAACAGATCGCCTATGGCACCGGCGGTCCGGGGCAGGTCGAGAACCTCTACACCGAGGCGCTGCTCCGCGACGCCTTCGCCGACTTCGACATCCTGCATCTGAAAAGCCACGACAGCGACGTCTCCGAAGGCGCCGGCCACAGCGGCCGGTCCGCCCTGATCGATCTCATCGCCCGCCGTCCCTGACCCCCAGCGCCCGCACACCGGAACCCGCCATGAAAACCCTCGTGATCGCCCTGTCCTTGGCCGCCTCCCTGGCGGCCTCCCCGAGCTTCGCCCAGGCTGTCTCAGGCTTCGGCGGCTTCAAGCCCCTGCCCGAGGCCGGCGAACAGCCGGATCCGTCGCGCATCTATCGGGTCATCTTCGACGTGTCCCAGGGCGGTGCGGACGACAGGCCGCTGAAGGGATTGGATCGCGTCGCGCGGCTGGTGAATATGCTGGCGGCGGGCGGCGTGGACGCCGACCACCGTCAGATCGTGGTCGTCCTGCACGGCGCCGCCACCCCTGCAGTTCTCTCCGACGCCGCCTGGACCGCGCGCGGCAAGGGCGACGCCAACCCCAACAGCGCCCTGATCCGCGCCCTCATCGCCGCCGGCGTCCAGGTTCGACTGTGCGGCCAGGCCATGGCGGGGAACGGCATCGCGCAAGCCGATCTCGAAGCGGGCGTGAGCGTTGATCTCGCCGCCCTGATGACGGTCATCCACCTTCAACAGGCCGGATACGCCCTGGTTGTGAACTGACGGCTCGGCATAGGCGGAACCTTTCCTGAGCATAAGAACTATTAGTTTGCGTAAGTATGTATGTAATTGTTCATTGGGGCGTCTGAAGGAGATATCGACATGACCGGACTGCCCCGCCTCAACGAACCCGCCCCCGACTTTCACGCCCGCACCACGCACGGGGATCGCAGCTTGGCCGATTACCGCGGCAAATGGCTGATCCTCTTCTCGCACCCGTCGGACTTCACCCCGGTCTGCACGACCGAGTTCATCGGGTTCGCCAAGCATGCGAATGAGTTCGCCGCCATGAACTGCGAGCTCCTGGACCTCTCGATAGACAGCATCTTCTCGCACCTAGCCTGGACCCGGAACATCAAGGAGAAGTTCGGCGTCGAAATCCCCTTCCCCATCATCGAGGATCTGAAGATGGAGGTGGCCCAGGCCTACGGAATGATCCACCCCGGGGCGGCCGACACCTCGGCTGTTCGCGCCACCTTCCTGATCGATCCGGAAGGCAAGCTGCGCGCCATGGTCTACTATCCCATGAGCAATGGCCGCAGCATCGAAGAGTTCGTTCGGCTGCTCACCGCGCTCCAGGCGTCCGACGCCAACGGGGTCGCGACGCCTGAGAACTGGCGCCCTGGCCAACCGGCCATCGTCCCCCCGCCCAAGGCCGCCGAGGCGGCCGAGGCTCGCGCTTCCGAGGGTTACGTCTACACCGACTGGTATTTCTCGACGCGCGACCTCCCCGACGCCCCGAAAGCCGCCTGATCGGATTCCGGCCGGACCTCGCAAGCGGTCCGGCCTTTTTCTTCGCAAACCAAACGGAGCCTTCATGCAGATCATCGACCACGGCGGAGCGCGCATCGCGGCGCTCCACGACAAGAAGACCGGCAGTTGGCAGTATGTCGTCTCCGACCCGGTCAGCCGCAAATGCGCGATCATCGATCCGGTCTGGGATTTCGACGAGAAGGCGGCGGCGACCTCGACCCGCAACGCCGACGCCATCCTGGACTACGTCAAGGCGAAGGGCCTGACCGTCGAGTGGCTGCTGGACACCCATCCCCACGCCGACCACTTCTCCGCCGCGCCCTTCCTCAACGAGAAACTGGGCGCGCCGACCGCCATCGGCGAAAAGGTCATCGGCGTCCAGAAGCTGTGGAAGGACATCTACGGCCTGGACGACGACTTTCCGGCCGATGGTCGCCAGTGGGACCGACTCTTCAAGGCTGGCGACACGTTCGCTGTTGGCGACCTGCCGGCGCGGGTGATGTTCTCACCGGGGCACACCATGGCCTCCATCACCTATGTGATTGGCGGCAACGCCTTCGTCCACGACACCCTGATGATGCCCTATGCCGGCACCTCGCGCGCCGACTTTCCGGGCGGCGACTCGAAGACTCTCTTCCGAAGCATCCAGGACATCCTGGCCCTGCCTGAAGAGACCGCCGTCTTCGTTGGCCACGACTATGGCCCGGATGGCCGCGAGCCCGCCTGCTTCAGCACCGTGAGAGAGCAGAAGGCGGACAACATCCATGTCGGCGGCGGACGCGGCGAGGCGGATTTCGTGCGGCTCCGCGACGATCGGGACGCCACCCTGCCCTTGCCGAATCTGATGCTCTACGCGCTTCAGGTGAACATCCGCGGCGGGGTGCTGCCGCCGGCCGCGCCGGACGGGCGCGTCTATTTCAAGATTCCCGCCAATCACTTCGCCCCACCCCAGGAGAATTCTTGATGCGCCCGTCCGCACTGACGCTGGCCGCCCTCCTGAGCGCAACGGCCCTGGCCGCCCACGCCCAGACGCCCGCCGATCCACTTCATGTCTACGGTCCCGGCGGCCCCTCCCCCGCCATGCGCGACGCCGCGAAGGCCTATGAGGCGCGCACCGGTCGCGCCGTGGCCGTCGTCGCCGGACCCACGCCCCAATGGCTGGACCAGGCCAAGGCGGATGGCGACCTGATCTTCTCAGGCTCCGAGACGATGATGACCGACTTCGTCAGCGCCCTGGAGGGCCGCATCCGCGCCGAGGCGGTCGAGCCGCTCTATCTGCGCACCGCCTCCATCCTCGTTCGGCCGGGAAATCCGGACGGCATCGGCGGCCTTGAGGATCTTTTCCAGCCCGATCGCCGGGTCTTGGTTGTCAACGGCGCGGGCCAGAACGGCCTGTGGGAGGACATGGCCGGTCGCACCGGCGACATCGCCAAGGTGCGCGCCCTGCGTCGTAACATCGTCGTCTACGCCCGCAACAGCGCCGAGGCCCGACAAGCCTGGATCGACGACCCGACGCTGGACGCCTGGATCATCTGGGGCATCTGGCAGGTCGCCAATCCGGACCTCGCTGATGTGGTCGAGGTCGAAGAGCCCTACCGCATCTACCGCGACGCCGGCGCCGTTGTGACAGAGACCGGCCGCCAGGACGCCGACGCCCAGCCGTTCCTCGACTTTCTGAAGTCCGACGAGGGGGCCGCCATCTTCGCGCGGTGGGGCTGGCGGACCGGCCAACCTTAAGCCTGCCTTAAGGTGAACCCTGCGGTGTCGGCGGCATGGTTGATCGTCGCTCCTCAATCCTGAACCGCCGACACCTGCTGGCGGCCGCAGCGGCGCCGCTCTGGGTCTCTACGGCGGCGCGAGCAGCACCCGCGCCCGCCGCCTTTGACATCACTGTTCTGACTACAGCCTTCTACGCGGCCCGCGGCGGACGCCCCGCCTGGGCGGGGTCCGCGCGCCGGCAAGCCATGGACGCCCTAGCTCTGGCGGACCGCCACGGGCTGTCGGCGCCCGACGGTCTCGCCCTTAGCGAAGCAGAACTGACCCAGGCCGTCCTGATCCTGGCTGAGGCGCTCGCCCATGGCCGGGTCGATCCAGCATCCGTCGAGACGCTCTGGGAGATGGATCGCAACCAAGTCGACACGCCGCCTCTCCTCGCAAAGGCGGTCGACGACGGAACACTTGCGGCGACGATGGCCGGCCTCGCACCCCAGGACCGCGGCTATCAGGGCCTGTGCGACGGCTTCCTCCGCTATCGCGCCATCGCCGACCGCGGCGGTTGGCCGCCCTTTGCCCTGGGCGCGACGATCGAACCATTTGCGTCCGACCCGCGCCTTCCCGCCCTCCTGCCGCGCCTTCGGGTGGAAGGCGATTTAAGCGAAGCCGCCGCCGCGATGGTCGGCCCGTCTGGCGGTGAATACGGCTCCATTGTGCAAGAGGCCGTTCGGGCGTTCCAGGTGCGCCACGGTCTTGAAGCGGACGCCCGCATCGGCCCGGCGACACAGCGGGCGCTCTCGATTTCGGCCGAGGCCCGCGCTCGCCAGATCGCGCTGAATTTGGAACGCCGCCGTTGGCTGAAGAGAGACGTCGCCCCGGAACGGATCGAGGTGAACACCGCCGCCTCCATCATGGTCTACTGGAAGGACGGTCGGCCCGTGCATTCGATGCGGGTCGTGACGGGTGACGCCGACAATGCGACGCCCAGCCTCGAACGGCCCTTCGCCTCGGTGGTCGCCAATCCGCCCTGGACGGTGCCGACTTCCATCGCCCAGCGCGAGATCCTGCCACGCGGCGCCGCCTATATGCGGGCGAACAACATGACGATTCAGAATGGCATGGTGGTTCAGCGCGCTGGCCCGAACGCCGCCCTGGGCCAGGTCAAGTTCGAACTTCAGGACAGCTACGCCATCTTCCTGCACGACACCCCGTCGCGGGGTGCGTTCGACCGGAGCTTCCGCCATCTCAGCCACGGCTGCGTGCGGGTGCAGGACGCGGTCGGCTTCGCTCGGCTGCTGCTTGCGCCCGACCCCGCGAGGCTCGCCCGATTCGACGCCGCGCTGGACAGCGGCGAGACCGTCCGGGTGGCGACCGGTCGGCCGATCGACGTGCGCCTGCTTTATTGGACGGCCTTTCTGGACGGCCAGGGCCGCGTCGCCTTTCGCGATGACATCTATCGTCGCGACACCCGTCTGGCGGAGGCGTTGGGTATCGACCTGCACCTGCCGCGGCCCGACGACCGGCGCGCCGATGCGGACGACGTCGGCCCCTGACGGTTATTCGGTCGTGCGGCCGTCGAAATGCTCGTGGTCGGCGGAGGCCTCTTCCACCGTGGCGTGAACCGTACCGTCGCGATGCTCCGGCGGACCATAAAGGGTGTAGAGCCGAAGCGGCTCGGACCCCGTGCTGACCACATTGTGGCGGGCGCCCTGAGGGACGATGACCCCGTCATCCGCCTTCACGGCGTGACGAACGCCGTCGATCCAGATTTCGCCCTCGCCCGCCTCGATGCGGAAGAACTGGTCGCGGTCGTCGTGGACCTCTTCGCCGATCTCCTGGCCGTGCGGAATGGCCATGAGGACGAGCTGCAGATTGTGGCCGGTGTACAGAACGCGGCGAAAGTCTGTGTTCTCTTCCGTCAGACGTTCGATATTGTCGATGAAGCCCTTCACTAGAGTCTCCTGTGCGGGTTTGCCGTCAGCGACGTGCGACGGCGGTGATGCGGGCGAACTGAGCTGTGTCGCCGCGCGCCGGCGTCGATGTGCGGGGCGCCGGGGCGGCGGCTCGCGCGCCGACCGCCTTCGCATCGCCGCAGAAGATTTCGTAGAGCATCCCCATGACCGCCTGGGCGCGCTCGTCGGCGATCGAATAGAAGATCGAGCGGGACTGACGGCGGGTCTTGACCAGGCCATACTGGCGCAGCTCTGCCAGTTGCTGGGATAGCGCCGGCTGCTTGATGCCGAGGTCCGCCTCGAGCTGGCCCACCGAGCGCTCCTCTTCGGCGATATGACACAGGATCAGCAGCCGGTTGGCGTTGGCCAGCTGGCGCAACAGCTCTGCGGCCTCCGGCGCCTTTTCCTTCAACCGCTCCATCGCGGCCGCTTGATCGTCGGTCATGCGCTGCGCTCGCGATAGTACCAGGGTGCATCGCCGTCACCGTCGGCGATGGCGGCGTCCAGTGTGGTGGCGGCCGGCTCCAGCAGTGCGTCGCCGGGCGTCCAGCCCGCCGGCGTGGAGGCCGCCTCACGGTCCGAGGTCTGCAGGGCGGTGACGAGACGCAGCAACTCATCAACCGAGCGGCCGATGTTCATCGGGTACCAGCTGATGGCGCGCACCACGCCTTCGGGATCGATCACGAAGGTCGCGCGCACCGTGGCGCTGTCGCTCGAGCCGGCGTCCACCATGCCAAAGGCGTGGCCGATGGCCATGGAGGGATCTTCGATGATCGGGAACGGCACCTTCACGCCGAAGCGGCGGAAGATGTCCTTCAGCCAGGCCAGGTGCGAATACAGACTGTCCACCGACAGGGCCATCAGATCGCAGTCGATCGCCGCGAAGGCGTCGGCCTGCCGGGCCAGGGCCACGAACTCGCTGGTGCAGACCGGCGTGAAGTCCGCCGGATGCGAGAACAGCACCAGCCAGCGTCCACGGTAGTCGCTGAGGCGCCTTTCGCCCTGAGTCGTGCGCGCCGTGAAGTCCGGCGCCGTATCGTTGATGCGCAGGGCGCGCATTGCGGGGGGATAGACGGCTGGCCCGGTGTCGATCGTGTCCATAGCCGCAAGCTAAGCGCATCCCACCGTTTCCGCTACATTAAAATACATACTTGCACGAACTATGAATGAGTATATGTGTTGAGTCACCGAAACGGAGACACGTCATGTCCTCGCCCACACCCGACCCCGCCCGCGACGACGCCGCCGACATCGTGCGCGCCGCGCTGGGCGATCCTCGCCAACGCCCTGTCGTGAAATCGTTCTTCGACGAAGCCACCTTCACCGTCAGCCACGTCGTGCGCGATCCCGGCTCCGACGTCTGCGCCATCATTGACAGCGTGCTGGACTACGATCCGGCGTCGGGCCGCACCACGCACGCTTCGGCCGATGCGCTCATTGATTACGTGAAATCCGAAGGTCTCACGGTTCAGTGGCTGCTCGAGACGCACGCCCATGCCGATCACCTGTCGGCGGCGCCCTATCTCCAGGAAAAGCTCGGCGGTCAGCTGGCGATTGGCCATGAAATCCTCACCGTCCAGGCGGTCTTCGGCAAGATCTTCAACGAAGGGACCGACTTCCGCCGCGACGGCAGCCAGTTCGACCATCTGTTCAACGACGGCGACCGGTTTGAGATCGGTGGTCTGAAGGCCACGGTCCTGCACGTGCCCGGCCACACCCCGGCCTGTCTGGCCTATGTCATCGGCGACGCCGTCTTCCCCGGCGATACCATGTTCATGCCCGACTATGGTACGGCGCGCTGCGACTTCCCCGGCGGCGACGCCCGGACCCTGTACCGCTCGATCCATCGCCTGACCTCCCTGCCGGACGAGGCGCGGGTCTTCCTGTGTCACGACTACAAGGCGCCGCCGGGCCGGACCGAGTTCGCCTGGGAGACCACCATCGGTGCCCAGCGGACAGGCAACATCCATATTCGCGACGACGTCAGCGAGGACGAGTTCGTGGCCATGCGCACCCAGCGCGACGCCACCCTGCCCATGCCCAAGCTGATCCTGCCGTCGGTTCAGGTGAACATGAACGGCGGCCGCCCGCCCGAGCCCGAGGACAATGGGGTGCGCTACCTCAAGGTCCCGCTGAACGCGCTGTGAGGCGAGGCTCCGATGCTTGAGCCTCTTCCCTTCATCTGGCCGCTGGCCGGCGGTCTGCTGGTCGGCCTGTCGGCCGGTCTCTATCTGTTGCTGAATGGGCGCGTAGCCGGGATTTCCGGCCTGACCGCCGCAGCGACCGGCCTGTCAAAAGGCGCGCCGCGCATTCTGGGCCTGCTTTTCATCGCCGGCCTGCTGGGCGGCGCGGCCCTGGCCTCGGCCCTGATCCGCAGGCCCGAGGTGCAGATCACTTCGGAGGTCTGGCTGCTGGTGCTCGGCGGCCTGATCGTCGGCTTCGGCACCCGCTGGGGCTCGGGCTGCACCAGCGGCCACGGCGTCTGCGGCCTGGCCCGCCTGTCGCCCCGCTCCATCGTCGCCACCGGCGTCTTCATGGCCGTCGCGGCCCTGACCGTCTTCGTCACCCGCCACCTGTTGGGAGGCCTGGCGTGAGCCGGCTGATCGTCGCCGTCCTGTGCGGCTTGTTGTTCGGCGCCGGCATGGTGGTGTCCGACATGATCAACCCGGCCCGCGTCCTGGCCTTCCTGGATGTGACGGGCGCCTGGGACCCCTCTCTGGCCTTCGTCATGGGCGGGGCGCTGATCCCCTCCGCCATAGCCTGGCTGATCCGCCGGCGCATGGAGGCTCCGGTCGCGGCCGACACCTTCCATGTGCCCGAGGGCCGGACCATCGACACCCCTCTGGTCGGCGGGGCCGCCCTGTTCGGCCTTGGCTGGGGCTTGGTCGGCCTGTGCCCCGGCCCGGCGCTTGCGGCGCTGACGACCGGCGCCTGGCAGGCCTTCGTCTTCGTCGGCGCCCTCGCGGCCGGCATGGCGCTGTTCCGCCTGACCCTCGACCGAAACGCCTGAACCAGAAAAGACCCTAGGGAGACAAAGCCATGCATATTCGCCCTTTGGACGAGGCCCTGTCCGCCTCGCCCCAGATCGCCCCGGAAGACCTGCCCGACATCGCGGCCCAAGGGTTCCGGTCGGTGATCTCCAACCGACCCGACGGCGAAGAGCCCGGCCAGCCCAGCTCCGAAGATCTGCGCCAGGCCGCCGAGGCTGCGGGACTGGCTTTCGCCCATGTTCCCGTGGTCGGCGGCGCAATCTCCGACCAGGACGTGGCGGACTTCCGCGAGGCTCTGGCCAACCTGCCCCAGCCTGTGTTCGGCTTCTGCCGCACCGGCACGCGCACGACCACCCTGTGGGCGCTGGCGAACGTCGCCTCGATAAGCGCTGACGATCTGATCGCACGCGCCAAGAGCGCCGGCTACGACCTCGGCGCCCTGCGTCCCCGTCTCGAAGGAGCCGCGTCATGAGCGCCCAGTACGCCCCCCTGGAGTCCTGCGATGTCCTGATCGTCGGCGGCGGATCCGCCGGCATCGCCACAGCCGCCAGCCTCCTGCGTCGTCGCCCCGACCTTGATGTCCGCATCGTCGAGCCATCCGAACATCACTACTATCAGCCCGGCTGGACCATGGTCGGCGCCGGCGTCTTCACGCCCGAGCGGACCCGGCGCCGCACCGAGGACCTGATCCCCCAAGGCGCCCAGTGGGTGCGCGGCTCGGTCGCGGCTTTCGACCCCATCCACGATCGCGTCGAACTGACCGACGGCCGCTGGATCGGCTATCGCATGCTGGTCGCGGCGCCGGGACTGAAGCTGGACTGGGGCGCCATTCCGGGCCTGGCGGAAACGCTCGGGCGCAACAACGTCACCTCCAACTACGGCTATGAGACCGCGCCCTACACCTGGAAGCTGGTCCAGGCGATGCAGAGCGGTCGGGCGATCTTCACCCAGCCGCCCATGCCGATCAAATGCGCCGGCGCCCCGCAGAAGGCCATGTATCTGTCGGCCGATCACTGGCGCGACCACGGTCGAAACGACATCGAGATCGAATTCCACAACGCCGGCCCGGTGCTGTTCGGGGTCAAGGACTACGTTCCGGCCCTGATGGAATATGTCAGCAAATACCGCATCGACCTGAACTTCGGATCGAAACTGGTGGCGGTGTACGGCCCGGCGCGGATCGCGACCTTCGCCGTGACCGGTGCGGACGGTGAAGTTCGCCAGGTTCGGCGCGAGTTCGACTTCCTGCACGTCTGCCCGCCGCAGACGGCGCCGGACTTCATTCGCGAAAGTCCGCTGGCCGCCGAAAGCGGCTGGATCGAGGTGGATGACGCCACCTTGCGCCACAAGCGGTTCGAAAACGTCTTCGGTCTGGGCGACGCCTGTTCGGCACCCAACGCCAAGACTGCTGCGGCCGCCCGCAAACAGGCGCCCGTGGTGGCCGAGAACATCCTGTCGCTGCTGGACGGCCAGCCGATGCGGGCGGTCTATGACGGCTATGGCTCATGTCCGCTCACGGTCGAGCGCGGCAAGATCGTGCTGGCCGAGTTCGGCTATGGCGGCAAGCTCCTGCCCAGCTTCCCGAAATGGATGCTCGACGGGACCAAGCCGACCCGTCTGGCCTGGCATCTGAAGGCCCAGGCCCTGCCCGAAATCTACTGGCTTGGGATGTTGCGCGGTCGCGAATGGCTGGCCGGCCCCCACCACATCGAACCCGCCCCCCAGCTTCGCCCTGCTGTCGCCTGAGCCTGATCATGGACCTGTCTCCGCTGCAGTACGGCCTCGGCGCCGGCGCCGGCTCGCTCGTCGGCTTCACCCTGGGCCTGGTCGGCGGCGGCGGGTCCATCCTGGCCGTGCCGCTGATCGTCTATCTGGTCGGGGTCAAGGAGCCGCACCTGGCGATCGGCACCAGCGCCTTCGCCGTGGCCGCCAACGCCTTCGCCAATGTGATCAATCATGCCCGCCACGGCACGGTGAAATGGAAAATTGCCAGTCTGTTCGCGGTCGCCGGGGTGCTCGGAGCCTTTCTGGGTTCGAGCCTGGGCAAGGCCGTGGATGGTCAGAAGCTGCTGGCCCTTTTCGCCGTCCTGATGCTGGTCGTCGGCGTACTGATGTTGCGGGGCCGCTCCGCCGGCGGAGACCCGAACGTCCAGCTTGATCGGCGCAATGCACCCAAGCTCGTCGGCACGGGCCTGGCCACGGGCGTGATGTCGGGCTTCTTCGGCATCGGCGGCGGCTTCCTTATCGTGCCCAGCCTGATGTTCTCGACCCGCATGCCGATCTACTATGCCGTCGGCTCTTCCTTGGTCGGCGTCACCGCCTTCGGCCTGACCACGGCCTTCAACTACGCCCTTGATGGCTGGGTCGACTGGCCCCTGGCGGCCGTCTTCATCGGCGGCGGCGTGCTGGGCGGTCTGGTCGGCGCACGGCTCGCCAAGGCCCTGTCGGGACAGAAAGGCGTCTTGAATACCGTCTTCGCGGGGCTGATCTTCGTCGTCGCCTTATATATGCTTTACCGCAGCGCCGGCGCGCTCGGCTTGATCGGTTGAAACGCTTCCATGGAACTTGACGCCCTGATCCTGGCTCGGATGCAGTTCGCCTTCACCGTCGCCTTCCACATCGTCTTCCCGGCCTTCTCTATCGGCCTGGCCAGCTATCTGGCCGTGCTGGAGGCCCTGTGGCTGAAGACAGGGCGCGAGCTCTATCTGAACCTTTTCAAATACTGGCTGAAGATCTTCGCCGTCGCCTTCGGCATGGGCGTCGTCTCGGGTCTGGTGATGTCCTATCAGTTCGGCACCAACTGGTCGGTCTTCTCCGACAAGGCCGGACCCGTCATCGGCCCCCTGATGGCCTATGAGGTGCTCAGCGCCTTCTTCCTCGAGGCGGGCTTCCTGGGCGTGATGCTGTTCGGCCTGAACCGGGTCGGCAAGAAGCTGCACTTCCTGGCCACCCTGATGGTCGCCATCGGCACCTTCGCCTCGGCCTTCTGGATCCTGTCCGTCAACAGCTGGATGCAGACGCCGCAAGGCTACGCCATCAACGAGGTCGGCCAGTTCATCCCGGCCGACTGGTTCAAGATCGTCTTCAACCCGTCCTTCCCCTATCGCCTCGCCCACATGCTGCTGGCGGCCTACCTGACGACCGGTCTGGTGGTCGGCGCGGTCGGCGCCTGGCACCTCATGAAGGAGCGGACCAACAAGGGCGCGCGCAAGATGTTCGCCATGGCCATGGGCATGATCCTGGTCGCCGCTCCGGTGCAGATCTTCATCGGCGACATGCACGGGTTGAACACCCTGGAGCACCAGCCCGCCAAGGTCATGGCGATGGAAGGCCACTTCGAAAGCCACCCGGACGGGGCGCCGCTGATCCTGTTCGGCCTGCCCGATCGCGAGGCCGCCACCGTCCATGGCGCGGTCGAGGTTCCGAAGCTGTCGTCCCTGATCCTGAAGCATGATCCAAACGCGCCTCTGGCCGGTCTCGACACCGTCGCCCGCGCCGACTGGCCGCCGGTGGAGATCGTCTTCTGGTCCTTCCGCGTCATGGTGGGACTGGGCATGGCCATCCTGCTGCTGGGGCTATGGGGGTTGTACGCCCGCCTGCGCAGCCGCCTCTATGACGCCCCCTGGCTGCACCGCTTCGCCCTGATCATGGGACCGATGGGGTTCGTCGCCGTGCTGGCGGGCTGGATCACCACGGAGGTCGGCCGCCAGCCCTGGACCGTCTACGGCCTGCTGCGCACCGCCGACAGCGCCGCGCCTCTGGCGGCGCCTGCCGTCGCGACTTCCTTGGCCGCTTTCGCCGTGGTCTATTTCACCGTCTTCGGCGCCGGGGTCTTCTACATCCTGCGTCTGATGAGCCATGCGCCTCATCGCGGCGAGCCGGGCGTGGCGGAAACGCCGATCCGCACGGCGGGCATCACGCCTGCCCCCGCCATCGACCCCGACCGTCCCATCCCGACTGGCGAGGAGACTGATCATGAGCGTTGATCTGACCCTGGTCTGGGCCGGTCTGCTGGCCTTCGCCGTCTTCGCCTACATCGTCATGGACGGGTTCGACCTGGGTGTCGGCATCCTGTTCCCGACACTGAAGGCCGGCGATCAGCGCGACAAGGCGATGAACTCGATCGCCCCGGTGTGGGACGGCAACGAGACCTGGCTGATCCTGGGCGGTGGCGGCCTGTTCGCGGCCTTCCCCCTCGCCTATGCGGTCCTGATGCCGGCGGTCTACACGCCGATCATCGCCATGCTGCTGGGGCTGGTCTTCCGGGGCGTCGCCTTTGAATACCGCTGGCGCACCGTGCGGGCCAAGCCCGTCTGGGATGTCGCCTTCTTCGGCGGCTCCCTCCTGGCCGCCTTCTCCCAGGGCGTCACCCTGGGGGCCATCCTGCAGGGGGTCGAAGTGTCCGGTCGCGCCTATGGCGGCGGCTGGTGGGACTGGCTCAGCCCCTTCAGCCTGCTGACCGGTGTGGCCGTCGTCGTCGGCTACGCCCTTCTCGGCGCCACCTGGCTGAACATGAAGACGGATGGCGCGCTCCAGACCCACGCCCGGTCCCAGGCCTGGAAGTTGGGACCGGCGACCTTGCTGATGATCGGCGCGGTCAGCCTGGCCACCCCGTTCCTCGACGGCGAATACGCCCGCCGGTGGTTCGACTGGCCCGGCGTGCTTCTGACGGCCCAGGTGCCGTTGCTCGTCCTGATCGTCGCGGCCGCCTTCTTCTGGACCATGCGTCAGAAGCGTGAGGTCTGGCCCTTCCTGCTGTCGCTGGGCCTGTTCGCGGTGACCTTCGCCGGGCTGGGCGTCAGCGTCTTCCCTTACGCCGTACCCGACGAGATCACCCTCTGGCAGGCCGCAGCTCCCGCCTCCAGCCAGCTGTTCATGCTGGTCGGCGCCCTGATCCTGATCCCGATCATCCTAGCCTACACCGCCTACGCCTACTGGGTGTTCCGCGGCAAGGTCGGCGACGACGGTTACCACTGATGCGTCGCGGCTCCACAAACGGGCTCCGGCAGGGCCTCTGGTTCGTCGCGCTCTGGGCGCTGGGCGTGGGCGTCCTGGGCATCGTCGCCTATCTGCTGCGCGGCGTTCTCAAGCTGGCCGGGGGGTGAGCCCGCAGGCGCCGAACCGCTGGCCCTGGCCGCCGCTCATCACGGGCGGCGCCGTCCTTGTCGCGCTCATCACGGCGCGTCTGTGGTCCCCGCCCGCTCTCTTCCCCGGCGCCTTCGCCGCTGGCGGCCTCCTGGTCGGGCTCGCCCTTGGTTTGGACCTCTGGGCCATGCTGGTGATGCGGCGGTGGCGCGCCAACATCCTGCCGCACCGGGCGGCGACCGCTCTGGTCACGACCGGTCCGTTCGCCTGGAGCCGCAACCCGATCTATCTCGCCAACGGCCTGCTGCTGCTCGGCCTCGGCGGCCTGTTCGACAACGCCTGGTTCTTCGTGGCCGCCCCCGTCGCCGCCTTCGCCACCGACCGCCTCGCCATCCGGCGCGAGGAACGACACCTGACGGCCCTCTTCGGGCCAGCCTGGTCCGCCTACGCCGATCGCGTGGACCGCTGGTTTGGGCGGCGGATGCCGTCGCAATCACCTTAAGGCTGGCTTAAGCTTGGCCCGGCCTGTTGCGACAAAACGCAGCAGGAAACGACGATGGGAGACATCAAGAGGCCCGCGCCAACCACGGGAACGCTTGTCCGGTGCTGATGGGCCTCCTCATGAGCGGTGCGATCGCCGCCGCCGGGCAACCCACGGACGCCCAGGATAGCTGGCGCGTCTCCGGATCGGCGCGCGCGCGGGGAGAGACGCTGTCAGGCCAGTTTTGTCCGATGGCGGAGCCAAGCGACGCCGTCCTGACGACGCGGCTGACGCTGGCCGTCGAGCGGGATGTGGGTCACGTGACGTTCGGGCGAGGTGTTCGATTCGCGGGCGTTCGGGCAAGGTCCGCTGTCGTCGGTCGGCGTTGGCGAGGTCAATGCGCTGGAGTTGGTTCAGGCCTACGCCAAGATCCGTCTCGGCGCGCGACGTGAGCGGACACTGAAACTCGGCCGCTTCACCATGGATCTGGGTTCCAAGCGTTTCGTTTCTCGCCAGAATTTTCGCAACACCACCAACGCCTATACCGGCGCCCGTTTCGACACGCCCCTGGCCGACGGCGCGCTGACGGCCTTCTGGGTCATGCCGCAGGTGCGGTTGCCGGACGACAGGGCCGCCATCGAGGACAATCGGATCGCGTGGGATCGAGAGAGTTCCAACCTGCAGTTCGCCGGCCTGTTTTGGACTCGCGACCTCGGCCAGCGGCGGTCGCTCGACCTCTATGTCTACGGCCTGACCGAAAGCGATGACGCGGACCAGCAGACCCGAAACCGCCGGCTGGCGACGCCCGGCGTCCGTTGGCGCCATTCGCCGGCGGCCGGGGCGTGGGATGTCGAGGTCGAGGCGGCGGCCCAGGTGTGAGTTCCGGCACCCGATGCGACAAACCAAGCCTGAAATGACCCGTTAGCGGTGCCCAAAGCTCCGATTTCATCCACCAAAAACTGCGACAAAATCTAGGACTTTGGCAAATAATGCGACAAGATACCGAAGTGCATAAGCGCCGACGCATTCCGCCGGGCCGCCGCTCAGTGACAGGGCAGATGCCCTCGCGCTATCCGAGCGGACCGCTTCTTTACGAGTCCAAACTGGAACGCGATTTCCTGATGTCGCTGGAGGTGGACGGCCACATCCGCGACGTGGTCACTCAGCCGATGACGATCAGTCTTACGGTCGATGGCCAGGCGCGTACCTATACGCCCGACATCATGGCGGTCTGGCAGACACGCTCGCCTTGGCCTCACGGCTTTCGACGCGTGGTCTTCGAGGTGAAACCGCTGGCGATCCTACGCTCGGGGTATGGAACACTGGCGCCGAAGTACCGCGCCGCTCGCCGGTATTTCGCCGAGAGAGATGTCGGCTACCGCGTGGTGACCGAACGCACCATTCGCACACAGCGTCAGGTGAACGCCGAGCTGATCGCCCCGACCCTGCGAGGCAGCGTAGATCAGGAAATGGTGCGTCGGGTGCAGGCGATTGTCCTCGCCAAGTGACGTGACCCCCGTTTCTCATCCAGCCATAACGAGAGTCCTAGGTTGATCTGAGCTGTGATCGGCTGGGTTGGCAAGAGGCCGGTCTGCGCAGCCATCAACCAGCGCAGCAGGCCGGCCGATGTGTCCGGTGAGCGCTTCTGCATAAGCCTGCGGCGTCAGCCACCCGAGCTTCGAGTGCGGACGCTGCTCGTTGTAATCGCGTCGCCACGCCTCCAGCACGGCGCGAGCGTGCGGCAGCGAGCGGAACAGCGTCTCGTTCAGCAGCTCGTCACGCAGCCGCCCGTTGAAGCTTTCGTTGAAGCCGTTCTGCTGGGGCTTGCCCGGCGCGATGTAGTGCCAGCCGACGCCGGTGTCGTCGGCCCAGGCCAGGACCGCGTTCGAGGTGTACTCCGTGCCGTTGTCGCTGACGATGGTGTCGGGCCGCCCTCGCTGCCGGATGACGGCGTCCAACTCCCGCACGACCCGCGCGCCCGACAGCGAGGTGTCGGCCACCAGCGCCAGGCACTCGCGCGTACAGTTATCGATCACCGTCAGGATGCGGAAGCGCCGCCCGTCCGTCAGCTGGTCTGCGACGAAGTCCAGCGACCAGCGCTGGTTGGGCGCCAGCGGCAGGTCCAGCGGTCGCCGCGTGCCCATCGCTCGCTTCCGGCCGCCGCGCCGGCGCACCGTCAGTTGCTCGTCGCGATAGATCCGCTGGACCCGTTTCCTGTTGACCGCATGGCCCTCGCGCCGCAGCAGCACGTGCAGGCGACGATAGCCGAACCGTCGACGTTCCTGGGCCAGGGCCTTCAGCCGGTCGCGCAGAGCGCCGTCGTCCGGGCGCGTCGCCTGATAGCGCACGCTCGTCCGATCGACGCCCAGAACACGGCACGCCCGCCTTTCGCTCATCTCGTAGGCGGCCTGCAGATGGCCAGCCGCCTCGCGATAGCCGGCGGGCGTCACCACTTTTTTCCCAGCAGGTCCTTCAGGGCCACGTTGTCCAGCATCGCGTCCGCCAGCATCCGCTTCAGCCGGGCGTTCTCATCCTCGAGCGCCTTGAGCCGCCGAGCCTCCGACACGTCGAGCCCGCCAAACTTGGCCTTCCATTTGTAAAAGGTCGCCGAGCTGACCCCGTGGCGTCGGCACACCTCCGCCGTCGCTACACCGGCCTCCTGCTCCCGCAGGATGGCTGCCCTTCGGCCTTTTCCTGATCGCCTATGCCTTGGGCGGCTGGTTCACGGTCGGCGAGGCTGTCGGGAATCTGCGGCGCAAGCGTTTCGAGATCGACACCCTGATGCTGGTGGCCGCAGCCGGCGCCGCGGCGCTCGGAGCCTGGGCGGAAGGGGCGCTGCTACTGTTCCTGTTCAGCCTCGGGCACGCCCTCGAACACTTCGCGATGGGTCGCGCCAAGAAGGCGATCGAGGCTCTGGCCGCCTTGGCCCCGCGCACCGCTCATGTGCGGCGAGGAGAGGCCGTCGTCGAACTTCCGGTCGAAGAGCTGGAAGTCGGCGACCTCGTCGTCGTCCGGCCGAACGAGCGTCTCCCGGCCGACGGCTTCGTCGTGAAGGGAACATCCAGCGTGAACCAGGCTCCCGTGACAGGGGAGAGCATTCCGGTGGACAAGCAGCCTGTCCTGAACCCCGAGGAGGCCCGCGCCAAGCCGGCGAATGTCTCGGCGGCGTCGGTGGTCTTCGCCGGCACCATTAACGGCGGCGGCGCCATCGAGATCGAAACGACGCGTCGATCCAACGACACCACCTTGGCCAAGGTCGTCCGGATGGTGAGTGAGGCCGAGACCCAAAAGTCGCCGACCCAGCGCTTCACCGATCGCTTCGAGCGCGTCTTCGTGCCCCTCGTGCTCGGTCTGGCCTTCGTCCTCCTGTTTGCATGGGTTGTCGTCGACGAGCCGTTCCGCGACAGCTTCTATCGGGCGATGGCCGTGCTGGTGGCCGCCAGTCCGTGCGCTCTCGCGATCGCCACGCCGAGCGCGGTGTTGTCCGGGGTCGCCCGGGCGGCCCGCGCCGGGGTTCTCGTCAAGGGTGGCGCGCCGCTCGAAAACCTGGGAGCGCTCGACGCCATCGCGTTTGACAAGACCGGGACGCTGACCGAGGGGCGGCCGCGGATCACCGATGTCGTTCCGTTCGGCCAGACGACAGAGAGCGAGCTCCTGGAGATTGCTGTCGCGGTCGAACGGCTCAGCGATCACCCCTTGGCGGAAGCGATCGTCCGCGACGGAAGCCAGCGGTTGGTCGCCGCCCCCGTTCGAACCGCAACGGATTTGCGTAGCCTGACTGGCAAGGGCGTCACGGCACGCCTGGACGACCAGGATGTTTGGATCGGCAAACCGGAGATGTTCGGTTCGGACGCCATCGCTCCGCTCGCACCGGACACCGAGATCGCCGTCGCGGGCCTTCGAAACCAGGGACGGACGCTCATGGTGGTTCGCCGCGGGACAAAGGATCTCGGGGTCATCGGCCTTCTCGACACGCCTCGGGCCAAGGCGCGCGAGACCCTTACCGCGCTCCGCGCGCTCGGCATTCGCCGCATGATCATGATCTCGGGCGACCACCAGAAGGCGGCCCAGGCGGTGGCCGGTCAGGTCGGGCTGACCGAGGCGTGGGGCGACCTGATGCCGGAGGACAAGGTCGACGCCATCAAGAAACTCCGGGCGGAGACCAAGGTCGCCATGGTCGGCGATGGCGTCAACGATGCTCCGGCGATGGCCACCGCGACGGTCGGCGTCGCCATGGGTGCGGCGGGATCGGACGTCGCCCTGGAGACCGCCGACGTAGCCTTGATGGCGGATGATTTGTCGAAGTTGCCCTTCACCGTGGGTCTCAGCCGTCAAACCCGCCGCATCATCCGCCAGAACCTGTTCGTCAGCCTCGGGGTCGTGGCGTTCCTCGTCCCGGCGACGATCCTCGGTCTCGGCATCGGCCCTGCCGTCGCCCTCCACGAGGGTTCCACCCTGCTGGTCGTCTTCAACGCGCTTCGCCTTCTGGCGTGGCGCGGTCCGCGCGGCGTCGAATGACCCGCCTTCAGGAAAGCAAAGGATAGTCCAATGAAACGTCTCGGCTGGGTTGGCGTCATCGCCGCCTTTCTCCTGATCTCGGTCTTCGGCTTCGGGATGCTCTCGCGGCAGGGTCGCCCGGCGCCGGAGCCGACGGCAGTCGATGCACGCCCGATCGACCAGCATGCCGGGCACGGCGATGCCGCCTCGGATAATCCCGCCACCCGTTCCTACAAGGAGGCGAACGAGCGGATGCACGCCGCTATGAACATCGACTACAGCGGCGACGCCGATGTCGACTTCATGCGCGGGATGATCGCCCACCACGAGGGGGCGGTCGCCATGGCAAGGATTGCGCTCGACCAAGGTTCGGATCCCGAGGTCAAGGGCCTCGCGGAGGAGATCATTCGGACTCAGGAAGCTGAAATTGTCCGTATGCGGGTGTGGCTGGCCAACCGCGCGGCTCGCCCGGCGGACGCGCAGGGCTGAAGCCATGGGGGGCAAGCGATCCCCGATCCGGAGCAAGGCTCCTCGATGGCGTCCAGGGCGCTACAAGGGGCGCGGCCGGTCCAAGCTATACGGGAGGCCAGAGCCGTTCCGGCCGGTGCAGGACACACTGATCGCGATTGGCGCGAGCCTCGTCGCCGGCGCGATCGTCGTCTGTCTCGCCGTACCGCTGGCGGCGACCTACCGCATCCCGGTGTTCGTGTCCTTCGGCGTTCTCATGTCGCTCCTGGCGATCATGACCTATCGTCTCGGGCGGAAGGGGCAGGCTGGACGGGTCATGACCGCCGCCATGGCGACTGTATGTCTCTTGGGGTTCGGCCTTCTTGTTCTGACGCGAGATCAGTTGCAGTTCGGTCCGCGTCATCACGATCACCCCGGAGTGGCCGAAGCGGCACGGCCTTGAGACTGCAGCGCAGACCGCCAGGCCGCAGCCGGTCTGGGTTTCGCGGGACGGTGTCGCTCTTCCCATTTGGTAATCGTCGGCGCGCTGCCGCTGTTGATTCCAGTCGCCGGACTTGTCGGTATCGCGCCCGGCGACCCGCAGTGAGCCGGCAAGCGTAAGTCGCTGTTTCGCTAGGCTGCGGCACCCTCCAGGATCGACTGGACCGGATGGCGGCGCAGCACCCCCTCCACGACATCGGGCCGGTCCACCGGAACGAAGACCCGTGGGGCATAGGCGATGATCTCGACGAAGCAGCCGAGCGAGACCAGGGCGTCACGGTCGGTGCGGCCCCCGACCACTTCCAGCCGCCAGCGGTCCATGACCCGCGATCGCTTGAGCCACAGGCCGCCCGAAAGGGCGAGCTGGACATTGCGGTCGAGTACGGCCGCAGCGGTGCGCCCGCCATCGGCCCAGGCGTCGCCGACCTCGGTCAGGCCCAGCGCCGTCTTCAGGCTGGCGGCCTGAACCTCGTCCAGCACGCGGCCCAGCCAACGCCGACCGTCCGGCGCGCGTACGCGGCGAACCGAACAGCCCTTGGACGGCAGCCTTCCCCAGATTGGCAACAGAAGGCCGGTCGCCAGGGTCAGGCGGCGCGTCCGCCACGGATCGGTCGCGGCGACTTCGGCGTCCCAGACCGCCCGCCACGCCGCCTCATCGGTCTGGGCCCAGGCCGACTCCTCGAACGTCTTCTCCGGCGTGACCTGATGCTGGTCAGGCCGCAAGAGGCGCACCGCCGGAACAAGCCGGTCGTCATCGGTCGTGGTGGTCAACCCGAACTCGGCCAGGGCGGCGCGGCCGGAACGGTCGTTGACGACCAGGCGGAAGGCCGAGCCTTCAGCGCCTGCCAACGCCGCGTCCGAGCTGACGAGTTCACGCCGCACCTTGAGTTCGAAGGTGACGAGTGCGGTTTCCGCCCCGGTCGAGACGTCGGTCCGGATGGTCTCCTCCTCCACCACGGCCAACTCCTCAGCCTCGATGTCCTCCAGCCCGCGGTCCAGGTCGGCCGAGGCGGCGGCCCTTTCGAGAATGCCTGAAAGGATGCCGTCGAAGTCGGCGAACAGGGCGTTCTGGTCGGCGATGCGCAACGCCAGCAGCCGGTTCAGGAAGGTGTGGATCGGCGGCAGGTCGTCGGAGAGCTTGAGCCCCCCGTCGGCGTCGCGCAGCTTCAGGCCGGTCCTGGTCTCGAAGTCCTCCAGCGTCATGGACGACAGCTCGCCAAAGCCGAGCGCGCCATAGAAGACGAGCAAGGCGCGTCGCGCCCACGGGCTTTCCAGATTGTCCTCGGCCCGGAACAGACCGGCCCCGGCCGTTCGGCGTTCGCCGCGCGTCAGGGCTCCCAGCGAATCCAGCCGTCGAGCGATGGTCGAGGTGAACCGCTTCTCGCCGTGGATGTCGGTGGTGACCGGGCGGAACAGCGGCGGACAGGCCTGATGGGTGCGATGACTGCGCCCCAGACCCTGGATGGCGGCATCCGCCCGCCAGCCCGGTTCGACCAGGTAGTGCGAGCGGCGCTGCTGGTTCGGCGCCGAGAGGTCGGAGTGGTAGCTGCGTCCTGTGCCGCCTGCGTCCGAGAAGACCAGGATACGCTTGCGGCCGGACATGAAGGCGTCGGTCTCCGACCGCGCGGCCGAGGCGCCGCGGCGCTCGACGAGCCGGCGTCCGTCGCGCGCGACGACGCGACGCGACCGTCCCGTGATCTCTGCGACCGCCTCTGTTCCGAAGGTGTCCAGAAGGGCGTCCAGAACGCCGGGCACGGCGGGCAGGAGCGCCATCTTCTCGATCAGGTCTTCGCGCCGGCGCAACGCCTCCTGGCTCACGGCGGGCCGGCCGTCGACCATGACCGGGACCAGCGTCACCGAGCCGTCGTCACCCTCGATCGCCTCCATGAGATTCACCGGGAAAGCCTCGCGCAGATAGTCGAGGACATATTCGCGCGGCGTCAGGTCAATGGAGAGGTTGTTCCATTCCTCCGGCGGGATGGACGCCAGTCTTCGCTCCATCACCGCCTCGTTCGTCGAAACGATCTGGATCACGGCGGAACGCCCTTCGGTCAGGTCCGCCCGGATCGACGCCGCAAGCGTCGGCGCCTTCAATCCCGCGAGGAGGTGGCCGAAGAAGCGCAGCTTGGCGCCTTCAAACGCGGAATGGACGGCTGAGGCGGCCAGGCCGCTCTTGGCCTTGCCTTCCTCATCATTGAAGCCGGTCGCTTTCAGCGCCTCGCCCAGATTGGCGTGGATCAGCTGGAAGGCGTCGGCCCAGGCGTCCCAGATGCTGATGTCGTCCTCGGTCAGGGCGTGGAAGAGCGGCTCGTACTCGACGCCCTCGAACGACAACGACCGCGCCACATAGAGGCCGAGCGCCTTGAGCTCGCGCGCGACGAGCTCCATGGCGGCGACCCCGCCCTTGTCCATGGCGTCGAGGAAGTCGTCGCGGGTGACGAAGGGCGCCTCCGGCCCGCCCCAAAGACCCAGACGGGCCGCGTAAGCCAGATTCTCCGCGGTGGTGGCGCCGGTCGCCGAGACATAGAGCACCCGGGCGTTCGGCAGCCGGTTCTGAAGCGCCAGGCCGGCCATCCCCTGCAGGGAGGCCTTCTTCGTTCCCCGCGCCCCCTTGCCGCCCCCCGCGGCGTTGGCCATGGCGTGGGCCTCGTCGAAGGCGATGACCCCGTCGAAATCCTCGCCCAGCCAGGCGACGATCTGGTCGAGCCGCGACATCTTCTGGCCGCGCGCAGGCTGACGCAGGGTGGCGTAGGTGGTGAAGACAATCCCGCGATCCAGCCGCACGCCATCTCCCAACTTCCAGCTGTTGAGCGGCACGATGTCGTGGGCCCCGCCGCCGATGGCGGCCCAATCGCGCCGGGCGTCGTCCAGCAGGGAGTCGTTCTTCGACAACCACAGGGCCTTGGTCCGCCCCTGGGCCATGTTGTCGGCGATGACGGCGGCGATCTCCCGGCCCTTGCCGCAGCCGGTGCCGTCGCCAAGGAAGAAGCCGCGCCGGAGCTGGACGGAACCCTCATCCTCCTCCCGCGACAACCTGAGCTGACGAGCCGACTCTCCCGGCGTCCACCAGGCGGGCAGCATGCCGGCGTGAGCCTCGCCGGCGTAGATGACCGTCTCCAGCTGGGCGTCGGAGATCCGGCCGTCGAGACGCACCGCCGCCGGAAGGACCGGCCGGTATGACGGGGCGGGCGGGGCGACCGAGGCCATCGGACCGGACTCGACCAGGGCTGACGGGTGGGGCGTCTGCGCCGTCAGGGCGATCCGCGCCAGCCGGTGCGCCTGGTAGAGGCCGACATCGCGGCCCTCGCCCGTCCAGGCGAGGGTCTGATAGGTGATGGGGGACGCTCCCGCGAGGAAGCCGAGACGCCCGGACGGCAGGGCGAGTGACCGGTCCCGGGGCGCCAGCAAGGTCTGCGCCCCGAGTTCGAGGCGAACCCTCGGCCTCGCCTTGACGCGCTCGGGCACAGCCGAGGCCAGGGCGGCACAGGCGGCGAGATCTTCACCGTTCGCGAGCGCAGCGACCGCGGCGCCGCCCTCGAGCCGGTCCAGAACCAGCAACCCGGTCTCCACGCTGGTGCCGTGCCTGGAGAAGGCGCGTGGCGGAAAGCCGATCCGGGCGACGACACGCCCCCTGGCGCTCAACCGACGCATCAGACCCTCGTCGATGAGGGCGGTGATCGGCACGACGGCGGCCAGGCGCCCGCCATCGGCCAGGGCCGAGAAGGCCCCGGTCAGATGCGCCTCCAGATCGGTGAAGGGCGGATTGCAGACCGCGACGTCGAACCCGCCCGCGCCCGGCAACAGGTTCTGGACGCGTCGTCCATCAAGACGTGACCGCGTCGCCGAAACGAAGAGGCCGTCGAGCAGGACGGCGCGACCCTCGGCCAGTTCGTTCAGCGTCAGAACTCCGCCGCAGGCCTCGGCCACGATAGCGATCAGCCCGGTGCCCGCCGAAGGCTCCAGCACTTGGTCACCCGGGCGAACCTGACCGGCCAGCACCACGAGCGCCGCCAGTTCCGGCGGCGTGGAGAACTGGTCCAGCGCGATCTGATCTTCGCTGCGTCGGCTGTGGGTCAGACCCAGGGCGCCGACCGTCGCCAGAAGGACGGCGATGGCGGCCGGCGCGTCCTCGAGCCGCGACACCTGGGGCGCCAGCCGGCGGATCTGCAAAACGGTCGCCGCCTCGATGGCCTCATAGGCGTCCCGCCAGTTCCACAAGCCCTCGGCGTCCGACCCGCCGAAGCCGGTGGTCATGACGCTGGAGACCAGTTTGCGGTGCAGCGGGCGGGACCGGGCCAGGTGGGTGGCGAGCACCCGGGCTGCGGCCATGAGGTTGGCGGCGCGGTCGCACGGGCGTGGTGCGCTGAAGAGCGAGAGGCTGGCGGTCTGAGGCGGTGTCTGCGCGGCGGTCATGGGAAGGGCTCCGTCGCCTGGAGCGGCGGGCTCATCCCTCCGGTCCTCCAGGCTCGCGCCCAGCCGCCCTTCCTCCCGCCTTCCATGACGAAGGCCCGCCGCGACGATGTCGCGACGGGCCTCGTCGTCTTCACGCCTGGATCAGGCGGCGTCGTCGAGCGCCGCCTCGCCTTCAGCGGTGACCTCGAAGGCGCCGACGCCGTCGTCAGCATCGCCTTCGCTCTCTTCCGCCGTATCGCTCTCCGGACCGTCAGCGTCCGACGCCGCGACCTCGTCGACGTCGGGCGGTGTGGTCCAGGACAGGCTGGCCGGCGCCCATCCCTTCTCGGCCGCATTCTCCTCGACCCAGGGGATCAGATCGGCCTTCTTCAGCAGGGCCGCTCTCACATCGGCCCGGTCCATCTCTTCCAGCATCTTCAGCAGCAGGGTTTTGGAATGCGGCTTCAGGAACTCGGCGTCCGGGGTCCAGTGCAGACTGATGTCCGCGCCGCAAAGCTCGGCGAGTTCAGCGGCTTCGGCCCGGGCCGACTTGCGGATCAGTGTGGTCCGCTCCTCCCGAACATCCAGGGAGAGGGCGGTGAGCTCGGCCAGCAAACCCATCTTGTCGCCATGGGCGAGACCATGCACCCAGGCGATCACCGTCTGGCCCGACGCCTCCCACGCGGCGCGTCGATCGTCGAGCCTCTGGCGGACCTCGCCGTCCAACGCCTCGATGACGCGACCGCCGGTCGGCTTGAAGGCGGACGCGGTCAGGGCGAGGGCGGACTCGGACCTCTGGCCGGAGGTCCTGACGGCCAGCTGATTGAACAGGCGGGCGATCAGCGCCGTGAAGGCGACGCCGGGATCGTCGGCGAGGGCGCGGATCAGACCGCGGGTGGCCACGTCGGTGCGCACGGCGTGAAGGGCGTGGTTGACGCCCTCGGTCTCGGGTTCCGGCGTATCGACCTCGGGCGGCCGGTAGACGGGAGCGGCAGCGATGCCCCCCGCGGAGGCGGGCGCCTCATCGTCGGTCTCGTCCTCGACTTCCGGTTCCACGGGCGTGAAGCACCGGACTTCGATCCCGGTGCGTAGTGCAGGACGCAGGACCAGGGTCGTGGCTGCCCGGCCGCTCCATCCCGCCTGATCCATGGCCAGGCGGTCGCGGATCATGACGTCGAGCGCGGCGTCCACCGCCTCGGCGTCGGTCGTCTCCGTCAGGACCGCCTCGACCCCTTCGACGGCGGCGTTGAAGGCGTCTCGCTTGTCGCGGTAGGCCGCCATCTCCGTGGCCGGAAGCATGCCGCCGTAGACGTAACCGGCGGCTTCCAGATCGTCCGGCAGGTCCGGTTCGGGGCCCGCCGTGACGTGGACCGCCAGGCCCTCGGCCTCGTAGATCAGGGCGATCTCCCGTGCACGTCGGGTCCAGGCCTCCGTGAGAATGGCCGGGTCCAGCAGCACCGGCGGCAGCTCGCCGAACAGATCGGTCTCGGAGCGGCCGCCGGCCTCGGCGTATCGCTCCGGGCCGATGAGGGCGCAGCGAGGGTCGCGCGCGGTGACGCGAGCCTCGTCGAGCTTTTCGGTCACGCGCCAATCCTGGAAACCGTGACCGTCGAGGGTCATCCGGGCCAGCTCCGCCTGCTCGTCGGGGTCGGAGAGCCTGGCGAGCAGGCGCGCCTGGCGCAGGTTCAGCCGGCCGAGCCGCAGCGCCTGCAGCGCGACATCCGGCAGGGCGGCAAGGGCCGCGAGACGTTTGATGTCGATTTCCGCGTATCCCAGCGCCTTGGCGATCGTGGGCACGCCGAGCTTGCGTTTCAGCATCCGGCCGATCGCCGCGATGATGTCGGCGACATGGACCGGCACGGCCGTGTTGGTGAGCAGGACGGCCGCGGCCTGGCGGGCGGGATCCGTCTCGACGAAGACATCGACGAGGAAGCTGTCGTCGATACGTCCCTGTTCGACCAGAAGACGAAGCGCCAGCAAGCGCCGCCTGCCGTCGAGCGCCATGTTGGCGGCTTCCTTCTTTCGACCGGGCCGGACGGTCAGGGGCTGCAGCTGACCGGCGGCGAACAGAGTCTCGGCAAGCAGCGGAATGTCATCGTCGGAGGGCTCGCCGAAGCGAAGGTTCTCCGGGGCGATGTCGAGATCACGGAGATGGACCAGCGGGCGGTTACGGGTCGACGCGACCTGGAAGGGGGTGGCGACGACGGCGACGGCGGTGGAACGGGACATGAGGGCTCTCCTGCCGTAGGCGAGGTCCATCCCCGCCTTTACGGCGCCCGTCCGCGCTCTTCCTTTCCCGCTTTCTGATGGTCTCGAGCGGCCTCGTTCCAGTCGCCGAACGGGGCTGGGGGAAAGGCGACGATCGCTTCCACGCCATCGCGCTCGAGCCGCCTGGCCAGCCGCATCGCGGCGATCTCCCCGGCTTCGCCCCGGTCTCCGGCGATTAGAACCGTCGAAACATGGTGGGGTGCATGCCACCGCGAGAGGTTTCCGGCTGACATGAGCGCCCAGCCCGGCAGGTCGAAGCGGACCATGGCGGACAGGGTGGTGACGACGCCTTCGGCCACCAGCATCCGCGCCGCCGCGGGACGCAGCCGTACGGCCGATCCCGGCGGGACTTGGCCCACGGTCTTGCGGGGAACGCTCAGACCCGATGCGACCTGCCCGTTGGTCGCGAGATAGGTGAGCTCGACGGCCGTGAGATCCCCCGAGGGCGACCGGATCCCGGTCATCATCGCGCGTCCGACGCGCCGCCCCGGCCGGTAGACCGAGAGGGGCGCGCGGGGATGTTCGAGCAGGTCGTCGAGGTCTTCCCGCCAAGCGACGCCGCGCACGGCGAGGTGACGTGCGACCACGCCGGTCCGGGCGGGCCTTACCCCATCCTGCCAGAGCGCACCCGCGACCGCCCGCCGTCGGGGGTGGTCGATCACGGGCCTGTCCGGCGTGTCCGCGACACCCATGAGCCGACCGCCGTGATCGACCAGTCCGCGACGCCGCAGGTCGTCGCGCACCTCCCGCCAATCGGCCGCGCCGAAGGTGTGGATGCCGACACGGCCGCCATCGAGCAGGAGCGAGACGGAACGGTCCGCCTTCCCATGGCCGGGCGCCGGCACATTGGCGCGCAAGCCGTTCTGGTAGAGGTCTCCGCCGAGGATCGCCACGATCTGGCGCAGGCTCACCGGAAGTGCCCGAGGGTGCGCAGGCTGGCCGTACCGTCCCTCCCGACGACCAGATGATCGTGAACCTGGATGTCGAAGACCTTGGCGGCGTCGACGATCTTCCGCGTCATCTCGATGTCGGCGCGGGACGGCTCGGGATCGCCCGAAGGGTGATTGTGGATCATCCTACGACTTGCTTTATCGTATTGAAATGCAAGCATTTTTTCTAAGTGATTCCAGAGGTGGTGCCGGGATTGGGGATCGGCATTTGGTGCGCTATTGTGATGGTCACGAGCGATCATCGGCGCGCGCAGTGAATTCCTTTGATGCACGGCGCTCAATCCAATCCCTTCCGGCTCAGGCTTCTATCTCGCCGATTCGGTGGAGCATCTGGAGCCGTCCGCGAGCCGGTTCCGGCTAGATGATCAACCGGGCAACGTCTGCCTCCGAGTTGCGCCACCCTCAGTGCCTCCGTCAAGGGCAGCGGTAGTCTTGCAGGAAGGATAACCCGAGCAAGCCAGGAACGGTTGATATGCTCCGCCGGAACGAACGACCATCGATCCATCACCACAGGTGGGACAATAATCTCCAACTGACATCGGGCGTGCGATCCTCACCCGATTGGACGGTGCCCCCGCACGGGAACTTTCCACCGAGATGTTGCGCTTGAAATCACAACGAGGGTGGGTGCTGCATGCCTCGAACGGGCCATATTGGCCGTCGTACCGCTTCATGGTGCCGCAGCCGCACTTCGGGCACGGGCTCAGAACGCCTTCCTCCGCTTCGATCTCCACTGCGCCGGTTCTCGCTAGCTCGATCAGAAAGCGCGACGGCGCATCGGCCAGGGTGCAAATGCGAACCTGACGGCGAGCCCGCGTGAGCGCGACGTAGAAAAGGCGGCGCTCCTCAGCCAGGGGATATGGGTCGGGTTCGGGCATCGCTATCTGGAGGATCGGATCGTCGGTAATCCGGCTTGGAAAGCCCGGTCTGGATTGACGGCAAGAAATACTGGGAATTGCCGAAAGCTTGGTTCAACGATTTCGTCGAACGGGCGTTGGCGAAGTACAGCAAGGTCTACGTTATTCAGCCTTACCGCGAGCAGGAGAAATGCTCCCCAACGTGTCAGAACGCTATCGGGCATGAGTGCCAATGTTCTTGCATGGGCCTCTATCACGGCGCCGGGAATGACGGCAGTTGGTTCGAGGTTTCCGACACCTTCGCGACGCGTTGGGCTGACCACGAGCTCGCCTGTCGACTCATGACCGCCAAGCCCTAACGCAGCATGCGATCAAAATACCATTAGTCTCGCTGCCGCCATCCGGTGTTTGTAGCGAGTTCGGACTCTAGTCGAGACCAAGATGCGCTGCTTCAAGCTCCTAGGAGCGCACGTCATGTCCCGCGACTTCGAAAGGCAGGTCGCCGAGCTTCAGATCAGGCCGCAATCCTGAACCGCTTCACCGCCCTCGGAACGCCGCTCACGCAGCGCGTAGGATAGGTCTGTCCAGGGAAAGGGCACTCCGGCCTTCAGAGGATTTGCGCAACAATGCCTACTGGCGGGATAATCACATCCGGGAGTAGCTTAACTTCGCCGCCAAACTGTCCAAGAAGGCGGGACCACCTCACAAGAGCGTCTATCGCGGGGGGCTCCTCACAAGTCATTACCGTGACATCGCCGCGTGTATAGTTTCTGTACGGAAGCATCCCTTCGGCCGACGGTGCTTGTCCGGTCTGAAGTCGATGCTTGAGTAGGCGACGAAGGAAGAACAATGGAACTCAACCAGATTCGATATTTCCTGAACCTGGCAGACACCCTCAACTTCACCGAAGCAGCCATGCGCAGCGGGGTGTCTCAGCCCACGCTCACCCGCGCGATCCAGCGGCTCGAACAGGAGTTGGGCGGAACGTTGGTCTATCGCGATGGAAAAGACAGTCGACTGACAACGCTCGGCCGCGACATACGATCCGAATTCGCTGCGATCGCCGACCGCGAACAGCGGGTTCGGGCAATATCCCTCAATCGGGTTCGCGGCCGCCGCGAGACCTTGACGCTGGGTATCGTGAATACCATCGCGCCAGCACTGATTACGGAATTTCTGAAACACGCCCTTCGACAGATGCCGATGCTTGAACTGGTTCTTCAGCCGATCACCCGCGACGAGGGGATGGAGCGCCTGCTCGGCGGTCAAATTGACGGGTGCTTCTGCACGGATCCAGCGGCCGGAAACACCAAGATTGCAACCGTTGAAATGTTCCGTGAGCGACTGTTACTGGCGATGGCGCATGGACACAGCCTGGCAAGCCAAGCCTCGGTGTCTCTTGTCGAGCTATCGGAACAGCCTTACCTCGATCGCCTCCAGTGCGAATTCCGCACGCGCGTGCAAAACCATTTGAACGAGCGCGCGATTTTCATGATCCCACGGCTCAGATCCGAACGGGAGGATTTGATTCAACAAGCCGTGGCATCGGGCGCGGGCGTTTGCATGCTGCCTGAACGTTCGGCAATCGTAGAGGGCTTGACGTTACGCCCGGTCGATACGCTCGACCTGTCGCGCACGGTGGCATTCCAATCGATTTCGGGATCTGGAACGGCAACGGCGCTGCGGCAGCTCCGTGTACTGATAGAGCGGTATGTGTGGTCGTGAATTCCGTGAAGGCGCGGGCCTTTATGGTGCGGCGACCACACAAGCGTTCCCAGTGCATGCCGGTGACAACATCAAAACTATAGTTGCGGCGTATTGGACACCTTCGGATCGAATATCCATTTTCTCGGGTATGAGTTCGAAGGAGGAATCCATGACAGCCTACAAGAAGACAGAAGCTGCTATCGCCAAGCTGTCACCTGAGGAATATCGGGTGACGCAGCAGAGTGCGACCGAGCGACCAGGAACCGGTGCGCTTCTCCATAATAAGGAACCCGGCGTTTATGTCGATATCGTCTCAGGCGAACCCCTGTTCGCATCGTCCGACAAATACGAGTCGGGCTGCGGATGGCCGAGCTTCACCAAGCCGATCGAACCTGCGAACGTGAATGAACTACGCGACAACAGCCACGGTATGATCCGGACGGAAGTGCGTTCGACGTATGGCGATAGCCATCTCGGCCACGTTTTCCCCGACGGGCCGAGCGATCGCGGTGGCCTGCGTTACTGTATCAATTCGGCTTCGCTGCGCTTCGTACCCCGCGGCGAGATGGAGAGCCAAGGTTACGGTGAATATCTCAACCAGGTGGAGGATATCTGATGACGACTGAACGCGCTGTTCTCGCCGGCGGCTGCTTCTGGGGCATGCAGGATCTTATCCGCAAGCTGCCCGGTGTAATCTCCACCCGTGTCGGTTACACGGGCGGCGATGTGCCGAATGCGACATATCGCAATCACGGCACTCATGCCGAGGCGATCGAGATCACCTTCGATCCCTCTCAGACCACCTATCGCCGATTGCTTGAGTTCTTCTTCCAGATCCACGACCCGACGACGCTCAACCGTCAGGGGAACGACCGAGGCGCGAGCTACCGTTCCGCGATCTATTTTACCAACGACCAGCAGAAGGCCGTTGCGCTCGATACGATTGCAGATGTTGAAGCGTCGGGCCTATGGCCAGGCAAGGTCGTCACCGAGGTCGAGCCAGTCGGTGATTTCTGGGAGGCAGAGCCCGAGCATCAGGATTATCTCGAGCGAATTCCCCACGGGTACACCTGCCACTTTGCACGTCCGGACTGGGTGTTGCCGCGCAGGGCCGGTGCTGCCGCTTAGCAAACCTGCGGCTCGTGGTTTAACGCCGCGAGCCGACATCGGAGGGCTTCATGGAAACGGGAATTGTGGGTCTGCCTGCCCCTCCGCTGGAGAATATCCGGTGGATCGATGAAAATGGTGACGAGCGTAGCTCCTTGACCTTGGCCGAGTTGGGGCAAGGTTTCAAAATATTGTACTTCTTTCAGGATTGGTGTGCAGGCTGTCATGCACATGGTTTTCCCACATTCGTGACCCTTGCCGAGGAATTTCGCGATAAGGGAGTTGGCTTGGCGGCGATACAGACTGTGTTCGAGGGTTCGGAAGTCAATACCTTCGATCGTCTGCGGGAAAACCAACGCCGATATGGACTGCGTCTTCCATTTGGTCATGCTGTCGCGGGCTCGGGCTCAGTAGACGCTGCGCCAGCAATCATGGAGGCCTACCGGTCCGGCGGAACCCCATGGTTTGTGGTGATCGCACCCGATGGTCGCGTCGTGTATAACGGGTTTCAGCTCGACGCGGAGAGCCTCATCCAGAAACTTCGGCCGCTCACGGCCTGATAAAAGGAGCCTGGATGCCGCGGCGGCCCAGCGGTATAATTCCCGGGCCGGTGAAGTCGTGCGCAGCCCTAGATGATCTCCGCAACGCATTCCGACAGAGAAAGAGAAAGAGAGAGAGAGAGAGAGCCCTGTCCTCGATGATCCCGCATCAGGTGCTCTATGCTATCTGATCAGATCGCGGGCAAAGCCTTTTCCTTTCTTGCGCAATCGAGCATTCCGAGAGCCGACGCTACGATTCCCTTCAGCAAAGCTGGCTCGGGTCGCACGCGCGCGAGCACGCGCAATCCCATCAGCACGCTCAGGAGATGCCGTGCCATATCCTCTGCCGGCAGCAGTGATGCGATCGTGGCATCGGCCTGACCCGACTCTATTCGGCCCAGGAAAAACATCTCGATGCGCATGAGCACGGCCGCGACGTTTTCCCGGAACGCTTCGTCGGGGGGTGCCGCGTCGAGCGCGGTGTTCACGAGCATGCATCCCTTGCGCTCAGGATCCTCAAGCGAGCGCTTCAAGACATCGGAAAAGAACGCTTCGATGGCTTCGCGGGGCGGCAATGCCTCGCAACGCCGGATCCGATCCGCAACGCTGTGTTCGACATAACGGTCCAGCGATTTGATGAAGAGCGCGCGTTTATCCCCGAATGCGTTGTAAAGGCTCGCACCGGTGATCCGGGTCTTGTCGATAAGATCGCGCACGGATGTTGCCTCGTATCCGCGGCGCCAGAAGCACTGCATTGCTGCGTCGAGCACGGCTTCCTCATCGAATTCTCTTGGTCTTGCCATCCGGCGCTCTCGCAAATTCCAGCTTCGCGTCTTGCCATATTGTCCGCGCCGATGCATTCTAGAACAAATGGACTAAAACTCAAGGTGTGACCGCCGTCATCGTTTCTCTGCCGGCAGCCTTGGACGATCCAAAGGCTGGAATCATGGCTGCCCAGGAGGCGATTGAAGTTACACGAGCGGAACGCATGGCGGGGCACGCGGCTTGAGGGTCTGCTCTGGGCTGCTCGGAGCCTGCGTCGTGACGGCTCCGGTGAGGCAAACCAGTCCGGCGTATTTTGGGCATGCGGAAAAATGTAATCTTCCTTCGCGAGCATCGTGAGCTCGGCGACGTCGCGTGGCAGCGCGATCACGATCGCAGCCAGCCGCTTGCGGGCGAAACCGCGTATGTACGCGGCCCTGTATGCTGCGCTGCGCCGACTGCACCTCCGTCATCGGACGGTTTGTCAGGACTCGAGATTCTGCGTGGCTGGACGCTGCGAGGGTCGGCATCGTGGCGGATCGTGCAACCCCAATGACGACACCGCTCGAAGCAGACCAAAGCCAATTACAACGAAGAGAGACGTACCAGATGACGCTGTTTGAACCATTCCTGCTGCGCGGTGTAACGCTAAAGAACCGGGTGGTCGTCTCACCGATGAGCCAGTACCGCGCGCAGCACGGCGTGGCGAACGACTGGCACTTGGTCCACCTCGGTCGGTTCGCACTCGGAGGCGCCGCGCTGGTGTTCTGCGAGGCTACTGCGGTGCAGGAGCATGGCCGGCGTACACATGGCGACCTCGGGATATGGTCGGACGCCCACATCGACCGGCTCGCGGCGGTCACTCGCTTCCTCTCGCAAGAGGGAGCAGTTGCAGGCATCCAGCTCGCCCATGCGGGCCGCAAGGCGAGCGAACGCCGCCCCTGGCACGGTGAGACACCGGTCGACTCGGAAGACATCGCACAGCGCGGTGAAAAACCGTGGGCTGCACTCGGGCCGAGTGCGATCCCATACGCGGAAGGCTGGCCTGCTCCGGCCGCGATGAGCATCGAGGACATCAGGGAAGTGATCGCGTCGTTCCGAATTGCCGCTGAGCGAGCACGCGAGGCCGGCTTCCGGGTGATCGAGGTCTACGCCGCGCATGGGTTTCTCATCCACCAGTTTTACTCGCCGCTCGCGAACCAACGGCGCGATGACTACGGCGGAAGCCTCGAAGGACGATGCCGTCTGGCACTCGAGATCGCCGCAGCGATCCGCGAGGTTTGGCCAGACGAATACCCACTGGTCTTCCGCCTATCGGTCACCGACTGGCATCCCGAGGGCTGGCAAGTGGACGACACAATCTACCTCGCACAACGACTGAAGGACCTCGGCGTCGACGCGATCGACTGCTCAAGCGGCGGCATCTCAGGACGGGAACGTCCGCAGGGCATGACCCTCGAGCACGGCTATCAGCTCGCCCTCGCCGCGCGGGTGCACGATCGCCGACATGTCCGCCTGGGGCTGGCTCGATTGCGCCTCCCGTGTACGCAAAGGGGCGGAAGACCCGCTGGCGGCCTTTCCCAACCTCAAGCGCCTATTCGAAGCTGTCGATGCACGGCCTGCCGCCTCCAGAGCGCGAGAAGTCGGCAAGGACCACGCCTTCAAGAAAGTGAACGACGAGGAGACAAAGCGCGCGCTGTTCCCGTCGAATTATCCTCCGGCGGCCTAAGCTGGCCATTGAGACGTCACAGGAGCGACCATGACGAATACCGCAGAGTACACGCCGCCGAAAGTCTGGACCTGGGAGAAGGGCAATGGTGGTCAGTTCGCCAGTATCAATCGCCCGATTTCCGGTTCCACCCATGATAAGGAGCTGCCCATCGGCAAGCATCCCTTCCAGCTCTATTCGCTGGGCACGCCGAACGGCCAGAAGGTCACTATCATGTTAGAGGAACTGCTCGAGGCCGGTCACAAGGGCGCCGAATATGACGCCTGGCTGATCAAGATCGGCGACGGCGACCAGTTCGGCTCCGGATTCGTCGAGGTCAATCCGAACTCCAAGATCCCTGCGCTGATGGACCGCTCCGGCCCGACGCCGATCCGCATCTTCGAATCCGGCGCGATTCTGATGCACCTGGCGGAAAAATTCGGCAGCGCCTTCCTGCCGACGGAACAGCCGATGCGCGCCGAAACGCTATCCTGGCTGTTCTGGCAGATGGGCTCGGCCCCGTTCCTCGGCGGCGGCTTCGGCCATTTCTATGCCTATGCGCCGGAGAAGATCAAATACGCCATCGACCGGTACGCGATGGAGGTGAAACGCCAGCTCGACGTTCTCGACCGGCGTCTTGCCGACAACGAGTATGTTGCCGGTTCGCAATATACCATCGCCGATATCGCGATCTGGCCCTGGTATGGCGGTGTGGTGAAGGGCTGGCAGTATGGCGACGCGGCGCAGTTTCTCTCTACGCACGAATACACGCACGTGAATCGCTGGGCCGAACAGATCTATGGCCGACCGGCGGTGACGCGCGGCCGCAAGGTCAACCGGACTTCGGGCGAGCCGTCGAGCCAACTCCACGAACGCCACAACGCGTCCGACTTCGAGAACAGGACACAGGATAAGCTGGAAGGAGCACGCTCGTGAACATTGATGGCAAACGCATTCTGATCACTGGCGGATCGAGCGGCATCGGACTGGCCCTTGCCCACGCGCTTCTGGCCAAGGGCGCGAGGGTAGCTATAACCGGCCGCCGCGCCAAAATGGTCGCGGATGCTGTCACCGAGCTGAAGGCAGGGGACAGTGAGGTTCACGGCGTCGTCGCCGACATTGCCACGCCGGAGGGCCGCGCTACAACGTTGGAAGGAGCGTTGCAAAAGCTCGGCGGCCTGGACATCCTCGTCAACAATGCAGGTGGGGTTCGGGCTGGACGCCTTGAGAACACGCCCGAAGCCGAACTGCAGGCGATGATCGATATCGATCTCGTGGCGCCGATCATGTTGACCCGGGCGGCGCTGCCAGTCCTGCGGGAAGGCGGCGATGCCGTGATTGTCAACATCTCCTCCGGGATAGCGCTCGTCGGTGCACCGTTCTATGCGACCTATGCCGCGGTGAAAGCCGGGCTTGCCAACTTCGGCGAGGCGTTGCGGCGCGAACTGAAGGGTGAGGGCATCCACGTGATGACCGTCTATCCGGGTGGCACCGATACGCCCATGATGAAATCGAACCGCGCCGGACCCGATCTAGGCTTTTCGCGCGAGCCGGCTTCCGCCGTCGCCGATGCGATCGTTGCCGGCATCGAAGCCCGGGCGTTCGAAGTAATCCGCGGCGGCGAGACACGTGCGCAGATGATCGCGCTCAACCGCGAAAACCCGGCCGCAGTCGACGAACGCTTTCTCGGGTTGAAGCGGGCGTTGGAAGAAGCGGTGAAGGACCACTCGGCGCTTTGAGCGCCAAAAGAATTTAACAAGGAGTGCAATTGTGATGCTGCAGAATGGCGACGTCTTTCCCTCATTCATCTTTGGTCGCGCTGGCGGCGGCGAAATCCACTTGCCCGGAGATCTGGCGGGCGGGTTCGGTGTTATCCTGTTCCACCGTGGTTCCTGGTGTCCATACTGCAACGCCCAGCTCGCCGAATTTGCGCGAGCGGCGGACAAGTTCGCCGAGGACGGGATCAGGGTCGTCTCAGTATCGACGGACGATCGGGAAAAATCGGAGGCGCTCGTCGACAAGCACAAGCTAGGGTTTCCGGTCGGCTACAGCGCGGATGCACGAGCAGTTTCCGCAGCCACCGGCGCCTTCGTCAATGAGAATCCGCTAGCCCTCCAAGCGACCGGGTTCGTCATCGATCCAGAGGGCCGGATCGTGACAGCTGTCTACTCGACCCGCGCGATCGGTCGCCTTATGCCCGCCGATGTTCTGAATTTTGTACGTCACTTCAAGTCCCTGGCAGGCAACTAAAAAAACGGTTGATCTGTCGCCGCGGAGCACGGTCAACGATTACTTCCGGCGATGGGACTGGGACGGGGCGCTGGAGCGCATCCATCACGCGCTCTATGTTGCGTGTCGTGAGGCAGCGGGCCGGGAGGCCAGTCCCACAGCGGCGATCATTGACAGCCAGACCGTCAAGGGCGCCGAAAAAAGGGGGCGCTCGGTCGATCCGCCAGGCTACGACGCCGGCAAGAAGATCAAAGGTAAGAAGTGGCACGTCCTGGTCGACACACAGGGCCTGTCGATGCGGGCCATCGTGCATGCCGCCGACGTGCAGGATCGCGACGGCGGTGTGTTGCTGATGGGCGCGCTGTTCGGCCTCTATCCGTTTCTGCTCAAGCTCTACGCCGACAGCGGTTAGCAGGGACCAAAATTCCGCGACGGCCTCGCCGCCGCCGGTGCCCAGGTCAACGTCGAGGTCGTCAAACGCTCGGACGTGCACAGGTTCGTCATCCTGCCTCGACGATGGATCGTCGAGCGCACCATCGCCTGGCTCAACCGTTGCCGCCGATTGGCAAAGGACTGGGAGTACCTCAACCGCACCGGCCTCACCTTCCTGCGCTGGGCCACCGTTCGCCTCATGCTCCGAAAGCTATGCAAAAACACGAATTGATCCCAGATGGACTCTAAGCGATCAAGCACGATCCATAGCGCTTTGTTCAATTCGCCTTGGGGCGCGGCACTGCACACGATTCTTGTCGTCCCACGCCTCAAGCTCATCGACCCGGTAGAGAACCGCTTTGCCGATTTTTACGAACGACGGCCCTATTTTCATCACACGCCAATTCCGAAGTGTGCCAACGGAAACGCTGCCACGATAGCGTTCGGCTACTTCTTCTGGTGTGAGGAATGTGGTCTGTGACATATGCCCTCCTTCAGCAAGAAAACCTGCCGCGGTCATTGTTGACGATCAAGCGCGAGACGCATTCCGAAATGCGTCTGTCATTGGAGAGGCATCGACGCGATGGCCGAGCTTCGATGGCGCACGCTCCTGCACGACCGAACATGAGCGCGCGCAAGTGGCCAGGGAAGTATCAATCTTCAGGCGTAGGGAACGCGGCTAGTCAGGGATATAAATAGGCGGGAAACTGCACGACGCCGACTGGGATGATCAGGCCGCGTGAGGGGCTGCTTGTCCCGCATGAACAGGATGGACGAGCCGGGAGCGCCGAATGGCAAGCCCGCTATTTATCGAGGTTCTTCTGTCGTGAAAATGCGGACAGATCGAGGGTCAATGCTTGCAGTGATCGCGTCGTTTCCACGTCGTGATGCGTCAGGAGATCGACAAGATCCTCTTGGTTCGGCTGTCCCAAAGCAAGGCGATAGAGCAGCCTCTGCGTCCTCAATTTCGCAAATCGATCAATGTCGCGACTTTGGGGAAGCGCGAACAAATGTCGCTTTAGATCTGCGCCTTCCATCGCCCACCACGGGCTGAGGCCGGTTTTATCATTCGCGAATGCCTTGTCGGCGTCGCGTGCGATGATGTCCCACGGCGACGATGCTTGGCCTCGTGCTTGCGCAAGCGCTTGTTCACCTAGTTTTCGGGCGAGCGGTTGTCGGACAGTCAGTCCGCCGAAGCGCTGAACGCGGCCTTCTCGTTGCTCCAGGTCAACCGGGCTGGAACAAAGATCCCAGTGGCCGAGCCTGTCGCACCAACTATGAAAGTCGAGACCTTCCTGTCCGACAGAGGTTGTTGCCAGGACGTGGGGCCAGAACGGCGTGTTGAACGCGCTGCGGATTTCCTCAGAGCGCGCCGGTGGCGGTTCATTGACATCATGGTCCTGTCGATGCGCCTCTGTCTCGGCGCCCCCAAACGGCACCGCAGCGTGACAACGGATACGAATTTTGTCCTTCTTCTTCGCCCCCTTGAACCCGAAGGTGCCGACGTTCGCTGCGAGCGCCGTCGACAGATCCTCAATCAGCCCATCAGGGTTGACCTTGGATTTGCGCAGCCAAAAATGTTCGTCGAGGACGGCCTCCAGGCAGCCATCAACGCACGCATTCTGATATTTCTGCGTGGCGTCCTCGCCGGGCAAGACCGACCAGAAAACAGGGCGATCCAGATAGGTGCGCAGCCGTGTCCAGCAGAAGCGTACGAGCCGCGCGAAATGCTGCTCCTGGAAATCGAAAAGGTCCGGAAGGTGGCGATAGAGTGCTCGGCCAGTCACGACGCCAGGGGCGCCGAGAGCCATATCCACCAAGGCGTCCAACTCCCACCGGCTTAGCCAGGTGATCGCCTCTGCCTCTTGGCGCTGTTTGAGCAATGTTTGAAGTGTCGCATCCTTCTGTGCGACCCGGCCCCAGTTCTTCTGGACCACCGCGAACTCCCGCGCCAGCGGGGCCTTCTGCGCGTGCTCGATGGCAGCGAGGATCGCCCATGCTGGTTTGCGGCGTCGGTTGCTAAGTCCTACGACCGTGTAGTCGGCACCTGCCGGATCGGCGGACGCTCCATCGGGGATTTATTGAAGGCGGCCGGAAACGTCGAGGGCGGCAACGGATACGACCAGCGCAAGAGTTAGCCCGACCCTTGGTGGCGCTTAGATGCGATCTGAAAACCGATCATAGGCATCGATCCGCCGGACGGGGGGATCGACCTCATACCGATAGATCTCCGTGCTCAAGAACCGCACCTCGGCCTCGCGTTGGGCTTCGGGAACGTCGATATACCAAGCGCGGGGATGCGGGCCGGGATCGCCGTTCCAGCGGTATCCCCGCGCCTTGAGAACATCCTTGAGGTCGAAGGGCGAGTTCTCCGCCCAGATGCGCCAGGAGACAGTACGAGCACCATCCAGAAGGCGGCTAAGGCCCGTAACACCAGATCGGGGCAGCTGCATCGCCAACAGCTCGATCGTCGCAAGACAGTCGTGCATCGCGCGGTGGCGGTCATAGAAGAAGCCGGCCGCCTGAGCGAGATAGGCGAGCTTCGCGCCCTGAAATCCTTCCGCCGCCCAGTCGATCTGGCTGAGCGAGCATGCCCACGGCTTCGTCGAGAACACGTCACTGAATCGTTCAAAGAAGCGGCGGTCGAACGCCGCGTTGTGCGCGATGAAGAGTGAAGCCGGCGCCGCGAATGTGGCCACCACGGCGGGATCAATGATCTGGCCGGCCACCATCTCGTTGGTGATGCCCGTGATCGCGGTGATTTCCGGGAGGATAGGCTCGCTCGGCTGACGCAGCCCTTGGAAGCTGTCGCCCACGCTGAAAATGGTGCCATCCAAGCCGTAGCTGAATGGCGTCATGGCGAGTTCTATGATCTCGTCACGCTGGGGATCTAGCCCCGTGGTCTCGACATCCACCACCATGCCGAGTCGGACGGGCGTTGCGGGAGACGGCATATTGGATGGACGCGGCTTAAGACGCCGGATGACGCGATAATCCCCGGTAGCCTCTAGCGTCTGCGCCATGGACTCCAGATGATCAGAAGATGTCGTCATCCTTCATACCCAGAGGCTTGAGTCATGCCGGTACGGGTCTGAGCAAAACACAGACATCATCCCTTGGTGTCATGATCGTCGTGCGTGCCTTTGCGCGCGTGATGCTGACCCGAAAATTCTGACGCGCCTGAGTCATCACCCCGTCGTGGACATTGCCGAAGACGATCCGGTCAGGATTGGCCACGATTTCGCCCTTGAACCGTTTTGGCCATCCTTCAAAGATCACAACCTCGTCGAACTGCTTTCCCTTCGCCTTGTGCATGTTCATCACCACGACGCCGGATTCAGGCTTGTGGGCTGTTGCGAAATGCTCCTGAACAAACGACTGGCGGGTGATCGCAAGGGCGTTGCTATAGCGGCCGACGTCACGCCAGTCCTGCGCCAACCCCTGACGGAGCTGCGTACCGCGCTCAAGCAGACGCACGTTACGGACGTCCTTTGCGACATCCTTCAGTCGCTCACAGGCCCCAGTATCCAGAACGTCGCGCACCGAGACCCAATCTGCATCCGGATCACCTGTGAATGTCAGTGCGGCAGTTGCCTGGTGCACGGCAAAGGTTCCTTGCAAGACGCTGTTACCAGGCGTTGTTCGTCCTTTCGCTAGACATTCGTTCCACTTGGACAGCGCCTTCCGGAACCGCGCAGCCTCGTCCATGTCGCCCTTGGTCGGCGCCGTGCCTCCTCGACCGTGAAAATAGCTGCACATCAACTCGACAAATTCGTCGAAACTTCCGTCATGCCCGCACTTTTGGAGCAGGAAAGCAATGATCTCTGCGGCGAGGATCGGGCCTTCCATATCAACTGCTGCTGAGTGAGAAATCGACGGAACATTACCGAATGGCTCGCGCAGGATGTCAGACACCATCCGCGTCATTTTCTTGGTCGGCACGAGAATGGCCAACGACCAGTCACGCCGGCCAGACTCAACCAAGCGCTTCCGGGCTTGCAACACCTGGCCAACCAGTGAAGCATAAGCTTGGTTGGGGTTCGACGCGAACGGCGCGTAGCCGATACCCTGGTATTCCTTCTGCCGAAAATTGCCGGTCAGGATGTCGTTGCCGAATAGGGCAATCTCCGTCCCCTTGCTCCGATGGTTGTCACCGGCAAGGTCGTGGACCGTCGGCGCGAAATCGGCCTTGAAGTGGTTCAGCCTTTCCGGATCGGCGCCGATGAAATCGAATATGCGCTGCTCCGGGTCGGCAAGAGCGATCAACGTGCTGTTGGCGCCGAGGGCTTGGACCACTCGCCATTGATCGGCGCTGGTGTCCTGAAACTCGTCCAGGGTAATGTACGGATACATCGTAGAGACGAGCGCTCGAACCTTATCTGAGCCATGAAGCAGGGTCGCCACGCGGTCTGCGAAGAGGTCGAAGCAGACCTTCCCTTCTTCGGTCGCCAGCCGGACACGCTCCGCTTCCTCCTTCGCGCGCTTCTCAGCCTTTTCCTCGTCCGACAGATTTTTGGCCGCCTTGTAGCCGCTTCGAACCGCCGACAATGCAATCGCCTCATTCGGAGGCGTGAGGATCGTCATCCGTCGTGGAAAGCCGACAAGGTAGCCGTGCGTTTTAAGGATGCGCCAGAAGAACGAATGGTAGGTATCGACCTCGATCCGTTGCCTCTCCTCTCGCGTGATTGCGCTTTCTTCGTCGATTGCCTCCAGCACGCGCGAAACGGTTGCACGCGCGAAGCTGAGGAAAAGGATGCGCTGTCCTGGCTTCAATTCCTCCCGCGCGATCTTGGCCGCTTTGAGGATAGAGACGGTAGTCTTCCCCGAACCGGGACCGCCGGTGACGAGTTGATGCCCGACAGCTTGTAGAATTTCCTTCTGCGCTTCTGTTAGGTCGACCACAGTAATCGCCTATCCTAACAGGTCAGCAAAATCGTCTTCGGGTTCGGGCTCGGCTGGCTGTAGAGGCGGATCACACAGTGCCTTCAGGGTGACGCAGGCATCCCGTAGCCACTGCGGGATCTCAGCTTCGGAACACTGTGCCAAGAACTCAGCGATTCCCCAATTGCCTTTCGACCAGCTGAAATAGGCCCCGAGCGCGGCAGCAGCCTGAGCTTTTGGGTCGGGGTATTTCGCGAGCAGATGCTGTGGCCAATCGAGCTGATCGGCAAACCGCTCCAGGGCCGCTTGGGTGGTGTTCTTGAGGATCAGATCCTCAATACCCTTCTCGTCGTGCATGAACAGGCGTTCCACCTGGGCTTCTATGGCCACCTTGGCGGCATCCGTCTGCTTGTCGCATAACGCAAAGGTCCGTTTCCCAAGACTTTTGTACAGCGCTCCAAGGTCGGCGATCTGGGTCTCGCTTCCGGCGTCGATCACGCAGACGCCCAAGGCTTCCAAAGACGCATAAGCAGCCGGGTTGAGCTCGGCCAGTCGCCGCGCGACGACCGGGAAGGAGGTCGCCTCCGTAGCGCCTTCGGCGATGAGAACTCGGCGCGAAAGAAGCCCCTCGCAAAATCGGGTTCGGAAATCCTGCCGATAACGCTTGTGCTTGATGCTCTCAGGCAACTCGATTTTGGATTGGCTCAGTTGGCCATTGTCCGATCGCGAGAGGATGACGGTTTCGTCGAGGCTGAATTCTTCGAGCACATACGGCGAGTGCGACGTGAAGATCGACTGCGCCGACAGCTTGCGAAGCTCATGGACAATCCGCTTCTGCGCGTATGGCGGAATCGCCGTTTCGGCTTCCTCCATCGCAAAAATGACGTTCTGCTTGTCCTCGGCGATCTGTGACAGCATCGCGAGCACCAACATGTTGATCGTCCCTGTTCCCTGCCGAAAGAAGGGAGCGGCATGATCGCCCGCACCCGTGGCGATGAACGCGGTGATGACCTTGCGCAAATGCTCGCGCGTCAGGTTCGACACCTTTAGGTGCGGCTTCACTCCCCATTCGCGCGGGACGTATTTCTTCAGCGACTTGTCGATGCTCTCGAGCACGCCTGAGATGCCAATGGACGGGTCGCTCGCGACATCGAAGGCTGCGAGCGTTCCGATCGTCCCTTCCCACATCTGCGGCCGGATTTCCTTCAGCCGGAGGATGATGTCCAGCAGGCTGCCGTGTTCCAAGCTGAGCGCCCGAGATCCTGTCCTCAACGACCGCAGGAAAAGAAATCCGCAGTGCTGCTTGTCCTTCTTCGAGAACGATGCAGGTGTCTCATCCTCTGAAAGGCTGCGCGTGAAATAGCTGTTGCCGACGAAGTCATCCTCATCGGGATCGTATTGGCCGACGAATGTGACGCGCAGCGCCGCCTTGATCTCGGCAGCATCGACCCCAGCCGGGTTGGCCTCCTGATAGAAGTCTCCGGTAGTAGTATTCAGCCACTCGACGTTGGCTCCAAATCGTGCCTCCTGCTCCGGCGACAGATTGGTGATCGTCACCTCGACCGTGATTTTCGGCGCGGGGCCGGGCTCCGCGCCCTCGGGAGCATCGGGGTTTGGGCTAGGAAGATAGCGCCCCTGATAGAAATCATGCTCATCCACGGGGGGTCGCCGGCTCAGCCGGTCCGGCCCCAAGGCGAGATCGATCGCTTCGAATACCGACGATTTGCCGGTATTGTTGTCGCCGATCAGTACGGCGTGATCAGGCAGCACCAGTTTGGCCGACTGGATGCCGCGAAAATTTTCGATCCCTACCGAGAATATCTTCAACGCCGCCCCCCTTTAGGCCCCCATTCGGTTAGCCCGCGCAGCTATATCTGTACATCGCGCCATGAGCGCTTCGAACGGCTCGGCGTCATCGAAGAGCAGCCCATCCTCGACCATGCGGGCATAGTCGTCCTCCAACGCCTTTGCGCCATCGCCGACCGGCACGAGCTGCAAGCCGCCGTTGACGGCCGCTGCATAGTCGATCGGCGTGCGGTCGGCGGCCTTCTCCGCGAAGAACATCGCCTTATGCCGGGCGACAGCGTTGGCCAGTTCGCGATCGGCGAAAGCGGCGTTCGCGAAGCCGGTTTCATCCAGCCGGACAACATCGTGCCAGTGTCTTGCGAAGCGGTCGCCGCGTAGCCGTTCCTGGAGGCAGAAGACATGGATGGCGGTCGCCTTCTCCCAGAACGTCCGCTCCGCGTGCATGACGCGCGGCCGCGCCGTCGGGAATATCAGCCCGTCGATCAGGCCGGCCGCATCGCAGACGACGTCGCGCCCGCTCGCCGGTTCACCCGTCGAGCGGGCGCCGAACTCCAGCATGACGCTGGGCGCGACATAGCCGGACCCGGCTGCGGTCGCCTCATAGTCGATAAAGAGCCTCTCATCCTCGACGCGAATGACCGCAGCCAGACCTTCGGCGGCCAGCGCGTTCGCGATCACGGGCTGCACGGTCTCCGCGACCCATGCTGGCAACCGCCTGCGGACCTCGCTGGACCAGCGCTTTTCCTCGCTTCGGGTTTTCGGCAGACCCTCGCCATTGTCCCCGACCAGATCGGGCGCAATCGCCCGAATGTCGTAGGTCAGATCCACATCCTCCGAAAACCGACGAATGACCTGATAGGCTTTCGACAGCGACGTGCCGCCTTTGAACACCAGATGGTCGCCGAGCGGCGCGGCGTAGAGGGTCGCCAGCGCCCACACCACCCACACATCCTTTTCGAGAAGATGGGTAGGCCGGCCCGAGCGGTCGGCAGCGACGCCCAGCGCATCGCGCCGATCCTCGGCCGAAAGCTGGAGAAAGACGTCAGCCATAGGCCGCCTTGCCAACGCTCTGCGCGAGCCATGTCGGAAGCTGCGGCGCGGCGGCGACCAGTTCGCCGAACACGCCAGGCGGCATCTTCCGCTTCAATGTCGTGAGCGCGGCCTCCGCCTTTTCCGGGCCGAGCCAGGCCAGCGCCCGCACAGCCTCCCCCGCCGGCCGGTTGGCCAGCGCCAATAGCCAGCGCGGTGCGTGCCGCAATTCCACGACCTGCTTGCCGAGGTGCATTTTTCGGCTGCGCCCGGAGGTCAGATAGACCGAGCGGACGGGCACCTGCGTCGTCAAGCCAAGGGCGTTCGCCGCGGCGGCGCCGTTCGAGACGATGATCTCCCCCTTTTGGTTCGCAAGGGCCTCGACAGCCTGCTCGACCGAAGGTGTGCGCGTGCCGAACCGGCTGGCGATGGGACGCAGATAGACGCCGCGACCGGCGCGGATGAGCTGCCCGCGCTCGGACAGACGCGACAATGCCTGATCCACGGCCGCCCGGTTTCCGAGGTGAAGCAGGCTCTTGGCAGACACAGGGGCGCCTTCGGGCAGGCCCGTCGCATGCGACAGAATCTGTTCGGTTAGCCGTGTCATCGTCTTTCTCCTGTTGGAAACATATGCGAGTTTCTGACAGTTTTCAAGGATGCCCATGAGAACAGGCCGGATAAGGGGGAAAGCCTTCCCCTGCGGCCGAGCCGGGGTCTCGGCCGACCCCTTCTGCGGGGAGAGCCCCGCAACGCCCCCCTGGAGAGTGAGAGTGCGGACGGGGTTTCCGTGGCGGGTTGAGGGCTGGAGAAGAGGTCTCCGGCGCCCGTCGCGGAGAACCGCGATGTTCAGGAATGACCGCAACGGGCGTGCCGGCTCCGGCCGGACGAGCCTTTACGACGACATCACCAGCAAAATCATCGACGAGCTGGAGGCAGGCCGCTTCCCTTGGGTCCAGCCCTGGGGCACCGCCACGGCCAAGGCGCCCCTCGCCATGCCGAGGAACGCCGCGACCGGGCGGCATTATTCGGGAATCAATGTGCTGATCCTCTGGGGCGCAGTGATCCAGCACGGCTTTCCCGGCCAGAGCTGGATCACCTTCCGTCAGGCCCTGTCGCTCGGCGGCAATGTCCGCCGGGGCGAACGCGGCACCACCGTCGTCTATGCCGATCGTTTCACCCCAGAGGACGAAAAGCGCCGCGCCCGTGAGGCCGGCGAGGAAGCGGCGGCGATCCCGTTCCTCAAGCGCTTCACCGTGTTCAACGCGGCGCAATGCGACGGCCTGCCAGAGGATGTCGCCATCGTTGCTCCACCGCCTCCGCCCGGTCTCATCGAGCCGCAGGTCGATGCCCTGATCCGGGCCACGGGCATCGAATTCCGCATCGGCGGCGACCGCGCCTTCTATGTGCCGGCACACGACTATGTGCAGGTGCCGCCGCCCCAGGCATATTTCGAGCCGATCAACTGGCATCGCACGGCCCTGCATGAGATGGGGCACGCCACCGGCCATGCCTCCCGGCTCGGCCGCGACTTGACCGGCGGCTTCGGCACCAGGAAATACGCCTTCGAGGAACTGGTGGCCGAGATCAACGCGGCCTTCTGCTGCGCATCCCTCGGCATCGCGCCCACCGTCCGTCATGCCGATTATATCGGCTCCTGGCTGGAGGTGCTGCGCGAAGACAATCGCGCCATCGTCCGCGCCGCCTCCCAGGCGAGCAAGGCGGCCGATTGGCTGCTCGGCTTCCTGCCGGACGCCGATCTCAGCTCCGACGACGCCTCGGCAGATGGTGAACGGCAGGCAGCATGATCGACCTGAAAACCGGAAAGGCGGGAAAGCAGGTCTCCGGCTTCACGCCTTTTCGCTTCCGTGGCGCTGCCCTCCTGAGAGTGAGAGGGCGGCGCTTCGCTTCGTGACGGGTTGGAGGTCGAGAGAGAGGCTCTCGGCGCCCGTCGCGGAGTCAAGATCATGGCAACTGCCGTTCAGAAGATCACCCTGTCGTCGGCGCGCGACATTCCCTTCAACAAGCTGGTGCTGAGTCAGTCCAATGTCCGCCGCGTCAAGGCCGGCGTCTCGATCGAGGAATTGGCCGAGTCCATCACCCGGCACGGCCTCATCCAGAGCCTGCATGTGCGCCCGGTCCTCGATGGCGATGGCCATGAGACCGGCATGTTCGAAGTGCCCGCCGGCGGCCGCCGCTATCGCGCGCTCGAATTGCTGGTGAAGCAGAAGCGCCTGGCCAGAAATGCTCCGGTCCCCTGCGTCATTGGCGACGCCCACAGCGACATCCTGATCGACGAGGTGTCGCTGGTCGAGAACATGGAACGCGCACCGCTCCATCCGCTCGACCAGTTCCGCGCCTTTCAGGCCATGCGCGACAAGGGCATGACCGAGGAGGCCATCGCCGCCGCTTTCTTCGTCAGCGTCACCGTGGTGAAGCAGCGCCTGCGGCTCACGTCCGTCTCGCCGGCCCTGCTCGAGATCTATGCCGATGACGGCATGACGCTCGAACAGCTCGCCGCCCCGCCCAGCCCTATCCCACGAGTGAGTTCGAGATCGCCGCGGCCTGGCTGGTCGACGCCGAGCGCCGCTCCCTCTTCGAGACCAGCGAGCCGGCCTACGAGACCGACTATCGGGCGGCCCTGACCTGGCTTCCGCCGGCGGACCAGACCCGCCGGGTGGAGCGCGTCCTGTTCGACGGCGCAGATCCGGCGAGCCGGGACTGGCGCACCGCCCTGGACGCCTTCGCCCGCGAGACCGCGCAGATCGTCGACCTTCTGGCCGACGCCCTTCCGGAAGTCGCGATGCTCGACGACGTGGAGATCCTGACCTGGCTGCACGACTGCGTGTCTCCGAGGTCGGTCCGGCTCGCGCTGCCCGCGACGCCGATGTTCCTCGACGCCTGGCTGGCGGACGCGCCCCTGCTCGGCGGCGTGTCTCCGACACTGGACGGCCAGACGCTCAAGGTGGTCTCGGTGCGGGGGCTTCCGGCGAGCACGCGGCCGGGACTGCTCGACGCCCTCGGGGCCTTGCCCTTCCCCTATCGCTGGAGCGCGCGCTGGATCGGTCTGGACAAGGCGGACGCCGAGGTGGAGCTCGTCAAGTTGCGCAAGCGCTGGTTCGCCAAGCGCAAGGGGGTCGGGGTTCTCCTGCGCGAGGCCATCACCAAGGAGGAGGTCCCGCTCCTCGATACGGATGCGGCGGCCAAGACCGACGAGTGCGACGGCGCGCTCGAAGCCCTCGGCTCGGACGCCTGCGCCTACGGCCATCCGCTCCAGCCCGGCGGCGCGTTCACCCTCCAGCCCCTGGCGCGCATCGAGGATGACGGCGAACGGGCCTGGGCCTCGGAGTGGCTGGCGGATGCCGTCCGGCTCGCGGGCCTCGAGCCGACGCCGCGCATTCGCGAGGAGATCTGGGCCGCGCTCGGCGCCCTGGCCCAGGCCCCCGTGGCGCAGCGGACGCTGACCGTCTTCACGGCCCTGGTCCAGGACAAGGCCGTGGCCGCGGCTCTCGAGCCCCTGACGCTCAAGGGGCCTCATGGCGCCCTGATCGACGGCGTCGCTCCGGAAGACGAGACGCTCGCCGCCTTCGAATGCTTCGAGCTCGAGAGCCTGATGGCGACCCCGTCGGCGGTCGCGCCTGTACTCGCGGCGCTGTTCCACGAGATCGAGCGCGGCTTCGACGGCCGGCCGACCCTGTTGATCCTCGACGAGGCCTGGCTGTTCCTCGGCGAGACGGCGTTCGCCGCCCGTATCCGCGAGTGGCTGAAGACGCTCCGCAAGAAGGGCGTGGCGGTGGTCTTCGCCACCCAGTCGCTCGACGACGTCGTGCGCTCGTCGATCGCCTCGGCCCTGATCGAAAGCTGTCCGTGTTGTCGGAGAAGATGACCGTGACCTGGCTGAAGCCGTTTCGGCTCAGCGACCGCGTGGTCTGGATGCCAGGAATACCCGCCATCGCGGTTTCGAGCGGATAGGTGACCTGACGTTCCATCTGCTCGGGCGCGAGCGCTGGCGCGATGGTGTTGATCTGAACCTGCCGGTTGGTGATGTCCGGCACGGCGTCGATGGGTAGCTGCGTCAGGTTGTAGAGGCCGAAGGCGGCGACGATCGCCGTCGCCAGGACCACGAACCATCGGAAGCGGACCGAGGCTTCGATAAGTGCTTTGAACATGACGCCCCCTAGTGCCCGTGCTCGGCTTCGCCCTTGGCCATTTCGGCCTTGAGCAGGAAGGCGTTGGCGGACGCCACGCGTTCAGATCCGGTGAGCCCGCGCAGGATCTCGGTGCGGCCCGCGGCCTGGCGGCCTGCGAGCACTTGCACGGCTTGGAAGCCGCCCTCGACCTGCACGAAGACCACGGTGTTTCCATCGACGGTCTGGACCGCCTCGGTGGGCACGGTCATCCCGCCAGTCGCCTCGCCGGTCACGATGGCGCCAGTGACGGCCGAACCGGCTGGCGGCAGAGACGCGCCAGAGGGTCGGGCCCGGATCACGGTCGCGCCGCTTTCGCTGAGACCGGCGTCGGCGGCGACGCCGGTGACGACGGCGTCGAACTCGCCGTTCGGCCCGGTCACGCGCATTGGCGCACCGGCACGCACATTGGCCGCAAGGGCACCCGCAACGCCGTCCTCGGCAAGGTCGCTCGCCTCGGCCTCTCGGAGGGGCGCACAGGCGCCCGGACTCGTCGCGAGGCGGCGCATCACGTGGCGCCCGAGCCGCCGCCCGATGGCGTTGCGACCATTCTGTCGGTGAGGCGGATGGATTGCCGTTGGCCGTATGGCGAACCGGGCGACGCCGCCTTCAGCCTCTGCGGTCGTCCGTCTGAACGCGGCGCCTTCTGCGCCGCCCATGCAGCGATCGCCTATCGGCCCACACCGCTGTCGGTGGAGGGCCTTATCCGGAAGGCTTGCCTGACAAGGTGCGGGCGGCGCTGAAACACGAGCTCGGACTGATCGAGACCCTGGGCTATGCGCCCTACTTCCTGACCGTTCACTCCATCGTCCGCTTCGCCCGCAGCCGGGACATCCTGTGTCAGGGGCGAGGGTCGGCCGCCAACTCGGCGGTCTGCTTCGTGCTGGGCGTCACCTCCATCGATCCGGGGCGCAACGACCTCCTGTTCGAACGCTTCGTCAGTCAGGAGCGCAAGGAGCCGCCGGACATCGACGTCGACTTCGAGCACGAGCGCCGCGAGGAGGTGATCCAGTGGATCTATGACACCTATGGGCGGGACCGGTCCGCCCTGTGCGCCACCGTCATCCGCTACCGCTCGCGCGGCGCCCTGCGCGATGTCGGCAAGGCGCTGGGCCTGACCGAAGACCTGATCAAGACCCTCTCGTCCCAGGTCTGGAGCTATTCGTCGGAGGGGGTCGAGGATCGGCACGCCGAGGAGCTGAACCTCAATCTGGAGGACCGGCGTCTGAGGTTGGCGCTGGACCTGTCACGACAGCTGATCGGGTTTCCGCGCCACCTGTCCCAGCATCCCGGCGGGTTCGTCCTGACCGACGACCGGCTGGACGATCTCGTGCCCATCGAGCCGGCGGCGATGAAGGATCGTCAGGTGATCGAATGGGACAAGGACGACATCGACGCCTTGAAGTTCATGAAGGTCGATGTCCTGGCGCTGGGCATGCTCAGCTGCATGCGGCGCGGTCTCGACCTGTTGCGCGATCACAAGGGCATGGATCTGGACCTGGCCTCCATCCCGGCCGAGGATCCCAAGACCTACGCCATGATCCGCAAGGCCGACACGCTCGGGGTCTTCCAGATCGAAAGCCGCGCGCAGATGGCCATGCTGCCGCGCATCAAGCCGCGCACCTTCTATGACCTGGTGATCGAGGTCGCCATCGTGCGACCGGGCCCCATTCAGGGCGACATGGTCCATCCTTACCTGCGGCGCCGCGAGGGGAAGGAGCCGGTCGTCTTTCCCAAGCCGGAACTGGAGGAGGTTCTGGGCAAGACGCTCGGCGTGCCCCTGTTCCAGGAGCAGGCGATGCGGGTGGCGATCGAATGCGCCGGATTCACCGCGTCGGAAGCCGATCAGCTGCGCCGCGCCATGGCGACCTTCAAATTCACCGGCGGGGTCAGCCACTTCAAGGACAAGCTGGTCGGAGGGATGGTCGAGCGGGGCTATACGGCCGAGTTCGCGGAGAAGACCTTCAGCCAGCTGGAAGGCTTCGGATCCTACGGCTTCCCGGAAAGCCATGCGGCGTCGTTCGCCCTGATCGCCTACGCCTCCTCCTGGCTCAAGTGCTGGCATCCCGATGTCTTCTGCGCCGCCCTGCTCAACGCCCAGCCGATGGGGTTCTACGCGCCGGCCCAGATCGTGCGGGACGCCCGCGAGCACGGGGTCGAGGTGCGGCCGGTCTGCGTCAATGCCAGTCGCTGGGACTGCACCCTGGAGCCCACGGAGCGGGAGGACCGGTTCGCGGTGCGGCTGGGACTGCGCATGGTGCGGGGCCTGGCCAACGGGGACGCGGCCCGGCTGGTGACGAACCGCGGGGATCGGCCCTTCGCCGGCATCGACGATCTGTGGCGACGGGCCATGACGCCCGTCGGGGCCCTGACGCGACTGGCCGAGGCCGACGCCTTTCTGGAGGGGCTCCGCCTGTCCCGCCGCGACGCCCTGTGGTCGATCAAGGCGCTCCGCGACGATCCCCTGCCGCTGTTCGCGGCGGCCTCGGCGGAGGCCGGCGAACTCGTGCCGGAGGTGGATGAGCCTGATGCTGCCCTGCCGGCCATGCCCGCCGGTCAGGAGGTGGTGGAGGACTACACCCATGTGGGCGTGACGCTGCGGGACCACCCGCTGGCCTTCCTGCGCGACGAACTCCAGGTCCGGCATGTGATGACCTGCGCCGACGGGACGGCCATGCGCGACCGCCGCCTGACCCGGGTCGCCGGCCTCGTTCTGGTCCGTCAGAAGCCGGGATCGGCCAAGGGGGTGATGTTCATCACCATCGAGGACGAGACCGGTGTGGCCAATCTAGTGATCTGGCCGAGCCTCTACGAGCAGCAGCGGCGGGTGGTGCTGGGCGCCAGCCTGCTGGTGGTCGACGGCAGGGTGCAGCGCGAAGGCGAGGTGGTGCACATCGTCGCCGAGCGGCTGCACGACGGCTCGGACCTCTTGGCGTCGCTGGGCCGGAGGGGCGAGTTCCGGTTGCCGCATGGGCGGGGCGACGAGGTCTATCGGGGCAGTAAGCCGGACGCCCGGACACCCAAGGCCCGGGACATCTACATTCCGGACCTGTCGCTCGAGGGCATTCGAGTCAGGACGCGGGACTTTCGGTAGGCATGAGATCGCACCACTTTCCCAGCCGCCTACGGCATCCTAAAGCTCCGCATTAAGGACGAGACCAACCCCGGGGCTATTTGATGGACAAGATGGAGTGGGCAGTCGAGAGCCTGGAGTATCTTCGTAAAGCCCGCATCGCGATCGACGATGAGTTTCGCGGCGCCATGCAAGATGCGAAGGGCTACCCAGGGTCCTGGAAGGATCCATGGCATGGCACATCGCGCGATATCATTTCCAATCTCTACCACTACTCCGAGGAGTTTGTGGCGGACGTCCGGATCCCAAATGAGATGTTCGCCTCACCTGAGCGATTTGAGCAGGGGCTCGTAGCGTACCGGGCTTTCGTGCAGGCAATGGTCGACGACCTCGACGAGGAGCAGGCCGCCTACGAACTCAAGCACAAGATCGTCGGCGCACCACACATCGTCGACGTCGCCCGCCGGCAGGTTTTCCACGTTCTCGGAGCCATTGATTACACCTTGGCACGCAAACCCTCGCCACCCGCTGCCACAGTCAGTTCCGAAACCGCGGATCTGGACCTGATCGTCACACTTGCCCGCCGTTTCCACGAGAGTGTCCTTGCTTTGAAGACCCACCCGCACGGTGGAGCGGTTTATGCCATCAAGGACGAGTGGGACTGCCAATACCTGTTCCGCTCGATCCTCGCCGCCTACTTCCCGGATGTGCGTGAAGAGGAATGGAGCCCATCCGTCGCCGGCAGCGCGTCGAGGTGCGAGTTCTTTCTCAAACCGCTGCGGGCGATGGTGGAACTCAAATACGTCCGCAAGTCCGACACGACCAAGATCAAGAAAGAACTCGCCAACGACTTTGTCGATTACGGCGGTAACAGCGAAGTCGACCGGCTCATCTGCCTCGTTTACGATCCCGACAACCACCTGAAAAACCCTGCAGGCTTCCAGTCCGATCTGTCTAAACCACGGACCGGCCTGATTGACGTGAAGGTCATCGTCTCTCCACCGCGATGAGGGGTGATGCCGCAGGCGTCAGTGCATTTCGGACCGATGCATGGGCGGTGGCGGCTCGGTCATATCCAGGCTGTCGATCATGATGTCGATTTCCGCCTGCACAACATCGAGGTCACGCCCTTCGAACATCTGTTCGGCGGCCTCACGCCAAGCCGCTCGGAGCAACTCTCGGGCATCGTCGGGTAACATATCCTCGAGATAGTGGAGGCCGCGCTCCGCGAGCAGGCGCTGGGCGACCACGCCGGCGCGCGTCGCAATATCTCCTGCGGGGGCCGCGTCGCCGGCCGCACCTCGCTTCAGTGACTTTGTGCGCCTTGGCATGACGAAGGATGTCCCGGCTAGGCGTGTCCGCGCACAGCCGCGTCGGCCAGCACGCGCGCGCGGAAAGACTCGAGATCGAATCCGACTGTGTGATCATCGATCGCCAGAAGCGGCTCAACTGCCGCGGCAGCCACTACGTCGGCATGTATGTAGTCAGCGCCTTCGGCGTCCCCCGGAAGCGTCCAGGCTCGCAGACCACGATCATCATGCAACCGCGCGAGCGCCTCCAGCCGAAGCTGAATGGCAAAGGCATTAAGCGCTGCCTCATCCGCTTCGTCACGCTCCTCGAGTAGTCTGAACAGGCGGAAGGCGCGACCTTCGAACGAACCACGTTGATCCGCAGGCAGTTCGCCGATGGCTTCCAACGACGCCGCAAAAAGCTCGGGCGATACCTCGGCGCTCATGGCTCGATCCGTGAAGCTAGACATGCAGTTCCCCTGAACGGCTGTGGTTCACCAGTATGGGCGTAAAAGCCCGCTCGACTATGTCCGCACTCGAGGGCAACGCCAAGGCCACCTTCATTCACCACCGCTTGATGTCTTGCTTCTCCGCGGGATCCAAGAAAAACCGAAGTTCATAAGCGACCCATCTCACAAGGCTGTGATCGATTTCCTTACTCAGAACCAGATCGGAACAGGCCGAAACAGATCGAACAGGTCACCTATTCATTCCGTCCATCAGTTCTCTACGTCCGCCGGTTGCGGTTTATTTCCGTCGATGCTTGCTTGGTTGCAGTTCTGGTTCAGACGGAAAGGAGCGCCACATGGCCGGTCTACATCTTCACGGAACTGAGGAAATGCTGCTGACCCGCAAGGAAGCGTCCACCGAGCTTCTACGTATGGGCATCCGCCGGTCACCGTCGACACTGGCGAAGGTGTTCTGCACCCGGTCTGACGGACCGCCCTGCACCCACCTCGGGCGGACCCCCTACTACCCCAAGAGCCTGCTGCACGAGTGGGCGCGCAGCCAGCTCTCGGGCCTCCGGTCTTCGTCGAGCCAGCCTCGCCAGGCCGGACATTGGGGCGAGGCCGCTCACGAGGGCGCCTAGCTCCCCAGTCCATCGCGACAACTTCGGCCGCCCGGCGACCCGCCGGGCGGCCGTCTTTCAATGGGCCGTCTGTCCGTCTTCAACCGACCAGCCCGCGAGAGAGGCGGCGACGCTCTCGCTGATCCTGTCGGCGGCGGCACGGACCGGGTCGTCCGCCAGGTGGGCGTATCGACTTGTGGTGCTGACGTGACTGTGGCCGAGCAGCTTGCCGATGAGCTGAAGCCCTTCGCCGCCGGCCAGCCCGGCGCTCGCGAAGCTGTGCCGAAGGTCATGGATCCGCAGGTCTTCCATCCCGGCGCGTTTGCGGATGCCGACCCAGGCCCAGTCGAGATTGGCGATCGGACGCTTGGGATCCTTCCGATCCGGGAACACGTAGATGCTCCCGTTCGAGAGCAGGCCCTCGATCAGCTTCAGCGCCGCGCTCCCGAGACGGATCACCTTCGCCCCGGTCTTGGAATCCTCCAGCCGGAGCATCCCCATGGTGCGGTCGATCTCCGACCACTTGAGCCTGGCGATCTCGTTCTTGCGGGCGCCGGTCAGCGCCAGCAGGCGGATGATGTTGATGTGGCGCGGATCGCCCCCATGCTTCTCGAGCTCCGCCAGGACATCGCCGAGCCGGGCCAGTTCGGCCGGGGAAAGGAAGCGGTCCCGACGGTTGTCCTTGTAGCGTTTCACCCCTCGCGTGGGGTTGGTCTTCACGAACTCCCGCTCAACGGCGAACGTGAAGATACCGCCCAGCAGTCCGACCGTGCGCGAGGCCGCATGAATACCGCCGCGAGTGTGCGGCGTCGCCTCTCCACGAATGCGTCCCGACCCGACATCGACCATCAGCCGCTCGATGTCCGCTCGGCCGATATCGGTGACCTTCATCTTGCCCAGGCGGGGTTTGATGTGGCGGGCGATGCGGATGCGATCGATCCGAAGGGTCGTCGCTTTCTTCATCGTCACGCCCTCCTTCATGTAGAGGTCGCAGAGCTCCGACATGGTCAGTTCTTCGCGTCGTTCGACTTTGGTCCCCTGAGGGTCACCACCTGACGCGACTTCGGCCAGTACAGCGGCCGCTCGTTCGCGGGCTTCCTCGGCGGTCACGACGCCATGGCGAGCGATGTGAAGGAGGCGGTCAGCGCCGCCGATCGTCCTGTATCGAACGACGTAGGTTTTGGTATCGCTGACGGCGACGCGCACCCCGAAACCCTTGAGCTGCGTGTCCCAGAGGGTGAAGCGCACCCCTTCAGACGTCAGGGCGTCGACCAGGCGTTTGGTGATCTTTCCGGACCTCGGGTTCTGAACCATTCGATCTCTCCTCGGGCCCACGAGGGGTCCCGTTTCTGGTCCCGGTTTTGGTCACCACATGGTCACCAGCCGGGAGGATTTCGGAGGATAATCGAGAAATCAGCGGTAAAAGAACGAACCCTGAACCTGCCCACCACAAGGGTGTTTGAGCCATTTCGAGCAACTGAAAAGAACCCTAAGGTTCGAGCTCTATGTCCCAGTAGAGGTAGTCCAGCCAGCTCTGGTGCAGGTAGTGGGGCGGGAAGCGACGCCCGGCTTCCTGCAGCTCCCAGGAATTGGGCTGATGGGCGGTGCGGCGTAGCAGGGGCATGCCCGCCTGCTGAGGCGTTCGCCCTCCCTTGCGCAGATTGCACGGGCCGCAGGCTGCGACGATGTTCTGCCAGGTGGTGCGGCCGCCGCGCGAGCGGGGGATGACGTGGTCGAAGGTCAGGTCCTGGGCCAGTCCCTGTTCGCCGCAGTACTGGCAGGCGAAGCCGTCACGCAGGAAGACGTTGAAGCGGGTGAAGGCGGGCTTGCGGTCCTGATCGACATAGGACTTCAGCGAGATGACGCTGGGCAGCTGCATCTCCATCGACGGGCTGCGCACCACCTTGTCATAGGTGGCGACCACATCGACGCGCTCCTGCCAGACGGCCTTGACCACTTCTTCCCAGGGCCAGATCGACAGGGGGTAGTAGGACAAAGGACGGAAGTCGGCGTTCAGCACCAGGGCGGGAAAGCCGGACGGGGGACGGGTCAGGACCTGCATCAGGCCCTCCCGCTCATACGGGGGGATCTTGAGGCGACAGGAGTGAGGACACGTCTCCTTCCCTAGTCTTGCAGGTAGAAGCCTACGCCCGATTCTCCCTCATCGCCATGACCGACATGCAGCGTTTTCGTGACGCCGCCTCAGAAGACCTCGACCAGTTCGAACCGCTCGCAGACCACCTTCATGCCCGGCGCCCAGGTCCCTTCGCGGCGGTAATAGGCCTCATGGGCGTCGCGCCACCATTCATAGGTCAGGTCGCCCTCCCCCTCGGCGCGAGCGAAGTCCTCGCTCACCTCCTCGAAGGGCATGATCTCGACCTCGGTGGTGCGGATGGCGCAGCGCGGAGCGCCCGCCCCGTCGAGGATGACGCTGACCTCGCCCACCGTCGGCATGATGTCCGCCTCGCACGCCGCCAGCGAGGAACAGGTGGCCGTCTTGCCGCCCGCAATGACGAGGGCCAGCAGTTCGTCGGCCAGTTCAGGGCTGTCGCCGAACGGCCAGCGCGGCGCGTCGCGATAGGCGGCGGGAACATCGGTCATGGCTCAGTCCTCAATTTCGGGTAGGGGCGCTGGGGAAGGCCGGCAGGCTCCACCCCCACTTCAGGGCGCCGGCGCGCAGGCCAAAGCCCGCCACAACCGCCACGCCCACCGCCGGCCAGGTCGGCACGGTCAGCGCCTTCAAGGTCACGAACAGGCCGGCCGACAAGAGGGCCGCCGTGATGTTCAGCTCGCGCCGCAGCAGGATCGACGGCTGCCCCGCCAGGACGTCGCGCACCACCCCGCCGAAGCAGGCGGTCAGAACCCCCATGACCACGCAGATCAGGGGCGCCACGCCGTAAGACGCCGCCTTGGCCGCCCCCATGACGCCATAGGCCGCCAGACCGACCGCATCCAGCCACAGCAGGGCCCGGAAACGCCAGGTCCTGGCCCCCAGCATCCAGAAGGCCGTCGCCGCCGCCACGCAGACGGCGATATAGCGCCAATCCTGCACCCAGAAGACCGGCGCCCCGATCAGCAGATCGCGCAGCGTCCCGCCCCCGACCCCGGTGATGGCCCCGAAGAAGGCGAAGGTCACCAGGTCATGCTTCTCGCGCGCGGCGGCCAGGGCGCCCGTCGCGGCGAAAACGGCCACGCCAGCGAAGTCCAGCAAGGGCAGGACGGTCTCGGGACGGGTCAGGTCGGCGTCAATCAGCGGGGTCAAGTCGGCGGGTCCTCCAGCGCGATATCGCCACGCTTGACCCCTCCATACCACCCCCAGAGCAGATGCGCCGCCACCCCGCGATGCGGCCGCCAGATTTCGGCCCGGGCATAGGCCTGCTTCTCATTCGGTCGCACCTCGCCCGCGTCGGCCCAACGCATCGCCTCCTGCAGGGCCACGTCGCCGCCGGGAAAAACGTCGAGGCGTCCCTCGCAGAACATCAGGAAGGTCTCGGCCGTCCACTTGCCCACGCCCTTGATGGCTGTCAGGGCCACGATGGCCTCGGCGTCGTCCAGCCGCTCCAGGTGGTCGAAGTCGATGCGGCCCTCGGTGTGGGCGCGGGCGATCTCGTGACCGTATTTCGCCTTCTGCCCCGACAGGCCGAAGGTGCGCAGCGTCTCGACATCCAGCGCCAGCACGGCGTCCGGCGACACGACGCCCCCCAGCCCCTCGACCGTCCGCTTCCAGATCGAGGCGGCGGCGGCGACCGAGACCTGCTGCTCCACGATCATGCGGAACAGGCCCTCATATCCTCCAGGCCTCAGCCGCCACTCGAACACGGGGGTCGAGGCGTGCGCCCGCGCCAGGGCCGGATCGGCGGCGGCCAGGGCCTCGCGCGCGATGGCGATGGACAGGGCGGAAGGAGCTGTGGCCATGATGGTCCGTATCGACAGGGAAACGGCGCCGCTCTAGCTTGGCGACCGATGCATAGTCTGGACGAACTTCTTCACCCGATCACCCCTGATCGCTTCTTCGCCGAGTTTCACGGCCGAAAACCGCTGCATATTCCGGCCGGGGACGGCGCTGGCAAGCGAGCGCTGCTGGACTGGGACGGCTTCAACGCCCTGCTGAACCAGTCGTCGATCTGGTCCGCCAATAGCCTGAAACTGGTGCGCGACACGGTCGCCGTCACGCCCGACCAATATTGCCGCCACGTCCAGACCCAGTCTGGCGCTGTGCTACGCCCTGATCCGGCCAAGGTCGCGGTCTTTCTGGCCACCGGCGCCAGCCTCATCGCCGGGGACGCGCAGGAACTGACCCCGCGCCTGGCGGACGTCTCGGCCATGCTGGGCCGGGCCTTCGCCGCCGCCATCGGAGCCAACCTCTATTGCTCGTTCAAGGGTGTGCAGGCCTTTGGAACCCATTACGACCTGCACGATGTCTTCGCCCTTCAGGTCGAGGGCGAAAAGGTCTGGCGCCTGTATGAGAACCGCGCCGAAAACCCCGTCGACTTCCCCCCCGACACGCCCGAGACCCGCCGCTGGCTGGAGCAGAGCCGGGGCCGACTGATGACCGAGGTGCGAATGCGTCCCGGCGACGTCCTCTACCTGCCGCGCGGCTGGTACCACGACGCCCTGGCCCAGGACGGGGCTTCGCTGCACGTGACCTTCTCGGTCACGCCGCTCTATGGACGGATCATCTTCTCCCTGCTGGAACAGGCGGCGATGCAGGACCCGGCCTTCCGCGCCTACATGCCGCCCGCAGCCATGGGCGGCGGACGCCCGCTGCAGGCCCATCTCGCCGACCTCGGCCAACGCCTGGCCCGTCTGGCCGCCCTGCCCGCCTTCCGCGACGAAGTGGCGATGACGCAGGAAAAGCTGGTCCCGCGTCCGGCCCGGTTCGCCTTGCCGCAACAACTGACGCTCACCGCCTATCGACCGACGGGGCTGCTCGGCCCCGCCTTCGCCGGTCCCGCGGCCCACGCCATGCACTGGGCCCTGTCCCAACCCGACTTCGCCATCGAGGAGTTGATCGCCCAGTTCGACTTCGTGGCCGAGGCCGATATCCGCGCCGCCGTCGATCAGGCCGAAAAGGCGGGCGCGCTCAAGCGCTTCTGATCGGCCGATGTTCGCCACCCGCTTCGCGCCGTCGCCGACCGGACGCCTGCACCGGGGCCACGCCTTTTCGGCCCTGACCGCCTGGAGCGCCGCCCGCGAGGCGGGTGGCCGCTTCGTGCTGCGCATCGAGGACATCGACCCGACGCGGTGCAAACCCGAGTACGACGCCGCCATCTCCGAGGACCTGGCCTGGCTCGGGCTGGACTGGGAGACGCCGGTGCGGCGCCAGTCCGAGCATCTGGCCGACTACGACGCCGTGATCGACGCCCTGAAGGCACGCGGCCTGCTCTACCGCTGCTTCCGCACACGGAAAGAGATTCTCGACGCCATCGGCGACGCTCCGCACGGCCCCGCCGAGGCCGTGCGCCCCGGCCCCCATGCGCCCGAGGATGAAGCCCGCCTGCTGGCCGAGGGCCGCGCCTACGCCTGGCGGCTGTCGCTGGATCGCGCGCGTGAGGCCTTGGGCGAGGCGGCGTGGACTGCGCTGTCCTTCATCGAGGAAGGCGAAGGTCCGGATGGCGAAACGGGTCTGGTCCGCGCCCGCCCTGAAACAGCCGGCGACGTGGTGCTGGCGCGCAAGGACGCCGGGACCGCCTATCATCTGGCCGTCACCCACGACGACGCCCTGCAGGGGATCACCCATGTCGTGCGCGGTCTGGACCTGTTCGAGGCCACCCACATCCAGCGACTGATCCAGACCCTGATGGGCTGGCCCGCGCCCGTCTATCGCCACCACCGCCTGCTGACCGGCCCCGACGGCCGCCGCTACGCCAAGCGCGACCAGTCGGTGACCCTGGCCGAGCTTCGCGCCGGCGGCCTGATGCCCGAGGCCCTGCGGGCGGAACTGGGGTTCTGACCTCCCCCCGCTCACGAGGGAGGCTCTACGTCGATGCTCTACTTCTGCGCTAACGCGCGGCTCCGCGAGCCGCGCGTTAGCGCCCTTCTCTACCGGGCAAAAAGAAAGGCGCGGAACCGGCTGGTCCCGCGCCTTTCAATCTCAGAACCCTGATCGGGTTCGTCGGCCTTAAAGAACCTTGAGGTCCACGGCCGAGGTCTTGCCGCGCTGGTTTTCCAGCTCGTATTCGACCTTGGCGTTTTCATCGAGGCCTTGCAGGCCAGCCTTCTGAACCGCGGTGATGTGGACGAAAACGTCCGAACCGCCGTTGTCGGGCTGGATGAAGCCGTAGCCCTTGGTGGGGTTGAACCACTTGACCGTGCCGGTCGCCATATCTGCGTCTCCGTAAACGCGCTTTGCCAGGCGGGCGTCCACGCGGGAGCACCCGTCAGCCCATCTGGACAAGCTCGTTCAGGCGAAGGAGCGAGACGCGGGTTTGGACCCCACGTGAAATCCGGACTGCAGCGATGTTGTCACCCGACTATCCACAGTCCGTCAACTGTAAAGCGAATCCCGCCGCACGGCGTTTCGGTTAACGCCGTCCTCGTCCGCCCTCGCCTTACAAGGCGCGCAAAAGCCCCATGGCCAGGGCCTGGCAGGCCGGACCGCCGCGTCCGCCGTCGTTCGACAGGCCGAACAGGGCGCGACCGCCCGCCGGGTCGACGATGGCGATGGCGTGCCACAAGGTGTTCGAGCCCTCGTGCGCGATGACCGGCCCCTTGGCCCAGGGTTGGGGCGGCAGGACGATCCAGCCATAGGCGTACCCCTGCCCCTCGGGGGGCGCGATCAGCCGCTGTATCGTCTCGGGCTTCAGCCAGCCCCCGCCCTCGGTCAGGAAGACCTGCAGGAATCGGCCATAGTCGGCCGCCGTCATATGCGCCGTTCCCGCCGGCCCCAGGGCCAGAGGATTGTCGGAACCGTCGTCGTTCGGGTCCATGGCGATCGCCGTCTCGCCCATGCGGCGATGACCCCAGGCGTTCTCACCTTTCGGCGCCCCGAAGCCCGCCGAGCTCAGGCCCAGGGGCGTGAACAGTTCGGCCTGCATCGCCTCTTCCCACGATCCGCCGGTGACGGCCTCGATGGCGGCGCCGAGCAGGACATAGTTGGCGTTGCCGTATTCAAACGTCCCGCGCGTCCCCGACGGCGGCGCCGACAGGGCCTTCTCAACGATGGCCCGGCGCTGTTCCGACAGAGACTTCGGATCGGCTCGCGCCGTCATCAGCCAGGCCATGCCCATAACCGCCTCGTCCTTCAGACCCGCCGTATGGGTCATGAAGGCGTCCAGCGTCGCCCCGTCCCAACCGGCATCCACCGTCATGCCGGGGAAGGCCTCGCTCAACGGCATGGCCCAGCGCGCCCGCCCCTGCTCGACCAGACGCGCGAACACCGCCGCCGTCATCGCCTTGGTGTTCGAGCCCAGGTGCCAGCGGTCGCCCGCCAGGGCCGAGGCCTCCTGCCCGGTCCGGCGAACGCCGCGCACGCCCGACCATTCCAGTCCCTGGGGCGTCACCACCCCGCCCGCCAGGGCGACCGGCTTCACCCCGTCAAAGGCGGCGCCCAGGGCCGCATCGAACGCGGTCACAGGCTCGCCCGTGGCGACCGAGGGCAACACGGAGGCGGCGGCGCCGGCGGCCATGGCATGACGTCGATTGATCATTTCGGGCTCCTTTGCGTTCCACCCACAACAGCCAGGCTGGCGGCGCCAGTGAATTCGCCGCAAGCTTCGCCCCTCGCGACAACAGGACGCTGCGCCCATGGCCAAGAACGACTACGAGGACACCCTGGAAGCCCTGCAGATCCAGCTGGTCGAGACCCAGGCCTGGGCCATCGAACAGGGTCTCAAGGTCGTGATCGTCCTCGAGGGCCGCGACGCCGCCGGCAAGGACGGGGCCATCAAGCGCATGACCGAGTTCATGGCCCCTCGCCAGACCCGCGTCGTCGCCCTGCCCAAGCCCAGCGACCGCGAACTGACCCAGTGGTATTTCCAGCGCTACGCCAGCCACCTGCCGGCGGCCGGTGAAATCGTCTTCTTCAACCGCTCCTGGTACAACCGGGCGGGGGTCGAGGCGGTCATGGGCTTCTGCACCCCGACCCAGCACGAGCGCTTCTTGCACGACGCCCCGCATTTCGAGCGGATGCTGACCCAGTCGGGCACGATCCTGATCAAGCTGTGGCTGGACATCAGCCAGGACGAACAATCCCGTCGGCTGGAAGAACGCGTCACCCACCCGCTGAAACGCTTCAAGGTCTCGCCCCTGGACGCCGAGGCCCAGAAACGCTGGGCCGACTATTCCGCCGCCCGCGACCAGATGCTGGAACGCACCCACACCGACTATGCGCCCTGGACCGTCGTCGCCACCGACAACAAGAAGAAGGCCCGGCTGAACATCATCCGCCACGTCCTGCGCCAGTTGAACTGCCCCACGCTGGAAGCGAAAAAGCCCGATTCCGACATCGTCTTCGCCGCCGACAAGGCCAAGGGTCGACTGGCGAAGTGACGCCTCAGTCGTCGCCGAACAGGCGGCGGTTCTTGTCGACGAAGGCCCGCAGCGCGTCCGCCAGTGGACCGTGCCGTCCCTTCAGATAGGCCCAGCCCGCGCTGGCCCCGATCAGGGCGCCGATGGCGTCCACGATCAGGTCCCACATGGTGTCGACCAGACCGGACTTCTGGGTGTTGAGGCCGAACAGCTGATCCAGAGTGAACTCCCAGATCTCCCACAGGGCCCCAATCATGACGGCGAAGCAGAAGGCGAAGAAGGCCATGGTGATCGGCGCCGCCTTCAGCCGCTCGCCCTTGACCAGCATCAGCATCAACAGCGACCCGACCAGCCCAAAGGCGATGGCCGACCCGCCGTGCAGCACCACGTCCCACCACCAGTAGCGCTCATAGAAATCCCCGACCTCGCCCAGCAGCAGGGTGGCGCACAGGAAGGCGGCGATGGCGCTGACAAAGGCCGTCGGCAGCCTCACCCCTATCTTCTCGCCCAGCCAGATCGGAACCAGCGACAGCAGCAGGGTCCCGACACCGACGAAGGTCACGCTGAACTCGTCGGTGATGAAGCCGACAACAGCCGCTCCGATCAGGATGATCCAGGTCAGATACAGGATGATAGGCGGACGAGCCGCGGATCGGATCGCGGTCATGGAATGCACCTCCAGGTCGTCGACAACCTTCGCTGATATAGCCTTTACGGCATAGAAAAGCGCTTCCGCATCCGAAAGCAGATCCCGCCTTGACCCTATAGCCGCTACAGGGTGCAAGAGACCGCCATGGCGGACCGCCTCGGTTCAAGGCCAACTTCCCGTTTCCCCCGCTGTACCGGAGTCCGCGTGTTCTCCTCCTTCGTTCCGTCGCCCGCTCGCCGGCCCCTTCTGGCGGCGGTCGCCTCCGTCCTTGCGTTCGCCGCGTCTCCGGCTCTGGCTCAGGACGCCGATCATCACGACGACAACCACCATCAGGACGAGGCGACCGAGGTCGAGGACGTCATCGTCCAGGCTACCCGCTCGGGCCGCCGCATCCAGGACGAGCCGATCCGCGTCGAGGTCATCGGTCGTGAGGAGATCGAGGAAAAGCTGCTGATGACGCCCGGCAGCATCGCCATGCTGGTCAATGAGACCGGCGGGGTGCGGGTGCAGACGACCTCGCCGGCCCTGGGCGCCGCCAACATCCGCATGCAGGGGATGAGCGGCCGTTACACCCAGCTTCTGGCCGACGGTCTGCCTCTGTACGGCGGTCAGGCCTCGTCGCTGGGCGTGCTGCAGATTCCGCCGACCGACCTGGGTCAGGTCGAGGTCATCAAGGGCGCGGCTTCGGCCCTCTACGGTCCCTCGGCGCTGGGCGGGGTCATCAACCTGGTGTCGCGCCGTCCCGGCGACGAGGCCGAGATCGAGGTTCTGGCCAACATCACCAGCCGCGACGGTCAGGACCTGACCGCCTACGCCTCGGCGCCCTTCCGCGGCGCCTGGGGTCAGTCGCTGGTCGGCGGCTATCACCGCCAGAGCCGACAGGACCTGGACGGCGACGGCTGGAGCGACATCGCCGCCTATGAGCGCTGGTCCCTGCGTCCGCGCCTGTTCTGGCAGGGCGAGAACGGCGGCGAGGCCTTCCTTACCCTCGGAGCCATGACCGAGACCCGCAGCGGCGGAACCGAGCCGGACCGGACCACGCCCGACGGCCGCCCTTTCGTCCAGGCCCAGGACACCGACCGCTTCGACGCCGGTCTGGTCGCCAGCCTGCCGGTCGGCTCAGGCACGCTTCACCTTCGCGCCTCGGCCATGACCCAGACCCATGACCATCAGTTCGGCGAGGTCTTCGAGGAGGACCGTCACGACACCGGCTTTATGGAAGCCGCCTACGGCTCGGAAATCGGCGCCGCCACCTGGCTGGCCGGGGCGGCGGTGCAGGTCGACGGCTATGACAGCCAGACCTTCTCCGGCTTCGACTACACCCACACGGTCCCCGGCGTCTTCGCCCAGGTCGAGCATGAGTTCAGTCCTGAGCTGACCCTGGCCGGTAGCGCCCGCTTCGACCATCACAGCGAATACGGCGGCCAGTTCAGCCCGCGCCTATCGCTGCTGTATCGCCCCGGCCGCTGGACCGTGCGCGCCTCGGCGGGGCAGGGCTTCTTCGCCCCCACGCCCTTCGTCGACGTGACCGAGGCCACCGGCCTGTCGCGGCTGGAACCGCTGGACGGCCTGAAGGAAGAGGTCGCTCGCACCGCCTCGCTGGATGTCGGCTATCGCCAAGGGCCGATCGAAGCCAATCTGACGCTGTTCGGCTCCGACTTGGATGACGCCGTGCGCGCGGTGGACGCCGGGCCCGCGCGCATCCGTCTGATCAATGTCGACGGCGTGACCCGCACGCGCGGGCTGGAGGCCCTGCTGCGCTATCGCCGCGCCCCCTTCACCCTGACCGGCAGCTATGTCTTCGTCGATGCGACGGAGCCCGAGGACGACGGCCTGTCGCGCCGCGCTGCGCCCGTCACCCCGCGCCACACCGCCGGCTTGGTCGCCATGTGGGAGGAGCACGATCGCGGCCGTCTGGGGCTGGAGGTCTACTACACCGGCAAGCAGGCGCTGGAGGACAATCCGTATCGCAGCGAAAGCCCCTCCTATCTGGAGGTCGGCCTTCTGGGCGAGATCATCCTGGGGCGCTACAGCCTGTTCGTGAACGCCGAAAACCTGTTGAACGAACGCGTGACCAAACATCATCCGCTGCTGCTGCCGCAACGCGCCAACGACGGCCGCTGGACGACCGAGGCCTGGGGCCCGACCGACGGCTTCACCGTCAACGGCGGGGTGCGCATCCGCTTCGGCGGCGGACACTGAACCGGAGGCGGGCGTGACGCTGAGCATCGGCGAACTGGGGCGGCGGACCGACACCAAGGTCGAGACCATCCGCTACTATGAGCGCATCGGCCTTCTGGCTGCGCCCGCCCGAACCGCGGGCAACTACCGCGCCTATGGCGAGGCGGAACTGAACCGCCTGTCCTTCATCCGCCGCGCCCGCGACCTGGGCTTCTCCATTGAGCAGGTGCGGGATCTTCTGGCCCTGTCTGACCGCCGCGATCAGTCCTGCGCCACGGTCGACGAACTGACTCGCGCCCATCTGGCCGAGGTCGAACGCAAGATCACCGATCTGGAGGCCCTGCGTCGCGAACTGTCGGCCCTGCTTTCGCAATGCCGCCAGGGCACGGTGTCGGAGTGTCTGATTATCGAGGCGTTGGGGCCGGACCGGCGCACCTGACGAACCGATCTACTTCAGCCCGTCTTCCGCCAGGGTATGCGCCACGATAGCGTTGGCGTGGCCGTGGCCCATGTCGTGTTCGTCCTTGAGCAGGGTCACCAGTTCCATATGCTTGGCGGGATAGGCGGCGCGGACCTCGGCCTTCCACTCGCTGATAGGTCGTCCGTACTTCTTCTCGATAGAGGGGAAATAGGACGCAGGGCCCTTGATCGGCGCTTCAGTCATCGGCGGCTCCCTCCAGTTTTACCGACACTAAGCGCCGCCTGACCCCATCCCGCAAGCCTCCTCGCATGACGCGGATCGGACGCAGGGCCTTCACCCGCGCCCGCTTCAGGGTCTAAGACCCCTGTCATGAGCACAGCCCCGCTTCCCGACGCCGCCCGCCAGAACTGGGTGGACCGCTACGCCCCCGAGGGGCTGAAGCCGTGGCTGAAGCTGGGTCGCTTCGACCGACCCATCGGCACATGGCTGCTGCTGCTGCCCGGCTGGCAGGGGATCATGCTGGCCCTGAACCAGTACGATCGCCCCTTCGGCGGCTATGAGCTATGGCTGATCGTCGGCTTCGCCATCGGGGCCTGTCTGATGCGCGGGGCGGGCTGCGCCGTGAACGACATCGTCGACCGCGACTTCGACGCCCAGGTGGCCCGCACCGCCCAGCGCCCCATTCCGGCGGGCCAGATCAGCGTCAAACAGGCCTGGGCCTTCGTCGGCGGCCTCAGCCTGATCAGCCTGTGCATCCTGCTGACCATGAACCTCATGTCGGTGCTGCTGGGCGCCCTGTCGCTGGGTCTGGTCGCGGCCTATCCCTTCATGAAGCGCATCACCTGGTGGCCCCAGGCCTGGCTGGGCCTGACCTTCAACTGGGGTGCCCTGCTGGGCTTCGCGGCAGCGACCGGCGGCCTCTTCTCCCTGGGCTGGCTCTATGTGCTGGAGGTCCGCGCCAGCGGCGACGCCTACTGGATGGCCGAGGGCCTGAACCAGATGGGCCATGTCGCCATCTCGGCCCTGCTGCTCTACGCCGGCGGCGTCTTCTGGACCCTGGGCTACGACACCATCTACGCCCTGCAGGACATCGAGGACGACGCCATGGCCGGGATCAAGTCCTCGGCCCGACGACTGGGGTCGCAGGTCAAGCCGGGCGTGGCGGTCTTCTACGCCCTGGCCGTCCTGCTGGCGGGCGCGGCGGGCTTCGCCGCCGGCCTCGGCCCCGTCTTCTACGTCGGCCTCACGGCCTACGCCCTGCATCTGGCCTGGCAGGTGAAGCGCCTGAAACCCGACGACGCCGCCCTGGCCCTGCGCCTGTTCAAATCAAATCGTGAAGCTGGATTGATCCTTCTGGCCGCCATTGCGTTGAACGGCCTAGCTTACTGATCTCGCCTTAGGAGTACCCGGCATGATCCCCTCGCGTACCGCTCGCATTCTGCTCGTCACCGTCGCCGTCGCGGCCTCGCTCGCCGCATGTCAGCGTAACGAGCAGAAGGCGCCCGAGGCGTCGAAGGCCGCGACCGCCGTCGCCGCCGACGGCCCGCTGAAGTACGAGAGCGCCACCCCCTACGCCAAGACCAGCCTGACCCTGCCCGAGGCCATCAAGACCCAGCCCGAGCTCTACGCCAGCCTCTATCGCCATGAGGTCGCCGACCTCGCCAAATACGCTGAGGGCGCCCAGGCCGACCGCACCGAGGCCGGCGGCGAAAGCGCCATGGGCCCCTACGAGAAGACCATCGTCTATGGCGATCCGGTCCAGACCGGCCGCCTGTTCAGCGCCATGCGCACCGACTTCGACTATTCCGGCGGCGCCCACCCGAACACGGTGGCCACGGCCCTGCTGTGGGACAAGACCGAGAAGCGCCGCATCAGCCCGGCCGACCTCTTCGCCAAGGGCGCCGACCTGTCGTCGCTGGAGCGCGCCCTGTGCGACGCCGTCAACACCGCCAAGAAGGCCCGCCCCGGCGCGACCCCGGTCAAGGTCGGCGGCGACACCTGGTCCTGCCCCAAGCTGAAGGACGTAGCTGTGGTCCTGGCCCCCAGCGCGACGGCGGGCAAGGCCGGCGGCCTGACCTTCCTGCTCGACGCCTATGCCGTCGGCCCCTACGTCGAAGGCCCCTACTACCTGACCCTGCCCGCCTCCGCCTTCCAGACCCTGCTGGCCCCGGCCTACGCCGCCGAGTTCGGCGGCCAGCCGCTGAAGACCGGCGACGTCACCAGCGACCTGCGGCCGAAGTAAGGGAAGCCAAGGCGCGCCCTGATCCACTCGGGCGCGCCCCTTCCATCCGCTCATCCCCGCGGAGGCGGGGACCCAGTGCTTTGGCTGCAAGCGTGAACGTTCAGGTCTGGCGGTGCGCATCCATAGGCGGCGCGTGAGGCTCTTTCCGGGTCCCCGCCTCCGCGGGGATGAGCGGATATGGTTTCAGTCCGCCAGGAACTCATCCACCAGCGCGCCCAGCCGCTCCGGCTGGTCGTTCATGATGAAGTGACGGCTGTCATCCACCCGCACCAGCTTCACCCCCGACAGGGCCGCATATTCCCGCGCCCACATCCCATCGGCCACGGCGCTCGGCACGCCGCCGTCGGCGTCCGCCGCATAGACCGCCCAGACCGGCGTGGTCATGGCCGCCAGACCAGGACGAGCGTCGGTCGTCATCACGTCGCGGATGGCCGAGGCCATGGCGTGACGGTCAGACGTCATCGACCATTCGACCATGGCCGCGCGCCCGGCCTCGCTGCGCATCATACCCCCCGCCGTTCGCTCCTGCTGGACCCGATAACCGGCGGCGTCGGCGTTCAGAATGCCCGCCGCGGCCTGTTCGGCGAAGGGCTTGGCGGTCTCGGCGGTCGCGGTCGGGCCGTAGAGGGCGCTGAAGAAGGGCAGGCTGTCGACGCTCATCAGCTTGCCGACGACCTCGGGATGCTGCTGCGCCACCAGCAGCCCGGTCAGGGCGCCCATGGAATGGCCGATGATCGCGGGCCGGTTCAGGGTCTTGGCGTAACGCGCCACCTCGTCCACGGCCGGCTGGACGAAGGCGCCGTCGCCATGTGTCCAAGCCTCGCCGGCGAAGCCCGCCAGTTGCACCAGATGCACCCGGTGCGTCGCCGACAGGCGCTCGGCCAGCGGGCGCCACACATCCCGCGACGAGGCGAAGCCGGGGATCAGGATGACGTCGGGCCCCTGCCCCGTCACCTCGACCGACAGGCGGTCCGAAGCGAAGGCGGGAGCCGCCGCCTGGGTCACGGCGACTTCGACCGGGGCGGCTTGCGCCGGCGAGACGATGTTTCCGGCGATCCAGCCGATGGCCGCGGCCAGGGCGTAGGCGCGAAGGGTCTTGGCGGGAGCGGAGATCTTGGACATGGCGTTTCCTTTCGATTGGACATGGCCCGCCGTCGCCCCCTGCGTTCGGGGCATGCGAGATCGCTTTCCGGGGCGAGCCCGGAAATGACGGCGGAAGGCAGGGACGAAAAAGTAAGGTTAAACTGACACGAAGGTCAGACGGGCGTCAGGCGTGGGGGTTCTCGAAGACCTCTTCCACCGGCCGCTCGAACAGGGCGGCGATCCGGTAGGCCAGGTCCAGCGAGGGGTCGTGCTTCTCGGTCTCCAGGGCGTTGACGGCCTGACGCGAGACCCCCAGCGCCTGACCCAGCTGCTCCTGGGTCCAGTTGCGCTCGACGCGCAGCAGTTTCAGACGGTTCTTCATCAGTTCGACGACCGGATGAAGGGCGAGACGCAGCCGAACACGGCCCAGAACAGCGGGTAGATCATCCAGCCCTCGGCGTGGGGCGCCCCGGCGAAGCTCTCGCCGAAGCCCCAGGCGCTGAAGGCGGCCATGGCCACGCCCGCCGAGACGATGAACTGCTTGGCGGTCACGGCGCGGACGAACTCGTCGCTGTCGCGCATGAAGCTCAGGGTGGCCCAGATCTGACCGGCGATCGGCGCGGCCACCGTCAGGGCCAGGGCCCAGGCGGCGGGGGTGTTCTGGATCGTGTCGAAGGCCCCGCCGATGGTCGCCAGCATGACGGCGACATAGCCGCCCATGAAGGCCATGGTGCGGATCACATAGCGGCGGCCGGCGGGGGTGGTCTGCTTGGACAGCGTCAACATGGAAGGCGCTCCTGACTGAATGTAAGGCCGACCTTACATCGAGATTTTGTCATGTCAACCTGACTTTTCGTCAGGGGCGCCTGACCCCGCACAAGCCCCTCGCCGCCCGCCCCCTTCTGCCCTAGACAACCCCCATGCGCCTGACCCCCGCCAACGCCCCCGACTTCATCGCCGCCAACACCCGGTTGCAGGCCGTGCCCCATGCGCCGGAAATCTCGCTGTGGCTGGCGGACGAGATCACGCCCCTGTGGCGTCTGACCGAGGAAGAACTGGGCGAGATGGGCCTGCCGCCGCCCTTCTGGGCCTTCGCCTGGGCCGGCGGTCAGGCCCTGGCGCGCTGGCTGCTGGACCACCCGGATCAGGTCGCGGGCCAGCGCGTCATTGATCTGGCCACCGGCTCGGGGCTGGTCGCCGTGGCCGCCATGAAGGCGGGCGCGGCCTCCGTCCTGGCCGCCGACATCGACCCCTTCTGCGCCGCCGCCGTGGCCGCCAACGCCCGGTCCAACTCTGTCGAGATCGCCTTCACCGAGGCCAACCTGCTGGACGCTCCGCCGCCGCCTGTCGACCTGATCTGCGCCGGCGACGTCTTCTATGAAAAGCCCATGGCCGAGGCCGTCCTGAAATGGCTGAAAAAGGCCCAGGCCAACGGAACCCGCGTCATCGTCGGCGACCCCGGTCGCACCTACTTCCCCAAGTCCGGCCTGACCCTGCTGGCCGAATACACCGTCCCCACCACGCGCGAGCTGGAGGATCAGGAGGTCAAGCGTTCGCGCGTCTGGTCGCTGGATTAATCGCTCTCGCCCCGGCTGGCGCTGACCGTCTTCAGCGCCGCCAGCGCCCGCTCGCGGCCCTCGACATGATCGACGATGGGCCGGGGATAGGTCGCCCCCAGCCTCACCCCCGCCTCGGCCAGAACCATCGGCGGCGCGCTCCACGGCGCATGCACCCACCGATCCGGCAATCCCGCCACCTCGGGAACCCAGCGCCGCACATAGCGACCCTGAGGATCGAACTTCTCGCCCTGGGCCGTCGGATTGAAGACGCGGAAATAGGGGGCGGCGTCCGCCCCTGACCCCGCCACCCACTGCCAGTTCTGCACATTGCTGGCCAGATCGGCGTCGGTCAGGCAGTCCCAGAACCAGGCCTCGCCCTCGCGCCAGTCGATCAGCAGGTGCTTGATCAGGAAGGAGGCGACCACCATCCGCACCCGGTTGTGCATGGTCCCTGTCGCCCACAGCTGGCGCATCCCGGCGTCCACCAGCGGATAGCCCGTCCGCCCCGCCTTCCACGCCGCCAGACCCTCGGCGTCGCCCCGCCACGGCATGGCGTCGTACTCCGGCCGAAACGCGCGCTCCGGCAGATAGGGGAAGTGGTGCAGCAGATGGGCCGAGAACTCCCTCCAGCCGATCTCGGCGACGAACTTCTCCGCCTCGCCCGCCGGAACCCGGCCCTCGGCGGCGGCTGCGCGCACGGCCTCAATCGCCCGCCACGGACCGATCTCTCCCCAGTGCAGGTGCGCCGCCAGACCGCTGGTCCCGGCCCGATCCGGCCAGTCGCGGTCGGTGGCGTAGGTCTTCAAGCCCCCGGCGACAAAGGCGTGCAGCGCCGCCTTCGCCCCCGCCTCGCCCGGCGTCCCGACAAAGCCCGCCGACCAGTCGGGCCGCACCGGATGCAGGCCCCAGTCGTCGACCGCCTCGCTCGTCACAGTGTCAGCAACCGGGATCGCCTCCGGCGCCTCCAGCCCCGCCGGAGCCTCGGCGACGCTCAGCAGCGCCTTCAGAAACGGCGTGAACACCTTGTAGGGATGGCCCGACCCGTTCAGCACCGCCCCCGGTCGGGTTATCAGGCTGGCGTTGAAGCCCCGGCATGCGACGCCCTCCGCCTTCAATCCATGAGCGATGTCGGCGTCGCGGGCGAAGGCCTCGGGTTCGAACAGGCGGTTCATGAAGACCTGATCGGCGCCCGTCTCGGCGATCAGACGATGCAGCTGCGCCTCCGCGTCACCGCTGCGCAGGATCAGCCGCCCGCCGCGCACCCTCAGGTCCGCGTCCAGCGCGCGCAGACTCTTGTCCAGCCACCAGCGCGAGGCGGCGCCGATGGGCCGCCCCTCCAGCCGCTCGTCCAGAACATAGACCGGCAGCACCGGCCGCCCCGTCGTCAGGGCGTGATGCAGGGCCGGGTTGTCGGCCAGCCGCAGATCGCGGCGGAACCACAGGATGACGGGCGGGGATGCGGGCAAGCGGCGGTCCTGACGGGGGCGAAACCCTGAATACGGCTCCGCTTCCCTGATGGATCAGGCGTCGCGCGGCAAGACGGTCAGCACCCGCGCCATGAACTGATGGAACTCCTCCATATAGTCGCGCAGGAACTGCTCCGTCTCGGGCACGCTGACATTGCCGTCGTCGTCGATCAGGCCCGGCTTGAACTGGATATAGGCTTCGGGCGCGTTCATCTGCGGCGCCTGCAGGAAGCCCAGGACGCTGCGCAGGCTCTGTTGCGCCACCGCCGTGCCGATGGCGCCCGGCGAGGTCCCGATCACCGCCGTCGCCTTGCGCGCGAAACTGTTGGTCCCATAGGGCCGGCTGGCCCAGTCGATGGCGTTCTTCAGCCCGCCGGGGATGGAACGGTTATATTCCGGCGTGACGATCAGGATGGCGTCCGAGCGCTTCAGGTCCGCCTTGAACCGCGTAGCCGCCTCGGGAAAATCGGCGTCGTAGTCGTAGGAATAGAGCGGTAGGTCCGCGAACGAGACCTCGTGGAATTTCAGCTTTTCGGGCGCGACCTTGATCAGGGCCTTGGCCAGCTTGCGGTTGATCGAATTCTTCGACAGCGAACCAACGATATAGCCGACGTTATAGGTGGTCATGACGCGCATCCTGCTGGGCTGAAGCTAGGTTGAGACGACGCCGACCGCCGCCTCTGGCGAAATGCCTCACCAAGCTTTGCGGTTCCCTCAGACGGTGACCGCCTGCCGCCCCCGCCCCGCCTCGCCGAAGACCCGCAGATAGCGCTCGATCTCGGCCCGGTCGCCGGTGGCCTTCTCGACATTGTCCGACAGCTTGACCGCCGAACGCCCGCCCGCCTGCGTCACCTTGCAGACCAGGGAAATCGGCGTCAGTTCCGGCATGGGCGCCGGCGCGCAGTCGCGGAAGTCGTTGGTCAGATTGGTGCCCCAGCCGAAGCTGGTCCGCACCCGTCCCTTGAAATGGGCGTGGGTCGCCTCGATCGTATCCACATCCATGCCGTCGGCGAAGACCAGAAGCCGCTCGCGCGGATCGCGCCCCTGAGCCTTCCACCAGGCCAGGATCTCCTCCCCGCCCTCGATCGGCGGCGCGGAGTCGGGCCGGAAGCCCTTCCAGTCGGCCAGCCAGTCGGGCGCATCGGCCAGAAAGGCCCGCGTCCCGAAGGCGTCCGGCAGGGCGATCAGCAGGTTGCCGTCATAGGTCGCGCGCCATTCCTCCAGCACCTGATAGGGCGCCCGCCGCAAGGCCGCGTCGTCGTCCCCCGCCAGCGCCGCCAGCACCATAGGCAGTTCGTGGCCGTTGGTGCCCACCGCCTCCAGGTCGTTGTTCATGGCCAGCAGCACATTCGACGTGCCGATGAAGGCTGACCCCAGCCCCTCCTTCAGCGCCTCGACGCACCAGCCCTGCCACAGGAAGCCATGCCGCCGCCGCGTGCCGAAGTCCGAGATGGCCAGCGGCTCCAGCGCTCTCAGCCGCTCGACCTTGCCCCACAGTTTCGTCTTGGCCCGCGCATAGAGGACGTCCAGCTCGAACCGCCCCAGACGCCGCAAGGCCCGCCGGCTCCGCAGTTCATTGAGGATCGACAGCGCCGGGATCTCCCACAGGGTGACCTCGGCCCAGGGCCCCGAAAACTCCAGCCGGAACTGCCCGTCCGCCCCGCGCGACAGGTCGTAGTCAGGCAGGCGATAGTCCGCCAGCCAGGCCAGAAAGTCGGGGCTGAAGATCGACTTCACCCCATAGAAGGTGTTGCCGCCCAGCCAGATCAGCTCGCGGTTCGAGAACCGCAGCGTCCGCGCATGATCCAGCTGCGCCCGCAGCTCCGCCTCGTCCACCTCCTCGGCCAGCCGGACGCTAGTGGTGCGATTGATGACGGAAAACGTCACCGGCACCTCGCGATGCTGGCGCCAGATCAGCTGCAGCATCAGCAGCTTGTAGAAGTCGGTGTCCAGCAGGCTGCGGACGATGGGGTCCAGCCGCCAGCCGTGGTCATAGGCCCGCTTGGCCAGATCGACGCTCGCCATGCCGGATCAGTCCGCCTTCTGCACCGCCGGTTCGATGATGGCTTCGGGCGGGGCCTCGTCCTCGTTGACCAGGCGGCCCTCGCGGTGCGGCTTGATATAGGGCGTCGGCTGCGGCGTCGGCATGTTGCCGCGCATCAGGGCGGCCCCGGCCTTCAGCCCGCCGGTCAGGTCCAGATCCAGACGCGCCTCATCGCGACGGCGCACGTCGGCGATGACGTCGGCGGCCTCATCCTCGGGCAGGCCCAGCTCCTCGAGCACGGCCTGGCCGAATTTCAGCGCGGATTCGAACGTCTCGCGCACCTGATAATCGACCCCCGCCTGGATCAGGCGCAGCGAGTGCCCGCGATCGAAGGCGCGCACGAACAGCTTCACGCCGGGGAACTCGGACTTGACCAGTTGCACGATCTTGTCGGCGGCCTCCGGCTTGTCGACGCAGACCAGCACCGCCTCGGCCTTGCCTGCGCCCGAGGCCCTGAGCGTGTCCAGACGCGTCCCGTCGCCGTAATAGACCTTGAAGCCGAAATTGCCGGCGGCCTGGATCATCTCCACGTCGTTCTCGATGATGGACACGTCCACGTCGCGCGCCAGCAGGGGCTGGGACACCACCTGGGCGAAGCGTCCGAAGCCGATGATCAGCACCTGGCCGCGCAGGCCCTCGGCCGCATCCACGCCCTCGGCGTCCTCCGGCGACAGGCCCGCCTCCCTAGGCAGCCAGCGCTTCATCGCCAGGGTGGTCAGCGGCGTCAGGGCCATGGACAGGATGACGATGGCCGTCAGGGCCGCGCTGGCCTGGCCGTCGATCACCCCGCCCGCCGCCGCGGCGCCGTAAAGGACGAATGCGAACTCGCCGCCCTGCGCGAACAGGGCCGCGCGCTCGATCGCCTCATGATGGCGCGCCTTGAACAGCCGGGCGACGACATAGATGACCAGGGCCTTGACCACCATGAAGGCGATCAGCCCCGCCACCACGACGCGCCAGTCGGCGATCACCACCCCGATGTCCAGCGCCATGCCCACCGACAGGAAGAAGAGCCCCAGCAGGATGGCGCGGAACGGCTCGACGTCGGCCTCCAGCTGATGCCGGAAGGTCGAGTCCGACAGCAGCACCCCGGCCAGAAAGGCGCCCATGGCCATCGACAGGCCGACCCCGTCCATGATCCAGGCCGTGCCCGCCACCACCAGCAGAGCCGCGGCCGTCATCACCTCGCGCCCGCCGTTGCGAGCCAGGAAACGGAACACCGGATTGATGGCGTAAATCCCCACGACCAGCACCCCCGCCAGGGCCGCCAGGGCCAGACCGATCGACTGCCACAGGGGCGTCGTGCTTTCCGCCGACTGCCCCATCGAGGCGCCCAGCAGGGCGACAATGGCCAGCAGGGGCACGATGGCCAGGTCCTCGAACAACAGGATGGACACGGCCCTCTGCCCGCCCGGCGTCGGCAGGTCGCCGCGCTCCTCCAGCATCTGCACGATGACGGCGGTCGAGGACATGACGAAGCCCATGGCGCCGACAAAGGCCACCGGCGCCGACACCCCCGCCGCCATGGCCACCAGGGTCAGGGCCAGACCCGCCAGCCCGACCTGGGCCGCGCCCAGGCCGAAGATCTCGTTCCTCATCCCCCACAGACGCTTGGGCCGCATCTCCAGACCGATGATGAACAGGAAGATGACCACGCCGAACTCGGCGACGTGCAGGATGGTCTCCGGCTCGCGGAACAGGGCCAGGCCGAACGGCCCGATGGCCACGCCCGCCGCCAGATAGCCCAGCACCGAGCCCAGCCCGATCTTGCGGAAGACCGGCACCGCCACGACCCCCGCCGCCAGCAAGGCGGCCACATGGCCCAGATCCAGTCCTGTCGAAGCCTCGGCCATCGCTCACCCTTAAGTCTAGGCTTCCATTGTGGGGGCGAAGCGGCGCGATTGCGAGGGGTCATGCGTCCGAGGCGTCCGCCCCACACCTCGCCGCCCCCTCCTATCAGCGCGAAATAACCGCCACAGTTCCGCCGAACATCGTCATACTAGTAGGCGCTGCAGGGATGGAGGAGATCGTTCGATGCCCAACCATAATCCGACCGCCAGGGTCCTGGCCGCCATCGCCGCCCTGATGACCGCCGCCCCGGCCCCGGTCATGGCCGCGCCCCTTCCCCAGCCGCTGCGCGACGGCGTCCCAACCGACGCCGCCTGCCGCGCGTTCGGCTTTCAACTGACGCCGCCCGCCCCGCCCTCGCCGCCTCGCCCGCCCGTCGTGCTTCGCCAGGCGCCGCCTCCCCCCGTGACGCTTCCGATCGAGCCGACCAAGAAGCAGGATCGGGTCGAGTACAGCGGCCCGCCGGTCGTCGTGTATGGACCGCCACCGCCGCCTCCTCCTCCACCGCCCGCGCCCCCAGCCCCGACGCGTCCCGCCGTCATCTCGACGACGCCGGACGGCCGCACGACCGTAGAGAACGTCGTCGTCAGCGGTTCGCGCATCGGGCCCCATGCGCCCGGCGGCATGGCCCCGCCCTCGCCCGCAAACACCGAGCGCTATCCCGACGCCACGCCCAATCCCGTCAAGCGCACGGCTGAACAGCCCGTCTCTACCTTCTCGATCGACGTGGACACAGCCGCCTACGCCAACGTCCGCCGCTTCATCGACAACGGCAGGGCCCCGCCGCGCGACGCCGTGCGGGTCGAGGAGATGATCAACTACTTCGACTACGGCTACGCCCGCCCGAGCTCGGCGGCACGGCCCTTCGCCGTCACCACCGCCGTCGCCGCCTCGCCCTGGGCGCCGGGCCGCCAGATCGTCCATGTCGGGCTGCAGGGCTACGAGCTGCCCGAGGGCCAGCGCCGCCCCTTGAACCTGACCTTCCTGGTCGATGTGTCGGGCTCGATGCGCAGCCCGGACAAGCTGGACCTGGCCAAGCAGTCGATGAATCTGATCATCGACCGCCTGCGGCCCCAGGACCGGGTCGCCGTGGCCTATTACGCCGAAGGGGCCGGCACGACCCTGGCCCCCACCTCGGGCAATGAGAAGCTGAAGCTGCGCTGCGCCGTCGCCTCGCTGCGCGCCTCCGGCGGCACGGCGGGCGCCACCGGCATGACCAACGCCTATGACCAGGCCCAGGCCAGCTTCGGCCGCGACAAGGTCAACCGCATCCTGATGTTCACCGACGGCGACTTCAACGTCGGCGTCACCGACGACAAACGGCTGGAGGACTATGTCGCCGACAAGCGAAAGACGGGGATCTACCTGTCCGTCTACGGCTTCGGCCGCGGCAATTATCAGGACGCCCGAATGCAGGCCATCGCCCAGGCCGGAAACGGAACCGCAGGCTATGTCAGCGACCTGCAGGAGGCCCGCCGCCTGTTCGGCCCCCAATTCGACAAGGGCGCCTTCCCCATCGCCGACGACGTGAAGATCCAGGTCGAGTTCAATCCCGCCCGCGTCGCTGAATGGCGACTGATCGGCTACGAAACCCGCCTGCTGAACGAGGAAGACTTCGACAACGACGCCATCGACGCGGGCGAGGTCGGCTCGGGCGCTTCCGTCACCGCCCTCTATGAAATCACCCCCGTCGGCGGCCCGACGCAGATCCCGGAGCGTCGCTATCCCGACAACCGCGTCGCCACCGGCGGCGGCGATCCCAACGGCGAGATCGGCTTCATCCAGGTCCGCTACAAACAGCCCGACGCAACCCGCTCCGAACTGATCCAGCAGGTTCTGGCCAATCCCGCCGCTGGCCGCGTCACCGCCCAGCTCCCGGAGGCCACACGCTGGGCCATCGCCGTCGCCGCCTTCGGCCAGAAGCTGCGCGACGATCCCTGGATGAGCGCCGACTATGGCTGGGACGCCATCCTCGAACAGGCGCAAGGGTCGCGCGGCGACGACCTCTACGGCGACCGCGCCGAGTTCGTGCAACTGGTCCGCGCCGCCCAGACCCTGCCCGAACGAAGAGAGCCCTGAGGCCTTTCTGACCTACTTCTGGCGCGGACCTTCAAGCCCCTCGCCGGTGGACGCCAGCCGCCCGTCGCGGCGGGCCTGCATCGCCCGCGCCAGCTCCTCGGCGGCGATCCTGACCTCGGCCTGAATGTCCTTGTCCCTGTCCAAGGCGTCGTGGCTGGTGGCGTAGGGCTCGAAATAGCCCGCGTCAAAGGCCGGGTCCTGATAGGCGCTGAGGAAGCGGGCGGTGAAGTCGCCCCGGCTCAGTTCCGGCGAGGGCATGCCCCGGCGCGGGTCTGGCGTCTTCACGGCGTCGGTCATGGCGGGTCTCCGGCCAGCGATCACAGGCAAACGGGCCGCCGCGACCACCGTTCCCCGCATCCATCGCCCGGAACCGGCGTCCCTCGCGCGGGTTCCTACCGTCAAGCCTGACAGTCGGTCGGCAAGGGAGAGACCCATGAAGATCCGCGACGTGATGAGCAAGGACGTGCAGGTGGCCCGTCCCAACGACACCCTTCAGGAAGTCGCCGCGCGCATGGCGGCGGGCGATTTCGGCTTCATCCCCGTGGCCGACGGCGCGAACCTGGTGGGGGCCATCACCGACCGCGACATCACGGTGCGCGCCGTGGCGACGGGGGCTGCGCCAAATTCGCGAGTGGTCGAATTCCTCAGCCGCGACGCCCTGGTCGTCCGCGCCGACGATGATCTGAAGGCCGCGCTGGACCTGATGAGCTCGCGTCAGGTGCGCCGTCTGCCGGTCGTGGACAAGGACGGGCGCCTGGTCGGCGTGGTCTCGCTCGGCGACCTGTCGACGCGGGTCAAGGAACGCTACGCCGGCGAGGCGCTGGAAGAGATCTCCCGCCCCTCCTGATCGGGACTTAACGCGCGCTAACCACGACGCGGAACCCGACGATAACCGCTGACGCGCCATGCTGCCCCCTTCGCAGGGGAGATCCGCATGGCGCGCGCGCAGTTCCAGAAGGGCCAGAAGGTCTGGGTCGAAAGCGTCGGCGTCTGGGCGCAGGTCGAGCAGATTCAGCCCGTCTGGGCCAAGGGCTTCGACGAGCCGGTCCGCATCACCTATGATGTCGGCCTGGGCCGCGAGTTCCAGGCCGCCGAACTGCAGCTACCGGCCGAAGACGCCGCCGCTGCAATCCTGGGCGATTGGCGCGTGCTGCGCGCCCGCAACAAGTGGCAGGAACCGGCCGACTGCGCCCACCATCCCTTCCCCGGCTCCTACCCGGTCGTCGTCACCGACAAGGCCGATTGGGGCGGCTGGCGCGTGCCGGGCGCCGAGTACGACCGCGATCCTCAGCGCATAGAGTTCCAGTCCCGCCTGATCGCGGCCGCGCCCGACCTGATGGACCTGGCGCGCGAACTGGTCGAAAGCGTCTCCGAGACCCCCGACGACGCCCCGCCGGAAAGCCTGCGTCTGGCCCGCCGCGCCCGCGACGTCCTGCGTCAGATCACCGACGTCCTGGCGGCCCCCGGCGACGCCCCGCGCCCTGCAACGGCCGCCGCCGAACAGGCCGCCTGAGTCATTCCTGCACCGGTTCGCCTCCAAGGCGAACGACCTGACGCCCTGGCCCTCGACAGGAATCCGCGACGCAGCCTAGATTCCCCTCTGCTGTTCAGGATGAGAGGATCGGCTTGCAGGGCAAGGAGCGTCGCAGCTACCAGCCGGGCCGCCGCGCCACGGATCGGACCACGCGCGGGCACATGCCGTGGGTGCGCGTCCTGCTGCTCGCCTGCGCCCTGGTCATCACCACCTACGCCCTTCTGGTCGTCCGCGATGACGGCCGACCCGATCGCGAGGCCCAGGCCGTCAAGGTCGAAGCCTTGGCGCTGGAGGCCCGGCTGACGGCCAGCCGGATCGCCAGCCGCCTGGCCCTGACCGATCGCGCCCTGGCGCTCGCCGCGCGCGACCTGAGCGAACGCCCGACCCAGGTGATCGAGGCCCTGGATCGCGCCCGCGTCGTCGCCCCTGACGCCGCCTTCGTCATCACGGATCCGAACGGTCAGGTGCTGGCCGCCGTCGGCGGAAAGACCGGCGCCGAGACCCCGCCCCAGGCGTCTTCGGCCTATGCGCTGCGCGACGGCGCCCTCCTGACCCGTCGCGCCCTCACCAGCGGACGCGCGATCATCGCCCGAACCCCCGTGCCTGAACTCAAGGCCGAATTGTCCGGCACGACTCTGAGCCTCCTCCCCGCCGCCCAGGTCCCCGCCGACGTCGCCCGGCCGACCAGGGACGCCGACGGCCGCCTGCACCTGACAGCCTCGGCGCCCCTCGGCGACACCGGCCACGCCGTCGTCGCCGCCATGCCCGCAAGCGGCGGTCTGTCGGCCTGGCTGGACGACGCCTGGATCTTGGCCGGTCCCCTGCTGCTGGTTCTGCTGATGCTGGGGGTTTTGGCCGTGCAGAACTGGCGCCAGACCCGCGCCAGCCGTCTGTGGGCCGACACCGAGCGCCGCTTCCGCGTCGCCGTCGAGGCCGCCCGCTGCGGCGTCTGGGAGTGGGACCTGGCGCGCGGCGAGGTCGTCCTGTCCGATTACATGGCCGCCTTGCTGGAGGTCGAGCCGGGCCAGATTCTGACCACCCAAGCCCTGATCGAACGCGTTCATCCGCGCTATCGCGAGACCTTGGTCGGCGCCCTGGATCAGGCCATGGCCACCGGCGCCTTCGACGTCACCTTCCCGGTCCCGGTGACCGGCGGCGGCGTCCGCTGGATCGACGCGCGCGGCCAGTCGCGCCAGCCGCGCCGCGACGCCGGCTTCACCAGCCTCCTGGGCATCGCCCTCGACATCACCGAGGCCCGCCGCTCCAAGGCCCAGGCCCAGGCCGCCGAGAACCGCCTGCGCGACGGCATCGAAAGCGTCTCGGACGCCTTCGTCCTGTTCGACCGTCAGGGCCGCCTGATCCTGTGGAACCAGGCCTTCCAGGACGCCTTCGCTTTCCCCGCCGGCGTGGTCCGCAAAGGGGCCCAGAAGGATGCCCTGAACCTGATCGCCGCCGAGGCCGTCAAGGCCGAGCATCCCTCCGCCAGCGGCCGCGCGGGCGTGCGCGAGGTCGAGTTGAAGGACGGTCGCTGGCTGCAGATGGCCGAGCGCTTCACCGGCGACGGCGGCACCGTGGTCATCGCCGCCGACATCACCGTCATCCGCCGTCAGGAGGCCGAGCGCCGCCGCGCCGCCGACGAACTGCGCGGCATGGTCGAAGAGCTTGAGGACCGCGAGGCCAAACTCTCCCTGCTGGCGCGCAAGTACGAGGTCGCCATGACCCGCGCCGAGGCCGCCAACCAGGCCAAGTCCGAGTTCCTGGCCAATATGAGCCACGAACTGCGCACCCCGCTGAACGCCATCAACGGCTTCTCGGAAATCATGGCCGGCGAGATGTTCGGCCCCCTCGGCGACAAGCGCTACAAGGGCTACGCCGCCGACATCCACCAGTCAGGCCAGCACCTGCTCAGCCTGATCAATGACATCCTCGACATGGCCAAGATCGAGGCCGGCAAGCTCACCCTTCACTATGAAGCCGTCTCCCTGAACGGTCTGTGCAACGACGCCATCCGCCTGATGCGCGGCAAGGCGATGGAGGCCGGCCTGACCCTCGGCCTGGTCGCCCCCGACGCCGTTCAGGTCGAGGCCGACCATCGCGGCCTGAAGCAGGTGATGCTGAACCTGATCTCCAACGCGGTGAAGTTCACGCCCGAGGGCGGCGCCGTCACCGTGGCCATCGCGGCCCACGACGCCGACCATGTCCGCGTCTCGGTGACCGACACCGGCATCGGCATCGCCGCCGCCGACTTGGAGCGCCTGGCCCAGCCGTTTGAACAGGTCGAGGGCCAGCACTCCAAGACCACGCAAGGCACCGGCCTGGGCCTGGCCCTGACCAAGTCCCTGATCGAACTGCATCGCGGCCGCATGACCATCGAGAGCGAACCCGGCCACGGCACCACCGTCTGGTTCGACCTCCCCCTGCGCGCCCCCGAAGGCGCCATGGCCCCGGCCGGCGCCCCCGTTCAGCGCGTTCAGCCGCAGGCGGCCTGAGGCGCTAGCACCCGCCCGACGTCATTCCGGGCGCGCAGCGAACCCGGAACCCAGACAGCGGACGCTTCCTCGCTCCTGCCATTTGAAGCCGACGCCTGGGAAGCCATGACTGCACTCAACCCATTACGGACCTTAGCGGCGTCCGTCCGCGCGCGAGCAGGGCCACAGACAGTCAGTCGACAACGGGCGAAGGGAAGTAGGTGAAGCGGGCCGATTGTCCGGATGCGGTCGAAAAGCTGACCTCGTAGGTCTCAGCATCCACCCCGATCTTGACCCCTTCGTGGATCATGCGACGCAAGGCGTCCAGACGGGGCGCGTCCACAGCCTGACATTCATCCTGCGGCGCCCGGCCCGCGTATGTGGCGTCGCTGACCAACATTTCCCGTTTCGAATCCCATCGGCCCGCATCTGCGCAGCCGAGGCGTAGTTCGTAAGCGGTGGGCGTGAGATCGGTTGTCTCAATGTCGTCGAGCCGCAGTTCCACGCTAGACCCGGTGACGTCTTGGCCGTTGATTTCCGTGGGGAACCAGTGGCCGTGCAAGCCGTAGTCGCTCTCGTCTGCACAGCCTAGCAAGGCCAGCATAGCTAACGCGCACCCAGCCCTGAGTGATGTCCAGCTACAAGAAAGGGTTGGATTGACCATGCCTAAACTGAGCATTGTCCGTGTCGGTTTTCCACCTTTAAGCGAACTTCGGCTCACGACCCGTTGCGGACGTTCGGTCAGCCCAGATGAACAAGCGGCACCGCGAAATCGAAGCCTACATTGGCGGCAATCGTGAACCCCACCCACGCGACGACTATAAGGGCCGCAGAGGCCGCAGTGATCAACATGATCCGCTTCGTTGTCATCGCCACCCTTACCCGACACGCTGGAGGACAAGTAACGCGATGTTCAGGATCATCAGAGCCCAACCACCCAGCAGTCCCCATCGAAACGCGAGCACCAAAAGACGATCGGCTCCTTGGTAAAATGAGAGCTTGGCTCCCAGAAGCTCGAATATATAGCTGTAAGATGGGCTGCGACGCTCTCGTATCATCAATGCAAAAAATGATACCGCGAACACGCCGCCGCAAGCCAAACTTGCAGCAATCATCACAATAATTCTGAAGATTTCAATTTGTGCCATGGGCCACCTTGAGGGGCTCGCCTCATAGGATCAAGGTCAGCAAACCACCCCTAGCTGACGTTCATCAGGTCGGCTTTCAGCATCTGGTTCGGGCGGTCAGCCTTCCTGCCGATGCGTGGGTCCCGGATCGGCCTGACGGCCGTCCGGGAGATGGGAGAGGTTATCGCGCCGCCACGGCCGGCGCCGCAGCCGCAGCCGCGACCGGCTTCTCGGCCTTCTCGGGCTTGCGCGCATCCCGCTTGGCCTTGTGACGCGACAGGATGGGGGCCAGGGCCTTGCGGTCCGCCGGGCTCAGCCGGCTCAGGGTCTCGACCGCCCCGGTCTCCAGCCGCGACCGGCCGCGCGCCTCGGACGCCCGCGAGCGCTCCAGCAGAGCGGCGACCGCCACTGGATCAAAGGTCTCGGCCCCGGTCAGGGCGATGGCCTCGCGCCGCGCCGCACGCGCCTCGTCGAAGTCAGGCCGCGCCTGCATGGCGGCGGCCCGCAGCTGCGCCTTGACCTGATCGCGCACCGTCGGGTCCATCCGCTCGATCACGTCCCAGACCGGCTCGCTTCGCCCTGACTTGTGCGCCTCGGCGATCCGGTGCTCGATCTTGTCGCGCGCCACCCAGACGGCGCCCACCGCCGCCGCGGCGAAGACGTTGAGGGCGACCGAAACGGCCAGGGCGATCTTCATACTGCGCGACGTCATCCGCCCAGAACCTCCGTGTCGTCCGCGCTGGTCAGACTGGCTTGATAAAGCACCGCGTCGGCCTGGACGTCGGCGGTCAGGTGGCCGGTCAGACTGACCCCGAACACCACCCCGGCGCAGGCCGCCGCCGCCCATCCAGCGCCCGACAGCCAGGCCAGAGGCCCAGGCCCGCGCCGACGCGTCTTCAGCCCCGCCCCCGCCGCGCCGGCGATCACCGCCTCGCGCAGGGCGTGCGACGCGACCGCGCGCGGCGCCGCGTCCAGCAGGGCGTCCAGCCCGTCGGCCTCGCGCAGCAGGGCCGCCGCGCGCGGGTCGGCATCCCTCAGGACGCGCGCCGCCTCGCGCTCGGCCTCGGGCCAGCGCCGCAGGTCGCCGCCATAGGCGTCGGCCAGATATTCAAACCGCTCGTAGGTCATCGTCATGGTTCCAGCCCCCGCCTTACCCATTCGCCGCTCTCACCGCATTGGGCGCCATATCGGCCAGCGCCGTCCGCAACGCCCGCCGTCCGCGCGACAGCAGGCTCTCCAGGGCCTCGACGCTGACGTTCATCAGCCCCGCCGCCTCGATGTTTCCCAGTTCCTGATAGTGACACAGGACAATGGCCTCGCGCTGCCGCTCGGGCAGTTTCGCCAGGGCCGCCTCGACCCGCGCGCCCGTCTCCAGGGCCAGCAGGCCACGGTCCGGCGCCGGCCCGTCGTCGGGCCGATCCGGCGGCGTCTCCGTCGCGATCTCGCGCCGACGCCGCAGCCGGTCGTAGCAGAGGTTCAGCCCCACCCGGTGCAGCCAGGTGTCGAACTTGGCTTGACCCGGCGTCCAGCGCGGCGCCTGTCGCCAGGCTCTCAGCATCGCTTCCTGGGCCACGTCCTCAGCCTCCGCCGCGTCGCCCAGCATCCGCTGCGCCAGCGTCAGCATGCGCGGCAGCTTGCGAGCGACCATGGCCTGGATCGCCGCAGGGTCGCCCTGACCCACGCGCCGCACCAGTTCCTCGTCGGGGTCGGCGGTCTTCGCCAATCCAGCCTCTTTCGCCGTTCACGAAACGGGCCGACGGCTGCACCGCCTTCCCCGACATCACCCTACTCCGAAGCGGGCGTCGAAGGCGACGCCGCAGCGGCCGGGGCCGCCTGGCGGCGCTCCTGACGCTTCTCGCGCATCTCTGCGCGACGCGCCTGCATGCTCGCACGGCGTTCCTCGACAGTCAGCGTCCCGTTGTGGTCAGCGTCCAGACGCGCGAAGGCCTGTGCGGCCTTTTGCTCCGCCTCGGCGATCACGATGGGGGCGCGGCCTTCGCCGTTGCGGCCCATCCGCTGAGCCCCGCCATGCATCCCGCCACGATGGCCGCGACCGGCGTGCTCGGCGCGCGGCCCGCGGTGGCCACGTTCGCCCCGACCGGCCCGTTGGCCCGCCCTCTGGCCGTCCGCGCGCGGCGCCTCGAACTCGGCCCGGCTGATCGAACCGTCCTTGTCAGCGTCCAGACGCTCGAACAGGGCGGTGCGACGCTCGGCGCGCTTGGCCTGGGCGGCGGCGCGCATTTCCTCGGCCGTGACCGTGCCGTCCCGGTTGGCGTCGGCGGCGCGCAGGCGCTCCACGCGGCGCTGGACAAAGTCGGCCTGCGTCACCGGCTGGGCCATGGCCGCACGCGCGGGCCGTTGCGGCGCGGCGGTCTGGGCCATGGCCATGCCGCCGAAAGCGGTCAGAAAGGCGATGGCGGCCACGCCGCCAAGGGTCTTGTTCATCTCGATGGTCTCCACGGGCCGAGGCCCGAAAAACTCCCTGTCGAGAAATGAAACGCCGTCCGGATCAGTTTCCGTCGCGACCGCCTTCCAGCCCCTGCGGCAGCGCCTCTTCAAACGCCCGCCGCGCCCGCAGACGCAGATCGATCAGCCGCGCCTTCAGCGTCTCGAAGTCCGGCGAGCCCACCGTCGTCGCCAGCCGCTTCTGGAAGCCCGTAGGCTCCGCGTCGGGGTCGCCCTTGTCCTCAAAGGCGCAGGCCATCAGCTGCCCCAGTTGCTGATGCGTGCGCCAGGTCTCGGCCAGGAGGGGATCGTCCTTCAGCGCCTCCAGCGTCGAGACCGTCAGCGGCTGCCCCGCCGCCGCCGCGCACAGCTGGCGGTACTGAGCCACGAATTCGGCGTCGACCTGCGCCCCCGCCGACAGCTTCAGGTCCCAGAAACCCTTGGGCCGCCGCTCGCGGTCCATCAGGTCGCGCATGGCCCGGACGTCACGCGCCACGTCGACGCCTGGCGGACGCGGCCGCCGCAGCGCCGCCTCCAGCCTCGCCTCGACCCGCGCGCCAAAGGCCGCGTCGCTGGCCCAGACCAACCGCCCGCGCGTCAGGGCCATGAACTCCCAGGTCTCGGCCTCCTCGGCGTAATAGGCCTCCAGCGCCTCCAGCCGCACCGACACCGGTCCCTTGGACCCGGTCGGTCGCAGCCGCATGTCCACCTCATAGAGCCCGCCCTCGGCGGTGTGGGCCGACAGGGCGGCGATCAGCCTCTGGGTGAAGCGGCCGTAAAAGAGGTCCGCACTCCAGCCCTTGCCCGCCGAGGTCGCCTCGGGCGCCGCGGCATAGACGGTCATCAGATCCAGGTCCGATCCCGCCGTCATCTCGCGCGAACCGGCCTTGCCCAGGGCCACCACGGCGACCGCGCCCTCGAATGCCCCGCCCATCCGCTCGGCCTCGGCCAGGGCCGCCGGCGCCAGCCCCCGCATGCAGGCGTCGGCCAGCGACGTGTTGGTCCACCCGGCCTGCTCGGCCGTGGTCCGCCCCGTGATGACGTGCATGCCGATGCGGAAGGTCTGCTCGCGGTGCAGGCGGCGCACCGCATTCATGGCCCCCTCGAAATCTCCGGCCTCGCGCGCCTCGCGCACCACCTGATCGGCCACGCCGGTGTCGGTGCCCAGGGCCGTCATGAAGCGCGCGTCCAGCACCCCGTCCAGGGCCTGGGGCTGACGGCCCAGCGCGCGGGCCAATCTGGGCGCAAAGGCCATGACCCCGACCACCAGATCGAACAGCTTGGGCTGGTTCAGGAACAGGGCCTGCACCTGCACCCCGGCGCTCAGGCCCGAGAAAAAGACCGCAAACCGCCGGAAGGCCGCATCCGGCGCCCCGGTCCTGGCCACCGCCGTCAGCAGTTGCGGGGCCAGCCGGGTGAACAGCTCGCGCCCCCGCGCCGTCCGCGTCGCCGGGATGCGGCCATGGTGCCAGCTGCGGATGGTGTCGGACACGGTGGCGGGCTCGGAAAAGCCCATCCGCTTCAGGGTCTCCAGCGTGCCGGGATCATTTTCGACCCCGGTGAAGACCAGGCTGCCATAAGGCGACGACAGCTCCTCGCCGCCTTCAAACAGCTCGCCGTAGCGTCGGTTGACCCCGACCAGCACGGCCTCGACCCCGGCGTCAAAGGTCGCCAGATCGCCCTGTCCCGCCAGCGCCGCCACATCCGCCCGGCGCTCGGGATCAAGCGGCAGGACGTGGCTCTGCTCGTCGGCCAGCATCTGCACCCGATGTTCCAGCCCCCGCAGCTCATGATAGGCCGCCGCCAGTTCGTCGCGCGCCTCGGGCGTCACATGGCCGCGCTCGGTCAGGGCCTCCAGCGCCTCCAGCGTCCGCGAGGACCGCAGGCCCTTGTCGCGTCCGCCCAGGATCAACTGCTGGGTCTGGACGTAGAACTCGATCTCGCGGATGCCGCCGCGCCCCAGCTTCAGATTGGCGCCCGCCGCCTCCAGCCCCTCGCCGGTCTTGTGGACGTGGATCTGTTTCTTGATCGACTGGATGTCGAGCACGGCCTGATAGTCCAGGCTGCGCCGCCAGATGTAGGGGACCAGGGCCTTGAGGAAATCCGCCCCCTCGGCCGCGTCCCCGGCGCAGACCCGCGCCTTGATGAAGGCCGCCCGCTCCCAGTTCTGACCGACGGATTCGTAGTAGGCCAGGGCCATCGGCGCAGCGACCACCGGCGGGGTCGAGGACGGATCGGGCCGGAGCCTCAGGTCCACCCGGAAAACGTAGCCGTCCGCCGTCCGCTCGGTCAGCAGGGTCGCCAGACCCTGGGCCAGACGATTGACAAAACCCTGCGCCTCGACGCCCTCGGCCAGCGCCCCTTCCAGCACCTCGGGCTCGAAGAAGAGCGACAGGTCGATGTCGGAGGAATAGTTCAGCTCGAACGCCCCGCCCTTGCCCATGGCCAGAACGAACAGGCCCGGCACGGGCCCGCGCGGATCATCCGTCGCCGAGATCAGCTTGCCGCGCCGCCTCTGGTCATGCGCCACGCAACGCATCGCCGCCTGCGCCGCCGCATCGGCAAAGCGCGACAGGGCGCCCGTCACCGCATCCAGATCCCAGACCCCGCCAAGGTCGGCCAGCGCCGTCAGCAGATGCAGTTCGGCCTTCAAATGCCGCAGCGGCGCCCTGGCCTCATCCGCCGGGCCGTCGAGGGCGTCGGTCGCCGCCAGGATCTCGGCCAGCCGCGCCTCGGGCGCCGTCTCCAGAATCTGCCGCAACCGCTCCGGCCAGCGCCGCGCCAGCCCGGCCAGATAGGGCGAGGACGCGAACACCGGCTCCAGCGCGCCCCAGGCGCCGTCCAGCGCCCCGCGCCAGCCGCCCTCGTCCGCCGCCTCGACCAGCCGCTCATGGATGCGCCCCGCCGCCTCCGCGTCGCGCACCGGCCCGCACGGCCTCAGCCTCGCCCCCAGAGCATCGCTCATCAGTTCGTCCCGCTCGCCGGGGGCAGGACCAGAGCCACCCGCAGACCCGGCCCCTGCCCGCCATAGGCCCCCGGACCTTCATCCAGTTGCACTCGCCCGCCGTGGGCTTCGGCCACCGCCGTCACCAGCGACAGGCCCAGACCCGAGCCCGGCTCGGTGCGGCTGTTGTCCAGCCGCACGAAGCGCTGCAGCACCCGCTCGCGATCCTCGTCCGGCACGCCCGGCCCGGTGTCGGTGACGGAAAACTCGATCTCGCCGGACGAGCGGCGTCGGGCGCGGAACTTCACCGCCCCGCCTTCGGGCGTGTATTTGATGGCGTTGTCGATGATGTTGGCCAGGGCTTGGGCCAGGAAGGGCTGGTTGCCCTCGATCATCAGCCCCTTCTCGATCTCGGCCGAGAACTCCAGCCCCTTGTCCTCGCCGGAGGGCTCATAGAGCTCGGCCATGTCGGTCGCCAGTTCGGCGGCGTCGAACACCTTGGGATCGGGCGCCCCGCCCGCCTGCAGCCGCGCGATGGCCAGCACCGTGTTGAAGGTCTTCAGCAGCAGGTCCGCCTCGTCCAGCGCGACGCTCAGGGCGTCCACGCCCGACACCTTGCCGGCCTCGGCGTCGATCAGCGCCACCTCCAGCTTGGCCCGCATCCGGGTCAGCGGCGAGCGCAGGTCGTGGGCGATGGCGTCCCCGGCGTGCCGGATCGAGGCCATCGAGGCCTCCAGCCGGTCCAGCATGGTGTTCAGCCCCTGCCCCAGCTCGTCCAGCTCGTCGCCGGAATGGCGGATCGGTGCCCGCGCCTTCAGGTCGCCTTCCTGAACCGCCGTGACCACCCGGTTCAGGCCGCCCATGGCCCGCTCGACGCCCCGGCTGATCCACAATCCGCCGCCGACGCCCAGCACCAGGACCATGATCATGGCCCCCCACAGGGCCTGGGTCAGACGCGCCAGATAGGCCTCGATGTCGCCGATATCCTCGCCGACGAACAGCTGTTCGCCGCCCGACAAGGGCATCTCGACGCCGATGGCCTGACGCTTGCGCACCCGGCCCTCCTCGTCGGTGTCGGTCAAGCGGAAGTCGTCCCAGCGCCCGCCCTGCACCGCCTCGCCGGGGTCCAGGGGCGAGGTCGAGATATTGCCGGTGATCGTCTTCCGATCCTTGTCCATCAGCAGATAGAGGTAGGACCCGCCCCGCAGCGTCCGGTCCACCATGGCCTGGTTCAGGGCGTCCACGCCGCGCGTGCGATAAACCGCCGTCAGGGCCTCGACCTCGCTGCGCACCCCCGCCTCGGCCCGCGCCCGCGCCTCGGACGCGGAAGCCACATAGACATAGGCCAGCACCGCGCTGGCCGTGGCCACGAACAGCGCCAGAAACAGCAGCGTCAGCCGAAACGGCGTCCGCCGAAAGAGAGAGGGCAGCTTCATCCGGGGGCCTTACGCCTCCAGCCGGTACCCCGCGCCGCGCACGGTCTGCAGCATGGCCTTGTCGAAGCCCTTGTCGATCTTGGAGCGCAGGCGGCTGATGTGAACGTCGATGACGTTGGTCTGGGGGTCGAAGTGGTACTCCCAGACCTTCTCCAGCAGCATGGTGCGCGTCACCGACTGGCCGGCGTGGCGCATCAGGAACTCCAGCAGCTGGAACTCGCGCGGCTGCAGGTCGATCTCGGTCGTGCCGCGATGCACGGTGCGGCCGATCAGGTTCATCTCCAAATCGCCGACCTTGAGCACGGTCTGCACCCCGCCCGTCTCGCGACGGCGCGCCAGGGCCTCGACCCGGGCGATCAACTCGGCGAAGGCGTAGGGCTTGACCAGATAGTCATCCGCGCCGGCCTTCAGACCCGTGACCCGGTCCTCGACCTCGCCCAGGGCCGACAGGAACAGGACCGGCGTCTGATCGCCGCCCTTCCTGACCGTCTCGACCATGCCGACGCCGTCCAGACGCGGCATCATGCGGTCCACGACATAGACGTCGTAGCCGCCCTTCTGCGATTCCAGCAGACCAAAGGCGCCGTCCACGGCGTGCGTCACCTCGTGCCCGGCCTCGGACAGGCCGCGCACCATCGCGGTCGCCGCTTCAGCGTCGTCCTCGACCACCAGAATACGCATGGACCCCTCCCAAAAAAGATTCGGCGGCGATGTTAGCGCATCGCCGCCGATCCTGTGAGTTACGCCTTATTCAGACTTGGCGAAGGGCAGAACGATCGGCACGTTGCCGCCTGCCGTCCGCACCATCAGCAGTACGCCCGGACGACGCGCCGTCTTCACCGCCTCAACGGCGGCCCGAAGTTCGCCAACGGTGGCCACATTCCGCCCATTGGCCTGAATGATCACCATGCCAGGCTGGAAGCGCAAACGACCGGCCTCGGAGCGCGCCTCAACGGCGGTCACCACCACGCCCCGAACATTCTCGGGCAGCTCATAACGGCTGCGCAAGGCCGCGCTGATCGGCGCCACCGTCAACCCCTCGACCTTTTCACCGGCGACAGCGGCGGGCGCATCCGGGGCCGCCTCGTCTCCGCCCTCGGTCTGGGCCGCGCCGAGATTGGCCGGGCGCGTTCCGGCGCGAACCGAGATCGTCTGACGACGCCCTTCGCGCAACAGATCCATACGCAGGGTTTCGCCCGGCTTCACCGCGCCAACGGCGCGCGTCAATTCATTGCTGCCCTCGATCGGACGCCCGTTCAGGCTGACAACCACGTCGCCGACCTGCAATCCGCCCTGTTCGCCCGGCGCGCCGGCCGTCACGTCGGTGATGTAGGCGCCCTTGGTGCCTTCCGGCAGGCCCAGGCTTTCGCGGTATTCGTTGGTCAGGTTGCCGATCGTGACGCCCAGGTAGCCGCGCTCGATCTTTTCGCCACGCATCAGGCGATCCGTGGTCTCCTTGGCGATACCGGCCGGGATGGCGAAACCGATGCCGACCGAGCCCCCCGTCGGCGAAAAGATCGCGGTGTTCACGCCGATGACGCGGCCATAGATATCGAAGGTCGGCCCGCCCGAGTTACCCCGGTTGATGGCGGCGTCGATCTGAATGAAGTCGGTGTAGGGGTTCTCGTTGCCGCCAATGTCCCGTGCCTTGGCCGAGACGATGCCCGCCGTGGCGGTGCCGCCCAGGCCGAAGGGATTGCCCACGGCGATCACCCAGTCGCCGACGCGCGGCTCTGCCTTGTCCTCGAACGAGACGAACTGGAACGACGAACCCTCGACCTTGATCACCGCCAGATCTGTCAGGGGATCGCGACCGATCAGACGCGCCTTCAGCTCGCGACCATCGCTGAACTTGACGTTGATCTCCTCGGCGTTCTCGACGACGTGGTTGTTGGTGACGATGTAGCCGTCGGCCGAGATCAGGAAGCCCGAACCGGCGCCCAGGGCCGTGGTCGAGTTGTCGTCCTCGCCCTCTTCGCCCGAACCGCCGCGCGGCGCGCCGGGGATAGGCACGGCGCCGAAGCCCGGGATCTGGATCGTACCTGCCGGGCGCTGGACCCGCGTCTTGACGTCGATCTGCACCACGGCGGGCGCGACCTGCTGGAAGATGTCGGCGAAGCTGAGCGGCGCGCCCTGCGGCGGCGCAAAGGCCAGGCCCGCGGCCCCGGCCGAGGGGACCAGCCGTCCCGCCTGCGCGGCGGCGGGTGCGGCGTGGGCGCCCGGCCAGCTGATGACCCCGCCCGCCGTCGCGGCGGCGGCGAAGGTCAGGCCGACCGCGGCCCCCAGAATGAACTCCTTGCGCTTCAGCATCGTCGTCCTTGCAGTCCTGAAAGCCGGAGCTCCAGAAGCTCCGTTCGCCCATGAATATAGGGCGTTACGGCCCAAGCCAATGCACGCCCTCGCGATGGTTGTCCCTGATCCGCGTTCGCCGTGAGGCGCGCTTGCGTCAGGATCGCGGCGAAAGGCTCTCGCTTTCGTCAGGTTCGGCGGTCAGGTCCGCCAGCGCCTGTTCCTCGTCCGCCGTCAGAGGCTGAACCTCGACCCGGCGACGCCGCGACCGCCAGACGAAGACCGCCCCGGCGCCCAGCACCAGGGCGAACGGCCCGAACCACAGAAGCCAGGTTCCCGCCCGCACCGGCGGCTGGAACAGGATGTAGTCGCCATAGCGCCGCACCAGGTCCTGACGCACCGCCTGATCGCTCTTGCCCGCCGCGATCTCCTCGCGGACCAGACGGCGCATGTCGGCGGCGATGCCGGCCGGGCTGTCGGCGATGGATTCGTGCTGGCAGACGACGCAGCGGATGTCGCTGAACAGGGCCCGCGCCCGCGCCTCCTGCGCCGCGTCGGGCAGGGGACGATCCGGCGCCGGAGGCGGCTCGGCCATGGCAGCCCCCGCCATCAGGGCCAACGCCCCGGTCAGTGCCGCCAGCCGCCTCACGCCCTGGCCTCCACCGTCTTCTTGCGCGAACCCGCGCCAACCCGCAGTCGCCGATCCAGCAGGGACAGCACCCCGCCCAGGGCCATGATCAGCGGGCCGAGGAAGATCAGCCGCGCCCACGGATTGTAATAGACCCGCACCGTCCAGGCCTGCTCGCCGCCCTCGGAGCGGGCGCGCTCGCCCATGACCACATAGACGTCGTCCAGCCCGCGGAAGTCGAGGCCCACCTCGGTCGTCGTCTGCCCGCCCGCCGGGAAGAAGCGGCGCTCGGCGGTGACGGTGCGTTCAACCGCGCTCCCCGAAACCGGCATGACGGTCAGCCGGCCCTGCTCGGCCAGATAGTTCGGGCCCTCGATCACCTCGACGGCGTCCAGACGCACCCGCCACGGCCCCGACGAGACGACGCCGCCCAGGGGAACCGCCGCCGCCGCCTCGGCCTTGAAGCTGGTCTCGACCACGGCCCCGAGGATGAAGACGCCCAGACCGGCGTGGGCCAGGGTCATGCCCCAGGCCCCCAGCGGCAGGCCCCTGGCCCGGCGCAAGGTCTCGCCCAGCGGCGCGCGAAACGCCTTGGTGCGCACGCCCAGTTCCGCCAGGGCGCCGAAAATCAGCCAGGCCCCGACGCCCAAGCCCGCCGCCGCCATCGCCTTCTTCGGCTCGAACAGCGCGAAGGCCGCAAAGGCCGCCACAACCGCCAGACCCGCCGCCAGCCACAGACGTTGCAAGGCCCCCTTCAGGTCGCCGCGCTTCCACGCCAGCAAAGGCCCGGCGGGCAGGATCAGACAGGCCACCACCAGCAGCGGCGTGAAGGTCGCGTTGAAATAGGGCGGCCCCACCGAAATGGTCGCCCCCGAAATTCCCTCGAGGATCAGCGGATAGAGGGTCCCCAGCAGCACCGTCGCCGCCGCCGCCGTCAGGAAGAGGTTGTTCAGCACCAGCGCGCCTTCGCGGCTGATGGGCGCAAAGGCCGCGCCCGACCGGATGGCCGGCGCCCGCAACGCGAACAGGATGAAGGCCGCCCCCGCCGCCACGCCCAGAATGGCCAGCAGCATCATCCCCCGCTGCGGATCGACGGCGAAGGCGTGAACGCTAGTCAGCACGCCCGAGCGCACCAGGAAGGCCCCCAGCATGGAGAAGGTGAAGGCTAGGATGGCCAGGAAGACCGTCCACCCCGCCAGCGCCCCGCGCCGCTCGGTGACGATGGCCGAGTGCAGCAGGGCCGCCCCCGCCAGCCACGGCATGAAGCTGGCGTTCTCGACCGGATCCCAGAACCACCAGCCGCCCCAGCCCAGCTCGTAATAGGCCCAGAAGGAGCCCAGCAGGATGCCGACCGTCAGAAAGGCCCAGGACGCCAGCGCCCAGGGCCGCACCCAGCGGCCCCAGGCCGGATCGACCCGCTTCTCGATCAGGGCGGCGACCGCCAGCGAGAAACAGACCGAAAAGCCCACATAGCCCGCGTAGAGCAGCGGCGGGTGGATGGCGAGCGCCGGGTCCTGCAACAGGGGGTTCAGCGACGCCCCCTGCACCGGGGCCGGGTCCAGACGCGCGAACGGATTGGAGGTGAAGACGGCGAAGGCCAGGAACAGGGTCGACAGCGCGCCCTGCACCGCCACGGCCGAGGTCTTCAGCCCGAACGGCAGGCCGCGCGCCAGCGCCAGCGCCCCGCCGAAGCCGGTCATCACCAGACACCACAGCACCAACGAGCCCTCATGGCTGCCCCAGGCGGCGGCCACCTTGTAGAGCATCGGCTTGTCGGTATGGCTGTTCAGGGCCACGTTCGACACCGAGAAGTCCGACACCGCGAAGGCGTAGATCAGGGCCGCGAACGCCAACGCCGTCGCCGACGCCGAGGCGATCAGCGCCCCGCCGCCCGCGCCCGCCAGCACCGGGCTGAGCCTCAGCCGTCCCGCCGTCGCCAGCGCCGTGGTCAGCGCCGCCAGAACCAGCGCCAGAATCAGCGCGAACGCCCCCAGTTCAACGATCACAGGCTGCGGCTCGCGTTGCTTGGCGGGGCTTCGCCGGTCTCCGGCCGCCACTCGCCCTTTTCCTTCAGGCGGTCGGCGACTTCGCGCGGCATATAGGTCTCGTCGTGCTTGGCCAGCACCTGACTGGCTTCAAACACGCGGTCGGGCCGGAACGACCCTTGCGCCACGATCCCCTGTCCCTCGCGGAACAGGTCGGGCAGGTCGCCGTGATAGCTGACCTTGCTGCGTCCCGCATTGTCGGTGACGACGAAGACCACCGTCCCGTCCGCGCCCTTGACCACGCTGCCGGCCTCGACCAGCCCGCCCAGACGGATCACCCGCCCGACCGGCGCGGCCTCCTCGGTCACTTCGGACGGCGAGAAGAAATAGGTGACATTGTCCTTCATGGCCCACAGCGACAGGCCGACCGCCAGGGCCAGCACGGGCGCCGCCGCAGCCACGATCCACAGACGCCGCCGCGCCTTGGGCGATTTGGGAAGCCAGCTCATCTCAGGACATCACAAAAGGGTTGCGGCGCAGGCTCATCCGGCTCCGCCCAGTCTTTGTTGCAGTTCGGCCCGGCGCGGATCGTTCGACTCCAGCGCCGCGATCAGCGGCCCCCAGACCGCCGCCGCCCCGGCCTTATCGCCGCGCTTCAGCGCCGCCTCGCCGAGGAAGTAGCGCGCCCCCAGCTGATCCGGGTCGTGCTTCAGCGCTTCGACGAAGGCCGCCTCGGCGTCGCCGCCGACCGCGCCCTCGTTGGCCCGCACCAGGCTCTCGCCCAGCCGCGCCCAGCTTTGGGCGTCGTCGGGCTTGATCGCAAGCGCCCGACGGAAGGCCGAGGCCGCCCCGATCGGATCGCCCGCCTCGAAACGGGCCGCGCCCAGCATGGTCAGGGCCTGGTGATCGTCGGGCCGATCCCTGACGATGCGGCCGATCACCGCCGCCGCCTGGGCCGGCTCCAGCGTCTCGGGCGAAGAGGCCCAGTCGCGCACCCGCGTCTCATAGGCCTGATCCGCCATGCCCGGCGCACCCAGCCCCAGATAGAGGGCCAGCGACGCCGCCGCCGTCAGGCCGATCCCGCCCAGAACCCACAGACGGTCCTTCGCGCCCACCACCGGCGCCCGCGCGTCGCGGCGCGCCGCCAGCAGTCGCCGTCCCGCCTCGGCCCGCGCGGCGGTCCAGCCCGCCTCGTCCAGCAGGCCGCGCGTCTTCAACCGGTCCAGCTCGGCCAGCTCGCGCCCGGCGGCGTCGCGATCGACCACAGCCTCGGCATCCGCCCCGCGTCGCGCGCCGGCCAGCACCAGAAGCCCGGCCATCGCCGCCGCCAGTCCCGTCATGATCCAGAAGATCGTCATGCCCGCCGCTCTAGCGGATCAGGCGCGCCGACGCGAGGCTCCCGAGGTCGCAGCCTCGATCGCGACGCTGGGCGGCGCCCCGGCCACCGTCAGCCGCCGCCGCACCGTACGCTGCGCCTCCCTGGCCCCGATCAGGCCCAGCAGTTCGGCGGTCAGAGCGATCCGCTTGCGCGCGACCCCCTCGTCCGTCGCCTCGCCGTCGTTCAGCCGTTCCAGCGCCTCGTCGGCCCAGGTCGCCAGCTTGCCGGTCAGGCCCTCCGCCGTCTGGCGCCGCTCGGCCTCGCAGCCGAACACTGTGGCCGGTCCCCGCACCAGGCCGATCACCGCCGTCAGGGCCCTGGCCCGATCCGCCGCCTCGGCGTCCACCGCCTCGTCCAGTCGCGGCGCCGGACGGCTCATCCGTCCCGCCATGGCCGTGCGCTCAACCGGTAGCACCTTGCCCGTCGCCTTCTCGGCGGCGCTGAACAGTTCGGACAACCGCAGGCCGATCTTCACCCGCGCCTGCCGCACCGCCTTGCCCCAGGCGCTGTCCGCCCGCAGCGGCAGGGTCATGTCGATCTCCGACAGGGTCTCGGCGCACCAGTCCAGATCGGCCTTCAACAGGCCGCCATCCGCTCCCGGCGCCGTCGGATCGAACGCCGCCGCCTCCGCCGCCCGATGCGCCAGGGCCGTCACCACCCGATCGACGAAGACCGCCATTTCACTTTCGCTGACCACCGTCTCGCGCCCGGCGGCGGGCGTGGCCTGGGCCACCAGCCGCAGCATCATCCGCGCGTCCGCCAGATGGGCGAAGAAGATCTCCATCAGCCGCGCCGCCCCGTCGGGCGCGATCGACGCCGCCTGTCGCAGCGCCAGCTTCAGCTCCGCCGTCGCCTCCGGCCCCGGTCGTCCCAGCCAGGTCTCCAGAAAGCCCAGGCTACGTCGCGCCAGTCCCGCCAGATCGAAACAGGCCGCCAGCTCCGCGACCGCAGCCGCGCTCGCTCCGGGCCACAGGGTCTCGCCCTGATCGCGCACCGCCGAGGCCGCGCTCAGGCACAGCCGATCAGCCACCATGCGCGACAGTTCGTCGTCGCGATCCAGCTGCGGCAAAAGTTCGGGTTCATTGCGCGTGGCCAGCTTCCACAGCCGCGCTGGCGCGCTGGCGGGAAAGTTCAGCCCCTCCAGCCCGTCCTCGCGCCGCCGGAACAGCGGCGTCAGCGGCGCAAAGGCCGCGTCGCGCCGTCGGCGGTCCAGCCCCTCGGCCTCGACCATGTCGCGCAGCGCCCACGCCCGATCCCCCGTCATCGCCGCCGCCAGCGCTTCCAGCTGGGACAGCAGATGATCCGGGCAAGCGGCGATCAGCTGGGCCAGGGCGGCCCTTTGCGCGACCGACAGGTCCGCCATGCACTCTCCTCAGGCCGAACCGAATCCCGGCCATTGGGGTCAGGGTGCGCCCTTCGGGTTAACAGGGGATTTTGCCCCCTCCCCCAGGGCTGCTAGTCGCTTGATGGCGGGCGGGAGGCTCGCGCGCGCACGGCGGCCGCGTGGGTGCGCCCTACCGGCACCAGCAGCCCATTCCTCAACTTGAGCTGAGACCGCTGCTCCGAGCGAAGGATGTCGCAGATGGCGTCCTGGGCCACCCACCAGCTCCGATGCACCTGAAAGCCCAGATCGGGTTCAATCGCGGCGACGGCGTCCGACAGACGCATCAAGATCAGATCCGACCCCAGGATCGTGTGAACCCGCAGATAGTGATCCTCCGCCTCGAGCGCGACGATCTCCTGGCCCAACCGGCGCGGCAAGCGCGAAAGCAGGGCGTGCGGAAACGCGCCCGCCCCTCCCCGGTGCCGCGCCAGGGGCGGTCGGGGCGTCACCTCCCGGTTGCGCAGCAGCGTGAAGACGATGGCGAGCTGGACGGCGGCGACCACGCAGAACAGGGCCGGGAGCTGCTCAAGGTCATAGATGTGACCGGGTCGGACGAGCGGGATCACCCAGGCCGCGACAAAGGTTAGCGGCAAGGCCGAGGCGACGGCCACCGCACCCAGACGAAGAACGGGACGCGGATTAGAGGGTTCGGGAACAAGCTTGTTCGCCGCCAGCGCGGCGGCGTACCCCACGAACGCCATGCTGATCCAGAAAGCATAGCGAACCGGCGCGCTCAGCGGCGGATTCGACCCGAACGGCCCCGCAAATCCGAGCAAAAGGCCCATCCCGAGCACGGGCGCGCCCCGCCTCGCCAGGGACCAAGCTTGTCGTTGGCGCATCGTGAACGGCATCGGCCCCGTATCCCCGAAGCGCGAAAAGCTATTGGCGAAATTCCGCGTTGTCTAGACGAGCGACCGGGCCAGAAACGGCGGACCTGCGGCCGACGCCGCGAGACCCAGAGGAATAGCTCCATGAAACGCCTGCACGCTGTTCTAGCCCTGCCCGCAGCCCTCGCCGCAGCAGCGACGTCGCCGCCGGCCCTGGCCATCGCGCCGTCGCTCACGGCGTGCGAAGCTGCGCCTTTCGTCCCCGCGGGAGAGGCGCCGGACCTGGCCGGCCAATGGGACTTCCTGATCCAGGCCGGCCCAACCGCTTCACCCGGCGTGCTCGCCTTGGGCCATATGGACGGGGCCTACGCCGGTTCGCTCACGCCCTATCGGACCAACACCGTCGCTGTTCGTCGCCTCACGCTTGAAGGCGGGGCCGTCAGGATGTCGGTCGCGTCGCGAGAAGGCGAGGTCGTGTTCGAAGGCCGCCTCACGGGAAGGCCCGACACCATGTGCGGGACGGTTCTGTACCACGGCGGGCAGAAGTTCCAGATGGTGGCCGTCCGCCGCTCCACCAGCTATGCGCCGTAGCAGGCAGTCAGAGGTCGCGATGGCGGATGCCCTCTCACCCCTCCGCCGCGGGCAGCTCCAGCAGCACCTTCAGCCCGCCCATGTCGCTGTCGGCCAGAGTCACGCGTCCCCCATAGGCCCGCGTCAGGTCCTCGACGATGGACAGGCCGAGGCCCGTCCCCGGCGTGTCCTCGTCCATCCGCGTGCCGCGCTTCAGAGCCGCGTCGCGCTGATCGGCGGGCAGGCCGGGGCCGTCGTCCTCGACCACCACCACCATCTGGCCGGGCAGCGAGGCGCCGGCCGAAATCCGCACCCGGCGCTTGCACCATTTGGCGGCGTTCTCGATCAGGTTGCCGAAGATCTCCTGCAGGTCCTGACGCTCGCCCAGGAAGGCCAGGTCGTCCGGCGCGCGCCAGTCGATCTCGACGCCCTTGGTCTCGAACACCCGCTCCAGCATGACCGCCAGTTCGTCCAGCACCTCGCCGACGGGCGTGGTCTCGCCCAAGCCATGGGCTGCGCGGGCGGCGGCTCGGGCGCGGCGCAGGTGGTGGTCCACCTGATCCTGCATGACCCGGGTCTGCTTGCGCACCATGTCGGGCAGGACGCCCTCGGTCATCCCCGCCTCCGCCAGCATGACCGCCAGCGGCGTCTTCAGCGCATGGGCCAGGTTGCCGACGTGGGTGCGCTGGCGCTCCACCGTCTCCTGATTATGGGTCAGCAGCCGGTTGACCTGTTCGGCCAGGGGCTGGATCTCCAGCGGATAGACCCCCTCGACCCGATGGGAGCGGCCCTTGCGCACGTCCGAAATCTCGTCGCGCAGGTCGAACAGCGGGCGCAGACCGACCCGCACCTGAATGAAGACCGCCGAGACCAGACCCGCCCCCAGCAGCAGCATGGCCACCCAGGTCACGGTGGCGAACTGGCGCGTGTCGGCGTCGATGTCGGAACGGTCGACCCCGGCGAAGAAGACGATCGGCGCGGTGCGTCCCGGCAGCTGCTTCATGCTGGCGGCGATGCGGAGGGGCTCGCCCTTGGGGCCGTCCTCGGCGTTGTAGCTGATGGTCTGGCCGAAGGCTTCGCGCAGCCGCTCGTCCAGATCGGGCGCGTATTCCAGATCGGCCCGGCCCAGAGAGGCGGACCGCGCCACCACCTGCAGTCGCCCGTCCGTCCCGGGCTCGGCCACCATCCAGTACTTGCCGGACAACAGACGCTCTGTGCGCGCATCGCGGATTTCGCCGACGAAGACCTCGCCCTCTGGGGTGATGCTGGCGGCCACCACCGTCTCGTCGATGGTGTCGCCCAGCATATTGCCCAGCCGCCGCAGCGCCGATTCCTGGAAGACCGAGGTCAGCACCACCCCGGTGACCACAAGCGCCACCAGAATCCAGGCCGAGGCCAGCCAGATCAGCCGCCGCGTCAGCGACTTTCCGGGCCGCCCGAACCAGCGGCCCCATTCGTTCCCGTGCGGCTTGGCGGGCGCTTCAGCCGCCCCGGCGTCGGTCATGCGAAATCAGGCCGCGTCGCTCTCGCCGGCCAGCGGCGACAGGCGATAGCCCAGGCCGCGCACCGTCTCGATCCGGTCCGAGCCGATCTTCTTGCGCAGGCGCCCGACGAAGACCTCGATGGTGTTGGAGTCGCGGTCGAAGTCCTGATCATACAGGTGCTCGACCAGCTCGGTGCGGCTAATGACCCGGCCCTGATGCATCATCATGTAGTGCAGCAGGCGGTATTCCAGGCTGGTCAGCCGCAACGGCTCGCCATTGACCGTCGCCCGCGCCGCGCGCGGATCAAGCCTCAGCCCGCCACAGGTCAGCGTCGCCGCCGCGTGACCCGCCGAGCGGCGCAGCAGGGCGCGCAGGCGGGCCAGCAGTTCTTCGGTATGGAACGGCTTGGTCAGATAGTCGTCGGCCCCGGCGTCAAAGCCCGCCACCTTGTCCGACCAGGCGCCGCGCGCCGTCAGGATCAGCACCGGGGTGGCCTTGCCTTCGCGGCGCCAGCGCTCCAGCACCGACACGCCGTCGATCTTGGGCAGGCCCAGATCCAGCACCACCACGTCATAGGGTTCGGTGTCGCCCAGGAACCAGGCTTCCTCGCCGTCCGGGGCATGGTCGACGGCGTATCCGGCGTCGGAAAGGGCGGTCTTCAGCTGGCGCGACAGATCGACGTCGTCCTCGACAAGCAGCACCCGCATTCAGTCGTCTCCGCGAACCCGGCCGGACTGGCCGTCAACCTGTATGTCCGACACGCGTCCGCCCGGATACTCCCAGCGCACCACATAGTCGCCGCCGCGTTCGCGCACGCCCAGCATCCGGCCGGGACGGTTGGACTGGACCCGCCGGGCGACATCGCCGGGGTCCGCGCGCGGGGCCGAGCGGGGTGCGTCACGCAGCCCCTGCCCCGGATAGTTCCGGGGCTGCTCGCGACGATCATCATCGCGGTCCCGGTCGCGGCCGCGCGACTGGGCCGCCGCGTCCGTCAGGGGGACGAGGGCGATCAGGCCGGCCAGCAGGAGGGCTCGAATAGGCATCATGGTTTGTCTTCTAGACAGTGGCCTCTGAACGGGGGCTGAACACAGTCTACCGCTGTTCATCCGGACAAGGAACGCACGCGCGCCGATTCTCCGTCGCTGTCGCCCATATGCGACTTGGACGCGCATGTGGATGAAGATGAAGAACTTCTCATGCTGATGAACGCAGTCTGAAACGCGCCGTTCAGATGCGGCTCAGCCGCCGGGTGGTCTTTTGGGGTCAACGCAGCCGATCCGGTTGCGACGAACCGAAGGAGCCAAGACCATGAAGAAGCTGCTGATCCCCGCCCTGGCCGTCGCCGTCGCCTCGGCCGCCCTGCCCGCCGCCGCCCAATCCTATAATGGGGCCTATGACCGCCACGGTCCCTCGCGCGGCCACGGCTACGAACAGAATTACGGCGGCTGGAACGCCATCGCCCAGCGCAAGCACAACCTGGACCGTCGCATCGATCGCGGCGTCCAGACCCGCCAGCTCAGCCGCCGCGAGGCCTCGCGTCTGCAGGACGAACTGAACAGCCTGGTCCGTCTGGAGCGCAGCTACATGCGCGGCGGCCTCACCCGCTGGGAGCGCGAGGATCTGGACCGTCGCTACGACCGCCTGTCGGCCAAGGTCCGCTATGAGCGCAACGACTACAACGGCCGCCGCCACTAACGGCTGACCGGAAGCCGGGCCTCATCCCTCCCTGTCCGAGGCCCGACCGAGGGGCGCGATCCGCAAGGGTCGCGCCCTTTTCGTACCTTCAACCGTCATCCCGGAAGCCCACAGGGCTATCCGGGACCGCAGGAAGCGCAGCGCCTTGGGCGGTCCCGGCTCTCCGCTCCGCTTCGGCCGGGATGACGACCGAGATCAGCCCGGCTCGATCACCGTGATCTCGGGCCAACGCCCGCGCGCACTGGCGACCACCTTGTCCCAGCCCCTGGCCAGGCCGCGCGCCGGATTGGGCCGGATCACCATGTCGAACACGTCCTGCAGGCCATAGGGCGCCGCCACGCTGATCGTGTCGTCCTTCTCCAGCCGCACGGCCAGGGCGAAGGCCGGGGCCACGAACTGGGCCGGAGCATCGTCGGTGCAGGTCAGGGCCGCATAGGGCTCGCCGAACCTGCTCTCGAACCACAGATGAACCCGCGCCTGATTGCGCACCTCGACCAGATCGCGCAACGGCGGTTCGAAGGAGGCGGCGACGCGCCTGATGATGACGTCCTCGGCGTCCCAGGATGTATCGGGATCGAAATAGCCGATGTCGTAGTCCTTAATGCCATAGCCGACCGGCCGCCCGGTCCGGTCGTTCCACACCCCCTGATAGACTGCGCCGGAAAACAGCCGCCAGTCCGGCAGGTCCAGGTCGCGCATCACGCTCAGCACATGCATCAGCGCCGGGTCAGCGCGGACGATCTCGATCAGTCGGGTCTCAAGGCTCATGGGGTCGTCAAAAGGCGATTCCGAATCCCCGCCAAGCCCTTCTTCCCTTGAAGGAGAAGGGCTTCAGCGGATCGGCCAGCCGTGATCCAGCGGTCCATGGCCCTGACCCAGGCCCGGCGCGCGGCGGATGGCCTCGGCGACATAGGCCCAGGCCTCGGCGACGGCGGTCTGCAGCGGCAGGCCCTTGGCGATGCCCGCCGCGCAGGCGCTCGCCAGCGTGCAGCCAGTGCCGTGCGTATGACGCGTGTCGAGACGCTCGCTCTCCAGCACCGTCTCGCCGTCGCGGGTCAGCAGCAGGTCGATCACCGTCTCGCCCGGCACATGGCCGCCCTTCATCAGCACGGCCCGCGCTCCCAACTCCAGCAGGGCCTCGCCCGCCCGGCGCTGGCCGTCCAGATCGGCCACCGCGATCCCGGTCAGAGCCTCGGCCTCGGGCGCATTGGGGGTCAGCAGGGCCGCGCGCGGCACCATCAGCCGCCGCACAGCCTCCACCGCGCGATCTTCCAGCAGGGGCGAGCCGCCCTTGGCGATCATCACCGGGTCCACCACCGCCGGCACGTTTCCGGCGTAGTCGATCAGGCCGGCCACCGCCTCGACCACCTCGACCGAGCCCAGCATCCCCGTCTTCAGGGCGTCGGCCCCGATGTCGTCCAGCACCGCCCTGGCCTGGGCCTCGATCACGTCGATCGGCAGGGGATAGACGCCGTGAACCCCCAGGGTGTTCTGGATGGTGATCGCCGTGATCGCCGTGGCGGCGAACCCGCCCAGCATGGTCACCGCCTTGATGTCGGCCTGGACGCCCGCCCCCCCGCCGGAATCCGAGCCCGCCAGAATCAACACGCGGCCTTTTTTTTGGTCCCTATCGTCTCCGGCGCGGCCGGAGACTGCTTGAGGGAGGTTGGCCTCGCCCATCAGTGCGCTCCCGAAAACAGCTTCAACCCGACGATGCCCGCCACGATCAGCAGGATGCAGACCGCCCGCACCGCCGTCGCCGGCTCGCCATAGACCACGATCCCGACCGTCGCCGCGCCCACGGCGCCGATGCCCGTCCACACCGCATAGGCCGTGCCCACCGGCAGCTTCTGCGTGGCGATCCACAGCCCGACCATGCTGGCGACCAGGGCTGCGGCCACACCCAGCGACAGCACCGGCCGCTGCAGGCCGACATGCTTGATGCCCGAGGCCCACATGACCTCGAGCAGGCCCGCCACGACGAGCACCACCCACGGATTGAAAGACAGAAGCCAAGACATGACGGCTGCATGGCCGAAGGCGCCCGCAGAGGCAACGCCCTTTACATTGACAATCATCTATATTGCCAATAAACGATAGAAATGAACCTCGCCCTGCAAGCCCTGTCCGAACCGCACCGCATGGCCATCATCGCCATGCTGGCCGACGGCGAACGCCCCGCCGGGGACTTCGTCGACGCCCTGCCCGTCAGCCAGCCGACCGTGTCCAAACACCTGTCGGTCCTGCGCGAAGCGGGCCTGGTCACGGTGCGCAAGGACGCCCAGCGCCGACTCTATCGCCTGAACCCCGCGCCCCTGGCCGAACTGGACGCCTGGCTGCAGCCCTATCGCCGCTTCTGGACCGATCGTCTCGACGCGCTTGAAAACCATCTCGACAAGGAGTTTCCGCAATGACCGACGCACTGACTCTGAGCGATGACCAGGGCCGGGCGACCGAGATCGACGGCGGCTATGAAATCCGCTTCGAGCGCCGCCTGCGCCACGCGCCCGAACGCGTCTGGGCCGCCCTGACCACGCCGCAAGGCCTCGCCTGCTGGCTGGCCGAGGCCGTGATCGACCCCAGGCCCGGCGGCCGCATGGACCTGAACTTCCGCCAGCCCGCCACCGAGAAATTCCCCGACACCCCGGAAGTCCGCCGACAGGCCAACGAGGTCCTGGTCTTCCAGCCCTTCACCCGGTTCGAGCACACCTTCGGCGGCGAGGATTCCGTCGTCTCATGGCGGCTGTCGCCCGACGGCGACGGCACCCTTCTGACCCTGATCCACCGCATGTCGCGCGATTGGGAATCCAACGTCGCCAACACCCTGGCGGGCTGGCATCACCACATGGAAGGCCTGGACGACGCCGCCAGCCGCACGCCCCACCCGTGGAACTGGCCGCGCTGGAGCGCCCTGCGCGACGCCTATGCGACGGAAGTCGCCACGGCGGCCTGAAGCTTCAGCGCCTGCACCGTCTCGCGCACGTCGTGAACGCGCACCATCCGCGCGCCACGACGGGCGCCTTCCAGCGCCAATGCCAATGAGCCGCCCAGCCGGTCGCTCGCGGCGACGGCCGTTGCATCCACGCCCTGAATGACCCGCTTGCGGCTGGCGGCGTAGAGCACCGGCCAGCCCAGATCGACCAGGGCCTCCAGCCGCGCTGTCAGGGTCAGGTTGTGCGCCGTGGTCTTGGCGAAGCCGATGCCGGGGTCCAGCCAGATCCTGTCGCGCGCCACGCCCGCCTGCATGGCCGCCTCGGCCCGCGCCGCCAGATGGGCGACCACCTCGGCGACCACGTCGTCATAGCGCGGGTCGTCCTGCATGGTCTTGGGCGCGCCCTTCATGTGCATCAGCACCACCTCGCAGCCCAGCTCGGCCGCCGTCGCCAGGCTCTCGGGGTCGTGCATAAGGGCCGTCACGTCGTTCCACATCGTCGCGCCCGCCTGAACGGCGGCCCGCGCCACGCCCGGCTTCATGGTGTCGATGCTGATCATTCCGTCCCAGCGCGCCCGGATCGCAGCGATCAGCGGCAGGGTGCGGGCGATCTCCTCGTGCTCGCTCACCGGGTCCGAGCCCGGCCGCGTGCTCTCGCCGCCGATGTCCAGCACGTCGGCCCCCTGTTCGATCAGCCGCAGCGCATGGGCCAGCGCCGCCTCACGCGTGTCGTGCCGTCCCCCGTCCGAAAAACTGTCGGGCGTGACGTTGACGATACCCATGACCAACGGCGGCTTCACGAGGGATTGAACGTCCATGCGACAAGAACTCCCGGGGCGCCGGTTTGACTTTCCGCGCGCTGAGGCCCAGCCTCTAGCCACTATGGAACGTTTCGTCAGCCAGGCTCGACGCCTCACCCACGCGGGTCGCCGCGTCGAAGGCATCTAACCCGTAGCGGCCAGCCTGCGCTGTCGCCCGCTACGGGGCGCGTCGCTTCGCTTTTTTCCTAGTCTTCCAACATTCAGGATCGCGCACGCCGCCCGTCGGCCGTCCGCGAACACGCCTGCCATGACCCCAGCCCAAGACGATCCGCCCGCACGCGGCGCCGACATCCTGCCCTTCCCGAGCCGCCGCCCCGCGACGCCGCCCGCGCCCGAACCCGCGCCCCCGGCTGACGACGGCGACGACGACGACCCCTCGGCCGCCTGACCCTTTTCTTCTTTTCCTTCACATCGAGAAACGACATGACCACCGCCAAGACCCGCGGCCGCCCTCCGGCCCTGCCCGGCATCCTTCTCAGCCGCGCCGACTTCGACGCCCTGGACCGTCTGGTCGGCGACCTGCCCGGCACAGGCCCCGCCGGCCTGCTGCAACAGGAACTGGACCGCGCCGAGGTCTGCGACGACGCCGACATGCCGCGCGACGTGGTCGGCCTGAACCGCTGGCTGCACTACGCCGACGACCGCCACCCCGACGTGCGCCGCGTCCAGCTGGTCCTGCCGCGCGAGGCCGACATCGACGCCGGTCGCGTCTCCATCCTGTCCCACGTCGGCGCCGGCCTGATCGGCCTGAAAGAAGGCCAGTCCATCGTCTGGCCCGATCCCTCGGGCGAGACCCGCAAGCTGACCGCCGTCCTGATCGAGGACGAGGACCCCATCGAGGCCGTCGCCCACTGAAAGACATTGCGCCGACGCTGATATCACCTCCCCATGCCATGGGGAGGGGGACCACGAAGTGGTGGAGGGGGCGACACCGCCCTCTCCCGCCGAGTCACCCCCTCCGTCACGTCGCCTTCGGCTCCGCGCCACCTCCCCATAAAATGGGGAGGAAAGCCGCTATCCCTTCCGCCCGATCAACCCGCCCAGGGCGTCCAGATAGGCGGCGAACGCCGCCCGCCCTTCCGGCGTGATGGCAATGCGGGTCAAGGGCTTGTTGTTCACGAAGCTCTTGCTGATGGCGACATAGCCCGCCTCTTCCAGCTTCTTCAGGTGGACCGACAGATTGCCCTGGGTCGCCTCCAGCACCGTCTTCAGCTCGGTGAAGTCCGCCGCCTCGACGTCGGCCAGATAGACCATGATCCCCAGCCGCATGCGGCCGTGGATGACCTCGTCGATCCGTCCGAAATCGTCGGCCAGGCCCATGACGTCAGGCGGCCTTGCCGCCCGACCGCGCGTCGCGGAACAGGGCCCAGCCCGGCAGGGCGAACAGCAGGAAGAGGGCTGCGGTGCAGACCCCCAGATAGGCGACCGGCTGGCGCACCAGCACGCCCAGGGCCACCGCCGTGACCCATCCGCCCAGCGATACGGCCAGCATCCAGCCCTTCTTTTTCAGCACCCAGGCCACATACCAGGCCGCCGCCTGCAGGGCGAAGACGATGGCGGCGTAATAGAGCCAGACGGCGAAATCCTGATCCCGCACCGCCCCCACGCCGAAGACGATGATGACGGCGGCGTTGGCCATGCCGGTGGCACTGAAGGCCGCCGAGGTCACCCGCGTCGCCAGCGGCCCCCGGTTGGACGGCCCGGCCTTGCGATCCTTCAGGATGGCCCAGGTCAGGACCGCCAGAAAGGCGACAGTGATGCCGACGACGAAGATCAGATTGGCCAGATCGGGCCAACGGATCAGGCCGATCACCTGGCCGACGTGGAACAGGCACTGAAGCCCGTACAGCAGCCCGCCCGCCAGATAGCAGACGGCCAGGGTCATCGGCGGTCGCCCGTTGCCCTCCACGATCGAGCGCATGAAGGCGAGGTCGGCTTCGGGCGTGCGGGACTTGTCGATCATCGGGTGATTCCTGGCGCGACGCGGCTGCCTTCCCGGATGGACGCAGCCGCCAAGGTTGGCAAGCTATTCGGCGGCGAGCGGGACGCCGACGCGCGCCTTGCGCCAAGGCACGCGCCGCCCGTTCAGCCAGCGCCCCATGAAGCCGTGGCGCACCGTCAGCTCATAGCTGGCCAGGCAGACAGCCATGACCCCGACCACGACGATGGCCAGCTTGACCGGCCAGACCAGCGGCCAGTCCTTCACCACCACCTGGGCCGCCATCACCAGCGGCAGATGGACGATGTAGATCCAGTAGGAGGCGTCGGCCAGATAGCGCCTCAGGGCGCTGTGGCCCGACCAGAACCTCAGGGCCAGACCGACCACGGCGAACATGCTGGCGTAGGTCGCCACGCCGAACGCCGCCGCCGTCATGGCCTTGGCTACCGGATCGGTCATCGGCGTCAGCACGGGCGTCGGCCCGCCCGACAGCATCAGCGCCATCGTCCCCGCGCCCAGGGCCAGCCCCAGCCAGACCGGGGCCCAGAGCTCCATCCGCTTCAGCAGCTCGCGCCGACGGTCCAGCAGCGCGCCCACGCCGAAGGCCAGGCCGAACCCGATCAGGGCCGAGGTCTCGGGAACCAGACCCGCATCCGGCGTCGGAATACCGAAGAAGGCGATCCAGTTCGGCTCGAACCACAGGGCCAGGGCCAGGGGCGCGCCCAGAACCAGCGGCCCCCACGGCGCGATCAGGCCGCCGGCCAGCCGGTCCAGCCCGCGCCCCAGACGCCCCGCCCGATCCAGCCGCGCGACGACCGCCTGCCCGATCACCAGGACGGCGTAGAACCACAGCAGCACCCACAGGAACCACAGATGGGTCAGGGGGATGTTGGTCCAGTCGTACTTGGGCGGCGGCGGGGCGTCGGCGGCCGTCAGCCCCATCAGCGAAGCGTTCCAGATCAGCACCGCCACGATCCCCGCCAGCACCGGCCCCCAGAAGGCCGCCAGCGGTCCGGCGATGCGGACCAGCCGATCCTTGATGAAGCCCATCACGCCGCGCCGCTTCAGCATCATGTGGGCGAACAGGCCCGCGATCAGGAAGAAGCTGCCCATGCGGAACAGGTGGATGACGAAGAAAAGCCCGCTGGCCCAGACCGACTTCTGATCATCGGCCACGATCCAGATTTGCGTCGGGAAGAAGGACAGGGTGGCGTGCAGCACCACCCCCAGCAGCAGGGCCGCGCCCCGCAGCCCGTCGAGGCCATGCAGGCGTTCGGTTTGATCGAATTGGGATGCCGTCATGGCGTCCTCCTGTTTCGGATAACGCCATATCTCACAGACTTGTCTAAATTACAAACTAGTCTGTCTAACGCATTATTCTCCGCTCATCCCCGCGGAGGCGGGGATGAGCGGGCAAGGAAGATCGCACGAAAAAGGGGCGAGCCTCGCGGCCCGCCCCTCCTCATTTCAGCCCATCCGATCCGGTCAGGCGGTCGGCACGCTCGTCGTCGGCGCGGCGGCCGGCTCGGCCTCCGAGGTTTTCACCACCTCGACCTCGACCCCGTCCGAGACCGGAGTCACCGGCACCGAAACCGACGGCCCGGCCACGGTGTCGTTGGCCTCGTCACGGTTCGGGGCGACGCCCTTCTCCAGCAGATCGCGGATCTCATCGCCCGACAGGGTCTCGTATTCCAGCAGGGCCTGGGACAGCTTCTCGTGGTCCTCGGCCTTGGTGGTCAGGATGCGGCGCGCCTCGTCCCAGCCTTCGGTGACGATGCGGCGGACCTCTTCGTCGATGATGCGGGCCGTCTCTTCCGAGACGTTCTGGCTGCGCGAGACGGAGTGGCCGAGGAAGACCTCCTCCTGGTTCTCGCCATAGGCCACCGTGCCCAGCTTCTCGGAGAAGCCCCAGCGCGTGACCATGGCCCGCGCCAGCTTGGTCGCCTGCTCGATGTCCGAGCTGGCGCCCGAGGTGATGCTTTCGGGGCCGAAGATCAGCTCCTCGGCGACGCGGCCGCCGGCCATGATGGCGATGCGGTCGATCATCTGCTGGAACTTCATGGAATAGCGGTCGCCTTCCGGCAGTTGCATCACCATGCCCAGGGCGCGGCCGCGCGGGACGATGGTCGCCTTGTGCACCGGGTCGGCCATCTTGACGTTGATGGCGACGATGGCGTGACCGGCCTCGTGATAGGCGGTCAGGCGGCGCTCTTCCTCGTTCATGGCCATGGACTTCCGCTCGGAGCCCATCATGACCTTGTCCTTGGCGTCCTCGAAGTCGCGGTGCGTGACCATGCGACGGTCCTTGCGGGCCGCCATCAGGGCCGCCTCGTTGACCAGGTTGGCCAGGTCCGCGCCCGAGAAGCCCGGCGTGCCGCGCGCCAGCGTCTTGACGTTCACGTCAGCGGCCAGGGGCACGTCCTTCATGTGGACGCGCAGGATGCGCTCGCGGCCCGAGACGTCGGGATTGGGCACCACGACCTGACGGTCGAAGCGGCCGGGACGCAGCAGGGCCGGGTCCAGCACGTCGGGACGGTTGGTCGCCGCGATCAGGATGATGTTCTCGGACGCCTCGAAGCCGTCCATCTCGACCAGCAGCTGGTTCAGCGTCTGCTCGCGCTCATCGTTGCCGCCGCCGAGGCCCGCGCCGCGGTGACGACCGACAGCGTCGATTTCATCGATGAAGATGATGCAGGGCGCATTCTTCTTGGCCTGCTCGAACATGTCGCGCACGCGGCTGGCGCCGACGCCGACGAACATTTCCACGAAGTCAGAACCCGAGATCGAGAAGAAGGGCACGCCCGCCTCGCCCGCCACCGCGCGCGCCAGCAGGGTCTTGCCGGTACCCGGAGGGCCCACCAGCAGCGCGCCTTTGGGGATCTTGCCGCCCAGACGCTGGAACTTGCCGGGGTCCTTCAGGAAGTCGACGACCTCCTGCAGTTCGTCCTTGGCCTCGTCCACGCCGGCGACGTCGTCGAAGGTCTTGCGGCCCTTGTGCTCGGTCAGCAGCTTGGCCTTGGACTTGCCGAAGCCCATGGCGCCTTTGGCCCCGCCCTGCATCCGGTTCATGATGAAGAACCAGAAGGCGATGATCAGGGCCACCGGCAGCAGCAGGCCCAGCAGACCCGACCACCAGGGCTGACGCGTGCTCTTGACGTCCACGGCCGCGCCGGCGGCCTGCATCTTGTCGATGATGTCGGCGTTGGGCAGCGGCGTCACGGTCGTGAACTTGCTGTCGTTCTTGTAGACGCCGGTCACCATGTCGCCACGCACCGTCGCCGTCTTGATCTCCTGGCCATTGATGGCGGTGATCAGCTGCGAATAGGTGATGGGTGCAGGGCGTCCGGCCGCCGCGGCCTTGGCGCCCGGCATGGCCGCGCCGCCGTTCTGGCCGAAAGCGGCGTAGACGGCGACCAGCACCAGCAGCAGCCCGCCCCAGATGGCTAGATTACGCAGATTCATTCGGTCCTCGGTTTCTCGGCGCGCCCTCAGGCCCCGCCGATCAGCAGTCTTTCTAGGAAAATAGGTCAGTCGGCGGCGTTTCGCCATGCATGGGATGAAACAGGTCGCTCTCCTGCGTCGTTTCGCCCAAGGCCAGCGCCAGACGCCGCGCCCCCAGCGTCCGTACGCTCGCCCCCCGCCATGCCAGAATCGGGCCGCTTCCATCGTCCCGAACCAGAACGGGCAGGCCCCCGCGCGCCGCCGCCGGAAGCGCCGCCGCCACGCGCCGATCATGCTCCGGCAGCGTCGCCAGCCGCCCCGCCGCCGCCTCGACCCGCCAGCCCGGCTCAGTCGCCGTGATCTCGAACCGCCCGTCCCAGACGGCGGCGACGCCGGGCGTCAGGATTACGGTCTCCGGCGGACGCCGCTTCATCTCGCCCGGTTCGCGCATCAGCAGAACCGCCGCCCCCTCCGCCTGGACCCGCGCCCCCGCCAGACCCACCGCGAAATCCTCGCCCCCCGCCAGCTTCGCCCTCAGCCGTTCCAGCCGCTCCCCGCGCGGCGGAACCGACCCGCCCCCCGCGCACAGCAGGGCCGCCGCCAATGTGGACGCCGAGGCGTCGCGCGGAATGTCCAGCACGCCCGCCCAATTTAACTCCCTTCCCGCTGGCGGAGGGGGGAAGGGTTGGGGATGGGGGTGTGCGTACGGTGTTTGTCTCTGTGGCGCGGGAGGCGAAACCGCCCGCGTCTCCGCAACCTGATCAGCAAGGGTAGCAGCTACACCCCCACCCAACCCTCCCCCCTCGAGGGGGAGGGCTTCCGCACGGAGGGCCGCCCGCGCCCGACTGCGCCCGAAGCGTTCGTCCGCATTGGCCGGGTCCTCGACCCAGCCCTGCCCTCGCGCTCTCAGATAATCCCTCAGCCCCTCGCGCCGCTCGCCCAGCAGGGGCCGCAGCAGCATCAGCCCCCGCCCCTGCGGCCAGACCGGCGCCGGCGACCATTCGCGCACCCGCCCCAGGGTCGAGCCGCGCGCCCGCATCCAGTCGGCCTCGGCCACGTCATCAAGGGTGTGGGCCAGCAGCACGACCCGCGCCCCCGCCGCCCGCGCCGCCTCGGCGATCAGCCCGTGCCGCGCCGCCCGCGCCCGCGCCGTCAGGCCGGGACCGGGCGCGGCCTCGTCCCAGCTCAGCCCCCGCCAGTCGGCCTTGAGCGCGCGCGCAGTCTCGCCCGCGAACCCGGTCCAGTCCGCGCTCATGGCGTTGAGATTGTGATCCACCGTCAGGGCCAGCAGCCGCCGCCCGTTCGCCCTGGTCCAGTCCGCCACCAGGTGCAGCAGGGCGACGGAGTCCCCCCCGCCCGACAGGGCCAGCGCGAGCGGTTCGCTCCGCTCGCGGTCCAGCCGCGCCTCCAGCCGGGCGAAGACCCGGCTGGTCAGAGCATCGGCGTCGGCTGCGCTCAGGTGCAGGCGGCGCGCGTGCGCAGTTGCGTGGCGCGGGTCTTCTGCGCCGCGGTCGCGGTCTCGGCGTAGCGGCGGGTGAATTCGTTCAGGGCGCCGCAGGCCTGGGTGGCCCGGTCGGTGGCGCGCAGGGCCTCGGCCAGCTTCAGCGTCGTCTCCGGCGCCCAGGGCGTGCGCGGCCAGCCGTTCAGGGCGGCGGCGTAGGCGGGCACGGCGGCGGCGTTGTCGCGCGCGGCGACGTGCAGGTCGCCCAGACGGCTGCTGGCTTCACGCGACTGCGGCGTATTGGGCCAGGTGACGATGACCGTCTCCAGCGCCCGCTGTCCGCGCACGCCGTCGGTGCCCAGCAGCCGCAGCGCCGCCGTCAGGTCCTGGGCCGCATCGCCGGTCGGCGAGTTGGCGACGATCGGCCCGTTCAGCTCGGCCTGTTCCTCGGCGGCCTTTTCGGCGCGCTCGACCCGGCCTTCCAGATCGCGCAGGCGGCGGCTCAGGGCGGCGTTGTCGCGCGTCGCCTCGTCCAGCTGGAAGGTCAGGCGCTCGCTGTCGGCGTTCATCCGCTGGAAGGTCTGCTCCACGTCGGCCAGACGCCGCTCCAGGATCGAAACCTGACCCTGCATCGCCACGACCTCGGGATCAGGTTCGACCAGAACGGGCTGACCGGCGGCGTTCCTCTGGGTCAGGGCGCGCTCCAGACGACGGACGTTGCGGTCCAGCTGGTCCAGACGACGCTTGTCCCACTGGACCGGCTCCATCGGCGCGACCTGGGCCACGACTGCGCCCCCGATCAGGGTCAGACCGATGGCCGTCAGGGCGGCGGATTTGGAAAAAGGCAGCTTCAGCATGTCTCAAGTCGTCCCATCGATTTGCGGCGCTCGCAAGGCCGGTTTCGAGGCAAGGGTCAGTGGCCGAGGCCCAGATAGATGATCGAGACGATGAACAGGGTCGCCGCGATCTCGCAGAAGATCAGCAGGGCGATCGTCCGCCACAGGGTCGAGAAGATCTTCAGGCTGTAGGCGCCCTTCAGCTGGGCGAACATGTGCACCGGCACGATCAGGCTCGCCGCCAGCCCCGCGAACGGGCCCGCCCCCTTGATGGACGTCGCCAGCACCACCACCGCCATCAGCAGCAGGGACATGAAGGTCAGCGAATAGAGGACGAAGACCCCGTGGTCGTACAGGGTGAAGCCCCGCTTCCACAGGAACATCAGGGCCACGAAGGGGATCGACAGGGGCACCAGCAGGAAGGCGAACTTGTAAATGGTCTGCTGCAGCTTGTAGAGCGCCAGGTCCGGGTTCTTCAGCTTCTTGGCCACGGTCTTGGTCAGGCCGTTGGCGTTCCCGTCCTTGCCTACGTCGGCGGCCAGGTCGGCCACCTGGGCCTGCCAGCTGCCCGGCGTCAGGCCGTCCTTGCGACCCTCGACGGCGTCGTGCTCCAGACGCTCCAGCTTGGCCTTCTCGCTGATCACCCCGGCCTGGGCGGCGGCCAGCACTCCGGCGGCGACCCCGGCCCGCGCGCCGCTGTTGGGCGCTGGCGGCGAGCCGTCGGCGGGCTCCATCGCGGCGGCGGCGGCGTCGACCTCCTTCTGGGCGGCGGCGACGACCACCTCCGCCTCGGCGATCGCCTCGCGCTGGGCGGTGATCTGCTCCGGCAAGCCCTGCAGCTTCATCTCCGAATGCGGCATGAAGCTGAGCGCGAAGAACATCACGAACAGGGTGAACAGGAACATGGCCAGGGGCGAGACGTAGCGCGTCCGCCGACCCTGGACCCACTCGCGCGTCAGCCGCCCCGGATTGACGACCAGCAGCGGCAGGGTGCGCCAGAAGCGGCCGTCGAAATGCATGACCCCGTGCAGCAGCTCTTCGCCCAGGTGCAGCAGGGTGCGGTGCACGTGCGCCGCCTGACCGCAGTTGGAGCAGAAGTTGCCGGTGACCTCGGCGCCGCAGTCGGCGCAGGTCGTGTGGTGCTCGCCCGCCTTGCCCGTCGGCTTTTCGATGGCCCCCGCGATGATGCCGCCCGCCATGGCGCCGCCCGCTGCTTCCAGATCAATCACTCAACTTCCCCCCGGATTCGGCGCGGACTTTGATCCGCTGCGCCCTCAAAGAAAAGAGGCGCCGGCTGCAAAGCCGACGCCTCCCTTCATTCTGTCGCTTCCGCGGTGTTTAGCGCGGGGCGCCCGACACGATTGCGGTGTGGGCGTTGCGGTTCTGGGCCCAGGCCGACTCGTTCGAGCCTTCCGCGATCGGACGCTCCTTGCCGAAGCTGATGGTGTCGATGCGGCCGGCGGGGACGCCGCGCTGGATCAGATAGGTGCGGACGGCCTCGGCGCGGCGGGCGCCCAGGGCCAGGTTGTATTCGCGCGTGCCGCGTTCGTCGGCATTGCCCTCAATGCGGACCGTGACCTGCGGGTAGCGGGCCAGCCAGGCGGCCTGGGCGTCCAGACGCGGCTGGGCTTCCGGGCGCACCGAGTAGCTGTCCAGGTCGAAATAGACGCGGTCGCCGACGTTGACGACGAAGTCCTGCTCCGAACCCGGCGTGGCGGCGCCGACGTTGCCGCCGGTGACGGGGCCGGTCGGGGCGGTCGGGTATTGCGGGCCGGTCGGCTGGGCCGGTTGCACCGGCACGGCCGGCTCGACCTTGGGCTTGGGCGCGCAGGCGGCCAGGGCGGCGACGGCGGCGCTGACAGTCGCCAGCTTGATCAGGGTCGAGGTGTTCATCGGGTCGTCTCCTTGGTTCGGTCTGAGGACGGCGGCCTCAAGCTTGGCTGTTGTTGCGGTCAGCTAGACTGCGGCGCCGCGTCGCGCCAGACGCGATAACGCACAGTTTATGGGAATGGCTCCGCTCGTGATCTCACGAAGCCGTAAGCGGATCAGGCAGGGCAGGAATCCGGCCCCTGCCCGATGCCCAGATTGACCGGCGGGGCGTCCAGCAGGCCCGACCAGGCCGGGTCGGAACCGCGCCCGTCATAGCCCGCCTGAGCCACCACCCGGCCCGACAGGTCGACGGTCCACAGACGGGTGTCGCCGCCCGGGCTCTGACGCGCAAAGGCGATGTATCGGCCATTCGGCGCCCACGACGGGCCTTCCTCGAAGTAGCTGGACGACAAGGTGCGCTCGCCCGTCCCGTCCGACTTCATCACCCCGATATGGAAACGGCCGCCCGACTGCTTGGTGAAGGCGATCATGTCGCCGCGCGGGCTCCAGGCCGGAGCCGTATAGATGCCGCCGCCGCGCGAGATCGGCCTCTGGCCCGATCCATCGGCCCGCATCGTATAGAGGCGCGCCGAACCCGACCGGTCCGAGGTGAAGACGATCTGGTTGCCGTCCGGGCTGAATGACGGCGAGGTGTCGATGCCGGGATCGCTGGTCAGGCGCGACAGCTGACGCGTGCGCAGGTTCATCACATAGACGTCGGTGTTGCCGCCGCGGATGATCGAGAAGGCCATCTTGGTCCCGTCGTTCGAGAAACGCGGCGCCAGAACCTGACCGTCGAACTCGCCCAGGCTTTCCCGGCGCCCGGTCGACAGGTTGTAGAGGTAGATGCGGCTGTAATCCTTGCCCAGGGCCACATAGGTGACCTCGTCCGGGTTCGACGCCGAGAAGCGCGGCGACATGATGATCTCGTCGCCCTGGGTCAGGAAGACGGGGTTGTAGCCGTCCTGATCGACGATGGTCAGACGCGACAGCTTGTTCAGCTGGGTGCCGCTCTCCGACACGAACAGGACGCGCGAATCAAAGAAGCCCGCCTCGCCCGTCATGCGCTGATAGATGACGTCCGAAATCTTGTGCGCGATCCGGCGCCACTGCTCGCTGGTGGCGGTGAACTGATAGCTGACCAGCTGACACTGCCGGTAGGGATCATACAGGCGGAAGCCCACGTCCACCCGCCCGTCGGCGCGCGGCGTCACCCCGCCGTACAGCACCGCCTGCGCCCCGATGCTCGTCCACTGCGGGAAGTTGGGCGCATTGGCGAGCGTCAGCCCGGTCTCGATGAAGCTGGCCGGGTTCAGCGGGTCAAAGAAGCCCGAGCGCTTCAGGTTGCCGCTGATGACGTTGGAGATCTGCGGACCGTTCTGCCCGGTGAAGGGCACGACGGCGATCTGCAGCGGGCGCAGCACGCCCTGATCGATCTCGACCTCGACCGGCCCCGATTGCTGAGCCGGCGTCGCCTGAGGCTGCGTCTGAGCTGTCGCCGGACCCGCCATCAGGACCGCGGCGGTCGAGGCGAGAAGAAGGTGCAGACGCATAGGGAACTCCCAGAAGTTGGACGGCTCGTCGGTCCTTATCGCCAGACCGTATGACAAAAACCAGTTTGTGAAAGACAAGCTTGCCCCGGAATGGGGCGACTTTCAGACTTTGAAGGCAAGCATTCCTGCACCTCTTCCGCCTTGATCCCTTCTCCCGATGGGAGAAGGTGGCCCGAAGGGCCGGATGAGGGTCGAAGCGTTCCTTCGGCGCAAGCCGCCGCGCCACGGCTTGCGCCGACGGCAGACCTCAGCCCCTCACCCTTTCGCCTGGCCAATCGCTTCGCTCTTGGAGGCTCAAGCCCTCCCGCCGGGAGAGGGAACGCTACGGCTCACCGGTTGGCGCAGGCGCGTTCGGTGTTGAAGGTCGGACGATAGGCCCCGCCGGGGAAGCCCGTCGGCACGTCGAACGGCGCTGTCTGACGCAGGGCGCGCATCGCTTCATCGGCGGCCGAGCGATAGACGGCGCTCGACTGCGGATTGACCAGGGTCGGCCCCCGCGTGATCCGCCCGTCAGGCGACAAGGTCACATCCATCTGGATGCGCAGCTCATTCCCACCTGGCATGTTGCATACGATGAAGACGTTCCAGTTGTCATAGACCTGATTGAAGATGGCCGTGATCTGCGGCCCCGTCGCCTGACTGGCCTGACCCGAGCCCTGCTGACCCGTCGCCGGACGGCCCCGGTTTTGGGTGGGACGCGGCGGACCGGCCAGGGCGTCCAGGTCCAGGCCGGGCGCGGGCGTGGCCGGCGCCGGGCGCGCCGGTGCGGGCGGCGTCGGACGCGCGGGCACCGGCGGGGTGGGACGCGGCGGGGTCGGCGTCGGGCGCGGCGCGGGGGCTGGCGGCGTCGGCTTGGGCGGGGTCGGACGCGGCGTCGGCGCAGGCGTGGGACGCGGGGCCGGGGGCGTTGGAACCGGCCTCGGTGCGGGCGGGGTGGGCCTGGGCTGCGGCGGCGTCGGCTTGGGCTCGGGCGGGACCGGTTCCGGCGGCGTCTCGACCGGCGCGGTGGCTCCGTCCTCGGGCGAGGGCTCGTGCTGCGGATTGTCGGCGGGCGCGGCGGCGATCTCGATGTCCGAGACGATCGACACCGGCACCGAGTTCACCAGCGGCTTGGGCTCGTCCTTCGACGACCACGACACGAAGGCGAGCGCCACCACCCCCGCGTGCAGGGCGATGGAGCCGAGGATGGCGGGACTGGGGCGGCGCAAGGTCCGTCAGCCCTCCGCCGGCTCGTCGGCGGCGGTGTCGGTGATCAGGTTCAGCTTGGTGAAGCCCGAGGCGGACAGGCGCGCCATCACGCGCGCCACGGCCTGATAGGGGGCGCGGCCATCGGCACGGATGAAGACGGCCTTGTCGCGCGCCTTCTCGCCGCCCTCTTCGGCCACGCGAATCGCCAGGTTCTCCCAGCGGACCTCGCTCTCGCCGATGAAGATGGCCCCGTTCTGATCGATCGAGACCGTGATCGGCTTGTCGTTCGTCTCGACCGCGCTGGCCTCGGTCTTGGGCAGCTCCACCGGCACGCCGACGGTCAGCAGGGGCGCCGAGATCATGAAGATGATCAGCAGCACCAGCATGACGTCGACCAGCGGCGTGACGTTGATTTCGCTCAAGGGACGCTTGCGCGCGCGGCGACGACCGCGCCCGCCCGAGCTTCCGCCTCCTCCACCCATCGCCATGGATCAGGCGCCCCGACGCAGGTTCAGGTCAGCGGACGGCGGCGGGGGCGGCGGCGGCGGGGCCGAGGGCGCGCCCAGACGGCGGGCGATGGCCGACTGCAGGTCGTCGGCGAAGGCTTCCAGACGGCCGGTGAACTTGCCCGCCGACACCGAGAAGGCGTTGAAGGCGATATAGGCCGGGATGGCCGCCGCCAGACCGATGGCCGTGGCGAACAGGGCTTCGGCGATGGCCGGCGCCACCGTCGTCAGATTGGTGTTGCCCGCCGCCGCGATGTTGCCGAAGGCGTTCATGATGCCCCAGACCGTGCCGAACAGGCCGATGAAGGGCGAGGCGGTGGCCACCACCGACAGGACGCCCAGACCGTTCTCGATCTTCTGGCTCTCGCGGGCGATGACCGAATCCAGCGCGCGGTCGATGCGGGCGATCAGCATGTTGCCCTGGGTGTCCGTCATGGCCCCGCGCGAGCGCGCCTCGCGCCAGTCCTGCAGGGTCGACACCAGCATGCGCGGCAGGGGATCGGCGGGCTGCGGGCCGGCCTGCGCGGCCACGTCTTCCAGCGAGCGGCCGCTCTCGACCTGCTTCTCGAACTCGGTCGCACGGGCGTTCATGCGGGCGAAGCGCACGCCCTTGTCGATGATGATGGTCCAGGACCAGACCGAGGCCGCAGCCAGGCCGACCATCACGGTCTTCACCACCCAGTCGGCGGTCATGAACAGCTCGATGGGATTCAGCAGCGAGGCGTCGACTGGGGCGGTCATGCGGGGTCCTTGGGTGGGTCCGGTGTCGTCCGACCTTATCGAGCGGGCGGACGTGGCGGTTTCATGGCGGCGGGTCTAGCGGTCGTCGGCTCCTGCGTCACGGGGGGCCGATCTGACAACCTCGTTATTGCGAGGCTTCACCCGACAGCCAGGGCGTCACCAGCTCGATCAGCCGCTTCGTCGGGCGTCGCGGCCGCCCGTCCAGATGGATGCAGACCGCCGTCACATCGGCCCGGCACAGCGCCTCGCCGTCGCGCTCGACCGTCTGGCGGATGATCAGGCGCGGCCCCTTGATCGCCTCATAGCGGGTGCGCACCACCAGGGCGTCGTCGATCCGCGCCGGTTTCACATACTTGATCACCAGGTCCGACACGACAAAGGCCAGCGGCTCGTCCTGCTCCAGCAGTTCGACATGGCCCACCCCCGCCAGCCGCAGGAAGTCCGACCGCCCCCGCTCGAAATAGCGCACATAGTTGGCGTGATAGACCAGACCGGTGAAGTCGGTGTCCTCGTAATAGACCCGCACCGGCAGCAGGTGATCCAGCCCGTCGAAACGGCCGGCGGTCGGTTGGTCGGTCATGGGTCAGCCCTGAGCGGAAGTCGTGGCTGAGGCCTTAGCCGTCGGGGCCGTCGCGTTGAAGCCCGGACAGAACTCTGCCTTCATGTCGGCGAACTCGGCGCCCAGGGGATCGTCGCCCATCAGGATGCGATTGGGCCGCGAGACGAAGGCCACGGCCTGCTTTTGCCCGGCGATCCCGGCGTAACCGCAGACGGCGCGGCGTTTGCCGTTTTCCAGATAGCGCACCTCGGCGGTCGGCCCCATCTGCGCCTTGACCTGGGTCAGGGCCCGTTCGGCCGGGCTCGCCTGCTTCGGCCCGAAGCGCGCGCCCTGACTGACGGCGACCAGACTCAGCGCACCGAGCAACAGCACCGCCGCGGCCAGCACGACGATCATCTGGTCCTTGCCGATCCCGCCTCGCGCCATCGCCCGTCTCCCTTCGCCATGAAGCATGGCCGGGTTTGATGCGGCGGTGAAGCCCCTTTGCGAATGACTTGCGCCTACTTTCCGAAAAGGTCCGGCGGCGGCGCGGGCTGCACCTGCGGCGCCGTCAGCCCCAGATGCTCATAGGCCTTGGCGCAGGCCACGCGGCCGCGCGGGGTGCGCATGATGAAGCCCTGTTGCAGCAGATAGGGCTCGATCACGTCCTCGACCGCGTCGCGCGCCTCGGCGATGGCCGCCGCCAGCGTATCCATGCCCACCGGCCCGCCGCCATAGTTCTCGATCAGGGCCTTGAGGAAGCGCCGGTCCAGACTGTCCAGCCCCTGCTCGTCGACCTCCAGCCGCGCCAGCGCCCGCGCCGCCGCCAGCCGGTCGATCTGCCCTCCCTCGGCGTCGGCGAAGTCCCGCACCCGGCGCAACAGACGCCCGGCGATGCGCGGCGTGCCCCGCGCCCGGCGCGCGATCTCCATCGCCCCGTCCTCGGTGATGGTCGCGCCCATCTTGCGCGCCGCCCCCCGGATCACCGCCGTCAGCTCCTCGGGCGAATAGAACTCCAGCCTCAGCGGAATGCCGAACCGGTCCCGCAACGGCGTCGCCAGCAACCCCGCCCGCGTCGTCGCCCCCACCAGCGTAAAGGGCGCCAAGTCGATGCGCACGCTGCGCGCCGACGGCCCCTCGCCGATGATCAGGTCCAGCACATGGTCCTCCATCGCCGGATAGAGAATCTCCTCCACCTGCGGGGCCATGCGGTGGATCTCGTCGATGAACAGGACGTCGCGCGGCTCCAGATTGGTCAGGATGGCCGCCAGATCGCCCGCCTTGGCCAGAATGGGGCCGGAGGTAGCGCGGAAGCCCACGCCCAGTTCGCGCGACACGATCTGCGCCAGCGTCGTCTTGCCCAGACCCGGAGGACCGAACAGCAGGACATGATCCAGCGCCTCGGACCGGCCGCGCGCCGCGTCGATGAAGACCTTCAGATTGCCCTTGGCCGCCGACTGGCCGACGAACTCGGACAGGGTCTGCGGCCGCAGCGCGCGGTCGTGCTGCTCGCCGGGCGCGGCGTCGCCGGTCACCAAACGCTCGCTCATGATTGACCGCTCATCCCCGCGGAGGCGGGGACCCAGGTTTGAGCGACACGACGCACGGTTCCGATCATGCCGCCTTCATACCGGGCGACGGCGCCGAAAGCCAAAGCACTGGGTCCCCGCCTCCGCGGGGATGAGCGGATAGGGGAAGTCACCGCCCCAGCTCCTGCAGGGCCGCGCGGATCACCGCCGGCAGCTCGGCCTCATCCCCCAGCCGGATCAAGGCCTGATCCACCGCCCGGCGCGCATTGATTTCGGCTATGCCCAGACCCAGCAGGGCCGCGACCGCCTCGCCCGTCACGCTCGGCGGCGGCGGGGCGGCGGCGACCTCGGCGTGGACGCCCGGCGCGACCGGCGCGAAGTGGGCGTCGCCCAGGGCCTTGCCCTTCAGTTCGGTGACGATGCGCAGGGCCAGCTTGGGCCCCACCATATTGGCCCGCGCCACCGCCGCCTTGTCCTCGCGCGCCACGGCCGAGGCCAGTTCGCCCGGCGGCAGGACGTCCAGCACGCTCAGCGCCGCCTTCGGCCCCACGCCCTGAATGGCCAGCAGCAGGGTGAAGGCGCGCCGCTCGTCACGCGACAGGAAGCCGTACAGACGCGGCCCCGCGTCCTCGCTCCACTGGCTATGGATATAGAGGGTCGTCTCGTCGCCCGGCGCCGGCAGACGCCCCAGGGTCCGCGCCCCGCAGGTCGCCACATAGCCCACCCCGCCGCAGTCGATCAGGCACTCCGCCTCCCCGACCTCGGCCAGAACCCCGCGCAAACGCCCGATCATGCCGCGCCCCTCAAACTCGCACTCAGGCTCAAGCTCCGCCGATGATGCGCATGGGTGATGGCCACCGCCAGGGCGTCCGCCGCATCCGCCTTCACCTCGCCCGCCGCCGGCAGCAGCCGCTTGATCATGAAGGCCACCTGGCTCTTGTCCGCCTGCCCGGCCCCGACCACCGCCTTCTTGACCAGGCTGGGGGCGTACTCCGCCACGCTCAGGCCCGCCCTTGCAGGGGCCAGCATGACCGCCGCCCGCGCATGGCCCAGCTTCAGCGTCGAGGCCCCGTTCATGTTGACAAAGACCTCCTCGATCGCCGCCTCGTCGCAGCTGTAGGCCGCGCAGATCGAACCGACCTCCTCCAGCAGGTGCAGCAGTCGCTCGGGAAAAGGCGCCTTCTCGGCGGGCGTCACCACCCCGTGAGCGATCCAGCGCAGGCGGCTGCCCTCGCTTTCGATCACGCCCCAGCCGGTGCGGCGCAGGCCGGGGTCCAGCCCCAGGATGCGAGTCGTTTCGTTCGCCATCCGTTCCTATTGCCCCAAAGAGGGTTAGCGAACAATGACCGCGCGTCGCGCCTTTCTTATTGCATATGCAATGATCGCGTGCTTTGCATATGCAATGGATGTCGTCTCTCCCTGCATCTGCGGCCGCGTGCGCCGCGCCTCGCGTACCCTGTCGCGGCTTTATGACGAGGCGCTGACGGACGTCGGGCTGAACATCAACCAGTTCGCCGTGCTGCGGACCCTGGCCCGGCTCGGCCCCTCACGGCTGGGCGATCTGGCCGAGGCCACCCTGCATGAGAAGAGCGCCCTTTGGCGCACCCTGCAGCCGCTGATCCGTCAGGGCTGGGTCGTCGCCGAGGCCACGCCCGGCGCGCGCGGCCAGACCCTCGGCCTGACCCCCGGCGGCGTTCAGAAGCTGGCCGACGCCCTGCCGCACTGGACCACGGCCCAGACCCGCGTCGCCGCCCTGCTCGGCCCGCGCGAGGCGGCCCTGATCGACCTGTTGAGTGAGTTGGAAATCAATGCCTGACGCCGCCTCCCCGGCCCCCGCCTCCGGCCTGTCGCGCCGCGCCTGGATCATGATCCTGACCGGCGCCGTCATCGTCACCCTGTCCATGGGCGTGCGTCAGTCCTTCGGCCTCTTCCTGCGCCCCGTCGGTCTGGATCTGGAGATCGACCGCCAGACCTTCGGCCTGATCATCGCCGCCCAGAACCTGCTGTTCGGCCTGATCCAGCCCTTCGTCGGGGCCTGGGCCGACAAGCATGGCGCGGGCAAGGTCGCGGTCGGCGGCGCCCTGGTCTATCTGGCCGGTCTGGCCGTGGCGGCCACCGCCGCCGACGCCCTGGGTCTGATGCTGGGCTTCGGCGCCCTGGTCGGCCTGTCCATGGCGGGCGTGACCTTCGTGGTGGTGCTGGGCGCCGTCGGTCGCGCCGTCCCGCCCGAGAAACGCACCCTGGCCTTCGGCATCGTCACCGCCGGCGGCTCCTTCGGCCAGTTCCTCGTGGTCCCGGCGGCGCAGGGCCTGCTCGACGCCCTCGACTGGCGCCTCACCCTCTTCGTTCTCGGCGGTATGGTCGCCCTGATCATTCCTCTGGCGCTCGGCGTGGCGGGCAAGCCCCCGGCCCCGACCGCCCGCGACGGCCTGCCGCTGAAGGCCGCGCTGAAGGAGGCCCTGACCAACCCCAGCTACGCCCTGCTCAACCTCGGCTTCTTCGTCTGCGGCTTCCACGTCGCCTTCGTCGGCACCCACCTGCCCGCCTACCTGCGTGACATGGGCCTGTCGGGCGGGGTCGGGGCCGCCTCCCTGGCCCTGATCGGCCTGTTCAACATCGCCGGCTCCTGGCTGTGGGGCGCCTGGGGCTCCAGGGGCTCGAAGAAGGGCCTGCTGACCCTGCTCTACGCCCTGCGCGCCGTGGCCATCGCCGTCTTCCTGCTTGTTCCGTTGTCGCCGGCCAGCGCCCTGATCTTCGCGGCGACCTTCGGTTTCCTGTGGCTGGGCACCGTGCCCCTGACCAATGGTCTGGTGGCCCAGATCTTCGGCGTGCGCCACCTGTCGGCGCTCGCCGGCATCGTCTTCCTCAGCCATCAGGTCGGGGCGTTTCTGGGCGCCTGGCTGGCGGGCGTGGCCTTCGACCTGACCGGTTCCTATACGGCGATCTGGACCCTCTCCATCGCCCTGGCCGTCATGGCCGCCTTGGCCAATGTCCCGGTGCGCGAGGCCCCGGTCGTGCGCCCTGAAACGGTCCCCGCCGAATGAGCCGCCGCCTCGCCATCGGCTGCGGCCTTGTCGCCCTGGCGGCCCTCGGCGGCTGGCTGTGGAGCCGTCACGGCCTCGCCGTCTGGCTCGACGCCGCCATCGCCTTCTGCATGTAGAGCGTCAGCCCCCGCTGCCTAGTCGTCCCTGGGCATGACCGAAAACCCGGCCAGCCCGCCCTGCTGCGTCAGCCGCGCCGACAGGTCGTCGACCCGCAAGGGCATCGGCCCGCGCGCCTTGATGTGGTGCTCGTGGATTTGGCCGTCATGGCTGACCACATGGCCGACCCGCACCGGCTTCAGGCCGCTGTCGGCCAGCAGGCCGCGCAGGATCGCCTCGCCCGGCGCCTCGCCGCGCGCCCAGCGCAGGGTCACGTCCACCACGCCGACATGCGGCAGGCGGGCGTCGAGGAACCTCAGGATGGCCAGCACCAGCAGGGTCGCGCCCCCGGCGATCAGACCCAGGTCCCACATGCCGATCCCGAACATCACCCCCACCGCCGAGGTGGTCCACAGCGACGCCGCCGTGGTCAGGCCGTGGACGGAAAAGCCCTCGCGGAAGATCACCCCGGCGCACAGGAAGCCGATGCCCGTCAGAATGCCGTGCGACATCCGGGTGGGGTCGATCACCAGCCTCTGGTCGGGCAAGGCGACAAAGGCCCAGGTCGCCTGATGCATGGCCGCCAGCATCAGGACGCAGGAGGTCATGCAGACCAGGATATGGGTGCGGAACCCCGCCGGATGGCCGTGATAGGTCCGCTCGATCCCGATCAGACCGCCCGCCGTCATCGCCGCCGCCACCGGCCCGATCAGGCCCCAGTCCAATACTCCGGCCACCGTCATGTCCGCCCCTCAAGCTGCGCAGGACCGCTCACCGTGGACCGCGCCGCGTCCTGCCGCAAGGGTCAGTCGTCGCGGGGATCCAGCACGTATTCCGTCACCCCCGGCAGGGCGCACAGCCGCGCCGCCAGCGCCTTCAGCTCGGCCTCGCCCCCGGCCTTGACGCGCCAGCTGCGCCGCACCGTCGTCCCGCCGTCGATCAGCTCGAACCGGTCATGGCGCGGCATCGGGTCGATCACCTTCAGCGCCGCCTCGACCTCGACCTCGGGCGAGGGTCCCTCGCGGCGCCAGCGCACCTCGACATCGGTCAGCACCCGCGCCGGCAGCCGCACGCTGACCAGCCGCAGGGCCACCAGGATCACCCCCGTCGTCGCCGTCCCCACCACCCCCAGGGTGAACAGCCCCGCCCCGAACAACAGGCCGATGGCCGAGGTGATCCACAGGCTCGCCGCCGTCGTCAGCCCGTGGATGGAAAACCCGGTGCGGAAAATGACCCCCGCGCACAGGAAGCCGATCCCGGTCAGCACCCCATGCGCCATCCGCGTCGGGTCGGTGACGATGTTCTCGTCCGGCAGGGCGCGAAACGCCCAGTCCGCCTGACCCATGGCCGCCAGCATCAGCAGGGCCGAGGCCAGGCTGACCAGGATATGGGTGCGGAACCCCGCCGCCCGACCGCGCCACTCGCGCTCGAACCCGATGATCCCGCCCGCCACGACGGCGCCCAGGATCGGCAGGGCGAAGGTTTCGATCTGCGTCAGGGTCATGTCACGGCAACGGTCGGCCGCGTCGCCTGTTCCGACGGGCGGTCCGCCGCTGGCCCCGGCTCCGCTTGCCCCGCTCCGGCATCGAGCGCATTCTTCCTCGATCAGCGATCTCCGAAAGGAAGCCGCCATGCGCGCCGCCCTCTTCGTAGCCTCTCTCGCCTGCCTGCCCTGCCTGATGACGACGCCCGCCGCCGCGCAGGAGACGCAGGATCAGTTCATGCAGCGCTGCACCCTGGCCCTAGCCCGAACCGCCAACATGGCCAGCTACGCCGAGGGCGCCTGCGCCGAGCAGTGGCCCAAGGTCACCCGCGCCAACCAGATGGTCGACGCCATCCTGTCGGTCTTCGTCGCCGGCACGCCCTCGGCGCTCGACCCGGCCGACGTCCAGCGCCGCGCCTCCATGGTCCGCTGGACCTCGCCGTCGCAGGGCCGGCTGGCGGATCTGAACGTCGAGACCACGCGCACGCCTACGACCCAGATCATCTTCAAATGGTCGGCGACGGGCGAACCCGTGCCCTTCGATCCGGTCGAGGCCCTGCGGGTGCGCGGGGCCAGCGTCGATCCGATCGGCTGCTACGCCTTCGGCGCCGGCGAGAGCAACAGCGTCTGGCGCGTCGAGGCGCCGGGCCACGCGCCCTTCGCCCTGACGGTCTATAATCGCGAGGCGCCCACGGCCTCGGCCATGTCCCACATCACCGTCAGCGCCGACGCCGAGCGCAACATCCCGACGCTCGGCGACCTCAGGGCCGCCGAGCCGGATCCGGACTGGATGCAGACCTGCCCCCGCTAGAAGGCAGCCCTCAGGACGATCAGCCCGCGTACTTGGCCGCGTCTTCGTCCGAGATGTCTTCGTTGGAATAGACTGACGACACGTCGTCCTCGGCGTCCAGGGCGTCCAACAGCTTGAACAGGGTGCCGACGGCCTCGCCCGTCACTGGCACTTCCGACTGCGGCTTCCAGACGATGGCGGTTGACTTCGGGTCGCCCAGGACCTTGGACATGGCCTCGGCCACCTCGTTCAGGTCCTCATAGGCCGTCCAGATCACGTGGCCCGGCGCATCCTCATAGATGTCCGGCTTGACCAGATCGCTCTCGACGTCCGAAGCGCCGGCCTCGATGGCGGCCTCCATGACGGCGTCCTCGGTGCCGGCCTCGGCGGGATAGGTGATCTTGCCCACCTTGTCCCACATGAAGGCGACCGAGTTCATCTCGCCCAGGGCGCCGCCGTTCTTCTTGAAGGCCGTGCCGATGTTCGAGGCCGCGCGGTTGCGGTTGTCCGTCAGGGCCTCGACGATGATGCCGACGCCGCCCGGACCCCGGCCCTCGTAGCGGACCTCTTCCATCGTGTCGGCGTCGCCGCCGGCGGCCTTGTTGATGGCGCGCTGGATGACGTCCTTGGGCAAGCTTTCGGCCTTGGCGTTGTTGACCGCCAGACGCAGGCGCGGGTTCAGGGCCGGGTCGGGCATGCCCGACTTGGCGGCCACGGTGATGTCGCGGGACAGTTTGGAGAACAGCTTCGAGCGCTGGGCGTCGGCGCGCCCCTTGCGGTGCATGATGTTCTTGAATTTCGAGTGGCCGGCCATGAATCTCGCTGCCAGATTTCTGAAACGTGAGGCGCGCCCTTTACTGGATGTGCGATCCTCTGTCACGACTGGGAACCGCCCGACCGCGCCGGGGATTTAGCGCAGGCAATAAGGAGACGCCTATGGCCGCCGCCGACGAAACCTATCTGGACGACGCCTATGACGAGGGCATCGACCACGCCCACGCGGGCGAGATCGTCGAATGGTACGCCAAGCGCCCGGTCACCGTCTCCACCGCCGCCGCCACCGGCTCCCTGGTCGCCGCCTTCGCCCTGGGTGCCCTGACCGCCGTCGGAACCCTGTTCCTGCTGCGCCAATACGACGAACGCTAAGGCCGGGTCAGCTCTTCCAGAAACGCCCGCAGCGCCTCGGGGATGGCTGCGGGCCTCATGGTCGCCCGCGTCACCATGACATGGACGAAGAAACCCTCCGCCGTCGCCTCGTCCTCGTCGTTGCGGAACAGGCCGACCTCGTAGCGGATGCTGGACGACCCCAGCCGTCCGACCCGCACCCCGGCGTGGATCACGTCGGGATAGGCGGCCGAGGCGTGGAACCGACAGCCGGATTCCGCCGCCACCCCGATCACCTCGGACCCCGCCACGTCCAGAAGACCTTCTTCTATCAATAGCTGGTTCACCGCCGTGTCGATGAAGGCGTAGTAGGCGACGTTGTTGACGTGGCCATAGGCGTCATTGTCGGCCCAGCGCGTCGTCAGCCGCACGAACCGCGCATAGTCGCCGCGCCTCCCCCTGCTCCGCTCCGTCATCCCCCTTGGCCTCCCCTGCGTCAGTCGCCTAGCCTGACATCAGATGGGAGACGTGACCATGCCGACGACCACCCGCGCCGCCGTCCTGCGCCACATGGGCGCCGCGCGCCCCTACGCCGACAGCCGCCCCCTCGGCATCGAGACCCTCACCCTCGACGATCCCGGACCGGGCGAGGTCCTGGTCGCCGTCAAGGCGGCGGGCCTGTGCCATTCGGATCTCTCGGTCATCAACGGCGACCGCCCCCGCCCCCTGCCGATGGCCCTGGGACACGAGGCGGCGGGCGTCGTCCAGGCCCTGGGCGAGGGCGTCGCCGACCTCGCCGTCGACGACCACGTCGTCATGGTCTTCATGCCGTCCTGCGGCCATTGCAGCCCCTGCGCCGAGGGTCGCCCCGCCCTGTGCGAGCCGGGCGCCGCCGCCAACGGCAAGGGCGAGCTTCTGACCGGCCGACGCGCCCTGCACGCCGGGCCCGAGCCCCTCAACCACCACCTCGGCTGCTCGGCCTTCGCCTCTCACGCCGTGGTCTCGCGCCGCTCCCTCGTCAGGATCGACCCCGACCTGTCGTTCGAGCACGCCGCCCTGTTCGGCTGCGCTGTCCTGACCGGTGTCGGGGCCGTGGTGAACACGGCGGGTCTCCGCGCCGGCCAGTCCGCCGTGGTCGTCGGCCTCGGCGGCGTCGGCCTGGCCAGCGTCCTCGGCGCCCTGGCCTCGGGCGCCTCGCCGGTCGTCGCCGTCGATCTGTCGGAGGACAAGCTGGCCCTCGCCCGCTCGCTCGGCCCGGAGGGCGTGGTCCAGACCGTCAACGCCGCCGCTCCCGACGCCGTCGATCAGGTCCGCGCCCTGACCCGTGGCGGCGCCGACTTCGTGTTCGAGATGGCCGGCTCGGTCCGCGCTCTCGACAGTGCCTGGCGCATGACCCGGCGCGGCGGGACCACCGTCACCGCCGGCCTGCCCCCGCCCGAGGCCGCCCTGGCCGTCAACGTCGTGTCGCTGGTCGGCGAGGAACGCACGCTGAAGGGCTCCTACATCGGGACCTGCGTCCCGACCCGCGACATCCCCCGCTATGTCGCCCTGTTCCGCCAGGGCCGCCTGCCGGTCGACCGCCTGCTCAGCGGAACCCTGGCGCTGGACGACATCAACGCCGCCTTCGACGCCCTGGCCGACGGGCGGGCCGTGCGACAGGTGATCCGCTTCTAGGCGCGCCTTTCCCCCTCCCCTTCATGGGGAGGGGGAAACCTCACCCCGCCAGCAAGGCCTCGACCTCTTCGCGCGTCCCCAGCGACGGCTGAGCGCCCGGCCGCGTCGCCGCCAGCGCCCCTGCCGCACAGGCGAAGTGCAGGGCCGCGTCCGGCGTCATCCCGTCCAGCAGGGCCACGGTGATAGCCCCGACAAAGGCGTCGCCCGCCCCGGTCGCGTCGATGGCGTGAACCCGCGGCGGCGTGGCCCAGGCCATCTCGACGCCGCGCCGGTACATGACCGCCCCGCGCGCCCCCTTGGTCACCACCACCAGACCGCCGCCGACGTGCAGGGCCTCGCCATAGAAGGCCGCCTCCGTCTCATTGACCACGATCAGGTCGGCCCGCCGCAACAGGGCCTCCGACACGGGCGCGGCGGGCGCCAGGTTGGCGCAGACGAAGTCGGTCGCCCGACCCACCGCCGCCTCGACCGTCTCGATCGGCAGCTCCAGCTGGACGATCAGCGGCGTCTCGATCCGCGACGGCAGCTGCTCCGGCGTGACGAAGTGGTTGGCCCCGGCGGCGACCACGATCTGGTTCTCTCCGCTCGGATCGACAGCGATCAGGGCCACCCCCGTCGGCGCCGCGATGTCTGTCTCGACCCCCGACAGGTCCACCCCGTGCGCCAGCATCAGGGCCACAGCCGCGCCCGACATCTCGTCCTCGCCGACCCGTCCGATCAGGCTGACCTCGGCCCCCAGCCGCCGCGCCGCCAGCGCCTGATTGGCGCCCTTGCCGCCCGCGTGACGGGCCAGGGTCGCGCCCGTCACCGTCTCGCCCGGCACCGGCAGGCTGGGCGCGGACGCCACCATGTCCAGATTGATCGACCCGACGACGGTGATCCTCATCGCCCTTCTCCCAGTCGTTCGGCGATCAGGGCGAAGACCCCGTCCGCATCCGCCCTTGTCGCCCAGAAATGCCTGGCCGTCGCGGCCTCGACGCGGAACTCGACCGCCGTATGGCCGCGCGTCAGATCGCTCTCGGTCTCCACCGCGATCCGGCACGGCGCCAGCTCGAACAGCTCCGGCTTCAGCAGCCAGGCCACGGTGCAGGGATCGTGCAGCGGCCCGGCGTCCCAGCCGACGATCTCGCGCTCGGTCCGCTGCGAAAAGCGCAGCATCCCCGCCGCCGTCCGCCCAGAGGCCGTGTCCACCGCCTCGATCACCCTGATGCGCGCCTCGGTCGAGCGCACCTGATGGGTGGCGTCCAGCCCCAGGACGATCATCCGGCAGCCCGATGCAAAGACCTCCGCCGCAGCATCCGGGTCGGCCCAGATATTGAACTCGGCGCTGGCGGTGATGTTGCCGCCTTCCGAGCGCGCCCCGCCCATGACCACCACCGGCCCCAGATGGTCCGCCAGCTTCGGCTCGGCCCGCATGGCCAGGGCTAGGTTGGTCATCGGCCCCATGACGATCAGGGCCACGCTGCCTGCCGGCCGCTCCATCACCAGCCTGGCGATGGCCTCGGCCGCCGTCCCCTCGCCCGCCGGCGCGGCGGGCTCGAACGGCTCAAGATCGCCCAGCCCCTCGGCCCCGTGGAACTCACCCGCCCCGGCGGGTTCGCGCTTCAGAGGCCGCTCGGCCCCGACGAAGACCGGCACGTCCTCGCGTCCGGCGATCTGGCGCAGGATGCGGGCGTTGCGCGCGGTCTGCATGGCGCTGTCATTGCCCCCGACCGTGGTCACGGCCAGCAGGTCGAGGTCGGAGGAGGCGAAGGCGGTCAGCAAGCCCGTGGCGTCGTCGACGCCGGGATCGCAATCAATGATGAGAGACTGTTTCACCGTCCCGCTTTAGTCCTTCTCCCCTTGCGGGAGAAGGTCAACCTGCAGACACGCCGCCACGCAGACCCGCGCCAGCACCTCGGTCGAGTCCGTCAGCGGAACCGCCACATCGCCTGCGTCCAGCAGTAGCGGCACCTCGGTGCAGCCGCCGATGATCCCTTGCGCCCCCGCCGCGATCAGGGCCGCCGCCAGTTCACGCATGGCCGCCCTCTGCTCCGGCCCCACATCGCCCGCCTTGACCCCGAACACCACGCTCATGAAGCGCGCCCGGTCGGCGTCGGACAGCCGCACCATCTCCACGCCCTCAGCCGCCAGAGCCTCGGCATAGAGCGCCTCGCCGCCCGGCGTCGCCAGCACCCCGATCCGCGCCGCGCCCCCTGCCGCCGCAGCCTTCGCCGTCTCGGCCACCATGTCGATGAAGGGAACACCCGCCGCCCGGATCGCCCCGGCATGGGCGTGGGCGGTGTTGCACGGCATGGCCAGGACCTCGGCCCCGGCATCGCGCAGCCGCGCCGCCATCTCGCCCAGGATGCGCCCCGCCGCCTCGGGCTGGCTGTGCCGGTTGGGGACCTGGGGGTTCATGTCCATGACCACCCGCACATGATCTTCATCCCCGCTGGCCGGGGTCAGGGCCTGGACCCGCGCCAGAAAGGCCAGCGTCGCCGCCGGTCCCATGCCGCCCAGAACGCCCAAAGTCTTCATGCAGCGCGCCCCTGTCTTGCTCGGAAACACATCTTTCAACCGTTCGCTGACGAAGGAAACCGCCCCCTCGCCGACCCGCGTTCAACAATCATGGTGAACGCGCGAATTCTTGCGGAACCAAGTTTCAGGTCCGTTGTTATTGCATCGGACACATCGGACGCCCCCCAACCCCGATGTCGTCTGTGGCGGTCCGGCCTTAACGCCCCCCCGACTGAGAAGCCGGACCGCCCCCCCTTCCTCAATCCAGCGTCAGCACCATGTCCCAGCGGTCGATGCCGGGCGCGAACCCGTCGGGCGTGACCGCCTCGATCTCAAAGCCGAAGCGGGCATAGAAGCCCTGGGTGTGCTGGCTGGTGTTCAGGATCACGCGGCGGATCCCCGGCGTCGCCCGCGCCGCCGCGATCCGCGCCTCGGTCAGCACCCGCCCCAGCCCCTGACCGTGTAGCGTCTGATCCACCATGCCCCAGCACAGGGCGACGCTGACGCCGTCCGCCTCGACCGCATGGCCGCCGCAGCCGACGATGCGCCCCTCGCGCTCGATCACCTGATAGGGCCAGCGCAAAGCCTGGTCCTGCAGAAACCCGACAAACCCCTCGCGCTCGCTGGCGTCAAAGAAGCGCGGCGTATTGCTGTCGAACAGGGCCAGGCACCCGGCCATGTCTTCGGGGCGATAGGTGCGGGAAAGGATCATTCCCCTTCCTGCCATGCCCGCCTCGCTTGACCTACCCCCGAAACGGACTAGGGTCGCGCCGTTCTCCGGGGGGTCGCAATCGAGCGGCTGAGATAGAGGTTTCTCCTCTGACCCGTCGAACCTGATCCGGGTCATGCCGGCGAAGGGATGAGTACGCTTCCGGCCCCGGCTTCACGCCACGGGACCGGCACGCCCGACGTCGGCGGACCTCAAACGTTTTGAGGCCGCCATGAACATCAACGTCACCGCGACGACCGAACAACCCCACGAACCCAATGTGGAGCTGCCCCTCGCCGACGCCCGCAAGGCCGTCGCCGCCGAGCACGGCCGCATCCCCACCGGCCCCCGCGCCGGCGGCGTCAAGGTCTATGTGGCGGGCGAGCTTTACCCCGACATCCGCGTCCCCTTCCGCGAGGTCGCCGTCCACCCCAGCGCCAATGAGCCGCCGGTGACGATGTACGACAGCTCCGGCCCCTACACCGACCCTGCCGTCACCATCGACATCAAGAAGGGCCTGCCCCGCGTGAAGTCGTCGTGGCAGCTGGATCGCGGCGACATCGCCCCCGTCGCGAACCCGCGCGAGGTCAAACCCGAGGACAACGGCCACGCCAGCGGCAAGCACCTGGCCCCCCGCTTCGACGTCTCGAACCATCAGGTCTTCAAGGGCGTCGAGGGCCGCCCTGTCACCCAGTACGAATACGCCAAGGCCGGCGTCATCACGCCCGAGATGGAATACGTCGCCATCCGCGAGAACCTGCGCCGCGAGCAGAACGCCCCCTGCATCCGCGACGGCGAAGACTTCGGCGCCAGCATTCCCGACTTCGTCACGCCCGAGTTCGTGCGTCAGGAGATCGCCCGCGGCCGCGCCATCATCCCGCACAACATCAACCACCCCGAAGTCGAGCCGATGATCATCGGCCGCAACTTCCTGGTGAAGATCAACGCCAACATCGGCAACTCGGCCGTCCTCTCCAGCGTCGACGACGAGGTGGACAAGCTGGTCTGGGCCACCCGCTGGGGCGCCGACAACGTCATGGACCTGTCGACCGGCCGCAACATCCACAACATCCGCGACTGGATCATCCGCAACTCCTCCGTCCCCATCGGCACCGTGCCCATCTATCAGGCGCTGGAGAAGGTGAACGGCATCGCCGAGGACCTGACCTGGGAAGTCTTCCGCGACACCCTGATCGAACAGGCGGAACAGGGCGTGGACTACTTCACCATCCACGCGGGCGTGCGCCTGCCCTTCGTGCCGATGACGGCCAAGCGCGTGACGGGCATCGTCTCGCGCGGCGGCTCCATCATGGCCAAGTGGTGCCTGGCCCACCACAAGGAGAGCTTCCTCTACGAGCACTTCGAGGACATCTGCGACATCATGCGGGCCTATGATGTCTCCTTCAGCCTCGGCGACGGCCTGCGCCCCGGCTCCATCGCCGACGCCAATGACGAGGCCCAGTTCGCCGAGCTGCGCACCCTGGGCGAACTGACCAAGATCGCCTGGGCCAAGGGCTGTCAGGTCATGATCGAAGGACCCGGCCACGTGCCGATGCACAAGATCAAGGCCAACATGGACGAGCAGCTCAAGCACTGCCACGAGGCGCCCTTCTATACGCTTGGCCCGCTGACCACCGACATCGCCCCCGGCTACGACCACATCACGTCCGCCATCGGCGCGGCCATGATCGGCTGGTTCGGCACGGCCATGCTCTGCTACGTCACGCCGAAAGAGCACCTCGGCCTGCCCGACCGTCAGGACGTCAAGGACGGCGTCATCACCTACAAGATCGCCGCCCACGCCGCCGACCTGGCCAAGGGCCACCCCGCCGCCCGCCTGCACGACGACGCCCTGTCCCGCGCCCGCTTCGAGTTCCGCTGGGAGGACCAGTTCAACCTCGGCCTCGACCCCGAAACCGCCCGCAAATACCACGACGAGACCCTGCCGAAGGAGGCGCACAAGACCGCCCACTTCTGCTCCATGTGCGGCCCCAAGTTCTGCAGCATGAAGATCAGCCAGGACATCCGCGACGCCGCGGCGGCGCAGAATGATGCGGGCGCCAGCCTCGCCGAAGCCGAAGCCGGCATGGCGGAGATGAGCGCGAAGTTCCGGGCGGGCGGGGCAGCGATTGAAGTGAAGGTCTAACCGGCCCGACCCGGCCCACGCGGGGGTCAGGACTATGGACGCGAGGCGGCTTCAGACTGGCCTCGCGTCCGATCCTCGAAGAATGGTTGCACAATCCAAAAATTCACCGGGCATGGCAAATCCCAAACTAGCAGCCGGAACGAAGATAAAGGCTTTAGCTTGGCAGCACGTTGGGCTCTGCTAGTGTCTAGCGATGAGCACGCTGCGGAGCCGAACGCGCAGAGCCCAATGCTATTGGGAACCGATTTACGACCCCCGCCTCGTGGGGAAACTGAAGGCGCGTGACTGGAATTTTGGGACCGATACCGGCCCAACTAAATCCTATTTCGACCTAGCAGAGCTTAAACAGTTCATTGACGCAGGTGGCTTGCGATTTTTTAAGAAAATTCGCTTCTCAGATTGTGATTTTCAAGGGATCAGCTCGAATGAAAGCCAAGTCGTCTTCGACAAATGCGAATTTTTAAATTGCGATTTATCTCTAAGCACATTTAAAAATTTTAAGTTCTCAAAATGCACGTTCCGCGGAAGTTCATTTGGGCAAACTACGTTTAGAGACGTAGAATTCCGAGATTGTATCTGGGAAAAAATGGCAGTCTCAACCAACGAGACCGTCCTAGAAGATGTATTTATCAGCAACCCTAGCGATTTCAACAAATCTCTATGGACGCAGCTTGATGAAAAAATACTAACGACAAAAAATGCATCAAAGATGTATCAGTGGCACAGGCACGAGCTAGCAAAGTCAACGATAGCTAGAATGCTTCTAAATAACCACCGATACCTTGGTGATGATAGAACATTTTACGAAAGCGTAAGAGTATTCGAAACTCAACAAGCATACGATAAATGTTGCAGGGCAACATACAACACAATCAATAGATTTCGATGGGCATCCGCATGGTATGCTGCGGTTGCAATATTCTGGTCCATTGAGCTTGGTTTGCTCTGGACGTTTGGAATATTGAACGCATGGGGGGGCCAGCGCACTCCGCCCATTAATTGCCTTGATGACGTTATTCATGGCCGGAAGCCTGTATTATTCCAGAGAAAAAACTATCTCACTGCCCCTCCAAGCCAGCTTTGACGTCACGACAGTTGCTGGCTACACGAAAGCGGTTCCCGCTGGAGCCAGCGCCAGCCTTCAAGCTGCATTTTCCGTCCACCTGCTAATTGCTTTGATTTTTTACACCGTGTTTTTCGCGACCATAGTAGCTCGCTTGAGCAGAGTAAGATAATGCTGCTTAGCCTAGTTTTATACGGAAGCCGCGCCCGAGGAGACCACCGTCAATCGTCCGACGTAGACCTACTCGGCGTAACAGATTCTGGCCGAATAAGTAAAGAAGTCGCAGCCCGAGGAGCCAGCCTTTACAATTACCCATTCGACTCCTTGATTGAAAAATCAAAGAACGGCGACCTATTCTTGCTTCACTTATGTCGTGAGGGAAAAATTCTTCATGACACCGCAGGGACCTTTGAACGAGTAAGGGAAAGCTTCACATTTAAAGATTCCTATCAATCCGAAATTCGCGAAGCATCCGCTCTTATTTGGTTTCTTACAGAACCACCAGCAGCACTAAGCATTCGCAAAGCGCGAAAAAGATTAATTTGGGGCATTAGAACCCTGATAATAGCTAACGCTGCTCAAGATCAGGAAGCTATATTCGGATCTAAGGAGCTTGAAGCTTATTCTGGTTTGCCTGGGCTAAAGGAAATCATTGATCGACGGTTTACAGCTCCCGCACCTAAGCTTGTGGAGTTAGCAATAGAAGCCGTTAATCAGTATGGTGCTTCCCGAAAGAAGCTGGGCTTCAAAAAGGAAAAGATTGGTCCGGAAGATTTGGAGCGTTTCGGCTCCTTGGCAGCCACGTCTCCACGTTTGACAAAGCTACGTCTAAGGGGATCTCCACCTTATGACTAAGTTTCGGTCACTCCCCGTCCGATCCTGACGCACCCGTCCGCCAACCTCCTTCCCGCAGGCAGGAGGAGGCGAGATGGACGACGCGGCATACTGGCACGAGGGCGAGCCCCGGATCGTCGCCTCGGGACGGTGGGAGCAGGACGAGTTCGGCGACACGACCTACATCCCCGACCACATCCGTCCCTCGACCGCCGCCCATTCCGCCATGCGGGCCGAGGCGCCCGAGCCTGACGACGCCGGGCGCGGCCATGACCATGAGGCGCCGGAGGCGCGGGACGGCTATCGCGTCCGCTCCGGGGCGATCTGGGCGGCGGCGCGGCGCGACTATCTGGCCGGGGACGCGGCCGAGGCCGTCTGCGCCCGCTATGACCTGAAGCTGGGGACCCTGCGGTCCCGCGCCGCGCGCGAGGGCTGGCGCCGCAGCGACATCGAAGACATCTGGCCCGATCCGCAGGACGAGAACCCCGAAGCCGCTCCGCCCGACCTGACCCGGATGGCGGCCCAGGCCCTGATGCGCCTGAACCGCGCCCTGCAACGCGGCCGCGCCGCCGAGGCCGCCTCCTGGCTGCGCACCTGGCGCGCCCTCACAGACCCCACCCTCTTGGCCGCTGCTGCGCCAGCCCCCGCCCCCGACCCCGCCGCTGCGCTGGAAGCCGACCTGAAGGCCGTCGCCGAGGTCGCCCGCGACGCCGCCCGCCTCTCCCCCGACGACCACGCCGGTCGCCGCGCCATCGAGGCCCGCATGGCCGCCCTCAAGGCCCGCCTCGACCCCGAGGGCCGGATTTCAGACGTTTCAGACGAATTGGACTCTGTTTTTCTCGATCTCCCTTCCCCCTCGAGGGGGGAAGGGTCGGGGATGGGGGTGGGCCCGCCGCCAGCGCCGGACTGAGCGCAGGAGACGCCGCCTCCCTCGCCAAAACAGGCGACCGCAGACCACACCCCCACCCAACCCTCCCCCCTCGAGGGGGAGGGCTTTCAGGACGCGCCCTTAAACCTCCGCCGCGATCTGGCGCAGGGCCTGCTCGAACGCCGCGGCCGGCTGGCCGCCGCTGATCAGGTACTTGCCCTCGACGACCACGGCCGGGACCGAGGTGATGCCCCGCGCCCGCCACAGGTCCTCGGCGCCGCGCACCTCGGTCGCATAGCGGCCCGAGACCAGGACCTCGCCCGCCTCGGCCCGGTCCAGCCCCGCCGCCTCGGCGGCCTCGGTCAGGACGCGGGCGTCGGTGATGTTGCGGTTGTCGGTGAAGTGGGCGGTGAACAGGGCGCGTTTCAGCGCCTCCTGCTTCTCCGGCGCCGTCTCGTGGGCCCAGTGCAGCAGGCGGTGGGCGTCGAAGGTGTTCCAGATGCGGCTGTCCGGCCCCATGCGCATGTCGAAGCCGACCTCGGCGGCGCGGGCGCGGATCATCTCGCGGTTCTGGGCCGACTGTTCGGGGGTGGAGCCGTACTTGGCGCCGATATGCTCGACGATGTTCTCGCCCTCGGGCGCCATCTGCGGGTTCAGCTCGAACGGCTGGAAGGTGATGTCAGCGTCGATCCCCTCGCCCTTGAGCTTGTCCAGCGCGGTCGTCAGCCCGCCCAGCCCCACGGCGCACCAAGGGCAGACCACGTCGGAGACGAAGTCGATCTTCAGGGTCTTCAGGGCGGGGGCGGCGTCGGTCATGGTGCGGTTCCTCTGGTTATCCGCACCATATGGTGTTGCTGATCAGCCGCGCCAGTCCCGACGCGCCGGTTTCAACCGTCCTGCCTGGCCTTGGCCGCGACCGAGCGCAGGCCCAGGAGCAGGGCGTCGCTGGTGGGGCCGGCCTGACAGCCGCCGGTCAGGATCAGGCGCATGGCCTGGACGTGGACGGCGACCGTGGGCCAGCTCCAGGCGCCGCTGGTCTGCATCCGGTCGGCCACGTCGCACAGGCTGTAGCCGGCCTCGTACAGCGGTCCGGTGTCGAAGAAGCCCGCCGTGTCCAGCAGGGACGAGGCCAGCCTGTAGACCTGGGGCTCAGACCCCGGCGCGGCGGCGGCAGCGACCAGTTCCAGCTCGGTGATCGTGCCGGCGACCGTGGTCATCACGTCGTCGCGGTGGCGCTCCAGCCGCTCGTTGGCGCGGCGTTCCACGTCGGCGACGGTGCGGCCGCCCGGCTGGGCCATCTGCCGCGCCAGGGTGGTCTTGATCTTCAGGGTGCGGGCTTCGGTCACTTGGCGATACTCACAGGGCGACCCTTTGGGGCTTCATCAGCATGTCGATATCGGACTGATCCATATTCTCCTCGACGGCGGCGCCGACGTGGGCGGACAGGTCGTCCTTGCGGCGCCCCGCCACGCCCAGAGGCGGGCCGAAGTTGCGCACGCGCCGGTCGGGTCCGACGTAGGTGGCGCACTCGACGAACTCGCGCTCGTCGCCCGCGAGCCACAGGATGCGGCGCAGCAGGACGGCGGGGGTCAGGGGCTTGGTGACGACGAAGCTGACGCCGCAGTCGCGGCCTTCCTGCACCTTGGCCTGAGAAGCGTGGCCGGTCAGCAGGATGACGGGGATGAAGCGCAGGGGCGCGGGCGTTTCGCGCCGCAGCCAGCGGGCGAAGGCGTAGCTGTCCATCTCCGGGTCGGCGCAGTCGATGACGATCAGGTCGACGGCCCGGTTCTGGATGACGCGCACCCCCTCGGTCGCCGAGGCGCACTTGATCTGCTCCTTGACGCCGAAGCCCTGGAAGACGGAGCTGAGCATGTCCAGCGCCTGCGCATTGTCGTCGATCAGCAGGACGGTCGACTGCTCCAGATTGACGCGGTCGGCGGCGCTCATCAGTCGAACAGCAGCAGGTCGCCGGATACGGCGGCGGGGGCGGGCTCGGACAGGGGGCGTCCCCGGAACGACAGTTCGCGCAGGCGGTCGGCCATCTCGGCCAGAGGCAGGGCGGCCAGGGCCGTATCCATCGGCTGATCGGCGGCCAGGGCGCCGGCCAGACCCGACAGGGCGTCCACACGCTGGCTCAGCACGTCAAAGGCCTGCATCCGCGTCAGATAGGTCAGGCGCTGCTCGGGCGGGGCCAGACGGAGCAGCTCGGACACCAGGCCGCCGGCCTCGTCCACCCCTGCGCGAATGTCGGCCAGTTCGGCGGCGACGGCGCTCAGCAAGCCTTTCGTATCATAGTCGTTCATCAGAACAGCTCCAGCGCACCGGAATCGACGGGCGGCGGAGGCGGCGGGGCCGGACGCGGGGCGACCGCATCCGTGACCGCGCGTTGCAGCGCCCGACCGCTCACCGGCCAGTAATGTACGCGACGCCCCCCGGCGCCCCTCAGGCTGGCGCCGACGACGGGAATGCCCTCGTCGGCCAGAAAACGTTCGGCGAAGTCGGCATTGGACATGCCGACATCCTTGAGCGAATCGAACATGCGGCCGCCGCCGAACAGCTTGGCCTCCAGACGGTCGCGACGACCGCCGGCCTTGAGCACGTCGTTGATCAGCAGTTCCATGGCGTAGGCGCCGTAGCGACGCCCGGCGTCGGTCCCCGCCCCCGCGCCTTCAGGCAGCAGGAAATGGTTCATGCCGCCGACCCCGGCCACGGGGTCGCGCAGGCACATGGCGACGCAGCTGCCGAGCACGGTCGAGAGCACGACGTCGCGATCGGACGTCACATAGTGCTCGCCCTGGCCGACATGGACGCGCTTCTCGGCCGTCTGCTGATCGCCGTGGCTGATCATGTCAGGGGGCCGAACACGCCTTCCAGCTTCTCTTTCAGCTGGGCGGTGGTGAAGGGTTTGACCAGGTAGTTGTTCACGCCGAACTGCACCGCGCGCTGCACCAGTTCACGATCGGCGCGGCCGGTCAGCATGATGAAGGCGGTCTTGGAGGTCGGGGGGTGGGCGCGGATGGCGCGCAGCAGGCCCAGGCCGTCCAGGTTCGGCATGTTGAAGTCGGATATGACCAGATGCACCGGCTTGGTGATGATCGACCGCAGCGCCAGCTCGCCGTCGGCGGCTTCGGAGATTTCACGCACGCCAATCTGCTGCAGACTGTTGCGGATCAGGGAACGCATGGTCAGTTGATCGTCGACGACCAGGACATTGAGGGCGGAGGCGGCAGGCATACGGGTAGTCCTTACGCGACAGGCTTTGCGGCGTGGGCGCCGGCGGCGCACAGGTCGAGGATGGCGGGGGCGAGACGGGGCAGAGACAGCTGGCGCTCCACGGCGCCCAGCTCAAAGGCGGCGCGCGGCATGCCGTAGACGACGCTGGAGGCTTCGTCCTGGCCCAGGGTGCGGGCGCCGGCCTGACGCATGGCCAGCAGGCCCTTGGCGCCGTCCTTGCCCATGCCGGTCAGGATGACCCCGGTCATGGGACGGCCCAGGCGGGCGACCGCGTTGAACAGGACATCCACCGACGGGCGGTGACCGTTGACCGTGTCGGCGGCGACCAGGCGGCAACGTCCGTTCGAGACCTCCAGGTGTCGCTCGCCGCCGGGGGCGATGTAGACGTGGCCGGGCATGAGGGGCGCGCCGTCCACGGCCTCGGTGACCGTGGCGCCCGACGCCTTGTCCAGTCGAGCCGCGAAGCTCTTGGTGAAGGTGGCGGGCATGTGCTGCGTCACCACGGTGACCGGGCAGTTGGCCGGGAAGGTCGACAGGATGTTCAGCAGGGCCTCGACCCCGCCGGTCGAGGCGCCGATGGCCAGGATGTGATTGGGGTCGGCGCGATAGGCGCCGTCCACCGCGCGGGCCTCGCGCGCTTCCAACGGGCGCACACGAGAACGCGCCGCGATCTTCACCTTGTCGGCCAGGTCGGCGAAGGCTTCCTGGGCCGGGACGCCCGGCGCGGGCTTGGCCACGGCGTCCACGGCGCCGACTTCCAGCGCCGCCAGGGTCACATCGGTGCCGGCCTGGGTCAGGGTCGAGACCATGACCACCGGCATGGGCCGCAGCCGCATGATCTTCTCGAGGAATTCCAGCCCGTTCATATTGGGCATCTCGACGTCCAGGGTGATGACGTCGGGGTTCAGTTCCTTGATGGCGGCGCGGGCCTCCAGCGGATCGGCCGCCGTCCCGACCACCGAAATCTCGGAATCGCGGCGCAGGACGGCGCTGATCAGGCTGCGCATGGTGGCGCTGTCGTCGACGATCAGGACGCGGACAGGCTCGCTCATGCCCGGCCTCCCAGCCTGTAGGCGGTCAGGCCGCAGGTCTGCAGTTGCGCAACCGCCGGGCCGCTGACGCGCTCGGAGTGGCCGATGTAGAGGGTGGCGCCGGGGTTCATCATCGGGGTGAAGCGGCTCCAGACCATTTCCTGGGTCGCGTCGTCGAAATAGATGACCACGTTGCGGCAGAAGATGACGTCGAACTTGCCCTTCATCGGCCAGTCGCCGATCAGGTTCAGCTCGCGGAAGCTCACCAGACGACGCAGGGTCGCGTCGGCGCTGAACAGGCCGGGTCGGCCCGCGACAGGCTCGAAATGCTTGCGGCCCGACGCCGGGACCGGCGACAGCAGCTCCTCGGAATAGACCCCCGCAGCGCCCTCAGCGACCATGTTGGGGTCGATGTCGGTGGCCAGGATGCGCACGTCCAGATCCGCGGCTTCCGACAGGACGTCCAGCACGGTCAGGGCCATGGAATAGGGCTCCTGTCCGTTGGAGCAGGCCGCCGACCACAGCCGCACGCGCCCGCCGGCCCGCGCCCGCGCCGCCAGCTCCGGCATGACGTGGTCGCGCAGGTGATCGAAGTGGTGCGGCTCGCGATAGAAGCGGGTGACGTTGGTGGTCAGGGCCGCGGTCATGGCCTGACGCTCGTCGACGCCCTCCACGCCTTCGATCAGGGCGCAGTAGTCGCGGAAGCTGCGCAGCCCCAAGACGCGCAAGCGCTTGGCCAGACGCGAGTAGACCAGGGCGGCCTTGCCCTCGCTCAGGGCGATGCCGGCGTGGGCGTGCAGGGTCTGGGCGATGTGGCGGAAGTCCTCGGCGGTGAAGACGAACTCGCCTTCCACCAGGGACGTGCGCCCGGAGGCGGTGGTCATGCGGCTTCGACTTCGCTTTCGGCCGGCAAGACGTGGTTGAGGTCGATCAGGCTGATCATGCGGCCGCCCTCGACGGCGAAGATCCCCTGGACGAAGGTCTTCACATGGTCGCTGGCGACGTCGGGCGTCGGCTGGATGGTCGAGTCCGTCAGTTGCACGATGTCGGACACGGCATCGACCAGCAGGCCGACCAGGCGGCTGCCGATATGGGCCACCATGATGACATGGCGGGCGGTCGGCTCGGTCGTGGCCAGGCCGAAGCGGGCGCCCAGGTCGATGATCGGCAGGACGATGCCGCGCAGGTTGATCACCCCCTTCATATAGGATGGCGAACGCGGCAACGGGGTCGCTGGGGTCCAGCCGCGGATCTCGCGGACGTTCATGATGTCGACGCAGAATTCCTGCTCGCCGATGCGGAAGGCGATCAGTTCCCGGTCCGTGCCGGCGACGTTGGGGGTGACTTCGGTCATGATGCTCAGCTCGCCATCTTCAGTTCAGGGCGGTTGGATTTGCGGCGCCCGGCGATGACCAGGGCGTCGATGTCGAGGATCAGGGCGACGCTGCCGTCGCCCAGGATGGTCGCGGCCGAGACGCCGTCGACGTGACGGTAGTGGGTTTCCAGGCTCTTGATGACGACCTGGCGCTGACCGTTGATGGCGTCCACCAGCAGGGCGGCGCGCGAGCCGGCCTCGGTCTCGACGATCATCACCACGCCATTGGCCAGATCGGCCGCGCCGTCGCGGAAGCCCATGACGCGGCCGACGTCCACCAGGGGCACGAAGGCCTCGCGGAAGCGGATCACGGCGTCATGGCCGCCGACGTAGTGGATGTCCTCGACGCTGGGCGTCAGGCTCTCGACGATGGCCGACAGGGGGGCCACCAGGGTCTGTTCGGCGGCGGACACCACCATGCCGTCCAGAACCGCCAGGGTCAGCGGCAGGCTGAGGGTGAAGGTCGAGCCCTTGCCCGGAACCGAGCTGATCGAGATGCGGCCGCCCAGGGCCTGGATCGAACGCTTGACCACGTCCATGCCCACGCCCCGGCCCGAGACGTCGGTGATGGTCTCGGCGGTAGAGAACCCCGGCAGGAAGATCAGATTGTCGACTTCGTCGTCGGTCAGGACGGCGTCCTCGGCGATCAGACCGCGATCGACGGCGATGCCGCGCACGCGGGGGCGGTTGATGCCCTTGCCGTCGTCGGCGATCTCGATGACGATCCGGCCCGAACGGTGCAGGGCGGCCAGCCGGACGGTCCCCTCGGCGGGTTTTCCGGCGGCTTCGCGCTCTTCCGGGCTTTCCAGCCCGTGGTCGATGGCGTTGCGCAGCATGTGGGTGATCGGCTCGGCCAGGCGTTCGACCACGGTCTTGTCGACCTCGGTATCCTCGCCGGAGGTGACCAGACGCACGCGCTTGCCCGTCATCTCGGCGACTTCGCGGACCAGGCGCGGCATGCGCTGGAAGACCGACTTCACCGGCTGGGCGCGGATGGCCATGACGCTGTCCTGGATGTCGCGCGTCAGCAGCTCGAGATCTTCCAGACCCAGGGCGATGTCCGACGAGCGGGCCAGGCCGCTCTCCGTGACGCGCTGCGCCAACATGGCCTGCTGGATGACCAGTTCGCCGACCACGTTGATCAGGCGATCCACGCGATCCAGGTCGACGCGGATGGTCACCGGGGCGACGGCGGCGGGAGCCGAAGGCGCGGCGGTGGGGGCCGGAGCGGCGGGCGCGACCGGCTTCGGCGCGGCGGCGACCGGCGTAGGCGCCGGAGCCGGAACCGAGGCCGCAGCGACGACCGGCGCGGGGGCTTCGACCGTAGCGACGGGTTCGACCGGGGCGGCGGCCTTGGCCAGCAGGGCGGCGATGTCGATCTCAGGCTCGGCGGGGGCCGCGTCCAGAACCGGCAGCGGCGGCAGCGAGGCCTCGACGGGGGACGGGGCGCCGCCCAGGGCGGTGATGCTCAGATCGCAGTCCATCTCGACGAAGTCGAAGACGTCGCGCACCGCCGCCTCGGCCACGTCGCCGGTCAGGACGATGGTCCAGATCAGGTGGGCGTCCTCGGCGTCCAGCACGTCCAGCGACGGCAGGCCGCTGGCGTCCAGCTCGACCGAGGTCTGGCCCAGCCGCGTCAGTTCGCGCAGCAACAGGCTGACGTCGTTGGCGCTGGCGTAGAGGCGCGGATGCGGGCGGAAGACGATGCGCCAGCCAGCAGCCGGGGCGGCGGCGCTCGGCGCGGCCAGGTCCGGCAGATCAAGCGAAGGCAGGTCGAGCGACGGCAGCTCCAGCGACGGCAGCTCGGTCGGAGCGCCGAAATCGGCCAGGTCCAGCGTCAGGGGCGTGAAGCCGAAGTCGTCTTCATCAGCGGCGGCGGCGACCGGCGCGGAGGCGACCGAGGCGGCGACGCCGTGGGTCAGGACCTCCAGCTCGGCCACCAGACCAGCCGAACGCGCGGCGTCCACCGGCGCCCCGGTTCCTTGTGCGGCGGCGATGTGGTCAGCCAGGACGTCGGAGGCCCGCAGCAGGGTCTTGATCGTGAGGTCGTCGCATTCCTTACGGCCCGAGCGCAGTTCGTCCATCAGGGTCTCGAAGACGTGGGCGAAGCGCACCAGGTCTTCCAGGCCGAAGGCCCCTGCCCCGCCCTTGACCGAGTGGACCGCGCGGAAGACGGCGTTGATCGTCTCGATGTCGCCCTCGCCGGTTTCCAGCGCCAGCAGATTGGTTTCCAGGTCGCCCAGCAGTTCGCTGCACTCCTGGAAGAAGGTGACCTTGATGGCCTCGAACGGATCGTCGCTCATCTCAAGTTCCTCAGGCTGCGACGCGACGGACGGCGTCGACCAGCTTGGCCGGGTCGAAGGGTTTGACGATCCAGCCGGTGGCCCCGGCCTCGCGGGCGCGCTGCTTCTTGGCGGCGTCGCTCTCGGTGGTCAGGACCAGGACCGGGGTGGCCTTGTGGTTGGGGTCGGCGCGCATGCCTTCGATGAAGCCGAAGCCGTCCATGCGGGGCATGTTGATGTCGGTGATGACGATGTCGGGGTTCTCGGCCCGCAGCACCTCCAGACCGTGGACGCCGTCCTCGGCCTGAACCACGCGATACCCGGCGTCCTTCAACGCCAGCATCAGCATGTCCCGCATGGTGCGGGAATCATCGACAGTCAGGATGGTCTTGGTCACGCGAGTTGTCCTTGCGGAGCGAGGTCCGCGGCGGAGGCCCCAAGGGCGCTCCATTGCGAGGCGAAGGCCTCGGAAACATTGATGAAGGTCAAGGCCTGACCGTCGGCGCGCCAGGTCGCCAGCGCCGACAGCAGGACCTGAAGGCAGAGGCCGCCCAGACGCTCGACGGCCGAGGCGTCCAGGGCCGTCTCCTGGCCGCGAACGGCCAGGAGTTGCGCCTTCAGGGGCTCGGCGGCGCGCAGATCAAGCACGGCCGGAAGGGTGATCAGGCCCGACATCAGAACTCTTCCCAACCGTCTTCAATGGGCTGAGGCTTGAGGGCGGCGCCGCCGCGACCGACAGTCTTGAGCGCGGCGATGGTCTGGGCCACCGGCTCGGGCGTGCGGGCCGGAGCAGCGGCGGGGGCGACCGGCGCCGGCTTCTTCGCGGCGACCGGTGCTGCGGCCTGCCCCGTGCGGAAGCGCGACACCGAGGCGGCCAGGACGTCGGCCTCCTGCGACAGCGAGTGGCTGGCGGCGGTCGACTGCTCGACCATCGCAGCATTTTGCTGAGTGACCTGGTCCATCTGGTTCACGGCGGTGTTGACCTGTTGCAGGCCGGTGGCCTGTTCCTGGGCCGAGGCCGAGATCTCGCTCACCAGACCATCGATTTCCGCCACGCGGTCGACGATGCGCTGCAGGGCCTCGCCGGTCTGACCGACCAAGGTCACCCCTGCCCCGACCTGCTGGCCCGAGGCCGAGATCAGGGTCTTGATCTCCTTGGCGGCTTCCGCCGAACGCTGGGCCAGGGCCCGCACTTCCGAGGCGACCACGGCGAAGCCGCGACCGGCGTCGCCCGCGCGGGCCGCCTCGACCCCGGCGTTCAGGGCCAGGAGGTTGGTCTGGAAGGCGATCTCGTCGATCACCCCGATGATGTTGCCGATCTGGGCCGAGGACTGCTCGATGGCGTTCATCGCCTCGACCGCGTCGCGGACGATGACGCCGCTCTTCTCGGCGTCGCCGCGGGCCGACTGGACCACGCCCGAGGCCTGACGAGCGCCATCGGCGGTCTTGTTCACCGTGGCGGTGATCTCGTCCAGGGCGGCGGCGGTTTCCTCCAGCGAAGCGGCCTGCTGCTCGGTGCGGCGCGACAGGTCGTCCGAGGCCTGCGAAATCTCGCTAGAACCCGAACGGATGGCGGCGACGTTGGTGACGACCACGGCCACGGCCTGTTCCAGTTGCGAGATGGCGGCGTTGAAGTCGGTCTTCAGCTGTTCGGCCTTGGGCGCGACCTGAACGGTCATGCGGTGGGTCAGGTCGCCGCCGGCCATGGCCTGCAGCCCCTCGGCCAGGGCGGTGATGGCGACGCGATCTTCCTCGGCCGATTTGGCCTTCTCGGCCTCGACGCGGGCGCGCTCGTCTTCCGCCGCCTGACGCTGGGCCACAGCCTCGGCTTCCAGACGGGCGTTGGCGATGGCGGCGTCCTTGAAGGCCGTGACGGCCGAGGCCATCTGGCCGACCTCGTCCTTGCGGCCCATGGCCGGGACGATGATCGAGGTGTCGCCGCCGGCAAGGCGACGCATGGCCGAGGTCATCGACATCAGCGGCTTGCCCAGCAGGTTGCTCAGCATGAAGGCCATGGCGGCGGCGATGATCAGGGCCAGGACGACCCCGCCGATCAGCACCATCCGCACCGACTTGGCGACGGAGTCCTGGATCTCGCCAAAGACGCGGCTCTCTTGCGACTTCTCTTCGACCAGGGTTTCCAGCGCGTCCTCGGCCGGGCTGATGTACTTGTCCGCAGAGCCTTCGCGACCAACCATGGCCACGGCCTGGGCATAGGTGGCGGGATCAGCGGCCAGAACGCGGCCAGCCTCGACGACGTTCTTGTTCCACTCAGCGGCGGCGGCGCGAGCGGCGCGAACCTCCTCCTCGCTGCTGCGATCCAACTGGGCGATCCGATCAAGGCTCTTGCCGAAGTTCTCACCGTGAGCAGCCAGGCGCTCCAGGTAATAGACGTCCTTCGACAGCAGGAAGCCGCGATAGCTGCTCTCCTGACGCGCCAGATAGAATTTCGCCGTCTCGGCTTCACGCTGCGTCGCCGAGGCGCGCACACGGTCCATGCGCGCGTTTTCCAGCGCATTGACCTGCATGAATACCGTCATCCCCATGGCGGCGATGGCCAGGATGACGACGGCGAAGGCCGCCATCAGTTTCCGTTCGATCTTCAGATCGCTCAACATGCTCATTGGTCTTTCCCCCGAACTTTCTGTTCAATCGGCTCAGAGCGCGAACGTCAGCGCGCCCACCAGGCGGCCGTCGTAGTTCTCGCCCAGGGCGTGGCTGTCGGTGTCGTACCAGCGCACGTCCAGCGCCAGTTTCTCGGTCAGCTTGTGCTTCACGCCGACATTCCAGGCGGCGTATTCGGCGCCGCCGTCCGCCGAGCGGTCAGCGATGGCGGCCGAGGCCTTGGTCTTGGGTCCGACCGAAACCGTGCCCTGCAGCTCGACCCACCAAGCCTCCTTGGTCGCGGCGAAGCCGTCGGGCGTATAGTTGACGCGCAGGCGGGTGCTGACCGGACCGATCTTGCGCGAGGCGTCGGCCTGGTATTCCCAGTAGTTGGCGTCGACGCCGGCGCGGGTGCCCGGCAGGTCGCGGTTCACCACCGACAGGTCGAACTTGTAACCGGCGGCTTCCGGACGCCAGCCGATGGCGCTGACGATCTCAGCGTCCGAGCCCTGCGACAGCTTGGCCGTCGAGGCGAAGACGCTGGCGTAGAAGGCGCCGGTGGAGATTTCGACCGAACCGTTGACGCTGGGATCGCCGGCGCTCTTGCCCAGACCCTTGCCGACATATTCGCTGGCGACGCCCACCTGGGCGCTGAAATCGGGGGCTGCAATGGAATGCGCCTCGGCGGCGCTGGCGCCCATCACGGCGACCAGGCCGGCGAGGAGCGGGGTGAAGACGGCGCCGTTCTGGCGCTTTACGCAACGCTGTTCGAGCATTTCTACCTCAGTGATCATGAGGTCTGTTTGGCCGAACAACCGTAGATTTCTGTAAATCCCGAACTACGTAGAAATCCGCACTCGGTCAGATTTTGGCAAGGGCTTGCCGCTAAGGTTCAAGCCTTCACTCCCCCGCGTCAGAGGGCAGAGCATCAGCCAGCACGACTTCACGCCGCCCCAATAGTAATCGCCATTTTCTTGCCTTCATACATCTCCGCAAGGCCTCAGGTCGATCGAACAAGCGCGCAGAACATCATGGTTAATGTCCAGTTTGCGAAAAGCTCGACCTATGTATAGAAGGCCCGCCACGGCGAAATGCTGTAGTTTGAAGCTCCCCAGCTTGCCGCTCAATCATCCAGACGCGTGAGGAGAAAGCCCATTCAATCGGCGTTGGATAGCCTTCTGTCTTTCGCAGGCGTCGTCTCGCGTCGGCGTTGGAGCGGCATTGTGCTGGCCATCGTCGCGGTCGGCGGGGCTGTCGGCTTCCGGAGTCTGCTGGAGGGCCTGGGTCAGTTCTATTACCTGCCCATGATGCCGGCGGTCGTCCTCACGGCCATGCTGGCGGGGCGCACCGCCACGGGCCTTGCTATCGCCCTGTCCGTCGCCGTCAACCTGACCCTGGTGCCGCGCGAGAGCCTGACCGACGCCCTGACCAACGCCGTCCTGTTCGCAGGCGTATCCTGGGTCCTGGCCGAACTGTGCTGGGCCTTCCGGGCCCAGGACAGCCAGCGCCGCGATCTGGCGCGCGAATTGGCCGCCAAGGACGCCATCTTGAACACCGCCCTGGCCTCGGTGCCGGTGGTGATGCTGGCCGCCGACGGCGTGATCCGACGCCTGAACCCGGCCGCCGCCGCCCTGTTCAGCCTTGAAGACAAGGCCGCGCGGGGACGCCCCTTCACCGAACTGGCGCCCGGCTTCGACCTGACCGCCATCCAGACGGACAAGGGAACCGGCGGTTCGCTGGAAGCCAAGGACGGTCACTGGACCGGCCTGCGTCCCGACGGCGCCACATTCCCCTTGAGCATCCAGTACGGCCTGGTTCCGGCGGCGACCGGCGGCGAACAGATAGCCCTGTGCCTGACCGACCTCAGCCGCTGGCATGCCGCCGACGCCCAGGCGCGTGAACTGCACGCCCAGTTGAACAAGGTCTGGCGCCTCAACTCGCTCGGCGAGATGGCCGCCACCCTGGCCCATGAACTGAACCAGCCGCTGAGCGCCGCCGCCACCTACTTGCACGCCAGCCAGGTGGACATGGAAAAGGCCGGCGCCCTGGGCGACAGCGCCCTGCGCACCGTCGAGCTGGCCAAGGGGCAGCTTCTGCGCGCGGGCAAGATCATCCGACGGATGCGCGAACTTCTGACCCTCGAAGCTCGCAAGCTGGACAGCGAACGCGCCTCCTCGATGGTCGAGGACCTCGGCCCCATCCTGACGATGATCGGATCCGCCAAGGGCGTGGCCATCCGCATGGATGTGGCGGCGGACGACGATCGGGTTCTGGCCGAGCGCATCCAGTTCCAGCAAGCGATGGTCAACCTGACCCGCAACGCCGTCGAGGCCTTCGAAGACCATGCCGCACCCGAGGTGGTCATCATCGGCCGCCCGCTGTCCGACACCCAGTATCGCATCAGCGTCGAGGACAATGGCCCCGGCATCGCCGACGACCAGATCGACCGCATATTCCAACCGCTGACCACCACAAAGACCGGCGGCATGGGCCTGGGCCTGTCCGTCACCCGCACCATCGTCGAAAGCCACGGCGGACGTCTGCAAGTCTCGAGAAGCGCGCTGGGGGGCGCCGCCTTCTCGTTCACCCTCAACCGAGAACCGAGCGTCGAGAACGCATGAGCCTCCATTCCGTCTTCATCATCGACGACGACGCCGCCGTCCGCGACTCCCTGCTGATGCTGCTGCGCGGCGAAGGCATCCGGGCGCGCGGCTTCGCCAGCGGCGTCGACTTCTTCAGCCATCTGCCCGAGGACGCGACCGCCTGCGTCATCACCGATGTGCGCATGCCCGACATGGAGGGCGACGAGGTCGTGCGCCGTCTGGCGCAGCTGCGCGGCGCGGCCTGGCCCGTCATCGTCATCACCGGCCACGCCGACGTGCCCATGGCGGTGCAGATGATGAAGGCCGGCATCGTCGACTTCATCGAGAAGCCCTTTGATCCGCGCCGTCTGATCGAGACCGTGCGTGGCTGCCTGGCCCGGTTGAACGACGTCGGCCACGAACAGGCCGCCCGCGCCGCCGCCGAACAACGCCTGACCCGCCTGACCCCGCGCGAGCGTCAGGTCTTCGACGCCCTGATCCACGGCCACTCGAACAAGGCCATCGCCCTGGATCTGGACATCAGCCCGCGCACGGTCGAGGTCTTCCGCGCCAAGGTCATGACCAAGATGGAGGCCGACAGCCTGTCCGCCCTGGTCCGTTTGGGGCTGGCGCTGGGCTAGAGCCGCCTGGGCGTTTCGTCGTCTTGCAGCCGGCGCCTTTGCGGCGCGTTATGGCGACTCCCCTCGCGTCAGGAGCCACCCATGCCCGATCCCGCCCGCCTGCTTCGCCGTCAAGCCTACGTCGATGGCCGCTGGGTCGACGCCGACAGCGGCGCGACCTTTGAGGTGACGGACCCGGCGACGGGCGAGGTGCTGGCCGCCGTGCCCGACATGGGCGCCGCCGAGACCCGTCGCGCCGTCGCCGCCGCCGAGGCCGCGATGAAGCCATGGGCCGCCGGGACGGCGGGCGAGCGCGCGCGCATCCTTCGTCGCTGGTTCGATCTGATGATGAGCGAGCAGGACGCCCTGGGTCGTCTGCTGACCCGCGAGCAGGGCAAGAGCCTGACCGAGGCGAAGGGCGAGATCGCCTATGCCGCCAGCTTCATCGAGTGGTTCGCCGAGGAAGGAAAGCGGACCTATGGCGAGGTCATCCCCAGCCACGACGCGTCCAAGCGCCTGGTGACGCTGCGCCAGCCGGTCGGGGTGGTGGGCGCCATCACGCCGTGGAACTTCCCCGCCGCCATGATCACCCGCAAGGTCGGCCCGGCCCTGGCGGCCGGCTGCGCCGTGGTGCTGAAACCGGCCAGCCAGACTCCGCTGACGGCCCTGGCCCTGGCGGTGCTGGCCGAGGAGGCGGGCCTTCCGCCCGGCCTGTTCAACGTCGTCACCGGCTCGGCCTCGGCCATCGGCGGCGAGCTGACGTCCAATGAGGCGGTGCGCAAGATCAGCTTCACCGGCTCGACCGAGATCGGCCGTCTGCTGATGAAACAGTCATCGGACACCATCAAGAAGATGAGCCTGGAGCTGGGCGGCAACGCCCCCTTCCTGGTCTTCGACGACGCCGACGTGGACGCGGCTGTGGCGGGGGCCGTCGCCTCCAAGTATCGCAACGCGGGCCAGACCTGCGTCTGCACCAACCGCTTCTATGTGCAGGCCGGGGTCCACGACGAATTCGTCGAGAAACTGGTGAAGGCGACCCAGGCGCTGAAGGTCGGAAACGGTCTGGACGACGGCGTTCAGATCGGCCCCCTGATCGACGAGAAGGCGGTGAAGAAGGTCGAGGAACACGTGGCCGACGCCCTGGCCAAGGGCGCGACCCTGCTGACCGGCGGCAAGCGTCACGCCCTGGGCATGACCTTCGTCCAGCCGACCGTCCTGTCGGGCGTCACCCAGGACATGGAGATGTGCCGCGAGGAGACCTTCGGCCCCGTCTCGGGCGTCGTCCGCTTCGAGACGGAAGAAGAAGGGATCGCCCTGGCCAACGACACCATCTTCGGCCTGGCCGGCTACTTCTACGCCCGCGACCTGAGCCGCGTCTGGCGCGTGGCCGAGGCGCTGGAGACCGGCATGATCGGCATCAACACCGGCCTGATCTCCACCGAGGTCGCGCCGTTTGGCGGGATCAAGCAGTCGGGCCTAGGCCGCGAAGGCTCCAACCACGGCATCGAGGACTACCTGGAGATCAAATACCTCTGCATGGGGCTGTAGGCCCGATCAGTCCTCGGACGGTTCGGTCTCGTCGCCCTCCGCGCGGCCGGCGGCCTTGGCGGCGCGCTTGGCGGCTTTCGCCGCCGCCTTGGCCTCGGCCTTCTTGGCTTCCGCGCGTTCGCGTTCCTGTCGTTCGAAGCTGTAGTTGGGCTTGCGGGCCATGGATGTCCTCTCGCGCCAAGGTCGCCGAACAGCGACGCCAAGTCTTCATGTGATGCCTGTCGCGGCCCGGGACAACACGGAAAAGCCCGCGCAGGCCCAGATTTCGCATCCCACACGGATGATAGACGCCGTTCGACCAAAGTCGCTCTCTCCAAAGCCCGCGACCTGCTGTCACTCTCCCTTCCGACGATCCGGCAACAGGGTCGCGAGGAAACGGTCGCGAAACGCGGCCATACAGGAAGGGACTGCCCATGACCGACCGCACCATGAGTGCGGCGGAGGGCGCGGAGCACACGGTCGACAAGAACGACCGGCTGGTGATCCTTGCGTCGTCCGTCGGCACCGTCATCGAATGGTACGACTTCTATCTCTACGGCTCGCTGGCCGCGATCATCTCCGCCCAGTTCTTCTCGGGCGTGAACGAGACCACCGGCTTCATCTTCGCCCTGATGGCCTTCGCCGCCGGTTTCGCGGTGCGTCCGTTCGGAGCCATCGTCTTCGGCCGCATGGGCGATCTGTGGGGACGCAAGAACACCTTCCTGGTCACCATGCTGCTGATGGGCCTGTCGACCTTCGTGGTCGGCCTGCTGCCGCCCTACGCCGCCATCGGCATCGCCGCGCCGATCATCCTTGTACTGATGCGCCTGGTTCAGGGCCTGGCCCTGGGCGGTGAGTACGGCGGGGCCGCCACCTACGTCGCCGAGCACGCCCCGCACGGCAAGCGCGGCTTCTACACCTCCTTCATCCAGATCACCGCCACCGTGGGCCTGCTGCTCAGCCTGATGGTCATTCTGGGCGTCCGCTTCGCCCTGGGCGAGGAAGCCTTCGTCAGCTGGGGCTGGCGCATCCCCTTCATCGTCTCGATCCTGCTGCTGGGCGTGAGCCTGTGGATCCGCCTGAAGCTGTCGGAAAGCCCGGCCTTCAAGCGCATGAAGGCCGAAGGCAAGGGCTCGACCACGCCCCTGAAGGACAGCTTCATGAAGTGGCCGAACCTGAAGCTGGTGCTGATCGCCCTGTTCGGTCTCGCCGCCGGTCAGGCCGTGGTCTGGTACACGGGTCAGTTCTACGCCCTCTTCTTCCTCGAGAAGACGCTGAAGGTCGATCCGGCCCTGTCGAACATCCTGATCGCCGCCGCCCTGGCGCTGGCGACGCCCTTCTTCGTCTTCTTCGGCTGGCTGTCGGACAAGATCGGGCGCAAGCCCATCATCATGGTCGGCTGCCTGCTGGCCGCCCTGACCTACTTCCCGCTGTTCAACGCCCTGACGGGTGCGGCCAACCCGCGTCTGGCCGCCGCCGCCGCCTCGGCGCCGATCACCGTCTACGCCGACCCGGCCGACTGCCACTTCCAGTTCGACCCGGTGGGCAAGACCGTCTTCAACAGCTCGTGCGATCTGGCCAAGACTCACCTGGCCAAGGCCGGCATCACCTATGTCAATGAAGCCGCGCCCGCCGGAACCGTGGCCCAGGTCCGTATCGGCGAACGCGTGGTCGACAGCTTCAACGGCAAGGTTCTGGCCAAGGCCGACTTCGACGCCCAGAAGAAGACCTGGGACGCCGGGCTGACCGCCGCCCTGACCGAGGCCGGCTATCCGGCCAAGGCCGACAGCGCCCTGGTCAACAAGCCCATGGTGATCGGCATCCTGTTCCTGCTGGTCCTGTATGTGACCATGGTCTACGGCCCGATCGCCGCCGCCCTGGTCGAGATGTTCCCGACCAAGGTGCGCTACACCTCCATGTCCCTGCCCTATCACATCGGCAACGGCTGGTTCGGCGGCTTCCTGCCGACCACGGCCTTCGCCATGGTCGCGGCCACGGGCAACATCTACTACGGCCTCTGGTACCCCATCGCCATCGCGGTGCTGACCCTGATCATCGGCGTCCTCTTCGTGAAGGAAGGCAAGGACGTGAACATCCACGACTGAGGTCGATAAACTTCGCCAACCTGCAGGGGCGGTCCGGTTTCCGGCCGCCCCTCTTTTTGTTCTTGTCCCAAAGCCCCGCTGCGTCCCACATGTCGGTCATGTTCAGCCTCGCGACCCTGGCCCTGGTGGCCGCCTACATGGCGACCCTGTTCGCGGTGGCCTGGTGGTACGAACGCCCGTCGATCAAGACGCGCGGCGGGGCGCTGGGGCCGTCGCTCTACGCCCTGTCGCTGGCCATCTATTGCACCTCCTGGACCTATTACGGGGCGGTGGGCACGGCGGCGCGCTCGGCGTGGGAATACCTGCCCATCTATATCGGTCCGGCGCTCGGGGTGACGGTGCTGTTTCCGCTATGGAAGCGGATCGCTGCGGCGGCCCGGCGCGAGAACGTCGGCTCGATGGCCGACTTCATCTCCTCGCGCTACGGCAAGAGCCCGGCCCTGGGCGCGGCGGTCGCCGCCGTCGCCATCCTCGGCTCCCTGCCCTACATCGCCCTGCAGTTGAAGTCCCTGTCCATGGCCGGGGAGATGATCACCGAGGGGACGCCCGTCGCAGGCTCGGAGAGCCTGACAGTTCTGGTCATGGCCGGGGTGCTGGCCGGGTTCGCCATCCTGTTCGGGGCGCGCCGTCCCGACCTGACCGAGCACAATCGCGGCCTGATCCAGGCCATCGGCATCGAGTCCATCGTCAAGCTGACCGCCCTGCTGGCGGTAGCCGTCTTCGCCCTGATGCTGCTGCGTCACGCGCCGGCCTCGGCCCATGTCACCGCCAGCCTCGGCGATCTGGCCCGCTGGCCCGATCTGGACGGGCGCTTCTGGGCCATTGTCCTGGTGGCGAGCCTGGCCATCTTCTGCCTGCCGCGTCAGTTCCACGTCGCCTTTGTCGAGGGCGGCGATCCGGCCCAGATGCGGCGGGCACGCTGGATCTTTCCCCTCTATCTGTTGCTGACCAGCCTGGCCGTCCTGCCCCTGGTGGCGGCGGGCGGCCTCTTCGCCCCCCACGTCAATCCCGACCTGCTGGTGCTGGCCCTGCCGCTGAACAACGGACATTCGGCCCTGACCGCCATCGTCTTCGTCGGCGGATTCTCGGCGGCGACGGCCATGGTCATCGTCGAGGCCGTGGCCCTGTCGGCCATGGTGTCCAACAACCTGGTCCTGCCCCTGTTGGCCGCCGAGCGTCGCAGTCGCGGCGAACGCTCCGGCGACATGGCGCGCGCCATCCTGAACATCCGCCGGGTGGCCATCGTCGCCCTGCTGCTGATGGCCTGGGTCTATTATCAGGCCATGGACCAATCCAGCGGGCTGGCGGCCATGGGGCTGGTGTCCTTCGCCGCCCTGGCCCAGTTGGCGCCCGCCCTTTTCGGGGCGGTGCTGTGGCGCGGCGGGCGCTCAAGAGGAGCCCTGGCGGGGCTGGCGGTCGGCATGACTGTCTGGGTGGTCATGCTGGCGGCGCCGCAGCTGGCGCCCGGATTTGGCCTGAACGTTCCGGCCATGCTGGGGCTGGCCGACCCGTTCGCGGCAGGGGTCTTCCTCAGTCTGGCGCTGAACCTCGGGGTCTTCGTCGCCGTCTCCAGGTTGGGGACGCCGCGCCTGATCGACCGGGTCCAGGCCCGCGCCTTCGTCGACCGGCTGGGTCCGGACTGGATGGAGGGACGCGGGGCCGCCGCCGGGGCCTCGGTCGGCGACCTCAAGGCCCTGGTCGCCCGCTTCATCGGCGACGAGCGAGCCGAGCGCGCCTTCGCCGCCTGGGCGCGAGAGACCGACCAGAAGCTGCGCGACGCCGACCCGGCCGAGGCCGGTCTGGCCCGCGCCGCCGAGCGGATGCTGGCGGGGGCCGTCGGAGCCGCCTCCGCCCGGCGCGTCATCGCCGCCGCCCTGGCCGCCGGGGGGCGCGCGCCCGAGGACGTGGTGCGGATGCTGGACGAGGCCTCGCAGGCGGTCCAGTTCAACCGCGACCTGCTGCAGACCACCCTGGACAACATCGACCAGGGCGTCAGCGTGGTGGACGAGGACCAGCGTCTGACCGCCTGGAACCGGCGCTATGTCGAGATGTTCGACCTGCCGCCCGGCTTCGTCCACGTCGGTCTGCCCATCGCCGCCGTCTATCGCCTGAACGCCGAGCGCGGTGAGAGCGACGCCGACGTTGGCGACATCGAGGCCTGGGTCGAGCGGCGGCTGGAGGCCCTGTCGCGCCGCATCCCGCACGACCACGAGCGCGAGCAACCCGACGGCCGCATCCTGCGCTCGTCGGGCGCCCCCATCCCCGGCGGCGGCTACGCCACCAGCTATACCGACATCACCGCCCTGCGCCGCGCGGCGCGCGATCTGGAGGAGGCCAACGAGCGACTGGAGGCTCGCGTCGCCGACCGCACCGAACGGCTCGAAGAAGCCCGCCGTCTGGCCGAGGACGCCACCGTGTCCAAGACCCGCTTCCTCGCCGCCGCCAGCCACGACCTGCTGCAGCCCCTGCACGCCGCCCGCCTGTTCATCGCCGCCCTGAAGGAGGAACCGGCGCTGGCGGCGGGGTCCGCCGCGCGCGGTCTGGCCACCAACGCCGACCGTTCCATCGACAGCGCCCACCGCCTGCTGACCGCCCTGCTCAACCTGTCCAAGCTGGAGGCGGGCGGGGTCCAGCCCGCCGTGGCCCCCCTGTCGCTGGACGCCCTGTTCGCCGAGCTGCGCCGCGAGTTCGCCCCCATGGCCCGCGCCAAGGGGCTGCGCCTGACCGTCGTGCCTTCGGGCCTGTGGGTCGCCTCCGACCACGACCTGCTGCGCTCCATGCTGCAGAACCTGACGGCCAACGCCATCCGCTACACCGACCGGGGCCGGGTGCTGGTCGGCGCGCGGCGAGACGGCGAGACGGTGCGGATGCTGGTCTGCGACACCGGGCGCGGCATCCCCGACGCCGACCGTGAAAACGTCTTCGGCGAGTTCGTCCGCCTGCCCGGCGCTCCGGTGGACGAGCCGGGCGCGGGTCTGGGCCTGGCCATCGTGCAGAAGCTGTCGGACCTGCTGCGCCATCCCCTGTCGATGGCCTCGCGCGTCGGGCGCGGCACCACCTTCCGCGTCAGCGCCCCGCGCGCCGCCGCCGAGGTCGTGATTGCGCCGCTTGCCGAGGGCGACGTCCGCCTGCCGCTGTCGGGGCTGCGGGTGCTGTGCGTGGACAACGAACCGGCCATCCTCGATGCCCTGACCGCCCTGCTGACCCGCTGGGGGGCCCAGGCCACCACCGTCCGCACCGTGGCCGAAGGCATCGCCGCCGAGGGCCCCTTCGACGCCGCCCTGGTCGATCTGCATCTGGGCGACGGGGCGGACGGGCTGACGGTCGTCGACGCCCTGCGCGCGCGGGGCCTGCGCCGCATTGGCCTGGTCACCGCCGACACCCGCGAAGGTCTGAAAGAGACGGCGACGGCGGCGGGCGCGACCCTGCTGCCCAAGCCGGTCAAGCCAGCGGCGCTGAAGGCGTTTCTGTCGCGCTGACTCTGAAAATCTCCCTCCCCTTCATGGGGAGGGTGGTCGCGGAGCGACCGGGTGGGGAGGGCGAGGCAGATTGTCCGCAGCGCCTGAACTACCATAGCGCCCCCACCCGGCTTCGCCTGACGGCTCAGCCACCCTCCCCATGAAGGGGAGGAAAGCAGCCGCGCGTTACAAGTCGATCGACTGCGCCAAAATCACCGCCTGGGTGCGGTTGTGCACGCCCAGTTTGCGGAAGACGCTGGTCAGGTGGGCCTTGATGGTGGCCTCGGTGACGCCGAGGTCGAAGGCGATTTGCTTGTTCAGCCGCCCGGCTTTCAGGCCTTCGAGGATGCGCAGTTGCGACGGGGTCAGGCTGGCGATGCGGGCTTCAAGGTCGCCCTCCTCCGAGCCCGGCTCGCCCACGTCGGGAGCCCAGCCGTCGCCGGCCAGGATGGCCTCGATCGCCTCGACCATGACCGGCAGGGCGGCGGACTTGGGGATGAAGCCGGCGGCGCCCAGCGTCAGGGCGCGGCGCACGGTCGGCGGCTCCTCGCTGGCCGAAACCACGGCGACAGGCACGGCGGGGTGATCGGCGCGGATGCGGCTCAGGCCCGCCATGCCCTCGCTGTCCGACAGCTTCAGGTCCAGCAGCAGCAGGTCGGCCGCGCCCTCGCCTAGCGTCGCCAGAACCTCGGCCAGACTGGCGCATTCCGCAATCACGGCGCCGGGCGCGGCCTTTTCGACGGCCGATCTCAACGCCGCCCGAAACAGAGGGTGGTCGTCGGCGACGACGATGCGATCCATGAAAATCCTTCCCGTGCGCGGTTCTTTTTCGGGTCGAGGCCGCGCTGTGACGACACCATGTCGCGCCTCGACTTTGGTCGAAACTAGACCAATGGCTAATGGCCGCAAACCGCCCTCGCACGGAAAGCTGCGGTCTCGAGGTTCGCATCAGATGAACCCGGGAGGATATGACATGGGAAGACACCGCCTGCTCGGCGGCGCGGCCGCGGCTGCGCTCCTGTTCGCGCCCGGCGCCGTTTGGGCGCAGGACGCCAATGCGGCCCTCGAGGCGCGCATCGCCCAGCTCGAGGCCGAGCTGAACAGCCTGAAATCCGAGGTCGCCGCCGCGCGCACGCAACAGTCGGCGCAAGCCCAGGACATCATCCGTCTGGAGACCCGCCCGGCCGCCCCGCCGGCCCCGACGCCCGTCTCGACAAGCCCTCGCGAAGAGGGCTTCCGCATCGGCGACCACACCGTGAAGTTCGGCGGCTTCGTCAAGGTCGACGCCATGGCGTCCCGCTATTCCGGGGGCGATCCGGCCAACGGCGACCTGCTGCGTGACTACCACCTGCCCGGCTCCATCCCGGTCGGGGGCGCCGAGGAAGACACGGCGATGGATTTCAACGCCCGTCAGACCCGCTTCTGGCTGACCACCGACGGTCTGGTCGGCGGCCGCAAGGTCGGCACCCGGCTGGAGATGGACTTCCAAAGCCTGCCCGGAACCGGCGATCAACGCATCACCAGCGCCTCGACCCCCGCCCTGCGCCGCGCCTTCGTCACCATCGACAACTGGCTGATCGGTCAGGAGTGGACCAACTTCCAGAACACCGCCGTCCTGCCGGAATCAGCCGACTTCGTCGGCGCCGCCGAGGGCACGGTCTTCGCCCGGCAGGTTCAGGTCCGTTACACGCGCGGTCCCTTCTCCATAGCGGTCGAGAACCCCGAGACCACCGTCACCCCCTTCGGCGGCGGCGCGCGGATCATCGCCGACGACAACAGCCTGCCCGACCTGACGGCCCGCTATGCCCTCAGCCGCCCCTGGGGCGACATCCAGTTCGCGGGCCTGCTGCGCCAACTGAAGTATGAAAACCCGGCCAGCGCCGTCGACGACACGGCCACCGGCTGGGGCCTGTCGGCTTCGGCCAAGGTCAAGGTCGGCGCCCAGGACGACCTGCGCTTCATGCTGTCGGGCGGCGAGGGCGTGGGCCGCTATCTGGGGCTCAACTTCTCCAACGACGCGGTGCTGGACGCCTCGGGCCAGTTGGACGCCATCGGCGTGGTCGCCGGCTTCGCCGCCTATCGCCACGTCTGGACGCCCGGCTGGCGCTCCAGCCTGATCTGGTCGGCGCAGAAGGTGGACAACGACGTCCTGCTGACCGGCACGGGCGCCAACCGCTCGGCCCAGAGCCTGCACGCCAACCTCATCTGGTCGCCCGTATCAGCGTTTGATGTCGGGGCCGAACTGATGTTCGCTGACCGCAAGCTGGAGTCGGGACTGGACGGCGACATGACCCGTCTGATCCTGTTCGCCAAATACGGCTTCTAAGAAGAACAAGAACGAGACTGGAGGAAACGCGTGTCCACTGATCCGGAAATCTATCCCGTCCCCGCCGACCTGGCCGCCCGCGCCCACATGGACCGCGCCGCCTATGACACGGCCCGGATCGCGGCGCGCGAGACCCCGGACGCCTATTGGGGCGAACAGGCCAAACGCCTCGACTGGATGACCTTCCCGTCGAAGATCAAGGACGTGTCGTTCAACAAGGAAGACTTCCGCATCCGCTGGTTCGAGGACGGCGTGCTGAACGTCTCGGCCAACTGCATCGACCGCCACCTGCCCCATCGCGAAAACGATACGGCCATCATCTGGGAAGGCGACGAGCCGAGCGACAGCGAACACGTCACCTACGGCCAGCTGCACGAACGCGTCTGCCGCATGGCCAATGTGCTCAAGGCCAACGGCGTCCAGAAGGGCGACCGCGTCACCATCTATCTGCCCATGATCACCGAGGCCGCCTACGCCATGCTGGCCTGCGCGCGGATCGGCGCGGTCCACTCGGTCATCTTCGGCGGCTTCTCGCCCGACAGCATCGCCGGGCGCATCGAGGACTGCGGCTCGACCTTCGTCATCACCGCCGACGAGGGCTGCCGTGGCGGCAAGAAGGTCCCGCTGAAGGCCAATGTCGACAAGGCGCTGGAAAAGGTCTCGGGCGTCGACGGCGTCCTGCTGATCCGCCACACCGGCGCGGACGTCGGCTTCGTCGAGGGCCGCGACCGGGACTATGCGACCGAGGCCGCCAAGGTCACGGCCCACTGCCATCCCGAGCCGATGCAGGCCGAGGATCCCCTGTTCATCCTCTACACCTCGGGCTCGACCGGAAAGCCCAAGGGGGTGCTGCACACCACCGGCGGCTATCTGTTCTGGGCCAGCTACACCCACGAGCTGGTGTTCGACTATCGTCCCGGCGAGGTCTTCTGGTGCACCGCCGACGTGGGCTGGGTGACCGGTCACTCCTATGGCGTCTATGGGCCCCTGGCCAATGGCGCCACGACCCTGCTGTTCGAGGGCGTGCCCAACTATCCGACCGTCAGCCGTTTCTGGGAGGTCATCGACAAGCACAAGGTCGAGATCTTCTACACCGCCCCCACCGCACTGCGCTCGCTGATGCGCGAAGGTGACGCCCCGGTGAAGGCGACCAGCCGCAAGAGCTTGCGCCTGCTGGGTTCGGTCGGCGAGCCGATCAATCCCGAGGCCTGGCGCTGGTATCATGAGGTGGTCGGCGAGGGCCGCCTGCCCATCGTCGACACCTGGTGGCAGACCGAGACCGGCGGGGTGCTGGTCTCGCCCCTGCCCGGCGCGACGGACCTCAAGCCCGGCTCGGCCACCAAGCCCCTGCCCGGCGTCGAGCTGCAGATCGTCGACGCCGAAGGCGGCGTTCTGGACGGCGCGACCGAGGGCAATCTATGCATCACCGACAGCTGGCCGGGCCAGATGCGCACCGTCTATGGCGATCACCAGCGCTTCTTCGACACCTATTTCTCGACCTATCCGGGCAAGTATTTCACCGGCGACGGCTGCCGCCGCGACGCCGACGGCTACTACTGGATCACCGGCCGGGTCGATGACGTCATCAACGTCTCGGGCCATCGCATGGGCACGGCCGAGGTCGAGAGCGCCCTGGTCCTGCACGACGACGTGGCCGAGGCCGCCGTGGTCGGCTTCCCCCACGACATCAAGGGTCAGGGCATCTACGCCTATGTCACCCTGAACAAGGGGGTCGAGGCGACCGACGCCCTGCGCAAGGCCCTGGTCGCCCAGGTCCGCGAGGAGATCGGCCCCATCGCCGCCCCCGACGTGATCCAGTGGGCGCCCGGCCTGCCCAAGACCCGCTCGGGCAAGATCATGCGGCGGATCCTGCGCAAGATCGCCGAGAACGAGATCGGCGCCCTGGGCGACACCTCGACCCTGGCCGACCCTTCGGTCGTCGACGACCTGGTGAAGAACCGGGCCGCCTGATGACCTCCCCCGCTCTCCCCGGAGCAAGCGGCCGGCGTTCCTGAAAGGGGGCGTCGGCCGTTTCGTCATTTGAGCCTGGGCCAAGGCGGCGCTAGACAGCCCCCGACAGCGAACAGGAGCAGACCATGAGCGGAACCGTCCTCATCACCGGCGCCACTTCGGGCATCGGACAGGCGGCGGCGCGCCGCTTCGCCTCGGCGGGCTGGAAAATCATCGCCACCGGCCGACGCGCCGAGCGTCTGGACGAACTGGTCGCCGAACTGGGCGCGGACGTGGTCCATCCCCTCGTCTTCGACATCCGCGACGAAGCCGCTATCGATGCGGCTCTGGACGCCCTGCCCGCGGGCTTTGGCGACATCGACGTCCTGATCAACAACGCCGGGCTGGCGCTGGGCACGGCCGCCGCCCAGGAGGCCGATCTGGATCAATGGCGTCAGATGATCGACACCAACATCACCGGTCTGGTGACCATCACGCGCCGCCTGCTGCCGCGCCTGATCGCGCGCAAGGGCGCCATCCTGAACATCAGTTCGGTGGCCGCGTCCTATCCCTACAAGGGCGGCAACGCCTATGGCGGCACCAAGGCCTTCGTGCGCCAGTTCTCGCTGGGTCTGCGCTCCGACCTGCACGGCACCGGGGTGCGCGTCACCTCCATCGAGCCGGGCATGACCGAGACCGAGTTCACCCTGGTCCGCACCAGCGGCGACCAGGCCGCGTCCGACGCCCTCTACGGCGGCGCCCAGCCCATGACCGGCGAAGACATCGCCGAGACCCTGTTCTGGGTCGCCACCTTGCCGCCGCACCTGAACATCAATGCGCTGGAGCTGATGCCTGTCAGCCAGTCCTTCGCGGGGTTCCAGGTGGCGCGGGGCTGACAGCTCCGATCCTCCCCTGCGGAGCGGGGGAGGATCACGCACAGCTTCGCCGCTTCCGGGATGACCGCGAGAAGCCTAGAATAGCCCCATGGCCTCGCCCGCGACCGAAACCGAACTGAAGTTCCGGCTCGGGCCGGGCGCGGTCGTGCGCCTATCAGGACACCCGGCGCTGCAAGGGCCGCAGACCAGCCAGTCCCTGCGCTCGGTCTATTTCGACACCCCCGACGGCGTGCTGCGCGCGGCGGGGTGCGGTCTGCGGGTGCGGACCACGCCGGACGGCTTCGTCCAGACCCTCAAGCGCCAGACCGCGCCCGGCCAGACCGCCCGCGACGAGTGGGAAGCCCCCGTCGCCTCCGAGGCGCTGGACCGCGCCGCGCTCAAGGCCACGCCCGCCCACAGGCTGCTGAAGGGACGCCGCCGCGACCTGTCCCCCCGCTTCGCCACCACGGTCGTGCGCCGCATCCGCATGGTCGACTGGGAGGGCGCCCGCATCGAGGTCGCCTTCGACGCGGGCGAACTGACGGCGGACGACAAACGCGAGCCCATCTACGAACTGGAGCTGGAGCTGAAAGCGGGCGAACCCTCCGCCCTGTTCAGCCTGGCCCGACGGCTGGCCCAAGATCTCTCCATCGTCCCCGTGTTCGAGAGCAAGGCCGAGCGCGGCTGGCGGCTGGCCGACGAGATCAGCCGCTGCCCGCGCCGCGCCGTCGCCACCCCGCTGTCGCCCGATGCGACAACAGCCGTCGCCTTCCGCCGCATCGCCATGGTCTGTCTGGCCCAGGCCTCGGCCAACGCCGAGCTGCTGCACGTCGTGCGCCGCCCCGAGGCCGTGCATCAGATGCGGGTCGGCCTGCGCCGCCTGCGCGCCGCCGTCGGCGTCTTCAAGCCCCTGCTGGCCGAGCCCGAGCGCGAGCGCATAGAGACGGAGTTGAAGTGGCTGGCGCGCGAGGCCGACGCCGCCCGCGACCTCGACGTCTTTATCCGCGACGTCTTCCACCCCACAGCGCTGGAGGCCCCCTCTCCTGACCTTGCGCCGCTGGGGCGCCACCTGCTGACCGCTCGGGGTCAGGCCTATGACCGCGTGTTGGCGGCCATCGCCTCGCCGCGCTACGCCCTGCTGATGCTGGAGACGACCGCCTGGATCGAGACGACGGCCCTGCCCGACGCCCCCATCACCCCCTTCGCCGCCGAGGCCCTCAGCCACCTGCACCGTCAGGTCGAAAAACGCGCCCGCGACCTGACCGATCTGGACGCCGAGGCCCGCCACCACCTGCGCATCCGCGCCAAGCGTCTGCGCTACGCCGCCGAGTTCTTCGCCGACCTGTTCCCCGCGCGTCGTCGCCGCGCCCGCTATCTGAAGGCGCTGGAACGGCTGCAGGACCGGCTGGGCGCCCTCAATGATCTGGCCGTGGCGCGCGACCGCATCCCCGGCGAGGCCGCTCTAGACGACGCAAGCGTGGCCTTCGCCGCCGGACGCGTCATCGGTCGGCGTGAACGCGACGAGGCCGCGCTTCTGGCCGCCGCGCTCAAGGCTGGCGGGGGTTTTCACGACGCCAAGCCCTTCTGGACCCAGCGTCGATCACGTCAGAAACGGTCGTAGATCGCATTTTGTTCTCACCCCGCAAATGAGAACATCTTGTGAACCAGAACAAACCATGCACATAGTCCGTCTCACAGAGGGAGCGGGTCCTGGCGGGTCTCTCCCAAAGCCCAGAATGGAATCATGGCAAGGGAGAGAAAACCAATGGCACAGGCGGCATTGAAGCTCGTGGGTAAAGAAGACGGCGAAAAGCAACGCGCTCTTGAGGCGGCGATCGCGCAGATCGATCGCGCCTTCGGCAAGGGCTCGGTGATGAAGCTCGGCAAGGCCGGGCAGGTGAACGAAATCGAGAGCGTCTCGACCGGTTCGCTGGGACTGGACATGGCCCTGGGCATCGGCGGCCTGCCGGTCGGGCGGGTGATCGAGGTGTTCGGCCCGGAATCCTCGGGCAAGACCACCCTGGCCCTGCACACCGTGGCCGAGGTCCAGAAGAAGGGCGGCGTGGCCGCCTTCGTCGACGCCGAACACGCGCTGGACCCCGTCTACGCCCAGAAGCTGGGCGTGAACCTCGACGACCTGCTGGTGTCGCAGCCCGACGCCGGCGAACAGGCGCTGGAAATCGTCGACACCCTGGTGCGCTCGGGCGCCGTGGACATCGTGGTGGTCGACTCGGTCGCCGCCCTGACCCCGCGCGCTGAAATCGAGGGCGAGATGGGCGACAGCCTGCCCGGCCTTCAGGCCCGTCTGATGAGCCAAGCCCTGCGCAAGCTGACGGCCTCGATCTCCAAGTCCAAGTGCATCGTCCTCTTCATCAACCAGATCCGTCACAAGATCGGCGTCATGTACGGCTCGCCGGAGACGACGACGGGCGGCAATGCGCTGAAATTCTACGCCTCGGTCCGCCTCGACATCCGCCGCACCGGCGCGATCAAGAACCGCGACGAGGTCGTCGGCAACACCACCCGCGTCAAGGTGGTCAAGAACAAGGTCGCCCCGCCGTTCCGCGAGGTCATCTTCGACATCATGTACGGCGAAGGCATCTCCAAGATCGGCGAGATCATCGACCTGGGGGTCAAGGCCAACATCATCGAGAAGTCGGGCTCCTGGTTCTCCTACGACTCGACCCGCATCGGTCAGGGCCGCGAGAACGCCAAGGAGTTCCTCAAGAACAACCCCGACATGGCCCTCGCCATCGAGAAGGCCGTGCGCCAGTCCACGGCCAAGATCGCCGACGACATGCTGGGCGCGCCCGAGCCTGACGAAGGTCAAGATCTGGAGGGCTGATCCCCCTCCGACACAGCTTCCGTCCGTCGTCCCCGCGACCCGCCTACCGACCCCGCGGGGTCGGTCGGACGGAGCCGGCCCGCCCGAGTTCCTCGGGCGGGCCGCTTTTTTGTCGCCTCCCCTCTCCCGCTCATCCCCGCGGAGGCGGGGACCCAGTGAGAGCGCCGGGCTGGTTGCTTGTTCGTGGACCGAGCCGCCTTGAAGCCAAAGCACTGGGTCCCCGCCTCCGCGGGGATGAGCGGACGTTGAAATGAACCGCCTCTTTTCTCGGTCCGTCCCGCCGGGCAATCTGTCGACCTCAAGACCCCGGAGCCTGCCATGACCCCCGCCACCGCCGACCTCTGCGACGCCCATCCCGATGTGGTGAAGGTCTGCCAGTTTCCGTTCCGCAGCTTCGGTCAGACGACGGCCTTTCACGGCCCGATCCGCACCCTCAGCGTGCTGGACGACAACGCCCTGGTCCGTCAGGCGCTGGAGCGGCCCGGTCAGGGCGCGGTGCTGGTGGTCAACGGCGGCGGTTCTCTGAAACGCGCCCTCGTCGGCGACAACCTGGCGACCCTGGCCATCGACAACGGCTGGGCCGGGATCGTCGTCCACGGCGCCATCCGCGACAGCGGCGTCATCAACACCATGCCGGTCGGCGTGAAGGCCGTCGGGACCATCCCCCTGCGCGCCGACCGCGACGCCATCGGCGAGATCGACATCCCCACCGCCTTCGGCGGCGTCATCTTCACCCCCGGCGACTGGCTCTACGCCGACGCCGACGGCGTCATCGTCGCCCCGCGTCGCCTGCACGATTAGCGGCCGCCGGGCGGGAAAAGCGCGCGTCGGCGCACGCGATCACGCGCCAGTGATGCGCTCGGCGCAAAATCCCTATATGACGCCCGTTCCGATATTCTCCCCGCGCGCCCGAATTCCTTAGAGCGATACGCCATGACCAGCCTGAAACAGATCCGCTCCACCTTCCTCGACTACTTCGCGGCCGACGGCCACGAGAAGGTGCAGTCGGCTCCGCTGGTGCCACAGAACGACCCGACCCTGCTGTTCGTCAATGCGGGCATGGTGCCGTTCAAGGACTACTTCACCGGCGGCGCGACCCCGCCCTACAAGCGCGCAACCAGCTCGCAGAAATGCGTGCGCGCCGGCGGCAAGCACAACGACCTGGACAACGTCGGCTACACCGCGCGTCACCACACCTTCTTTGAAATGCTGGGCAACTTCTCGTTCGGCGACTACTTCAAGGACCACGCCATCGAGAGCGCCTGGACCCTGCTGACCAGGGAGTTCGGCCTGGACCCTGCGCGCCTGCTGGTCACCGTCTATCACACCGACGACGAAGCCTTCGACATCTGGAAGAAGGTCACCGGTTTCGCGGACGAGAAGATCATCCGCATCCCGACCAACGACAACTTCTGGGCCATGGGCGACAGCGGTCCGTGCGGCCCCTGCACCGAGATCTTCTACGACCACGGCGACCACATCTTCGGCGGTCCTCCCGGTTCGCCGGACGAGGACGGCGACCGCTTCGTGGAGATCTGGAACAACGTCTTCATGCAGTACGAGAAGGAGAACGACGAGATCGTTCGCAACCTTCCCAAGCCCAGCGTCGACACCGGCATGGGTCTGGAGCGCATCGCCGCCGTCCTGCAAGGCGTCCACTCCAACTATGAAGTCGACCTGTTCAAGAGCCTGATCAACGCCTCGGAAGAGCTGACCTCGACCAAGGCCGAGGGCGAGCGCGCGCCGTCGCACCGCGTCATCGCCGACCATCTGCGCTCGACCGCCTTCCTGATCGCCGACGGCGTGACCCCGTCGAACGAAGGCCGGGGCTATGTCCTGCGCCGCATCATGCGCCGCGCCATGCGTCACGCCCACCTGCTGGGCGCCGCCGACCCGCTGATGCACCGTCTGGTGCCGACCCTGGTCGAGGAGATGGGCGAGGCCTATCCCGAGCTGGGCCGCGCCCAGGCCTTCATCGAAGACACGCTGAAGCAGGAAGAGATCCGCTTCCGCACCACGCTCGGCCGCGGCATGAACCTGTTCGATCAGGCCACGACCGGTTTCAAGGCCGGCGACATGCTGGACGGCCAGACCGCCTTCACCCTCTACGACACCTACGGCTTCCCCCTGGACCTGACGCAGGACGAGGCCCGCCGTCGCGGCTTCAGCGTCAACGTCGACGGCTTCGAGGCCGCCATGGCCGAGCAGCGCGACCGCTCGCGCGAGCACTGGAAGGGCTCGGGCCAGACGGCCTCGGCCGGCGCCTGGCTGGCCCTGCGCGACCAGCACGGCGGCACCGAGTTCACCGGCTATGAGTCCGAGACCAGCGAAGGCAAGGTCCTGGCCATCGTCAAGGACGGCGCCGAGGCGGCGTCCGCCGCGACCGGCGACACGGTCGAGGTCCTGCTGGACAAGACCCCCTTCTACGGCGAAGGCGGCGGCCAGGCGGGCGACAAGGGCGCCTTCGTCTGGAGCGGCGGCCAAGGCCGCGTCCTGGACACCAAGAAGCACGGCGGCGACCTGCACGTTCACACGCTGGAAGTGACGCAAGGGTCGCTGGCGACCGGCGCGGTCGTGACCGCCACGGTCGAGGAAGGCTCGCGCCCGACGACCCGCGCCAACCACTCGGCCGCCCACCTCTTCCACGCCGCCGTCAAGAACGTCCTGGGCGCCCACGTCGCCCAGAAGGGCCAGATGGTCGACGCCGAGCGCATGCGCTTCGACTTCAGCCACAACGCCCCGATGACGGACGAGGAGATCGCCCGCGTCGAGGACGAGGTGAACGCCGTCATCCGCCAGAACGTCCCGGTTACGACCGAGCTGATGACGCCCGACGCCGCCATCGCGGCCGGCGCCGTGGCCCTGTTCGGCGAGAAGTACGGCGACGAGGTCCGCGTCCTGACCATCGGCCATGCCCTGAGCGGCCCCGGCGCCTATTCGGTGGAACTGTGCGGCGGCACCCACGTCTTCCGCACCGGCGACATCGCCCTGTTCAAGATCGTCTCGGAAGGCGGCGTGGCCGCCGGCGTGCGCCGCGTCGAGGCCCTGACCGGGGATGCGGCCCGCCGCTTCCTGCTGGATCAGGCCAATGTCGCCCGTTCGCTGGCCCAGGGCTTCAAGATCCAGACCGCCGAGGTTCCGGCCCGCGTCGAGGGCCTGCAGGCCTCGGTCAAGACGCTGGAGAAGCAGGTCGCCGACCTGAAGAAGCAGCTTGCGCTGGGCGGCGGCGCGGGCGCCAATGCGGCCCCGGAAGAAATCAACGGCGTCAAGCTGATCGCCCGCGTTCTGGACGGCGTGGACGGCAAGGGCCTGCGCGGCGTGGCCGAAGACTTCAAGAAGCAGCTCGGCTCGGGCGTCGTCGCCCTGGTCGGCGTGGTCGACGGCAAGGCGGCCATCACCGTCGCCGCCACGCCTGACATGGCCGGCAAGGTGAACGCCGCTGATCTAGCCCGCGACGCCGTCATCGCCATGGGCGGCAAGGGCGCCGGCGGCAAGCCCGACTTCGCCCAGGGCGGCGCCCCGGACGGTTCGAAAGCCGAAGCCGGTCTGGACGCGATCCGGGCGGCGCTGAAGGGTTAAGCCCTCTCAGGACTGAAACAGGAAAGGGCGGCGCATCGAATGCACCGCCCTTTTTCTTTGGCCGGGATCAAAGCCCTCCCCCTCGAGGGGGGAGGGTTGGGTGGGGGTGAAGGCAGGTCGCTTGAAGGCTGGCGCGTGAGACGTCGCGCCTCTCGCGCCGCATCCTCAACGCGCGGCGTGCACACCCCCATCCCCGACCCTTCCCCCCTCGAGGGGGAAGGGAGCAGAGAATGCGTTACTCCGCCTTGCTCAGATCAATCCCCGCCAGCTTCCAGCCGAACAGGTTGCGGCGCTTCATCAGCAGGGAGACCTGCTCGTCCGGCTGGTCGTCGCGGGTCAGGGTGACGGCGAAGGTGTCGAGGTCGCGATAGCTCCACGACTGGCGCACCTTCTTGCTCTCGGGCTGGCTCTCGTGCTTCGGGCCGACCTCCGGCTCGACCTTGGCCAGATCCGGCTTGGGCGCCTGCCCCTCCTGCACCATGGCCGAGATAGCCTGTGGCGTGACGAAGGCGTCCACCGCGCCGCTGACCAGCGCCGGAGCCAGCATCATGCCCAGACCCGACAGGCCGCTGTCCTTCAGCCGGCTGTCCTTGCGCATCTCGCTGACCATGCGCTCGCTCAGCTCGTCCTTCAGGCTGGCGCGAAAGGCGGGAAAGTCGACCTGGCGCTCCAGCGCCTGTTCGTCACCGGTCTTGGCCGCCTGCACCAGGGATCGCGCCGCCAGCAGCGGCGATGCGGCATAGGCCAGGACGAAGGCCGCCACGGCGGCGCCTCCCAGTCGAATGATCAGCTTGCGGTTCATCGGCCCTCCCCTGCCTTACAAACGCGACGGGTCAGCGACATCTGCGATACAAACTCGAAACCCCCAGCGACATTAAGGACATGGTTCGAAAGGGGGCTCAAGGGCGTCGTTAACACCCGGTGTCATTCGTCCTCGCCGTCATCCTCGGGCTTGACCCGAGGATGACGGCTGTGGGGAGGGCTGCAGACAACAAAAAGGCCCGCCGGGTCGGCGGGCCTTGATGTTCACGACTACGCGCTCAAGCAGCGTGAGCGCGTTGCTGGCCTTAGCCGATGTTCGGCAGAGCCTTGCGCAGGTTTTCCGAGACCTTGTCCAGGAAGCCCTCGGTGGTCAGCCACGACTGCTGGTCGCCGACTAGCAGGGCCAGGTCCTTGGTCATGAAGCCCGACTCGACGGTTTCGACCACGACGCGTTCCAGCGTCTCGGCGAACTCGAGCAGGGCGCCGTTGTCGTCCAACTTGGCGCGGTGCTTGAAGCCGGCCGACCAGGCGAAGATCGAGGCGATCGAGTTGGTCGAGGTGGCCTCGCCCTTCTGATGCTGGCGATAGTGACGGGTCACGGTGCCGTGGGCGGCTTCCGTTTCCATGACCTTGCCGTCCGGCGTCATCAGCACCGAGGTCATCAGGCCCAGCGAGCCGAAGCCTTGAGCCACGATGTCCGACTGCACGTCGCCGTCATAGTTCTTGCACGCCCAGACGAAACCACCCGACCACTTGATGGCGGCGGCCACCATGTCGTCGATCAGACGGTGTTCGTAGGTCAGGCCGCGCGCCTTGAACTCTTCGGCATAGTGCTCGTCGAAGACTTCCTGGAACAGGTCCTTGAAGCGGCCGTCATAGGCTTTCAGGATGGTGTTCTTGGTCGACAGATAGACCGGATAGTTACGAGCCAGGCCGTAGCTGAACGAGGCGTGGGCGAAGTCGCGGATCGACAAGTCGAGGTTGTACATGCCCATGGCCACGCCGGCCGACGGGGACTTGAACACCTCGTGCTCGATCACCTGGCCGTCGTCGCCGACGAACTTGATCGACAGGGTGCCGGCGCCCGGCATCAGGAAGTCGGTGGCCTTGTACTGGTCGCCAAAGGCGTGACGGCCGACGACGATCGGCTGGGTCCATCCCGGAACCAGACGCGGCACGTTCTTGCAGATGATCGGCTCGCGGAAGACGACGCCGCCCAGGATGTTGCGGATGGTGCCGTTCGGCGACTTCCACATCTTCTTCAGGCCGAATTCCTTCACCCGGGCTTCATCCGGGGTAATGGTGGCGCACTTGACGCCGACGCCGTGCTTCTGGATCGCGTGGGCCGCGTCGATCGTCACCTGGTCGTCGGTGGCGTCGCGGTGCTCCATGCCGAGGTCGTAGTAGTCGAGCTCCAGGTCCAGGTAGGGGAAGACCAGCTTGTCCTTGATCATCTGCCAGATGATCCGGGTCATTTCGTCGCCGTCGATGTCCACGATGGGGTTGGCGACCTTGATCTTGGCCATGCTCTGCCTCTGTCTCTTAATCAGGGAAGGAATATCGTGCGGGCGGTATAGCGAGACGCGGGCGCGGGCGCAAAGGCTGAGCGGCGCGATCGGCGCTCCTGCGCAAAATGCCCCCACATGACTTGAACCAGCGGCCAGCTTGACCGTTCATGGGGCCCGCCCCTGATCTTTCCCCTCTCGCTGATGAGACGCCCGACATGACGCTTCGCAGCCTGTTGCTGACCGCTTCCGCCGCCCTGACCCTGCCTCTGGCGCTGGGGGCCTGCGGCAAGAAGGAGGGCGACGCCTCGCCCGCCGCGGCCCCCGCCGCCTCCGACGTCGCGGTCGAGACGGCGGCGACGTCGCCGTCCGCCGGGACGACCGCCAATCCGCCCAGCGTGACGCGCGAGTTCCGCGACTGGACCGCCACCTGCGACAACACCAATCACTGCGTGGCCTTTGGTTCGGCGCATGAAAACATGGGCTTCGTCCTGGTTTCCCTGGCTCCCGGCGCCGAGGCACGGCCCGTCGTCCACATGGGCGGCTGGGGTCTGGAGGACGGCGAAGGCGACGTCTACGCCGAGATCGACGGCCGCCGCTATGCGGGCCAGAACACCAAGATGGACGAGGAAGGCGACGTCATCGCCTTCAGGACGCCCTCGGCCCAGTTGCTGCACGATCTGGGCAACGGCTCCTTCATGGCCCTGCGACGCGGGGATGAACAGATGAAGGTCAGCCTGGGCGGGGCGGCCGCCGCCTTCCTGTGGATCGACGAGCGTCAGGGGCGGCTGAACACCCCCACCGCCCTGATCCGGCGCGGCGACCGGCCCGCCGCCGAAGTGCCCGCCGCCCCGCCTGCCCCGCGCGTGACCGTGGCCGCCGCCGTCGCCCAGAACGGTCTGGTTCAGGACGACCTGTCCCCGGCGCTTCTGGCCCACCCCAAGGTCAAGGAATGCCTGGCCGAAACCCGCAGGGGCGAACGGTTCGAGCCGAGCGTCGAGGTCTCGCGTCTGGCGGCGGACAAGCTGCTGTGGAGCGTGCCGTGCGGCGAAGGGGCCTATAATTTCAGCCAGACCTATTTCATCACTCCGGCCGACGGGACCGCGCCCCGGCCGGTCGCCTTTCCCACGGCGGCGGGCAGTGAAGAGACCCTGGTCAACAGCCGCTATGACCCTAAGACCCGCACCCTCTTCGCCTTCGGCAAGGGGCGCGGTCTCGGCGACTGCGGCCGCATGGGCGTCTGGGCCTGGACCGGCGAACGCTTCGCCCTGCTGGACGAGAAGGTCATGCCCAGTTGCACGGCTGTTCCCCAGGACCTGTGGCCGACCACCTGGCGCGCGGCGACCTGACCGCCATCCAGCGCCGGACATGAAAACGGCCCGGACGCGCGAACGTCCGGGCCGTCTTTCGTTTCAACCCTGATCGGCGCCTCAGGCTCGCATCTGGGCTTCCAGCACCGCCAGCGGCAGGGAGCCGTTCATCAGCACCTTGTCGTGGAAGGCGCGCAGGTCGAAGCCGGGCCGGGCCTCGGCCTCCTTGCGCAGGCGGGCGATGACGGTGTGGCCGACCTTGTAGGCGCAGGCCTGGCCCGGCCAGACGGTGTAGCGGTTGATCTCGCTGTTCGAGGCGTCCAGCGGCTTGGCGCCCGAGGCCGCCATGTATTCGACCGCCTGTTCGCGGCTCCAGCGTTCCGAGTGGATGCCGGTGTCGACCACCAGACGCACGGCCCGGAACAGATAGGACATCAGGAAGCCGACCCGGCCCAGCGGATTGTCCGCATAGGCGTTCAGGTCGTTGGCGGCGACAGCCTCGGCGTAGAGGGCCCAGCCTTCGTTGTAGGCCGAGAAGCCGCCCGCGCGGCGCCACTGCGGCAGCTCGCCCGACTCACGCTGCAGGGCGACCTGCAGGTGGTGGCCCGGCGAGGCCTCGTGATAGGTCAGGGTCGGCAGGGCGAACTTCGGCCAGTTCCCGCTGTCGCGCAGGTTGATGTAGTAGGCGCCCGGACGCGAGCCATCCAGCGGCGGCCCCTGGTAATAGCCGCCCGGCGCGCCCGACTGGATCGACACCGGCACGCGGCGGATCTCGACGTGGGTCTTGGGCAGGCGACCGAAGACGGAGGGCAGCTTGGGCTCCAGTTCGGCGACCAGATGGTTCAGCCAGACCAGCAGCTCCGCCTTGCCCTCGTCGGTGTTGGCGAACAACTGGGCCGGGTCCTTGTTCAGGGCCTGGACGCGTTCGCCGACCGTCCCTTGCGTATAGCCCTGCGACTTCAGGATGGCGTCGATCTCGGCGCTGATCTCGGCGACCTGCTCCTTGCCCATCCTGTGGATTTCGGCGGCGCTGAGGGTGGTGGTCGTGTTGGACTTCAGGCCGTTGGCGTAGAAGGCCTCGCCGTCCGGCAAACGCCAGACCCCGGCGTCGTGCGTCGCCTGCGGGCGGATGGCCTCCAGGGCCGCGACCTGACGGGCCAGGGCGGGCTTGATCTGCTGATCGACGATGGCGGCGGCGCGGGCGTCATAGCCGGTCAGGTTGAGCGCGGCTGTCTTGCGCACCAGCGACTTGATCATGGCCAGGTCGGCGGCGTTCGTATCACGCAGGGTGCGGACCTGGGGCAGCATGCGGTCGATGATGAAGTCAGGCGGGATGACGCCCAGGCCGGCGTCCTCGCGGACCTTTTCGGTTTCGCCGTCCAGCACCCCGGCGAAGGCCGACAGGCGCGACAGGAAGGCGTCGGCGCCCGCCGCATCCTCGATGCGGTGCTGGTTGTCCATGAAGTCCGGCGTCTCGAAATAGGCGCCCGACAGCTGGGTCACGACATAGGGCGACGGACGGCCCGGTCCCGCGCCATAGGCGAAGCGCGAGGTCTCGGCCGAGGTCTCGCGACCAAAGGCGGCGATGGCGTAGTTCAGGGCGCCGGCTTCGCTGAGGCCCGTCTGGTCGAAGGCGCGCAGCGCAGCCCAGCGGTTGATGGCCTTGTCGCGGTCCTTGCGGATGGCGTCGGGACCCGCCTCGCTCAGCTTGGACGACAGACCGGCGCGGGCGCCCTTGTCCAGGCCCAGGTTGGTGGCGCGCTCGGGCGACTCGTCGATGTCGGCCTCGAACCAGCCGTCGAGCAGGCCGTTCAGGCGCGCATCGGCATCACCGGACGCCGCATGGGCCAGAGAGGGCGCGACGGCGGCGGTGGCGGCGGCGGTCAACAACAGGCGGCGGCGGTCGATCATGGCGGTACTCCCCGACGAGGACAGCGCGACGCCGCGCGCCCCCTCTTTCACTCAGACGATCATCAGGCCGGCGCGCCCGTGGTTCAAAGGGCCTAGGCAGGCGTCCAGGCGTTCATGGTCCGCTCCAGCACCGTCAGCGGCACGCCGCCCAGGTTCAGGCCGGTGTCATGGAAGCCCTTGATGTCGAAGCGGCTGCCCAGACGTCGCTTGGCGTCCTCGCGCAGCTTGACCCAGGTGGTGTGGCCGACCTTGTAGCTGGAGGCCTGGCCCGGCCAGACGCAGTAGCGCTCGACCTCGGTGGCGATGCTGGATTCCTGGTCGCCCAGGGTGTCGACCATGTAGCGGATGCCCTGCTCGCGGCTCCAGCGCTTGTGGTGCAGACCCGAGTCGACGACCAGACGCGCGGCGCGGAACATCAGCGACTGCAGATAGCCGATCTGGCCGAAGGGATCGTTCTCATAGGCGCCGATCTCGTCCGCCAGTTGCTCGGCGTACAGGCCCCAGCCCTCGGAATAGGCCGAGAAGCCCATGACCTTCATCAGCAACGGGGTGTCCGGCTTCTCCTGCTGCAGGGCGATCTGGAAGTGATGGCCCGGCACCGCCTCGTGATAGGTCAGGGTCGGCAGGGTCCACTTGGGCCATTCCGCCGTGTCACGCAGGTTGATGTAGTAGGCGCCCGGACGCGAGCCATCCAGAGCCGGCGGCTGGTAATATCCGCCCGGCGCACCGGCCTCGATGGCCTTGGGCACGCGCTTGATGTCGCACGGCGACTTGGGCAGGCGGCCGAAATAGTCGGGCATGCGCGCCTGCATGGCCACCATCTGGGCGTTCAGTTCCTTGATCAGCTCGTCCTTGGCCTCGTCCGTGTTCGGATAGACGAAGCGCGGGTCCTTGCCGAGGGCGGCCACGCGTTCGCCGACCGTGCCTTGCGTCATGCCCTGCGCCTTCAGCAGGGCGTCGGTGCGGGCCGAGATCTCGGCCACCTGCTCGAGCCCCATCTGGTGCACCTCGTCCGGCGTCATCGAGGAGGTGGTGAAGTACTTCAGGCCGAAGCGGTAATAGTCCTCGCCCTTGGGCAGGCGCCAGACGCCGCCGTCGTGGATCGCGCCGGGACGCACCGTCTTCAGGGCGTCAGCCTGACGCTGGATGGCCGGATAGACTTCGCCGGCCAGGATGGCCTGGGCGCGTGCGGCCCAGTCGCCGGAGATGTTCTTCTCGGCGGTGCGGCGCGCCAGCGACTGGCTCATGACCGAGTCGGCAGGGGCCGTGCCGGTGATGGCGGCCATCTGGGTCAGGGTGCGGTCGATGACGAAGTCGGGCGGCACGGCGCCGGCGGCGAAATCGGCCAGCATCCGCTCGCGCTCGGCGTCCAGCCCCTTGGCGAAGTCCGACAGGCGCGACAGATAGGCGTCGGCGTCGTCCGCCGCCTCGATGCGATGCTGGCTGTCCAGGAAGTCGGGGATCTGCTGATAGGACCCGCCCAGCTGGCTGACCGTGTAGGGCGACGGGAACATGCCGCCGCCGTAAGGGAAGCCGTACCCCTCCATCACCGTGTCGCCGAAAAACTCCAGCGAGTCGTAATAGGTCTGCTCGGTCGGCGTCAGCTGGGCCTTTTCGATGGCCTTCACGGCCTTCATGCCGTCGATGAACTTGGCCTTGTCGGCGTCGATCTTGGCCTGCGAGCGGTCGCTCAGCTTGAAACGCGCCTGGGCCATCGGCCCGCGGTCCATGCCCAGGGCCGTCAGGGTCTCGGGATCGGACAGGACCATCTCCTGGGCGATCTTGTCGAGCAGGGCCAGGAACTGGGCCGAGGCGGGACCCGCAGCCGGAGCGGCGGCGGTCTGCGCGAATGCGCGGGCGGCGCCCGAGGTCGCGAACGCGCCTCCCAGGGCGGCGGTCATCAACAGGCGGCGACGGTCCATCATCGGGGCTTCCTCCCAAAAGCGATGGGAGGGGACACTATCGAAGCGGCGCCGCCCCGCAAGGCGCCATGATCACGGCGCGGATGAAGTTTCCTCCATCCTTCGCCCGTTGGCGGGTTCAGCCAGGCTGGACGTGGGCCTTGAGGCAGTCGCGCACGGCCTTCTTCAGGTCGCCCGGCGCATTGGGCTCATCCACGCCCTCGGCGGCCAGAACCGCCTTCATCGCCGCGTCCAGCCCCTTGGGCAGGGCCGCGATCACCTTCTTCTGACCCTTTTCATGCAGGCAGAAGCCGACCTCGCTGCACAGGGCGGCGAACATCTCGTCGAAGTCCACGTGGGCGAAGTCGGGGGCGGCGTCAGTCATGAAGTCTCAGGCTTTCAGGCGGGTCGCATGGAAGGCCACGTGGTCGTCCACGAAGCTGGCCATGAAGAAGTAGGAATGATCATAGCCCGCCTGCATCCGAAGGGTAAGCCGCTGTCCCGCCGCCTTGGCCGCCGCGACCAGAAGCTCGGGCTTCAACTGATCGACCAGGAAGCTGTCGGCCTCGCCCTGATCCACCAGGATGTCGTCGAAACGCCCCGCCGCCGCGCCGCCTTCGATCAGCAGAGCCGCATCGTGTTTCGCCCATTCGGCGCGATCTTCGCCCAGATAGGCGGAAAACGCCTTCTCGCCCCAGGGACAGTGCGTCGGCGACGAGATCGGGGCGAAGGCCGAAACCGACTTGAACAGGTCGGGGTGGCGCAGGGCCAGGGTCAGCGCCCCGTGCCCGCCCATGGAATGGCCGAAGATCGAACGCGTCTTCGTGGTCGGAAACTCCGCGTCGATCAGAGCAATCAACTCGTCCGTGACATAGGTCTCCATACGGAAGTGCGGCGCCCACGGCGCTTGCGTTGCGTCGACATAGAAGCCCGCGCCCTGGCCCAGATCATAGGCGGCGTCGTCGGCGACACTCTCGCCGCGCGGGCTGGTGTCCGGCGCCACGATGATGACGCCGTGTTCGGCGGCGGCCTTGTAGGCCCCGGCCTTGGTGGTGAAATTGTCCTCGGTGCAGGTCAGGCCCGACAGCCAGATCAGGACCGGGAACGGCCCCTCGCCGGCCGGGACAAAGACCGACAGGGTCATGGGCGTTCCCGTCGCGGCGCTGTCGTGCTTCAGATAACGCAGGGTTCCGCCGTGAACGACGTGGGTCTTGACCGTTTCCATCAACTCAAACTCCGATCAGTCAGGCCAGACGCGGGCCATGAAGGCGTCGTCCAGTCGGCCGCCGTCCTTCGGGAAATAGCTGTACCAGTCGCGCGGGATGGGCGGGCTGGCCCCGACAGGCGGCGCGCCGCCGCCCCAGGCCTCGAAGCCGACGCCGACCAGGACCGGCCCCTCGCGCACGGCGGGCGCGGGCACGGCCTCGACCGCCTTGACCACCGCCGCGACCGTCTCGGGGCTAGGGGCCGGGTCGCCGGTGACGACCCAGGCTTTCGCCCGCCCGCCCGGCTTGACCATCAGCAACACCATGCCCGAGGCGCCGGGCTGGACCGGGGCGGCGCGGAACGCCCCCTCGGCCGCTGTCGTCGCGGCGTTGACATAGGGCGTCAGGGCCGAAATCTCGACCCGCGCCTTCATGACCGGATCCGGCAGATAGAGGACCACGTCCTTGCCCACCCAGGCCTCGGCCGGCGCTTCGGCCACAGGGGATCCGTCGACGCCCCGGTCGCAGGCCGCCAATCCCAGCGAGAGGCTGAACGCCGCCAGCCCCGCCGTCATCGCCGCTTTCGCCCTCATCTCGTCTCCGCCTTCAAACCTTCGCCCTGCTTTATCCCGTGCGGACCAGGGCAGATAGACCCGCGTCAGCCTTCGGGCGTCACCACGCGCGTCGCGCGGCCCGTCTCGTCCATAAAGATGATCCGCGCCCCGCCGTCGGCCGCCACGCTGAGCACCAGACGCGCCTTGCCCGCGCCGTCGCGCAGCACCAGTTCCGACGCGCCCGAGCCCTGACGCCCCAGGAAGGCGCGCGGGAAGCCCTCCAGATTGGCGGTCTTCATCGCCTCTTCCTGCTGTTCGGGGGTCAGACTCGCCAGGCTCTCCAGCACAGCGAAATCGATCGACTCCTCGGGCCGGTCGTTGACGAAGACGCCGGACACCCGTCGCGCCCCTTGCTGGAAGCCCATGATCTGAACCGTCTGATCCTGTTCATAGCCGTCGAAGGTCAGGCTGCCGCCCGACGTCTTGACCCCGTCGGCGTTCTTGCCGCCGAACACCAGGCCGCCGACCTCGGTGCCTTCCTCGTTCATGAACAGCATGCCCGCCGAATCGCGACCCGGATGCGGCACCTCGCGCCCGCGATAGGGGATTTCCGGGAAGGATGTCTGGTTGGAGATCACCATCCGCAGCGTGCCGTCCGGCTCGCGCACATTGATGCGCTGGACGTCGATCTCGGTGAAGCGGGCCGGGCCGACCCCTGACACCGCCCCCGAGACCATGACGCCCACGAAGACGGCCGTCAGCACGCCCGAATAGGCGATCAGAGCCTTTTGCGCGTCGAATTTCATGATGATCCTCCCCATTGATCGAGGGGTGGTAGCGGATCAGCCCGACGTCGCCCCGTGGTCAGTTGTCGCAAGCCTGGCTTTTACGACGGCCGGTGCAGGGCGCAGACCTTGTTGCCCGACGGGTCGCGCAGATAGGCCAGATGCAGGACGCCGAAGGGCGTGTTGCGCGGTCCGGCCGGATCCTCGATCGCCGTGCCGCCGGCTGCAACCCCGGCCTCGGCGAAGGCGACGACCGCCTCGGGACTAGCCGCGGCGAAGCCGATGGTGCCGCCGTTGGCGTGACAGGCCGCCTGGCCGTCGCGCGGCTTGACCACGCCGAGCATGCCGCGCGGCGTCATGTACCAGACGCCCGGCATGGGCTGGTCGCTGGCCGTGCCCGGCTGATGGCCCAGCGCGCCAAGCACCACGTCATAGAATTTGTGCGACGCCTCAAGGTCGTTGGCCCCGACGGTGACGTGGGTGAACATGGTCTTCCTCCCGATGATGCGCCCGGCCGGTTCGCCGGGCACAGCAAGCTAGGCCTATAAAGTTTCTTTTGGCAACTGACTATTGCCGCAACGCCTCAGCCCGGCCGGACGCCGTCGCGAGCGTAGCCTTCCATCAGCCCGGCATAGTCCTCGACCGGCGGGAACTCGGGGTAATGCACCCGCGCGCCGGACTGCACGCCCGGCAGGCTTTGCGCCGTCCAGGTGTCGGCATAGGGAACCACCCAGCCCCCGTCGTCCAGCAGGCTGGGCCGCACGTTGACGAAGGCCCCGCCCGCGATGCCGCGCGTGAACAGCCAGTTCTTGCAAGAGGGGCAGAAGTGATGCTCCGGCACGGGATTGTGCAGGCCGCCGATCTCGGTTTCGCCCTCGACCGACAGCCCGGACGCCGGCAGCATCAGACTGAGCGAATAGGCCCCGCCCGTCAGCTTCTGGCAGGCGCGACAGTGACAGGCGGCGGCGACAACCGGCGCCTCGGTCACGCGGACCTTCACCTGGCCGCACAGGCAGGCGCCGGTCCACGGCAGTTTCCAGTCACTCATCGCATGTCCTTCCCCGTTTAGAAGACGATCACCGAGCGGATGCTCTTGCCCTCGTGCATCAGGTCGAAGGCCTCGTTGATGCGTTCCAGCGGCAGGGTGTGCGTGATCATCGGGTCGATCTCAATCTTGCCGTCCATGTACCAGTCGACGATCTTGGGCGTGTCCGTCCGCCCACGCGCGCCGCCGAAGGCCGAGCCCTTCCAGACGCGGCCGGTGACCAGCTGGAACGGACGGGTGGCGATCTCCTTGCCCGCCTCGGCCACGCCGATGACCACGCTCTCACCCCAGCCGCGGTGGCAGGCTTCCAGCGCCTGACGCATGACCACGGTGTTGCCCGTGCAGTCGAAGGTGTAGTCGGCGCCGCCGCCGGTCATCTCGACCAGATGCGCCACCACGTCCGACACATCCTTGGGATTGACGAAGTGGGTCATGCCGAAGCGACGGCCCCATTCTTCCTTGTCGCCGTTGATGTCGACGCCGACGATCATGTCGGCCCCGACCAGCTTCAGGCCCTGGATGACGTTCAGGCCGATGCCGCCCAGGCCGAAGACCACGGCGTTGGCGCCCGGCTCGACCTTGGCTGTGTTGACCACGGCGCCCACGCCCGTCGTGACGCCGCAGCCGATGTAGCAGGCCTTGTCGAAAGGGGCGTCCTTGCGGATCTTGGCCACCGCGATCTCGGGCAGGACCGTATAGTTCGAGAAGGTCGAGCAGCCCATGTAGTGGGCGATCGGCTGACCCTTGTAGCTGAAGCGCGACGTGCCGTCGGGCATCAGGCCCTTGCCCTGCGTGCCCCGGATCGAGGTGCACAGGTTGGTCTTGCGGCTCAGGCACGACTTACACTGGCGGCATTCCGGCGTGTACAGCGGGATGACGTGGTCGCCGACCTCAAGGCTGGTCACGCCCGGTCCGACCTCGACCACCACGCCCGCGCCCTCGTGGCCCAGGATCGAGGGGAAGATGCCCTCGCTGTCCAGACCGTCCAGCGTATAGGCGTCGGTGTGGCAGACGCCGGTGGCCTTGATCTCGATCAGCACCTCGCCGGCGCGCGGACCTTCCAGATCGACCTCGACGATCTCGAGCGGGCGTTTGGCTTCGAACGCAACGGCGGCGCGGGTTTTCATGATCTGGGCCCTTCGGAGGTCCCTAACGCTCGCGACGCGGTCGCTCGCTGCTTCAGGGACTAAGGTGACTGAATTGGCGTCTGTTCTACGCCCGTCGCGGCGGAGCGGATATGGCGACAACCGCAAAACATTATTGTCGTACGGCAATAATCATGATCGAACGTCCCGATGAGCCGCTGGGACGGGATCGACGAATTCACCGCTGTCGCCGAACAGGCCAGCTTCTCGGCCGCCGCCAAACGGCTGGGCCTGTCGACCTCGGCGGTCAGCCGCGAGATCGCCCGGCTGGAAGACCGGCTGCAGACCCGCCTGCTGCATCGCACCACCCGCCGGGTCGAACTGACCGACGCAGGCCGCGACTTTCTGGCCCGCTGCCGTCGCCTGATCGACGAGCGCGACGAGGCCCTGGCCGCCGTCCAGCCCGACGATCAGGCCCCGCGCGGCCTGCTGCGCATGACCTGCTCGGTCTCCTATGGCGAACGTTTCATCGCCCCCGCCGTCAACGCCTTCGCGCGCCAGCACCCGGAGCTGAGGATCGAGCTGGATCTGGACAACCGGCTGCGCGATCTGGTCGGCGACGGCTATGATCTGGCGGTGCGGTTCGGCCACCTGACCGACTCGCGGCTGATGGCGCGACGGCTGGCCTCACGACGGCTGATCCTGTGCGCCAGCCCCGACTATCTGGCCCGCCGCGGCGCCCCGCGCGACCTGTCCGAGATCGCCAGCCACGACGGCCTGATCGGCTCATCCGAGCACTGGCGCTTCACCGAGGCCGGGCGCGAGGTCAGCCTTCGCGCCTCCGGCCGCTGGCGCTGCAACTCCGGCGCTGCGGTGCTGGACGCGGCCCTGCAGGGGCTGGGCCTGTGCCAGCTGCCCGACTTCTACGTCGCCGAAGCCCTAGCGTCGGGCGCCCTCGTCTCCCTGCTGGACGAGGCCCGCCCGCCCGACGAAGGCGTCTGGGCCGTCCACCCCCACCCCCGCCACGTCCCGCCCAAGGTCCGCGCCATGATCGACTGGCTGCACGAGCGGCTGTCGGCGTCGCCCGACCGGCGCTAGGGTGGCGACGATGCCAAGACGATCCGCATATCTGATGGTTCGACGCTGGGTGGACACACGCTTGTCCTACAACTTCACCTTTGGGCCGAAAGCAGCATTCGCCCCCGCCGCCCTACCCTTCATGCCATTGGTCCTGCTTAGATCAGGCTACTTGCTAGCATGGCTGCTCGCCCTGGCATTGGCGTCGACATGGTGCGGCTTCGTCGCGTGGCGAGCATCCCGGATGATGCGCGCTGGCGATATCAAGAGCGCCCGCGACTACGACCGACGCGCCAAGTTCAACCTGCCGCCTGAATACGCCGCCTCGGAAAGCCTGCTGGCGCATCAGCGACGCAAACGGAAAACCCAGCGATGAACCTCGTCGTCCTGACCGGCGCCGGCGTCTCGGCCGAGAGCGGCGTGCCGACCTTCCGCGCTTCGGACGGGCTGTGGGAGGGGCATCGCATCGAGGCGGTGGCGACGCCCGAGGGGTTCGCGGCCGACCCGGCCCTGGTGCAGGACTTCTACAACCAGCGGCGGCGGCATCTGGCCAGGGTCCAGCCCAACGCCGCGCACCGGGCCCTGGCCCATCTGGCGACGCGGTGGTGGGGCGACTTCCTGCTGGTGACGCAGAACGTCGACGACCTGCACGACCGGGCGCACGCGGAGACGCCGCCCGCTGCGGGGTTCGAGTTGCTCCATATGCACGGCGAACTGCTGAAGGCCCGCTGCACCGCGTCGGGCGTCGTCTGCGACTGGACCGGCGATCTGGAGGCCGCCCACGCCTCGCCGCATCATCCGCAGGGCGTCTTACGCCCCCACATCGTCTGGTTCGGAGAAATGCCGCTGGCGATGGAGCGGATCGAGGCGGCGCTAGAGGCCTGCGACCTGTTCGTCTCCATCGGCACCTCGGGCGCGGTCTATCCGGCGGCGGGCTTTGTGCAGTCAGCGCGGATGGCCGGAGCGCGGACGGTGGAGATCAATCTGGAGCCGACCCAGGGCGCGCGCCTGTTCGACGAGGGAGTCTATGGCCCCGCCAGCGAGACCGTGCCCGCCTTCTTCAACGCGCTCTAGCCGCGCGGCCCGAACAGGATCACCGCCGCGCCGATCAGGCAGACCGCGCCGCCGATGACGTCCCAGCGGTCCGGCGTCGTCTTCTCGACCAGCGCCATCCACGCCAGCGAAGCGACGATATAAACCCCGCCATAGGCCGCGAAGGCCCGCCCCGCCGTCTCGGCCGGCACAAGGGTCAGCAGCCAGGCGAAGGCGATCAGGCTGAGCACGCCCGGAACCAGCCAGACCGGCGACCGATCCAGCTTCAGCCAGGCCCAGAAGGCGAAACAACCGCCGATCTCGGCCAGGGCGGCGAGGGGGTAGATGAGGGCGAGTTTCACTTTACCTCCGTCATCCTCGGGGCCGCTCGCGCTTGCGAGCGGAGCCCGGGGACCCAGACAGTCAAGCGAACCATGAGGCCGCCAGGTCTTCCCACTGCGGGTTGCCCGCCTCGATCAGATTGAGTTTCCACTGCCTCGGCCATTTCTTGATCTGCTTCTCCCGACGAATAGCCTCGACCATGCCAGCTTGAGGCTCGAACCACACCAGACCCTTGCAGGCATAGACGTCGGTGAAGCCCTGAAACGTGCCAAGCTTATGCTGCCAGATGCGAGCATGAAGGTCGCTCGTGACGCCGGTGTAGAGCGTGCCGTTGCGACGGCTGGCCATGATGTAGGCGGCGATGATCGCGTCTGGATTTCGCAGCCTCGCCTCCCCCAATCCGTCGTTCAAAGATGCCAACCGACCCTGGAACCCAGGCTATTCAGCACGCAGGGCCTCGACAGGACAAGGCGCACCCTGTTCATCGGTCTGGGTCCCCGGGCTCGGCTACGCCGCCCCGAGGATGACGGCGGAGGGCGGAGAGCCCTACTCGCCCTTCTTCGCTTCCGCCGCGCGCTTCTCGGCCAGCTTGGCCAGGACCCGGCCGCGGCCCTTGGCCAGGGCGTGGATGGCGCCGCGCATGGTGGCGACTTCCTGCTCGGTGAAGGCGGCGCGGCCCAGCATGACGCGCAGGTTCTGGCTCATCGACGGCTTCTTCTCGGGCGGGTGGAAGAAGCCCCCGGCCTCCAGCTCGGCCTCGAAGTGTTCGTACATGCCGACCAGCAGCTCGTTCGACGCCGGCGGCTCGCCTTCCCGGAAGCGCGGCGGCGGGGCGTCGAGGATGAGAGTGCGCCACTCATAGGCGTTGATGGCCACGGCCTGGGCCAGATTCAGCGAGTGGTGCTTCGGGTCGATCGGAATGGTGGTGATGCCGGCGCACAGGGTGATGTCGGTCGTCTCAAGACCGGCGCGCTCGCCGCCGAACAGCAGGCCGGTCTTCAGGCCCGAGGCCGTGTCGTCATAGAGGATGCGGGCGCTCTCGCGCGGGGTGCGCACCGGCTGGCGCGTCTCGCGCGGGCGGGCGGTGGTGGCGAAGACGGTGTTCAGGTCGTGGATCGCCTCGGCCACGCTGTCGAAGACCTTGACGCCCTCCAGCACCCAGTCGGCGCCCGAGGCGGTGGCCCAGGCGCGGTCCTGGGGCCAGCCGTCGCGCGGGCTGACCAGCCGCAGTTCCGACAGGCCGAAGTTCGCCATGACGCGGGCGACCGCGCCGATGTTCTCGGCCATCTGGGACTTGTCGAGGATGACGACGGGGGGCGTGAGTTCAGTCATGGGGCGCTCTGTAACCCTTCTCCCCCTAAGGGAGAAGAACCTGATCCCGCTCATCCCCGCGGAGGCGGGAACCCAGTGAGAGCCTCATGCTCAGTCCTCGCCGATCATCGAGGTCCAGGGGTCCACCGTCCCGGCCTCGACCTCGGCCACCTTGACGGCGGGCCAGCCGATGGAGGCCGTGCCGCTCTCGCGCCAGCTGAGGATGATCAGGTCGCGCAGTTCCGAGGCGCCCGCCGCCAGGCGTTCGTTGACGAAGGCCGCGCCGCGCGGGTCGGCGTCCCTGAAGCCGCCCGCCTTCTCCAGACGGTAGAAGGGAATGACCGTGCCCAGGGTGGTCTTCAGATAGCCGGCGGTGCGGGCGCGCAGGTCCAGGTCGGACACCTGCGGCTGGCTCATGGCCGCCTCGACCGTGTCCAGACGGGCGACGCGCGAGGTGAACTCGCCCTCGAAGATTCCGTGCGTGCGGCGCGAGTTGGTGAAGCCCTCGGGGTTGGGGTAGTCGCCCCAGCCGTTGAAGTGGATCGAGGTGTGGTGCGGCTGCGAACCGTCGCCGACATAGTGGGCCAGGACGCCGATGTCGCGCAGGATCAGGGCCTCGCGGCGCTCGCGATCGGCGCGGTACCAGGCCTTCTTGCCGGGGTCCGTCTCACGGCCCTCGGCGGCAGTCAGGACGCGCCAGTAGGCGAAGTCGCGGCCCAGGTTCTGATAGGCGTCCATCAGGGCGTAGGGCAGATAGCCGACCTCGTCGATCTTGATGCCCGCCTGCACCAGGGCCGTGTCGAAGTCCGACTTCAGCCGCGGCAGGGCGTCGATGTGCGGACCGCTGGCCGTCATCGCATGACCGTTGTCGTCAAAGTCGATGAAGTGGGCCGTGTCGCGCTCGCGGTCGTGCGGCTGGCCGGCGCCCTTCCAGCGATCAGGCTCGCGCGCCAGTTCGCCCACGTCGGCGATCGCGCCCGGCGTGCGCAGGAAGGCCGGCAGGTCGTCGCTGAGGCCGCGCATGGCCGCCACGCCGATCAGGCGGTGGCCGGTGTTTCCCCAGGCGTCCACATGAACGGCGGGGGCCGCGACCAGTACAAGGGCGGCGGCAGAGATCATCAGGCGTTTGACTTGGCGCTTCATCGCAGGACACCGGCGGAAAAATTCGTGGGGAAACGACCGCTTATCCCATTCCCGGTCCCGCCTCCACCCATGCCGGTCGTCGCGCGGCCGCGCGATCACGCCGCCGTTATCTTGAGCCGAAACGCAGACTTTCTTCGCAATAAAGTGTTACACGATCAGACTTAGGTGTTAACCGAACAGCTGATCCGCACAGTATAGAAGCCATGCAGAACGAATACTGATTTCGTTGCTGTCACATATGCTGTGACATTTGAGCGATATGCTCATCGACCTGTGGACTAATCGAACGATGATCGTGCCGCAGGGGCGCGCCTGATCTCAATCAACACGTTTTTGACACAATTGGAGGTCAAAAACCCGCTGCCGGATCGTGTCGGGACCGGTGCTTCCTGAGTCTGTTCGATGCTGAACACAGCCGCTGCGCTTGCCATGTTCTGGGCTATGGCCTTCTCCGGTTCCGGAGAGCCTCAACCTTATGAAGCCGTTGTCGCGATCGAAACGGCTGCAATGGAAACCGCCGCGGCGGCTGAAAGTTCCATCGATACGTCCGCCCTTTCCGCCGAACAGGCCGAGCTGATGGCGGGCGATCCCGACTGGCGCGCCTCGGCCCGCCTCTATCATGCAGGCGGCGGCGGCGCGACGGGCAACGACTCGCTCGGTTGCCGACCGATCGCCATGCGCACGGTCGCCGTCGACCCCCGGGTCATCCCGCGCCGCACCAAGCTCTTCATCCGCGAAACGGTCGGCCTGCGCCTGGCCAACGGCGAGGTCCACGACGGCTACTGGTACGCCTCGGACACCGGCGGCGCGATCAAGGGCGCCAAGATCGACCTCTATACGGGCCACGGCCGCGGCTCGATGCGCCAGGCCCAGAGCCTGAACATGAAGACCCTGACCATCGCCGACGCTGGCGACTTCGACGGCTGCCCGCCCGCCTGGCAGACCGCTTCGAACTAAGACTTTCCGACCTACCGGCGAAAAAGGCGACCGGAGCGATCCGGTCGCCTTTTTGCTTTTCCTTCCCATGCAATGGGGAGGTGGCGCGGACGCGAAGCGGCCGTGACGGAGGGGCTTCTCCTCCCTACGCAGTGGGGAGGTGGATCGGCGGCGAAGCCGACGAGACGGAGGGGCTTCTTGGTTCCGCCGCCGTAGCCCCTCCACCACTTCGTGGTCCCCCTCCCCATGGAATGGGGAGGAAAGAAGAAGAGGCGCTAGAACTTCCGCCTGCCCGTCGCCGTCTCGAAGAAGAGCCGGAAGTCGCCCATCAGGCTCCACAGCGGGTATTTGAACGTCGCCGGCCGGTTCTTCTCGAAGAAGAAGTGTCCGACCCAGGCGAAGCCGTAGCCGACCAGCGGCATGGCCAGCAGCCACCAGGCGTTGCGCGTGACGCAGAAGGCTCCGAAGGCGGCGATCACCAGCCCCGTCCCGACCACGTGGATGCGGCGACAGGTCCGGTTGGAATGCTCATGGATGTAATAGGGATAGAACGCGGAAAAGGAGGCGTAGCGCCCCCCGTCATCGCTTCCAGTCTGCGGTTCGCGTGCGGTCATGGCCGCAGCCTGCCCCCGGATTGAACCGGGGGCAAGTCAGCGATCAGCGGTCAGTCGAAGCGCTTGCCGCCCTTGGGGCCCTTGGCGAAGGGCTTGCCGCCCGGCTTGAAGCCCGGCTTGCCGCCGGCCTTGAAGTCCGACTTGGGCTTGAACGGCTTCTTGGCGCCCGGGCCCTTGGCGAAAGGCTTCTCGTAGGGCTTGTCGAAGAACTGGCTGCTTTCCGGCGCGTCGGCGCGGGGGGCATAGGGCTTCTTCTTGAAGGCCGGACGTTCGCCGTCGGCCTCGCCTTCGCGCGGCTGCCACGGCTTCTTCTTGAACGGCGGACGACCGCCCTCGCCGTCCTCGTCGCGGCGGAAGGGCTTCTTGGCGTAGGGGCGCTCGCCGCCTTCGTCGCGGCGGTTGCGCGTCCCGCCCTTGAACATCCCCGCGTGCGGGGCTTCCGACGGCGTGATGTTCGCCTCGTTGGTGTTCATGGCCGCCAGCTTCCTGAAGGCCTCGACGTGGGTGTTGGCGATCTCGAAGCGGGTCTCTTCGGGGAAGGTCTTGATCGAGCCGATCTGCTGCTTGGTGATGCCGCCGATACGGCAGATCATCGGGATCAGCCACTTGGGATCGGCATTGCGGTTCCGGCCGATGTCCATGCGGAACCACGAGACCTGGTCGGGCTGCAGACGCTCGAAGGGCGAGGCGCCGGCGGCGAACTTGTCGCCCGGCTCGCCACGCGGCTTGCGCTGCGGGCCCTGGCCCGGATCGACCAGATCTTCGGGGGCCGGCAGATCCTTCCGCAGCAGGACCAGCAGGGCGCGGGCCAGATCTTCCGCCGTGCGCTCGGCCACCAGCTTGGCGATCAGGCCGGCGTCGTCCTCATTGCCTTCCTCTGCGAAGACCGGGGCGGCCAGCAGGCGCTGCTCGTCCTTGGCCAGGATCTCGTCGGCGGTGGGCGCCCCGGCCCAGGTCGCCTCGACGCCTGCCGAGCCCAGCAGCATCTCGGCCTTGCGGCGACGGCTGCTCGGCACCAGCAGGATGGAGGTGCCCTTCTTGCCCGCGCGGCCGGTGCGGCCCGAGCGGTGCAGCATGGTGGCCTTGTTGATCGGCAGTTCGGCGTGGATCACCAGACCCAGATCGGGCAGGTCCAGACCGCGCGCGGCCACGTCGGTGGCGACACAGACGCGGGCGCGGCCGTCGCGCAGGGCCTGCAGGGCGTCGGTGCGCTCGCGCTGGCCCATTTCACCCGACAGGGCCACGGTGGCGAAGCCGCGCTCCAGCAGCGACGACTGCAGGTGACGCACGCTGTCGCGCGTCGAGCAGAAGACCAGGGCGCCGGGGGCCTCATAGAAGCGCAGCACGTTGACGACGGCGTGCTCGATCTCGTTCGGGGCGATGCGCAGGGCGCGGTATTCGATGTCGCTGTGCGGCTGGCTGCGGTCGACGGTGTCGATGCGCACGGCGTCGCGCTGATAGCGCTTGGCCATCATGGCGATGTCGCGAGCGATGGTGGCCGAGAACAGCAGGGTGCGGCGCTCGGGCGGCGACTGCTCCAGGATGTATTCCAGGTCCTCGCGGAAGCCCATGTCGAGCATCTCGTCGGCCTCGTCGAGCACCAGGACCTTCAGCGCCGACAGGTCGAGGTTGCCGCGGTCGATGTGGTCCTTCAGGCGGCCGGGCGTGCCGACCACGATGTGGATGCCGAAGTTGAGGGCGCGGGCTTCCTTGCGGGCGTCCATGCCGCCGACGCAGGTGGTGATCTTGGCCTTGGACTCGCCGTACAGCCATTCCAGCTCGGCCGAGACCTGCAGCGCCAGTTCGCGCGTCGGGGCGATCGCGAGCATCAGGGGGGCGTCGGCCGGACCGAAGGTCTCGTTCTCACCCAGCAGCGAAGAGGCGGCCGCCAGGCCGAAGGCCACCGTCTTGCCCGATCCGGTCTGGGCCGAGACCAGCATGTCGGCCTCGCCGTGGCCTTCCAGAACCGCCGCCTGGACGGGGGTGGGCTCGGCATAGCCCTTGTTGGCGAGAGCGCGGTCTAGCGCGGGGTGGATCGCGGGAAAGGGCATATACGACCTGAAAAAGAGCATGGCGGCCGTAAAACGACCGCGCCCGGCCAAGGCGAACAGCCGGCCGGGCGATGAGGAGGCGGTCTCTATACACCAATAACGGCCCCGATGCGGCGGATTTCCGCAAAAAGACCGCCGTTCACCACGCTTGTTCAGGCGTCATTGACCTCAAAGCCACGATCCTGACCGTCCGCAGAGTTCCCTTCGCCGCCCGGAGACCGATCATGACGATCCCGCCCCTGAGCATCGCCGCCGCCGGAATGCAGAACGCCGCCAACCGCTTCGAGGCCAGCGCCCGACGCACGGCGACAGGCTCGATCGACAATCTGGCCGTGGAGGCCGTCGAACAGATCCGCGCCAAACAGGACTTCTCCGCCAACGCCGCCGTGGCGCGGACGGCGGACGAGATGACGGGGACCCTGCTGGATATTCTGGTTTAGGGCCCCAAGTTTTCCGCTCATCCCCGCGGAGGCGGGGACCCAGTAGGAGCCGCGCAAACCGCAATAGAGGATGCGCACGCCTTCGACTTGAGGCTCACGCTTGCAGCCAAAGCCCTGGGTCCCCGCCTCCGCGGGGATGAGCGGATGCTGGTGGCGACCTACCCCGCCTTCTCGGGCAGGTGGAAGAAGTCGATGAAGCGGGCGAAGACGGCGCAGTCGCCCTCTATGATCATCGCCCCCTCGCCTTCCAGCGCCGCCAGCGGAACCTTGCCGTAGACGGCGGCGGCCACGATCGGCGGGGCGGCGCGCACGATCACGTCGCCGTCCTCGACCTCGCCGCGCCGCGTGGTGATCTCGCCGTCCTTCACGGTCACCACCATGCGGTCCTCATCCATCGCAAAGCCAAGCCGCATGTTGGCATCGGCCGCCAGGTCCGGATCGAACATGGTCTCGAACGACTGCATGATGGACACGGCGCTGATCGGTAGGGTGGGATCGTGCTGGGGCGAGCGCGCGGCCCAGCGGCCCAGCACCATGAAGACCGGCTTGATCTCATAGCCCCAGTCGGTCAGCTCATAGACCTGGACCGAGGCGGGCGGCGGCAGTTTGCGGCGCTGGACAATGCCCGAGACCTCCAGCCCCTCCAGCCGTTGGGTCAGGACATTGGCCGACAAGCCGCACAGGTCCTTTCGCAGGTCGCTGAAACGCCTCGGCCCCATCATGAGTTCTCGTATCACCAGCAGGGCCCAGCGCTCGCCGACGAGGTCGAGTCCGTGCGCGGCGCCGCAGGCGTCGTGATAGCGGCGGGAACGGTCGGCGGATTCGTTAGTTACTTTTTCTAACTTCATGGTTGACTAACATAACACGATAGGACACCGTTACGCCAGATCAGGGAGGATCGCCAAATGAACAAGCTCATCTTCGTCAATCTGCCTGTCACCGACCTGCCGCGCTCGGTCGCCTTCTATGAGGCCGTGGGCGCCGCCAAGAACCCCATGTTCTCGGACGACACCGCCGCCTGCATGGTGTTTTCCGACACCATCCACGCCATGCTTCTGACCCACGAGAAGTTCTCCAGCTTCACCGACCGCGCCATCCCCGACGCGCACAAGACGGCCCAGGTGCTGATCTGCGTCTCTGAAGACAGCCGTGACGCCGTGGACGCCGTGATCGACCGCGCCGCCAAGGCCGGCGGTCAGGCCGACCCCAACGCCAGGCAGGACTACGGCTTCATGTACGGCCGCAGCTACGCCGACCCGGACGGTCATATCTGGGAAGTCATGTGGATGGACCCCGAAGCCGCCGCCGAGGGCCCCGAGGCCTTCGCCGCCCAGGTCGGGGGCGGCTGATCATGACCGACCTGTTCGAGCTGAGCGTCAGCCGCATCTTCAAGGCCTCGCCGGAAACGGTGTGGAAGGCCTTCACACAACACGGAACCGAATGGTTCACCCCTCGCCCCTGGACAACGCCCTCGGTCGACTACGACCTGCGTCCCGGCGGTCGCGCCGACATCGTCATGCAGTCGCCCGAGGGCGAGCGGCATGAGTATCGTGGCGTGGTGCTGGAGATCATCCCCGAGCGCCGCATCGTCACCACCGGGGCCATGACCGAGGGCTGGATTCCCCAGCCCGGCGAGATGAACTTCGTGCGCATCGACACGTTCGAACCCGAAGGCGACGGCACCCGCTACACCGCCCGCGCCCGCCATTGGGACGACAAGGCCATGAAGACCCATACCGAAATGGGCTTCGAGCCCGGCTGGGGCGCCGCCGCCGATCAACTGGGCGAGGTGGCCGAGCATCTCGCCGCACAGGAGGCGACGTCATGAGCGACAAGATCATCCCCTGCATTTGGTACGACCTGGGTCAGGCGAAGAAGGCGGCCGAGTTCTACGTCTCGCTGGGCCTGCCCGACAGCCACGTGGACCGCATCGCGACCAGCCCCGCCGACAATCCGTCCAGCGCCGAGGGCGCGGAGCTGGTGGTCGAGTTCACCCTAGCCGGGCGGCCCTATATGGGCCTGAACGGCGGCCCGACCTTCCCGCAGACCGAGGCCGTCTCCTTCATGATCATGACGGACGATCAGGCCGAGACCGACCGCCTGTGGAACGCCATCATCGACAACGGCGGACGCGCCAGCGACTGCGGCTGGTGCAAGGACCGCTGGGGGGTCAACTGGCAGATCACCCCGCGCCGCCTGATGGCCTTCTTCAGCGACCCGAACCCCGCCCGCGCCAAGGCCGCCTTCACGGCCATGATGACCATGCAGAAGATCGACATCGCCGCCATCGAGGCCGCTGCTGACAAGGCTGGGTAAGCAGTCAAGCTAAGCTTGTCCGCCCGCCCTGTCGCTTTCGACCAAGACCCGACGACCGCCTGCCTCAACTATCCGCCCCCTGCCCTCAAACAGCGAGCCGCCGCGCGGCGAGCGATAGGGGCCAACCTCCGAAGGAGACACCAAGATGGCTTACATCACCGGCTTCCTGACTCCCGTGAAGAACGAGAACAAGGACCGCTATATCGAGTCCGCCCGCAAATCCTGGCCCCTGTTCAAGGGCTATGGCGCCACCGCTCAGATCGAGAACTGGGGCGTGGACGTGCCGGACGGAAAGGTCACCAGCTTCCCCATGGCGGTGAAGCTGGAAGAGGGCGAGGCCGTCGTCTTCTCCTGGCTGGTCTGGCCCGACAAGAAGACCGCTGACGACGCCTGGGCCAAGATGCAGGAAGACCCCGCCATGGCCGACATGGACATGCCCTTCGACGGCAAACGCATGATGTGGGGCGGCTTCGAAACCATCTTCCAGAACTGAGGGCCGCCTCGATCTTCCTCCCCGCTTTGTGGGGAGGGGGACCACGTAGCGGTGGAGGGGGCGACGCGACGTTGTGCGGTCGGCGCTTGAAACGCGGACAGGCTTGCGCCGCCCCCTCCGTCTCGTCGGCTTCGCCGCCGATCCACCTCCCCATGGAATGGGGAGGAAAGACGCCAAAGAAAAAGGGCGGCTCTTGCGAGCCGCCCTTTGTTGTCTTGGATCAGCTGTCCAGGAAGGACCGCAACTTCCGCGACCGCGAGGGGTGCTTCAGCTTGCGCAGGGCCTTGGCCTCGATCTGACGGATGCGTTCGCGGGTCACCGAGAACTGCTGGCCGACCTCTTCCAGGGTGTGGTCGGTGTTCATGCCGATGCCGAAACGCATCCGCAGGACGCGTTCCTCGCGCGGGGTCAGCGAGGCCAGGACGCGGGTCGTGGTTTCGCGCAGGTTCGACTGAATGGCGGCGTCGATCGGCAGGACGGCGTTCTTGTCCTCGATGAAGTCGCCCAGGTGGCTGTCTTCCTCGTCGCCGATGGGGGTTTCGAGCGAAATCGGCTCCTTGGCGATCTTCAGGACCTTGCGCACCTTCTCCAGAGGCATGGCCAGCTTTTCGGCCAGTTCTTCCGGGGTCGGCTCGCGGCCGATCTCGTGCAGCATCTGGCGGCTGGTGCGGACGATCTTGTTGATCGTCTCGATCATGTGCACCGGGATGCGGATGGTGCGCGCCTGGTCGGCGATCGAGCGGGTGATCGCCTGACGGATCCACCAGGTGGCGTAGGTCGAGAACTTGTAGCCGCGACGGTACTCGAACTTGTCGACCGCCTTCATCAGGCCGATGTTGCCCTCCTGGATCAGGTCCAGGAACTGCAGGCCGCGGTTGGTGTATTTCTTGGCGATCGAGATCACGAGGCGCAGGTTGGCCTCGACCATTTCCTTCTTGGCCTGACGGGCTTCGCGCTCGCCCTTCTGGACCGTCTGGACGATGCGGCGATAGTCGTCGATCGGCAGGCCGGCCTCGGTCGCCACGGCGGCGACGTCGGCACGGATCTTGGCGATCTGGGCGGCTTCATTGTCGCTGAACTTGGTCCAACGCACGCCCATTTCCTTGACGCGTTCCGACCAGTTGGGGTCCAGCTCCGAGCCGAAATAGGATTTCAGGAACTCGGGACGCGAAATGCCGTAGCTGTCGGCCAGGCGCAGCAGGCGGCCCTCCAGACCGATCAGGCGCTTGTTGATCGCATACAGCTGTTCGACCAGGGCCTCGATGCGGTTGTTGTTCAGCTTCATCGTCTTCAGACGATCGCTGATGGCCGCGGTCAGGGTCTCATAGGCCTTGTGATCCTTGGCGCTCAGCACCTCGCCCTTCAGGCGGGCCTCGACCAGCTTGTCCTGCAGCTTGCGGAAACCGCCGAAGTCCGAAGCGATGGCGTCCAGCACCTCCATGACGCCGTCGCGCAGCTCGGCTTCCAGAGCCGAGATCGACATGCCGCCGCCGTCGTCGAAGTCGTCCTCGTCCTCGTCCTCGCCTTCCGGCTTGTCGCCGTCGCCGTCCGGCTCGCCGGTCGGCTGACCCGGCGCGGGCTGGTTGTGCGGCAAGGACGAGGGATTGAGAATGCCGTAGGTGGCGTCCAGGTCGATCACTTCGCGCAGCAGGATGCGGTTGTTGGCCAGTTCCTCGCGCCAGACCATGATGGCCTCAAAGGTCAGGGCGCTTTCGCACAGACCCGAGATCATGGCGTCGCGGCCGGCCTCGATACGCTTGGCGATGGCGATTTCGCCCTCGCGGCTCAGCAGTTCGACCGACCCCATTTCGCGCAGATACATGCGCACGGGGTCGTCGGTGCGGTCATAGGCCGACTTGGCCGGAGTCTCGGCCACCGAGGTCTCGGCGGCGGCGGCCACGTCGGTGCCGGTCGATTCTGCGGCGTCTTCCTCGGCCTCGACCACGTTGACGCCCATTTCCGACAGCATGGCCAGGGTGTCTTCAATGGCGTCCGGGGTCACTTCTTCCGACGGAAGGACCTTGTTCAGCTCCTCCATCGTGACATAGCCGCGGGCCTTGGCCTGCTTGATGAACTTCTTGACGCCGGCGTCCGTCAGATCGAGCAGGGGCCCGTCGGTATTGGCTTCGGTGTCCTGCGTCTCGGTCTGCGCGCTCATTCAGTCTGTCTCCACGACCGCTGGAGGGTGATCAGTCCCCTGCGGCGAAAATACAACGCCCGACGACTTCGTTGGTTACGAAGAAGCCGCGTCTTCCCAAATCGTTCCGGTCTTGATGGCCCGTCGCAATGCATCGCGCTCGGCTTTCACCAGGGTGAAGGCCGAGTTGTCGAACGCCTTGTGGGCATCCGACTTTGCTGACGCCAGCGCCTGCTCCAACGCCGCTACGCGGGTCAGAGCGTCGAACGCCTGCGACCACCGGATCCTCGCCTCGCCGAGGGGCTTGTCTGCAGCCAGGAATGGCGCGCCGGACTTCGCCGCCGCCTTCTCGACCTCGTGCATCAAGGCATCATGACCCGAGTGGGCCAGATGGCGTCGGATCGCGGCCGAGTCAAGGCTCTGCCCCGAAAAGCGTAACCGGACCAGTTCCTGCGCCAGTCCGTCCAGGGCTGGATCGCCGAAGCCGTGCCGGGCGATGGCCTCCAGATGATCGTCCATTCGCTCAGGATCATCCACCGCGCCGTGGGCCAGGGCGGCGGCCACCGGCTCGATGGAGCGGAACAGGGCCTGCATGGCCTGGGCGCCCTCGGCCGTCTGGCCCAGCTTGGGCGGCGGACCGCGCCAGCGCCCACCGGGACCGGGCCGTCCGCCCTGCTGGAAAGTCTGTTGTTGCTGCTGGCGCGGGAACAGGGCGTCGAAACGCTCGAACAGGTCGCGCCGGTACTGCTCGGCCAGGTCCTTGTCTTGAATGGCGCTGGCCGCTTGACGCAGACGTCCCTTCAGCCCGGCCTTGCGCTCAGGCGTGTCCAGCGGTTCGGCCTCGGCTTCGCGGCGGAACAGGACCTCGATGAAGGGCCGGGTCTCGCTCAGGGCGTGACGCAGGGCCGGCGCCCCCTTGTCGCGCAGGATGTCGTCCGGGTCCTGCCCCGCGTCCAGCAGGGCGAAACGGAAGGACCGGCCCGATTTCAGCAGGGGCAGCGACCGCTCGATCGAGCGATAGGCGGCGCGCAGCCCCGCGGCGTCGCCGTCGAAGCACAGCACCGGCTCGGCCGAGACCCGCCACAAACGCTCCATCTGCTCTTCGGTCAGGGCCGTGCCCATGGGCGCGACCGCCGGCAAGCCCGCGCGCTGGCAGGCGATGACGTCCATATAGCCTTCGACGACGATGATCCCCTGCTCGCCCCGGCTCTCGGCCCCCAGGATGCGGCGCGCCTCGGGCAGGCCGTAGAGGGTGGCGCCCTTGTGAAACAGCGGGCTTTCCGGCCCGTTCAGATACTTGGCCCGGTCGTCGGGGTTCATGGCCCGTCCGCCGAAGCTGACGATCCGCCCGCGCGCGTCCAGAATGGGGAACATCAGCCGGTCGCGGAACCGGTCATAAGGCGCACCGCCGCTGTCGGGCGAGATCAGCATGCCCGCCTCGACCAGATCCCCCGGCTTGGCCCCGCGCTGGATCAGGGCGTTCTTCAGCCCTTCGCGGTCATTGGGTGCGTAGCCCAGGCCGAAGCGCTCCCACTGATCCTCGGGCAGGCCGCGCTTTTCCAGATATTCGCGCGCCGCCTTGCCGACCGAGCGGCGCAGGTTGGCGGCGAACCATTTCTGGGCCAGGTCCATCCAGTCGGTCAGGCCCTGCTTCTTGGCCTCGCGCTCGGCTGACTGCGGGTCCTCGGCGGGAAGCTGCATCCCCGCCTCGCCCGCCAGCCGCTGCACCGCCTCGACAAAGCTGAGACGCTCGGTCTCCTGCAGGAAGCTGATGATGTCGCCGTGCTTGCCGGACGAAAAGTCGTGGAAGAAGCCCTTGTCGTCGTTGACGAAGAAGCTGGGCGACCGCTCCTTCGAGAAGGGGCTGAGACCGACATATTCGCGCCCCTGACGCTTGAGCTTCACCGTCCGGCCGATGACGTCGGACGGGCGAAGGCGGGCCTTCAATTCTTCGAGGAAACGATCGTCGAAACGCACGTCTTCAGACACCCCGGCGTGGCGATGAGGGAAAGGCCCGCCGCGATCTCAAGACATGATGATCCCCGACGACCTTGTCCACAGCCCTGTGAAGATCAGGGATAAGTGCGTCGAAACCGGACGCCACCCTACTTCCACGCCTCGCCGGTGCGGCCCAGGGCCTCGCCCAGATCATAGACGGCCTGCATCGAGGCCTGGTTGAAGTCCAGGCTGTTGGCGCCGTCGTAATCCTCGGGAATGGCGGCGACATGGAACTCCAGCCCGTTGCGGCTGGCGAAGGCGCGGTTGGCCGCGATGGTGGCGCGAAGCTGGCCGCCCAGGACCGCGTCCAGACTGCGGGTCAGAACCGGAACGGCGGCGTCGCGGGTGACGGCGAAGCGCGGGGCGTCCTTGCCGTTGACCACGACGTGCAGGCGCGCGCCCTGAAACACGCCCGACACGTCGTCCCAGTTCCACATGATCTGCGGCAGGGCCACGAAGGGGTTCATCACCCCGCCGTCAACGTGCATCTCCTCGAACACCGCGCCCTGCGCTTGCGAGCGGATCATGACGGGTGGAAAGGCGCCGGGAATGCTGGCCGAGGCAATCAGGACGTCGCGGAACAGAGCCAGGGCCTCCGGCCCGCCGCGCTCGGCGATGGCGCCCATGTTCCAGATGACGCCGCGCTGGGCGTCCAGATCCGTGGTGGCGACCAGCAGCAGCCGGCCCTTGGCGTGCTCGGCCGCCACCTCGGCCAGCAGGGCCTCGTCGACATTGCGCTCGACCAGTTCACGCAGCGGCAGACCGCTGAACACGCCCGACCCGACAAAGGCGCGCAGCCCCCGGCTCTTCAGCAGCCCGGTCGCCTCGCCGCCGGTATAGGCCTCCTTCAACCGCGCATCCCAGCGCGGACCGAGGAAGACGAAGGGGGCGGCCAGGGCGCCGGTCGACACCCCCGTCACCACCTCGAAATCGGGCCGTTTGCCGCTGGCGGTCCAGCCGTTGATCAGGCCCGCCGTGAAGGCGCCGTTGGCCCCGCCGCCGGACAGGGCGATCAGGTCGAAATGACCGTCCGCCCCCTTGGGCACGCCCTCGCCCAGCTGCTGCTCGATGCTCTGAGCCGCCGCTTCGTCCTCGACGGAATAGCGGACATTGGGGAAGCCCACGGGAAAGGCGGCGTCGCGCTCGTTCAGGCCGAAATCGCTGCGCGCCCCGCTGGCGCAGGCCGACAACAGCAGTCCGGCGCTCAGAACGACGGCGACCGTCCGCAACAGGCTGAAACTCATGGGCGTCCTCCAAGGCCCGCCACCCTAGGCGGGATCGATGACAGATGGAAAAGCGCCGGGCCCGAAAATCCGCGTTAGGTTTTCATTAACCAAGAAGGCCGTCCCGGCCTCGCCCTCGTCCGAATGCGAACGAAATGCCGCGCGACAACCATGTTATCCACAACCTGTGGATTGATTCGCTTTACGGAAGCTTCTGATGTTCATCGCCATCGCCCGCCCGGCGGTGGAGCCCCAAGGCCCCGACGCCGTCGCCGTCCCCGGCTCCCCCGCCATTCCGTTCCTGACGCCCCGCGCCCTGCACGCGCGCCTGCTGGACAACGCCGCCGCGCGCCGTCGCCGCGGTCAGGAGCGAAAACTGGCCCGCCGCACCGACGACGCCGCCTACTGGATTTCGGCCGCGCCGGTCGCGGTGCGCAAGGCCTGTGAACTGCGCCGGCATTCGACCTTTGTCCAACTGCCCTAGGGCTTTCGCAACCGCGAGAATTACAGAAAAATTCAGGGTTCGAGCCTAGGTCTGAAGAAGATTGCTGAGCTTTTCCATGTCTGACGCTGATCACCCCCACGCCGCCTTTCTTCGTCCTCTGCTGGACGTCATGGCGGAAAGACTGGGCGGCGCCGTCATTTTGCATGCGGCGCCCAGCGGCGAAGTGCTGGCGGTGGCAGGCGGCGTGCCGGGGCTGGAGATCAAGGACCCGATCGGCGCACGTCCCGAAGACTACGCCGATCGTTTCCAGGTTTTCGCCCAGGACGGCTCGATCGCCAGACTCGAGGATCTGCCCGTGATCCGCGCGATAAAGTCGGGCGAGCCGATCACGGACGAGGTCTGGCTGCTGGGCGGCGAGGCCGGTCCTCAGCCGGTCTTCGTCGACTCCTACCCCTTGAAGAACGCCGAGGGCGCCGTCATCGGCGTGGTCGCCGCCGCCACCGACCCCAAACGTTGGGGCCAGCGCGCCGAACGCCTGAAACGGTCAATTTCGATCCGCGACGGTTTCGTCGGCTGATCGTCAGCGCAACTCGGGCAGGCGGCGCAGGAGGGAGTCCTTCAGCTTGCGACGGCGTTGGGCGGCGCTCTGGAGTCGCACGCGTTCGCGTCGTTCCAGTCCATCGCCCCATCGCCCATAGGCCGCTTCCAGCAGATGAGGATGGCGGTCGTGCTGGTGAACGATGGCGCTGACGCCGCCGTCAGGGTTGACGATGCGTCCATCCGCGACCGTCAGTTCCGCCCCCGGCGTCAGACCGAGCGTCGCCACCCGACCGTAGTTAGGCTTCACCTCGCCCTCGATCATGCCGAGATGAAGCGCGATGTTGCAGGCCGCCTGATCAGCGCCGAAGGCGCCGCCGATTTCCGAGCGGGGAATGGCCGCCAGCATCAACAGGGTCCGGCAGAAACGCATCATGGCGTCACGGCCTCCGACCACGGTGCCGACGCAGACGCACGGCTTGTCGGACAGGGCGCGGGCGATGTCGCACCCGCCGACGCCGCGCAGATACTTCATGTTGAAGGCGTGATCGGCCAGCGTTCCCTCATCGTATTCCGAGAAGAACTCGGAGCCCTGTGGCGCGGGGACGAAGGGATCGGCCTGGAACACCACGTCGCGGACGTCCGTCATCAGGACGTGTCGCGCCCAGGGACGCTCGGCCATCAGGGCGTCGAAGGCGGCAAACCGGGCCATCACGGCATGGGGCGCCCAGGCGCCCGCGCCGACCGAACGCGGCGCGACGCCTTCGACGTCATGTTCCGCCAGGAAGGCGAGCAGGGCCGGGTCCTGATCCACCACCAGGACCAGAGGACCATCCCAGACCGCGCGCAAGGACCGCACGAACGGCGCCACGTCGGCGACGTCATAACCGGTGGCGTAACCCAGGATCAGATCGCTGGGCGCCCTGGTCGCGGGCGAGGCGATGCCCCTCTCCCCGCTGATCGCGTCAGCAACCCAGCCGAGATAGGCCGATTTCGCCGCCGGCCCCGACACGTCAGGCCCTCATCGACTCGGCGAAGCGGTTGAACAGATAGAGGCTGTCGGTCGGCCCGGGCGAGGCCTCCGGGTGGTGCTGGACGCTGAAGATCGGCTTGTCTTTGACGGCGATGCCGCAGCTGGTGCCGTCGAACAGGCTGACGTGGGTCTCGACCACGGCGTCAGGCAGGCTGTCGCGGTCCACGGTGAAGCCGTGGTTCATCGACACGATCTCGACCTTACCCGTGGTCAGGTCCTTCACCGGATGGTTGGCGCCGTGGTGGCCCTGATCCATCTTGATGGTCTTGGCGCCGAGCGCGATGGCCAGCATCTGGTGGCCCAGGCAGATGCCCATCAGGGGCTTGCCGCTGGCGACCAGCTTCTTGATCTCGGGCACAGCGTATTCGCCGGTCGCGGCCGGGTCGCCCGGACCGTTCGACAGAACCACGCCGTCAGGATTGCGGGCCAGGATGTCCTCGGCCGGGGTATTGGCCGGAACCACGGTGATCTTCGCCCCGGTCGAGGCCAGGGCGCGCAGGATGTTGCGCTTCACGCCATAGTCCACGACCACGACATTTTTGTCGGTCGCATCGACCTTGGGATAGCCGGCGGGCCATTCCCATACGCCTTCGTTCCAGTCGAAGGCCTGAAGCGTCGAGGCGTCCTTGGCCAGGTCCAGGCCGACCAGGCCGGTCCAGGCCTTGGCCTGAGCCACCAGGGCGTCGAGGTCGAACTGGCCGTCCGGGTGGTGGGCGATGACAGCGTGAGGCGCGCCCTTGTCGCGGATGATCTTGGTCAGGGCGCGGGTGTCCACACCTGACAGACCGACCACGCCACGGCGCTTCATCCATGCGTCGAGGTCGCCACCCGCGCGCCAGTTGGCCGGATCGGTCGGGACGTCGCGGAAGATGGCGCCGCGCGCCGAGGTCCCCGAACCGTCGCCGATCTGCTCCACGTCCTCGACGTTCACGCCGACATTGCCGACGTGCGGGAAGGTGAAGGCCAGGATCTGGCTCATGTAGGAGGGGTCGGTCAGGATTTCCTGATAGCCCGTCATGGCGGTGTTGAAGACCACCTCGCCGAGGGCCGTGCCGACGGCGCCGACGCCGATCCCCTGCAGGATGGTGCCGTCAGCGAGCGCGAGGACGCCAGTGGCGCCGGACAGAATCTGGGTCGTCATGGCGCAGGCTCCTAACAATGAATACGGGCAGACAAACGGCGGCGTGACTAAAGAGATGCAGGGGCGGGGTCAACACGCCCCGGAGATTAAACCTTCTGGCCCTTTCGCACCCAGACCCAGGCCAGGCTGGTCAGGGCGAAGAATCCGACGCTGGGCAGGATATAGCCGCCCGCCGCCGCCGCGACCGCAAAGGCCGAAAAGACCACGCCGACGACAGCCAGGGCGCGCCAGCCAGTCTTGGTGGTCAGCTTCCACAGCGTCATCGAACACAGGGCGTAGAGGCAGAGCGTCAGCACCGAGGTGACGCCGATCAGGACGCCGAACTGCTCGCCCAGGGTCGGCTGGGCGCTGGCGATGACGAGAGCGCTCATGACCACGCAGTTGAGGATGGGGTTGCTCAGCGGCGTCTTGCCCTTTTGCGCCCCGCCGAACCAACGCGGCATCCAGCCGGCCTCGGCGGCCCCGCGCGAGGTCTCGCCCGCCAGCATGGTCCAGCCGGCGATGGTGCCCAGCACCTTGATCACGGCGCAGGCCGCGACCAGACCGGCCACGGACGAGCCCATGACCCGCGCTACCAGATCAGCATAGGGGCTGGTCGAATGGACCAGGACGTCGGCCGGAATGACGCCGAAGACGGCGATGCTGGCCGCGACATAGACAATGAAGGCCAGGGCGACGCCGCCCAGCGAGGCGCGGCCCACGTCGACCGAGGGGTTCTTGACCAGGCTGGACAGGGCCGCGGCGCTCTCGACGCCCAGGAAGGCCCAGAAGATGATGGCCAGCGAGGCCGGCACCGTCTTCAGCAGGGGCTGATCGCCCGGGCTCCACGAGGCCGCGAAGGTGTCGCCGCTGAAGGCCATGGCTCCCGCGACGATGGCCAGGACAATGGGGATCAGGCCGAGACCCAGGGTGATGGCCCCGAACCGTGCAGCGGTTTTCGCGCCGCTGGCGTAGGCCGCCGTTGTCAGCCAGATCAGGGCCAGGTTGCTGACCGCCGCCCACAAGGGCTCTTTCAGCGCCGGAATGAAGAAGGCCAGATAGCCGGTGCCGGCCACCGCCAGGGCCACGTTGCCCGCCAGACAGGCGGCCCAGTAGGCCAGCCCCGTCTGATAGCCGATGAAGCGGCCCATGCCGCGCCGGGTGAAGTCCGACAGGCCGTCGGCGTCCGGCTGCATCCGGCCCAGACCGCCGAACACCAGGGCCAGGGTCACCGCCCCGATCCCGCAGATCAGCCAGCCGATAATGCTGCTGCTGCCCGTCGGCGCCAGGGTCGCGGGCAACAGATAGACCCCCGAACCGATCATGTTGCCCGCCACGACGAGGGCGGCGAGCGCCCATCCGATACGGTGCGGCGGGTCGGGCAGGATTTCCGTCTGGGTCATCTGCGCCGCATAGACCGAAATGTCGCACCCGTCGCGTGATATCGCGCCGGGCCTGGGATAGAGAGCGCCGGCACACTGGAGCCTCCCCATGACCATCACCACGGTCGGCCTCGATGCCGACGACACCCTGTGGCACAACGAGACCATCTTCCGCCTCAGCCAGAAGCGTTTCGTGGACCTGCTGGCCGACCACGCCGACGAGCCGGTGATGATGGGGCGTCTGGCCGAGGTCGAGCAGCGCAACCTTCGTCTCTACGGCTACGGCGTGAAGGGCTTCACCCTGTCGATGCTGGAGACGGCCATGGAGTTGTGCGACGGCGCCGCCCCGCCGCACATCGTCCGCGAAATCCTGGCGGCGGGCCGCGAGATGCTGGCCCACCCGGTCGAGACCCTGCCCGGCGTCGACGAGGTCCTGGCCGAACTGTCGGAGCAATATCGGCTGGTCCTGATCACCAAGGGCGACCTGATGGATCAGGAGCGCAAGCTGGCCGCGTCCGGCCTGGGCGACCTGTTCGCCGCCGTCGAGATCGTGTCGGAAAAGGACCGCTCAACCTATGATCGCGCCTTCGCCCTGCACGGCAGCGGCGCCGCCGAGGCGGTGATGGCCGGCAATTCGATGAAGTCCGACGTCCTGCCTGCGCTCCAAGCCGGGGCCTTCGCCTGCCACATCCCCTACCACATCACCTGGGCCCACGAGTTGGCGGACGCGCCGGAAGGCCACCCCCGTTATGTCTCGCTCAGCCGCATAGCCGAACTGCCCGACTGGATCGCCGCGATGGACAAGCTCGGATAAATATCGACGATCTTTGAGTTAAAATCACTCATTTCACAGCATTCAATTCAGTGAACGCCGTGACGCCAAATATTGAGACTGAGATCGTCTCAAATGTGTCTCGATTGCACCACTTCGGCCACAAGGCGTCATCTCAACCACACTTTGACCAAACCTAGGCAAACTTAGCCCCATTTCAGCCACACCGAGGGGAATGTGTGGCCGCTTCCGGCTTTTTTGTGTCAGGTGTATAAAAGTAATGAGAGCAATCCTCCTCGGTTCGACGGTGCTGGCTAGCGCCATCGCACTGACCGCCCCGGCCATGGCCCAGTCGGTCGAAGCAGCGCCCCAGTCCGACGTCGCCACCGAAGTGGGCGAGATCGTCGTTACGGGTTCGCGTATCCGTCGCGACCCGACCAACGCCCCGACCCCGCTGATCCAGGTGACGCAGGAAGAACTGCTGTCGACCGGCCAAACCAGCGTCATCGACTACCTGGCCACCATCCCGGCCCTGCAGAACTCGACCGTTCCGTCGGACACGACGGGTTCGAGCCTGAACACCGGCGGCCTGTCGCTGCCGAACCTGCGCTCGCTGGGCGCCGGCCGCACCCTGACGCTGGTCGACGGCCGTCGTCACGTCAGCTCCTCGGGCGGCGACCTGTCGGTCGACGTGGACACCATCCCGCGCCTGCTGATCCAGAACGTTGAAATCATCACGGGCGGCGCCTCGTCGGTCTACGGCGCCGACGCCGTTTCGGGCGTGCTGAACTTCATCCTCAAGAAGGACTTCGAAGGCCTCGAGATCGACGCCAACTACGGCCAGATCAACAGCAACGGCGAAGCCAGCCGTCGCGTCTCGGCCCTGATCGGCAAGAACTTCTTCGACGACCGCCTGAACCTCTACGCTCACGCGGAATACGAGAAGGTCGACAACGTCGACTCGATGGACATCGACTGGATTCGCCGCGGCCCGATCCGTCTGGCGATCGACGCCGACCCGACCAACGCGCCCAATGACGGCCTGCTGGACGCCGGCGTCTTCTACGGCGTGAACCGTCTGGACATCCTGCCCTGGGGTCAGACCACCCTGGCCAACGTGCTGCAGCCCAGCGCCCTGGCCAACCCGAACATCCCGTACCAGAACTGCCTCCCCGGCGGCAGCTTCTCGTACGCCGCCAACTGCTACGGCATCAATCCGGGCAAGACCTTCGTCTATGAAGGCAACACGGCTCGTGCGGCCAACTTCGGCCAGCGCGTCGGCAACGTCGGCCACAACCGCCCCTACAACATCGGCGGCGACGGCATGCCCCTGGGTGAAGTCGCTGGCTTCAGCCGCGTGCCGCAATCGGAATCGCAGCGCTACCAGGTCGGCGGCAACTTCCAGATCACCGACGAGATCTCGTTCAACGCCTCGGCCAAGTACATCACCGAAGAAACCTTCATGCGCGGCCAGCGCACCTTCTTCGACGTTGACCTGGACAACAGCTCGTACGGCGCCAACCAGACCGCCTCGATCTGGGGCACGTCGGCCTTCGACCTGCGCTGGGCGGACAACGCCTTCCTGCCGCAGAACGTGAAGGACGCGATCGCGGCCAACCGCATCGACGTCTATGCGCCGCCGACCGCCGCCAACGCCGGCCAACTGACCGGAACGGTGGCTCTGCCGATCGCTCGTCACACCTTCTTCGGCCCCGAGCGTTCGCAAGCCAATACCCGCGACGTCCAGCGCTACACCGCCGGCTTCCAGGGCGACCACGGCCCGATCAGCTTCATGAAGTCGCTGTCGTGGGATCTGGGCTACGTCTACGGCAAGGCCGAGATCGAAAACATCGAACGCGGCGTCGACACCCAGCGCATGTCGCTGGCCGCTGACGCTGTGGTCGACACGGCCGGCGTGCTCGGCAAGGCCGGCGCCATCGTCTGCCGCGCCAGCCTGCTGAACGCCCAAGGCCTGGCCGTCGCCGACAATCACCGTGGCGGTGATCTGCGCGACACCCAGTACGGCCGCGACTCGATCGCCCAGTGCACCCCGCTGAACATCTTCGGCGCGGGCAACCAGTCGGCCGAGGCTCTGGAATACGTCGACGCCTTCGTTCGCGTTCAGGAAATGAACGAGCAGCACCAGGCCATCGGCTCGGTCTCGACCGAACTGTGGGACTTCTGGGGCGCCGGCAGCATCGGCCTGGCCCTGGGCGGCGAATGGCGCAAGGAAACGACCTCGGCCGTCGGCCGCAGCTCGACTGCGGGTGATCGTCTGCTCTTCCTCAACACCGGCGCCGACTTCCCGGAAGTCAGCTACGAGTCGAAGGAAGTCTTCGCCGAACTGTCGCTCCCGCTGTTCCGCGACAGCTTCATGGGCGAGTACGCCGAGCTGAGCGGTTCGTACCGCTACGCCGACTACTCGACCGTGGGCAACGTCGACGTCTACGGCGTGAACCTGGTCTACCGTCCGATCCAGGACATCACCTTCAAGACCAGCTTCAACACCTCGGTTCGCGTGCCGAACCTGGGCGAAAACTACTCGCCCTTCAGCCAGACGTTCGCGAACAACTTCGCTGATCCCTGCGCCACGGCCAACATCGCCGCGGTCAATGATCAGGAAACGAAGAACAACCGGATCAAGAACTGCACCACCCTCGCAGCTCAGCAGGGCCTGACGTTCGACTTCGCCGGCGCCACCGCCAGCAACCTCGACGACTTCGTGCCCAACTACACCTCGGGCATCGCCGGCTCCTCGGGCGGCAACCCCAACCTGCAGCCGGAAGAGTCGGAATCCTTCACCTTCTCGACCGTCCTGAAGCCGCGCTTCTTGCCTGGCCTGACCATGACGCTGGATTACTTCGACATCCGCATCGACAAGGTCATCGCCTCGGTCACTGCAGGCACCATCGCAGCCAACTGCGTCAGCGGTTCCGAGCTGAACATGGACGCCTGTAACTCGATCTTCCGCAACAACCCGAGCATCGAGTTCGGCGTTGGCGCCCCCTCGGGCGACGCCATCGGCGGCTTCATCGAGCGTTCGTTCAACTATGCAGCCCTGGAAACCCGCGGCCTCGACTTCGGCGCCAACTACTCCTGGGACACCGCCGACTGGGGCAAGGACTGGGGCTCCATCGACTGGCGCCTGAACGGTTCGTGGCTCATCGAGCAGAAGCAGTACCTGAACGAGTCCGATCCGGGCGACTATGATGAACTGGCCGCCGGCCTGAGCGGAAGCACCATCTACCCACGTGTCCGTATGGCCTCGTCGGTGACCTGGCGTCCGAACGACATCTGGAGCCTGAACTGGACCGCCGATTGGCAGTCGAGCGTCAACATCGTCCGCGCTCGCGACTTCATCAGCAACCCGGACTCGCGTCTGACGGACCAGCTGGAAACGGGCAACTTCACCCGTCACGACCTCACGGTGCGCTACAACGTCCGTGACGACCTGAGCCTGCGCGCAGGCGTGGTGAACCTGTTCGAAGCTCACCAGCGCGACATCCTGGGCACCACGATCATCTCGAACTACGACCCCTATGGTCGCCGGTTCTTCGTGGGCCTGAACTTCCGTCCCTGGTAAGTTCAAGCGTCGCTAAGACGATTAAGGGCGGTCCTTCGGGACCGCCCTTTTTCTTTGCCCGCGCCCCACGACAAGGGCGTGTGACAGGCCGTAACACGCCGTGCGACGTTCCTGCGCCGCAAGGGCTTGCCCCCCCGGCCCCTCGTCTCTAAACGGACCGCTTAACCGACAACCTGAACGGATCGGTCGCGGGCCTCGCCCTGCGTCCGGTTTCTTCGCGCGCGTGGAGCCCGGCGCTGAACAGTCACGAGGAAAAGGATGCTATGGTGCGCGCTGCTCTGGCCGAGCAGGGCGACAGCGGGATCACCCCGCGCCATACGTTGTTCTATTTCTACGGCGACGAGGATGCGCACGGCGATCTCTGCGAGGTCGCGCGTCGTGCGGGTTTTCTGACTCGGGGCCAGGGCGACATGACCGTCCTGGAAACAACCATGCCGGTCGACGAGGCGTCGTTTTCGCCTGTGTCGGCCATGATGCAATCCTGGGCCGCGGCCTTCCAGCTCGACTACGACGGCTGGGAGTGCGCGGTCGTGACGAACTGAGTAACGCCGATGCCCAAGCGCACAGACATCAAGTCCATCCTGATCATCGGCGCCGGCCCGATCGTCATCGGCCAGGCGTGCGAGTTCGACTACTCCGGCGTTCAGGCCTGCAAGGCGCTGAAGGCCGAGGGCTACCGGGTCATCCTGGTCAACTCGAACCCCGCCACCATCATGACCGACCCGGAGGTGGCCGACGCCACCTATATCGAGCCGATCACCCCGGACATCGTCGAGAAGATCATCGCCAAGGAGCGCCCCGACGCCCTGCTGCCGACCATGGGCGGCCAGACCGCGCTGAACACGGCCCTGGCCCTGAACGCCTCGGGCGCCCTGGCCAAGTACGGCGTCGAGATGATCGGCGCCAAGGCCGAGGTCATCGACAAGGCCGAAGACCGTCAGAAGTTCCGCGACGCCATGGACAAGCTGGGTCTGGAATCGCCCCGCTCGCGCGCCATCCACCACATCGAGGAAGCCGACGACGCCCTGGCCTTCGTCGGCCTGCCCGCCATCATCCGCCCCAGCTTCACCCTGGCCGGCACCGGCGGCGGCATCGCCTACAACATCGAGGAGTTCCACGAGATCGTGGAGCGCGGCCTCGACCTGTCGCCGACCACCGAGGTCCTGATCGAGGAGTCGGTGCTGGGCTGGAAGGAATACGAGATGGAGGTCGTCCGTGACACGGCGGACAACTGCATCATCATCTGCTCGATCGAGAACGTGGACCCCATGGGCGTCCACACCGGCGACAGCATCACCGTCGCCCCGGCCCTGACGCTGACGGATAAAGAATACCAGCTGATGCGTACGGGCTCGATCAACGTCCTGCGCGAGATCGGCGTCGAGACCGGCGGCTCCAACGTCCAGTGGGCGATCAACCCGGCCGACGGCCGCATGGTCGTCATCGAGATGAACCCGCGCGTGTCGCGCTCCTCTGCCCTGGCCTCCAAGGCCACCGGCTTCCCCATCGCCAAGGTCGCCGCCCGTCTGGCCGTCGGCTACACCCTGGACGAACTGCAGAACGATATCACCCAGGTCACGCCCGCCTCGTTCGAGCCGAGCATCGACTATGTCGTCACCAAGATCCCGCGCTTCGCCTTCGAGAAGTATCCGGGTTCGGAGCCCCACCTGACGACGGCCATGAAGTCGGTCGGCGAGGTCATGGCCATCGGCCGCACCTTCCAGGAATCGATGCAGAAGGCCCTGCGCGGTCTGGAAACCGGCCTGTCGGGCTTTGACGAGATCGAGATCGAGGGCGTCGCCGACGCCGACGACGACGCAGGCGCCCGCGCCGCCGTGGTCCGCGCCCTGGGCGAGCCTACGCCCGACCGCATCCGCGTCATCGCTCAGGCCTTCCGCCACGGCCTGACGGTCGAGGAAGTCCACGCCGCCTGCTCCTACGAGCCCTGGTTCCTGCGCCAGATCGCCGACCTGATCCGCACCGAGGGCCATGTCCGCGTCCAGGGCCTGCCCGCGACCGAGACCGATTTCCGCAAGCTCAAGGCCAAGGGCTTCTCCGACGCCCGTCTGGCGGCCCTGACCGGCAAGAGCGAGGTCGAGGTCCGCAAGGCCCGTCGCAGCCTGAAGGTCCGCCCGACCTTCAAGCGCATCGACACCTGCGCCGCCGAGTTCGCCTCGGCTACGGCCTATATGTATTCGACCTATGAGACCGGCGCCCTGGGCCAGATCCCCGAGTGCGAGGCCGCGCCGTCGGACAGGAAGAAGGCCATCATCCTCGGCGGCGGTCCCAACCGCATCGGCCAGGGCATCGAGTTCGACTACTGCTGCTGCCACGCAGCGTTTGCCTTCGCCGACATCGGCGTCGAGTCGATCATGGTCAACTGCAACCCCGAGACCGTCTCGACCGACTACGACACCTCGGACCGCCTCTACTTCGAGCCCCTGACGGGCGAGGACGTGCTGGAGCTGATCGACGTCGAGCGCTCGAAGGGCGAGCTGATCGGCGTCGTCGTCCAGTTCGGCGGCCAGACCCCGCTGAAGCTGGCCCACGCCCTGCAGGAAGACGGCGTGCCGATCCTGGGCACCAGCGTCGACAGCATCGACCTGGCCGAGGACCGCGAGCGCTTCCAGCAGATGCTGCAGGCCATCGGCCTGCAACAGCCGCCGAACGGCCTGGCCCGCTCGGCCGAGGAAGCCGCACAGAAGGCCGAGGAAGTCGGCTATCCCGTCGTCCTGCGCCCCTCCTATGTTCTGGGCGGCCGCGGCATGATGATCGTCCACGACCGCGAGCAGCTGGACCGCTACGTCCACGAGGCCATGCGCGTCTCGGGCGACGATCCGGTCCTGATCGACCACTATCTGAACCGCGCCACGGAAGTGGACGTCGACGCCCTGTGCGACGACGAAGACGTCTTCGTCGCCGGCGTGCTGGAACACATCGAGGAAGCCGGCGTCCACTCGGGCGACAGCGCCTGCTCCATGCCGCCCTTCTCGCTGCGCCCCGAGATCGTCACCGAGCTGAAGCGCCAGACCACCGCCATGGCCAAGGCCCTGAAGGTGCGCGGCCTGATGAACGTGCAGTTCGCCATCGAGGAGCCGCACAGCGAAAACCCGCGCATCTTCGTGCTGGAAGTGAACCCGCGCGCCTCGCGCACAGCGCCCTTCGTGGCCAAGACCATCGGCCAGCCGATCGCCGCCATCGCCGCCAAGGTCATGGCCGGCGAGAAACTGTCCTCCTTCGGTCTGGTCGACAACGCTCTGGATCACATCGCGGTCAAGGAAGCCGTCTTCCCCTTCGCCCGCTTCGCCGGGGTCGACACCATCCTGGGCCCGGAAATGCGCTCGACCGGCGAGGTCATGGGCCTGGACTGGAAGCGTGATGGCGAGGCCGACCTGGCCCCCGCCTTCGCCCGCGCCTTCGCCAAGTCGCAGATCGGCGGCGGCACCGTCCTGCCGACCGAGGGCTGCGCCTTCGTCTCGGTCAAGGAAGCCGACAAGCCCTTCATCGTCGAGGCCGTCCGCTCGCTGCTGGAACAAGGCTTCTCGGTGATCGCCACCTCGGGCACCCACGACTACCTCAAGGCTCAGGGCGTCGAGGTCGGTCTGGTCAAGAAGGTGCTGGAAGGCCGCCCCAACATCGTCGACGCCATGAAGAACGGCGAGGTCCAGCTGGTCTTCAACACCACGGACGGCAAGCAGGCCCTGGCCGACAGCTTCTCGATCCGCCGCACGGCGCTGATGATGAAGATCCCCTACTACACCACCGCCGCCGGTTCGCTGGCCGCGGCCCAGGGCATCGCCGCCATCCGCGCCGGCGAACTGGATGTCCGTCCGGTGCAGTCCTACAACTGAGCCTCGGCCCAGTCGTGAAATCAGCCCCCGGCGTTCCGACGCCGGGGGCTTTTTCGTAACTTGCGCGCAATGGCGTTGACGCTACGATTTCGCCGAACAAGGAGATGCAATGATGAAAGCCGCCTTGCTGTCCATCGCGCTGGCGCTCGCCGTCGCCGCCCCCGCCGCAGCGGTCGAGCGGGAACTTCCGCCGATGACCGAGGCGCAAGCCGCCGGGATCGAGCGTGTCACGACGCCGTTCTTTTCATCCCTCAAGGATAAGGCCTACGCCAAGGCCTATGCTGATCTCTTCGCCGGCACCCTGTTCGCCAGCAAGACCGTCGAGGTCCAGCAACTGGTCAGCCAGACCACCTTCATCCTAGAAACCTACGGCGTCATCGAGCGGTGGGAAGTGTTCGAGTCGGAATGCGCATCGCCCGAACTCTGTCGCGTGAAAATCGCCGCCTACACCGCGAACGGACCGGTCTTCGTCTGGCTCAGCCTCTATCGCTGGAACGGAGCCTGGAAACCGAACTACATCCTGATCGGCGACACGCCCCAGTTCGTCTACTAGCCGGAACGCGGGCCTGTCTCTCGTCGACCTGATCCTGCTCGGCCTGCTGGCGGGCAATCTGCTCGCCTTCGGCCTGTTCTGGTTCGACAAGGCACAGGCGCGGGCGGGCGGCTGGCGCATCTCCGAGCGCAGCCTGCTGCTGGCGGTCGCCTATGGCGGCCTGGGCGCATGGATGGGTCAGCACATCCTGCGTCACAAGACACGCAAGCAGCCCTTCGCGACCCGGCTGGGGCTGATCTTCAGCCTTTACATCCTGGTTCTGCTGACCGCCGCCGCTCTCTTCGTCCGGAACGCCCTTCCCGCCTGACACTTGCCGCTCCTGTTGAAAGGCATAAGCTCGCCGCAGGGATCAGGGGAAAGACATGAAACGAGCGACGATCACGGCCGTTCTGGCGGCGGTTCTGGCAGCCGGCGCCGCGCCGGTCATGGCGCAAGACGCCGAGCTGAAGGCGGCGGTGAAGGCCGACTACGACGCCAATCTCGGCGCCCTGTTCGACCACTTCCACCGCAATCCCGAACTGTCGGGCATGGAGGTGCAGACCGCCGCCCGCATGGCGCAGGAGTTGCGCGCCCTGGGCTATGAGGTCACCACCGGGGTCGGCGGGACCGGCGTGGTGGCGGTGCTGAAGAACGGCGCCGGGCCCACCGTCATGATCCGCGCCGACATGGACGGCCTGCCCCTTCGAGAGAACTCGGGCCTAGCCAACGCCTCGACCGCGCGTCAGGTCGACAGCGACGGGACCGAAAAGCCCGTCATGCACGCCTGCGGCCACGATGTGCACATCACCGCCCTGGTCGGCACGGCGCGCCAGATGGCGACGAGGAAGGCCAACTGGTCCGGCACCCTCGTCCTGATCGCCCAGCCGGCCGAGGAGCGTATCTTCGGCGCCCGGGCCATGGTCAACGACGGCCTCTACACCCGTTTCCCCAAGCCGGACTACGCCCTGGCCTTCCACGTCTCGGCCGACACCCCGACGGGCAGGATCGAGGCCCCGCTGGGCATCACCTCCTCCAGTTCGGACAGCGTGGACATCACCGTCCACGGCGTCGGCACCCACGGCGCCTCGCCGCACCTGGGCGTCGATCCGGTGCTGGTGGCTTCGCAGATCGTGGTGTCGCTGCAGGCCCTGCGCAGCCGCGAGACCAATCCGCTGGACGGAGCCGTGGTCACCGTCGGGGCCATCCACGGCGGCATCAAGCACAACATCATCTCCGACCGCGTGGACATGCAGTTGACGGTGCGCGCCGACAGCCCCGAGGTCCGCGCCCAGTTGCTGGACGGCATCGACCGCATCAGCCGCAACACGGCCCTGGCGCTCGGCGTGCCCGAGGACAAGCTGCCCACTGTGACCCGTTCGGCGCTGGAGAACACGCCGCCGACCATCAATGACGCCGCCACAGCCGCCCGCGTGCGCGCCGCCTTCGTCGCCGGCCTGGGTGAGGACGTCCTGATCGACAAGCCGCGCGGCGGCATGGGCGCCGAGGACTTCGCCTATTTCGTCACCCCCGAGAGCGGGGTGAAGGGCGTCTATTTCAGCGTCGGCGGCACCCCGGCGGATCAGGTCGACAGCGCCCCCGGCCACCACTCGCCCCTGTTCCGCATCACGCCCGAACCCGCCGTGACGCTCGGCGTCGAAGGCTCGGTCCTGGCCGCCGAGGCCCTGATGCCGAAAGCCTGATCCCTGAACCGTCGGGCGGCTGATCCGTTCAGTCTGCAGTCGCCCGGCCTTCACGGAGTTTCCCCATGCGCCTGCCCCGCCTCGCCACCCTTCTGGGCGGTTTGCTGCTGTCGCGGCGCGGGCGCAGCTTCGCCGGCCGCCATGCGGGCAAGCTGGCCCTGGCCACCCTGGCCTTCGAGCTGTGGCAGAAGCATCAGGCCAGCCGCCCCGGCGCCGCGCCTCGCGCTGCGGCCAAGCCGAACGCCAAACATCACGCCCGCAATCGATGGAGCGGCCGCCCTCGCCGTTGATGCGCCCTCTGGACGAACCTTGCGTCAAGCGCCCAAGCTGAGCCTTCATCAGACGGAGCGCGCCCATGATCCTCGTCCATCACCTGAACAACTCCCGCTCGCAGCGCGTGCTCTGGCTGCTGGAGGAGTTGGGCCTGCCCTATGAGATCAAGCGTTATCAGCGGAACCCGGCCACCATGCTTGCCCCGCCCGAGCTGAAGGCGGTCCATCCCCTGGGCAAGTCGCCGGTGCTGGACGACGGCGACATCCGCGTGGCCGAAACGGGCGCCATCATCGAATACCTGCTGGACGCCTATGACCCTGAGGGTCGCCTGCGTCCGGCACGCGGCACGGCGGAGGGACGGCGCTTCACCTACTGGCTGCACTATGCCGAGGGCTCGGCCATGCCGCCCCTGCTGCTCAAGCTGGTCTTCGCCCAGTTGCCGAAACGCGCGCCCGGTCTGATGCGCGCCCTCGTCAACGGCATAGCAGCCAAGGCCCAGGCCAGCTTCATAGACCCGCAACTCAAGGCTCACGCCGACTGGCAGGAAAAGGAACTGGTCGCCACCGGCTGGTTCGCCGGGCCGGAATTCAGCGCCGCTGACATCATGATGAGCTTCCCTCTGGAAGCCGCCGCCAGCCGGGCCATCGACCTGACCGCCTATCCCCACATCGCCCGCTTCCTGCAATCCATCCACGCCCGTCCGGCCTGGAAACGCGCTCTCGAGCGCGGCGGGGAATACGCCTACGCCTGAGGTCGGCGTTTTGCGATCACGGCTTCGCGACCACGCAACCGCGCAAGGGCGTTAACGTTTACGACCCCATGCGCCTGTCTGTCATTCAAGTCGTCGCCGCCCTCGCCGCCGCCGTCTGCATCGTCATCGCCTTCATCGCCACGGGCCTGGGATTGATCTCGGGTCTATTCATGGTGTTGGCGATGCTGGCGCTGATCTTCATCGCCTGGACCGCGCTTCGGCGCGCCCTGGGTCAGGACCGCGAACAAGCCTCTGCTGGTCGTGATCCGGGGTCGCCGCGCGCCAGGCCCTGAAGCGCAACTGCGACGATGCTCTTGAGTTTGGCCGAAGGACGCCCTAGGCTCTTGGCCCCGATCACGCGCGCCCCGTGATCGTGTCTGTGCTGATTTACGTCTCTCATTAGTCTCCGGGCGAAGCAAGAAACTCACGACACAATGGAAAAAGTGCCGATGACGGCCGAGGGCTACCGTGTCCTCGACGAGCAACTGAAGCAATTGAAGTCGGTCGAACGGCCGAGCGTGATCGCGGCCATCTCCGAGGCCCGCGAGCACGGCGATCTGTCCGAAAACGCCGAGTATCACGCCGCCAAGGAACGCCAGGGCTGGATCGAGGGCTCGATCGCCGAGATCGAGGACAAGCTCTCGCGCGCCCAGGTCATCGACGTGTCCAAGCTGTCGGGCAACCAGGTCAAGTTCGGCGCCACCGTCACCTTCGTGGACGAAGACACCGAAGAAGAGGGCGTCTATCAGATCGTCGGCGAACACGAGGCCGACGTGAAGCTGGGCAAGATCTCCATCGCCTCACCGATCGCCCGCGCCCTGATCTCCAAGGAAGTCGGCGACGTGGTCGAGGTCAACACCCCCGGCGGCGTGAAGGCCTATGAAATCCTCAAGGTCGAGTGGAAGTAAGCACTCCTCTCGCTGAGCAGGCCACAGGGGCGCGCGGTTCAGCCGCGCGCCCTCTGTCTGTCTGGGTGGTGTCCGACGGCCGCGCCGGCATCCAGAACCAGGCCCTGGGCCTGGCCGAGGCGGTCGCCCGCCTGACCACCGCCGATATTGAAATCAAGCACGTCCGCTGGCGGCCGCTGTTCGACCGCTGGCCGTCCAGCTTGAAGACCCCCGCCATGCTGGCGCCGGGGTCGTTCGATCCGCGCACCGTCAGCGACTGGCCCGACCTGTGGATCGCCACCGGCCGCGCCAGCCTGCCCCTGTCCGCCCGCGTGCGCGACTGGAGCGGCGGCCGGACCTTCACGGTCCAGACCCAGGACCCGCGCTGGAAGAACGGCGCCTACGACCTGATCGTCGCCCCGGCCCACGACGGCCTGTCGGGCGACAATGTCTTCGAGATCATCGGCAGCCCCCACCGCATCACACCGCAAAAGCTGGCCGAGGCCGCGCCGGCCTTCGCCGACCGCATCGCGCCCCTGCCCCATCCGCGCGTGGCGGTGATGATCGGCGGCACGTCCAAGGCCTTCGACCTGCCCGAGGGCCACGCGGCGGTCCTGGCCGATCAGATCAAGGCGGCGGTGCAGGCGGCTGATGGGTCGCTGCTGCAAACCTTCTCGCGTCGCACGCCGGACGCGGCCAGGGCGGTGATGACCGAGCGCCTGTCCGCCCTGCCTGGCTGGATATGGGACGGGACCGGCGACAACCCCCTGTTCGCCATGCTGGACGCCGCCGACCACATCCTCGTCACAGAGGACAGCGCCAATATGGCCACCGAGGCCGCCTCGACCGGCAAGCCGGTCCAGGTCCTGCCCATGATCGCGCTGAAACCCGCCGGCAAGTTCGCCCGCCTGCACGCCGACCTCGCCGCCCAGGGCGCCGCCCGCCCTTTCGAGGGGACGCTGGAAGGCTGGACCTACGCCCCGCTCAATGAAACCGAGCGCGCCGGCCGCGCCGTGCTGGAAGCGATGCGGACGCGCTAGTCGCAGCCGCCCCCGCCATCCGACGAACAACCTGCGTCGCTGGCGGACGACGAACTGGAGGCCCCGCCGTCTGGAACGCAGGTCGGATCGGACCCGCCGCCTTCGATCTTCTTCTTGGTCTGGGCCAGCATCGCCCCCATCAGGGCCACGCCCAGGCCCGAGCCGATGGCCACGCCCAGCGACAGCCCCAGGGCCAGGTTGTCGGTCGCCACGCCGACACCCGTGCCGATGGCGATCCCCGACCCGATGCCGATGGGCAGGAAGGCCGCCGCCTTGTTCGCCGATGTCATCTCGTTTCCTCCCCTGATCGAGGCCCGACCTAGCTGAGCGCCAGGCGGGCCAGGTTCTGATCACCGCGCTGACAGGCCGGTCCGGCTTCGTCTCGGACCGAGATTCCGGCCGCCGCCATTTCGGCGCGGAAGGACTGGCCAGCGTCCGGCTGGGCCTCATGATCGTCGGTCGCCGGGGCGCCCGGCGCCGGACGGCACAGGCTTAGAGCCGGACTGGCGCGCCACCGGGCCAGGGCCCAGACGGTGCGGGCGCGCGCCTCGGCGTCGCCTAGATCCACCGACTTCGGTTCCTGCACCGGCGGCGTGACCCAGACATCCACCCCGTCGAAGCGTCCCCGCAAGGCCGCCTCCAGGGCATAGGCGCTGTCCAGGTCCAGCCCCGCGTCGGGCCGCAGCAGGACGATGGCGCGCCGCCCCTCGGCGTCGGTCATCACCGCATCGGTGGCGAAGGGCACGGCCTCGGCCAGACGGTTGCGCAGGGCCGCCGCCGGATCAGGCGCCGTCGCCTGACTGGTCTGCACGGCGCGGGCCGCCGCCTGCGGGTCGGCCACGACGATCTGATCCAGGGTCGCCGCCACCGGCACGTGCAGGGCCGCCGTCAGCCGCTCCTGCAGCCGCGCCTGGGCGTCGGCCACCAGCTTGCGCGTGCTGACCAGGGTCGAGACGGTCACGCCCTTGCCCTCGCTGCGGGCGTCCAGCAGGGTGATGCGCGACTCGCCCCCGGCGAAGATGTCCTCGACCGCCAGCCGGGTCTCGGCCGTGGCCCGGCTCTCCAGGGCGATGCTGCGCAGCGACAGGGCCAGAGGCGCGGCCAGCAGGACGAAGACCACCATGACCGCCACCCCGCGCCACGGCTTGGGCCGCTCCAGCAGGCGAGGCCGGAAGCCGTAGAAGCCCGCCGTCACCGTCGCCGCCAGAGCGATGGCCACCAGGTTGGTCATGAACAGGAAGAAGGCGCCCCCCGCGATCGACAGGTCGCCGGTCCCCAGGCCGAAGCCCACCGTCGCCACCGGCGGCATCAGGGCGGTGGCGATGGCCACGCCGATGATGGTCTCGCCGCGCTGACGGATCACGGCATAGGCGCCCGCCAGCCCGGAGAAGACCGCGATCAACAGGTCGAAGAAGTTGGGCCGGGTGCGGGCCAGGATCTCGGCCGTCGGCTCCTTCAGCGGCGACAGCAGGGTCAGCAGGATCGCCACGAACAGGGCCAGTCCGACCCCGACGCCCAGCGCCGTCAGCGACTGCTTCAGCTCGTTCCAGTCCAGCAGGGCGAGGGAGAAGCCCAGGGCCACGATCGGCCCCATCATCGGCGACACCAGCATGGCCCCGATGACCACGGCCGGCGACGACAGCATCAGGCCCAGGGCGGCGATAGAGGCCGAAATGACCGTCATCATCAGATAGCGGCCGTTCAGCCCCCCGTTCTCATAGACGGCCTGGGCGACTTCCGCGTGCTCGACCCCGCGTCGCGCGCTGACCAGCAGGCGACGCAGCAGGTTGCGGGTCTGGTGAGCGGCGGGATTCTCGACGGTCATGCCCTTTTCATACCGCCCTGTGAGGCTTCACGGAACGACGGGCGTCGCGAAATCGGGAATCAGCGCCTAAATAGGGCCATGACCCAAGCTCGTACTGTCCGCCTCGCCGTCATCGGTTCCGGTCCCGCCGGCTGGACCGCCGCCATCTACGCCGCCCGCGCCTCGCTGAACCCGGTGGTCATCGCCGGCCTGCAGCCCGGCGGCCAGCTGACCATCACCACGGATGTCGAGAACTATCCCGGCTTCGCCGAGACCATTCAGGGTCCCTGGCTGATGGAGCAGATGCAGGCCCAGGCCCTGCACGTCGGCACCGAGGTCATCCACGACATCGTGGTCAAGGCCGACCTGTCGCAGCGCCCCTTCCGCCTGACGCTGGACAGCGGCGCGGAACTGCTGGCCGAAACCGTGGTCATCTCGACCGGCGCCCAGGCCAAGTGGCTGGGTCTGGACAGCGAAGCTGAATATCAGGGCTTCGGCGTCTCGGCCTGCGCCACCTGCGACGGCTTCTTCTATCGCGGCAAGCAGGTCGTGGTGGTCGGCGGCGGCAACACCGCCGTCGAGGAGGCCCTGTTCCTGACCAACTTCGCCGAGAAGGTCACGGTCATCCACCGCAAGAACGAGTTCCGTGCCGAGAAGATCCTGCAGGACCGCCTGTTCGCCCACCCGAAGATCGAGGTGATCTGGGACGTGACGGTCGATGAAATCCTCGGCGTCGTCGACGGCGTGGCCCGCAACGTCACCGGCGTGCGGCTCAAGAACGTCAAGACCGGCGACCTGTCGGAAATCCCCGCCGACGGCGTCTTCATCGCCATCGGCCACGCCCCGTCGTCGGAACTGTTCGCCGGCCAGCTGGAGATCAACTCGGGCGGCTATCTGCGGGTCAAGCCGGGCACGGCCTCGACCGCCATCGAGGGCGTCTACGCCGCCGGCGACGTGACCGACGACGTCTATCGCCAGGCCGTCACCGCCGCCGGCATGGGCTGCATGGCCGCCCTGGAAGCCGCGCGCTTCCTGGCCGAGGAAGACCACAAGGCCGCCCACAACTCCATCAGCCACAAGGAAGCCGAGAAGATCGGCGCCTGGTAAAGTCTAAGACCCGCCCTGTTCCGACGGGGCGGGCGCCAGTCACTCCATCAGTCGAGGCAGACGCACCCTCGCCCGCAAGCCGCCTTCCGAGCGGTTGCTCAAGGCCACGCGCCCGCCGCAGCGCTCGATGATCGTCCGGCTGATCGACAGCCCCAGACCCGCCCCGCCGGTGGCGCGGCTGCGCGAGGCCTCCAGACGGCGAAAGGGCGAGAAGACCGCCTCCAGCTGATCCGGCGGCAGGCCCGGCCCGCCATCGTCGATGACGCAGACGACCTCCCCGCTCTCCGACGACACGGCGACATCCGCCCGGTCGCCGTACAGCACCGCGTTGTCGATCAGATTGGTCAGGGCCCGCTCTAGCTGGTCCCCATCGCCGCGAACCAGATGCTCGCCATCCGCCGTCAGCGTCACCTCGCGCCCCATCGCGACCTGCCGGGCCACGCATTCGCGGGCCAGATCGGCCAGATCCACAGGTTCCGGCGTCCACGGGGCCTCTTCGCCGCGCACATAGGTCAGCAATTGAGCGATCAACCGCTCCATCCGGGCGATGTCGGCGACGGCGGCCGTGCGCGGCCCCTCCGCCAGCCCCTCGACCCGCAGGCGCAGGCCGGTCAGCGGCGTCCTCAGGTCGTGGGCGACGGCGGCCATGATGGCGGTGCGCTCCTTCAAGGCCTCGCCCAGCCGGTCGCGCATGGCGTCCAGCGCTCGCGCGGCTTCCTGCGCCTCGCGCGGTCCGCCGACGAAGGTCTCGGCCCGCCCCTCCCCGCGCGCCGCCTCGGCCAGCCGCTGGAAGGGCGCGGTCAGCCGTCCCGCCCCCCACAGGGCCAGCGGCAGCAGGACGGCGGCGGCGATCAGGAAGGCCAGCCCCATGCGCAACCGCTGCGGCGTCAGCCACGGCGACGGCGGCGCCACCACCGCCCAGCGCCCGTCCGCCTGCCGCACCGCCGCCTCGAACGGGGCGAAACTCATCCCCGGCGACAGGGCCATGCCCGCCAGCAGGGCCTTCACCCCCTCCGACGGCGCGCCCGACGGACGTCGGCTTGCCGGGGTGCGCTCGGGGCTGAGCAGACGCACCCGCACCTCGGTCATCGGCGCGTCCAGCAGCACCGCCAGCCCCGCCTGGGCCACCAGGGCCTGTCCCTCGCGCGCGGCCTCGAAAGGCGGCGCGGCAGCGACGCGACGGCGCCAGCCCGTATCCGCCTCCCCGCTCAGGGCCGCCTGCACCTCGTCCAGCGTCACCCGCGCCGGCGGCGGGGCGGGAAAGGCCAGGGCGATGACGAAGGCGACCGTCAGGCACAGCAGGATGGCCGCGACGGTGAACCCCGCCGCCAGGGTTCGGATGGAGAGCGTGCGAATGGACAACCTGCTCATCGCCGCACCGTCGCGCGGAAGCGGTAGCCCGCCCCGCGCACCGTCTCGATCAGCGCCGCCTGCCCCGGCCGCTCCAGCTTGCGCCGCAGACGGCTGACCGCCAGATCGACGGCCCGATCAAAGTTCTCGGCCAGGGGGCCGTGGGTGTTCTCCAGAATCTGGTCCCGGCTGAGGATACGACCCGCCGACCGCACGAAGGTCAGCAGCAGGGCGAACTCGCCCCCTGTCAGCTCCACCGCCACCCCCGCCGGGTCGATCAGGCGCCGCGCCTCGATTTCCAGCCCCCAGCCCTCGAAGGCCAGCGGCCGATCCGTCGCCTCGTCCGCGAGGACGGGACGGCGCAGCACCGCCCGGATGCGGGCCAGCAGCTCGCGCGGCTCGAAGGGCTTGGGCAGATAGTCGGCGGCCCCGACCTCCAGCCCGACGATGCGGTCGGTCGTCTCGCCCATGGCGCTGAGCATCAGCACCGGCGCCCGCCCCTGCAGCCGCCGACAGATCGACAGCCCGTCCTCGCCCGGCATCATCACGTCCAGCACGACCAGATCGGGCAAAGCCTCGGCCAGCCGCGCGTCCATCGCCGCCCCGCCGTCGGCGGTCCGCACGGCATAGCCCGCGTCCGACAGGTAATCCCCCAGCGCCGCCCTCAGGCTGGCGTCGTCATCGACGATCAGGATGTCGGCCGTCGCGGTCATGGTCCCCCAGTTCTTCGCCCCTTCTGTATCTCTGTTGTGTCGGCGCGCGCTCGGCAAGCGCCGCGTCGGACATGAAGGCGATACCGACGCCCGCAAACCTGCGCCTCCACCTTCGGAGACGCCCATGTCCGCCCTTGTCCTGCTGCTGACCACGACCGCCGCATCCGCCGCCCTCCTTCATGCCTCTGACCCAATGTGCGCCCGCGCCCTGCGCGCCACGCCCGGCCTCAACTGCGCCGGGGCGGGACACGGCGTCGCCCTGGCCGCCACCCCGGAGGAAGCCCAGCGGCTGGCCGGCTATGCGCGCGCGGCCGAGGCCCGGTTCGCCGCGCAGTTCAGTCGCGACATCGCCCCCTATGTCGTGATCTCGACCCCGCCCGTCCCGCAGCGCGCCGCCCTGACCGCCGCCGGCTTCGTCCATGTCCTGCCCTGGCCCGCCCCGCGCGCCTTCGACGAGGCGGCCCGTCGCGGGGTCGAACAGGGGACCCGACGCTTCGCCGCCTCCCAGAACATGACCCCGGCCCAGACCGAGGAAGTCGTCGCCCGCGCCCTGTCCCAGATTCCTGACGCCAAAGCCCAGGCCGCGCTGGACGCGGGCATGATGCCCCACGAACTGGGCCACCTGTGGTTCACCCAGGCCTTCTGGCCGCAGCGCGCTTCGACGGACGCCGACGCCCCGCGCCACTACGGCGGCCCTGGCCCCGACTGGCTGGACGAGGCCGCCGCCGTCGTTTTGGAGGACGAGGCCACCGCCGCCCAGCGCCGCGACCAGTTCCACGCCCTGATGCAGGGCGAGACCGTCCCCGCCGTCGGCCCCGTGGACGGCCGCGCCATCTTGCTGGACCTGCCCGGCCTGCTGACGCGCGAACATCCCGGTCTGGCCCGCGCCGTCGCCGTCGCACCCGAGGTCGCGGCCAGCGGCGGCGTCGGCGTCAGCTTCACCCCGGCCGGCGCCGGGCCTCGCCCCGCCGCGCTGGAACGCGTCTTCTACATCCAGACGCGCGTTTTCGCCGACTATCTGATACAGCGCTCCGGTCGCCCCGCCATCCTCGCCGACATCGCCCAGGAGCTGGCGAGCGGCCGCAGCTTCGAGGCCTGGCTGGCGGAAGCCGGCGCCGCCCACGGCCTGCCGACCTCGATCCAGGCCCTGCAAGGCGACTGGCAGGCCTTCGCCGAGCGCCAGTGACCCCGCGCCCTTGAACAGCATCTTTCACCGCATAGGTTCAGACGGACCAAAGGGGGAAGGCCGATGCTCGTTTTCATGACCGTGACCATGCTGTTGCTGGCCGCCGTTTCCACGACTGGCGTCGGCCGGGTGCTGAACAGACTGCTGGTCGAAACTCCGGCGCGACGCCTCAACGCCCTGTCGCCGGGACGCATCGCCTTCTACGCGGCCCTGGGAGCCGCGGGCCTGATCCTGTTCGGCCTGTTCGAGCTTGAGGGCCTGCGCCTGTTCAGCCTGTTCACGCCCGAGCTGATCCTGTGGTTCGGCATGTTCGACGTGGCGGTCTTCCTGGACGTCTTCATCCTCGTCGCCGCCCTGGGCGCGACCGCCCGCTTCCGCGCCATGCGCGCCGCTCTGGTGCAAAAAGTCAGTCAGGTCGGCGCCTCCTTGCGGCGACGGCCCGCCGCGAGGCCACGCGCGCCGAAAGCTCGCCCGGTTCGCGCCGACAAGACCGGTTCAGCCGAACCCGACCCAGGCTGGGCTGTCTTCGCCTGACGCCTCGCGCGTCGGGTCAGGCTCCGGGCTTGCCGACTTCCTCGACCGCCATGGCGGTCACGCCGGGCGGCGGCGGCGCCACGGTGACGGTCGGCGCAGGCGCGGCCTCATAGGCCTTCAGTCGCTCGTTGATGGCGGCGATTTCTTCCTTGCTGGCCTGACGACGGCCGCCCAGGCTGGCGACGCCGACGACGCGGGTCTGGCCGTTGATCTCGACCGTGCGCAGCTGGTTCGGCGCGGCGCCGGCCAGGGCTTCCTCGACGCTGTCGGCGGCGGTGGCCAGCAGGATGCGCGGACGGGCGAAGCGGGCCTCGTCGATGATCGGCTCGCGCCCCGAGGACTTGTCGGTGAAGGCCGCGCTTTCGCCCGGCGCGCCCTTCCAGCGATAGAAGATGTGCGCCCCGACCTGGGTGATCTTGGCCAGGGTCGGCGACCACCAGGGGTGGACGTAGTCGGCGTGATAATGGGTCGCGGTCCCCACCCGCGTCGCCACACGGCCGGACAGGGCGCGCTCGGCCACGCGGGAGGCGCGGGTCCAGGCCCAGCTGATCGGGGCGCGGCTGAGGGCCCCGTCGCAGGTGAAGCTGAACTGGCAGCCCGTAGTCCGCTCGGCGCCCTGATAGACGACGCCGCAGACCGTGTTCGGATAGTTGGGATCACGCACCCGGTTCAGCACCACCTGGGCCACGCCCTCCTGCCCCTCGGTCGGCTCCAGCGCCGCCTCGTAATAGACGGCCTGGGTCAGGCAGCGCAGGGCGCGCTTGCGGTCAGCCTCGGTGGCGGGGCGCAGGTCGAAGGGCTTGGCGGGCTGCAGGGCGCCCAGGGCGTTGGGCATGGCCGCGTTCAGCTGCTGGGCGGCGACGCCCGAGACGCCCGCGTCCAGCGAAGGCTTGCCGCCCAGGCTCAAGCTCTCCCACCCCGGCGTCAGGCCGTAAAGCTCGGGCTGGTTCAGCGCCGGATCGAAGCGCTGCGCCAGCGCCAGCTGACCGGGGTCCAGCCGCACCATGACCAGTTGCAGGCCGCGCGGCGTCAGATCGCCGCCGGTCGCGCGGGCCACGGCCTCGGCTGTACGGTCGATGTCGGGACGCGGGCTGGAGCTGGCCGACATGGCCACGCCCATGACCGCCAGGCTGACGGCCACGGCCATGGGCGCCATGGCGAGGGCCTGGCGTCCGGTCGTCTTCAGCTGCGGCAGGCGGCCTTTCAGCATCCAGCGTCCCATGTGCGGCGCTGGCGAGCGCCGGAGGGTGATCCCTGTGACCGCCCAATCCGGCGCTTTTCAGGCCCGAAGATTACCGTTCCGTGAGGAGCCTAGCGATCGCCCAGGCTGGACCGCAGCATCCATGCGGCCTTTTCGTGGGCGGCCAGACGCTGGGTCATCAGATCGACGCTGGCCTCGTCGCCGACCTCGTCGGCGGCGTCCAGCGCGGCGCGGGCCGTGGCGATCAGCACGCCGTGATCCTTGATCAGCTCCTTGAGCATCTCGCTGGCGTCCTTCTCGGGGTCGCCGTCCTTGATCGAGGTCAGGTTGGCGAAGGCCGAGGCGCTCTGCGGGGCCAGTTCGCCCAGGGCGCGGATACGCTCGGCGATGTCGTCCAGCGCAGCCCAGATCTCGTTGTATTGCTGCTCCAGCAGCTTGTGCAGGCTGAAGAACTCCGGCCCGCGAACGTTCCAGTGATAGCCGTGCGTCTTCTGATAGACGGCGAAGCTGTCGGCCAGGACCTTGGACAGCTCGCGCGCGACCTCGTCGCGTTCCTTGGGTTTCAGGCCGGTGTCGATGGCGGCGGTCATGGCGGCTCCTGTTTTGCGTCGCTGTTGAATATCCAGCCTTGCAGTTAGGAAATCCGGGCCGCGATCCAAGGGGGCGCGCCCGGCATCGGCCGGAATCTTCATGCCTGTAACGCTGGAGCCGCAGGGGCGTTGCACGCCCCTGCCGGCCTCTCGCGGTCTTAGCGCTGGCGCGCCTTGCGGGCGGCGTAACGGGCGTCGCGCGCCGCTTTCTGTTCTTCCTTGGTCAGTTGCTTGCGCTCCTTGCGGGCGGCGCGCTTGGCGGCGTCGACCTCGTCCTGGGCGGCCATTTCAGCGGCCAGACGTGCGGCTTCCTTCTCAGCCTTCTCGCGGCGCACTTCAGCCTTTTCCAGCTCGAACTTCTGGCGCAGGGCCTCCTTCTCGGCGGCGCGCTTCTCAGCCAGCTTCTCGAACTCGGGATCCTGGACCGTCGGCTTGGGCTTGAACTTGGCCAGCAGGGCCTTCTTGGCGTCTTGCTGGGCGGAGATACGATCGTTGAAGCCGGTTTGTTTGAGGTCTCGCATGCGTAGAGGCGGTCTTCCTTGAAACTCTGATTGAGAGGCGACGCCGATCAATGGCGGCCCGGCGGGCGTGCGGATGCGCGAACGGCCCGGCGCGCTGCCAAAGCGGAATCCAGCGCAGAAATCAAGCTCTGCCGCCGTTTCCAAGCGTCAAACACGCAATTTCGAGCCGAAACGACGTCCGAAGGGCGGATGAAGGCCTACGACGCTAGGCGAGCATCCCCATGGCCTGGCCTTTAGCGGTGCGGCTTGTCGATATGGCCGACCGCCGCCCCAGCGGCCCCGCCGACCGCCGCTCCGACCGGTCCGGCCACCACGGCGCCGGCGATCGCCCCGGTTGCAGCCTTCTGTTCGATCGTATGTCCGCAGGCGGAAACCACCAAGGCGGAGACTCCCAGAACGAGGACGGCGGCGGCGCGGTTCGAGAAACGGGTCATCAGGCGGAGAACTCCTTGAAATGGTTGAGCTTGCAACGCCATCGAAGCCATTGAGTTCCCACCTAAGGCGAGAGTCTGTCGCCAAAGTAAACGCGACCCGATCAATAGGGCTTCCAGCCCAGGCGTCAACACGTTCAAATCATCGCCTCGTAATCGAATACAGATGTCGCAAGATGTTCTGCAACAAAAACACGCCACATTCTCGATGCACCAATATGCCGTCTCTATCCGCGCGACAGATTGCTGCGGCGCAACAGCAATTGCCGAATCAACCACATTGAGGCCATAAACCGATGGCTTAAGGCCCGCCTTCCAGAGGTCGGCCGTTCGTCGATCTGTGGTCCGGAGCCGGTTCGCGACGCCTCATGTCGCCCAGCTTCGTTGAGTACCGGGGGCGGCATCCTCGCCCTGCTGAACAGGACTACGCCTTTGAGTTTCTCTTCGCAGACGCGTGCGCTGATGCACGCCGCCCAGTCTGTTCGCCTGCGCCCCAAGACGGCGGCTGCGGCGTTCGGCGGCGTCGTCAGCCTCGCTGTCGGTGGAGCCTATCTGGGCGGCGTGACCGCTCAGGCTTCGACCGTTCGCGCCCAGGCCGAGCGCCTGCAGGGCGCCGGCGCCGAGGGCTATACCCAGGAAGCCATGGCCGCTGCGGCCGGCGGCCTGGACGCCAGCGCCCTGGCCATCGCTGATCGCCATGATCCCTATACCGTCGCCGGCTCCGCCCAGCGCGACCGCCAGGCGGAACTGCTGACCGCCCGCCTCGAAGACTCCCAGAACGGCCTGCGTCGCGCCGACCCGGCCAATCCCGCTGCCCGGCCCTTCCGCCTCAGCAGCACGCTCGATCAATCGCGCGACCTCGATTGCCTGACCAAGGCCGCCTATTACGAAGCGCGCGGCGAAGGCGTGGACGGCATGCGCGCCGTGGCCCAGGTGGTGCTGAACCGCGCCCGCCACCCCGCCTTCCCCAACACCGTCTGCGCCGTCGTCTATCAAGGCTCGAACCGCAGCACCGGCTGCCAATTCAGCTTCACCTGCAACGGCGCCATGCGCGGGAACGTCAACCGCGCCGCCTGGAACCGCGCCCGCGACGTGGCCTCCAAGGCCCTGTCGGGTCAGGTCTACGCCGCCGTCGGCAACGCCACCCACTTCCACACCACCGGCGTCTCGCCCGGCTGGCGCAACAGCCTGATCAAGGTCGGCCAGGTCGGGGACCACCTCTTCTATCGCTTCGGCGGTCGTTCAGGCTCCAGCGACGCCTTCCGCTACACGCCGCGCCCCTCGACCGACGCCGAACAGCCGCGCCTGATCCAGGCCAGCCTGACGACTGCAGAACCGGCCGGCGTCGGCGCCGTGGCCTATTCGACCGTCCTGGCCCGCGAAGGCGTCACCGCGCCGACCGCGATCCCGTCCGCCGAAGCCGCCACGGAGTAGTCGCTCCGCGGCGCGTCAGGCTCAGCGCTCCTGCGTCTTCCACTGGGTGGTCAGGTTCTGCTTCAGGTTGCCGAAACGGCCCTGTTGGCCGGTGTTGACGTCCGCATCGCCCGGCTGGCCGGACTGAGCGCCCGTGGCCAGATCGCGCCGATCCGCCATGTCGTCGACGGGTCGCGCGCCATGATCGGCGAAGCTGCGCTGCTCCTTCGGAACCGAGGGGGTCTTGCTCATGGGCTTCTCCTTTCGCCACAATGAACGACCCTCGACCAAGAGACGTTCCCGGCGCGTTTCTTGCTTTATGGATGGCGATGCGCCTTCTCCCCCGAGGCGCGGGAGACGGCTCTTGACCACCATGACCACCCCTTCCCCATCGCCTTCGGCCCCCGTCCGGGGCGGGGCGCTCGACGCCCTGCGCTTCCTCGCCTCCATGTTCGTGGTGCTGTTCCACTTCGGCGATTCGGCCCCCATTCCCCTGGCGGATCTGCACGGCGTCTGGGGGCGCGGCTATCTGGCCACCGACTTCTTCCTGATGCTGTCCGGCTTCGTTCTGGCCCGGGCCTATGGGCCGGGCGTCGTCTCGGGCCGCCTCACCCTGTCGCGCTTCTGGCTCAAGCGCTTCGCCCGCAGCTACCCGACCCACCTGATCACCCTGGCCATCCTGGCCCTGCTGGTGTTCGAGGCGTCCATGATCGGGAGAACGCCGGTCAATGCCGATCGCTTCACCTGGTCCGGCATTCCCGCCCAGATCCTGCTGCTGCACGCCTTCGGCCTCGGCGGCGGACAATGGAACGTCCCGGCCTGGACCCTGTCGGCCCTGCTGATCTGCTACGCCTTCTTCCCCTGGCTATGGCGGACCATGCGCCGTCTACCGGGACCGCTGACAGCCCTGACCCTGGGACTGGGGCTGATGCTGGTCGGCCAGGCCCTCAGCCTGACCCTGCTGAAACACTCCCTGTTCGACCTGCCTTATCAGTGGGCCATGTTCCGCGCCGCCCCCCTGTTCCTGATCGGCCTGACCCTGGCTCGCGCGGTCGAGACGGCGCGCTGGTCGCAAGATACGGCGCGGCTGATCGGCCTTGGCGGCGGGGCGATCCTGCTGGTCAATGTCGCGATCGCCGGCCCGGACCTGGTCAGCCTGCCGGCCATCTGCGTGGTGGTGCTGGGCTGCGGCGCCTTGAAGACGACCCGCCCCGTCCCCGGTGCGGCCTGGGGGGCCAAGGTCAGCTTCAGCCTGTTCATGACCCACACCATCACCGGCGCCGTCTGGTTCGGCGCCATCCAGCCCCTGGTCGAGCGCTTTCATCCCGCCGCTGCAACCATCGCCTGGCAGGCCTGGACCCTATGGGTCCTGGGTCTGCTCGCGGCCGTCGCCGCCGCCGACCTCTACAACCGCCTGATCGACGCCCCCTTGCAGCGAGCTATCCGCCGAAGGTGGTTCAACGCGCCGATCAGCGCGCGTCCAGACCCACGTCCAGTTGCGGAACAGAGTGTGTAAGGGCCCCAACCGAGATCACGTCCACGCCCGTCGCGGCGATCCCCGCCACCGTCGTCAGGTTGACCCCGCCCGAGGCCTCCACCGTCACCGGACCGAAGGCGCTGCCGCGCACCCGGCGCACGGCCTCGGCCATGTCGTCCAGGCTGAAGTTGTCCAGCATGATGACGTCCGGGCGTTCGGGCAGGACCTCGTCCAGTTGATCCAGACCATCGACCTCGACCTCGACCTTCATCAGGTGGGGCGCGAAGGCCCGCGCGCGGCGCACCGCCTCGCCCGCCCCGCCGCAGACGGCGACGTGGTTGTCCTTGATCAGGATGGCGTCATCCAGCCCGAAGCGATGGTTAAGCCCGCCGCCGCAGGCCACAGCATGCTTCTCCAGCGCGCGAAGACCCGGCGTGGTCTTGCGGGTGTCGGCGATGCGCGCCTTGGTCCCCGCCACGGCCTGCACATAGGTCCGGGTCAGGGTGGCGATGCCGCACATCCGGCCCAGCAGGTTCAGCGCTGTGCGCTCGGCCGCCAGCAGGGCGCGGGCATTCGCCTCGACCTCGACCAGAATGGTCCCGGCCGCGAAGGCCTCGCCGTCGGCGACCTTGAGGTTCACCGTCGCCTGAGGGTCCATGGCGTGCACGGCGATCCGCACCACGGCCCCGCAGGCCATCACCCCGGCCTGACGCGCGGCGAAGACGGCGCTGAAGCGGGCGTCCTCGGGGATGCAGGCCTGGGCCGTCACGTCGCCGACGCGGCCCAGATCCTCGGCCAGGGCCATCCGCACGACGGGCTCGATCAGCAGGTCCGGCAGGGTTCGGGTCATCATTCTTCACCAATCCTCACCCGTCCCCGACGGGGGAGGGGGACCACGCGCAGCGTGGTGGAGGGGGCGGCGACAACCGCCCGCGTTGTGTTCTTGCAATGCTCAACGACGGATAGGCAAGAGGATGGGTCCGCCCCCTCCATCGCTTCGCGGTCCCCCTCCCCCGCTGCGCAGGGGAGGATCGCTCTGGCGCGGCGATCACGTCGCTTCCAGCACGGCCAGCGTCAGCCGCATCCGCGTATGTTCCGCCCTCGGCAGGCTGTCGGGATAGTCGGCGCGGAAATGCCCGCCCCGGCTCTCGCGCCGGTTCAGCGCCCCTTCGGCGATCAGGCGCGCGGCGGTCAGGACCACGGCGTCAGGGTGCGCCTTGGCCAGTCTGTCGATGACCGCGCTCAGAGCGCTCAACCCTTCCTCGTCGCGCACCACGCCCGCGAACCGGGTCATGGCGGCGCGCAGTTCGGCCATGGCCTCGGGCGGCAAGTCCTTCGACGCCCTCGCCGGCTTCAACGCCGCCTTGGCGGGCTGCACCTCCTGCGCCGCCACCCGCCCCGCGCGGCGTCCGAAGGCGCCCGCTTCCAGCAGAGAGTTGGAGGCCAGGCGGTTGGCGCCGTGCACCCCGGTCGCCGCGCACTCGCCGATGGCGTAAAGGCCCGGCACCCCGGTCCGCCCCTCGTCGTCGGCGACGACGCCGCCCATGTGGTAGTGGGCCGCCGCCGCCACCGGAATGGGGCTGACGCGCGGGTCCAGCCCGGCGCGCATGCAGGCGGCGAACACCGCCGGAAACTCGTGCGGAAAGGCCTCGCCCACCGCCCTGGTCGCGTCCAGAAACGCCCCGCGCCCGTCGACCCGCGCCGCGTGGACTGCCCGCGCCACGATGTCCCGCGGGGCCAGATCGGCGTCTTCATCCTCGCCCAGCAGGAAGGCGCCCGTCCCGTCGACCAGCCGCGCCCCCTCGCCGCGCAGGGCCTCGGTCGCCAGAGGCGCGGGGTCCAGGCCGACGTCGATGGCCGTAGGGTGGAACTGCACGAACTCGGGATCAAGGACCTCGGCGCCCGCCGCATAGGCCAGGGCCAGCCCCTCGCCGCGCAGGGCCGAGGGGTTGGTGGTCACCTCATAGAGACCGCCAACGCCGCCGGTGGCCAGGACCACGGCCGGGGCGAAGACCTCGTCCACCCGGCCTCCAGCCCGCTCGATCAGGGCGCCGCGCACCCGGCCGTTCACGTCCTGGATCAGGCCCCGAAGCCGTCCGTCCTCCCAGATCTCGATATGCTTCGACGCCCGGGCGGCGGCCACCACCGCTGACAGGATGGCACGCCCGGCCCCGTCGCCGCCGACGCGGGCCACGCGCGGCAGGCTGTGCGCCGCCTCCAGCGACACGGAAAAGCCGCCGGCTTCGTCCCGGTCGAAGGGCGCGCCCAGGGCGGCCAGCCACTCGACCGTCTCGCGCCCGCGCTCGGTCAGGGCGCGCGCCGCCTCGGGCTCGACTAGGCCGGCGCCGGCGCCCTCGGTGTCCTGAGCATGCAGGACCGCGCTGTCCTTGGGCGACAGGGCCGCCGCCAGCCCGCCCTGGGCCCAGGCCGAGGAGCAGGCGTTCAGCAGGGGCTCGGGCGTGACCACCAGGGCTCCCCCTCTTTGATTCCGGGCCGGCGCGGCCTCCAGCGCCGCCGACAGCCCCGCCAGCCCCCCGCCGATGATCAGCGGCCCGTCATGCCGGATGCGCGCCATGCCCCTAACGGCCTCCCACGCCGATGAACCTCAGGCCCATGTCGAAGGCGGGTTCCACCGCGCCGCCGGTCAGGGGCAGCAGGGCGCCGATGGCCGCCGCCGCACAGATCGCCGCCGTCGCCAGATAGAGGGCCAGGCTGCGCCCCGCCTCGGGCCAGCTCAAACGCCCCCAGGCCACGCGCCAGACGCCGCGCTTCAGATGGCTGAAGACGGCGATGCCGAGGAAGGCCGCCAGAATGAACCGCCCGGTCGACAGCCCCCACCAGACAGCCAGACCGCCGACGGCCAGAAGCGCGACCTGCTCCAGACGCGGATGCACCCGCGTCAGCACCGGACCGAGCGCTTTCGAGCCGTCCAGCGGCGGAGCCGGCAGCAGGTTCACCAGATTGATCATGGCGATGAAGAAGGCGCCCATCAGCCACTCGGGCGAGCGCAGCGCCAACCCCGCCGCCACGAAAGGCAGCATGGCGACCAGACCGAAAGCCGGGCCCGCCAGCGACACCAGAACGCCGTGCCACTCGCTCTTGGGCTCGCGCTGGGCCTTGGCCAGCCCGCCGAGGAAGGGAATGATGTAGATGCGCGCCGGCCCCATGCCGAGGCGGTTCATCGCCAGCACATGGCCGTATTCGTGCACGAACAGGCCGAACAGGACGCCGCCCGCCACGATGACGCTGCCGGTGATCCACCACAGGAAGCCCGCCATCAGCAGGGTCGAGACAATGGCCCAGGCCGGATGCTGCCCCTTGTCCTCCAGCGGCGCGACTTTGCGGGCGCGCACGGGTTCGGACGCCGCCGGTTCGGGCGGCAGGTCCCAGGGACCGGGACGGCGCGTGGTGTGGTCGGTGTCGCTCATGGCGTCGAACTGGGCTTGCAGCGCGCGGCCCGCAACAGGCCGCATCGCCGCAGGACCTCAGATCAGCTCCACATCGACGTGGTGCTTGGCCTTGATCAGGTCATAGCGCGCCGGGATGGCGGGCGGCGGCAGGTCGATCATCCGCTGCACGGCCAGGGCCGCGCGCTCAGCCATCTCCGGCTCCACCGTCACCTCGAACTGCATGAATTTCAGGCAATCGCGGATGTTCTCCAGGGTGATGCGCTTCATGTGCGGGCACAGGTTGCACGGGCCGATGAAGTCGACGCCGGGCACGTCGCCCTTGACGTTCGAGGCCATCGAACACTCGGTGATCATCACCACCTGCTTCGGCTTGCGCGCCTCGACATAGTCGATCATCGCCGCCGTCGAGCCGGCGAAGTCCGACGCCGCCAGCACCTCTTCCGGGCATTCCGGGTGGGCCAGGATTTCCGCGCCCGGATAGGCGGCGCGCATCTCGGCGATGTCGTCGGCGGTGAAGCGCTCATGCACCTCGCAGCGACCCTTCCAGGCGATAATGCCCACGTTCGTCTGCGCCGCGACGTTGCGCGCCAGGAACTCGTCGGGGATCAGGATGACCTTGTCGACGCCCCACTCCTTAGCCGCCCATTCCACCACCTGAACGGCGTTGGCGCTGGTGCAGCAGATGTCGGTCTCGGCCTTCACGTCGGCGGTGGTGTTCACATAGGTGACGACCGGCAGGCCGGGATAGCGCTGCTTGATCAGGCGCACGTCGGCGCCCGTGATCGAGGACGCCAGCGAGCAGCCCGCGCGCAGGTCGGGGATCAGCACCGTCTTCTCGGGGCTCAGAATCTTGGAGGTCTCGGCCATGAAGTGCACGCCCGCCTGGACGATGACCTTGGCCTTGGACTTGGCGGCCTCCTTGGCCAGACCCAGGCTGTCGCCGACATAGTCGCCCACGCCGTGGAAGATCTCGGGCGTCATATAGTTGTGGGCCAGGATGACGGCGTCGCGCTGCTTCTTCAGCGCATTGATCTCGCTGATCAGTTTGGCCTGTTCCGGCCACTCCAGCGGGGTCACCAGACCCTTGACCTTCTCCCACACCGGAGCGGTCTCTTCCGCCAGTTCCTTCGACAGACCGAAAGCGCCGTCCGCCATCGCCTCAACTCCCTTGCGGCCGTCTGCGCGGCCCCGACTTATGCTCAAAGTTAGCATAAGCAGGCGCAATGTAGGCCCTTCCGCACACGGCGCAAGGGAAAAGGGCGTGATGACCCCTACAGCGCCTCCGCCTCCAGCCGCGCGATCCACAGGGCCGCGCGCTTCTTCAGTTCGTCCTTGCGGGCCATGTCGGACAGATCGGGCGACAACCGGTCCAATTGTTCGAAGCGGAAACTGTCGGCGCCATGGGCGGTCCATTCGGTCTGGAGCGACCGATACGGGCTGCTGCCCAGCTTCAGCGCGAACCACAGACCGTTCTGCTGGGTGTCGATGTGGCGGCTCTGCCCCACCCAGGCGCGACCGGTGGCCGAGCAGATGACGGCGAACACCCCGGCCACGGTTTCGCGGTCCTTGTAGTCGTTGATGAGCGCCTTGCGATCTGCGGTCGCCATGAAGGCCTCCTTTGTTTTACCCGGATCAAATAGACGAACATATTATCCGGGTAAATATATGTCCCCGCAAACAATCCGCTACGCGCCTGACGCAAGACCCTTCCCCCGCCCGCAGGTTCTGGCCTAGACCAGAGGTCGTTTGAGCCTCCCGACCGCGCCCTTTCGAGTTTATTCGTGCAAGACACCGTCCGCCGCATCCTGACCGCCCGCGTCTATGACGTGGCCGAAGAAACCCCTCTGGACCCGCTGAAGCGGCTTTCGGCGCGCATCGGCCGCCCCGCCTGGCTCAAGCGCGAGGACCTGCAGCCAGTCTTCTCTTTCAAGATCCGCGGCGCCTACAACAAGATCGCCAACCTGAGCGAGGCCGAGCTGGCGCGCGGCGTCATATGTGCCTCGGCGGGCAATCACGCCCAGGGCGTGGCGCTGGCGGCGGCCAAGCGCGGCGCCGCCTCGACCATCGTCATGCCGACCACCACGCCGGGCATCAAGGTGGCGGCGGTCAAGGGGCTCGGCGGAAACGTGGTCCTACACGGCGACAGCTTCGACGACGCTTATGCCCACGCGCGTGAACTGGAACAGGAGACGGGCGCGACCTTCGTCCACCCCTTCGACGACCCTGACGTCATCGCCGGGCAAGGCACGGTCGGGCTGGAGATCCTGCGCCAGCACCCCGACCCGATCGACGCGGTCTTCATCCCCATCGGCGGCGGCGGTCTGGCGGCCGGGGTCGCCGCCATCGTCCGCTTCCTGCGTCCCGAAACCCGGATCATCGGCGTCGAGCCCGCCGACGCCCCGACGATGAAGAGCGCTATCGAGGCCGGCCATGTCGTGACCCTGGATCAGGTCGGCCTGTTCGCCGACGGGGTGGCGGTGCGCCGCGCGGGCGACGAGACCTTCCGCCTGTGCCGCGACCTGCTGGACGACATCGTCCTGGTCGACACCGACGCCATCTGCGCGGCGGTCAAGGACATCTTCGACGACGTCCGCGCCGTGGCCGAGCCCTCGGGCGCCGTGGCGCTGGCGGGCTTGAAGGTCTGGGCCGCGCGCAACCCTGGCAGCGGCGCCCTGACGGCGATCAACTCGGGCGCCAACGTCAACTTCGACCGCCTGCGTCACGTGGCTGAACGAGCCGAGATCGGCGAAGGCGCCGAGGCCCTGCTGGCCGTGGCCATGCCCGACCGCCGCGACGACTATCACCGCTTCCTGCGCAGCCTCGACGGCCGCTCGGTGACCGAGTTCAACTATCGCTGGTCCGGCGACGGCACGGCCCAGATCTTCGTCGGCGTCTCGCTGAAAAACGGCGCCGAGGAGCGCCACGCCCTGATCGAGCGCCTGCGCGCCGACAGCTACGCCGTCGAGGACATGAGCGACAACGAGACAGCCAAGCTGCACGTCCGCTACATGGTCGGCGGGCGCACCATCGGCCTGCCGCACGAGCGGCTGCTGCGCTTTGAGTTCCCCGAGCGACCGGGCGCCTTCCTTCGCTTCCTCAACAGCCTGCAACCCGCCTGGGCCCTGACCCTGTTCCACTATCGCAACCACGGCGACGACGTGGGCCGGGTGCTGGCCGGTATCAGCGTCGCCCCCGATCAGGTCGCCGCCCTCTGGACCGCGCTGGACGCCCTCGGCTACCCCTATGTCGACGAAACCGACAATCCGGCCTGCCGCCTCTTCCTCGACGGCGCCGCCTGAGGGGAACGACATGAGCTTGAACCGCCGCGCCCTTCTGGCCGCTCCGCTGGCCCTTGCCCCCCTGGCCGCCTGCGCCTCCCTGCCCGCCCCCGCCGAGCAGCCGGGCCAAACCGTCTGGACCTTCGACCGCCTGTCGGCCATCGGCGGCGAGGTCACCCATGTCGAGGGCGCGCCCCACATCATCGCCAGCCCCTTCGGCCCGGCGGTCCGGTTCGACGGTGTGGACGACGCCCTGTTCATCGACAGACACCCGCTGGCGGGGGCCGCGACCTTCACCTTCGAGGCCGTCTTCCGCCCCGACGGCGGCCCCTTCGAGCAACGCTGGTTCCACCTGCAGTCGGACGAGCCGCCCGGCGGTCCCGGCACCCGCATCATGTTCGAAATCCGCGTGGTCGAGGGCGGCTGGTATCTGGACGCCTTCACCAAGGGCGAGGGCTACAACAAGCCCCTGATCGAGCCGACCAGGCTGCACCCCCTCGGCCAGTGGGCCCACGTCGCCCAGACCTTCGACGGGACCACCTACCGCTCCTTCGTCAACGGCGTGCTGCAGACCGAGGCCAATATCGCCTTCAAACCGCAAGGCCCCGGCCGGTCCTCGGTCGGCACGCGCATCAACCGCGTCAACTACTTCAACGGCGCCGTCCGCGAAGCCCGCTTCACCCCCCGCGCCCTGACGCCCGACCAGTTCACCTCGCCGATCAGCCTGAAATAACTAAGGCCCGATCCTCACAGACTGCTCTGTGACCGTACTCACATAGGCCACGGTTCCCTCCAAGGCGCTCCGATCTTCACCTTCAAGACGGCGGCGGTTCTGATAGCGAAGCGCGTCCTCCGCCGCGCCTTCCGGTCGTTCGAAATCCGCGCGGCAATCCGTGTAACGCAGATCGCGGATGATGCAGCTGATCTCGGCGACGCCGACAACCTGGCCGCGCCGAACCGGCCGCCTGGGTTTGGTGTCAGGCTGAGCTGCGGCTTCGGCGGCCCTGAAACGCGCTCGGGGCAGGGTGTCCCTGTCATCTTGCAGGGACCGCTGGCACTCCACCAGCACGCGATCAAGGTTGGCCGATTGGGAGGGCAGGTCCAAGGTCGCTCGCATCGCCCGCGGGGCGTCGGGCAGGGTCCTGATCCCCCAGGCGCCGCCGCCGCGAAGAAAGCGAATATCGCGCGCCGGCACCGCGCTCGACAAGGCCGCCACCCCCTCGCCGCTCTGTGGATTCCAGACTTGTGTATCCTGACGGCCATCCGGCCTGCGGCCCTCAAGATACACCACAGGCTCCGTCATCTGCGGCAACCCCACGACGACCAGTTTCAGATCACCGTCCTGACAACGCGCGATGATGGCCTTGCCGTCGTCGTAGCGAACCGCCGCTACGGTCAGCTTGCGACCAGCATCCTGTTGAAATTCCCAGTCGTCGTCCTGCGCGAAAGCCGTCACCGGCTGAGCCGCCAAGGCCGCCGCCAGCACCGAAACCGTAAAACGCATCAGCCGTCCTCCCGTCAGGGATTCAAGCCCGACGGCGCGCGGCGTCAAGCGGCTCTGCAACGCGCCTCGTGCGCCAGCAGCCAGCGCTTGCGCTCCAGCCCGCCGGCATAGCCGGTCAGCGTCCCGTTGGCGCCGACGACGCGGTGGCAGGGCACGATGACGCCGACCGGATTGGCCCCGTTGGCCAGGCCCACGGCGCGCACGGCGTTAGGCTTGCCGATGGCGTTGGCTAGTTGGCCGTAGGACCAGGTCTCGCCCGCCGGAATGGTGCGCAGCGCCGCCCAGACCGCACGCTGAAAATCGGTGCCTCCGGTCTTCACCTTCAGCCCGTCCATCGCTCGCGCGTCGCCGCCGAAATAGGCCGCCACCGCCGCCCGCACCGCCTCGGGCGCCCGGCCCTCGGTCAGCACGACCTCGCCATAGTGGCGCGTCAGCAGCTTCATCATGCGCGCCTCATAGTCCGTGAAGTCGAAGGCCCGCACCGCGCCCTCGGCGTCAACGACCAGCAGGACCTCGCCCAGCGGCGAGGCGATACGGTCCAGCGTAAAGGCTTCAGGCTGCGTCTTTTTCATCGTCCATCTCCATCTGCGCCACGCCGTCGATCCCCGCTTCCCTCAGGTGCAGCGCGCCATAGGCCCGCCAGGGCCGCCAGTGCTCGGCTCGTCTCGCGAGCCCTTCGTCTTCAAGCCGGTCGCTGGCCATGTCCGCCGCCTCGTCCATCCACGCTCCGGGCAGACGCAGGCCGGGCCGCGCCCGCAGCAAGGGCGCCAGCAGGGCGTCTGCCGACAGATCCCTCTGGATCGCCTCGGGGTCCGCCGACAGATCGAACACCCGCCGCACCTTCGCCAGCACCCCCGGCAGGGCCTTCAGGTCCGAGGCCGCGACCGTCACCGCCAGCTGGTCGCCGCCCTCGAACCGGGCCAAGACCTCGCCCGTCGCGCCGTCCACGTCGGGCGTCAGTTCACGCCGCCAGACCCCGTCTTTGATCTTCTCGCCGCGCGCGTCCAACGCCGTCAGCATGGCCTCGACCTCATAGGGCGGGCGATAGGGCAGGCTCAGCCTGATCCCGCCGTCGCCCGGCTTCTCCGCCCGTCGCCGCAACGCCGAGGGCGGGCGGCCATACAGGCCCTGAAACGTCTCGTTGAAGCGCCGCACGCTGCCGAACCCCGAAGCCAGCGCCACCTCGGCCATACCCAGATCGGTCTGGTGGATCAGGGCCTTGGCCAGCAGCACCCGCCGCGTCTGCGCCACGCTGACAGGGGCCGCCCCCAGATGCTGACGGAACAGGCGGCGCAGGTGCCGCTCGCCCACCCCCAGCCGCGCGGCCAGGGCGTCCACGTCGCCCTCATCCAGCGCGCCCGCCTCGATCAGACCCAGGGCCCGGCTGACGGTGTTGGAGGTGCCGCGCCACGCCCCCATGTCGGGCGCCGTCTCGGGTCGACAGCGCAGGCAGGCGCGGAACCCCGCCTCCTCCGCAGCCGCCGCCGAGGCGACGAAGCTCATGTTCTCGCGCCTGGGCGTCCGCGCCGGACAGACGGGGCGGCAATAGATCCCCGTCGTCTTCACGCAGGTGAAGAACCGCCCGTCAAAGCGCGTATCGCGCGTCAGGACCGCCCGGTAGCAGGCCTCCTGATCCAGACTGTCGCGAGCGTTTTCCATGCCCGCAACATGCGCCCGCCACGCCGCCCTGTCTCGCGGTTTTCGGACATGGCGGCGCCGACCTTCACTCAACGACGGGTCAGCAGTCCTTCACCGTCGCGATGCGCCACATCTGGGTCAGGATGTCGAACGCCAGGCACAGCATGATGATCGCCAGCGCCCAGCTCAACACCGAACCCAGCGTCATGGCCGTATCCGCCAGACCGCGCCCGGCCTCGTTGATCGCGCGCAGGGCTTCGAAGCTGACATTGGTCGTCCCGCCGACGACCCGCGCCGTCTGATCCCCCTGGGTCAGCGTCGCCCAGTGATCGGCTTCGAACAGTCTCCAGCCGATCCACAGTCCGGCCGCCGCCACCGGGATCTTGAGGAAGGCGCGCAGCCGCCCGGCGCCCGGCCGCCACAAGGTGATGCCGTCCACCGCCATGCCCGCCGCAACCCAGGCCAGGATGGGCGCGAACAGAAGGCTCCAGATCGGCGCCGCCGTCACGCTGACCTCGCCGCCTTGCAATGAAAAGGCGCCCAGTCCCGTGAAGTTGATGGCTCCGATCCACCACAGGATGAAGACGGCGCTGGCGATCAGGGACCATAGAGCCTCAGCCGCGCGCGGAGTCTCGGCGCGCAGCCCCCAGACCTTGGCGCCCTCGGGCAGCCATTCGGCCTTCGCCTTATCGCTCCCGGTCATCGACGCGCCCCACTTCGCCGGGTCGGCCAGACCAAAGGCCGACAGGTCGCGCACCCGCCACTTCGTCAACCAGGTCGGCTTGACGTCGTAGTGCTCCATGATCGCCCCGGCCAGGGTCAGCGCCCCCAACAAGGTCAGGCCGCCCGAAATCGGCCGGCGCGCCCAGCACATGGACCAGCAGCCCCAGCGCCTGCACAGCCGCGATCACGATCAGACCCGCCTTGGCCCCGAACAGCCAGTAGGGGAACAGTTCGGGTCCGATCAGAGTGTCCGGCCCCTTGCGATAGCGGGCGGCGACGACCAGGGGATGGCCGATCTCCTGCAGGATCGTCTCCTTCTCCTCGTCGCTCAGGGCTCGACCCAGTTCCTCCTCGCGCGCCTCGACGCGGCTCAGGATCAGGTCGCGCAGCTCGGCGACGATGTCCTCGCGGTCCTCGACCGACAGCTGGGCCGCCACGGCCTCCAGATAGCGTTCGATCACGTCCATATCGGTCTCCCTCCCCCGAGATTTCACAGCATGCGGTCCAGCGAGGCGTTGATGCCGCGCCACTCGTCGGTCAGGGCGGCCAGCATGGCCTCGCCCTGCGGCGACAGGACATAGAAGCGTTTCTTGCGCTTCTCCTCCTCGCGCCATTCACTGGTCAGCAGCCCCTGCCCCTCCAGCCGTCGCAGCAGGGGGTAGAGGGTGGATTCCTCCATCTCCAGCCCGTCCGCCGCCAGGGCCTGACGCAGGGTGTAGCCGTAGCGTTCGGTCCGCAGGCAGGCGAGAACCGCCAGCACCAGCGTCCCGCGCCGCAGTTCCAGCCGCATCGTCTCGAACAGGTCCTTGTCCACCTCGCCCCACCTCACATGTCGCCACATAGTGTGTGACACACAGTGTATGAAACATACCATGCGCTCTCGTCAAGACCCTAGCGAGGCGCCGCGCCGCCGCTACCGCCCTTGAGCAGTCCGTTCATCGTTCTGGCCGGAAGGCGGTTGTCAAAAAAGACATATAATAATACTAAATAAGCAGATTCAACGAGGCTGCGGGACGTTTCATGATCGTGCGATCCTTGGTTTCCGCCATGGCGCTTGCCTCGGCTTTGAGCGGGGCCGTCGCCGTTCAGGCTCACGAAGCGCCCGCTGCCGTTGCGACCGAGGCCACGCCGAGCGCCGAGGCGCGGGCCGCGGCGCTGGTGTCGCGCATGACCCTGCCGGAGAAGGCCGCGCAGATCCAGCATGGGGCCCCCGCCATCCCGCGCCTGGACGTGCCCGCCTATAACTGGTGGAGCGAAGGCCTGCACGGCGTGGCCCGCGCTGATATCGCGACGGTCTTTCCTCAGGTCATCGGCATGGCGGCCACCTGGGACCCGGAACTGATCGAGCAGGTCGCGGACACGGTCGCTACCGAGTTTCGCGCCAAATACATCGACGCGCGCGCCGCCGACGGCGGCTCGCTTCAGTATCGGGGCCTGACCGTCTGGTCGCCCAACATCAACATCTTCCGCGACCCCCGTTGGGGTCGAGGACAGGAGACCTGGGGCGAGGACCCCTTTTTGACCGCGCGATTCGGCGTGGCCTATATCCGAGGCCTGCAGGGCGATGATCCCGCGCACCCCAAGACGATCGCCGCAGTGAAACACTACGCGGTCCACAGCGGGCCCGAGGCGACGCGCCACAGCGACGATATTCACCCCTCGGCCCATGACGTGACCGACACCTATCTGCCGGCCTTCCACGCGGCGGTGACCCAGGCCAGGCCGCAGGCCTTGATGTGCGCCTATAATGCGATCGACGGCCTGCCGGCCTGCGCGAACACCGCCTATCTGCAGCAGCGCTTGCGCCAGGACTGGGGCTTCGACGGCCACGTCGTATCGGACTGCGCCGCCGTCGCGGACATCTATCTGCCGACCTCGCACGCGACGGTGCGCACGCCCGAAGAGGCCGTAGCTCTGGCGATCCGGGCCGGGACCGACCTGATCTGCGACTTTCGCTTCAACGCCACCTTCCGCCCCGAAACCACGGTTCGGGCCGTCGAGCAGGGCTTGCTGACCGAGGCTGAACTGGACCGAGCCCTGGTGCGGTTGTTCACCGCCCGCTATCGCCTTGGAACCATGGATAGGACCGCGTCAGGTCCTCACGGCCATATCGGACCCAAGGATTTCGATACGCCCGAACACCGCGCCCTAGCCTTGGAGACAGCGCGCAAGTCCCTGGTCCTGCTCAAGAACGATGGCCTGCTGCCGCTGGCGCAGCCGCCGCGCCGGATCGCGGTGATCGGCCCCAACGCCCACACGGTCGACGCCCTGGTCGGCAACTACAACGGGACGCCGTCCAACCCGTCCACCATCTTCGACGGCCTGAGGGCTCGCTATCCCGAGGCTCAGGCGACCTATGTCGAAGGGACGGGCTGGGTCGCCCCGCCGCTGGAGAACATCCCCGACGCCGCCTTCTGTCGTGACGAGGCCTGCGTCACGCCCGGCCTGCAGGCGGAGACCTTCGAGACGCCGGAACTGGGCGGCCTCTTTACCAGCCGAACCGACGCCAACGTCATGGTGCGGTGGGGTTGGCCGGACCGGGAGCAGCGCAACGCCTCGACCCGCTGGACCGGCTACATCAAGGCGCCGGAGGCGGGGGAGTACCGCTTCCGCTACACCGGCGACGCTGGATACCGCGTCTACATCGACGACAGGCTGGTCGCCGACATGTGGGATGGGGCCTGGCCGACGTCGGATCGCGCCGTCTCCTTGTCGGCTGACACGGTTCACGCCATCCGTATCGAGGCCCAGCAGATCGGTTTGCGCGCGACGCATCGCCTGCAGTGGAGTCGCCCCAGCGTCGGCCACGAACCCGCCCTGGCCGCCGCCCGCGACGCCGACCTGGTGGTCTTCGTCGGCGGCCTGACCTCCAAGTTTGAAGGGGAGGAGATGTCGGTTCAGGCGCCCGGGTTCGCGGGCGGCGACCGCACCAGCCTGGATCTGCCAGCCCCCCAGCAGACGCTGCTCGAGGCGCTGCACGCGACCGGCAAGCCGGTCGTTCTGGTGCTGATCAATGGGTCGGCCATGAGCGTGAACTGGGCCGACGAAAACCTGCCCGCCATCATCGAGGCCTGGTATCCCGGCGGCGACGGAGGGCAGGCGGTGGCGGAACTTATCGCCGGCGATTTCAGCCCGTCGGGGCGGCTGCCCCTGACCTTCTACCGCAGCACCGAGGACCTGCCGGCCTTCACCGACTACGGGATGAAGGGACGGACCTACCGCTATTTCGACGGGACGCCCCTGTACCCCTTCGGATACGGCCTCAGCTACACCCGCTTCCGCTACGATCAGGCTAGGCTGGAACAAGACCGTGTCGCGGCTGGCGAGACCGCCAGGGCCGCCGTCCGCATCGCCAACATCGGCGATCGGGATGCAGAGGAGGTGGTCCAGCTCTATGTCTCGCGCCCCGATGTCGAGGGCGCGCCGCGGCACAGCCTTGCAGGCTTCCAGCGGGTGGCCCTCAAGGCTGGCGAAAGTCGCGAGATCAGCTTCGACATTCCAGCCGCCGCGCTAAGCCTTGTGAGGGCCGACGGCAGCCGCATGACGCCGGCCGGTCCGGCTCTCGTCTGGATTGGGGGCGGCCAGCCTGCCCCAGATCTCGAACAAGGGGGTCATGGAACCCGGCTGAGCCTGACCATTACCGACTCGCGCGAGATGCCGGCCTTCTGATCAGAAGGCCGACGACGGCTGCGGCCCGCGCCCCGGCGTCCGACGAGGTCGCAGCCTTGCCTGACGCCGGGGCATCCGCCTCAGGCTTGCCCCCGAATCCCGCCTTCCCTTCCATCCGAAACGGCGGCTAAGCTGGCCTCAGTAGGGGGAAGATCTCATGTCACGTCGTCGTATCATCGCGCGTCCGTTGCTCGCGCTCAGCCTGGCTCTGGCCGCCGCCTCCACGCCGGTTCTGGCGCAGCAGACGCCGCCGACGCAGGAGGCCGTCCTGGGTCATGCCTCGGGCGCGCGCATCACCCGCGCCGCCGAGGTGCGCCGCTATTTCGAGGCCCTGCGCGCCGCCTCGCCCGATCGCATGGTCATCGGCGACTACGCCACGACCTGGGAAGGCCGCCCCCTGTTCTGGGCCGCCGTCGGCTCGCCCGCCAATATCGCCCGACTGGATGCGATCAAGGCCGCCACCCGCGCCCTGGGCGATCCGCGCCGCACCTTGCCGGAACAGGCCCGCGCCCTCATCGACGACACCCCGGTCATCGTCTGGATGGCCTATTCGGTGCACGGCAATGAGATCAGCCCTGCCGACGCCGCCATGGCCGCAGCGCGCCGCCTGATGGACGCCGCCGACGCCGAGGCTCAAGGCTGGATGCAGAACGCGGTGGTCGTCTTCGTCCCGACCCAGAACCCCGACGGGCGCGAGCGCTTCATCAACGGCTTCGAGGCCGGTCTCGGCCTTCAGCCCAATCCCGACTCCCTGTCCGCCGAACGGGCCGAGCCCTGGCCGTCGGGTCGCTTCAATCACAACCTGTTCGACCTGAACCGCGACTGGTTCATCCAGTCCCAGCCGGAAACCCAGGGCCACGCCGCCCTGATCCGCGAATGGCGCCCCCAGGTGGTGGTGGACTCCCATGAGATGGGCACGGACTCCAGCTTCTTCTTCCCGCCCGAGGCCCAGCCGCTCAATCCCTGGATCTATCCCCCGATCCTCGAGGCTCGCGAACGCTTCGGCCGCAACAACGGCGCGCGCTTCGACCAGGCCGGGCTGAACTATTTCACGCGTGAGACCTTCGACGCCTTCTACCCCGGCTACGGCGACGGCTGGCCCGCCTATTTCGGGGCCGTCTCCATGACCTATGAGCAGGGTTCGGCGCGCGGCCTCATGGCCCGGCGCTCGTCCGGCGAGATCCTGACCTACGCCGACACGGTCAAGGGCCACCTGACCGCCACCCTGTCGACCATCGAAACCGCCGCCCGCGACCGCGAGAAGCTGCTGAGCGATTTCTACGCCTTCCACCGCGACGGCGTGGCGGGCGGACGCGGGGCCTATGTCATATCGCGCTCCGGCGCCGCCGATCCGGCCGCCGCCGACAAGCTGGCGGGCCTGCTGGTCCGTTCGGGCATCGAGGTCGGTCGCGCCACGGCCTCCTTCTCCGCCTGCGGCCAGGCCTGGCGCCCCGGCGACTATGTGGTGAACCTGTCCCAACCCCAGCGCCGCATGGCCGAGACCCTGCTGGCCCGGGACGTGCCGCTGGACCCGAAATTCCTGGCCGAGCAGGAAGCCCGGCGCGCGCGCGGCCTGGGGGATGAGATCTACGACCTGACCGGCTGGTCCCTGCCCCTGCTGTTCAATGTGCCCAGCCAGAAATGCGCCGGCGCGCCCTCGGTCCAGACCACGGCGGTCGGACCTGAGCTGGTGCGTCCGGTCGCCGTCGCCGGCACGGAGGCCGCCTACGGCTATGCGATCAATCCAGGCACGGCGGGGATGCGCTTCCTGACCGCCGCCCTCAAGGAAAACCTGCCGGTCCGCTCGATCGAAGCCCCCTTCACCCTGGACGGCAAGGCCTATGCCGGCGGCGCCTTCATCGTGCCGCGCGCGGGAGCGCCCACCGATCTGGACGCGCGCGTGCGCCGCATCGCCGCCGCTAGCGGGGCCGAGGTCACGGCCCTGGCCAGCTCCTGGGTCTCCAGCGGTCCCAGCATCGGCTCGGACAAGGCGACGGCCATCAAGGCCCCGCGCGTGGCCATGGCCTGGGACGATCCGACCGATCCTGAATCGGCTGGGTCGATCCGGCACATCCTGGAGCGGGAATACGGCTGGCCCGTCACCCCGGTTCGCACCCGCCGTCTGTCGGGCGCCGACCTGTCGGGCTATCAGGTGCTGATCCTGCCGTCCGGCGGCAACTACGAGCAGATCCTGGGCGAGGGCGGCGTCGCCAACCTGCGCGCCTGGGTCCAGTCGGGCGGCGTCCTGATCGGCGTCGGCTCGGCCAGCCGCCTGCTGACAGACCCCGACGCCAAGCTGCTGGACAGCCGCCGCGAGAGCGCCGTCGTCCCCGAGGGCCACGAGAAGGATGAGGTCGAAGGCGCTACCGTCCCCGGGACCGAGATCGCCTCGGACATCGACTATCTCAGCCACACCGCCCACCGCGGCGGGTCGCCCGATTCCGTGGCCGGGGTCCTGGCCCACGCCGTGGTGGATCAGGAGCACTGGCTGGGCGCCGGCGTGGCCCCCGAGGTCAGCGTCATGGTGCGTGGTTCGGACATCTACACCCCCCTGAGCCGCGATCAGGGAACCAACGTCGTGCGCCTGGCCGGCCCCGACACCGTGCTGGCCTCGGGTCAGCTGTGGACCGAGAATCGCCGCCAGCTGGCCTACAAGCCGGTGGCCATGGCCACAGAGGTCGGTCGCGGCCAGGTCGTCGCCTTCACCCAGGACGTGACCATGCGCGCCTTCCTGGAGGGGCTGAAGCCGCTCTTCCTCAACGCCGTCTTCCGCGGCCCCGCCCACACCTCGGGCTGGAACGGCGAGAACCGCCGATGATCGTCAGATCGGCACGAAACGCGGCGCTACTGGCGGGGTTCGCCCTGCTCGGCGCCTGCGCGACCTTCCCCAAGAGGCCGCCCCTGATCGGCTATGACCCGGCCCCCTATGGCGACGCCTTCTGCGCCGCCGCGACCCAGGCCGTCCTGCGAGACTCTCTGGGCCAAGGCGCTTACGCGGCCTTCGGCGACGAAGTCTACCGCATGGGCCGCCAGGGTCCATGCAGCGCCGCCAGCCTTGCGGACTTCGTCGCCGGGCGCCGCGGCTGCGCCATCATGCTCCCCGCCGGCGGCCCGGACTGTCGGGAAACCGACCTGTGCCTGCGCTTCACCATGGATCGAGAACTGGCCCGCGACCCGCGCGTCTGGTCCGCCGTCGAGAGCGCTCTGCGCCAGCCCTGCGACACGCTCACCCCGCCGAAGGAACTGCCCTATGCCCGCTGGCCCTCGGCGGTCGGCAACCCGGCCTGGGCGTCCTGGACCCTGCTGCGATGCGACCGCCGCCGCCAGGTCACAGGCTCGGCCGTCACCCTCAGCGACAGCGGCGACCAGACTGTGGTCCGCCTGACCTTCGCCCTGACATCTCCCCGCTGAGAACGACGCCCCAAGTCCGCGTCGCCGGTCAGTCAGCGTCCGCGACTTCGCCGCCCTGCACCATCCGCGTCACGGCCATGTCGGCCGTGACATTGCCCAGGGTGCGGAAGATGTCAGGGATGACCTCGACCGCCAGCAGCAGGGGCAGCATCTCCAGCGGCACGCCCATGGCGATGCAGATGGGGGCGATGGAGGCGAAGAAGCTGGCCTGACCCGGCAGCCCCACAGTGCCGATCGAGATCAGCACCGCCGTCAGCATGGCGGCGAACAGCTGGCCGGCCGAGGGCTCGATACCGAACAGGTGGGCGCAATAGATGGCCACGCCCAGGTTGGCGACCGGGCTGGTGATGCGGAACACCGCCACCGCCAGCGGCAGGACCAGACCCGCCGTCGCCCGCTTGACGCCCAGGGCGTCCACCGACCGCTCGACCATGACCGGCAGGCTGGCCAGCGACGACTGGGTCGAGAAGGCCACCACCTGGGCCGGGGCCGCCGCCCGGGCGAACCGCCCCAGGCTGACCCGGCCGAAGATGACCGCCAGAGGATAGAAGATCAGGCCGATGCCGATGCAGGCCAGCGAGATCAGGGCCACATAGTGCAGCAGGACCCCCGCCGCGCTGGCCCCCGCCATCAGCCCCACCCCGATCGACAGGGCGAAGACCCCCAGGGGCGCCGCCATCAACACCCAGCGGACGATGGTGATCATGGTCTCGCCGACCGCCTCGAAGAAGGTGATCAGCGGCACGCGCAGCCGGTCGGGCAGACCCGAGGCCGCGAAGCCGAAGAAGACGGCGAAGACCACCATGCCCAGGATAGCGTCCTCGGCCGCCGCCCGGATCGGGTTGGCCGGGGCGATGGTCTTCAGGAACTCGCTGAAGGGCGCGCCGGCGCCCAGGCCTTCGGCGCCCTCGGGCTTGATGGCCAGCAGCAGACGCGCGCCTTCGGGGTCGATCGGCCACAGGGCGTGCAGGCCATAGGCCGCGCCCACTGCGTAGACGGTGGCGAAGACGATCAGCCCGCCGAACCAGGCCACGGCCCGCATCGCCAGCCGCCCGGTCCGCGCCGCATCCGCGATGGAGGCGATGCCGGTGACCAGCAGGCTGAACACCAGAGGAATGATCGTCATCCGAAGCGCGTTGAGCCACAGCTGGCCCAGGGCCTGGATGAAGTCCGCCGTGGCGTGACCGCCGGGCAGGCCCCACTTCTGCGCCGCCGCCCCGGCGACAAGGCCCAGCACAAGCGACAGCAGCACCAGGGTGCTGAGGGAGGTCAGAAAGGAACGCGCCGTTTTCATAACGGCGACGCTATCAGCGCCCGTGAAACACGCCAGAGGAAATCGGCGTCGTCGCGTGCCCTAATGCGGCGTGCCCGAATTGGCCGGGTCGAGCGGAAGGCCCGCCGCCTGACGCGCCTTCATCACCCGCAGCCAGCCGTGCATGGCCTCTGAATCCAGGCCGTGCATCATCAGCCGATAGCCCGCCTGCAGCGTCGACAAGGCCACCAGCGGATGACCGTTCTTGACGAAGGCCATGTGGTAGCTCGTGCCCAGAATGCGGGCGATGTAGATGGCCATCACCTCATCCAGCTGCAGCGAGCTGGAGGCCCGCACGAAGTCGTCGCGCGGCAGCATCAGGGCGTAGATGGGAGTGTAGAACTCCACCGCCGTCTGCACGTCGACGAAGTTGTGCCACTTGCGCGGAAACTCTTCGAACGGCGGAAACTCGTCCGAGATCATGGAGAAGTCGATCCGCTGGGGCGGCATCAACTCGCGCCCCTCGGCGCGCAGCACGGTGTTCATCTCGATGACGAAGTTGAAGATGTTCAGGTCGTGCTGAAGGAACAGATCCGGCTCGATGTCCTGCAGCCGCGTCGGCGTCAGCGGCCACTTGGTCACCTTGTCGCCCACCCCCGCGTTCTCGCGCACGAAGGCGGTCAACTCGGACCCGACGTGGAAGTGGCGCAGGATCACCCGGTTGCCCTCGGGCGTCACAAAGGTCCGCAGCCCCCAGTGGATGGTCTTGTGCAGCAGGCCGTTCAGGTTCGGGTATTTCGGCGAAATAACCCGCAGCACCTTCACCAGACAGAAGAACAGAAACACCAGAGGCCGCGCCACCGGGAAGAGCCAGCGCCGCGACCGCGACCGCGCCCCCAGCAAGAGGTCGCGCTTGGCCCCGTCGTCGATCGGCAGGCTGTGATCCAGATACAGGGCCATCCACGGATCAGGGTCCTTGGGGTCGAAGCGCGCAGGATCGAACGGGTCCTCGTGCGGCTTGAAATATCTCACGCCGCGATCTCCTCGATCTGCAGGGCGTAGAGGCGGGCCGTGACCTTGGCGGTCGTGACGATCCGCTCGGCGACGAAGGGATCGGGCAGGACCATGCCCAGCATCTCCTCGAACTCCTTCATGTGCTCGGCGTCGTTGTCGCCGTGATAGAGCAAGAAGCGCACCGCCTCGTCTGGCAGGGTCAGCCGTTCCTGCACCTTCAGGCCCCAGGGCCGCGCCTTGATCGAGCCCAGCCCCTCGATGATGAACATGGCGCCCAGCAGGCCGAAGGGATCGGGCTTCGACGCCTCATGGAACATCCAGGCCGACAGGGCCTCGGACCCGACATTCTTGGACGCCGACTGGATGTCCTCCAGCGCCCCGCCCGAGGCGACAAAGTCGGCCTCCAGCAGGCGGAAGTCGCGATGCTCGGTCACTGCGTGGCGCATCAGGGTCGAGCGCAGCTCCAGATGCTCCTCGCCGATGTTGGACGCCGCCCGGCTCATCCACAAAGCCCCGTCCTTCACCTGCTGGCGCAGGTTGATCAGGAAGGCGTGGTAGTCGACGACCTCGAAGCGCCCGCGCGTCAGCTTGCGGATCAGGGGCGTCGCCTCCAACCGCTGCTCGAAGTCGGCGAAGACCACCGCCAACTTCCGCAAGGTGTCGGCCACCGCCGCCTCGGCTTCACGTTCCGCCATCAGACAATCTCCAGCATCATGAAGCCGATCATCGCCCGCCCGCTCTCGGGCACGATGCACAGCACCTTGTCTCCGCGCTTTCCGCGTCCTGACTTCAGGAAGGCGTCCAGCATGACCCAGATTGAGGCCGAGCCGACATTGCCGCTGTCGGCCAGGGTCGTGAACCACTTCTCCTCCGGGATCATGGCGGCGGTGCTTTCCAGCAGGCCGACGATCTCCTGACGCAGCGACCGCGCCGAGTAGTGGCACAACAGGTGGTCGACCTGATCGGGCGTGATCCGCCCGGCGTCCACCTTCTCCAGCCAGACGCCGATCCAGGCGCGGATGACGATCTTCAGCAGGTCGAAGTCCTGCAACAGGGCCACCGCCCCCGCCGCATGCGCCGCCGCCGGTCCGGCGTGGCTCCAGGCGCTGGTCATGTCGGCCCGCGCTTCGGGCGTCGATCCCGCCCACATGCAGGGGTCGAAACGCCCGGCCAGGGAGGTCATGTCGATCCACTCGACCTTCAGGCTCAGGCCGTCGGGTTTCGGCCTCGGCTCCATCACCACGGCGCCCGCCCCATCCGACAGGGTGAAGCGCAGGAAGTCCGCCTCGATCCGCGCCCGTCCCTTCTCGTCCACCAGGGCCGTGCCCTCATAGAAGGCGGGTCGGAACCAGCGCGATGAGAACTCGCCCGCACAGGCGGCGGCGACGTCCGCCTCGCCCGCGCGCACGCTCAGCCACGCCCCCTTGGCCGCCATCAGGGCGCTGGCGCAGACCGACTGATAGCTGAAGGCCTCCAGCGGCCCCGCCCCCAGTTCGGCCTGAACCGCGCTGGCGTGACCAGGCACCAGATAGTCGCCCTGCGTCGCTGCCGCGCCCAGATGCTCAAGGTCGCCTAGGCTCAGCCCCGCCTCGTCCAGCGCCGCCCGCACCGCCTCGGCGCACATGGAGGCGTTGGAGTGCAGCGGCTCGCCGTCGGCGTTCAGGGCGTAGTGCCGCCCCTCGATGCCGTTCCAGCGCAGGGCGCGTCGTCCCACGGCGGACGCCCGCCCGCCGATGCGGCCGATGAAGTCCTCCATCCGGTCATTGCCGATCCGTTCCCCGGGCAGGACGGCGCCGGTCCCGGTGATGAAGACGTCACGAAGCATACTCATGGCGCGGACCTTGGCCGCAGCCCCCGGCCCGCACAAGCCGCAAACCGTCGCCTATGGCGTCATCGGCCCGCGCGCACTACCTTGACGTTCATGGCTCGTTCTCCTTCGACACCGTCGCCCAAGCCCGTTCACGTGCCCGGCCAGAGCGCCGCTCAGAGCGCGGGGATGCAGGAGATGGCCGCGCCCTTCGTCCAGGACGCCCCGCGCGGCCGCGGCGGCAAGGCCATGCCGATGTTCGCGCCCGTCGCCGGCCCGCGCCTGACGCCGGAAATACCGCCCGCCGCCCCGGCCGACTGGGTGCCGCACCGCCCCTCGCGCGAGGGAGCGAAGAAGGGCGGCCGCTTCCGGCTGGAGACCAAATACACCCCCGCCGGCGACCAGCCCGCCGCCATCGCCGAGCTGTCCGCCATGGCCGAAGCCGGCGAGCGCGATCAGGTGCTGCTGGGCGTCACCGGCTCGGGCAAGACCTTCACCATGGCCAAGGTCATCGAGCAGACCCAGCGCCCGGCCCTGATCCTGGCCCACAACAAGACGCTCGCGGCCCAGCTCTATTCCGAGTTCAAGGCCTTCTTCCCGGACAACGCGGTCGAGTATTTCGTCAGCTACTACGACTACTACCAGCCCGAAGCCTACGTCCCGCGCACCGACACCTACATCGAGAAGGACAGCTCGATTAACGAGCAGATCGACCGGATGCGCCACGCCGCCACCCGCGCGATCCTGGAGCGCGACGACGTCATCGTGGTCGCCTCGGTCAGCTGCATCTACGGCATCGGCTCGGTCGAGACCTACACCGCCATGACCTTCTCCTTGAAGGTCGGCGACGTCATCGACGAGGCCAAGCTGCGCGCCGACCTCATCGCCCTGCAATACAAGCGCAACGACCTGAACTTCGAGCGCGGCATGTTCCGCAAGCGCGGCGACGTGCTGGAGATCTTCCCCGTCCACATGGAGGACCGCGCCTGGCGCATCCAGCTGTTCGGCGACGAGCTGGAGTCGATCCAGGAGTTCGACCCCCTGACCGGCAAGAAGACCGCCGAGCTGGAAGAAGTCACCGTCTATGCCGCCAGCCACTACGTCACCCCGCGCCCGTCGCTGAACCAGGCCATCACCGGCATCAAGGAGGAGCTGAAGGAGACGCTCGCCTGGATGAACGAGAACGGCAAGCTGCTGGAGGCCCAGCGCCTCGAACAGCGCGTCCGCTTCGATCTGGAGATGATGGAGGCCACCGGCTCCTGCGCCGGCATCGAGAACTACAGCCGCTGGCTGACCGGCCGCGCGCCGGGCGAGCCCCCGCCCACCTTCTTCGAATACATCCCCGACAACGCCCTGCTCTTCGTGGACGAGAGCCACGTCACCGTCGGCCAGATCGGCGCCATGTTCAAAGGCGACTACAGCCGCAAATCCACTTTGGCCGAGTACGGCTTCCGCCTGCCCTCCGCCATCGACAACCGCCCGTTGAAGTTCGACGAATGGGACGCCATGCGGCCCCAGACGGTCCACGTCTCGGCCACCCCCGGCGCGTGGGAGATGGAGCGCACCGGCGGCGTCTTCGTCGAACAGGTCATCCGCCCCACCGGCCTGATCGACCCCCCGGTCGAGATCCGCCCCGTCTCCGGCGCCACCCGAAACCAGGTCGACGACGTCATCGACGAGGTCAAGGCGACCACCCGCAACGGCTACCGCTCCCTGGTCACCACCCTGACCAAGAAGATGGCCGAGGACCTGACCGAATACATGCACGAGCAGGGCGTGAAGGTCCGCTACATGCACTCCGACGTCGACACCCTGGAGCGCATCGAGATCCTGCGCGACCTGCGCCTCGGTGCCTTCGACGTCCTGATCGGCATCAACCTTTTGCGCGAGGGCCTCGACATCCCCGAGTGCGGTCTGGTCGCCATCCTCGACGCCGACAAGGAGGGCTTCCTGCGTTCGGAAACCTCCCTGATCCAGACCATTGGTCGGGCAGCGCGCAACGTCGACGGCCGCGTCATCCTCTACGCCGACAAGATGACCGGCTCGATGGAGCGCGCCATCGCCGAGACCAACCGCCGCCGCGACAAGCAGCAGGCCTACAACCTCGAACACGGCATCACGCCCGAAAGCGTCAAGCGCGACATCAAGGACATCCTGGACAGCCCCTATGAGTCGCGCGACCTCGACCAGCTGACCCGCCCCGGCGTCGCCGAAGCGGCCAAGCCCTTCCTCGGCTCCAACTTCCAGGCCGCCCTCAAGGACCTCGAAGGCCGCATGCGCGACGCCGCCGCCAACCTAGAGTTCGAAGAAGCCGCCCGCCTGCGCGACGAGATCAAGCGCATGAAGCTCCTCGACCTCGAATTCGCCAATGAAGCCCTCACCGGCGCAGGCGAGGAGGTCGACAAGTCAGCCCCCAAACGCTGGCGCAAGGAAGCGGCGGCCGAAAAGGCCGAGGCGTTCAGGAAGGGGCGGTAGGGGAAAGCCCTGAGGCTTGGGCGCCACAGCGGCGCAAAACCCGGCGCCGCCCTCACTTGTTTAAGGGAACGGTGCGGAAATTGCGGCATTGTCGTGTCGAAGGGTGCATCATGTCGAAACCGAACAGTCCAGAATCCGACGACCGGCCCAACCTGCGGGTCGTCTCCTCCCCCGAGGCCGAGGTCTATGACCTGATGCGTGCGCCCGAGACCACCGCCGAGCGCGTCAAACGCCTCCAGGCCGAGGCGCGCGCCCTGGCGCTCGAACAGGTCGAGGCGCTGGAAGAGGTTCTGCTCAAGGCCGCCGACATGGCGCGCGAGATCGCCGACGGCGGCGACGCCTATCCGGTCGGCGCCCGCGAACTGGCCCATCGTCTGGTCCAGGACCTGCCCGCCAAGGCCGAGACCATGAAGGCCATCATCGCCAAGAGCCATCCATGATGCTGTAGGCCGCGGTCAGAAGGCTCCGCCTTCTCGACCCGACGCGGCCTCGGCGCTTTGCGCAACCACGCCCGTCATCCCGGCCGAAGCGAAGCGCAGAGCCGGGACCGCCCAGGACGCCGCCGCCAGCATTTCCTGCGGTCCCGAATAGCAGCTGCGCCGCTTCCGGGATGACGAAGAGGGTTCAGCCGACGATGTCCGCGAACTCGGGGTGCCTGCGCAGCCACGCCACCGCATAGCTGCAGTGCGGAATTAGCGTCAGCTTCTCGGCCCGCGCGTGTTCGGCCAGGGCCTGCATGAACTGGCCCGCCGCGCCATGGCCGCGCAGGGCCGGGTGGGCCTCGACGTGCAGGATGACGCGGGCGTGGCCGCGAATGGCGTACTCGGCCCAGACAGGGTGCTCGTTCCCCTCGGCGTCGGCGAACTCCTGCTGGAAGCGGCGGTCGGCGGGCTGGTCGCGAAAGGCGCTCACGAAAAGGCTCCTGAAATCAGGCCGGCCGGTCGTTCAGCAGGGCCAGCAGACCCAGAACGCTTTTGACCGTGAACCAGATCGACACCAGCAGCAAAAGAAGTCCGAACAGGATCAGGAAGGGAATGCCGATCAGCAGGATGGAGGCCACGGCGCTGACCGCAATCAGGCCCCACAGCACGACGCTGATCCAGAAGACCGACCAGAACAGGCTGATCTGGGCCTCGATATGCTGGGCCGCCAGACCGGTCGCCGAGCCGCGGCAGGCATAGGCCACGATCAGCCCCGCCAGCACCAGCAGGTTCGCGCTGGGGATCGACAGGATGTAGAGGATCCAGGCCAGAACGGCCCCGTCGCGGCCATTGCCGCGCGCCTGGGAAATCTGATCAGTCATGACGGCCTCAGTAGAACAGACGCAGCGGATGGCGGATCGGGCGGCCTTCCAGCAGGTCCTTCAGACCCAGGGCGCCGCGCAGGATGGTCCACACCGACATGACGAACAGGACGAAGACCCCGACGTTGATGAGGATCAGGACCACCCCGCCGACGATGGCGGCCACGGCGGCCATCAAGGTCCGCTGCTGGAAGATGAAATGGCTGCGCGCCAGAGGATCAGCGGGCGGCGCCTTGCGCCACATCCGCAGCAGGCCGATCGCCGCCGCCACGCCAAAGGTCGGCACGGCGAACAGGATCAGGGCGTAGCCGACATAGAGGCTGGTCAGGTCGCCGGCCTGATCGGGCGAGGCCGCCGCGCTGTTGCTGCTGTAATCGCCGGATTGGACCATCGGAACCTCTTGAACGAGGCGGGACAATGGCGGGACGGACGGCCCCGCGCAACCGGCCTCAGCGCGAATAGGCGACTTCGCAGCCCGCCGCCGCTGCGCCCGGAATGGCGCCGGGCTTTTCGATGCGCACCTTGACGGCCAGGACGCGATGATCGGCCAGGCAGGCCAGGGCGACGCGCTCGGCGAAGGTCTCGACCAGGGCGATGTGCTCGCCCGCCGCCAGATCGCGGGCGATCCGGGCCACGCCCTCATAGTCCAGGGTGTCGGACAGGGAGCGGATCGGGGCGGCGCCGAGGTCCAGCTCGACGTCGACGAACAGGGGCTGCAAGCGACCGTGCTCGTGGGCGTGGACGCCGATGGCGGCCTGAACCTCCAGACCGCGCACCAGCACGGTCAGGCCCAGACGGCGCGGCTCGGACGCGGTGAAAGGCGTGACGACGGCGCTCACGACCAGGTCTCCGGCGGCAGGATGTCATTGATGCTGAAATCGGCCCGGTCGCACCAGTCGCCCAGCTTCCACGCCCGCTCGGCCTCGGTCAGACCGCGCGTCAGGACGGTATTGGTCGGCGTCTCCTCGATGGCCAGTTCGGCCAGACGGAAGGGCAGGCCCTCGGCGGCGAGGATGGCTTCCAGCTTGCGCCACAGGGCGATGACCAGGGCCTCGGTCGTGGGATCGCCGTCGACGGTCAGGACCTGGTTCAGCCGCTGCGGCTCATGGCTCTGGAACCAGGCCAGCAGAGGGTCGGCGCGGTTCAGCTGGAAGGCATGGTCCAGGCTGCGGTCGACGAAACCGTGCCAGCGCCGCTTCAGGTTCTCGAACGAGGCGGCGTGGTTGGACTGGCCAAAGGCGATCTCGGCGGTCGGCTCCAGCGTCACCTTCACGAACTCGTTGTGCCCGTGCGGCACGGCGCACTTGGACCCCGCATCGGCGATCAGCCGGTGCGCCATCGAGAAGCGGCGGGTGAACTGGACGGCAGGCATCAGGGGCAAGGGTTCCGAAAACACAGTCGCCCCATATAGGCGCCGCGAAGGGTTCGCGCATCAACACCCTGACGACGGCGAAGTAAAGGCGCGTTCAGGGAACGGGGATTCCGTCAAAGGCCACGTCCCGCCCCCGGCCGATCAGGCTTTCGCCCCCGTCGATGGTCAGGTTCTGGCCCGTCAGGCTGGGCGTCTCGAGAACGAAGCGCACGGTGCGGGCCACGTCTTCCAGCGAGGCGCCGCGCCCCAGCGGCGTATCGCGCCAGGCGGCCTCATACTCGGCCTCGGTCTGCTCGCCGCTGCGCAGGATCAGGCCGGGCGAGACGCCGCACAGCCGGATGCGGGGCGCCAGCCCCATGGCCAGGGTCCGCGTCAGCCCCGCCAGACCGACCTTGCCCGCCGTATAGGCGAAGAAGTCCGGGTTCGGACTGTCCACCTTGTGATCCAGAATGTTGACCACCACCCCCTGCCCGTCCGCCGCCTCGACCGCACGGGCGAAGTCGCGGATCAGGAAGACCGGCGCGGTCAGGTTCGACGCCAGATGCTCGGCCCACGACGCCTCGGTCAGGGTCGACAGGGTATCGTAGCGGAACAGGGAGGCGTTGTTGATCAGGGCGTCGATCCGCCCGAAATGAGAAACCACCCGGTCGATCAGGCCGTCGCGTTCGTCCGCATCATTCAGGTCCGCCTGAAAGGCCGCCGCGCGCACGCCCAGGCCGGTCAGTTCGGCGACCAGGGCCGCCGCCTCTGCGGCCCCGCCGCGATGGTGGACGGCCACGTCCCAGCCCGCCTCGGCCAGGGCCCGCGCCATCCCGGCGCCGACGCGCCGCGCGGCCCCGGTGATCAGCACCGTCTTGTTCAGGGGATCGCCCATTCAGCCCGGCCTGCGGCGGAAGATTTCCACGCCCGCTCCTGCGGCCTCGGGGAAGATGTGCGGCTTGGTGATCCGCACGCGGCAGGCCTCGACCGGCGGCAGGGCGAAACAGACGCCGATCAGTTCCTCGACCAGGGTCTCCAGCAGCTCCACGTGGTCACGCCCGCGCCAGCCGGAAATATGATCGCGCACCCGGTCGTAGTCGATGAAACCGCCTTGCGCCAAAGGCCAGACGGCGAACATCTCGACATTGACGATCAGCCGCGTGGGGCGCTCGGGGTGCCGCTCCCACGGGTGCAGGCCGATGCGCACATCGACCGCCACATCCGACAACAGGACGCGGACATGGTCCCCGGCGTGACGCCAGTCGAACCCGCCCGCGCCGGCAGCGGATTCAGTCAACCCGGCCGAACTCGTAGAAGTTCACGGCGGCGATGACGGCGATGAAGACGAAGATGGTGGCGATGGCCAGCATGGGAAGGCTCCTGTTCAAAGCTTCGCATAGAGGCAGCGGCGCGACTGTTCAAGCCAGCGTCGCCCGGCCTATCGTCGCCCCATGACCACCTGGCGCACCCGAATCGAGCCCTTCACCCGGCCGCTCTTCTTCGCCGTCTCGCGGATGAGCCGGGGGATGACGCTGGGCGTGCGCGGCGTGGCGACGGACGCCGAGGGTCGGGTGCTGCTGGTCAAGCACACCTATCTGCACGGCTGGTGGCTGCCCGGCGGGGGCGTGGACCGGGGCGAGACGACCCAGGCCGCCGTGGTCCGCGAACTGCGCGAAGAGGCGGGGCTGATCGCCAAGGGCGAGCCGCGCCTGATCTCGGTTCATTCCAACGAGCGGTTCTTTCCCGGAGATCACGTCCTGGTCTTTCGCATCGACGCCTTCGACATGACCGAGCGCACCAGTCACGGCGAGATCGCCGAGATCGGCTGGTTCGCCCCCGACGCCCTGCCCGAGGACACGACCCGCGCCACCCGCGATCGGTTGGCCGAGATCTTCGACGGCGCGCCCGCCGATCCGAACTGGTAGGGTCCGCCCATGCAGGCTCCGATCCTTGTCTTTCTGACCTTGCTGCTGGCCGGCGCCGCCACGGCCTTACAGGGGCCGACCAACGCCAAGCTGGTCACGGCGGTCGGCTCGCCGCTGAACGCCGCCTTTGTCTCCTTCGCCGTCGGTACGGTGGCCCTGGGCGTGCTGGCCATGACCCTGCAAGCGCGCCCGGACGTCGGTGCCATGAAGGCCCTGCCCTGGTGGGCGTGGATGGGCGGCCTCTACGGCTGCGCCTTCGTGGTCTCCGCCGCCTGGGGCGTGCCGCGCCTCGGGGTGGCCACCACCATCACCGTCATGATCGCGGGCCAGCTGCTGCTCAGTCTGGCGCTCGACCATTTCGGCGCTCTCGGCGTCGAGAAGCAGCCCTTGAGCCTGGGCCGCATCGCCGGGGTCGCCCTGGTGATCGGCGGCGTGGTTCTGGTTCGCCGTTCCTGAGCCTATATCCGCCCCGATGACCGACGAGACGATCGACACCGCCGCGACCGAGGACCTGCCCCTTCAGGCGACCGCCCTGATCGCCGACGAGGCGCGCCGCGCCCCCGACAAGCCCGGCGTCTATCGCATGTACGGCGAGGACGGCGACTGCCTCTATGTCGGCAAGGCCAAGTCGCTGAAGAAGCGCATCGTCCAGCACGCGCAAGGGCGATTCCACACCCAGCGCATCGGCCTGATGGTCAGCCTGACCCGCTCGATGGAGCTGGTGGTCACCACCACCGAGACCGAGGCCCTGATCCTCGAGGCCGGCTACATCAAGCGGCTCAAGCCCCGCTTCAACGTCCTTTTGAAGGACGACAAGTCCTTCGCCGAGATCATGATCCGGCGCGACCACCGCGCGCCCCAGGTGAGGAAGCATCGCGGGGCCCACACCACGCCCGGCGCCTATTTCGGCCCCTTCGCCTCGACCTGGGCGGTGAACCGGACGCTGAACACCCTGCAGAAGGCCTTTCTGCTGCGGACATGTTCGGACAGCGTCTATGAGACCCGCACCCGGCCCTGCATGCTGCATCAGATCAAGCGCTGCTCGGCCCCCTGCACCGGTCTGATCAGCCTGGAGGACTACGGCGATCTGGTGAAGGAGGCGGAGGCCTTCCTGCGCGGCAAGTCGCGCGCCGTCATCGCCCGCCTGTCGGAGGAGATGCAGACCGCATCAGACGAGATGGAGTTCGAGCACGCCGCCCGGGTGCGCGACCGCATCCGCGCCCTGTCGGCCATCGCCATGGAATCGGGCCTCAACGCCGAGGGCGCCGGTGACGCCGAGGCTGACGTCATGGCCCTGCATTCCGAGGGCGGTCAGGCCTGCGTCCAGGTCTTCTTCTATCGCGCAGGCCAGAACTGGGGCGGGCGCGCCTACTTCCCGCGCATCGACAAGTCGGACACCGATCCCGAAATCCTCGGCGCCTTCCTGGCCCAGTTCTACGAGGACAAGCCGATCCCGCGTCAGATCCTGTCCAACGTACGCCCGCACGAACTGGAGCTGCTTCAGGAGGCCTTCACCCTGAAGTCGGGACGCAAGGTCGAGATCGCCCGGCCCCAGCGCGGCGAGAAGCTGGCCGTCGTGGACTACGCCCTGACCAACGCCCGCGAGGCCCTGGGCCGCAAGCTGGCGGAGAACTCGGCCACATCCAAGATCCTCGACGAGGTCTGCGAGGCCTTCGGTCTGGACGCCCGGCCCGAACGGATCGAGGTCTATGACAACGCCCACATCCAGGGGACCAATGCGGTCGGCGGCATGGTGGTCGCCGGGCCCGAGGGCTTCCGCAAGAACCAGTACCGCAAGTTCAACATCCGCGGCGACGACCTGACGCCCGGCGACGACTACGGCATGATGCGAGAGGTCATGCGGCGGCGCTTCGGCAAGATGGTCAAGGACGAGGAGGCCGGCGAGGTCGTCGAGCGCCCCGACCTGCTGCTGATCGACGGCGGCGCCGGGCAACTGGCCGAGGTGCTGGCGGTCCTGGCCGATCTGGGCGTCGACGACATCACCGCCGTCGGCGTGGCCAAGGGGCCGGACCGGGACGCGGGCAAGGAGCATTTCTTCATGCCCGGCAAGCCGCCCTTCATGCTGCCGATGAAGAGCCCGGCCCTCTACTACATCCAGCGGCTGCGCGACGAGGCCCACCGTTTCGCCAACGGCGCCCACGCCAAGCGCCGCTCGATGGACATCACCAAGAACCCGCTGGACGAGATCGAGGGCGTCGGCCCCTCGCGCAAGAAGGCCCTGCTGCACGCCTTCGGCTCGGCCAAGGGGGTGTCGCGCGCCTCGGTCGCCGACCTGGTCAAGGTCCCCGGCGTCAATCAGGCCCTGGCCGAGCGCATCCACGGTTTCTTCCATAAGTCCTGATCAGGACTTGAGCCGCAAACCGCTGCGGGTCTAGGAAGGCGCTCATGACCAATGAACTGATCAAGGGCTATCACCGTTTCCGCCAGAACCGGTGGCCGTCCGAACGCGCCGAATACGAGGCCCTGGCCACGAACGGGCAGAAGCCGCACACCCTGGTGGTGGCCTGTTCCGACAGCCGCGCCGACCCGGCCCTGATCTTCGACACCGCGCCGGGCGAGCTGTTCGTGGTGCGCAACGTCGCCAACCTGGTCCCGCCCTATGAGCCCGACGGCAAGCTGCACGGCGTCTCGGCGGCGCTGGAGTTCGGCGTCAACGTGCTGAAGGTCCAGCACGTGGTGGTCATGGGCCACGCCTCGTGCGGCGGGGTCAACGCCATGCGCAACGGCGCCCCGTCCAACTGCCAGGACTTCGTCGCCCCCTGGGTGGCCCAGGGCGTGCCCGCCGTCAGCGCCGCCATCGAGGGCGTGCCCGCCGACGAGCAGGAGACGGTGGCCGAAGAGGCCGTGGTGCGCCTGTCGCTGGACAACCTGCGCACCTTCCCCTGGATCGCCGAGAAGGAGGCCGCGGGCGAACTGCGCCTCAGCGGCCTGCACTTCGGCATCGCCGCCGGCCTCCTGACCAAGCTGACGGCCGCCAAGCGGTTCGAGCGGCTGGACTGAACCTCGGTCGAGGGCGACAGGTCGTCGCCCTCGCCCCCCGCTCTCGCCTCCAGCCGCGAACCATGCCACACCGCAGGCGTTGCAATGGACGTGATGATGACTTCTGCCCACAAAGCCAACCCGATCCCGAACATCCTGACCGGCATCCGTCTGGCGGCGGGGGTGGTCATGTTCCTGCTGCTGGCCGGCGCCACCAGCGGCTTCCCCTTCGTCTCGGCCATGTTGAGCCCCGACGACCAGTTCGCCATGTACCGCACGGGCTTCTGGATCTTCGTCATCGCCGCCTCGACGGACTGGATCGACGGCTATCTGGCCCGTCGCTGGCACGCTGAGACGCGCTGGGGCGCCATCCTGGACCCCATCGCCGACAAGATCCTGGTCACGGGCGCCATCCTGGGCGTGCTGACCTCGGGTTCGGTGCAGCAGATCATCATCCCCTGCGGCCTCATCCTGTTCCGCGAGTTCGCCGTATCAGCTCTGCGCGAGACCATGGCCGGGCGCATCAACCTGCCCGTCACCCTGGCCGCCAAGTGGAAGACCACCCTGCAGATGGTGGCCCTGGGCTGCCAGCTGTTCGCCCGCAACTGGGACGGCTGGGGCCTGCCCTTCGACTACCTGCCCCACTTCCAGCTGTTCTCGGACACCCTGATCTGGCTGGCCGCCCTCATCACCCTGTGGACCGGCTGGCAGTATTTCAACGCCGCCCAGAAGCAGATGCGGGACCTGTAGGACAAATCCCTTCTCCCATTGGGAGAAGGTGGCCCGAAGGGTCGGATGAGGGTCGGCGATATCTGTCGGCGTAAGCCGCCCGCGCCACGGCTGCCGCCGACTGGAGCCGTGGCCCCTCACCCTTTCGCCTGGACGGATCGCCTTCGGCTCTCCGAGACTCAAGCCCTTTCCCGCCGGGAGAGGGTTTTTATTTGAGCGCCTTTTCCATGACCACGAACTCCAGCTCCCGCGTCTGCGGCAGGCCGAAGCGCTCGTCGTCCAGCGGGAAGGGCCGCGTCTCGCCGGTCAGGGCGTAGCCCCGGCGTTCGTACCAGGCGATCAGTTCGGACCGCTGGCGGATGACGGTCATCTCCATGCGCGTAGCGGCGAAGCGGCTGCGGGCTTCGGCTTCAGCGGCCTCAATCAGCAGGCGGCCCAGACCGCCCGCCTGACGCGTCGGATCGACGGTCAGCAGGCCGAGATAGGCCAGACCCTCGCCCTGATCCGCCACCTGAACGCAGCCGGTCAGGACGCCGTCGACCTCGGCCAGCAGGATGACCCGGCTGGCGTCGGCGAGGATGTCGAGCAACTCGGCCTCGTCGGTGCGCTGGCCGCCCAGCAGGTCGGCCTCATGGGTCCAGCCCGCCTTGGCGCTGTCGCCGCGATAGGCGCTTTCAATCAGATGGTGCAGCGCCGCCACGTCCGAAGACGTGGCGGGCCGAAAGGTCGGGGCGATCAACGGCGCGTCCGGCGCGGCGCGGCCTTCGGAGCCACGCCCAGTTCCTGGATCAGGTGATCCATGCCGTAGACGTCGCGCAGGGCCGTGGTCACGGCCTGGGTGGTGACGATGACGCTGCGGTTGACGTTGCGGTCATAGCCGTAGGCGTTGCGCTGGGTCAGGACGGTGGAGTCGAAGTTGGCGCCGATAATCTCGCCCTTCGCATTCACTGCGGGCGAACCCGAGGAGCCGCCGATGGTGTCGGACGACACGGCCATGTTCATCACCGCATTGGGGTCGATCCGGTCCTTGGCGGCCAGCAATTTCGGCGCGACATTGAAGGGCTCGGCCCCTGTCGCGCGATCCCACAGGCCGGCGAAGGTGGTGAAGGCGCCGATGCGTTGGCCCGGAACGTCCGTGCCCTCGACCCGGCCGTAGGTCAGGCGGAGCGTCCCGGTGGCGTCGGGATAGACGGCGTCGCCATAGGCGGCGAAGCGGGCGGCGGCCAGTTGTTCCGAGGCGCGGTCGGTCGGGGCCTTGACCTGGTCATCCCAGTCCTTGCGCACGGCGCGGGCGTCGGCGTCGATGGCCAGGACGTACTGGATCAGAGGATCGGTCGAGGCCTGGACGGCGGGCAGACCGCCTTCCCACAGGGCGCGGCGCACGGCCGGATCGGCCAGCCTGGTGCCTTCGACCAGGCGGGCCGACAGGGCCTCGGGGCTTTCCTTGCCGAGCAGGGTGCGGACATAGGGGCTGTCGACGGTCAGCCATTCGCGGGTCTTGGACAGCCACCATTCCAGACGGATCTGTTCCAGCGCCGGATAGGTCGGACGCTCGGCGAACAGGCTGGACTGGACGCCCGGCAGGCGGCTGTCGGCGAACTCGCCCAGACGCTGGTCGGACGGCTTGGCGCGCTCCTGAGCGCCGCGCACGATGGCCCGCGCCCACTGGAACAGGGACGAGCCGCCCGCCACCGAGGTGGTGCCCATGCCCGTGCCGCCTTCCAGCAGGGCCATCGGGGCGTAGAGCTCGCGCGCCAAGGGCTGCACGCCCTCCAGCGTGGCCCACGGGTCGGCGGCGCCGCCCGCGGCGCGGGCGCGGAAGTCAGCCTCGGCCTCGGCCTTGGCGGCCATGAAGGCCGGGTCGATCAGGGCGGCCATGCGGCCGCGACCGCGCTTGTAGGTGTTCTCGACGCCGACGATGGGGTCCATGGCGATGAAGGCCTGTTCCTCGCCCTCCTCGGAATAGCGGATCAGACGGCCGCGCAGCTCCGAGGCGATCAGCTGGTCCATCGGCAGGACCACGTCGCGGATGGTCATCAGCTGGGCCTGGGTCAGCAGGCGCTGGGTCGAACCGGGGTTGCCGGTGACGAAGACGGGCTCGCCCTCGGTCGGCTTGTTCGGGTTCCAGGTGAAGTGGGTCGGCGTCGCGGCGGGCTTGCCGTCTTCATAGAGGCGGATGAAGGCGGCATCGATGGCGAAGCGCGGGAAGGAGAAGTTGTCCAGATCGCCGCCGAAGGTCGCGGCGCGGTCTTCCGGCGCCCAGGCCAGACGCACGTCGGAGTATTTGCGGAACTTGTAGAGCTTGAACTGGCCGCCGCGATACAGGCTGACGACCTGGCAGCGGATCTTGGGATCAGAACCGCAGGCCTCGGTCTCGATGCGGCCGGCCTCGGCCTCGCGGGCCTGGGTGAAGGCCTGGCCCTCCAGACCCTCGCCGGCCTCGTGAATACGCGCGGTGACGTCGGAGATGTCGGTCAGGATTTCAGCCGAACCGCCGGGGCATTTCAGCTCCTCCTCGCGGCTCCTGGGCGTGAAGCCGGTCTCGGCGTACTGCAGCTGGGGCGTGGACAGGTTGGCGACGCAGGTGGCGACGCAGTGGTTGTTGGTCATCACCAGGCCCTCGCCCGAGATGACCCCCGCCGAGCAGCCGCCGAACTTGACCGACGACAGGCGCACCTTGTCGAGCCAGCCCTGATCGATCGAGGTGCCCAGGGTCTGGTTGGCGCGGGCGATGGGGAAGTTGTCGTAGGTCCACATGCCCTCCTCGGCCTTGGCCGAAGAAGCAGCGGCGAAGGCCAGGACGGCGGCCGAGGCGAAGAACATGTGACGCATGGAGAACTCCTGATCCTCATGCCCCGTCGGTCGGGGCGTCGATGCCGGACTCTGGCTGAGGAAAAAACAGAGTCCAATTCGTCTGAATAGTCTGAAATCGGCGGCTAGGACGAGAGGATCTTAGCAGGCCGATGCGTCAGACCGGGGCGTCTCCTCCCCATTTTATGGGGAGGTGGATCGGCGCCGAAGGCGACGAGACGGAGGGGGCGACTCCACGGCTGACGTTTGCGTCGCCCCCTCCACCGCTACGCGGTCCCCCTCCCCACGCGTGGAGAGGAGAAAAGATGCTGCTTAGCGACGCACGCCCAGTTCGCGCAGCAGGCGCGGCTGGTTGTAGACGTTGCGCAGGGCCTCGGTGACGGCGGCGGTCGAGACCGTCACCGTTCGGTTCAGTTCGCCGTCATAGCCGAACGAGCCGCCCAGCGAGTGGATGTTGCCGTCGAAGGCGGCGCCGATCACTTCGCCCTTGGCGTTGATCACCGGCGAGCCGGAGTTGCCGCCGATGATGTCGTTGGTCGAAACGAAGTCATAGACGACGTTCTTGTTGATGCGGCTCTCGGCGTCGACGAAGCGGGCAGCCGCGTTGAAGGGCTCGGCGCCCGTGGCGCGCTCGTACAGACCGCCCATGAAGGTGAAGGACGGCACGGTCACGCCGCGATAGGTCCAGCCCTTCACCTGACCGTAGGACAGGCGAAGCGAGAAGGTCGCGTCGGGGTAGAGGTTGTCGCCATAGACGGCGAAGCGGGCCTGGGCGACCTTTTCGGCGGCGCGGGCGGTCGGGCCGTTGACGCCGGCGTCCCACTGGGTGCGGACGGCCTGGGCGGCGTCGTCATTGGCCAGGACGAAGGCGATCATCGGGTCGCCCGAGGCGGCCAGCTGTTCCGGCGTCATGGCCAGGGCCTCGGCACGGAAGGCCGGGTCGATCAGCCTGGTCTCGACCAGCTTGGCGGCGATGCCCTCGGGGTTCTCGCGGCCCAGCATCGACTTCACATTGGCGTTGTCGACGGTCAGGTATTCACGGGTCTTGGACAGCCAGAAGGACAGCTGGATTTCCTCGACGCCCTTGGCGATCGGGGCTTCCGAGGCCAGGCGACGGCCGATGGCGGCGATGTCGCTGTCCGAATAGCCGGCGCGGCGCTCGGCGACCGGCTTGGCGCGCTCCTTGGAAGCGCGGACGATGGCGCGGGCGTAGGAGTAGAGGGTCGAGCCGCCGCCGGCGTTACCTTCCAGCTGGCGGTAAGGCAGGTAGAGGTCGCGGGCCGTGGTCTGGACCTTTTCCAGATCCGCCCACGGATCGCCGATGCGCTCGGCCAGGGCCGGGTCGGCGGCGACGCGTTGACGCAGCTCGGTCTCCTCGGCGCGCTTCTTGCCTATGAAGGCCGGGTCGGTCAGGGCGCCCTGCTGGCCGTAATAGACCTTGAAGCTGTTCTCGAGACCGAAGATCGGGTCCAGAGCGACGCGCTTCTCTTCGTCGCCCTGGGTCGAGTATTCGACCAGGCGGCCGCGCAGTTCCGAACCCTGGATCAGGGTGACCGGGATCTGCTGGTCGCGCAGGCGCTCCAGCTGGCTGATGGTCAGCAGACGCTGGGTGGTGCCGGGGTTGCCGGCGACGAAGGTGACGTCACCCTCGGCCGGAGCCTCGGGGTTCCACTTCAGATGGTTCGGGGTCGTGACCGGCTTGCCGTCCTCGTAGGCGCGCAGGAAGGCGGCGTCGAGGGCGTAGCGCGGGAAGTTGAAGTTGTCCGGGTCGCCGCCGAAGAAGGCCGCCTGGAACTCCGGCGCGAAGGCCAGACGCACGTCCTCGTACTTGCGGAACTTGTACAGGGCGTACTTGCCGCCGCGGTAGAAGCTGATGACCTGGCAGGTCAGCTTGCGGTCGTCGCCGCAGGCTTCCTTCTGGATCTTGTCGATCTCGGCCGAGCGGGCGGCGACGAAGGCGGCGCCTTCCAGGCCGGCGCCGGCGCCCAGGACGCGCTCGGTCACGTCGGTGATGTCGGTCAGGACCTCGGCGGTCTGGCCGGGGCACTTCTTCTCTTCTTCACGCGTGGCCGGCATCCAGCCGTTCTTGACGTAGTCGTTCTGGGCCGTGGACAGGTCCTGAACGCAGGAGATGACGCAGTGGTGGTTGGTCAGGATCAGACCTTCGCCCGAGACGAAGGAGGCCGAGCAGCCCTGCAGACGCACGGCGGCGTTGCGCACGCGGTCCAGCCACGACTGATCGATGCGGGTGCCGTACTTGTCGTTCACCGTCTGGATCGGGAAGTTGTCGAACGTCCACATGCCCTCGTCGGCGCGCGCCGGGGTGGCGGTCGCGCCGGTGACGGCGGCGGCTACGCCCAGGGCCGCCAGCGAGGCGGTGAAGGAAAAGGTGCGACGAAGCGACATTCAGGCTCTCCCGACGCGCAAGGCACGGCGCCTCGCGTCTGTTATTGTGTAACTAGCGCCGTCCTGGGACGGGCCTCAAGCCCCCATAGTCCCGCCGCGCGCCGGGGGGAAGCCGAAGCCTTACCCCGATTTAACTTGGCCCCGGCCCGGCGCGCCGTCAGATAACACTGCAAGTCAGGGGTTTGAGACGCGTCATGTCACTCGCGCTATCCACGCTGCTCTTCGAGTGGCGACGTTATATGGCCGCCGTCATGGCGCTGGCCCTTTCGGGTCTGCTCGTGCTGGCGATGACCGGGGTCTTCATCGGCATCGGCAAGGGCTTCACCGCCCAGATCGAGCGCTCGAACGCGGACATCATGATCCTGCAGCCGGGGGCCAAGAGCCTGATCAACGGCCCGTCGGGCGTGCCGCGCCGCTTCATTCCGCTGGCCTACAACCACCCGGCCGTGGTCGAGGTGCAGCCCCTGGACGGCGCCGGCGGCACCTTCCAGTCGGTCAAGGAGGTCGATCCGACCCGCAGCCAGGCCGACAACGCCAAGCAGGGCGCGCCGCGTCAGAAATTCGTCCAGTCCAGCATCATCGACACCACGCCCGGTTCGGTGACCATTCCGACCGACTATTCGCAAGAACTGGTCGACGCCCTGCGTCAGCCCTACACCGTGGCCATCGACGAGACGGCCCTGACCACGCTCGGCGTCAAGCTGGGCGATAAGGCTCTTTACAACGGCCAGACCGTCACCGTCGTCGGCGTGACGCGCGGCTATCCCAACATGATGCAGCCCGGCGTGGTCATGTCGCGCGACACCCTGCGGATGCTGGGTCAGGCCGACACCGGCCCACGCGTCGGCCCGTTGATGATCAAGATCAAGGACCCGGCCCAGGCCCCCGCCGTCGTCGCCGAACTGAACAAGATGGGCAATGGCCAGTGGAAGGCCTGGACGCGTCAGGAACTGGCCGACGCCAATGCCGGCGCCATGTTCGAAGAAGGCATCCTGGTCATCATCATCGGCGGCTGCGTGGTGCTGGGCATCATCATCGGCGTGGCCATCACCTGGCAGACCCTGCGTGGGGCCATCATGGCCAACATCAAGGAGTTCGCCTCGTTGCGCGCCCTGGGCGTCGGCATGGGAAGCCTGCGCCGCATCGTCATGGAGCTGAGCTTCTGGGTCGGGGTGGTCGGCGTCGCCGCCGCCATCGGCCTGACCTGGCTCTTGTCGCTGTTCGCCATGTCCAAGGCGGTCATCATCGCCCTGCCCCTGCCCCTGCTGATCGTGGTCGGCGGCGGCCTGATCCTCATCGCCATGGTGTCCGGCCTGCTGTCGATGGGCATCCTGAAGAAGAGCCAACCTGCGGATCTGCTGCGATGAACATGCATACGAAAGTTCAAGGCAAGCATGGCGAGTTCGCCATCGAGGCCAAGGGTCTGGTCAAGCGCTTCAAGTCCGGCAAGAATTATGTCGAGGTCTTGAAGGGCGTGAATTTCGACGCCCGCCACGGCGACCTGACCATGGTCATGGGGCCGTCCGGGTCGGGCAAGTCGACCCTGATCGCCGCCCTGTCCGGCCTGCTGCGTCCCGAGGAAGGCCGGGTCGACGCCCTGGACGTGGACGACATGTGGAAGCTGTCGTCGGGGCGGATCGACAAGTTCCGCCTGGATCACTGCGGCTTCATCTTCCAGGGCTTCAACCTCTTCCCGTCGCTCAGCGCCCTGCAACAGGTGACGACGGTGCTGAAGTTCCAGGGCCTGACCCCGGATCAGGCCAGGAAGCGGGCCACCCTGGCGCTGGAAGAAGTGGGCCTGGGCCATCGTCTGCACCAGCGCCCAGCCGCCCTGTCCGGCGGCGAGAAGCAGCGCGTCGCCATCGCCCGCGCCCTGGCCAAGGACCCGCAGATCCTGTTCGCCGACGAACCGACCTCGGCCCTGGACGGCGAGAACGGCCAGATCGTCATCAAGCTTCTGCGTCGGGCCGCCACCGAACACGGCGCGGCGGTCATCTGCGTGACCCACGACCCGCGCCTGGAAGCCTGGGCCGACCGGGTCATCCACATCGAAGACGGCGTGATCATCGACGATCAGCGCCGCATCCCCAATCCCGACGCCGTTCTGGCCTCGCACTGACACCGATCCTCAAGGACATCTGAAATGCCCGCTTTCCTGAAAAACAAATGGCTCTGGATCGGCCTCGTGCTGCTGGTCGTGGCGATCATCGGCTTCGGCGCGTTCCAGAATGCCCAGGCCGCCAAGAAGGCCGAAGCCGCCGCCGCCGCCGAGAAGAAGGTCGAGAGCCCCTACGCCGCCATCGCCAACGGCAAGGTCGACATCGAGGGCGGCATCATCCAGATCGCAGCCCGTCGCGGCGGCGTGGTGCGTGAAGTCCTGGTGCAGGAAGGCGACCGCGTCACCGCCGGTCAGATCCTGGCCCGTCAGGAAGACGACGAACCGCGCCTGGCCCTGCAGACCGCCGCCGCCAACCTGTCGGAGGCCGAAAGCCAGTTGCGCCTGATCAACGTCGACATCACCACGGCCCAGCGTGAATACGACCGCCTGGCGCGGCTGAAGGACAGCAACTTCGTCGCCGCCCAGAAGCTGGATCAGGCCCGCGACGCCATCGCCCAGGCCCAGGCCCGCCTCGGCTCGGCCCAGTCGGCGGTCCAGACCGCCCGCGCCCGCCGCGACCAGGCCGCCTATGACGTCGAGTTGACCGTCATCCGCTCGCCCGCCGAGGGCCGTATCGTGCGCCGCTACGCCAACCCGGGCGCCGGCGCCTCGACCCTGAACGTGTCCAACATGTTCGACCTGGAGCCCGACGCCCCGCGCATCGCCCGCGCCGAGATCGTCGAGGCCGATATTCCGAACATCACCCCGGACCAGGCCGTCGAGATCACCCCGGAAGGCGATCCGTCGAAGGTCTATGTCGGCAAGGTCCTGCGCCGCGCCGCCGTCTTCGGCGCCCGCAAGCTGGCCTCGGACGACCCGTCGCAACGCACCGACGAGCGCGTGGTCGAGGTGGTGGTCGCCGTCAACGACGCCCCGCTGCTGATCGGCCAGCGCGTCCTGGTCAAGTTCATGAAGCCGGGCCAGACGGCCGGCGCCAAGCGCGACACCAATGTCACGGGCGTGCCCGCCAACCGCTCGATGCAGACCCCGGCCCGCCGCTAAGGCTGACGACTGAAAATGGAAAAGGGGCCTCGCGAGAGGCCCCTTTTTTTGTTGTCCGATCCCGGCCTCTCCCGCTCATCCCCGCGGAGGCGGGGACCCAGTGGGAAACACAGCCGCCTCCGCAGGCAAACTTGCGTTTGAAAGCCAAAGACTGGGTCCCCGCCTCCGCGGGGATGAGCGGAAATCTAGCGGCCGCTAAACTCCCCCGGCCGCTTCTCCAGCACCGCCGTCACGCCCTCGATGTGGTCCTCGGTCAGATGGGCCAGGGCCTGCATGGCCGCCGACAGTTCCAGCATCTGATCGAAATTCATGTCGCGGCCCTGACGCAGCAGGCTCTTGGCCATGCGCAGGGCCTGGGGCGGCTGGGCGGCGATCTGGTTGGCCATCGTCATGGCCTCGTCCATCAGGGTCTCGTGCGGGACCACCCGGTTGACCAGGCCCCACTGGTCAGCGGTCTCGGCGTCGATGGCGCGGGCGGTGAACAGCATCTCGGCGGCGCGGACATAGCCGACGTTGCGCGGCAGCAGCCAGGAGCCGCCGTCGCCGGGGATGATGCCCAGCTTCATGAAGGGCACGCCGAAGCTGGCGCGGTCCGAGGCGATGCGGATGTCGCCCAGACCAGCGATGTCGCAGCCCAGACCCATGGCCGGGCCGTTGACCGCCGCGATCAGCGGAACCTCCAGCCCGTAGAGCGACCGCACGATGCGGTGGACGACGCGGCGATAGCGCTCGCGAATGGCGGCGCCCGAGCCCTCGAACAGATCGGCGCGGGCCTTCATGGCCTTGAGGTCCCCGCCCGCCGAAAAGGCGCGCCCCGCCCCGGTCATGACCACGCAGCGGATCGACGGGTCGGCGTTGACCGCCTCGCAGGCCGTGGCGAAAACCTCGCCGTCTTCCAGATCCGGCAGGGCGTTGAGCCGGTCGGGCCGGGTCAGGGTCCAGACCATGACCGCGCCTTTGCGTTCCTCGACGATCAGACCCATGCGACGCTCCTCCAAAAGATGAAGCCGGTTTCAGCGGGGCGGCGATTGAAGGCAAGCGGAATTGAAAAACCCCGGTCGTTCTGACCGGGGTTGCGGTTGGATCAACTGCCCTCGCGACTACGCGCGCGGCCGTTTGATCGTTATGGGCACGAAGTTCGAGGGATGACTGACCACGCGGTTGTTCGCGTTGTTCATCTGCTTCGTGTTGACCAGCATCCCGCCCCACAGGGCGAAGGACATCATGGCGTGCTGGAGGTTGCGCTCCTTGTCGTTCATTTTTGGCGTCTCCTTTCGCTGAACGATGAAAGAAGACGCGTCGTGCTTTTCGGGAATCTCACCGTCATAGTCGTTTCGCGTCAGCAGCCTAGATAGCTCCGCTTGGTTAAAAAGTCAAGATTTTGGTCCGGAGTCGGACTTGTTGTAGTTTGAACGTCACAAAATCATGAGCCAGCAAGCCGCCCCCTCTCCCGCCCGACCGCCGCGCGCGATCGCCACGCCCTGCGTCATGGTCTGCACCGTGGACGGGGCGTCGGGCCTGTGCCTGGGCTGTTTTCGCACCCTGCCCGAGATCGCGACCTGGAGCCGGATGAGCGACGAAGAGCGGGCGAAGATCATGAGTGAACTGAACGGGCGTCAAAGTCTGATAGATCCCGCACTGCTCGGCGGCTAACGCGGTTCGTCCGTCAACCTTTCGTTCGCCGTATCGCTTCATCGCCTGCCAAGACCCTTGCGGCACAGTGGCGCCATGATCCGCATCGACCCGCGCTCCGCCGTCGTCTTCGCCGCCGCCCTGGCCACCTCCCTGGCCTGCGCGGGAGCCCTGCGCTGGATGGACGGCGCGGGCGAGGCCCAGGCCGCCATCGCCGCGCCTTCGGTCGCGCGCTCGGCCGACGGCCACTACTGGGCCGAGGCCGTGGTCGACGGCAAGCCGATGCGGATGCTGGTCGACACCGGCGCCAGCGTCGTGACCCTGAGCCGCGCCGACGCGGAAAAGGCCGGCGTCAGCGTGGGCGCCAGGGATTTCACCCGCACCTTGAACACCGCGTCCGGTCCCGTGAAAGCCGCGCCCGTCGTCCTGCCCTCGCTGGCGGTGGCCGGGGTGCGGCTGACTTCGGTCGAGGCCCTGGTGGTCGATGGCGACATGCCCGCCTCGCTGCTGGGCATGAGCTATCTGGGTCGGCTGTCGGGCTTCGAGGCCCGGCCTGAAGGTTTGACCTTCAAGGGCTGAGGACCTGCAGTTCGCTGCTTCATCCCGCAGGGGCTTCAGCTTACGTCCAAAACGCTCGCGAACCTCAGCAGCCTACACTTCCTGAGACAAAATTGCGCCCGACCTCAACGAAGACGCTCGGAGCTCGCCCCCTCCACCATGCTGCGCATGGTCCCCCTCCCCCGCTGCGCAGGGGAGGATTGCGACGTCAGCGTTTCGCGCCGAAGGGCACCACCTTGTTATCCGCGTCGTGGCCGATGTCGGCGGTTCCCAGCCAGGGGATGCCCGAGCGCTCGCACCAGTAGCGAACGATCTCCTCCGCCGTCAGGCCGAAGTCGGGGTCGTTGGCCGTGACGTCCGAAACCCGGCCCAGACGAATGCCCGCGGCGCGTCGGATCGAGGCCTGACCGGTCAGGTGGAACATCATCCGGTCGACTCGATAGAGGGCCTCGGACACCTCTTCCAGCATGACGACATGGCCGCTCAGATCCGGCTCCAGCGCCGTGCCCACCAGTTCGTTGAGAATGGTCAGATTGAAGGCGACGGCCGGGCGCGGGTCGTCCAGCAGCGACGGCTCCAGCGAGGCGCGGTCGCCGCTGACCAGCCAGTCCACCGCCCGGCGGCCCGTCGCGTCATGCCGCGCCCCGTCCGAGGCCATCGGGCCGTGGGCCAGATGGGGAAAGCCCGCCTTGTAGAGCAGGGCCAGCAGGCTGCCGGCGTCGGAATAGCCGAGGTAGCGCTTCTTGCGCGCCACATCGGTCAGTTGCGGCAGGACCGCTTCGGCGATGCGGCAGGAGCCATAGCCGCCGCGCGCGAACCAGATGGCGTCCAGGCGCGGGTCATTGGCGAACTCGACGAAGGCGGCGGCGCGGACGGCGTCGTCGCCGCCGAAGTGGCCATGGGTCTCGAACGCCATCGGATGGAAGACCAGCTGGACCTCGCCGCCCGGATAGGCCTGATCCATCCAGGCCTGGATGGCCGCGCCGCGAGCGGGGTCCAGACGCGAGCTGGCGTTGACGACGCCGATCTTGAAGGGAGTGGACGTAGGGATGGGGCTGGCCTCCGGCGTCGCCCGTGCTAGTCAGGCCGCCGGACATTCCCCGGTTTCGCGCGTCAAAATCAAGCCGATGAACAAAGACTATTTCTTCTGCGGCGTCGGCGGGTCCGGCATGCTGCCCCTGGCCATGATCGTTCAGGCGCAGGGCAACCGCATCGCGGGCTCGGACCGGGCGCTGGATCAGGGCCGGACGCCGGACAAGTTCGACTGGCTGCGCGCCCACGGCGTCGCCCTGCACCCGCAGGACGGATCGGGCGTGACCCGCGCGGACCAGATCGTCGTCGCCACCGGCGCGGTCGAGGACACGGTGCCGGACATCGGCGCGGCCAAACGCGTCGACGCCACCATCAAGACCCGGCCCCAGCTGCTGAGCGAACTGTTCAACGCCGCCCCGACCTCGATCGGCGTGGCCGGGACCAGCGGCAAGTCGACCATCACCGGCATGGTGGCCTGGATTCTGGATCAGGCGGGACGCCAGCCCACCGTGGTCAACGGCGCGGTGATGAAGAATTTCGCCGATGCGGATCATCCCTTCGCCAGCGCCCTGGTGGGCGGACCAGACCTGTTCGTGGCCGAGGTGGACGAGAGCGACGGCTCCATCGCCCGCTATGACGCCACCGTCGCCGTGGTCTCGAACATCTCGCTGGACCACAAGTCGATGGAGGAGTTGCGCGACCTGTTCGGCGGCTTCGTCGGTCGGGCGACGACGGCGGTGCTGAACCTCGACAACCCCGAGACAGCGGCCCTGGCGCAGGCCCTGCCTGCCGGCAAGGCCATCACCTTCGCGCTCGGCGAGGAAGAGGCGGACCTGTCGGCGCATGACCTCAAGCCCCTGCCGACCGGCATGAGTTTCGAGCTGCGGGTGCGCGGCGAGGCCCCGCGCCCGGTCGTGCTGAACGTACCGGGCGCGCACAATGTCGCCAACGCCCTGGCGGCGCTCGGCGCGGTCAAGGCCCTGGACGTGTCAGTGGATGCGGCCGTCGCGGCGCTGGAGAGCTTCGCCGGCATCCGGCGGCGCCTCGAGGTGGTGGGGAGCCAGAACGGCGTCACCGTCATCGACGACTTCGCCCACAACCCGGACAAGATCGCCGCCACCCTGAAGACCCTGCACGCCTTTGACGGGCGGCTGCTGATCCTGTTCCAGCCGCACGGCTTCGGCCCGCTGAAGCTGATGCAGCGGGAGTTCATCGAGGGCTTCGCTGGCCTGATGCGCGAGCATGACATCCTGCTGATGCCCGAGCCGGTCTATTACGGCGGCACCACCGACCGCAGCGTGGGGTCTGAGGACATCGCCGCGGGCGTGCGCGCCGAGGGGCGTCAGGCCGAGGCGCTGGCCACACGCGCCGACTGCGGCGACCGCATCGTGAAGCTGGCGCAGCCCGGCGACCGGGTGGTGGTCATGGGGGCGCGCGACGACAGCCTGTCGAGCTTCGCGGCGGAGCTGCTGGCCCGGCTTTAAGCTCCGCGCCCGGAGCAATCGTCAAATTGTCCTTGTAAAACATTCACCTTCGGCAAATCGGCTGTTAAGCGCCGCCCGCCTAACTGCGCTCTCGCAAAACGCGGAAGGGGCGTCAGGATGGCCAGGATCGGAGACTTCGTCGAGACGGCGCCGCCCATGGCGCCCGAGGCCTTCGGCGCCGAGGCCTTCGACCGGTTTCAGGCCGAGCCCGACACCCTGGTCATCGCCGTGGTGGACGAGGACGGTCGCCCCATAGGCCTGATCGAGCGCAACGCCTTCACCCTGAAGATGGCCGCCGAGTTCGGTCGCGCCCTCTATGCCCGCCGCCCGGTCTCGGCCCTGATGGAGCCCAAGCCTCTGCTGGTCGAGGCCGACGCCTCGGCCGACGTCCTGTTCCAGAACATGGACGCGGCGGGGCTGGGGGCCCTGCTGAAGGGCTTCATCGTCGTGTCGCGCGGGCGCTATGTCGGGGTCGGAGCGGGGCTGCACGTGCTGCAGGCGGGCGTGGCCATCCACAAGCGCCGCGCCGAGGCCATGAGCCAACTGGCCCAGAATCTGGTGCGCGCCGAGGCCGAGGCCCGCGCCTCCAGCCGCGCCAAGTCCGAGTTTCTGGCGGTCATGAGCCACGAGATCCGCACGCCGCTGAACGGCGTGCTGGGGGTGGCCGCCCTGATGGAGCGCGAACTGACTCAAGATTCGCTGCGCCCCTATGTCCGCACCATTCTGGATTCGGGGAACAGCCTGCTGCGCCTGCTGACCGACGCCCTGGACATGTCGCGGGCCGAGGCGGGCATCCTGACGCTGGAGCCGGCGCCGCTGGACCTTGACGCGGTGGCCGCCGACCTGTCGGCCCTGTGGCGGCCGCGCGCGGAGGAGAAGGCCCTGCGCCTGACGGTGACAACGGAGACAGCCGCGGCACGCTGGGTCGTCGGCGACGAGATGCGGCTGAAGCAACTGCTGAACAACCTGATCGGCAATGCGCTGAAGTTCACGCAAGCCGGCGCGGTCGAGGTCAGCCTGACCACGCGGCTGGACGACGGTCGGGTGCGGCTGGACGCCGTGGTGGACGACAGCGGTCCCGGCGTCAGCGACGAGGCGGCGGCAGCCATCTTCGAGCCGTTCAATACCGGCGAGGCGGGAAGGCAAGGCGCGGGCGCGGGTCTCGGCCTGGCCATCTGCCGCCAGATCGTCGAGCGGATGGAGGGGACGCTGGCGCTGGAGCGGTCGCCCGCCGGCGGGGCGCGCTTCCGTTTCGACCTGCACCTGCCGCTGGCCGCGGCCGACGCGCGCAGCCTTGAGGCGCGGACCGCCGCCCCCACCGCGCATGAGACCCTGCATGTCCTGGTGGTGGACGACAACGCCGCCAACCGCTTCGTCGCGGGCAAGGTGCTGGAGCTGTTCGGCTGCACCCATGAGACCGCCGAGGACGGGCGACAGGCGGTGGAGCGGGCGACCATCGCCCCCTTCGACCTGATCCTGATGGACGTGAAGATGCCGGTGATGGACGGGGTGGCGGCGACGCGGGCCATCCGCGCCCTGCCCGGCGCGGCCTCCGCCGTGCCCATCCTGGCCCTGACCGCCAACGCCGACCCGCGCGACGAGGCCGAGTATCTGGCGGCGGGCATGGACGGGGTGGCGCAGAAGCCGATCCAGCCCGACGCCCTGCTGAACGCCATCCGACTGGCCCTGTCGCGTCATGCGACAGCCGTGGCGGCTTAAGGGCGCGCCACCGGGCGGGCGCTGGGCTATGGTCCCGCCTGATGCTTCAGGACACGCCCCCCGCCGCCCCGACCACCACCCTCGACGAGGTGATCGTCACCGCCGCCCGCCTGCCCCCGGCGGCGGGCGAGGCGGCGTTTTCGGTGATCCGTCTGGGCGAGGAGACGCTATCCACTGCCACGCGGCTGGATGAGGCCCTGGCGACGGTTCCGGCGGTGTCTCTGTTCCGGCGCACCTCTAGCCTGGCGGCCAATCCGACAACCCAGGGGATCAGTCTTCGCGCCATCGCCCCGTCGGGGGCGGGGCGGACGCTGGTGACACTGGACGGCGTGCCGCTGAACGACCCCTTCGGCGGCTGGGTGATCTGGTCCCAGGTTCCAACCGAGAGCGTCGAGAGCCTCGACATCGTGCGCGGCGCCGGGGCCGGTCCCTATGGCGCGGGGGCGCTGATCGGCGTGATCCAGTTGAGAGAGCGCGAGCGCGGCGGGGTGCTGGACGCCTCCATCGGCGAGCGTGGCGGCGCGCGGCTGGCGGGGTCGGGCGGGGTCGACGCCGGCCCGATGCGGCTGACCGGATCGGCGCTGTATGAGACCAGCGACGGCTATGTCCCCGTGCGCAGGGCGGCCGCCGGGGCGGCGGATGCGCCGTTAGATCTGGAGGCGAAGAGCGCCTCGCTGCGCGCCGACATTCCACTGGGCGAGGCGGCGCTATCATTACGCGCAGCGGCCTATGAGGAGGAACGCGGTTCGGGCCTGGCGGGGGCGCGGGCCACGGCCAGCGGTCATGTGCTGTCGGCCACGGCGGCCAAACGTCCGACCGAGGGCGACTACGGCTGGCGGCTGCAGGCCTGGCGGCGCGAGAGCGATCTGGCCAATAGCTCGGTCGCGGTGGCGGCGGATCGGGCCACGACCACGCCCGCCAACGACCAGTATGAGACGCCCGCGACGGGCTGGGGCCTGAACGCCGCCCTGCGCCGGGCCGAGCGCCAGGTCGGCGGCGGGCGGCTGGCGTGGGAGGTCGGCGCCGACGCCCGCTTCAACGAAGGCGAGACGCACGAACGGTTCCGCTACATGGCCGGGGCCTTCACCCGCGACCGCATCGCCGGGGGCGAGACCTCGGTGGCGGGGATTTACGGCGAAGGGTCGTGGGAGACCGGGCGCTGGCTGGTGGCGGGCGGCCTGCGTCTGGACGGCTGGAAAAACCGGAACGGGCGGCGGCTGGAGCGCGACCTCGCCACCGGGGCGGCGACGCTGGACGAGACCGATCCCGAGCGTTCCGGCGAGGTGGTCAGCGCGCGGCTGGCGGCGCGGCGCATGATCGGCGGCGGCTGGGCGGCGCGGGCCGCGGCCTATTCCGGCTTCCGGCCCGCCACCCTGAACGAGCTACATCGGCCCTTCCGCGTCGGCAACGACCTGACCGAGGCCAATGCGGCCCTGGTCCCCGAGACCCTGCGGGGGATCGAGGCGGGACTGGCGTTCGAGGGACCGATCTCGGCGCTGAGCGCCACCCTGTTCTGGAACCGGATCGAGGACGCCGTGGTCAACGTCACCATCGGCGAAGGCCCAACGACCTTCCCCCGCGCGGGCTTTGTCCCGGCGGGCGGGGTGCTGCGCCAGCGCCGGAACGCCGGGACCATCGAGGCGTCCGGCGTCGAGATCAGCGCCCGTCAAACGCTACGCGGCGGTCTCGACCTGACCGGCGCCGTCTCGGTCACCGACGCCCGCATGGACGGCGGATCGGCCGCGCCGCAACTGACCGGCCTGCGCCCGGCCCAGGCCCCGATCTGGAGCGCCGCAGCCGGGATCGACTGGCGCGCCAGCGAGCGCCTGAGCCTGAGCGCCCGCGCCCGGTATGAGAGCAAACGCTTCGAGGACGACCTGAACAGCCGGGTCCTGGGCGCCGCCGTCACAGCGGACCTTCGGGCCGACTGGCGGGTCAAAGACACGGCCTCGCTGTGGCTGGCCGCCGACAATCTGTTCGACGCCGAGGTCGAGGTCTCGGAGACCGGGAACGGAGTCGAAGGCTTCGGCCCGCCGCGCTCGTTCAGCGCTGGCGTGCGGCTGACCTACTGAACCGCGACATTCAGACGCCTAAACGGCATTGCAAATCGTTCGCACACTGTGGCAGAGCCATGTTGTGACCGAAGCCGCAGCCAATCCCGCCAAGACCGTCGCGAAACCCAAGGCGGCGCTGAACGCCAAGCGGTCGTTCTGGCTGAAGCAATTGCACAGCTGGCACTGGATCTCGGCGGCGGTCAGCCTGGTCGGCATGATCCTGTTCGCGGCGACCGGCATCACCCTCAACCACGCCGCCCAGATCCCGGCCGAGCCGGTGACCAAGGAGGCGACGGCGACCCTGCCCGCGCCCCTGCTGGCGCGTCTGGCCGACTTCCCCGAAGAAACCACCGACCCGGTCCCTGCCCCCGTGGCGCGCTGGGCCGCCGAAGCCTTCAAGGTTCAGGTGGACGGCAAGCCGACCGAGACCACGGCGGATGAAATCTATGTCGCCCTGGCCACGCCCGGCGGCGACGGATGGCTGACCATCGACCGTTCAACCGGCGAGGCCGTGCACGAGAAAACCACGCGCGGCGCGATCGCCTACCTCAATGACCTGCACAAGGGTCGGAACGCCGGAAAGGTCTGGTACTGGTTCATCGACGTCTTCGCCGTGGCCTGCGTGATCTTCTCCGTCACCGGTCTGGCCCTGCTGTGGCTGCACGCCCGCGGCCGTCCCTCGACCTGGCCCATCGTGGCCCTGGGTCTGCTCATTCCCGTCGTTATCGCCCTTCTGTTCATCCATTGATCCTTCAACTGACGAGCCTCCCCATGCGTAAGCTTCCTCTCGTCCTGACCGCCGCCGGCCTCGCCGCCGCTGCGCCCGCCGTCGCCAACGCCGCCGATCTGACGGTGAACGTCGAGCTGCCGCGCATCGCCAGCGCCTCCTATCACCGTCCCTATGTGGCCGTGTGGATCGAGAAGCCGGACCAGACCACGGCCCAGACCCTGGCCGTCTGGTACCAGCAGACCCGCAACAACGAGGGCGACGGCAAGGACTGGCTGAAGGACCTGCGCACCTGGTGGCGCAAGGGCGGCCGCGCCATGACCATGCCCGCTGACGGCGTGTCCGGCCCGACCAAGGCCCCCGGCCGTCACGCCGTGACCGTGCCCGCCGCCCGCCTGCGCAACCTGCCTGCCGGCCAATACAACATCGTCGTCGAGGCGGCCCGTGAACTGGGCGGCCGCGAGGTCGTCCGCGTGCCCTTCCGCTGGGGCGGCGCCAACACCGCCGCCGGAACCGGCTCCACCGAACTGGGCGCCGTTCGCGTCGCCGTGACCCGCTAAGGACCTGAGATCATGAAAAAGACGCTCGCCTTCCTGTCTCTGGCCGCCGTTCTGGCCGCCCCGCTCTCGGCCCAGGCGCACCGCGCCTGGCTGGCCCCGACCTCGACCGTCCTGTCGGGCAACGACGCCTGGGTCGGCTTCGACGCCGGCATGTCGAACGGGGTCTTCATCCCCGACCACGCCGCCATGCGCCTGGCCGGTCTGACCATCACCGCCCCGGACGGTTCGACCGCCCAGGCCGAGAACGTCATGCAGGCCAAGTACCGCTCCAGCTTCGACCTGCACCTGTCGAAGCCCGGCACCTATCGCATCGCCAATGTCGGCTCGGGCTTCATGGCCAGCTACAAGCAGGGCGGCGAACAGAAGCGCTGGCGCGGCGCCGAGGCTGACTTCGCCACCGCCATCCCGGCCGACGCCACCGAGGTTCAGGCCACGCGCACCGACAGCCGCACCGAGACCTTCGTGACCCTGGGCGAGCCCACGGATCTGGCCATCGTCGGCAAGGGTCTGGAACTGGCCCCGGTCACCCACCCGAACGACCTGGCCGCCGGTGAAGCCGCCACCTTCAAGCTGCTGAAGGACGGCCAGCCGGCCGCAGGCGTCGAGGTGACCATCGCGCGCGGCGGCACCCGCTACCGCGACAATCCCGAAGAAATCACGGTCAAGACCGGCGCTGACGGCGCCTTCAGCGTGACCTGGCCGCAAGCCGGCCTCTACTGGCTGGGCGCCTCGGTGCGCACGGCGGGCGTGAACGGCCAGCCCGGCTCGAACGCCTCGTGGAACGGCGCGCTGGAAGTCCTGCCCTGACCGTCAAGAAGTCCAGTTCGGCCCCGCCGCCGCTCCAGCTCGGAGCGTTGGTGGAAGGCCGTCAGGACACCCGCGTCCTGATCCCGCCGAGCGCACAGGCGCCCGAGCGGCCGCCCAGCGACCTGATCTGGTCGCTGGCGGGGGAAAGCATGGGCACCACCTGGTCGGTGCGTCTGGTCCCGCCAATAGGGACCACGCAGGACGTCTTTCAGGCGGCCATCGAGGAAGAGCTGGCGCGCATCATCGCCCTGTTCAGCCCGTGGACGCCCAGCAGCGAGATCAGCCGCTTCAACAATGCGCCCGCCGGGACGTGGAAGCTGTCGGACGAGTTCTGGAGCCTGCTGAACGCCTCGCTGGACCTGGCCGACGACGTCAACGGCGCGGTCGATCCGACGCTGGGCGCCCTGGTCGATCTGTGGGGTTTCGGCCCGCCCGGGCCGCGCGATCCGCTCCATCCCCTGCCCTCCGCCGAGGAGGTCGAGGCGGCGCTGGCGGTGTCGGGCTGGCAGAAGCTGAGGCTGAACCGCGACGCGCGGGCGGCGGTGCAGACCGGGGGCATGAAGCTGGACTTTTCCGGCATCGCCAAGGGTCACGCCGTGGACCGGGTGTCCACGCGCCTGACCGAGATGGGCGCAACCTCGCATCTGGTCGAGATTGGCGGCGAGCTTCTGGGGCGCGGGGTCAAGCCGGACGCCCAGCCCTGGTGGGTCGAGATCGAGGCCGTGCCGGGGTCGCCCGCGCCGCATACGGTGGCGGCCCTGTTCGACGTGGCGGTGGCCACATCGGGCGACTGGCGCCGCGCCTTCGTGCATGAAGAGCGCCTCTATCCGCACACCATCGACGGTTCGACCGGGCGGCCGGTGGACAATGGTCTGGCGCAGGTGACGGTGTTCGACGCCTCGGCCATGCGCGCCGACGCCTTCGCCACCGCCCTGACCGTGCTCGGCCCCTATGACGGGCCGGAGTTCGCCGAGGCCATGCAGATCGCCGCCTGCTTCGTCGAACGCACGCCGCGCGGCCTGCTCGAGCGGATGACGCCCGCCTTCGCCGCCATGATGGACGAAGAAGAAGCCTGACCGTGACCGCCGACCTGTCCCGCTGGCTGTGGGCCGGCGTTGCTTTGATCCTGTGGCTGGGCCTGATCGGCCTGACCGTCTGGCGTGTGCGCGCCGCCGCCAGGAAGGCCGCTGAACAGGCCCACGCCCTGGCCGAGGCGGCCGGCGACGACGCCGTGCTGATCGCCTTCGCCAGCCAGACCGGGTTCGGCGAGGAGTTGGCCTGGATGACCGCCCGGGCTCTGGGCGACGGCGGCGTGGGCGCACGGCCCCTGTCGTTCGCCGATCTGGATCTGGAGACGCTGAAGGGGGCAAGGCGCCTGCTGGTGATCGCCTCCACCACCGGCGAGGGCGACGCCCCCGACAGCGCCGCCCGCTTCGTGCGGCAGGTGATGAAGGCCGGGGCCGACCTGTCGCACCTGTCCTATGGCCTGCTGGCGCTGGGCGACCGGTCCTATGACGCCTATTGCAGCTTCGGCCGTGCGGTCGGCGACTGGCTGGACGACGGCGGCGCCCAGACCCTGTTCGACCGGGTCGAGGTGGACAACGGCGACGCGGGCGCCATCCGCCACTGGCAACATCAGCTGAACCAGATCACCGGCTCGACCGCCGCGCCCGACTGGACCCCGCCCGCCTATGACCGCTGGCGTCTGGTGGAGCGGACCCTGCTCAACGCGGGCAGCCCCGGCGGCGCGGCCTGGCATCTGGCGTTTGAACCGATCGACCACGCCCCCGACTGGGCGGCGGGCGACATCGCCGAGGTCGGCCTTCCCGTCCGCGACGGCGAGCAGCCGGCCAGCCGTGAGTATTCAGTCGCCTCCCTGCCCTCGGACGAGCGGGTCGAGTTCTGCATCCGCCTGATGACCCGCCCCGACGGCACGCCGGGCCTGGCCTCGGGCTGGCTGACGCAAGGTGTGCAGATCGGCGACGAGGTGGCCATGCGGGTGCGCGCCAACCGCGGCTTCCACGCCCCGCCGCCGGAGGCCCCCGTCATCCTGATCGGCAACGGCACGGGGATCGCGGGCCTGCGCGGCCACCTGAAGGCGCGGGCGCGGCACGACAAGACGGGCGGGGCCTGGCTGCTGTTCGGCGAGCGGACGCGGGCGCACGACGCGCTGTATGACGCCGACTTGCAAGGCTGGCTGGCCTCGGGCGCCCTGACCCGCCTGGACCGCGCCTTCTCGCGCGACGGCGGCGAGAACCGCTACGTTCAGTCGCTGGTGGCGGAACACGCCCGGCCCATGGCCGACTGGGTCGATCGCGGGGCCTATGTCTATGTCTGCGGCAGCCTGGAAGGCATGTCCAAGGGCGTTCACGCCGCGCTGGAGGCGGCGCTGGGCGAGGAGCGGCTGATGCGGCTGACCGACAGCGGGCGGTATCGGCGCGACGTTTACTAGAAATCCCTCTCCCGCTGGGAGAGGGCTTGAGCCTCCAAGAGCGAAGCGATTGGAACAGGCGAAAGGATGAGGGTTCGCCATCGAAGTCGGCGTGAGCCGTCGCGCCGCGGCTTGCGCCGACTGGACCCTTAGCCCCTCACCCTTTCGCGCAAGAACGCTCGCTGCGCTCAAGCCCTCTCCCGCCGGGAGAGGGTCACGATCACACCTCCGACCAGCGCCGCAGCAGGTTGTGATAGAGGCCGGTCAGTTCGATCACCGCTTGATCCTTCGGCCCCTTGTCCAGGTTCACGCGCTGGGTGGCCACGTCGAGGCGGAACAGGCTTTCGCGGTCGGCGTCGTCGCGGACCAGGCTTTGCAGCCACATGAAGCTGGAGACGCGGGCGCCGCGGGTGACGGGCGTGACGCGGTGCAGGCTCTTGGACGGATAGAGGACCAGGTCGCCGGCCGGCAGCTTGACCGACTGGGCGCCGTACAGCTCCTCGATGATCAGTTCGCCGCCGTCGTAGTCCTCGGGCTCGGACAGGAAGAGGGTGGCCGAGAGGTCGCTGCGGATGCGCATGTCGCCGCGCTGGCGGATGGCGTTGTCGACGTGGACGCCGAACTCGCCGCCGCCCTCGTAGCGGTTGAACAGGGGCGGAAAGATCGTGTGCGGCAGGGCGGCCGAGACGAACATGGGATTGGCGTTCAGGGCCTGAACGATCAGGGCCGAGACCTCGCGCGCCTGAGCGCTGTCCTCGGGCAGTTGCTGGTTCTTCTTGGCGGTGGCCGACTGATGGCCCGAGGTCATGTTGCCGTCGGCCCAGGGCCCGGCGTCCAGGGTTCGGCGCAGGGCGGCGACCTCGGCCTTGGTGAAGACGTCGGGGATGTGCAGCAGCATGGCTCTCTCACCGGTAAAAACGCATCGGCCCCGCCGCTCGGATGAACGACGGGGCCGACATGATGGCGCGAAACGCGAGCGCTTAGTAGCGGACGTTCAGCGTCAGGATGGCCGAACGGGCCGGAGCCACGTCGGCGTGGTGAACGCCGTTGGTGCGGATGATGTATTCCTCATCGCCCGCGTTCTGAACGTTCAGCTGCAGCGAGGCGCGGTCGGTGACGTCGTACGATGCGAACAGGTCCACGCGAGTGTAGGCCGGAGCGTAGACGCGGTTGGCGCCGCCGCCAGCGCCGCCCTGATTGCCGCCGAACGACTTGCCGACATAGTAGACGCCGCCGCCCAGGCTCAGCTTGGGCATGACGCGATAGGTCGTGAACAGGCTGGCGGTGTGTTCCGGCGTATTGGCCAGGGAGTCGCCGACGTTGACGTTGTTGTAGGCGCCCTCGGTCAGCTCCGAGTCCATCCAGGTGTAGCCGCCGAAGACCTGCCACTTGTCGGTGACATTGCCCGAGACGCCGAGTTCCAGACCTTGGACTTCGGCCTCGCCGGCCTGTTCATAGACGCCCGGTTCGACCTGGATCTGGGCGTTCTTGCGCACGGTCTTGAACAGGGCGCCGCTGAGCGCCAGGCGGTCGCCGAAAAGGTTGGCCTTGGCGCCGATCTCGAAGCTGTCGGTCTCTTCCGGATCCAGCAGGGTCGTGGCCAGGTTGCCCGTGCCCGTGCCCGTGCCGCCGTTCTGATCGCCGGCCGAGATGGTCGGGGGCGTCGAGGAAGTGGCGTAGGAGGCGTAGATGCTGGTGTTGGCGGTCGGCTTGTAGACGGCGCCGATCTGATAGTTGACGAAGTCCCAGTCCGAGCGGACCGAGGTGTAATCAGGCGCCGTCACCGTGCCCGAGGCGTTGGTGGCGTCGACCGAGTAGTCGTCCCAGCGCAGGCCCAGGTTGACGATGAACTTCTCGCCGAAGCTGATCGAGTCAAAGGCATAGATCCCGGTCGACTGGGTATCGGTCGAGCTGACCAGACCGCGCGTTTTCGTACCCGTCCAGGGGTCGCTGGGGTTCGGATTATAGACCTGGGTGCAATCCAGGCCGGTCAGGGGCGCCGGGCAGGCCGTGCCGGTGAGCGTCGTGACGGTGTAGGAGGCGTTGTCGTTCTTCTCGGACGACAGCTCGAGGCCCAGGTTGAAGCTGTGCTTCAGACCGCCCGTCTGGAACGAACCCGTCAGGTCCGTGACATTGGCCAGGGTGTCAGCGGGGTTCCAGCGCGACTTCAGACCACGCTTCATCCACCACACGCCGTTGATCTGCTGCGCCGTACCGCCGTCGCCAGGGTTGGTGACGACATAGTCGTTCAGGGTCTCGGCGTAGCGGGTGACGTTGCGGATTTTCAGGTTCTCGGTCAGCTGGCGCTCCAGGGTGACCGTGACCGAGTCGACCGTATTGGTCAGATAGTCGCGCGCCGTCAGGCCGTAGAAGCTGTCATAGGGGACATCCAGAACGCCCGAGGCGTCCGGACGCGGGCCCGTGGCGCCCGCCAGCTTGGTGTAGAGCGGGATGCCGTAATCAGGCATCTGATCGCTGTCGAGGTGGTAGTAGCTGGCCGTCAGGGTCGTGTCCGTGCCGAGGCCGACGGCGAACGAGGCGCCGACGCCCCACTTGTCGAAGTCGACCGCATCCCGACCGGCGATGTCGCCCTGACCGACCATCAGGTTCAGCCGCAGGGCCGCCGTTTGCGAAAGCTGGCGATTGAAGTCCACCGTGCCGCGCACATAGGAATCCGTACCGGCGCCGATCGAGGCGTTGGTGAAGTCGCTGAGGCGCGGAGCCTTGGAGCCGAGGTTGATGCTGCCGCCGCCCGAGCCGCGACCCGAATAGACCGAGTCCGGCCCCTTGATGACCTCGACCTGCTCCAGGTTGAAGACTTCGCGCTGCTGGCCGCCGGTGTCGCGGATGCCGTCGACGAAGATGTTGTTGCCCGAAGCCTGGCCGCGAATGAAGGGCCGGTCGGCCAGAGGCTGGCCGCCTTCACCGGCGCCGAAGGTGATGCCCGGCGAGGTGCGCAGGATGTCCTGCAGCGAGGTGGCGGCGGTCTGCTCGATGATCTGTTGCGGGATCACCGTGACCGAGCGCGGCGTGTCGACCAGGGGGGCGACGAACTGCGGATCCTTGGGCTCGCGCTTCACGCGCTGGCCGTGCACGTCGACGGCGCTGAGGGTGGTGGCGTCCTGGGTCACGTCCGCCGTGGCGATCGGGGCTTCGTCAGCCGCCATGGCGGGCGCGGCGCACAGCATGCCGGCGGCGCTGGAAGCGAACAGAAGCGCCTTGAGGGCGGAGGAGCGAGCGTCGGACATGGGGGAGGAGCCAGTCGGTTAATGTTGAGACCGGCTCGCAATATCAGCTTTTTCGGGTGCGACAATCTGACTCCTGCGACTAAATCGCAATTGCGGCACAGATGTCACACTGGCGTCATGACCGCGCCCTCAGGCTGGTTTCGTCACCGCCTTGATCGAGGTCGCAGGGTCCGCCAGGAGGTCTGCGTCCACCGGCGTCGCCTTGCCGATCAACAGGCGCCCGCCCATGAATTCGGCAGGCGCATTCACCGCCTCGACACAGAGGATGCGGTCGCCGTTCAGGTGGAAGACGGCGAAGCTGCCCGTCGCCGGATCGCCGCGCACCACCTGACGGTCGGCGTCGAAGGGCAGGCCCGCGATCTGCAGCTTGACGTCATACTGGTCAGACCAGAACCAGGGCACTTCGGGCGCCGGGGCCGCGCGGCCGACGATGGCGGCGGCGGCCTGCTTGGCCTGCTCCAGGGCGTTGGGCACGCTTTCCAGCCGGTGCATCCGTCCGCCGTGCACGGGAATGGGCCGATGGGTCACGTCGCCGATGGCGTAGATGGAAGGGTCGCTGGTGCGGGCGCTTTCGTCCACCACCACGCCGTTCTCGCAGGCCAGGCCGGCGGTGCGCGCCAGGGCCTCGCGCGCCAGGGCGCCGACACCGACCAGCACCGCATCGGCCGCGATCAGGGATCCGTCCGCCAGCCGCACGCCGCCGTCCTCGAAGCCCGCGACCTCGGCGCCGGTCAGGATCTCGACGCCGTGCTGGCGATGCAGGTCGGTGAAGAAGGCTGACAGAGGCTCGGACGCCACGCGGGCCAGCACCCGGTCCATGCGCTCGATCACCACCGCCTCGGCGCCGAGGGCGCGGGCCGAAGCCGCCGCCTCCAGCCCGACATAGCCGCCGCCGACCACGGCCAGCCGCTTGCCGGGCGCCAGCACGGATTTCAGCCGTTCGGCATGCTCCAGGGTGCGCAGTTCCAACAGGTCAGAGCGATCCGCGCCCGGAATGGCCAGACGACGCGCGGTCGAACCGGTGGCCAGGATCAGGATGTCGTAGGCCTCGAGCGCCCCGTCAGCGAAGGTCACGGTCCTGGCCGCCACGTCGATGGCGGTCGCCGTGACGCCGGTGCGCAGGTCGATCTTCTGCTCGACGTAGAAGCTCTCGGGGCGCAGCAGCAGGTCCTCCAGACCCGCCTCCCCCTTCAGCCAGGCCTTGGACAGGGGCGGCCGCTGATAGGGCGCCGCCGCCTCCTCGCCCGCCAGGACGATCTCGCCCTCGAAGCCATACTGTCTCAGCAGCGCCGCCGCCGAGCCCCCCGCGTGTCCCGCGCCGATAATCAGAACCTTGGTCATGAAAGCGGAGATAGGACGGATCGAGCGTAGCGGCTACTCTCTCCTCCCCACTCGCGTGGGGAGGAGAGACAGCAGCGGCGCTTGACCGTTCCATTGTTACAGCATAATGGAACGCGCCATGAGCACCGACGCCGCCAAGACCGCCCTGCTGGACGCCCTGCTTTCGCTGCAGACGCGGGCGGAGGCCGACGCCTTTCTGTCCGACCTCTGCACTCCCGCCGAGCTGCGCGCCTTTGCCGAGCGGTGGCAGGTGGCGCGGCTGCTGGACGGCGGGGACAAGACCTATCGCGAGATCGCGGTGGAGGCCTCGGCCAGCCCGACCACCGTGGTCCGCGTCGCGCGTTCCCTGAAGGACATGCCGTATCAGGGCTATCGCCTGGTGCTGGACAGACTGAAAGCCTGAGTTGAGATCATGAGCACCGTGCAGGGGCGGCTTCGCATCGCCGTCCAGAAATCCGGCCGTCTGGCCGAACGCAGCCTCGACCTGGTCCGCGACGCGGGTCTGCGCGTCGTCAAGGGCAACAACGAGCTGCTGTACCGGATCGAGAACTATCCGATCGACCTGCTGCGGGTGCGCGACGACGACATCCCGACCTTCGTGGCGGACGGGGTCTGCGACCTCGGCATCGTCGGCGAGAACGTGCTGGAAGAGGTCAGGAACGGCGGGCCGAACGCCGAGGTGGTCATGCCGCTGGGCTTTGGCCGCTGCACGCTGAAGATCGCCGTGCCGCCGAGCCTGGACTTCGCCGGGCCGCAGTCGCTGGACGGTCTGCGCATCGCCACCTCATACCCGAAGGTCCTGCGTCGCTTCCTCAACGACCGCGACGTGCGCGCCGACATCGTCACCATGCGCGGGGCGGTCGAGGTAGCGCCCCGGCTGAAGCTAGCCTCGGCCATCTGCGATCTGGTCTCGACCGGGGCGACGCTGGAGGCCAACGGCCTGATCGCCAAGGAAACCGTGCTGGACAGCCAGGCGGTGCTGATCAAGTCGCCGACCGCGCCCGAGGCGGGCCTGCAGCACCTGCTGGACTCCATCATCGAGCGGATGGCCGGCGTCGTGTCCTCGCAAGGCGCCAAATACGTCATGCTGAACGCGCCGCGTTCGGCCCTGGCGGAGATCACCGCCATCCTGCCGGGTGCCGGCTCGCCCACCGTCATGCCCCTGTCGGGCCGCGACGACGCCGTGGCCGTCCACGCCGTCTGTCAGGAAGCCGTCTTCTGGGAGACGCTGGAGAAGCTGAAGGCGGCGGGGGCTTCGGCCATCCTGGTCCTGCCGATCGAGAAGATGATGTGATGAAGCGTATCGACTGGAACAAGCTGGACGCAGGCGAGCGTCAGGCCGCGCTGGCCCGCCCGCAGCAACGCACCGAGGGCTTCGTCACCAGCGTGGTGCGCGAGATCTTCGACGACGTGCAGGCGCGCGGTGGTCAGGCCGTGACCGACTGGGCGATCAGGCTGGACGGCGCCGCGCCGCGCCGGGTGGCGATCACCGAGAAGGCCGCCGCCGAGGCCCGCGCCGACCTGCCGCCCGCCGCCGCGCGGGCCCTGCGGGTCGCCGCCGACAACGTCCGCGTCTTCCACGCGGCGACGCGGCCCGAGGACACCGCCTTCATCGAAACCACGCCGGGGGTGAAGTCCAGGCTGGTCTGGCGCCCCATCGACTCGGCGGGTCTCTATGTGCCCGGCGGCACGGCGCCGCTGTTTTCGTCCTTGCTGATGCTGGCCATTCCGGCGGGCGTGGCCGGGGTCGGGCGGCGCGTGGCGGTCACCCCGCCGTCGAAGGACGGCTCGGTCCACCCGGCCATGATCGTCGCCGCCGCCGAGGCCGGTCTGGACGAACTGTGGCTACTGGGCGGGGCGCAAGCCATCGCGGCGCTGACGTTTGGCGTCGAGCTGGAGGCGGGCGTGATCGAACCGGTCGACAAGCTGTTCGGTCCCGGCAACGCCTATGTGGCCGAGGCCAAGCGCTATGCGTCCAGCCTGCCGAACGGGCCGGCGCAGGACATGCCGGCGGGGCCGTCGGAGCTGCTGGTCATCGCCGACCGCGACGCCGACTTCGAGATCGTCGCCGCCGACCTGCTGAGCCAGGCCGAGCACGACGCCGACGCCCAGGTTCTGCTGGTGTCCGACAGCGGCACCGCCCTGAACGAGATCGTGGCCGAGGTCGAGCGTCAGGTGGAGAGCCTGCCCCGTGCGGCGATCGCCCGCGCCTCGCTGGAGCAGGCCCGCGCCATCCGCGTGGCCGACATGGCCGAGGCCTGCGCCGTGGCCAACCTCTATGGCCCCGAACACCTGTCGATCCAGGCCGAGGAGGCCGAGCGGCTGGTGGACAAGATCACCGCCGCCGGCGCGGTCTTCGTCGGCCAATGGGCGGCCGAGACGCTCGGCGACTACGCCGCCGGGCCCAGCCACGTCCTGCCGACCGACGGCGGGGCGCGGACGCTGGGCGGCGTCACCACCGCCAGCTTCATGACCACCATGTCGGTGCAGACGGTGACGCAGGCCGGGGCCGCCGCCCTGGCCCCCGTCGCCGCCCGTCTGGCGCGGATGGAGGGGCTGGAGGCCCACGCGCGGGCGGCCGATCTGAGGACCGAAGGATGAGCGCCCCCATCTTGATCCTCCCCCGTTCTACGGGGGAGGGGGACCGCCGCAGGCGGTGGAGGGGGCGGCTCTGGTCGCGCCCTTTGGAAGCCTGTTCCGCCGGCATGCCCGTTTCCGCCCCCTCCACCATGCTGCGCATGGTCCCCCGCCCCCGCTGCGCAGGGGAGGATCGCCAGTGACCCTGCCCGCCCCCTATCCGCCGCTGGTGTTAGGCGGCGAAGGTCTGGATCGCTATCCGTCCGACCCGACCGCGCTGGGCACGCGACTGGCCAAGCTCTACGGCGTCGCCGCCGATCAGGTGCTGCCGGTGCGCGGCCTGACGCACGGGCTGGAGCTGGTCTGGCGTCTGGCCGCCCGCGACGGGTTGAAAGTTCAGGCGCCGGACGCGGAGCCCTATCTGGGACTGGCCGCGCTCTACGCCCGTCCGGCGGAGGGGGCCGAGACCGCCGCCGTGGTGATCCGCGCCCTGGGCTCACCCGAGGCCGTGGCCGAGATGGCCGAGCGCGTCGCCCCCGCCCTGCTGGTGGTGGACGAGGGTCTGGTCGAGTTCGCGGAAGGCCCGTCCGCCGCGAGCGTCGTGAAGGACCACGCCAACCTGATCGTCTTGCGCAGCCTGTCGCTGGCCTATGGCCTGGCCGGGGCGCGAGTCGGGGCGGCCGCAGCGCAGGCGCCAACCCTGGCGCGGCTGGCCGGCGTGCTGGAGCCCTACGCCCTGCCCGAGGTCTCGGTGCGGCTGGCCCTGCAGGCCCTGGACCCGTCGCGGATGATCGAAACCGCCGAGCGCATCGACGGGGTGCGCCGCGAGCGCGCCCGCGTCGCCGAGGCCCTGTCGCGCGTCATGCCGCTGGAGGCCGGGGTCGGTCCGGTGATCATCGCCCGGCCGTCCGATCCCGCGGCCGTCGTCGCTGACCTGCGCCGCTATGGCCTGAGCGCCGATGCGGCGGGCGATCGGGTGCGCCTGCCCGTCGCGCTGAAGCCGGAGGTCAACGACCGCCTGCTGGTCGCCCTCGGCGCCGCCGCTCCGAAAGTCCGGCGCACCCGCGTCGGTCAGGCCGTGCGTGATACGAAAGAGACGCGCATCGTCTGCGCCGTCGATCTGGACAGCGCCGGGCCGGTGACGATCCACACCGGCGTCGGCTTCTTCGACCACATGATCGAACAGGTGGCGGCGCACGGCGGATTCTCGATCCGCCTGTCGTGCGAGGGCGACCTGCACACTGATCCGCACCACACCATCGAGGACAGCGCGATTGCGCTGGGTCAGGCGCTGAAGCAGGCGCTGGGCGAGCGCAAGGGCATCGCCCGCTATGGCTTCGTCCTGCCGATGGACGAGGCCAATGCGTCGATCTCCATCGACCTGTCGGGGCGGCCCTATCCGGTGTTCGAGGGGACGTTTGCGACCCCCTTCATCGGCGACTACCGCACCGACCTGACGGCCCATGTGGTGCGCTCGCTGGCCGAGAACCTCGGCGCGGCCATCCACGTCCGCGTCACCGGCGACGACGACCACCACAAGACCGAGGCCGTGTTCAAGGCCCTGGGCCGCGCCCTGCGTCAGGCCATCCGCGTCGAGGGCGACGTGGTGCCGTCGACCAAGGGGGTGCTGTGATGGTTCCTTCCTTTCCGCTCATCCCCGCGGAGGCGGGGACCCAGTCCTTTGGCTGCACGCGCGACGGCGGCTGTCTCAACCGCATTGAAGCCAAGGGCGGCGTGCGTGGCTCTCACTGGGTCCCCGCTTCCGCGGGGATGAGCGGTGAACATAGATGAGCAACGTCACCCTGATCGGATACGGCTCGGGCAATGTCGCCTCGGTGCGCTTCGCGCTGGAGCGGCTGGGGGCGCGGGTGCGGATCAGCGCCGATCCCGCCGATCTGGACGAGGCCGAGCGGGTCATCCTGCCCGGCGTCGGGGCGGCGGGTTACGCCATGCAGCGGCTGAATGCGCTCGGCCTGGTCGAGCCCTTGCGGCGGTTCCAGCGGCCGCTGCTGGGCGTCTGTCTGGGTCAGCAGCTGCTGTTCGAGACCAGCGCGGAAGATGGGGGCGCCGACCTGCTGGGCCTGATCCCCGGCCGGGTCGAGGCCATCCTTCCCGCGCCGTCGCGGCCCTCGCCGCACATGGGCTGGAGCCGACTGACCATCCGTCGTCCCGATCCGCTGCTGGAGGGGGTTGGGGACAGCGACTGGGCCTATTTCGTCCACGGCTTCGTCTGCCCCGACGGCCCGGCGACCCTCGCCGCCGCCGACTATGGCCTGGCTGTGCCGGCCGTGGTCAACATGGGCAACCGCTGGGGCTGCCAGTTCCACCCGGAACGGTCGGCCAAGGCCGGAGCGCGTATCTTGAAGAACTTCCTGGAGTTGCCCGCGTGATCATCTATCCCGCCATTGACCTGATCGACGGCCATGCGGTTCGCCTGTTGCACGGCGATTTCAATCACGTGACCCGCTACGACTCCCATCCCGCCAACCGGATGGCGGCCTTCACCGCCGAAGGGGCGGAATGGATCCACGTCATCGACCTGGACGGGGCCAAGGCGGGCGAGGCGCGCCAGTATGGGCTGATCGGCGACATGGCCCGGGCCGTGGACATCAAGGTCCAGTCGGGCGGCGGCGTGCGTTCAGCCAAGGATATCGAGCACCTGCTGAGCGCCGGAATCAGCCGCGTCGTCATCGGCTCGCTGGCGGTCACCGACACGGATCAGGTGCTGAAATGGCTGGAGCAGTTCGGCCCCGAGGCCATCGCCCTGGCCCTGGACGTCAGAAACGAGAACGGCCTGCCCGTGCCCGCGCTGAAGGGCTGGACCCAGTCGTCGGGCGTGGATCTGTGGAGCGTGCTGGATCGCTATCCGGTCGGCATGCTGCGTCATATCCTGATCACGGACGTCGAGCGCGACGGCGCCCTGACCGGTCTGAACCGGGAGTTGCTGTCCGAGGCCATCGCACGGCGCCCCGATCTGGCGATTCAGGCCTCAGGCGGGATCGCCAGTCTGGACGACCTGACCACCGCCAAGGTCATCGGCTGCGCCGGGGCCATCACCGGACGCGCCATCTACGCCGGTCGCTTCACCGTGGCCGAAGCCGTCCGGGCCGTGGCCATGACCCCGATTTCAGCCAATGACCGCTAGACGGATCATCCCCTGCCTCGACGTCAAGGACGGGCGGGTGGTCAAGGGGGTGCGGTTCGAGGGCCACGTCGACATGGGCGACGCCGCCGAACTGGCCGCGCGTTATCGCGATGAGGGCGCCGACGAACTGGTCTTCTACGACATCACCGCCAGCCCCGAGGGGCGGACGCTGGACTATGGCTGGGTGCAGGACATCGCCCGGCTGCTGGACATCCCCTTCTGCGTCGCGGGCGGCATCCGCACGGTGGAGCAGGCGGCGCGCTGTCTCGACCACGGGGCCGACAAGGTGTCGATCAACTCCCCCGCCCTGGAGCGTCCCGAACTGATCGGCGAGATGGCCGCGCGGCTGGGGCGGCAGTGCGTCGTCGTCGGCGTCGACAGCGCCTTTCAGGACGGCGCGTGGCGGGTGCACAAATACACCGGCGATCCCGACGCCCGGCGCGGCGCCGGCCGGCTGACCATGGACTGGATCGTCGAGGCGCAGAACCTCGGCGCCGGAGAGATCGTGCTGAACTGCATCGATCAGGACGGGGTGCGGCGCGGCTATGACCTTGAACAACTGGCCGAGGCGCGGCGACGGCTGACCATTCCGTTGGTCGCCTCAGGCGGGGCCGGGGTGGTCGAGCATTTCCGCGACGTGTTTCTGAACGCAGACGTGTCGGGGGCCCTGGCCGCCAGCGTCTTCCACTCGGGCGCGATCGCGATTCCCGATCTCAAGCGTTACCTGGATCAGGTCGGGGTGGAGGTGAGGATATGAACGCCCTCCTCCCGCTCATCCCCGCGGAGGCGGGGACCCAGGACTTTGGCGACAAACGCCGCGTGTTGGGTTGCGCAGACAAGGCCGCCGTCCGTCAGATGGCTCAATCCTGGGTCCCCGCCTCCGCGGGGATGAGCGGATCAAACGCATGACCCTTTCCGACACCCTCGAGTTTTCCAAGATCGACTTCGCCAAGGGCGACGGCCTGGTCCCCGCCGTGGTGCAGGACGCCGACACGCTGCAGGTGCTGACCCTGGCCTATATGGACGAGGCGGCGCTGCGCGAGACGCTGGACAGCGGTCAGGCCACCTTCTTCTCGCGCTCGCGCGGGGGCCGCTGGAGGAAGGGCGAGACCTCGGGCGACTTCCTCAATGTGGTGTCGGTGACGCCCGACTGCGACGGCGACGCCGTGGTGGTGAAGGTGCGGCCGGTCGGCAACGCCTGCCACCTGAACCGCGTCAGCTGTTTCGGCGACGAGGACGCGCCGGGGCTGGGCCGCATCGGGCGCCTGGAGCGCACCATCCATGTCCGCGCCCAGGCCGATCCCAACGACAGCTGGACCGCCCGCCTGATCGCCCAGGGGCCGAAACGGGCGGCCCAGAAAGTCGGCGAGGAGGGCGTGGAGACGGCCCTGGCGGGCGCGGCGGGCGACGAGGCGGAACTGGCCAGCGAGGCGGCGGACCTGATCTATCACCTGCTCGTTCTTCTCCATGCCCGTAACATGGTGTTTCAGGACGTATTGGTCGTCTTGGCGAAGCGCGCGGAAGCGGCCAAGACCGAAGCCTAGGCCTTGAGGCGAATATCCCGCATGTCGGGATCAGGGAGGAACGGGACGAATGGCGGCACTGATTCTGTTCGGCGGCGGCGGCGACCTCGCCATGCGGATGCTGTTGCCTTCGCTCTATTTCCTCGACCACGACGGTCTGCTGCCCGAGGGGCTGAAGATCATCGGCGCCGCGCGGTCCGAGGAAAGCGCCGAGGAATATGTCGCCAAGGTCCATGAGGCGGTGAAGGCGCGCGCCGAGGCCGACGGCGGCTGGGACGAAGCCAGCTGGGCGCGGATGAAATCCCGCCTCGACTATCTGGCCGTGGACGCCACCGATCCGGCCAGCCTGGCCCCGCTGAAGGCGAAGTGCGGCGACGGCGAGGTCACGTCCTTCCTGGCGGTGTCGCCGTCCCTGTATGGCCGCATCGTTACGGCGATGAAGGCGGCGGGTCTGGCCGAGAAGAACTGCCGCATCGTGCTGGAGAAGCCGGTCGGGCGCGATCTGGAAAGCTTCCTCGAGATCGACGACGCGGTGGCCCACGCCTTTGACGAGCGTCAGGTGTTCCGCATCGACCACTACCTGGGCAAGGAGACGGTGCAGAACCTGATCGCCCTGCGGTTCGGCAACACCATCTTCGAGCCTCTGTGGAACAACCTCACGGTCGACCACGTCCAGATCACGGTGGGCGAGACGGTCGGGGTCGGCGACCGCTGGCCCTATTACGACGAATACGGCGCCCTGCGGGACATGCTGCAGAACCACATGCTGCAGCTGCTGTGTCTGGTGGCCATGGAGCCGCCCAGCGACCTGGACCCGGATTCGGTGCGCAACGAGAAGGTCAAGGTGCTGCGCTCCTTGCGCCCGATCACCCTGGAAGAGGCCGAGCGCGTCACCGTGCGCGGCCAGTATGTGGCCGGAACCAGCGAGGGCAAGCCGGCCAAGGGCTATGACGAGGAACGCGGTCAGCCTTCCGACACCGAGACCTTCGTCGCCATCCGCGCCGACATCGACAACTGGCGCTGGGCGGGCGTGCCCTTCTTCATGCGGACGGGCAAGCGCCTGCCCGAGAAGCGCACCGAGATCGTCATCCAGTTCAAGCCGGTGCCCCACTCCATCTTCGGCCACGGCGAGCGCGGCGAGATCAACGCCAACCGCCTGGTCATCGAGCTGCAACCCGAGGAAGACATCTCGCTGTCGGTGATGAACAAGAAGCCGGGGCTGGATCAGCGCATGCAGCTACAGCCGATCAAGATGAGCCTGTCCTGGGGCGTGAACGGTAAAGACGCCGCGCCGCCGCGTCGCCGCATCGCCTATGAGCGCCTGCTGCTGGACGCCATGCACGGCGACAGCACCCTGTTCGTGCGCCGCGACGAGGCCGAACAGGCGTGGAAGTGGGTCGACGAGGTGTCCGACGCCTGGTCGGGCGCCGCCTTCAAGCCGCTGGACTATGCAGCCGGAACCTGGGGACCGGAGGCGGCGGACCTGCTGCTGTCGCGGACCGGGCGCAAATGGAACACGCGCGATGAGTAAGACGGCACACAAGCCCTCCCCTCGAGGGGGAGGGTTGGGAGGGGTGAAGGCACACCGAGTCCCGCTTCACGCCGGAGGGGGCCGCCTTTCCGGCCCTGCCTCACGCGCCTCGTTCTTCACCGCCCTGCCTTCACCCCATCCCCCGACCCCTTCCCCCTCGAGGGGAAGGGGAGGCATGTCATGACCCAATCGCTCATCGAAACCTTCCCCGACGCCGCCGCCTGGGCCGAGGCCGCCGCCGCGCGATTGGCCGCAGCCCTGACCGAGGGCGTCGCCGCCGAAGGCCGCGCGGTCTTCGCCGGCGCGGGCGGATCGACCCCCTCGCCCGTCTATGCGCGGTTGGCGCAAGCCGATCTGGACTGGTCGAAGGTCACGGCGACCCTGGTGGACGAGCGCTATGTGCCCGAGACCTCGCCAGACTCGAACGCCGCCCTGATGAAGCGAACCCTGCTGACCGGGCGGGCCGCCGCCGCGCGCTTCCTGCCGCTGTATGCGCCGTCGGTCACCGTGGACCGCGCCGCCGCCGAGGCGTCGAAGGCGGTGGCGGCTGAGGGCCCGCGCCTCGACGCCGTCCTGCTGGGCATGGGCGAGGACGGGCATATCTGTTCCATGTTCCCCGACAGCCCGACGCTGAAGACCCTGCTGACGCCCGATCTGAAACCCGCCGTCTATGGCGTGCCGCCGGGCCGCGACGGGATGGCCCCGCCGCAGGAACGGCTGTCGATCAACCTGCCCTATCTAATCGGCGCCCGCCGCGTGGTCCTGGCCCTGACCGGCGCCAAGAAGCGCCCCGTGTTCGAGCGCGAGGCGGCGGGCGATCCGCGCATCCATCCCATCGCCGCCCTGATCGCGGCCAAGGTTCCCCTCGAAGTGCTTTGGACGGAGGCTGTCTGATGGCGCTCAATCCTGTGGTGGCCGAAGTCACCGCCCGTATCACCGAACGCAGCCGCGCCACCCGCGCCGACTATCTGCGTCGCATGGACGCCGCCCGCGACTCAGGCGCCGGGCGCGCCAAGCTGTCCTGCGCCAACTGGGCCCATGCGTTTGCCGGTCAGACCATCGCCGACAAGCTGACGGCCATGGACGGGTCCAAGCCCAATGTCGGCGTAGTCACCGCCTACAACGACATGTTGTCGGCGCATCAGCCGTTCGAGCGCTTCCCTGAGGTGATCCGCAAGGCGGTCCGCGAGGTCGGCGCCACGGCCCAGGTGGCGGGCGGAACCCCGGCCATGTGCGACGGCGTCACCCAGGGGCGCCCCGGCATGGAGCTGAGCCTGTTCAGCCGCGACGCCATCGCCATGGCGACGGGCGTGGCCCTGACCCACGACGCCTTCGACGCCGCCATGATGCTGGGCGTCTGCGACAAGATCGTGCCGGGCCTCTTCATGGGGGCCCTGGCGTTCGGGCACCTGCCGGTCGTCTTCGCGCCAGCGGGGCCAATGCCCTCGGGCATTCCCAACGCGGAAAAGGCTCGTGTCCGCGCCGAATACGCGCAAGGCCTGGTGGACCGCACCACCCTGCTGGCCAGCGAGATCGGCAGTTATCATTCGCCGGGCACCTGCACCTTCTACGGCACGGCCAACTCCAACCAGATGATGATGGAGCTGGGCGGCCTGCACCTGCCCTCGACCGCCTTCGTCCACCCCGAGACCGGCTTACGCGACGCCCTGACCGCCGCCGCTGCCAAGCGCGCCGTCGAACTGGCCCGCTCGGGCGAGAGCCGCATGGCCGATGTCGTCAGCGAGAAGTCGATCGTCAACATGATCGTCGCCCTGCTGGCCACCGGAGGATCGACCAACCACGCCATCCACCTGGTCGCCATGGCGCGGGCGGCGGGGGTGCTGATCGACTGGACCGACATGGATCAGCTGTCCTCGGTGACGCCGCTGCTGGCGCGGGTCTATCCCAACGGATCGGCTGACGTGAACGCCTTCCAGGCGGCGGGCGGCGTGGCCTTCGTGGCGCGCGAGCTGGCGCAGGCGGGCAATATTCACACCGACGTCGTGACCGTCATGGGTCAGGGCATAGAGGCCTATTTCCAGGAGCCGTCGCTGATCGACGGGGAACTGGTCTGGCGCGACGGCGTGGCGGAAAGCCTGGACCGCGACATCCTGCGCCCCGCCTCCGATCCCTTCGACCGCGAGGGCGGTCTGCGACTGGTGCAGGGCGACCTGGGCCGGGCGGTGATCAAGATCTCGGCGGTCAAGCCCGAGAACCGCATCGTCGAAGCCCCCGCCGCCGTGTTCGAGACCCAGGAAGACGCCCTGCAGGCCTTCAAGGACGGCAAGCTGAACCGCGACGTGGTGCTGGTGCTGCGCTTCCAGGGGCCGAAGGCCAACGGCATGCCGGAACTGCACTCCCTGTCGCCGGCGCTCAGCGTCCTGCAGGACAAGGGCTTCAAGGTCGCCTTCGTCACCGACGGCCGCATGTCGGGCGCCAGCGGCAAGACCCCCGCCGCCATCCACGTTTCGCCCGAGGCCCTGGCCGGCGGCCCCCTGGCCCATGTGAAGGACGGCGACATCATCCGTCTGGACGCAGAGACCGGGGTGCTGACTACGGTGGGCGTCAGCGATCTGACCGCGCGCCCCCTGGCCGTGCGTTCGACCGCCAACGCCCATGGATCGTCCTGGGGCTATGGTCGCGAGCTGTTCGGCGCCTTCCGCCAGGTCGTGACCACGGCGGAGGAAGGCGCAACCGTCTGCTTCGCCTTCCCCGTCAGCCCGGGCGGCCATACCGACACCCTGCCCCATCCCAACTTCGTCGACCGGACGGTGGACGCCTGATCCGCCCAACCGAGCGCAGGAAACGACCCATGAATGACAAGATCCTTCTCGTCGGCGACGTCGGCGGCACCAACGCCCGGTTCGCCCTGACCCGCCTGGTCGACGGCCGCCCGGTGCTGGAGCACCACGAGAGCTTCCCGGCCTCGGAGCACCCCACCTTCCTCGGCGGGGTGAAGGCCTTCCTCGACGGCTGCGACGTCAAGCCGACCGGCGGCGTCATCGCCGTGGCCGGACCGGTGACGGACGGGGAGATCGACCTGACCAACTCGCCGTGGCGGGTGTCGGAAGGCGAGCTTCAGACCCTGGGCCTGAATCCGGTCAAGCTGATCAACGACTTCGAGGCCCTGGCCTGGGGCGCGCCCATCGTCCCGGAGGACCAGTTGGCCTCGCTGGGCGGACCGGTGGACGGCGATCCCCACGCCACGGTGGCCGTGCTGGGTCCCGGCACCGGCTTCGGCGTCTCGGCCCTGGTGCGCGACGCGCACGGGAAGGAGATGGCCATGCCCAGCGAGGGCGGCCACGCCTGCTTCCCCCCCGGCGATCCGGTCGAGGACGAAATCCTGCGCATCCTGCGCCGTCGCTATGACCGGGTGTCGATCGAGCGGCTGATCTGCGGGCCCGGCCTGTTGAACATGCACCGGGCCCTGGCCGAGATCGACGGACGCGAGACCCACATCGACGACCCGGCCGAAATCACCGAGACGGCGATGAAGGACCCCAACAGCCCCTGCGGCGCCACCCTGGCCCGCTTCTGCGCCATCCTGGGCGCCGTGGCCGGGGACATCGCCCTGACCACCGGTGCGCGCGGCGGGGTCTATATCGCCGGCGGCATCGCCCCGCGCATCCTGCCCTTCCTCAAGGCCAGCCCCTTCCGCACCCGCTTCGAGCGCAAGGGGCGGTTCCAGCCCTATATGCAGGCCATCCCGACCAAGGTGATCCTGCACAAGCAGGCCGCCCTTCTGGGCGCCGCGCGGGTGGCCTTCAACGAGGCGGGCTGACGCCCGCCTCAGGCCTTGATCAGTCGATGCAGAGGGTGGCCTCGGCCTTGCCGTCCTTGACGGTGGTGCGGCAGCCGAAACGATTGCTGTCGGCCTGGCATTGACCGACAGCGCTGGCGCCGGGTGCGATGCCGCTGTTGCCCGCGATCTCGCAATCGCCTTCGCATTGCGAGGCGTCGGTGCAGCGCTTGCCCGCGTCGGCGTACTTGACCACGCACTGCCAGGTCTGGGCGCGCCCGACCTGCTGCATCTGCCCGCCCCGCGACGAGCAGGACGAGGTGCTGATGCTCATGGTCGGCGGCGGCTCGGGGGCCTCGGCGGGCGTCGGGACCACCGGTTCAGGCGCCGGAGCCGGCGAACAGGCGGCCAGGGCAAGGCCCGCCGCCAGCAGAACAGTTTTCAGCCTCATCCGACCTGTCCTTTTTCGAACCCGGTCCAGCAGTCGTCGTAGTCGAGCTGCATCAGGGGCGTCTTCTCGGCCCAGGCGGTGGTGCGGATGGGCATTCGCGTCTCGAACATGAAGGCCAGGGTGTTCTCGATCTTCATCGGTTTCAGCTCGGCCTTGGTCGCGCCGTTCCAGCTGGCCTGATCCGGGCCGTGACCGCTCATGCGGTTGTGCAGGGAGGCGCCCCCGGGGGCGAAGCCGCCCGCCTTGGCGTCGTACTCGCCGAAGATCAGCCCCATGAACTCGCTCATGACGTTGCGGTGGAACCACGGCGGACGGAAGGTGTCCTCGGCCACCATCCAGCGCGGCGGGAAGATGACGAAGTCGCAGTTGGCCGTGCCGGGCGTGTCGCTGGGCGAGGTCAGGACGGTGAAGATCGACGGGTCAGGGTGGTCGAAGCTGACCGTGCCGATGGTGTTGAAGCGCGCCGTGTCATAGCGATAGGGGGCGTAGTTGCCATGCCAGCCGACCACGTCCAGCGGGCTGTGGTCGAAGGTCGTGGCCCAAAGAAGCCCACCGTATTTCTGGACGCACTGGGTCGGGCGGTCGACGTCCTCGAACCAGGCGACGGGGGTCTCGAAGTCGCGCGGATTGGCTAGGCCGTTCGAGCCGATGGGGCCGAGGTCCGGCAGGCGGAAGGGCGCGCCGTAGTTCTCGCAGACATAGCCGCGCACCTCACCGTCGACCTCGACGCGGAAGCGGACGCCGCGCGGGACGACGACGACATGGCCCGGCGCCGCCTCGATCACGCCCATCTCGGTGACGAAGCGGTGGCTCCCCTGCTGCGGCACGATCAGCAGCTCGCCGTCGGCGGAGTAGAAGACGCGATCGACCATCGAGCGGTTGGCGACATAGAGGTGGACGCCCACGCCCGCGCCGGAATCGGCGTCGCCGTTGCCGCCATAGGTGGTCAGGCCCTCGACCCAGTCGGTCGGCGCCTCGGGCATGGTCAGGGGGTCCCAACGCATGCGGTTGGGATTGGGCGGGGTCTCGGTGAAGGGACCGGAGCGCACGCGGCCCTGCTCGAACGGCTGATACGGCCCGTGCTGGGCCGAGGGCCGCAGGCGGTAGAGCCAGCTGCGCAGGTTATGGTCGCGCGGGGCGGTGAAGGCCGCGCCCGACAGCTGTTCGGCGTAGAGGCCCAGGGCCGGGCGCTGCGGCGAGTTACGGCCGACCGGCAGGGCGCCCTCGACGGCCTCGGTGGCGAAGTGGTTGGCGAAGCCGGTCTGATAGGCGGGCGCGTTGGATCGCGTCATATGGTTTCTCCCTTGCGGGAGGTTTAGCCGGGCCAAGCCGATGCGTCACCCCGGTGCCGCCCAGCTTTGCCCTGGATCAATCCGTCAGAAGCCCTGACTGCGCGCCAGTCGTTCGGCGTGGAAGTCGGCGTCGCCCAGAAGTTCGTTCAGGACGCGGACGCGCTTCATGAACAGGCCGACGTCGAACTCGTCGGTCATGCCGACGCCGCCGTGCATCTGGACCGCCTCCTGCACCGCCAGTTCGGCGACGCGGCCGGCCTTGGCCTTGGCGATCCCGGCGGCCTGTTCGGCATCGGGACGGCCCGCGTCGATGGCTTGCAGGGCGGCGAGGCTTGCGGCCTTGGCCAGTTCCAGCTCGGTGAAGAGATGGGCGGCGCGGTGCTGCAGGGCCTGGAACTCGCCGATCAGCTTGCCGAACTGCTTGCGGGTGCGCAGGTAGTCCAGCGTCACCTTGAAGGCCTGATCCCCCGCCCCGACCAGAGAGGCGGCGGCGCAGGCGCGGCCCAGAACCAGGGCGGCGTCCAGCGGTCCCTGCCCCTCGCCCACGGCGCCGAGGACGGCATCGGCGTCCACGACCACGTCGGTCAGGGTCACGCGGGCGGCGTTGTGGGCGTCGACCATGACGGTGCGCTCGACGGCGACGCCGGGGGTCTTCGGGTCGATCAGGAAGAGGGTCAGGCCGTCGTCTGCTTGTGCAGCGACGATCAGGGCGTCGGCGATATGGCCGTCCAGCACGAAGCCCTTGGCGCCGTTCAGCTTGAAGCCGTTGCCGGCGCGTTCGGCGCGCGTGGCGATCTTGCTCGGGGCGTGCTTCGGCCCTTCGTCGACGGCGAGACTGAGGATGGCCTCGCCCGCCGCGATGCGGGGCAGCCAAGCCTTCTGCGCCGCCGAGCCCGCCGCCTTCAGCACGGTCGCCGCCAGCACCGACGAGCCCATGAAGGGCGAGGGCGTCAGGGTGCGGCCCAGGCTTTCGGCGATGACGCCCGCCTCGACGGCGCCGAGGCCGGAGCCGCCGTCTTCCTCGGGGATGACGACGCCGGCGAAGCCCATCTCGCCGAAGGCCCGCCACAGATCGCGCGAGACGCCGTCGGGGTCGCGGCTGTCGCGCAGCTGGCGAAGGTGATTGATGGGCGCGTTTTCGTTCAGGAAGCCGTCGGCGGCGTCCTGAAGCATGGTCTGCTCTTCGGTCAGGATCAGGGGCATCAATCCTACTTTCTCTTCGTCATGCTCGGACTTAATCCGAGCATCGGGCGTTGGGGCAAGCGGGCGGCGTCCAGTCCGGCGCAACCCTCGATCCTCGGGTCAAGCCCGAGGATGACGGCGGGCGTGGCGTCACGCCCCCGGCAGTTGCAGCAGGTGTTTTGCGATGATGTTCAGCTGGATTTCGCTGGTGCCGCCCTCGATGGAATTGGCCTTGGTGCGCAGCCAGTCGCGGGCGGCCTGCCCCTCCTTCGAGCGCTCGCCCTCCCATTCCAGCGCGTCCGAACCGCCCGCCGCCATGGCCAGTTCGTGGCGGCGCTTGTTCAGCTCCGAGCCGTAGTATTTGAGAACCGAAGCGACAGCCGGGTGGGCCTGTCTGGCCTTCACCTGATCCCCCACCCGCTCCATCGCCAGACGGAAGGCGGCGGCGTCGACATCGTAGTCGGCGATGCGAGCGCGCAAGAGCGGCTCGTCCAGCCGCCCGGCGTCGTCCACGCCCAGAGCATCCATCGCGACCTGCCCCAGCGGGCGGCCGACGCCGACATCGCCCATGGCGCCGATCATGGTCCGCTCGTGCGCGAGCAGGGCCTTGGCCACGTCCCAGCCGCGGTTCAGCGTGCCGACAAGGTTCTCTTTCTCGACGCGCACGTCGTCGAAGAAGGTCTCGCAGAAGGGCGACTTGCCGCTGATCAGCGTGATGGGGCGGGTGCTGACCCCCGGCGTCGCCATGTCGAACAGGACGAAGCTGATGCCCAGATGCTTGGGCGCCTCGGGGTCGGTGCGGACCAGACAGAAGATCCAGTCGGCCTTGTCGGCGTAGGAGGTCCAGACCTTCTGGCCGTTGACGATCCAGTGGTCGCCGCGATCCTCGGCGCGCGTCTGGATCGAGGCGAGGTCGGAGCCTGAGCCCGGTTCAGAATAGCCCTGACACCAGCGGATCTCGCCGCGCACGATGGGGGGCAGGAAGCGCTGCTTCTGCTCCTCGGTCCCGAAGGCCAGCAGGGCCGGACCCAGCATCCAGATGCCGAAGCTGGCGAGCGGCGCCTGCGCCTGGATGCGACGCATCTCGGAGGCCAGAACCTTGGCCTCTTCACGGCTCAGACCACCGCCCCCGTATTCGCTGGGCCATTCCGGGGCGGTCCAGCCGCGCGCCGCCATGCGGTCCAGCCAGAGCTTGTGCGCGGGGGTCTTGAAGACGGGGTTGCGGCCACCCCAGACATAGTCCTCGTCGCCGTCGCGCGGACCGCGCACCTCCGGCGGGCAGTTGGCCTCCAGCCAGACGCGCGTCTCGGCGCGGAACGTCTCCAGATCGGCCATCTCGCGTGCCCTTGCTGCGTTTCCCTGAAGCCACGCTAACAGCAATCCGTTGCGATTGGCTACGGTCTCTTGGATGCGGAAACACCTTGGCCGTTCGAGCGTTGGCCCAGGACACGAAAGAGGCCCGTCCCCATGATTCTTCTGACCCGCATCGTCTTCGGCGGCGCCAGCCTGTTGTTGCTGCTTCTGGCGCTCGGCCTGGTGTTTCTGGGAGTCTGCGAAGCCCTGCGCGCCGTGGTCAGTCCGGACCATTCGGGCGTGGACGCCCTGCTGGACGTGCTGGGCTACATCATCGTCGCCATCGCCGTCTTCGACGTGGCCAAGTACCTGTTCGAGGAAGAGGTCCAGCGCGGCAAGGAAAAGCGCAGCGCCGCCGAGGCCCGCCGCAGCCTGACCAAGTTCCTGTCCACCATCGTCATCGCCGTCTTCCTCGAGGCCCTGGTGGTGGTGTTCAAGACGGCGCGCGAGGACGTGGCCCTGCTGATCTATCCCACCGCCCTGCTGGTGGCGGCGGTGATCGTGCTGGTGGGCCTGGGCGCCTTTCAGCGCTTTTCGGCCGCGGTGGAAGAAAAGGTCGGGGTCGAGGACGAGGCGGCGGATCGGGCCGACGCCGCCAAGGCCGCCCGGCGCAGGACCGTCGTCAAACCACCGGCGTGATCGCGGGCTGACCCGACAACACCGCCAGCAGGTTCTCGACCACCAGTCCGGCCATGGCGGCGCGGGTCTCAAGCGTGGCCGAGCCGACGTGGGGGGTCAGGACGCAGCGCGGATGGTCCAGCAGGGCCTGGGGCACGCGGGGCTCATGGGCGAAGACGTCGAGGCCCGCGCCGAACAGGCGATCCTCGCTCAGGGCGGCGATCAGGGCCTCTTCGTCCACCACCCCGCCGCGCGCGATATTGATCAGGACGCCGTCGGGACCGAGGGCGGCCAGAACCTCGGCGTCGACCAGCTTGTCGGTCGTCGGCCCGCCCGGCGTAGCGATGATCAGCACGTCCACGGCCTCGGCCAGCGACCGGGCGCTGTCGTGATAGGCGTAGGGCGCCCCCGCGACCGGGCGGCGGCTGTGATAGGCGATCGATCCGCCCAGCGGCTCCAGCCGTCGTGCGATGGCCGCACCGATGCGGCCGAGGCCCAGAACGCCATAGCGCCGGGCGCTGGCCCGGCGGGTCAGGGGCGCGCGTTCGCCCGCCGTCCAGCGACCGCTGCGCAGGTGCTGCTCGGCCAGCGGCAGGGCGCGCAGGGTGTTCAACGTCAGGGCCAGGGCCAGATCGGCCACGTCCTCGGTCAGGACGTCGGGAGTGTTGCTCACGACCACGCCGCGCGAGCGGGCGTGATCCACGTCCACCCCGTCATAGCCGACGCCGTGAACGGCGATGAGCTTCAGGTTCGGCAGGGAATCGATCAGGGCGGCGGAGGCCGGGCTGCCGCCGAAGACGACATAGGCGGTCGCCGCCTCGGCCTGTTCCGGGGTGGGCGCGCCGTCCAGCGTCTGAAGCGCCAGGCCGGAGGCGCGCAGCGGCGTCAGCAGGCTGTCGGGCAGGCCCGGCGCCAGAAGGACCAGGCCGGTCATTTCTTCGACGGCAGGAAGGGCGAGAAGGTGATGACGGTGAAGGTGTCGCGGATGTGCGGGCGAGTCTGCACCTGCTTGGTCACGAAGGTGCCGATGTCGGCGTCTTTCGGCAGCTGGAACTTGGCCAGCAGGTCGTGCTGACCCGAGGTCGAGTAAACTTCCGACACGTTTTCAACATTGTCGACCAGATCGGCGGCGACGTCGTTGGCGTAGCCCAACTCGCATTTGATGAAGACGAAAATGGCGGTCATCATGGTCGGAACCTCCCGTTCAAGCGGAGGTGCATAGCGGATGGAAACGGCATGGGTAAGGCTCCGGCGACACTGACGGCCCCTCCAGTCGATTACGAGGCGGCTTACAACAATCGAGAACGGGTGCCGGGACACCCGGCGATCCTGAAACGATGGCGAGAGGATTCGGCCCGCGTCATCGACGCCCGCCGTCCCGAAACCGTCGAATACGGCCCCGGCGAGCGTCAGAGGATGGAATGGTTCGACGCCGGTGCGGGATCGCCGACCGCCGTCTTCATCCACGGCGGCTATTGGCAGGCGCTGGACCGGGCCTGGTTCGCCTGGGTGGCCCCGGCCCTGCTGGATCACGGAATCAGCGTGGTCATTCCGGGCTACGACCTGGCCCCGACGGTCAAGGTCGGCGCCATCATCGGTCAGATGCGGCGGGCGACCGAGCTGGTGCGCGACCGCACCGGCAAACGGCCCCTGGTCTTCGGCCATTCGGTCGGCGGGCACATGGCGGCCTGCATGCTGTCCGAGGGCCGGGCGCGGGCGGCGATGGCCATCTCGGGCGTGTTCGACATCGAGCCGCTGATCCACACCTCGCTGAACGCGGCCCTGGGGCTGGACGCCATGACGGCGCGGGCCCTGTCGCCGATCCACTGGCCTGCCCCCAACGGCGGGGCGCCGGGCGGGCGGACGCTGGACTGCTGGGTCGGCGGGGCGGAAAGCAACGAGTTCATCCGCCAGAGCCGCCACATGGCCGCCGAATGGGGCGGCAAGGGCGCCGACACCCATGTCGAGGTGCTGGACGGGCTGGACCACTTCACCATGCTGGACCCGCTGGCCGACAAGGACAGCGCCATGGTCAAGCGGCTGGCTACCCTGGCCACGGCGGAATAGGGCGCCGCTTACCAGTGTTGATCCCGGTGTCACTTGACGGGGGCGCCGGGAACCGACGATCTGCGGGCTGCAAGGCCTGAAGGAGACCCCATGCGACACGACCGCCTCAGCGTGCTGACCGCCCTCGAAACCCAGGGCGTCGTCCCGGTCTTCTATCACGCCGACCCGGAGGTCTGCGCCGAGGTGATCCGCGCCTGCGCCCGCGGCGGGGCCAAGGCCATCGAGTTCACCAACCGCGGCGACTTCGCCTGGGAGACCTTCACCGCCCTGTCGAAGCAGTTCGCCCAGACCGATCCCGACATCATCATGGGCGTCGGCTCGATCCTGGATGCGCCGACGGCGGCCCTCTACCTGGCCTCGGGCGCGCGTTTCGTGATCAGCCCCTGCCTGGTCCCCGAGGTGGCGCAGGTCTGCAACCGCCGTCAGGTCGCCTATTCGCCGGGCTGCGGCTCGGTGCGCGACATTTCGGAAGCCCAGGCCCTCGGCTGCGAGATCGTAAAGCTCTTCCCCGGCGCCTCGGTCGGCGGACCGGACTTCGTCAAGGCGGTGCTGGGCCCCATGCCCTGGACCAAGATCATGCCGACCGGCGGCGTCGACCCGGACGAGGCCTCGATCGCCAAATGGTTCGGCTCGGGCATCGTGGCGGCGGGCATGGGGTCCAAGCTGATCACCGACGCGGCGATCCAGGCGAAGGACTGGGCCGGCATCGAGGCCAAGGTGCGCCAGACGGTCGAGGCCATCGCGGCCTTCCGGGCGAAGTAACCGCCCCCAATTGGCCCCCTTCCCCCTCGAGGGGGGAAGGGTCGGGGATGGGGGTGTAGAGCGCAACATGGCCGATGGCGCGCATGAGGCGCTTCCCCGATCTCCCGAGCCCCAAGGGATAGGGCCTGCAAACACCCCCTCCCAACCCTCCCCCCTCGAGGGGGAGGGCTATTGAAAACACCAATACGCAACATCAATTCAGCCAACAAAAAAGGCTCCGCCGGTTCGACCAGCGGGGCCTTCTTTATTCAGACGCTTCGTCGCCTCAGGCGGCGGCTTCGGCCTTGGCCAGCTTGTCCTGGTGGGCCTTCATGCCCAGGGCGATCAGCTCGGCGGCCTCGCCGGCGTCGCCCCAGCCCTTGACCGTGACCGACTTGCCCTTCTCCAGATCCTTGTAGCGGGTGAAGAAGTGCTCGATCTGCTCGATCAGGATGGCGGGCAGCTGACGATAGCTGGAAACCTCAGTGTAGTAGGGGTTCAGCTTGTCGACCGGCACGGCCAGGATCTTTTCGTCGCCGCCGGCTTCATCGACCATCTTCAGCACGCCGATGGGGCGCGAGCGGATGACGCAGCCCGGCACCACCGGGGTCGGGTTCAGCACGATGACGTCGCAGGGGTCGCCGTCGTCCGACAGGGTGTGCGGCACGAAGCCGTAGTTGCCCGGATAGTACATGGCGGTGTGCAGGAAGCGGTCGACGAACAGGGCGCCGGATTCCTTGTCCATCTCGTACTTCACCGGCAGACCGCCTTGCGGGATCTCGATGATGACGTTGATGTCCCACGGCGCATTCGGGCCGACCGGAATGGCTTCGATGTTCATGTTACGCTCTTATTGCAGGTGCGAACGGGGAGAATTGACGCGCGTGATAAGCTTTGCGTCGCCGAACAGCAAGCTTCAGGGCGGGCTTTCACGGCGATCGCCCTTGCTCCATAGGCCCGACTGAAGGCATCAACAGGGCATGACCCTGTTCGACTGGATCGCCCTCTTCCTCTTCTTCGTCGCCTGGCTCGGCTATGGCCCGATCCTGGGGCTGATCGCCCGACGCAGCGGCTCGCTCAACGACGACATGTTGATCGTCCGCGACAGCTGGATGACGGCCATGACCCACCGCGAGATGCGCCTGATCGACAGCCAGTTGATGGGGCATTCGATCAACTCGGCCTCCTTCTTCGCCTCGACCAACCTGCTGCTGATCGCAGCGGTGGCCGGCATCCTGTTCGGCGGCGAGAACGCGCTGAAGGGCTTCGCCGCCGTCGGGGCCGAGGCCGTGCCGATGAAGATTCTGGAGGCCAAGCTGGCCCTGGTCCTGGTCTGCCTGGCGCGCGGCTTCCTCGACTTCATCTGGTCCCTTCGCCAGATGAACTACGCCCTGGCCCTGATCGGCGCGGCGCCCGAGATCCATGTCGAGACCGACCGCGTCGCCTATGGTCACGCCGTGGCCCAGGTGCTGAACCCCGCGCTGGGCGGCTTCAGCCAGGGGGTGCGCGGCTACTACTTCGCCCTGGCGGCGGCCGCCTGGCTGTTCGGGCCTCTGTGGCTGGCCCTGGGCGTGATCTCGGCCTTCGGCCTGCTGGTCTGGCGTCAGGCCGGATCGCCGGCGGCGCAGGCCGTGCGGGCGGCCAGGCGGCTGTTGGAGCGCAGTTAGGCCCGACTTTGGTCTTATTGCAGCCGCGAACGATTCGTGCGGACACCTCGCCTCGCGCCGCGTAACGACGAAACGGATTTTCGTAACAGCCTGTGATCGCGAGTCAAAAATCGGCGCTTGAAATTTTGTGCGCTGCAACCTAACTTGGCTTTCGACGCTTTCGGGCGTCTTGCCCTTCCTGGGCGTTTCCTCCCTATAGACTTTATATGCCGCGCCCCCGGGCGCGGCTTTTTTTTGATCCGCAGCCCGGGTCAGACGAAGTCTTCGCCCAGGGCCGCGATCGCCCGGTTCAAACCCGACCGGCACCGGCCCCAGCCGACCGAGGGCGCGCCCGCGATCTCGTCCCAGTAAAGCCGCCGGTTCAGTTCGATCTGGATCGCCTCGAAACCTTCCTCGGGCCGCCCCCAGAGCTGTGTCGCATACCCGCCCGCATAGGGTCGGTTCAGCGCCACGCGCCAGCCCAAGGCCTCGAACAGCACCCGCAGACGCCGCGCCAACTCAGTTGCGCAGGCCGTCCCGTGACGATCACCCAGCACCACGTCCGGCCCGTTCGGCCCCGTGGCTCGCGCCGGCATGGAATGCCAATCGATCAGCACCGCCCGCCCGTGGCGCGCCCGCGCCGCCTGCATCTGCTCGGCCAGGGCCGCGTGATAGGGGGCGTGGACCCGCGCAATGCGCGCCCTCGCCTCCGCCAGCGTCAGACGGCGATCGTAGAGCGGCGTCCCGTCGCCCGCCAGGCGCGGCACCACGCCATAGCCGGCCTGGGTCTTCAGCCCCGGCGGCGGCCCCTCGGGACAATCGAGAATCAGGACCGGATCGAGGTCGTCCGGCGCCCGGTTCAGATCGACATAGGCCCGGCCGATTTGTCCGACGATCAGAACCGCCCCCGCCGCCGCCGCCGCAGTCAGCATCTGATCCACCGCCGCGTCCTCGGCGCTGCGCAGCGAGGCCTCCAACAGCCCCTTAGCCGCCCCCATGTCGTCAGGATAGAGCCCGCCCGAATGGGGCGAGGCGAACACCAGCGGCGTCGCACGCCCGCTCGGCGCGGGCGTCAGGCTGAAGGTCGCATCGGTCGCCGCAGGGATCATGGCTTGGCCATAGCCTGATTTATCCCCGACCGCGCCCTCTACGCGCTCGCCCTCAGAACGATTTTCACTGCGAGTTTACAGTTCGGCGCCTAGGGTCCGCTTCGGTATTCAAGGACTTGACCCCGCATGGCGCGTATTCTGCTGGCCGAAGACGACGGCTCGCTTCGAGGCTTCCTGACGCGGGCGCTGGAACGCGCCGGTCATACCGTGGTGGATTGCGAGAACGGCGATGACGCCATCGACGCCCTGGAACAGGGTCCCTACGACCTGCTGCTGACCGACATCGTCATGCCGGGCGCCGACGGGATCGAGGTCGCGCGCGTCGCCGCGGTGCGCCAGCCGGGCATCCGCATCATGTTCATCACCGGCTTCGCCGCCGTGGCCCTGTCGGCCGCCCAGGCCACGCCCCAGGCCAAGGTCCTGTCCAAACCCGTCCACCTGCGCGACCTGGTGAACGAGGTCGAACGCATGATCGCCGCCTAACGAAAAAATACGAAAAAAGAAGACACAAGCCTCTTGCGGCCCCCGCGAACTGCGGGTTATAGACGCCGCCTTCCCGCCCACCGACACACCAGTCGGACGGGCCGCAGAAAAGGCGGACGCGTAGCTCAGCGGGAGAGCACTACGTTGACATCGTAGGGGTCACAGGTTCAATCCCTGTCGCGTCCACCATTTTCTCTCTTGAAATCGGTAGCTTAGGCCAAGCCCGAAAGGGGACTGTGGCCTCCGCGGATACGGTGTTGCCAAGTGTTGCCAAGTGCCGGGGTGGCGCGAGCCAAGACGTTCAATGCAGCGCCGCGCCCCGACGCGTCGACGACTTGAGTTGCAACGGGTTGCAACCGAAACCTGTTGAAGCTGTCGGCTTTGTGGTTAGAAGAGAGGCCAACCTCGATCAGTTGAGTTGGCAACCAGTGCTCATCAAATCCAGAACATCATCTCCCTGTAGCGCGCGAGTGCGTGCGCGCCTTGCACGCGCCTCCGATACGGACATTCTAACGCTTACTGACGTGGCGCGGATACTTAGATGCGATGAAGACACTGTCCGGCGCATCCCGCGCACACTGTTGAAGGCGAGAAAGGGACCGGGGAAATGGCTGCTTTATCTCCGCTCGGACGTGTTGATCTATGTCGCCGGTTTGCCTGTTGCGGGTTCGTCGGTTGGCGTCACCCCTGAAGGACGTCCGAACCGACGCGTCTCGGTCCCCACCTTTGATCCGGCTGCACTGGCCCGTGAAATGGGTCGTGCCGGTCATGCCTAAAGCGTTCAAGGTCGGCGCGCTCACGGCGCGTCCGCATGTGCGGGGCGGCGTTCCGTCTGGGCGATGGCAGGTCGATGTCCCTGACAACCTGACCCTTTCCGGCAAACGTAAGAGGGTCATGTTCCCTTCGGCCCGTGAAGCCGAACAAGGTGCGCGGGCGATCCTGTTGGAAGTCCAGTTGAACGGAGCATATGGGCGTCTGCCGCAACAGGACCGCATAACGCCATCCTTGGCCGAGGTCGCCGAGCACTGGGTCCGGGATCAGCAAGTCCGCGTGGACGCTGGGAAAAAGCGCAAGAGCAGCTTGGTGACCAACCTCTACCAGTTGGCTCCGCTCCTAAGTCCATCAGGATGTCATAGAGGTCGTTGGCGCAATCTGTCTCGCTCACATCGTAGCTCGCCATGGCGAACTTACCATCACTCAGGATGGCCAACGCCTTGTCGAGGCTTTCTCGCTGCTCGGGTAGCAGGACGGCGCCGTGGGTGGTCAGGAAGGCCTCGAGGCGACTCTCGGTATTACCGAACTCCGACGCGATGACCTCACAGGCCTCATGCCAGTCCATATCTGGCCGATTAGCCTTCGGCGAGAAGGAGCGAAAGAAAGCGGTGAAGGCAGACGCGGCTTCAAACTCCTTCTGAAACAAGAAGTCAGACTTCTTCAGCCTTGCCTTGTGACTTTCGACGGTGTGGGCGAGTTCGCTCCGCAGACGCTCGATCTCGGAATCGGTGTCAGCTCTCAACCTAGCCTCGAACGCCTTCGTGTCTTGGGCCAGCATCTCTTTGAAGATCGCCTTGCCCAGAAAGCCCAATACCCCGAGCAGGAGCGTATTGCCCGCCAGCGTTGTCAGGACGAGTTGAATGTCAGTCATCGCCACCCCCAGTGCGTGCTCCGCTTTCCATCAATCGCCCTGAAGGGGCAACGTCGATCCGCTCCCCTCGAAGCGGCTGTAACACGGCGCGGGCACGCGTCGGCCGACTGCCGTTATCTTGCTACGACTCGGGAATGGCCCGAAAGTCTGAACCACTTTAGGTGGAGGCGGGCGATGGCAGGCAAGGCGGACGACAGAACGCAGGGGCTAGTGCTTCGTCTAGTGCGAGATAACGTGACGCCGGAGCAGGCGGTGGCTTCCTTGAACACAAGCGCCGCTTCCTGTGACCGAACGACTGCCCCGACGTTGTCGGAGTAGACGATCAACGTGATGAGGCCTTCTGTAGCGCCCGCATCCCGAAGGATGTGTCCCATCACGATTTCGGCCACGGTAGATGACGCCGCTGAGCCGGTTGTGAGGCCGCTAAGGACCTCGGGGCTTTCACGCTCCGGCTTGCAAGGCGCGGAGTGTCTCACACCAGGACCTACGTTCCCTTGACCTGTCAGATACTCCTTAGAGTTTCCCGGTCGGACCTTGAGGTGTTCCACGGAGAGATGCCGATGGATGACCTCGGGAGGTAGCCCGGTCAGGCTAGCATCTTCCGGGCCTTGTGCTTCGCGGCCCTGAGATCGCCCAACCGCAGCCGGTTCTCGATCTCTGCATCGAACCGTCGAACCCGGTCCTTGGCGTGTTGCTTCAGCATCGCCCACTCGGTCTTCGAGAGCATTGGTGCTTGGCCCCGACAGATGGCGGACAGCATTTCGGCGGGTCGCTCCGGAAGTCGCAGCGCGATGGAGCGGTCTCCTGGGTCGTGTGCGGCGGCTTCGGTGATCATGGCCGTCGAATAGGGTGCATCCGTGTGTGTGTCTACAAGTGTTGCCAGAGAAAATTTTGCAACAAATGCTGTCTACATGTTTGGGTTGCTGCCAATTGTCCGCGTTGACTGGCCAAATGGTATGTTTTGTCGGAGCATGATCCTTGACGTGACCGGAGCACTTGTTAGCGTTGATCTATAGGAGGTGCTCATGCGCGTAGGTGATCAGGCCGTGTTCAGGGGCTATACGAAACGATTTAACGACGTGCCCGACGTGTTCTGGCGCGGAGACGTCCTCGTGGTCGCCGACGTGGATGATGAAGGCATCTATCGCTGTGAGGCCGTCGCCTCGGACGGTAGGGCGATTGCGGGTCGATCCGACATGGTCTTCGCCGAGGAGGTCATTCCGCTAAACTATGCGGCACGCCCGCCTGTCCTCCCGGAAGGGCCATGGGAGCCGACACCGAGGGCCAGCATGTCAGACGTCAGCCGCATCCTGTCTCAACCCCAGTCCCAGGACTTCGCTGACCTCCGCGACCGGGCGGCCTTCCTGTTCATCACAGGTAGCCATCCCTCGCACATACGTGCCTTCTTCACGCAAGCGCTGTCGCTAGTCTCCAAGATGCACAATCAACCGACCGCCTTTGACGCTCGGCAGGGCTCCCTGAAGCTGAATGCCGATATGGTTGCCCGCCTGGACTTGAATGACCATCCCATGGTCCAGCAGGTGCGGCGCTTCACGGAAGATGGCTGGCGGATAAAGCAGGTCTTCGGCCCCAATGCGAGGAAGCCGCACACCCAGGTGCTGCTGTGGAAAGGGCAGCGGCTCGTCACCGTCAAGATCGACGGCTCCGTGCTTGATTACTGGGCTTGAGGAGCGTGTTGCCAAATGTTGCCAAACGCACCCCTATTCACCCCCAAATGCGCTACATGTGTGGGTGGCGTTGCAACTCGTTGCACAACCAAGTCATTGAAAATGTGTGCATCTTTTCCATTCGGGCGAACGGTGCGGTATTTTGACATCGTAGGGGTCACAGGTTCAATCCCTGTCGCGTCCACCATTCTTTTCAAGCAGTCAGAGCTTTCGCCCGAGGCCTTGTTCGGGAGGTTTGCGGATTCCTTGGCCAAGCTAGGCACGCGCGCCTGACGCGCGAGGCGGTGGCGGGAAATAAATGTTTCCCTAAGCCAAACGGAACACCAGCGTTCGGCGGTCGTTTTCCTTCATGGAGGAGCGCCGCATGTTTTGGGCGAGGGAGGGGCGCAGCCTGGCTGGAGGGCCAGGCCTGCGCCGCGCATCAGCGTGCATTCGATGACGTCGCGAGCGGTCAGCTTGCGGCGCAGCCCGACTGTGCCGGCGGATACCGCGACCTTGCGAATCATGAACGCCGTCGCGCGACTGTCCGAGGAGGAGCGGGCCCTTATCCGGCGACTGTGCGTCTTTCAGGAAGTCATCGCCGCCGGTGAAGCCTTCACTGGCGAGGGTCTTGCTCCGACGCCGCGCTTGATCCTCAGCGGCTGGGCCTGCCGTCAGCGCACCTTGGCGGATGGCCAGCGGCAGATCTTCGGCTTTCTCCTGCCCGGCGACGGCCTGGGACTGAGCGCAGAGCCTCGCCCCCTGGACGAGACCACGACCGTTGCCCTGACCCGAGTGGAATGCGTCGACGCCGTGATGCTGCGGGAAATCCTGTCGCTCCGGGACCCGCGCCACGATCGCCTGCGACGCGCCCTGGTCGCCGCCCGTCGGTACGAAGACATATGCCTGTTGAATCACGTGGTGCGGTTGGGGCGACAATCAGCCCTGGCCCGAACGGCGCATCTGCTGCTGGAGTTGCGCGACCGCCTGCAGCGAGCGGGCCTATGCAGCGCAGAGCGCATGCACCTGCCGCTGACACAGGAAGCCCTGGCGGACGCCCTTGGCCTCAGCCTGGTCCACGTCAGCCGCACCCTCAGCCAGATGAAACGCAATCGGCTGATCTCGGTCCAGAACGGTTGGCTGACCTTTCTGGACGAAGCCTATCTGAGGTCGGCCTGCGACTACGCCGCCGAAGAGCCCGTCCTTCACTGAAACCCGCCACAACAAGACAGAGAGCGCGTCATGATCCTGCATCGTTTTTCGCCTCGGCAGCACGCGGTGCGCGACTCTCGTCGAAGGGCGCCTCGAACCCCTTTATTGCTGGCGACAGTGGCCGCCAGCGCCTTGGTCGGACCTGGCGTCGCCCTGGCGCAGGACGGGGACCTGGCCGCGCGCGTGGCGCGACTAGAGGCCCTGGTGGTGGAACAGCAGAAACGCATCGAGGCCCAGGACGCCCTCCTGGCTGAGCGCGCCGCGGGAGCCACGCCTTCAGAAGCGGCGCCGTCCGACGTCGATGGTCGATGGCGCGTTCAGACCGACGCCTCGGGTAGAGCGGTCTTCGCCGATCGCGACATGGCGAGCCTGCGCGCCGGCCAGGCCACGAACCAGACCAGCAGTCAGATGAACCTCAACGGCCAGCCCCAGACCACGCCGGCGCCGGCGGGGGCGCCGCCGGTGGAGCCGCCGCTGCTGCAGGCCCGGCGTGAACAGTTGGCGGCCATCCCCGAAGGCATCGCCGTCCTGACCCGCCCCGGTCGGCTGACGGTCGATGTATCGAGCGAATATACGCGCTCCAGCGCCAATCGACTGGTCTTCCGCGGCATCGAGATCGTGCCAGGCGTGCAGATCGGCGTGATCGAGGCCAATGAAGCCGATCGCGATACGGGCGTGGCGACCATTGCAGCCAAGTATGGCGTCTCCTCTCGCATGGAGGTCGAACTGCGCGCCCCCTATGTCTGGCGCAACGACACCATCACCACGGTGCAGCAGCGCGACGAGGCGGTGACCCGCACCATCGACCTGAGCGGCGACGGCATCGGCGATGTGGAGGCCGCCGTCCGCTATCAGATCAACGGCGGCGAGCGCGGCCGCCCCATCTTCATCGCCGGGCTGAGAGCCAAGAGCAACACCGGCGAAGGTCCCTTCGACATTCCACGCGACGAGTTCGGCGTGGCGACCCACTTGGCCACCGGCTCGGGCTTCTGGGGCGTCGAGCCCAGTGTCAGCTTCCTCTACCCCAGCGACCCGGCGGTGATCTTCGGCAGCCTGAGCTACTTCGCCCATCTGCCGCGCGACATCGACAAGACGGAAGGCGATGTTCTGATCGGCCGGGTCGATCCTGGCGATGCGATCGGCATGTCCATCGGCTTCGGCTTCTCCCTGAATCCGAAGTTCTCGTTCTCGCTCGGCTACAAGCACAACTACATCCGCCCCACCGAAAGCGAACTGAACGGCTCAGTGGAGAAATCGGATTCCCTGCAGGTCGGAGCCTTGCAGTTCGGCATGTCCTACCTGCTGTCCGACCGGTTCAGCCTGAACGGCAATTTCGAATTCGGCGTCACGGAAGATGCGCCAGACATGCGCTTCATCCTGCGGCTGCCGATCATCTTCTAGGGATTCAAAGAAAGGCTTCGCTCCGGAAGCGGAGCCTTTCAGCGCCCTAGCGAGCCGACCAGGGAAGTGTTGAGATCATAGGTGATCTGCGCCGCGCGCTGTTGCGCGCTTGTGGCCGCCTGCATCGCCGCCAGGTCCGGCAGGTAGAGGTTCAGCTCCATATCCTGACGCAGATTGCGATTGTTGGCGCTGTTGACCATCAGGTTCTGCAGCTGTCCTGTCGTTACGTTGTGGATCAAGGCCGTCGCCCCGTCGCCGTCGATCACAGCAACCCCGCCGCTGACCCCGCTGAGCCCCGTCAGGTCGATGCCGCTGTTCAACAGGGCGGTCATGGCGCTGGCCAGGTCCATCGCGCCAGGCACATCGCCGCGCGTCTGCTGCGTCACCGCACCGGTCGGCGTCCAGGTCAGCTGGGTCTGCAGCGCCAGCTTGTCGTCGATGTAGGATCGTATGACCACGCCAAAGCCGAAGGTGAAACCGTTGGTGGTGATGAAGCCTCCGCGCAGGGACGACAGGTCCTCATCGGACAAGGCTTGCGGCCCAACCTCCGCCGCGACGGCGGGAGACGCCGACGGCGAGGACCAATCGGGACCGCCGTCGACCTCGAGCATGGGGCGCACCCAGGCGGGCGCCTTCGCCGCCGCCTCGTTCGCCAGGGTGATCGGCGTCAGGGCCGTCACTGCGAAGAGAGCAAGAATGGAAGCCCGTCGCATGATCGTCACCGCAGATACGGGTCGATGGGGAAGCGCGTGGTCACCTGATAGAGCGGCGGCAGCTCACGCGTCAGTTCCGCCAGGGAATGATTGGGCAGGGCCTGGGCCGGGCGTGACCGGTTCCAGGGCGTCCACTCGGTCGCCTGATTGAATCGATCGGCCGGTTCGCGAACAACGAAGGCGATGCCGTTCCACATCGAGACGAATTGTTCGCGACTGTAGATCTTCAGGCCCAGAGCCGGATCGCCGATCAGGACCCGTCCGGCGTCGTCTCCCTTGAAAACCACGAAATGCTTGTAGCCCGCAGTGTCGATCATGACGATCGCCGGCTTGTTCATGCTCGCCAGGTTGTCGATGTTCAGTCGGTAGCCGTCGGCATGATAGCCGTTCGCTTCGAGAAACTGCTTCATGTCCAGAAGCGAGAAGCCGACACGACGGATCACGTCCTGATCGCCGGCGGCGTACATGGCGCGAAAGATCTGCTCCTCGCCGACCTCGCGGTCATAGTGATAGCGCAAGAGGGTCGCCAGAGCCGCCGAGCCGCAACTGAAGTCGTAGCGTTGGCGCACGACAGTGCGGAACGGGATGTCGCGATAGCTGACGACATTGACCCGAGACGGAGCCGGGCCGCTGCTGAGAAGCATGTCGGCGCTCGCGGATGAAGCGGGCGTCATAACCGCGCAAACGACCGCAACCACCAGGCCCGCACCCATGCCGGCGCCCAAGCCGCCGCTCAGACCGGATCGCGAGCCCTTGCGTGTCACGGGGTCGGTCCCGTGGTCACGATGTTGATCGTAATGGCGCCTTGAAGGTTGTTGTTGTGTCCGGTGTTCATCACGAAATTGCCCACGCCGCTGTAGCCGGCGAAGGCATTGGCGCCGACCGTGATCCCGCCGGATCCTACAGTGTTGGCCACGACGCTATTGCCGCTGTTGGTGGCCTTGAGCAGTTGATCGCTGGCGACGATGACGTTGACGCCCTGGCGACCGTTCAGGTCCTGAAGCTCGCTCAGGTCCAAGGGCCGGATGTCTGGTTGGGTCGAAGGGGTCGTCGCCGGGGGCTCGTCGGGCATCAAAGCCTGAGGCTGAGCGACCGGATCGGCGCCGCCTAGCAAGAGCGCGGCGACAAGAATGGTAAGCATGGCTTCCTCCCAAAAAGGATCGGCGGCCGGTTGAACCGGCCGCCGACATTACGCTTGAGGTTCAGCCGCCGTTGCCGAAGGTCACGTTGGCATTGGCGCTGACCGCCGTGGCAGCCTGACCGACCGAAGCTTGGCCGGTGATGTTGCTGACGGTCTGGATGCCGGCGAAGCCAGCGAAGGCGCCGCCGCTTTGGCTGATGTCGCCGCTGCGCAGACGACCGTTTTGCGGGCCATTGCCGCCTTCAGACATGTCGAAGCTCAGATCGCTGACGTTGGCCGCCAGAGACTGATTGCTCAGCGACACCCGCCAGGTCGAGTTGTCGTTGAACGAGTCGGTGATGCCGACATGGGTCGAGTTGTCCGAGTTGTCGTTGAACGAGTCGGCGATATCGACCGCCAGGTCCAGATTGGTCGAGTTGTCGGTGTTGGTCGAGTTGTCCGAGTTGTCGTTGAACGAGTCGGCGATGTCGACCGCCAGGTCCGTCGAGTTGTCGGTATTGGTGGAATTGTCGTTGCCCGAGTCGTTCGTCGAGCTGTCGTTGAACGAATCGGCCACGGCGACGTCGAGGTTGGTCGAGTTGTCGTTGCCCGAGTCATTCGTCGAACTGTCGTTGAACGAATCGGCGACGCCGAGGTCCAGGTCGGTATTGGTCGAGTTGTTCGAATTGTCGTTCAGCGAATCGGTGATGCCGAGATCGACATCAGTGCTGTTGTACGAGTCCGTTGCGGTCGTATTGCCGCCGACCGGACCATTCGGGCCGCTCGAATTGGATTGAGCCTGAGCGAAGCTCGCAAAGGCGAGGGCCCCCGCCAGGACAGCCGCCGAAGTCATCAATTTGGCACGCATATCTTTAGCCTCCAGATCAAAGTGGATACGGAGGTTCCTCCACCTCCGGACAACCCAATCGCCCAGAACGACCGACGTTCCGCATTCCCGCGATAGGCGAAACCATTGAAAACGGGCTATTTCCGACCACGCTCCGGTGTCGCAACCCTCATTTGTTATGGTCGGCGAGCGTCACGAACATCAGGGCCGCTCATTTGACGGGTACGCCACCCAGAATAAAGATCGCGTCGATGCGAGACCGGCGTCGGCCATCAGCTTCACGCCTCTCCATGGCGTTCGGACGCTGCGGATGCTAAGCGCGCGGACCATGACGACGCCCCCTATCGAACGCATCCGCAATTTCTCGGTGGTCGCCCACATCGACCACGGCAAGTCCACGCTGTCGGACCGGCTGATTCAGCACACCGGCGGCCTGACCGCGCGCGAAATGTCGGCGCAAGTCCTTGATAACATGGACATCGAGAAGGAACGCGGCATCACCATCAAGGCGCAGACCGTGCGCCTGCACTACAAGGCCCAGGACGGGCTGGACTATGTGCTGAACCTGATGGACACGCCGGGGCACGTCGACTTCGCCTATGAGGTGTCGCGCAGTCTCGCCGCGTGCGAGGGCTCGCTGTTGGTGGTGGATGCGTCACAGGGCGTCGAGGCGCAGACCCTGGCCAATGTCTATCAGGCCATCGACAACAACCACGAGATCGTGCCGGTCCTGAACAAGATCGACCTGCCCGCCGCCGAACCGGACCGAGTGCGCGCCCAGATCGAGGACGTCATCGGCATCGACGCCTCCGACGCCGTCATGGCCTCGGCCAAGTCGGGCATCGGCATCGAAGAGGTGCTGGAGGCCATCGTCACCCGCCTGCCGGCGCCCAAGGGCGACGTCAACGCCCCCTTGAAGGCCATGCTGGTCGACGCCTGGTACGACCCCTACCTGGGCGTGGTCCTGCTGGTGCGCGTCTTCGACGGCGTGCTGAAGGCGGGCCAGCGGGTGCAGATGATGCAATCCGGCTCGACCCATCTGGTCGACCGCGTCGGCGTCTTCCTGCCCAAGAACACCCCGGTCGAGCAGCTTGGCCCGGGCGAGGTCGGTTTCATCACCGCCCAGATCAAGGAAGTGGCCCACGCCGCCGTCGGCGACACCATCACCGACGAGAAGAAGCCGACCGCCGAACCGCTGAAGGGCTTCAAGGAAGTCCAGTCCGTGGTCTTCTGCGGCCTCTTCCCGGTGGACGCCGCCGACTTCGAGGACCTGCGCGCCGCCATCGGCAAGCTGCGCCTGAACGACGCCAGCTTCACCTTCGAGATGGAATCCAGCGCGGCCCTGGGCTTCGGCTTCCGCTGCGGCTTCCTGGGCCTTTTGCACCTGGAGATCATCCAGGAGCGCCTGAGCCGCGAGTTCAATCTGGACCTGATCGCGACGGCCCCCTCGGTCGTCTACAAGATCGGCAAGCGCGACGGGACCGAGATCGACCTGCACAACCCGGCCGACCTGCCCGACGTGATGCAGATCGAGAGCATCGCCGAGCCGTGGATCAAGGCCACCATCCTGACCCCCGACGAATACCTGGGCGGCGTGATCAAGCTGTGTCAGGACCGCCGCGGCACCCAGGTCGAGCTGTCCTACGTCGGCAGCCGCGCCCTGGTGGTTTATGAGCTGCCGCTGAACGAAGTGGTCTTCGACTTCTACGACCGCCTGAAGTCGATCTCGAAGGGCTACGCCAGCTTCGACTATGAGCTGACTGACTACAAGGTCGGCGATCTGGTCAAGATGAGCATCCTGGTCAACGCCGAGCCGGTCGACGCCCTCAGCATGCTGGTCCACCGCGGCCGCGCCGAGACGCGTGGACGCGGCATGGTCGAGAAGATGAAGGAGCTGATCCCGCCCCACATGTTCGTCATCCCGATCCAGGCGGCCATCGGCGGCAAGATCATCGCCCGCGAAACCGTCCGCGCCCTGCGCAAGGACGTGACCAGCAAGTGCTACGGCGGCGACGCCACCCGCAAGAAGAAGCTGCTGGAGAAGCAGAAGGCCGGCAAGAAGCGCATGCGCCAGTTCGGCAAGGTCGAAATCCCGCAGGAGGCCTTCATCGCCGCCCTGAAGATGGACGAGGATTGATCCTCGCCACAGACGGCTGAATCTTGAAAGGGGCGGAAAGCAGGGCTTTCCGCCCCTTTTTCATGCCGCCCCCAACATGAACATTCGTTCACATACGAATGTGTCGCGTTGCCGTGGCGTCAGGCGCGATTAAGGTCCCGGCCCAGCATTATCTGTTGGGGACTGAAACCTATGCGCCTTGCCGCTTCCTCCGTAGCCTTGGCCGCCCTTGTGGCTGTCGCTTCGCCCGTTCTGGCCCACGCGCCCGCCGCCGCGACGGCCGTGACCGCGCCCTCGGCCACGCCGCTGCGCGGGGCGCCGGTGTCCGAACTGGTCGCCCGCGTCGACATTCCGTGGAAGCGCTTCCAGCTGGAGAACGGCCTGACCGTTCTGGTCCATGAGGACCGCAAGGCGCCGGTGGTCGCAGTGTCGGTCTGGTACAATGTCGGCTCCAAGGACGAGCCCAAGGGCTCGACTGGCTTCGCCCACCTGTTCGAGCACCTGATGTTCGGCGGGTCGGAGAACTCGCCGTCCAGCCACATCCAGACGATGAACGCCGCCGGCGCCACGGGCCTGAACGGCACGACCTGGTTCGACCGCACCAACTACTTCCAGACGGTGCCGACCCCGGCGCTGGACTACACCCTGTATCTGGAATCCGACCGCATGGGCTATCTGCTGGGGCAGGTCAGCCAGGAGGTGCTGGATCTGCAGCGCGGCGTCGTTCAGAACGAGAAGCGCCAAGGCGACAACCAGCCGTACGGCCTGACCTATTACGCCACGCTGGAAGCCCTCTTCCCCGAGGGCCATCCCTATCGCCACTCGACCATCGGCTCGATGGCCGACCTGGACGCCGCCAGCATGGAGACGGTGCGCGACTGGTTCCGTCAGAACTACGGCCCGAACAACGCCATCCTGGTGCTGTCGGGCGACATCGACGAGGCCAAGGCCCGCGAACTGAGCCAGCGCTACTTCGGCGCCATCGCCCGCGGCCCTGTGCACACCCCGGTTCCGGCCGACGTGCCGACCCTGGCGGCGCCGGTCGAGCAGGTGCTGCATGACCGCGTGGCCCAGACCCGCATCAGCCGCACCTGGACGACGCCGGGCCTGAACGACCCGGACTCGGTGCCGCTGAGCGTGGGCGCCTCGGTGCTGGGCGGCCTGGCCAGCTCGCGTCTGGACAATGTGCTGGTGCGCGACGAGCAGATCGCCTCCAGCGTCTCGGCCGGCAACCAGACCTTCCAGCGCGTCAGCATGTTCAGCTATTCGGCCATGGTGAAGCCGGGCGCCGACGCCGACGCCGTGGCCCGCCGCATGGACGCCGTTCTGGCCGACCTGATCGCCAACGGCCCAACCCAGGACGAGATCGATCGCGTGGTGACGCAATACGCCTCGCGTCGCATCCAGGGTCTGGAAATGGCCAACGGCAAGGCCTCGGTCCTGGCCGAGGGTCAGCTCTATTCGGGCGACCCCGACTTCTACAAGAAAGAGCTGGCGGCCTATGCGGCCGTGACCCCGGCCCAGGTTCAGGCCGCGCTGAAGAAGTGGCTGAGCCGCCCGGTCTATAGCCAGATCGTCATGCCGGGCGAGCGTGAGGCCTATGTCGACGCCGCCGCCGCCCCGTCGGGCGCGACCCCGACCCCGGCCGCGCCGATCCAGCGCGTGGCCCGCGAAGCGACTCCGGCCATCGGCCAGGTCTCCAACGTCGACTTCCCCGCCGTCGAGCGCGCCGCCCTGTCGAACGGGATCGAAGTGGTCTACGCCCGCTCGACCACCGTGCCGGTGACCCGCGTGGCGCTAGAGTTCGACGCCGGCGTGGCCGCCGACCGCGCCGACCGCCTGGGCGCCCACACCCTGATGCTGAACGTCATGCAGGAAGGCACGACCACGCGCGACTCCAAGGCCCTGGCCGAGGCCCAGGAACGTCTGGGCGCCAGCGTCTCGGTCGGCTCGTCGATGGACCGCACCACGGCCAGCCTGTCGACCGTGACCACCAACCTGCGGCCGTCGCTGACCCTGCTGTCGGACGTGGTGCGCAACCCCGCCTTCGCTCCGGCCGAGGTCGAGCGCCTGCGCGCCCAGCGTCTGGCCGGTCTGGCCAATGAGAAGACCCAGCCGGCCGCCATCGCCGGCCGCGCCCTGCCGCCGCTGATCTACGGCGAAGGCCACCCCTATGGCCGTTCCTTCAGCGGCACCGGCGACGAGGCGGTGATCCGCAGCCTGACGCGCGCTGATCTGGCCGCTGACCACGCCGCCTGGATCCGCCCCGACAACGCCAAGCTGTTCGTGGTCTCGGACCTGCCCCTGGCCGAACTGAAACCGCAACTGGAAGCCGCCTTCGGCGACTGGCGCGCGCCGACCTCTGCCAAGGGGACCAAGGCCTTCAACGCCGCCCTGCCCCAGACCTCGGCGCGGATCGTCCTGATCGACCGCCCGCAGTCGCCGCAGTCGCTGATCTACGGCGGTCAGGTGCTGCCGGTGTCGGGCACCGACGACATCCTGACCCTGACCACGGCCAACACCGTGCTGGGCGCGGACTTCCTGTCGCGGATCAACGCCGACCTGCGTGAAACCAAGGGCTGGTCCTACGGCGTGCGCGGTAACGTCAGCACCCTGCAGAACCGCTCGCCCTACATCGTCAACGCCCCGGTTCAGGCCAACCGCACGGGCGAATCCATCGCCGCCCTGATCGGTCAGTATGAGCGCTTCCTGGGCGCCGACGGCGTGACCCAGGCCGAGCGCGACCGCACCGTCCTGGGCGACACGCGCGGCCTGTCGGGCAGCTATGAGACCTCGGCTCAGGTGCTGGGCGCCCTGCGCTCCAACGCCCTCTATGGCCGCCCCGACGGCTATCAGGAGGCTCTGGCCGGCCGCATCAACGCCCTGACGGCGGAACAGATGGACGCCGCCGCCCGCGCCGCCATCAAGCCGGACACCTTCGTCTGGGTGGTGGTCGGCGACGCCTCCGTGGTCAAGCCGCAGTTGGACGCGCTCGGCCTGCCGGTCGAGGTCCGTGCGGCCACGGCGCCGACGACGACCCAGTAAGGCCGGTCAGTCGACACGAACGGAAAGGCCGGCGGGGCGACCCGCCGGCCTTTTTCGTTGGGGGCCTAGCGCTTTCTGAAACGCGCCGCGTCGGCGGCCAGGCTGGAACCCCAGCCGGTCGTGGGGTGATCGGGCTCGGCCACGAAGGGCAGTTCGCCGGCGAGGCCCCGGATCGCCAGCGCCAGAGGCAGGGCGTAGTGCGGCAACAGGCGCAGAGGCTTGCGGCGCTTGTCGGTCACGTCCCAGCCCAGGGCCTCGAAGGCCTCGGCCAGATCGGCGCCGGACAGGCGGTGGATATCGTCCCAATCGCTCGGCAGAGCCACGGCCTCGGCTTCGTCGCCGGTCAGGCCGAACAGGGCGCTGGTCAGGGCGTCGATCTCGGGAAATTCGTCGCGGGCGTCGGGATCGGCGTAGCGCGGCTTCATCAGCGCCTTCAGTTCCAGATCATCAACGCCAGGCAGGTCGATCAGGCGGCGCAGGGTAGAGTTGGTCATGGCCCGCTGTAGCGAAAACGGCGGCCTCCGCGAAGAGCCCGCCGTCGTCATGGTCAGCCGGCGGCGCCGGCCTGGACGGTCTGGGCTTCAAGGTCGCAGCGCTTGGTGACGGCGGCCTGTTGCAGGGCGTCATACTCGCCTTTCAGGCGGCCCAGCTCTTCCTTCTTGTCATTGCCGCCGGCCAGGAAGAAGAGGGCCGGCCAGAACAGGACCAGACCCACGCCCATGGCCAGGGCGTCGTTGCTGGCCTGCTTGCGCTGATGGCCCGTCACTTCATCGACACGGTGGCCGATGCGGACCAGTTCGCCGCGGATCTCACCGCAGTCATAGCCCTGATATTGCAGCGGCGAGACATAGCTGGCCGAAATCTTGTCCGGCGAGGTCGCGCAGCCAGCCAGAGACAGAGCCGCGCATACCGCGACGAAGGCTTTGATTTCCATGGATCCCCCCGGATCGAACGCTCACGGCGACGACCATGAGATAACAACGGCATCTCATATCGCAGAACAGTGTCCAGCAGCCTCACGTCGGGCGCGAGGTTGACCCGGTTCGCATGGCGGAGGACGCTGGCTGACCTGCTGGAACTGAAGGCTTTTCATCCATGCCGACCGACCTGCCGACCGCCGCCCGCGCCCCGCGCCTGGCCGTTCTGATCGACGGAGAGAACGCCTCGGCCCGGATCGCGGAGGCCCTGTTCACCGAGATCGCCACCCTGGGGGAGGCCAGTGCGCGGCGCATCTATGGCGACGCGGCCAGCCCGGCGCTGAAGTCCTGGGCTGAGGTCCTGCCGCGCTGGGCGATTCAGTGGCAACAGAATTTCCAGAACACCAAGGGCAAGAACTCGGGCGACATCGCCCTGGTCATCGACGCCATGGACCTGCTGCATTCCGGGCGGTTCGACGGCTTCTGCCTGGTGTCGTCCGACAGCGACTTCACCCGCCTGGCTCAACGCATCCGCGAACAGGGCGTGCCGGTCTACGGCTTTGGCGAAAGGAAGACGCCCGAGAGCTTCCGCCAAGCCTGCACCCGCTTCATCTATACCGAGAACCTGACCGGTCGAGGCGGCGGCGCGGACAATGACGAGACCGTCCCCAGGCCCGTCGCCGAGAAGAAGCCGTCGGACGCCGTGCGTCTGATCGCCGCAGCCATCGCCGACATGGACGAGGACGGCGACGGCTGGGTCAATATCGGCGGCATCGGCAATCGGCTGAGGAACGCCTATCCTGACTTCGACCAGCGCACATACGGTCACGCCAAGCTGTCGGACCTGATCCGCGCCACGGGCCGTTTCGACGTCGAAGCCGGAGCCGGCGGGGCCATGCGGGTGCGGGTCAAACCCCGCTGACAAGCGGAACCATTCACGTAACGATGTTGCCACAAATGGAAACGAGGGGCAGGATGGCCTCTAGTTTCGTCGATGCACGGAGTCCGCCATGCTGTTGATCGCCGCCGCCGCCCTGTCCTTGGTAAGCGCGCCCGTCCCCCAGAATGACGACGACGCCCGTCCACGCGTCATCTCCAGCACTCCGTCGCGCGCCATTTCGGCCCGAGCGCCCACGGTCCCCGACGGTCCCACGCGCACGGTCTGCAGCCGTGAGCGGGCGATGGACAGCAACATCCAGCGCCGCGTCTGCCGCGAAGTGCCGATCAACACTTCAGGCCGGGAGCGGATGTCCGGCGACTACCTGCGGCAGATGCAGAGCATCGGGTTGAATTCCACTGATGGCCCCAATCCCCGCCAACCCGGCGGCCGTCCGGTGAACTGACATGTTGATCGCCCTGTTCGCTGTCGCGCTCCTGTCCCAATCCCCCCAGGCGACGCGCGAGACGTCACCCCCGGCGACGCCTGAGGCGACGGTGGTCGCGCCCGTGAACGTATCGGGGACCCGCGTCATCACCGCCCGCGCGCCCACCCTGCCGGACGGCCCGACGCGCGTGGTCTGTTCGCGCGAACGGGCGATGGACACCAACATCCAGCGTCGCGTTTGCCGGCGCGTGCCGGTGAACAGCAGCGAGCGCGAACGCATGGCCAGCGATATGCTCAAGGATATGCAGCGCTTGGGCCGGATCGAAGGCGACTGATCGCCCATCAATCACCAAGGAGGACCCTCATGCTGGCCTCACTCTTCCTGGCCCTGACCCTGTCCGGCCCCGTTGCGGCGCCGGTCCACGCCCAGTCGGCCTCGGCCATGCCGGTAGGACACGTCGTACCGGACCGATCCGCCGCCGCGCCGGGCCAGGCCACCCGAGAGGTCTGCCATCGCGGCAAGAGAACCGGCTCGAATGTGACGCAGGACCTCTGCCAGCGGGTTCCGGCCGAAGCCCCAACCCGCCGTTCGGCCCGCCGCTAGACCCTGCTTTCGGCCTCCTGTCCGCAACCGGTTCTGGGAGCGGGTGAAAGACGGATGTTTGCGCCTCGCCGCGCCCCCTGCTTTGTGTGTGCCTCTGCCTAGTCTGAAGAAGATCGTCTTTTCGAATGCTCATCGCCCTTGTCGCGTCCCTTGCCGCCCTCTCGCCTGATCCTGCTGCCGCCCACCCGGCCAATTCGCCCCAGCCGCCTGTCGCCGCCGCCCCGATCGTTTCACCCAGCGCTCAAACGCGCGAGGTCTGTCGTCGGGAGCGTGAGCCAGGCTCCAACCTGTCGCAGCGCGTCTGTCGTCAGGTCCCGGTGAATAGTTCCGCCCGTGACCGCTCAGCGAGTGATCGGGTGCGCGAATCCCAGGGCTCGAGGACGCAACAGACCTTCTAGAAGTGCGGGCTTTTCAAGCCCCGAAGGCCGTCACCCTCTTCCCCCGCGCGCGGGGTGGTCTATGTGTGGCCCATGGCCGCCGCAGAGACCCCCGTCGAGACCTTCAAACGCGCATTGGCGAACGCCGCGCGGGCCCTGGCCGAGCAGGCCGAGCTGGAGGTGCATTTCGGTTCGGACGGACCGCGGCTGTCGAACGGGGTCCTGACCCTGCCCCATCCGCCGCGTGATCCCGGCGCGCCCGAGAGCGCGACCCTGCGCGGTCAGGCCGACCGGCTGGCGCTGCGGCTGGCCAATCACGACGAGGGGCTGAACGCCCGCCTGCGCCCGATCGACCAGACGGCGGCCGAGGTCTTCGACGCGGTCGAACAGGCCCGGGTCGAGGCGGTCGGCGCGCGCGAGCTGAAGGGCGTGCGCAGCAATCTGAACGCGGCCCTGCTGACCCGGCTGGAGAAGTCGGGCGCCCTGCGGGCCGAGGCCGAGCGGGTGCCGGTGGCCGAGGCGGCGGCGCTTCTGGTGCGCGAGCGGCTGACGGGCGAGCCCGCGCCCGACGGCGCCAAGGCCATGCTGGACCTGGTGCGCTCCAATCTGGAGCTGAAGGCGGGGGCCGAACTGGACGCCCTGGCCGCCGTGGCCGACGACCAGACGACCTTTGCCGCCAGGCTGAAGGACGTGCTGCGGGCGCTGGACCTCGATCCCGGCGACGGCCAGGCCGAGGACGCCAACGACGAACAGGGCGAGGACGAACCCGACCAGTCGCAGCAGGACGCGCCCGACGAAGACGAACAGGAAGAAGAGGACGGCGGCGAAGGCGGCCAGTCGCTGGAAGGCACGGCCGACGACCAGTCCGCCGAGGACGAGCGCCAGACCCGCCCCGACGGCGCCCCGGCCGATCCCGACGGCGAGGCCAGCGACGACGGCCCCGAACTGAACGAAGGCGCCCTGCCCAACCGTCAGGATAGCGTCGACGACGGGCGCGCCGTGGACGCCTATCGCGTCTTCACCACCGCCTATGACGAGACCATTGGGGCCGAGGAGCTGTGCGATCCGATGGAGCTGGACCGGCTGCGGTCGCTGCTGGACGCCCAGCTGGCCACCCTGTCGAGCGTGGTGTCGCGGCTGGCCAACAAGCTGCAGCGCCGCCTGATGGCGCAGCAGAACCGCAGCTGGGCCTTTGATCTGGAAGAAGGCGTGCTGGACACCGCGCGCCTGACCCGCGTCATCACCGATCCGACCAGCCCCCTGTCGTTCAAGATGGAGAGCGAAAGCCCGTTCCGGGACACGGTCGTGACCCTGCTGATCGACAACTCGGGCTCGATGCGCGGGCGACCGATCATGGTGGCGGCGGTCTGCGCCGACATCCTGGCGCGGACGCTGGAGCGGTGCGGGGTCAAGGTCGAGATTCTGGGCTTCACCACCCGCGCCTGGAAGGGCGGCCAGTCGCGCGAGGCCTGGATCAGCGCCGGCAAGCCCGCCAATCCGGGCCGCCTGAACGACCTGCGCCACATCATCTACAAGTCGGCGGACGCGCCGTGGCGCCGGGCCAAGAAGAACCTGGGCCTGATGATGCGCGAGGGCCTGCTGAAGGAGAACATCGACGGCGAGGCCCTGACCTGGGCGCACGAGCGGCTGCTGGGGCGCACCGAGTCGCGCCAGATCCTGATGGTCATCTCGGACGGTTCCCCGGTCGATGATTCCACCCAGTCGGCCAACGCCGCCCTCTACCTCGACAAGCACCTGAGGCAGGTGATCGCCGAGATCGAGAACAAGTCGCCGGTGGAACTGATCGCCATCGGCATCGGCCACGACGTGACCCGCTGGTATCGCCGCGCGGTGACCATCGTCGACGTCGAGCAACTGGCGGGCGTCATGACCGAGAAGCTGGCCGAACTGTTCGAAGCCAAGCCCAAGACCGTGGCCCGCTCCGCGAAGAAGCGCGCGGCGTGAACCGGCGGATCTATGTCGCGGCCCTGGCGGCGCTGACCCTGGCGGCCTGCGCCAGCGCGGTCGTGACCTCGCAGCCGTGGACGCCGACGCCCGAGACGGACGGCTGGACGCCCGTCAGCGCCTCGCCGCGGACGGTCGGGCTGGGCCTGCCCGGCGCGGCGGTGCTGGGGCAGGGCGTGCGCTTCGCCGGGGGCGTGACCGTGCTGGCCGGCATGGATTCTCCGCTGCACAGCCTGTCGGACCTGAAGCTGACCGGCGACGGCGGCTTCGTCAGCGTCTCCGACGTCGGCGACCTGGCGCGCGGGACGCTGGCGCTAGATAGGCGCGGGCGGCTGATCGGGCTGGAGGGTCTGCGTGTGCGCCGCCTGAGCCTGACCGACGGGACGCCGATCAGCCAGAAGATGGAGGGCGACGCCGAGGCGCTGGCGATCACCAGCGGCGGCGATCTGCTGGTCAGCTTTGAACGCGACCACCGCATCTGGAACTATGGTCCGCTGAGCGCGCTGCGAACGCCGCAGGCCGTGCGGCGGCCCGACTTCCCCTTCCCCGAGAATGACGGGATGGAGGGGCTGGCGGCCTCGGGCGACGGCTGGCGCGTGGCCGGTGAATCCGGCGGGGTCTGGGACTGCTCGGCTGTTCGTTGCGCTGTCGTGACGACGCCGCTCGACACGCCCCTGACCGAAGGCGACTATCGCATCACCGGCATGGACCGCGATCCGGCGGGCGGCTGGTTCGTGGTGCAGCGCTCCTATCGCGCCCCGGTGGACGTGCGGGCGCGGGTACGGCGCATGGCCCAGGACGGGACCCTGGGGCCGGTGCTGGTCGAACTGAAGCTGCCGGGGACGACCGACAATTTCGAGGGGATCGCGGCCGAGAAGCGCGGCGACCGGACGCGGCTCTACATCCTGTCCGACGACAATTTCAACGCCGTGCAGCGGACCCTGATGCTGGCGTTCGATGTGAGGTAGAATTCTCTCCCTCCCCTTCATGGGGAGGGTGGCTGACGCGAAGCGGCAGACGGGTGGGGCGGCTAGGCAAGCCAGCCGCAGCCCCAACATCACCACGCCCTCCCCACCCGGTCGCTACGCGACCACCCTCCCCATCAAGGGGAGGGAGAGGCGTCGCGCTCCTAGATCCGTTCGCTGATCTTGATGGCGGCCTTGCAGCCGACCTTGATGACGCTGCTGAGCAGGCGGTAGGCCGGGGCTTCGCGGCTGCCGTGCTCGATGGCGTGATCGTGGTGGGCCAGTTCCTCTTCGCGGAACTTCGTCAGTTCGGCGGCCAGTTCGGGGTCGCGCTCGCGGACCTCCTCGATCTGGTCGGCATAGTGTTTCTCGATGACGCTTTCGACCGCCTCGGTGCAGGCGTGCGCGGCCTTTTCCGAAATCAGGGCGGTGCCGGCGCCAAGCGCCGTGGCGGCCAGCTTCCACAGCGGGATCATGGCCGTGGGGCGAACCCGGTTCTCGGTCAGCAGGGCCTCGAACCGGGCCAGATGGACGGCCTCGTGACCCTCCATCTCGGTCAGGTCGGCGGCGATGGCGGCCTTGCCCTTGCGCCCTTCCAGCACGGCGCGCTGGGCGCGGTAGATGTGGACGGCGGCGAACTCGCCCGCGTGATCGACGCGCAGCATTTCGGCCAAGCGGGCGCGGGTTTGGCCCACGCCCGGGCGCGGCAAAGGAATGCGGCGGGCGGCGGCGACGGTGTCGGATGCCTGGGTCATGACTGCTTCCTTACGCCTTCGGCGCGCGCGCGTCCTTGGGACGTTTCGCCGCCAGCAGGCTGAAGATCGCCAGCGCCAGGGAGATGAAGAAGTTCCAGCCCGCCATCGAGATCCCGAACAGGCTCCACGGCACGTCGCCGCAGCCGACGATGGGCTTCATCTCGGCGGTGCCGTCGGCCAGGGCGCTGAGGGCGCTGAGATCGATGGTGGTCGAGGGAATGGCCGAGCAGGTGGCGGGCAGGTCCCACCACTTCAGCTCGCCGCCGGCGTGGAAGCCCGCCGTGATCGCCCCGGTGAAGAAGACGGCGGCCAGCAGGAAGGAGGCGATGCGCGGCGTGCCGCGGCTGGCGCGGCTGAACACGGCCCAGAAGGTGGCGGCCCCGGCGATGGCGACGGCGGCCCAGTAGACCTCGCGCTGCTTGAGGCAGAGGTTGCACGGCGCCAGGCCCGCGAACCGTTCAAAGGCGTGGGCCGCGCCCAGCATGGCCAGTGAGGCCGCCAGCGCAAAGGCGGTCCACCAGCGGGTCAGGAGTTGATACAGGCGCGTCATGGCGTCTTTCTTAGACGCAGCCGGGCCCGGCGTCGATCAGTGTCCGATCAGCTTGACCGCAAAGAAGGCGCCGACCAGCAGAACCACGAAAAGCACGGTGAAAAGCGCCAGCCTTTTCTCGATCACGGCCAGCATGGGCTCGCCCCAGCGCTTGAGCACGAAGGCCACCAGGAAGAAGCGGGCGCCGCGCGTGACGACGCACAGGGCGATGAAGAGGGCCAGGTTGAACTGGAAGATGCCCGAGGCGATGGTGATCAGCTTGAACGGGATCGGCGTCAGCCCCTTGATCAGGATGACCCAGGCGCCGTGCTGCTGGAACAGGGCCTTGGAGGCCTCGAACGCATCCGCCTTGCCGAGAACGGCCAGCATCCACATCCCGACCGGCTCGAGGAAGTAGCCGATGGCGTAACCCAGCAGGCCGCCCAGGACCGAGGCCACGGTGCAGACCGTGGCGTAGAAATAGGCGCGTTCCGGCTTGGCCAGCACCATGGGCGCCAGCATGACGTCGGGCGGAATGGGGAAGAAGGAGCTCTCTGCAAAGGAGACCACGGCCAGCGACCGGGTCGCGTGACGATGGCGGGCCAGAGAGAAGACCCAGTCATAGAGCTTGCGAAGCATACAGGCGTCCCGGTTGAGCCTGCGGCTCTAGCAGGCCCGGAGAGCGCGCGCACCCGTTGATCAGCGGCTGCGACACCGCAACGTGTCCTGTTTCGATGCAGCCGCGCCTTGCGCCCGACCGGGGCCGCCCTTTAGGTTCCGCCCCAATCGGCGGCACAGGCCGCCCTAAAAGACAGTATGAGGAGACGCGCCATGATGGACGCCGCCAAACTCGATCAGGAAAACCCGCTGGGCGTGGACGGTTTCGAATTCGTCGAATTCACCGGCCCCGAGCCGGAAGCCATGATCGCCCGGCTGGAGCTGATGGGCTTCACCCAGACCCATGTGAACCCGACCACGGACGCGGTGCGTCTGAAGCAGGGCGACATCACCATGCTGGTCAACCGCAGTCCCAAGGGCCAGGCGGCGGACTTCGCCAAGGATCACGGCCCCTCGGCCAACGGCATGGCCTTCCGCGTCGCCGACGCCAAGGCGGCCTATGAGGGCGCGCTGGCGCGCGGCGCCCGCGCCGCCGAGGGCGTCCACGGCGGGGCGCTGGGGAACGACTATCCCTACATCCTGCAGGGCATCGGCGGCAGCCTGCTCTACGTCATCGACCAGTACGGCGAGCAGGGCTCGCTCTATGACGCCTGGGACGAGATCGAGGGCTGGGAAGAGGCCGAGCGCAAGAACTCCATGGGTCTCGAAATCCTCGACCACCTGACCCACAACGTGCGTCGCGGCGAGATGCGCACCTGGTCGGGCTTCTATGGTTCGGTGTTCAACTTCGAAGAGCAGAAGTATTTCGACATCAAGGGCAAGGCGACAGGCCTGTTCTCCCAGGCCATGATCGCGCCCGACCGCGCCATCCGCATCCCGCTGAACGAGAGCCAGGACGACAACTCGCAGATCGAGGAGTTCCTGCGTCGCTACAACGGCGAGGGCATCCAGCACATCGCCCTGACCACCGAGAACATCTACGAGACGGTCGAGGCCATGAAGGCGCGCGGCGTGGACTTCCAGGACACGATCGAGACCTATTTCGAACTGATCGACAAGCGCCTGCCGGGCCACGGCGAGGACGTGGAGCGGATGCGCAAGAACCGCATCCTGATCGACGGCTCGGACGAGGAAGGCCTGCTGCTGCAGATCTTCACCCAGGACACCTTCGGCCCGATCTTCTTCGAGATCATCCAGCGCAAGGGCAACGAGGGCTTCGGCAACGGCAACTTCCAGGCCCTGTTCGACTCGATCGAGCTGGACCAGATTCGTCGCGGCGTCATCAAGGTCGACGCCTGAATGAAGATGCGGCCGCCGCACTGGCTGCCCTGGCTCGGCCCGCTTCTGGCGGCCGGGGCCGGGGCGCTGGCCGGAGAATACTGGTTGGGGGGAGGCTTCTGGATGGTGCTGCTGGCGGCGCTGGTCTGCGGCTTCGCCCCCATCCTCGGCTACCGCATCTGGAAACGATTGCACCACCGGCGCTGAGGGGCGCCGTCAACCGGGGAAACCGCCGATGAAATCCGCCCTGACCGCCGCAGCTGCCCTGACCACCAGCGTCCTGGCCCTGCTGGCGTCGCCTGCCTTTGCGCAGGAGGCCCCGAAATGGTCGCTGGCCATCCACGGCGGCGCGGGCGTCATCGAGCGCGCCAACCTGAGCCCGGAACGCGACGCGGCCTACCGCGCCGGTCTGCAGGCGGCGCTGGACGCCGGTTCGGCGGTCCTGGCCCAGGGCGGCTCGGCGCTGGACGCGGTTCAGGCCGCGGTTCAGGCCATGGAGGACAACCCCCTGTTCAACGCCGGGCGCGGGGCGGTCTTCACCGCCGCCGGCAAGAACGAACTGGACGCGGCGGTGATGAACGGCGTCGACCGCAGCGCCGGGGCCGTGGCCGGTCTGACCCGGACCCGTCACCCGATCGCGGCGGCGCGGGCGGTGATGGAGCGCTCGCCCCACGTCATGCTGATCGGCGAAGGCGCCGAAACCTTCGCCGCCTCGGTCGGTCTGGAGCAGGTCGAGCCGGGCTTCTTCTTCACCGAGAGCCGCTGGCAGGCCCTGCTGAAGGCGCTGCGCGACAAGGGCCTGCCCCTGCCGCCGCGTCCGCAAGGCGCCCCGCCGGAACCGGCCACCCTGGCACGGCCCGTCCCGCTGGCCTCGCTGAATGAAGCCCCGCTGGACGAGCGCAAGTTCGGCACCGTCGGCGCGGTGGCCCTGGACAGCCAGGGTCGTCTGGCCGCCGCGACCTCGACCGGCGGCATGACCGCCAAGCAATGGGGCCGGGTCGGCGACGTGCCGGTGATCGGCGCAGGCACCTACGCCTCCAACGCCGACGGCTGCGCCGTCTCGGCCACCGGATCGGGCGAGTATTTCATCCGCGCCACGGTCGCGCGCGACATCTGTCACCGCACCGCCGAGGGCGCGACCGTCCAGGCCGCCGCCGACGCCGAGATCGCGGACGTCGCCTCCATCGGCGGCGACGGCGGGGTCATCGTCATGGGCAAGGACGGCGCCGTCGCCTTCTCGATGAACACCTCGGGCATGTATCGCGGCGAGGCCGGATCGGGCCGCACCGCGCGCGTCGCCATCTACGCCGACGAAGAAACCCCGCGATGACCGGCGAGGTCGTCGATCTGGAACAGAAGTTCGGCGGCTTTTCCGACCACTGGCGGCCGCGCGTCGCCGCCCAGCTGAACGGTCAGGACGTGAGGCTGGTCAAGGTGCAGGGGGTCTTCCCCTGGCACAGCCACGCGGACGCCGAGGAGATGTTCCTGGTCTGGAAGGGGCGTTTCCGCGTAGAGTTCCGCGACCGCGTGGAAACGCTGGAGCCGGGCCAGTTCATCGTCGTGCCGCGCGGCGTCGAGCACCGCACCGCAGCCGACGAGGAGGCCGAGGTGATGATCTTCGAGCCCTCGGAAGTGATCAACACCGGCGACGCCCCGACCTCTGAATTCACCGCGCCTTCCGGTCAGACGATATGAGCAAACCCGACCATCCCGGCGTCATCGCCCCGCCGCCGCTGATCTACCTCGGCTTCCTGCTGGCCGGGTTCGGGATCGGGCGGCTGGTCAGCGAGCCGTCGCTCGGCCTCGACGTCGACTGGCGGCGCGGACTGGCCTTTGTGCTGGTGATCGGCGGCCTGCTGCTGGACGGGATCGCGGCGGGGACCTTCCGTCGTCTGGGCACCCCGCCCGAGCCGTGGAAGCCGACCACGGCCCTGGCGACCGGGGGCCTCTACCAGTACAGCCGCAACCCCATCTATCTCGGCTTCGGGATCACCTACGCCGGCTTCGCCCTGGCCATGGACAGCCCCGTCGCCCTGGCCATGCTGTTCCCCTGCCTGATCGTGATCGACCGCTTCGTCATCGTCCGCGAGGAGCGCTATCTGGCCAGCAAGTTCGGCGCTGAATACCAAGCCTATCAAGGAAAGGTCCGCCGATGGCTGTGACCCCGAACCGTCCCGCCCCCCACGCCGACGAACTGTCGGAGATGGCCATCGAGGAACTGGACGCCGCCTGCGGCCTGTTGTGGGTCGAGATGAAGGCCGTCACCCCCTGGGGCGACACATATGAAGGCATGGCCCCGTCCGGCCGCGCGGTCGAGATCGAGCGCCGCTACCTGTGGGCGCACGAGCCCGCCGGCGCCATCGCCGTCGAGGTCGAGGTGCGCGATCCCGCCCTGCGCACCGGGGCCGAGGCCCGCGCCGTCATCGCCCCGCCGACCAAAGAGAAGCCCTGACCCTCAGGCTGCCGTCAGCCTGCGCGCATCTGCCTCCATGCCGGCGTGAGGATATGTGCTAATTGCGACCCGTTCGCACCACAGGGGGTATTCGATGATCGGTTCGCGCGCAGCCTGGCTGCTGATGTCGGCCATGGCCGCCGCCGGACCGGCCTGGGGTCAGACAGGCCCCGCTGACGCGCCCCAAGCGCGCGGTCAGGTTGCCGGCGAGACCGGCGTCCTGAGCTATCCGGCCGACTTCTACGCCTCGGCCCGGCCCGTCACGGCGCTGGACATGATCGCCCGCACGCCCGGCTTCACCCTGGACGAAGGCGATTCCGTGCGCGGCCTGTCGGGGGCCCAGGGCAATGTCCTGATCGACGGCCGTCGTCCGACCTCCAAGGGCGAAGATCTGGGCGACCTGATCGCTCGCGTCGCCGCCGGTCAGGTCGAGCGGATCGAGATCGTGCGCGACCGGGCTGCGGGGCTGGACATGCAGGGCCACGCCGTGGTCGCCAACATCATCCGCCGCGCCGATACGACCACCAGCGGCGCCATGTCTTTGTCCAACGAACGGCATGCCGGCGATCGCTGGGCGACGGACCTTGTGGCCGAGATGACCCGCAACCTGTCGGGCGGGCGTCTGCTGGAACTGTCCGGGTCGCTCTACAACTACATCGATGACGAAGCGGGCGACGGGCGTGAGGAGCTGCGCGATGCGGCGGGCGGCCTGGTCAACTCGGCGGATCGCTTGACCGACGGCGGCGGACACGGCGCCCGGATCAGCGGCGCCTGGCGCCAGACCCTGGCCGGCGGCGACCTGTCGGCCAACGTCCGCCTGGTCGGGGAACGGTATGAGTTCGACCTGCTGGAACGCCCCGCGATTGGCGCGGACAGGCGGATCAACGAGGTGGAGGACGTGCGCGAAGCCGAGCTGGGCCTGAACTGGGAACGGGCCTACGGCGCCAATCGGTTGCGCCTGACCGGCCTGCAGACGCTGGAGGACGATCGGGAGCTGTCGCGTTCGGTCAGCGGCGACGGGGAAGAACTGTTCCGAAGCGACGAGCGCACTGGCGAAACCATCGGACGCGCCGCGATCAGCCGTGAACTGGCGGCGCAGAAACTGACGATCGAGGGCGGCGTCGAGGGCGCGTTCAACTGGCTGGAAGGGGCGATCAGCGCCGAGGCGGACGGCCAGCCGGTGGTTCTGCCTTCATCCAATGTGCGCGTGGAAGAACGTCGGGGCGAGGCCTTCGTCAGCCTCGCCTGGCGACCCAGACCTGATCTGTCGGCGGAAGCCGGCCTGCGGGTGGAAACCTCGACCCTCTCCCTCAGCGGCGGCGCTCCGCTGGAACGCAGCCTGACCTACGCCAAGCCACGCCTGCTGCTGACCTGGACGCCCGATCCGGCCAGTCAGTGGCGGCTGCGGGTCGAGCGCGAACTGGGCCAGTTGTCGTTCGGAGACTTTGTCACCTCGGCCAGCCTGGACACGGGCGTCGTCACGGCGGGGGCCGCCGACCTGAGACCTCAAGACGCCTGGACCGGCGAACTGGTCTACGAGCGCCGCTTCTGGGCCGAGGGCGCGATCAAGGCCACCTTGCTGCATCAGGAGATCGCCGATGCGACCGACCGGGTCCTGCTGACAGGACCGGGCTTCGCCTTCGACGCCCCCGGCAATATCGGCGACGCCCAAAGGACCGTCTTCATGGTCGAACTGGCCCTGCCGCTGGATAGGGTCGGCCTGTCAGGCGGCCTGCTGAAGACGACGGTGGAGCGCGCCCATACCCGCGTGTCGGACCCGACCACCGGCGAACGACGCCGCCTGTCCGGCTACAACCCCTTCGAGGCCGAGATCGAGCTGACGCGCGACCTGCCGGGCCGGAACCTGAAATGGGGCCTGACGGCGGACATCGGCTCCCCCTATCGCGAGTTCCGGTTCGACGAGGTGGTCGAGGAGCTCTATCAGCCCTGGTACGGCGCCTTTGTCGAATGGACGCCGCGGCCGCGCTGGACGGTCGTCCTCAAGGCGGAGAATCTCGGCGACCGCGCCATCCGGGTGGACCGGCAGTTGTTCGACACGCCCCGCGACGGACGCGCGCCCGACCGGATCGAGCATCGCATCGAACGCACTGGCCCCTTTGTCGGCCTGTCCTTGCGGCGCGCCCTGGGCGCATCCTGAAACGTCTGCGGGACGTTGATCAGGACGCCCGAAAGCGCCTAGACTTTCGCCATGAAACTCGCCTCGCTCAAGCACGGCCGTGACGGCCGCCTCGTCGTCGTCTCCAACGACCTGAACTGGTTCACGGACGCCTTCCTGATCGCCCCGACGCTGCAGGCGGCGCTGGATGACTGGGACCGCTGCGAGCCCCTGTTGCGGTCTCTGGCCGAGAGCCTGGAGCACGAAGCCGTGCCGCGCGGCCGCTTCCGCGAACACGAGGCCGCCGCCCCCCTGCCCCGCGCCTATCAGTGGGCCGACGGCTCGGCCTATGTGAACCACGTCGAACTGGTACGCAAAGCCCGCAACGCCGAGATACCGGCCACCTTCTGGACCGATCCGCTGATGTATCAGGGCGGCTCTGACTGCTTCATGGGTCCGCGCGACGCCATTCCGCTGAAGGACGAGGCCTGGGGCTGCGACCTGGAGGCCGAGATCGTGGTCGTGACCGGCGACGTAGCCCTCGGCGCCAGCCGCGACGAGGCCCTGGCCTCGATCCGCCTGGTCGGCCTGGTCAACGACGTCTCGCTTCGCAACCTGATCCCCGGCGAACTGGCCAAGGGCTTCGGCTTCGTCCAGTCCAAGCCGGCCAGCGCCCTGTCGCCCGTCTTCGTCACCCCGGACGCCCTGGGCGAGCGCTGGAAGGACGGCAAGCTGTCCGGCGCCCTGTCGGTGCAGTTGAACGGCAAGGACTTCGGTCAGGCCGACGCAGGCGTCGACATGACCTTCGACTTCGGCGTGCTGATCGCCCACCTGGCCAAGACCCGTTCTCTGGGCGCCGGGACGATCATCGGTTCGGGCACGGTGTCGAACAAGGACGCCGACGGCGGTCCGGGCAAGCCGGTGGCCGACGGCGGTCTGGGCTATTCCTGCATCGCCGAGGTCCGCACGGTCGAGACCATCCTGACCGGCGAGGCCAAGACGCCCTTCCTCAAGCATGGCGACACCGTCCGCATCGAGATGCTGGACGACAAGCACCACACCATCTTCGGCGCCATCGAACAGACGGTCGCCCCCGCCTGATCTCCGCTTTTCGAGCGCCGTTCGCCGGGTTAGGCTGACGGCGCTCGGAAAGGGAGCTCCCGCATGTCGCCGCAAACCATGAGCTCGCTGATCGGCATCGGCGTCGCCTTGGCCAGCGCCCTTCCGGCGCTGTCTCAGGACGTGGGCGCGGACTGGGAACTGACGCTCAAGCCGCAAGACAGGCTGACGGCCGCCCACACCCTCTATGACAACGGCCTTCTGCTGGCCGCACGATGCCAGGCGGGCGTTTTCCAAGTCATGATCGGCGGCCTGCCGGAGGTCCCCGCGGCGCCCGACTTGCGGTCGTCGCGACGTGTCCTGGGCATCGGTTTCGGTGATGAACCGGTCTCCGATTACGGTTTCCTGATCGGCGAGAACCGGCAGTTCGCCTTCGCCGAATTGGCCGCGCCTCTGGCGCGCAGCATGCGCGAGGGCGGCCCCATGCAGATCGTCGTCGCCGGCGCCGCCGAGAACGGGCGCAACCTGCGCTACGTCATCGAACTGCCTCGCTCCAACACCGCCATAGATCAGGCCCTGGCCAGTTGCGACCGACCGCTGGTTGACCCGCGCGACGCCGAGTTGAAGGCGCTGCAAGACGACGGGCTTCCCAAGAACATCACCTGGCGCAGGACGCCCCAGCCTCAATATCCCCTGGGCGTCGCCTATTCGAGCGGCCTGGCCGTCGTGTCCTGCATGGCGCGACCCGACGGGCGCGTGACCGACTGCGTCGCAGAGACAGAGATTCCCGCCAACAGCGGCTTCGGCGCCGCCGTCGTGAGGGCGGCGCGGCAGGGACGGCTGGAAAATCGAGATGGCGGCCCCATCCCGCTCACACGCATCGTCTACCGCACCTACTTCCATCTGGAAGGCGCCTCCGACCAGACGACCGGCAGCCGCCTTCGCGTCCCCAGCAACGAATAGAACGGCTCCATTCGTCCGGTGAAGTCTGCGATTGACCCGCCGGTTTCCGCCGCTAGATTGCGCGACCTTCGCTGGACCTGTGCGGGTGTGGTGGAATTGGTAGACGCGCTGGATTCAAAATCCTGTTCCGAGAGGAGTGCCGGTTCGAGCCCGGCCACCCGCACCATCCGCGATTGAATGATCTAGACCGTTTGCATGCAGTCTTTTTCCGCCTTGCCGACGCTCTGGAGATTCGTCCCGCCGGCCTCTTCAGGTGACGACAGCGCTTCCTTCGGTGCGGGCCGCCGCGCGTTGATCCACTCGATCATCTGAGCAGCCGCCGCTTCGCTAGCGGGAAATTCGTCCACCCACGACACGTTGCCTCGAAGCCGCTTGGCGGGAAGTCCGCCCCACAGCTCGGCAGGCGGAATGTCCGAACTGACATAGGCGCTGCCCGCGACAATGGCGCCGTCTCCGATGGTCACGCCCTTTCCAATCCGCGCGCCCTCGCCGCCATATACGACGCTTCGTGCAATGCATTCAGCCTTCTCCGTTACGTCCCCTGAGATCGCCTTCGTCCCTGGAACGCAGCCTTAGCCGTTCTGGCGCATTCCGCTGGGCGAGGAGGGATTCCGCACGCCCGCCGCCAGGCGCCATGGGCCGAAACAAAGAATGAGTCCGAACGCACTTGATTAATCGGACACAAGTGTCCACTTGGCGATCTTCATGACCCGTCCCCTGCGAAAAGACGCCGCGGAACGCCGCGAGGCCCTGCTGAAGGCCGCCGCCGAAGCCTTTGCGCGCGACGGACTGGAGACGCCTCTGCACGTCATCGCCGAGCGGGCGGGCGTGGGGCGGGCGACGCTTTACCGCAACTTCGCCGATCGGTCGGAGCTGGCCCTGGCGGTCTTCGTGGGACAGATCGACGACCTGCATGCACGCACCCAGGCGCGGCTGGACGATCCTGACGTCTTTCTGTGGTTCCTCGGCCAGATGGTCGAGCTGATGATCCAGAGCGCGGGCCTGGCCGGCGCCATCCGCGACCTTAAGGACGAGGCCCTGGCCCCGATCCGCAACGGCCTGAAGCGCGCAGGGGCCGAGGCCCTGGCCGTGTCCCAGGCGGCGGGCCGAGTGCGGACTGACCTGAGCGTCGAGGACACCCGCGTCCTGGCCCTCATGCTGGGGGCGCCGTCGCGCACCGTCGGGGTCGCCGACCGGGATCAGTTGAGTCGACGCGCGCTGGAACTGGTGCTGGACGCCGTCCGGCCGCAAGCCGGGCTAGAGACAAGCCCTCAGGGACGCGCCGCATGAGCCGCCGCAACTGGGACCTGCCCTGGGACGACTATCTGGCGACGCTGAAGCCGCACGAGCGGCCGGCCCTGCCCGGCTCGCCCGCCACGCCCGACCATTCGACGCCCTGGCGGCTGGCCTATGCCGCCGTCGGGGTTCTGGTGGCCCTGACCGGCAGTCTGGGCAATGCGGCGGTGACAGCCAACATCCCCCTGCTGGCCGGCTCTCTGGGCGTGACCACGACCGAGGCCTCCTGGCTGCCCATCGTCTTCGTCATGACCAACGCCTGCATGAACCTGCTGCTTGTCAAGTTCAGGATGCAGTACGGGCTGCGGCTGTTCACCGAAATCATCCTGATGATCTTCCTGGCGACGGCGACGGCCCACCTCTTCCTCGAGGACTACGGCTCGACCCTGGTGGTGCGCGGCATCGCCGGGATCGCGGCGGCAGGGATGTCGACGCTCGGCATCCTCTACATCATTCAGGCCTTCCCGGCGCAGCACCGGCTGAAAGGCATCATCATCGGCGTCGGTCTGTCCAGCCTGGCCATTCCCCTGGCGCGGCTGGGGGTCGGCTATCTGCTGGATCGCGACCTATGGCGGGCTGTCTACATGTTCGACCTGGGCCTGGTGCTGATCGCCCTGCCCGCCGTCTTCGCGCTGAAGATGCCGCCGTCGCAGCGGGTCAAGGCCTTCGAGAAGCTGGACTTCGTCACCTTCGCCCTGTTCGCGCCGGGGGTGGCCCTGCTGACCGCCGTCCTGGGGCTGGGACGGATCGTCTGGTGGACCGAGGCGCCGTGGATCGGCCTGGCCCTGATCGGGGCTCTGGGCCTGCTGACCGCCGCCGTCATCATCGAGTACAACCGCGTCAATCCCCTGATCGACCTGAAGTGGCTGGCCGGCGGCGACATCGTGCGGCTGCTTCTGGCCATCCTCTTGGTGCGGATCGTCCTGTCGGAACAGACGACCGGCGCGGTCGGCTTCCTGCAGCAGATGGGTCTGGGCTACGAGCAGATGCACGGCCTGTCCTGGGTCATGCTGTTCGCCACGGCGGCGGGGACCCTGACCAGCGCCTTCACCCTGAACCCGACCAAGCTGTGGAAGCCTATCTCCATTGCGCTCGGCCTGATCGCCATCGGCGCCTTCATGGACAGCCACGCCACGGTGCTGACGCGTCCGGCCAACCTCTATTTCAGCCAGGCCCTGCTGGGCTTCGCCGCCGCCTTCTTCATCGGCCCGACCATGATCATCGGCTTCGGCAAGGTGTTGCAGGGGGGAGGCAAGCACATGGTCAGCTTCATCGTCGTCTTTTCGATCGGCCAGAATGTCGGCGGCCTGATGGGCTCGGCCATGGTCGGCACCATCCAGACCCTGCGCGAGAAGTTTCACTCCAACCAGCTGAGCGCCCACATCGACATGGGCGACCCCGAGGTGGTGCTGCGGCTGCAGCAACTGGGCGGCGCCTATGCCCACACCATCGGCGACGCCGCCCAGCGACAGGCTCTGGCGCTGAAGCTGTTGCAACAGCAGATCAGCCAGCAGGCCCAGGTCCTGGCCTACAACGACGTCTTCCTGCTGATCGCCGCCGCCGCCGCCGTCGGCGCGCTCTGGGTCGCCGTGAACCACTATCGCCCCCGTATCGAGGCGCGCCGCGCCGCCAACCGTGAAGCGGCCCAGGCCGCAGCCGCCGCTGTCGAATGACCCGGACCCGACCATGACCGACGCCACGCCCGCCCCCGCTCAAGCCCCCGCTCCCGCAGCCCCGGCAGCGCCGCCGCCCGCGCCCGCCGCTGCGCCCCAGCCATCCACCGGCCGCCGCGTCATGATCAGCGTGGTGCTGGCCTTGATCGCCCTGGTCGGGGTCGGTCTGGTGCTGCACGCCTGGCGTCTGCCGCCCTTCGACGGCGGGCCGCAGGTCACCGACAACGCCTATGTGCGCGGTCAGGTGACGGTCATCAGCCCCCAGGTCAGCGGCTATGTCACCTCGGTCGAGGTCCAGGACTTCCAGACCGTGCAGGCGGGCCAGCTTCTGGCCACCATCGACGACCGCATCTATCGCCAGCGGCTGGATCAGGCGACGGCGGCCCTGCACTCGGCTGAAGCGGCCCTGGCCAACTCGGCCCAGAGCCAGGCCTCGGCGCGCGGCTCGGTCGCCCAGACGCGCGCCTCCATCGCCGGGGCCGAATCCGCCGTGACGAAAGCCCGCGCCGACGCCCAGCGCGTGCGCACCCTGTTCGCCGGGGGCTGGGTGGCCCAGGCCCAGGTGGACACGGCCCAGAACGCCCTGCGCGCCGCCGAGGCGCAGTTGGCCGCCGCCCGCGCCGCCGAGGGCGTGGCCCAGACCAGCGTCACCTCGGCCGTCGTCAGCAAGGGCTCGCTGGAAGCCGCCGTCGAGAACGCCCAGGCCCAGGTGCGTCTGGCCCAGATCGATCTGGACAATACCCGCATCGAGGCTCCGCGCGCCGGACGTCTGGGCGAGGTCGCGGTGCGCGTCGGCCAGCAGGTCGCGGTCGGCACGCAGCTGACCGCCCTGGTCCCCGACGTGGTCTGGGTCACGGCCAATATGAAGGAGACGCAGATGCGCGACGTCCGCGTCGGTCAGCCGGTCGAGATCGCCGTCGACGCCCTGGGCGGAGCGAAGCTTAAGGGCAGGGTCGAGCGCATCTCGCCCGCCGCCGGGTCCGAGTTCAGCGTCATCCGCCCCGACAACGCCACCGGCAACTTCACCAAGGTGGCCCAGCGCATCCCCGTCCGCATCTCCATCGATCCCGGTCAGGAAGCGGCGACGCGACTGGCGCCCGGCATGTCGGTGACGGCGCGGATCGACGTAGCCGGCGCCCGCTGAACCGCGCCGACGCGAAAACTTCATCCAGCTTGAGGGTTGCGTCAGGCTGACGCAGCCCGCATCTGGTCCCGATGACCAGCACCCCGCCCACCACCGCCGCCGCCCCCAAGGGGCCGGGGTTCGCAGAATTCGTCTGCCTGATCGCCGTCATGATGGCGATGAACGCCCTGGCCATCGACGCCATGCTGCCGGCCCTGCCGCACATCGGCGAGGACCTGGGCGTGGTCAACGAGAACACCCGCCAGTGGGTCATCACCGCCTATCTGCTGGGCTTTGGCGGGGCGCAGCTGTTTTACGGCCCCCTGGCGGACCGGTTCGGTCGGCGGCCCATCCTGTTCATCGGCATCGGCCTCTATGTCGCCTTCAGCATCCTGGCCGCCTTCGCCCATTCGTTCGAGTGGCTGATCCTGTCGCGCATCGGCATGGGTCTGGGCTCGGCGGCGACGCGGGTTCTGGCCGTGTCGATTGTGCGCGACCGCTATTCCGGGCGGACCATGGCGCGGGTCATGTCGCTGAGCTTCCTGGTCTTCCTGGGCGTGCCCATCCTGGCCCCGACCGTCGGCCAGTTGATCATGCTAGTGGCGCCCTGGCGCTGGATCTTCGGCTTCTTCGCCCTGTTCGGCGGCAGCTTCCTGCTGTGGGCCGCCCTGCGCCTGCCGGAAACCCTGCACCCTGAAGACCGGATGCCGATCAAGGTGAAGCGCATCGCGGGGGCCTTCGGCCAGGCCCTGACCAGCCGCATCGGCATGGGCTACACCCTGGCCATGACGGCGATCAGCGGCGCCCTGTTCGCCTTCATCAACTCGTCGCAGCAGATCTTCTTCGACGTCTTCAAGTCGCCCGGCCTGTTCACCACCGTCTTCGCCATGGTGGCCGGCGGCATCGCCCTGGCCTCGGTGCTGAACTCGCGCATGGTGGAAAGACTGGGCTCGCGCCTGATCGCCCACACGGCCCTGTTCGGCTTCATCGGCTTCAGCCTGCTGCACGCGGCCATCGCCTATGCGGGGCATGACAGCCTGTGGGTCTTCGCCGCGCTGCAGGCCTGCAAGATGTTCTGCTTCGGCTTCATCGCCGGCAATTTCGGCTCCATGGCCATGGAGCCCATGGGCCATATCGCCGGCACGGCGGCCTCGGCCCAGGGCTTCATCTCGACCATCGGCGGCGCCCTGCTGGGCTTCTGGATCGGCCAGCACTTCGACGGCACCACCGTGCCGATGACGGTCGGGTTCGCAGCCCTGGGCGTCGTCGCCCTGCTGCTGGTTCTGGCCGCCGAGAAGGGACGCCTGTTCAAGGCCCACCACCTGCGGCCGATGCCGGCGAAGGCTTGATCTTTCCGGCGCGAGGGAGCCTTTTCGCACGCATCTGAATACGGAGCGTTCGATGACCCTGAAGCTGGTTGGGCAGGTTTCCGCCCTCGCCCTCGCCGCCGCCCTTGTCTCTTCCCTCGGCGCCTGCGCCACCGCGCCCGGAGGATCGGACATGACCGCGCCCGCCGCCACGCCCGCGACGCCCGCCTTCGCCTACGCCGACGACATCCACTCCAACGCCCGCCCGGCCGAGGCGCGGGTCGGCCATGTGGCCCTGGACCTGACCGCCGACTTCGCGGCCAAGACCCTGTCGGGCTCGGCGACCCTGGACGTCACGGGCCGCGTCAGCGCGACCGAGGTGGTGCTGGACACCAAGAACCTGAACATCCGCGGCGTGCGCGACGCGCAGGGCCGTCCGCTGCGCTATGAACTGGGCGCCGTGGACGCCATCAAGGGTCAGGCCCTGACGGTCCACCTGCCCGCCTTCGCCGGAACCGAGGTCCAGAAGGTCGTCGTCGACTATTCGACCCGTCCCGACGCGGCGGCCCTGCAGTGGCTCAGCCCGCAGCAGACAGCGGGCGGGCAGAAACCCTATCTGTTCAGCCAGGGCCAGGCCATCCTGACCCGCACCTGGGTCCCGACCCAGGACAGCCCCGGCATCCGCCAGACCTATTCGGCGCGCATCACGGCCCCCGCCGACCTGACCGTGGTCATGTCCGCCGAGCACCTGACACCGCAGGGCGAAGCCGCCTCCGCCGGCCAGAAGGCCTGGCGCTTCGACATGGATCGTCCGATCCCGCCCTATCTGATGGCCATCGCCATCGGCGACATCGCCTTCGCCTCCTTCGACGGCCGCACCGGCGTCTGGACCGAGCCCAGCCGGCTGGAGGCCGCCCGCGCCGAGCTGCAATCCACCCCGCGCATGGTGGACGCGGCCGAGGCGCTTTACGGTCCCTATCGCTGGGGCCGCTACGACCTGCTGGTCCTGCCGCCCAGCTTCCCCTTCGGCGGGATGGAGAACCCGCGCCTGACCTTCGCCACCCCGACCATCATCGCCGGGGATCAGTCCCTGGTCTCGCTGGTGGCGCACGAGCTGGCGCATAGCTGGTCCGGCAATCTGGTGACCAACGCCACCTGGTCGGACATCTGGCTGAACGAAGGCACTACGGTCTATTTCGAGAACCGGATCATGGAGGCCCTCTATGGTCGCGACCGCGCCATGCAGGAGCAGGTTCTGGGCTGGGGCGAACTGTCGGCCGAACTGGCCACCACGGCGCCGGACGACACCAAGCTGCACATCGACCTGACCGGACGCGACCCGGACGACGGCCTGTCGGGCGTGCCCTATGAGAAGGGCGCGGCCATGCTGCGCACCATCGAGCGCATCGTCGGCCGCCCGACCTTCGACGCCTGGCTGCGCGGCTATTTCGACCGCCACGCCTTCCAGCCCATGACCGACGTCGGCTTCCTCGCCGACATCCGCGAGCACCTGATCAAGGGCGACGCCGCGCTGGAGGCCCAACTGCAGCTAGAGAACTGGATCTACAAGCCGGGCATGCCGTCGAACTGGGTCCCGCCGGTGTCGCACGCCTTCGAGGCGGTGGACGCCCAGGCCAAGGCCTTCTTCGCCGACAAGGGCCCGGCCTCGGCCATCGACTGGAAGAACTGGAACACCCAGCAGCGCCAGCGCTTCCTCGCCTGGCGTCCCGAAGGTCTGGCGGCGGGCGCCGACTGGCTGACGGCGGCGCAACTGGCCGATCTGGAGAAGACGCTGAACCTGGCCAATGAGGGCAACGCCGAGCTGACCTTCGCCTGGCTGCAGATCGCCCTGGCCCACCGCTACGAACCCGCCGTCGCCACCGCCGACCGCTTCCTGACCAGCCAGGGTCGCCGCAAGTTCGTCCTGCCCCTGTTCCAGACCCTGTGGGGCGAGGGCGACTGGGGCCGTCCGATCGCAACGCGCATCTACGCCAAGGCGCGGCCCCTCTATCACCCGGTCACGACGGGCTCGGTGGATCAGCTGGTGGGCCGTCCGTAAGGCATGAAGCCCTCCCCCTCGAGGGGGGAGGGTTGGGTGGGGGTGCAGGCAGGCGGCGTCCGTGCCAGGCGCACGAGACTCCGTCGCGCCTCAGGTGCTTCAGCTCCCAACGGCGCGCACGCACCCCCATCCCCGACCCTTCCCCCCTCGAGGGGGAAGGGAGACGCGGAACTACAGGTTCACCACCTCGACGCCGTCCTCGCGGGCCAGTCGGTCAGCGAGGACGGCGCGGTGGCAGCCGCAGACCTCGGCCTCGAAACACAAAAGGGCGACGCGCTTTTCGCTCGCCACATGACGCAGCTGCTGGAAGGCGGCCTCGGCGTCGGGCTCCTGCATATGGGCGTTGAAGACGGCGTGCATGGTCGCCACGTCGCCCTTGCGCGCCGCGTCGCGCCCGGCCTTGGGCGTGCCCAGCGCCCGCAGTTGCAGATAATCCAGCCCCTCGGCCTTCAGGCTTTCACCCAGCACCGTCTTGGAAAAGCCCGCGATGCGCGACGAGGCCACGGCCCGCACGTCGGCGACCAGCTCGACGCCGGCCGCCTTCAGCCGGTCGATGACCTGGGGCTGGGTGGAGCCTTCATAGCCGATGGTGAACAGCTTCATGCGGCGATGATGCGCGCCTGATCGCTTGACGCCAAGCCTGCTCTGCCTTGACGGCGCACACGAAAACGGCCCCGCCTGTCACAGGTCGGGGCCGCTCTACGCTCAAGCTGATCGGGCGATCAGGCGGCCAGACGCCGTCGCTGAACCATCACCACGGCCCCGCCCGCCAAGGCCAGACCGAACAGGATCATCGCCCATTCCGACAGCGTCGGCACTGGAGCGGGAGGCGCGTTGAAATTGGCGACGAAACCGAAATCAATGGTCGCGTCGACGGACCAAGGCCCGCTCGTCCAATCGGCAGGATTGGCGCCGTTGTTGATGAAAACCAGGTCCCCGCCCGCGTATGGGTTGCTGTATGACGCTGCCCAATTGCCTGCGCCGGATGCGCCCGCTTGATCCCGCGACGTTGTCGCGAAGATCACATACTTCTGGCCGGGGATCACGGTCAGTCCCCCGGGCGGACTGAAGGTGATCAGTTGGGGAGTGGCGCCCGTCGTCGACCGGACCGCACTTTCATACAGCGCCGGCCCGGTGGCGCGATTGTTGGCATCGTCCCACAGATAGACCTCGCCACGGAAGACGACCGTTGACGGGACGCTCTGCATCTCGAAGCCGAAGCTGGTCAGTTGGGTCACACCGGCCGGGATGGTGATAGTCTGACCGTATGTCGCCGTGTCGGGCACACCAAAAATGCCGAAAGTTCCACTGGCTGCAGCCATGGTGTCGATGTTCTGAGCGGCGGCCTGACCGGCGAAGAGGGCTGTGGCCAGCGCGAGGGCGGCGACGATCGTTCTCAAGGGGCTTTCCAGTATCGCTGTACAGATGAACAAGCTTGGCTATTCGCGCGAGCCCGAATTCATGTCAACGGCGTTCGGTGAGCGCCACAGTTGGAGGAAGCCCATGAACCGTTACGCCCTGAAGGCCCTGCCCCAGAGCGCTGCTCTGGCCGCCGCCCTGATGCTGGCCGCCGCCCCCGCCGCCTTCGCCCAGAACCTGCTGATCCGGGGCGGGACCATCCACACGGGCGACGAAGCCCGGCCGACGGCCGAGGTCGTGGCCGTGCGCGACGGGCGCATCGCCTATGTCGGGGCGGCGAGCGGCGCGCCCTCGGCCGAGGGGCTGGAGGTCGTGGACCTGAAGGGCGCCACCCTGTTTCCCGGCTTCACCGACGGCCACGCCCATCTGGACGGCATCGGCTGGCGCGAGATGACGCTGAACCTTGAGGGCTCGGCCTCGGTCGTCGAGGCCATGGCGCGGCTCAGCGACTGGGCCAGGGCTCACCCTGAGGGCGTCATTGTCGGGCGCGGCTGGATCGAGACCCACTGGCCCGAGAAACGCTTCCTGACCGCCGCCGATCTGGACGCCGCCGCGCCGGGCCGGGTGGTCTTGCTGAGCCGGGCCGACGGCCATGCGGTCGCCGTCTCTAGCGCGGCCCTGGCCGCCGCCGGGGTCGATACGGCGACGCCCGCCCCCTCGGGCGGCGAGATCCTGAAAGACGCCAGAGGTCAGCCGACCGGCCTGCTGGTCGACGGAGCCATGGTCCTGGTCGAGCCGCTGACGCCCCAGGCCGACGCGGCGGCGACGCGCGCGGCCTATCGGGCGGGCTTCAACGTCTACGCCCGCTACGGCTGGACCGGGGTGCATTTCATGAGCGCCCCGTGGAAGGACGTGCCCCTGATGGAGGCGATGGCGCGCGAGGGCGAGGCGCCCTTGCGGGTCTATAACAGCATCGACATGGGCGACGCTCGCGCCCTGATGGCGGGCGGGCCGCGCGACGCGGGCGACGGGCGGATCATCACCCGCGCCGTCAAGTTCTACGCCGACGGCGCCCTGGGCTCACGCGGGGCCAAGCTGTTCCAGCCCTATTCGGACCGCCCCGACACCTCCGGCCTGATGCTGGCCTCGCGCGAGACGGTCATGCCGCTTTATCAGGAAGCCCTGCGCACCGGCGTCCAGATCGCCACCCACGCCATCGGCGATCAGGGCAACCACGACGTCGCGGCCTGGTACGAAGAGGCCCTGCGCTCCGTGCCGAAATCGGAATGGAAGCTGGCCGACCCGCGCTGGCGCATCGAGCACGCCCAGATCATCCGGCCTGCCGACTATCACTACTTCGACGAGCTGCCGATCATCGCCTCGATGCAGCCCAGCCACGCCATCGGCGACCTGCATTTCGCCGCCGACCGTCTGGGCGACGCGCGGCTGGACGGGGCCTATGCCTGGCACACCCTGGTGGATCGGGGCGTGATCGTGGTCGGCGGCTCCGACGCGCCGGTCGAGCGCGGCGATCCCCTGATCGAGTTCTATGCCGCCGTGGCGCGGCGCGACCTGAGCGGCTTCCAGGGGCCGGACTGGCGCCCGAACGAGGCCGTGGACCGGGCGACGGCGCTGAAGATGTTCACCCTGTGGCCCGCCTACGCCAGCTTCCGTGAAAACGAGCTGGGCACCATCGAGGTGGGCAAGCGGGCGGACTTCACCGCCTTCGACATCGACCTGATGACCGTGCCCGCCGCCGACATCCCCAAGGGCCATGCGGTCCTGACCGTGGTCGACGGCCAGGTGGTCTATCGGGCCGACTAAAGGCCCGGCTCGCCCCGCTGTGCGTTGCGGCGGGGCGGCGCATCGGTTAAGCCCCGCCCATGGAATTCTCCTCCGGTCGCCCGTTGCGGCCGGGGTTTGGCGTTGGAGCGCTCAGATGGCTGATTTCGCCCCCGGACTGGTCACCGTTTTCGGCGGCTCGGGCTTTGTCGGAACCCAGGTGGTGCGAGCCCTGGCCAAGCGCGGCTGGCGCGTGCGCGTCGCCGTGCGCAAGCCTGCCCTGGCCTATGAACTGCGCATGGCCGGCGACGTCGGCCAGATCCAGACCGTCCGCTGCGACATCACCGACAAGGCCGCCGTGGCCGAGGCGATCAAGGGCGCTGACGCCGTGATCAACCTGGTCGGCATCCTGTTCGAGACCGGCGGCCGCAAGTTCGAGGCCCTGCACGTCGAGGGCGCCGTCAATGTCGCCGAGGCCGCCAAGGCCGCTGGCGTCAAACGCCTGACCCATATGTCGGCCATCGGCGCCGACGTGAACGGCAAGGCCGCCTACGCCCGCACCAAGGGCGCCGCCGAGACCGCCGTGCGCGCCGCCTTCCCCGGCGCCGTGATCATCCGCCCGTCGATCATCTTCGGCAAGGAAGACGCCTTCCTGAACAAGTTCGCCGCCATGGCGACCTTCTCGCCCGCCCTGCCCCTGATCGGCGGCGGCGTGACGAAGTTCCAGCCGGTCTATGTCGGCGACGTGGCCGAGGCCATCGCCCGCGTCACCGTCTCGCCCGAGGCCGAGGGCAAGACCTTCGAACTGGGCGGACCCTCGGTCTGGACCTTCAAGGACATCCTCAAGTTCATCCTGCGCGAGACCAACCGCGAGCGCTTCCTGGTCCCCGTGCCCTTCTTCGCCGCCCGCATCCTGGGGTCCCTGGCGCAGATCCCGGCGGCGATCGGCCTGAAGCCCGCCCTGACCAAGGACCAGGTGCTGCTGCTGGAAGGCGACAACCTGGTCTCGCCGGGCGCCGAGGGTCTGGCCGAACTGGGCGTCGAGCCCACCGGTCTGGAAGCCATCGCGCCGGGCTACCTCTATCGCTACCGCGTCGGCGGGCAATACGCCGAAAGCCCGGCTGCGGCCTGATCGGTCGGCCCACGAAAAACCCCTCGGGACCCGCGTCCCGAGGGGTTTTTGTTTGCCCGCCGTGTAGAGCGCCTAAAGCGCGCCCGTCACCGCCAGACCGATGATCCCCGCCACGCCGACGATGATGCGCCACCAAGCGAAGGGGCCGAAGCCGCGCTTGGACACGAAGTCGAGCAGGAAGCGCACCACCACCAGGGCCGTCAGGAAGGCCGCCGCGAAGCCCACCGCGATCAGGCCGAAGTCGCTGAAGTCCAGCACGTCGCGGTTCTTGAACAGGTCATAGGCCACCGCCGCCCCCATGGTCGGCAGGGCCAGGAAGAAGCTGAACTCAGCCGCCGAGCGCTTGTCGGTCTTCAGCAGCAGCCCCCCGGCGATGGTGGCGCCCGAACGCGACACGCCGGGGATCATGGCCAGGCACTGGAACAGGCCGATCAGGAAATAGATCCGCATCGGATAGCGGTCGGCGTCCAGATAGACCGGGAACTTGTCCACCCGATCCAACCACAACAGCAGCAGCCCGCCGACGATCAAGGCGATGCAGATGACCAGCGGCGTCTCGAACAGCACGGTCTTGATGAAGCCGTAGGCCAGGAAGCCGATCACCACGGCCGGCAGGAAGGCCACCAGCAGGCCGATCAGGAAGCGCCGGGCCGCCGGATCGAAGGGCCAGCGCGTCGCCAGCTGCCACAGGCGCTTGAAATAAACGCTGATGATGGCCAGCAGGGCGCCCAGCTGGATGACGATCTCGAACGTCTTGCCGGTGCTTTCAAAGCCGAGGAAATGCCCCAGCAGCAGCAGGTGGCCGGTGGAGGACACCGGTATGAACTCGGTCAATCCCTCGACCAGACCCAGAAGGATCGCCGTCAGCCAGTCCGCCATGGAAACTCCGTCTCGACCGGCGACGGTTCGTCCGCCCCGGGCAGGCTCCTTCCTTAGCGCCCCGGACAAGACGCCGCCATTGGCGGATGCGCGGTTTTGCGCGACAAGGGCGGGGATGACAGCCTCCCTCGACGACGCCCACGCAGTCAGCCGCCGCATCACCACCCTGTCGGTGGGAACCGCCGTGGTTCTGATCGTGATGAAGGCCTTTGCCCTGGGCGCCTCGGGCTCGGTGTCCATCCTGGCGACCCTGGCGGATTCGGCGCTGGACCTGATCGCGTCTCTGGCCACCTTCTTCGCCGTGCGCTGGGCGGCGGCCCCGGCCGACCCCGAGCATCGCTACGGCCACGGCAAGGCCGAGGCCCTGGCGGGTCTGGTGCAGGCCGGCCTGATCTTCGCCTCCTCGGTCTTCATTGGCTGGGAGGCGGTGCAGCGCATCTTCGATCCCCGTCCGGTCAGCGCAGGCGGCTGGGCCGTCGGCGTGGTCTTGGTCTCGATCGCCGTCACCTTGTGGCTGGTGTGGATGCAGACCCAGGCGCTGAAGAAGACCGCCTCCCTGGCCGTGGCGGGCGACCGCGCCCACTATGCCGCGGACATCGCCGCCAATGTGGTGGTGCTGATCGGCGTCATCTCGGGCGCCTTCCTGCAGGCGCCGGGGTTGGACGCGGCGGCGGGTCTGGTCGTGGCGGTCTGGCTGTTCTGGGGCGCGATCTCGCTGCTGCGCGAGTCCGCCGACCACCTGCTGGACCACGCCGGACCCGAGGAGGCGCGCGTGGCCATCACCGCCGCCATCCTGGCCGACCCGCGCATCTCGGGCCTGCACCAGTTGCGCACCCGCATGGCCGGACAGGTGCTGATGGTGCAGATGCATGTCGATCTGGACCCTCAGCTGACGCTGGAGGCCGCCCACGCCATCGTGGTCGAAGCCGAGCAGCGCATCCTGGCCGCCTTCCCCCACGCCGACATCCTGATCCACGCCGACCCGCGCGGCCGGGCAGAAGTCCATGCGTCTCCCCCCTCCGTCGCCGCGCCCGAGCCGCTGGCGATCCGGCCCGGCCCCTGGTCATAGGCTGCGACGCGGCGTCGCGGTAAACGGAGCCTTAACGAGCGCCGATGCATGACTAGGGCAATGTCCGCGCCCGCCGTCCTCTATCATTTCGCCTTCCATCCCGGCTCGCGCACGGCGCGTCTGGCGCTGGGCGAGGCGCGCATCGATTTCGGCGAAGAACCGGTCAAGCCGTGGGAAGAGGACTGCCCCCTCTTCGACCTGAATCCCTCGGGGATGCCGCCGGTCCTAAGCGTGGCCGAAAAGGGCAAGGTCCTGACCCTGTGCGAGACCGACGCCATCCTCGGCTGGATCGAGGACCGCTCCAAGGGCGACGTCCTGATGCCGGCCGATCTGGCCGAACGCGCCGAGGCGCGACGGCTGGCGACCTGGTTCAACCGCCGTTTCATCGACGAGGTGGACGCCGTCCTGCTGCACGAGCGGATGGAAAAGCCCCTGCTGCGGCTGGGCCCGCCCGAGGCGCGGATGCTGCGCGAAGGCCGCGACGCCCTGCGCGTTCATCTGGCCATGCTGGAAGCTCTGGCCGCCGGGCGTGAATGGCTGGCCGGGCGTCGGCTCAGCCAGGCCGATCTGATCGCTGCCGGCCACCTGTCGGTGCTGGACTATTTCGGCGAGATCACCTGGGCCTCCTATCCGTCGCTGAAGACCTGGTACTCCAAACTGAAGTCGCGGCCCTGCTTCCGCACGCTGCTGAGCGATCGTTTCCCCGGCGTCCATCCGGCGACCTGGTACGCCGACCTCGACTTCTGAGGCTAACAGAGGCAAAGGCCCCGTCATGGCGGCCGATCCCCGCATCTTCATCCGACAGCGCGCCGCCGAACTGGGCTTCGGCGTGTGCCGCTTCGCCTCGGCCAGCGCGCCGTGGAGCGCGGGCGAGAAGCTGGCCCACTTCGTCGAGGCCGGGCGGCACGGCGACATGGGCTGGATGGAGACAACGCTGGAGCGCCGCGCCCACCCCACCGCCATGTGGGACGGGGCCAGGACCGCCATCGTCCTGGGCATGAACTACGGCCCCGAGGCCGATCCCCTGCCGGAGTTAGCGGACAAGTCGGCGGGCTATATCTCGGTCTATGCGCGCGGCGACGACTATCACGAGGTCATCAAGGGTCGGCTGAAGATCCTGGCCGGTCAGATGGCGGCGCGGCTGGGGCAGGACGTGAAGGTCTTCGTCGACACCGCCCCCCTGATGGAAAAGCCCTTGGCCCAGCGCGCCGGTCTGGGCTGGCAGGGCAAGCACACCAATCTGCTGAGCCGCACCCACGGCAACTGGCTCTTCCTCGGCGTCATCCTGACCGCCGCCGAGATCGAGGCTGACGAAGCCGAGACCGAACACTGCGGCCGCTGCACCGCCTGTCTGGACGCCTGCCCGACGAACGCCTTTCCCGCGCCCTTCCAGATCGATGCGCGGCGCTGCCTGTCCTACCTCACGATCGAGTTCGCCGACCCTTGGCCGGTCGAGTTCCGCATCGCGGCGGGACCGCGCATCTACGGCTGCGACGACTGTCTGGGCGCCTGTCCGTGGAACAAGTTCGCGCAAGGGGCGTCCGAGGCCCGTCTGCACGCCCGCGACGCCCTGAAGGGACCGAGGCTGGCGGACCTGCTGGCGCTGGACGATCCGGCGTTTCGCGCCCTGTTCACCAAGAGCCCGGTCAAGCGCATCGGGCGGGACCGGTTCATTCGCAATGTGCTCTATGCGGCGGGGAACTCCTGTGACGCCGCGTTGATCGCCCCGGTCGAGGCCCTGCTGGACGACCCGACGCCTGTGGTGCGCGGGGCGGCGGTCTGGGCCCTGTCGCGGCTGGATGGCGAGCGGTTCGAAGCCCTGCGCGAGAGGCGGCTGGCGGGGGAAAAGGACGAAACGGTTAGAGCGGAGTGGCGCACGCCTCTCCCTCCCCTTCATGGGGAGGGTGGCTGAGCCTGAAAGGTGAAGCCGGGTGGGGGCGTTTCAGCAAATCAGACACAGCGCTCCATATTGCCACGTCCTCCCCACCCGGTCGCTACGCGACCACCCTCCCCATGAAGGGGAGGAAGAAACGTCAGACGTCCGCCGAGCCCACGCCGCGTCCGCCGCCCGGCACCTGGGCCACGTCAAGCAGCTTCAGCCGGAACACCAGGACGGCGTTGCCCGGAATCATCGGCGGGCCGCCCGCTTCGCCATAGCCCAGCTCGGGCGGCAGATAGAGGACCCATTCGTCGCCGGGTTTCATCAGTTGCAGGGCCTCGGTCCAGCCGGGCACCACGCCCTCGGGCGAGAAGACCGCCGGAGCGCCGCGCTTGAAGGAACTGTCGAACACCGTGCCGTCAGTCAGGCTGCCCTCGTAGTCGACACGCACCAGATCGTTGCGGTCAGGATGGACACCGCCCGCCGGGCCGCTGGCGACCACCTTGTACTGCAGGCCTGACGGCAGGGTCTGCACCCCTTCCGCCGAGGCGTTGGTCTTCATGAAGGCGGCGGCTTCTTCCGCGTTCTTCGCCAGATCCGCGCCGGACATGGCGGGCTGGCGGTTGCAGGCGGCGACCGCCAACAGGATGGCGGCGGATGCCGCGATCAGTGCGGGCCTAGCCCATGCGAAGTTCATAGCCACGTTCCTTGAGGGCTTCGCCGATTTCCTCGGCATGTCGGGCGTCGCGGGTCTCAACCATGATGTCGAACTCCGCCCCCTTGGCCGGCACGTCCAGCGCCAGCCGGTTGTGCACGACGTCGATGATGTTGCCGCCCAGTCCGCCGATCACGGCGGCCATTGCCGACAGCATGCCCGGGCGGTCGTCACCCAGAATGCGATAGACGATCAGGCGCTTCTCGCGAACCATTTCGCGGTTCAGCACCACGGCCAGCATGCGGGCGTCGATATTGCCGCCGGTCAGTTCGATGCCGACCTTCATGCCCTTGAAGCGCTCCGGGTTCGCCAGAATGGCGGCCAGACCGCCGGCCCCGGCGCCCTCGGCCACCGTCTTCTCCAGAGTCGCCAGCAGGGCCACGCCCTTTTCGAAATCGGCCTCTTCGCAGACGAAGACCTCGTCGATCAGGCTGTCGGCCAGCTTGAAGGGGATCTCCCCCACGGCCTTGATGGCGATGCCTTCGGCGATGGTTTGCCCGCTGCATTTGGCCGGTTCGCCGCGCCGGCGAGCGGTGAAGGAGGGATAGCGCGCGGCCTCGACGCCGAAGACCTTGATGTCCGGCTTCATCGCCTTGGCGGCGATGGCGCTGCCCGCGATCAGGCCGCCGCCGCCGATGGGAATGATAAGGGCGTCCAGATCCGGCGCATCCTCGACGAACTCCAGCCCGCAGACGCCCTGACCCGCCACGATGCCCTCGTCGTCGAAGGCCGAGACGAAGACATAGCCATGCTCGGCCTGAAGCCGCCTGGCCTCCTCGGTCGAGCCGGAGAAGTCGAGGCCGTGGATGACCACATTAGCGCCGTGGGCGCGGGTGCCGTCCACCTTCACGAAGGGAGTGCCCTCAGGCATGACGATGGTCACGGGCACGCCGAGGCGGCCGCCGTGATAGGCCAGGGCCTGGGCGTGGTTGCCCGCCGAGGCGGCGACGACGCCGCGCTTCATTTCTTCCGGCGTCAGCTGCAGCAGCCGGTTAAGGGCGCCACGCTCCTTGAAGCTGCCGGTGAAGTGCAGGTTGTCGTACTTGATCCAGATCTCGGCGCCGGTCAGCTGGGACAGGCGGCGGGAATAGCGGACGGGGGTGCGGTCGACCTGACCGGCGATGCGTGACTGCGCCGCGCGGATGTCGTCGATGGTGACGGTCATGAAGCCCCTGAAAACGTTTCTCGGCCGGTCTCTGCGTCCGGTCTCCGGCGCCCTTTTGGCCCAGGCCGCGACGCCGGGCAACCTTGACTCGTCTCGCCTTCGGGCGTCATTCCCGTGGAGCTTGAAACGCGTTCCGGGAGCCCCCTCCATGTCGATCCGTCGCCCTTCCCTCGCCCTCGCCGCCGTTCTGGCCGGCGCCCTGGCGCTCGGCGCCTGCGCCACCACGCCGATGGGCGGCGCGACCGGCGCCGGTTCGACCGAGTTCAGCGCCGACGCCTTTGCCTGGTCGGCCCGTGCGGGCCAGGCCTCGATCGAGGGCCGGGTCGCCTTCGCCCAGGACGGCAAGAGTTTCCATTGCGTCGGCAATGTCGGCCTGATCCCCGACACCGGCTACACCCGCGCCCGCATGCAGCGCCTCTATGGCTCGACCGAGCGCGCAGCCGTGCCAGCCGCCGTGGTGCGCGCCCGCTCGGCCGGAGAACAGGGCGCCGACTATCGCTCGTTCGAACGCGCCCAGCCCTGCGCCGCCGACGCCTTCCGCTTCACCGGCCTGCCGGACGGCAGCTGGTTCCTGATCTCGCCGGTCAAGGCGGGAGACGACATCATGGTGGTGATGAAGCGCGTCCAGACGCGCGGCGGGCGCATGGTCAGCGTCACCCTCGGAAGTTAAACCGACCAGGGGACCGGCGTTCGCCATCCTTTGGCCTTATCGGGCCGCTCTGTGAACTGATCCACTCCTGGACAGTCGGGGAGCGCGTTCTTGTCCCAGCACAACATCATCGGCTCAGAGGCCTTCACCAAGGGGCCCTTCGTCATCATTCGCGGCGTCAAGTCCGGCGGATTCCGGCGGCGCCGTTCGCGCTCGCTTGCGGCCTATGCCGTGGTTGCGGTTCTGGCGCTCTCGGCTGGCGCAGCGGCGGCGGCCTTTGCGCTCGGCCCCCTGCTGGTCCAGGCCGACGCCGCCGAGGTCTCGGCTCCTGCACCTGCGCCGACAGCTGTCACGCCGACGCCTGCTGTCGTCGGCGTTTCGTCTCCAGCCGCTTAAGATCGATCGCCCCTCAAGGGCCGACAAAGCTCAAGGCCTCGGCGAACAATTCGCCGCGACTGCGCACGCCCAACTTCTGATAGGCGTGCTTCAGATGGGTGCGCAGGGTCTCGATCGAGATGTCCAGCGCCTGAGCGATCCGGCCCGTCTCCGCCCCGGCCAGCAGCATCTCGACGATCCGTCCTTCGGAAGGCGTCAGAAGGTGGTTCTCGATCAGGGCCTGAAAACGGACTTCGCCACGCGCTCGTTGCAAGGTCAATCCGATCAGCGCCTTGGGGGGAGCGCAGACTTCGCGCGCCCAGGCCACCCAATGACGCCCGCCTTCGCCCGGCACCACCGAGCAGGCTGCGTCCTCTGGTCGAGCCCCGCAGACCAGGCTGGCGACGATCGGCGAACGCGGCGCCAGTCGGCCATCGATCACCTCAAACGCATCGCCGTCGTCGCGCATGACCCGCGCCGCTTCATTCATCCAAAGGACGTCCAGATCGCGCGTGACGATCAACCGCGCGCGTCGCTCGCCATCGATCCAGTTGGCCAAGGCGCGACCGCACATCTCGTTGGCGTCCGCCTCGAGCGCCGACGCACTCCGCCGATCACGCGCAGCGCGGCGATCAACCGCGAACCAGAACGGCTCCTGCGGCGCACTCGGGGCGCGCCCAAACTCTACAGAACCCTGCCTCACACCGACGCTCCAAGTTCTGGTCGCCCCCGTCCGACCGGTTGTCGCACCACCACTGACGCAACGCCGTATTCCTGACAAATTTCAACATACCTCAAAATATTCCCAAAGACACCCCACAGATTGGTGATATTTCAATTGAAGGTTTTATAATATTGTAGCGTTAAGAACAGAAAGACCCGCACGTCACCGACGCATTGACTCAATCAATACTGTAATTGACAGGCGATTTCGTCAAAACGAAGTGAAATATCGATTACTAATAGAAGGTTAACAGATCAAAACATTGAGTTTTAATGATTTTTTCTAGAGTCGCCTCCAGCCACGCTTGACCGCCAAAAGTAGAAGGGCTCTCGGCATCTCGGAAAATTCGTTCCAGCCCTCGCCCGCAGAGCCAAGGGAGCGCAGCCTGCCTCCCGCATTCGCGTGCGACGCAGCGCCCTTTCAGACCCCGACGCCTCGATCGCCACCACCGCATTTGCGGGATCGACACGTCAAAGGGCGGGCCGGGCGGCGACACTTCGTCGTCGCTCAAACATGGGCGCTTCGGCGCGACGGCCTCGACGCGGAACAGCACGCCCCCCAGCGTTCCGCACGACCGGAGTCGTCGCCGGAGCGCCAGGCCTGCCTCATCCCGCGGACGACTGCTCCGCTTCCACTCGCTGATAACCCGCGTCGATGACAGCGAGCATGGCCTGGGCGGCGCCCGCCTCATCTCGCGCGGCGATCCGTTCAACGATCCGGGCGTGAGCCTCGACCGTTTCATGATGCAGAGCCGGCGCCTGGGTCGGCGGGCTGAGCGTGAAGGCTTCCAGCAAGGCCGTTTCGATCACCCCCGCCACCGAGCGGATCATCGGGTTCTGCGAGGCCGCGCCGATGGCCAGATGCAGAGCCAGGTCGGCGCGAGCGAACTCATGGGCTGACGCCGCCTCGCGACGCATCCAGTCGAGCGCTGCGCGCATGGCGGCGAGGTCCGCCTCGGTGCGGTGGCGCGCGGCCAGGGAGGCGGCCGTCGGCTCCAGGCTGCGCCTGACCTCGGCCAGGTGTTGTCGGAACTGGGCGTCCATGCCGATGGCGACGCGCCAGGTCAAAACCTCCTTGTCGAAGAAGTTCCAGTGGACGCTGTCGCTGACCCGCGTGCCGACCCGGGTCTTCACGTTCAGGAACCCCTTGGCCGACAGGGTCTTGAGCGCCTCGCGCAAGGCGGTGCGCGATACGCCGAACCGTTCCAGCAGATCCGCTTCCAGCGGCAGCTTGTCGCCGGGCTCCAGGGCGCCCGTCAGGATGTCCTGCGCCAGGGCGCGCACGATCTGGTCGTGAGCCGAGACCACGTGACCGCTCGCACGGGTCGAAGCGGGCGAAGAAGCAGGCGAGGACATATCCATGTCTGTTCCTCTAGCGGTCTGGTCGTTTCGGCGCAAAGGCGCTGGCCAATCATTAGTATTATGATATTCACAATGCGTCGCCAACCTTCGACGACGTTCAGCCTGCCGCGCCCCATGACCCAGTCTTCGCCCAAGCCGCTGCGCAGCCGCGCCTGGTTCGACAATCCGTCCAACCCCGACATGACGGCCCTCTATCTGGAGCGGTATCTGAACTACGGGCTGACGCTGGAGGAGTTGCGCTCGGGCAAGCCGATCATCGGCATCGCCCAGACGGGGTCGGACCTCAGCCCCTGCAACCGCCACCACCTCGAACTGGCCAAGCGGGTGCGCGAAGGCATCCGCGAGGCGGGCGGCGTCGCCCTGGAATTCCCGGTCCACCCCATTCAGGAAACCGGCAAGCGCCCGACCGCCGGGTTGGACCGCAACCTGGCCTACATGGGTCTGGTCGAGCTGCTGTACGGCTATCCGATCGACGGGGTGGTCCTGACCATCGGTTGCGACAAGACCACGCCCGCCTGCCTGATGGCGGCGGCGACCGTGGACATTCCCGCCATCGCCCTGTCGGTCGGCCCCATGCTGAACGGCTGGCACAAGGGCGAGCGCGTCGGCTCGGGCACCATCATCTGGAAGGCCCGCGAGATGATGGCGGCGGGCGAGATCGGCTATGAGGAATTCATCGATCTGGTCGCCACCTCGGCGCCCTCGGTCGGCTATTGCAACACCATGGGGACGGCGACGACGATGAACTCGCTGGCCGAGGCCCTGGGCATGTCCCTGCCCGGTTCGGCGGCCATCCCCGCCCCCTATCGTGAACGGCCCCAGGTCGCCTACCTGACCGGCAAGCGCATCGTCGACATGGTCCATGAGGACCTGAAGCCATCCGACATCCTGACCCGCGAGGCGTTCGAAAACGCCATCGTCGTCAACTCGGCCATCGGCGGCTCGACCAACGCCCCGATCCACCTGACCGCCCTGGCGCGCCACGCGGGCGTCGACCTGCCGCTACAGGCCTGGGAGGAGATCGGCCACAAGACGCCCCTGTTGGTGAACCTGCAGCCCGCCGGCAAGTATCTGGGCGAGGACTTTCATCAGGCCGGCGGCGTCCCCGCCGTGGTGGCCGAACTGATGCGCCGCGGCCAGATCCACCAGGACGCCCTGACGGTCAACGGCCGCACCATCGGCGACAACTGCCGGGACGCCGACGTCGTCCTGCCCGACGTCATCCGCGACTTCGACACGGCCCTGGTGAACGACGCGGGCTTCCTGGTCCTGTCGGGCAATGTCTTCGACAGCGCCATCATGAAGACCAGCGTCATCAGCCCCGAGTTCCGCGACCGCTATCTGTCCGATCCGGCCAGCCCCGACGCCTTCACCGGCGATGTCGTCGTCTTCGACGGCCCCGAGGATTATCATCACCGCATCGATGATCCGGCCGAAGGCATCACCCCCGACAGCATCCTGGTGATGCGCGGCGCCGGTCCCGTCGGCCACCCGGGCGCGGCCGAGGTCGTCAACATGCGGCCGCCCGCCTATCTGATCAAACAGGGCGTCCACGCCCTGCCCTGCATCGGCGACGGGCGCCAGTCCGGCACCTCGGGTTCGCCCTCGATCCTGAACGCCTCGCCCGAGGCGGCGACCGGCGGGAACATCGCCCTGCTGAAGACCGGCGACCGGATGCGCATCGACCTGAATACGCGCCGCGTCGACGTTCTGATCGACGAGACCGAGATGGCCGCACGCCGCGCCGCCTTCGAGGCCGCCGGGGGCTACCAGTATCCGGCGTCGCAGACCCCCTGGCAGGAGTTCCAGCGCGGCATGATCGGCGAGCTTGAGACGGGCGCCGTGCTGGAGCCCGCCGTCAAGTATCACCGCATCGTCGACACCCTGGGCCTGCCCCGTGACAACCACTAGGGAATGAGCAGCCGCCGCATCGAGGGCGCCGCCGCGATCAGGTCGCGGGTCACCAGGGCGGCGAAGAAGTCCGCGCCCTCGCGCCCGACATGGGTGTAGTCGAACGCGACGCGCGCCTGGCCCAGCGGCTCGACCGCCGCATTGTTCTGGGCCGCAGCGGGCGCGCCCGGCGCGACGGGAACTCCGGTGCTGGAGGCGATGGTCGTGCCGGTCAGCAGGGCCGCGGCGACTTCGGGCGACGGCGCGGCCTGAGCGAAGCGGGCCGACATGGCCGGACCGAGCGCCTGAACCGTCTCGGCGCTGGCGCGGTTCAGATCGACGAGAGGCGTATTGGTCTCGGCCGCCACGGCCCGCACCGCCTCGGCCCAGGGCTCCAGATCGTTCTGCAGGCGCCCATCGACGAACTGGCGACGGACCAGGGGCGTCAGCAGGACAGGCGTCGCGCCGCGCGCCCGCGTCTCGGCGACGTAGCGTTTCAGATTGGCGGGAAACTCGGTCGCCAGATCGGTCGAGCGCCCCGGCTTGCCCGGCTGGTCGTTGTGACCGAACTGGATCAGGACGTAGGTCGCCGTAAACCCCGGCGTCGCCATCTCGGACAGGGCCAGGTCCCACGACCCTTCGGCGATATAGCTGCCCGAACTGCGCCCGCCGCGCGCCAGGTTCACGCAGGCCGCAAACGAAGTGACATGATAGGCGCAGAAGCTTGGCCCCCAGCCACCGACGACCGCCGTGGTGGAATCCCCCACCAGGATGATCTTCGACGCGCGGATCGGCTGGACAGGCGGTGCTTCGGCCGTAGGGGTCTGCACGGCGGCGAGGCTCAGGGCTGCGGTCAGGGCGGCGATCATTTCAGGTCTCCGAAGCGGTGATGCGGGCGGTCAGGGTCAGGACGCCGCCGGGCGCCAGCACGGTCAGGCCGCTCTCCTCGCCCGCCGGGGCGTTATGGGCATCGGGACGATGGGTTACGGGCTCGACGCAGACGAAGCCCTCGCCGCGCGGCGCATAGACCTGGGCCCAGCGGGCGTTCGGCGAGGCGGTCATATCGACCCGCCAGCCGTCGTGAAGCAGCGCCGCGCGCCCATCCCACTCGGCGTAGGCGTGATCGACGAAGGGCGCCTCGGCCACGGCCACGGCCTCGCTCCAGTCGATGAGGTCGGCGGCGTCCGCCAGCCGCTCCGGGATTTCGCGCGCATCCGTCAGCCAGACCTTCGGCGCCGACAGCCGCAGCCGCGTCGCGGGATCGACAGCGAAATAGGGATGCAGGCCGAGCCCGGCGGGCATCGGGGCGGCGTCCTCGTTGGCGAGGCTCAGGCTCATCTCCAGCCCGTCCTCGGTCAAAGCCAGCCGGTGCGAGGCCGTCCAGGCCCAGGGCCATTCCGCCCCGGCCTCGGCGGCCAGGACCAGATCAACCCTCCCGCCGTGGACGCGCAGCACGTTCCACCGCGCGCGCCAGCCGACGCCGTGCAGGGCGTGGGGCGCGAACCCCGGCGTGGCGGGCAGGCGCACCGCCCTTCCCTCAAAGGCGAAGGCGCCGCCGTCGATACGGTTGGCGTAGGGCGCCAACGGGAAGCTGGACGCGGCCAGCGGACTGTCGAGGTTTTCCGGCGCCGGCCGCAGCACGTCGCGTCCGCGCCAGGTCAGAGACGTCATCGAGGCCCCGAGATCAGGGCGCAGGCACAAGGTCCAGTCGCCGCGTTCGATCCTCACAACGCGATCCGGTGTTGCGGCAGGCCGGGCGTCTCGACCCGCAGATGATAGAGGCCGCCCAGCGTCGGCTGCGCCGCGCGCTTGTCGGCGTTCCCCAGCCAGGCTGTGGTGCAATAGAGGTCGCGCCCGTCCGCCCCGCCGAAGGCCGCCTTGGTCACCGTCTGGACGGGAAAAGGGATCGTGCCCAGACGCTGGCCGCCGGGGGCAAGCCGCGCCACGCCCCAGCCGTTGAACAGGCCGACGTGCAGCACCCCATCGGCGTCCATGCTTGGTCCGTCACAATAGCCGTCCTCGGTCACGGCGAAGATGCGCCGGTTCGACAGAACCCCATCCTCATGATCGAAGGCCAGCACCGTCTTCTCCAGCGTGTCGTGATGATAGAGGGTCCGTCCGTCGGGGCTGAGGCAGGGCCCGTTGGTGACCCCGTAGCCGTCGTCGTGGCGGGTCAGTTCGCCCCGGAACCAGCGATAGAGGGCGCCGCTCCGTCCCTGTTCGCTGTCGTCCATCGATCCGAACCACAGGGCGCCGTCGGGGGCGACGAAGCCGTCGTTCAACCGGTTCTGCGGGCGGTCCGTCTCGATCGGCTGGAACAGGGAGAAGTCGCCCATGTCCACGTCGAAACGATAGAGGCCACCGCGCACGCCGCAGATCAGCGAGCCGTCCTCGGCCGGAAGCGCAAAACCGATCTGATCCGGCGCGCCCCACGACGCCTTGTCGCCGGTCCTGGGGTCTTCAGGCGCGGGCGTATAGCGATGCAGCCGCCGCCCCTTGATGTCGACGAACCACAGGCAGGCGCGTGCCGCATCCCACACCGGCCCCTCGCCCAGTTCGGCCTGAACATCCCAGACGAGGGTCGGCGTGGTCATGGCCATCAGCCCGCCGAGTAGCTGGTCTTGATCTGGGTGTAGAATTCGACGGCGGCGAAGCCCTGTTCGCGGGGGCCGTAGGAGGACTTCTTCGTGCCGCCGAAGGGGACGTGATAGTCGACGCCGGCGGTGGCCAGGTTGACCATGGTCATGCCGGCGCGCGCGTTCCTCTGGAAGTCGCGGGCGTGTTTCAGCGACTGGGTGACGATGCCCGCCGACAGGCCGAACTCGACGCCGTTGGCCACGGCCAGGGCTTCCTCGTAGCTGGCCACGCGGATGGTCGAGGCGACGGGGCCGAAGACTTCCTCGGTATTGATGCGCGCGTCCGGCAGGGTGTCGGCGATCAGGGTCGGCTGGACGTACCAGCCCGGCTTGTCGAGCTTCAGACGATCGCCGCCGGTGACAATGCGACCGCCGCCGTCGCGAGCGATGTCAATGTAGTTGTAGGAGACGTCGCGCTGGGCCTCGGTCACCGCCGGGCCCATCTGGGTGTTGGGATCAAGCGCGTCGCCGACGCGAAGCGCCGCCACCTTCTCGGCCAGCAGGGCGACGAAGCGATCATGAATGCCGTCCTGCACGATCAGGCGGCTCGACGCCGTGCAACGCTGGCCGGTGGCGAAGAAGCTGCCGTCCAGGGCGATGTTGACCGCCCGGTCCAGATCGGCGTCGTCGAGAACGATCAGCGGGTTCTTGCCGCCCATTTCCAGCTGCACCCGCGCCTGACGCTTGATCGCGCCCTCGGCCACGCCGGCGCCGACGCCCTGCGAGCCGGTGAAGCTGATGCCGTCAATGCCCGGATGGGCGACGATGGCGCGGCCCACGTCGCCGTCGCCGATGACCATGTTGACCACGCCCCTGGGCAGGCCCGCCTCATGCAGGATGGCGATCAGGGCCTCGGCCGTCGCGGGGGTCGGGCCGGCGGGCTTGATGACGACCGTGTTTCCGAAGGCGATGGCCGGGGCGATCTTCCACGCCGGGATGGCGATGGGGAAGTTCCACGGCGTGATCAGGCCGAAGACCCCGACCGGCTGGCGATAGGTCTGGATCTCCACCCCCGGACGGGTCGAGGCCAGGTTCTGGCCGTGAACCCTCAGGGCCTCGCCGGCGAAATATTTCAGGATGCGGGCGGCGCGCATGGTCTCGCCGATGCCCTCGGGCAGGGTCTTGCCCTCCTCGCGCGACAGCAGGCGGCCGATCTGGGGGGCGCGTTCCATCAGCAGGGACCCGGCCCGGTCCAGCACGTCGAAGCGCGCCTCCGGCGAGGCGTCGGCCCAAGCCGGGAAGGCGGCGCGTGCGGCCTGGACCGCCTGATCCACCTCGGCCGCCCCGCCCTTGGGCGTGCGGGCGACGACGTCGCGCGTGTCGGACGGATTCAGGCTCTCGCCCGACAGATCCCCGCCCACCTTCTCGCCGCCGATCCAGTGCGAAAGCTCAAGCGTGTCCGTCATGGGAAGGTCCTTTCATTGAGGCTGCGGGGCGACGGGGGAGCGTCGCCCCGCCTTCGGGGAGATCAAGTAGCAGAGCTTGCGGGCCTCAGCCCATGTCTTCCAGTTCGCGACCGCGCGTCTCCTTCACCCAGGCCTGCACCAGGAAGAAGGAGATCAGGGCGCTGACCGAGTAGAAGCCGTAGGTCACGACCAGCCCCAGGGTCGCCGCCATCCAGGGGAAGCTGACCGCGATGGCGAAGTTGGCGATCCACTGGGCGAAACCGGCGACAGCCAGAGCCGACCCGCGCATCTGGTTGGGGAACATCTCGCCCAGCATGACCCACATGACAGGGCCCCAGCTGAGATTGAAGAAGACCACATAGGCGTTGGCCGAGATCAGGGCGGTCAGGCCGGTCTGATCATCAAGATGCAGCGCCCCGTCGACCATGGCCGCCTTGGAGAAGCACCAGGCCAGCACGCCCAGGGTCACGAACATGCCGACCGAACCGATCAGCAGCAGAGGCTTGCGGCCGATCTTGTCGATCACCGCCACCGCGCCGAGACAGGCCGCGATCGACAGGACGCCGGACAGGATGTTGATCTGCAGGGCGTCGTTCTCGGAGAAACCGACCGACTGCCACAGCACCGCGCCGTAATAGAAAACGATATTGATGCCGACCAGTTGCTGGAAGACGGCCAGGATCAGGCCGGCCCAGACGATGGGGCGCACCTTGCGCGTGGCCGGGTCCAGCAGGTCGGCGAAACGCGGCTTGTGGTCCGCCGCCAGCGAGGCGCGGATTTCCTGCACCTTGCGGGCGCCGGCGCCGTGGCCGAACAGCTTGGACAGCACGGCTTCAGCCTGACCATCCTTCTTCTTGACCACCAGGAAGCGCGGGCTTTCGGGAATGGCCAGCAGGGCCAGGAAATAGATGGCGGCCGGGACGACCTGCAACCAGAACATCCAGCGCCAGGCCGGATAGCCCAGCCAGAAGTCGGCCGTCGATCCGCCCGCCGTCTTGGCCAGGGCGTAGTTGGCGACGAAGGCCCCGGTCAGACCGGTGATGATCATGATCTGCTGCACCGACGACAGCCGCCCCCGGATCGAGGCCGGGGTGACCTCTGAAATATAGGCCGGCGACAGGACCGAGGCCGCGCCGACGCCCAGCCCGCCGATGAAGCGGGCGATGATGAAATGGGCCGAGCTGTCCGCCGCCCCAGCCCAGACCGCCGAGATGATGAACATGACGGCGGCGATCTGCATGACTGTGCGACGGCCTATGGCGTCCGCCAGCCGCCCCGCGGCGAAGGCGCCGAAGGCGCAGCCCAGCAGGATGGCGCCGACGTTGAAGCCGGTGCCCAGGGCCGACAGATTGAAGGCCGCCTCCAGCCCGTCCTGGGTGCCGTTGATGACCCCGGAATCATAGCCGAACATGAAGCCGCCGATGGTGGCCACCGCCACGATCAGGGCGATGAAGGCCATGTTGACCCGGTCATTCCCCGCGATATCCGGGCCAGAAGCCCCCGTCGGTCCCGCCATTCTCGTCCCTCCCCAGGTCCGTGTTGTTGACCGCCCGTCATTGATCGCGGGCGGTGATGAATCAGATTTGCGTCAGCGCCAGCCCGCGTCCACGAAATACTCATGCCCGGTGATGTAGCGGGCGTCGTCAGAGGCCAGGAACAGAGCCAGGGCCGCCACGTCGCGCGGCTCGATACGGCCCTTCAGGCACTGGGCGGCGACGATCTCGGCCTCGCCTTCGGGTGTGTACCATTTCATCTGACGCGGGGTTTTGACATTGCCCGGAACGATGCAGGCCACCCGTACTCCGTCCGCGCCCAGTTCACGCGCCAGCGCCCGCGTCATGCCCTCGATGCCCGCCTTGGCGGTTTCGTAGATCGACAGGTCGGGCAGGCCCAGATGCCAGCTGATCGACCCCAGGTTCAGGATCACCCCCCGCCCCTGCGCGCGCATGGCCGGCGCTGCCGACTGGGCCGCGAAATAGAGATGGCGCAGGTTCACCGCGATCCGCTCGTCCCAATAGGCGGGCGTGACCTCGGCCAGGGCGTGGCGGTCGTCGCTGGCGGCGTTGTTGATCAGGACGTCGATGGGGCCGTGCCGGGCGATGATCCCGGCCAGGGCCGCCTGCAGGGCCTCGATCCGGGTCAGGTCGCAGACTTCAAATACCGGCGCGGGGTTCAAATCGGCCAGCGACGCCTCCAGCGCCCTGGAGTCCGCCTCGGCGATGTCGAAGAAGACCACCCGCGCGCCCTGAAGGGCGAAGGCCTCGACCAGGCCCGCGCCTATGCCCGAGCCGCCGCCAGTGACGACGACCAGACGGCCCTTCAGCGAAGGATAGACGGCGCCGCTCACGCCGCGCCGCCCAGCAGGCCGCGCCCGGCCAGATTGCGCATCAGGCCGCCGACGCCCAGGCTCCAGGGCGGCGCTTGATCGCAGGTCGCGACGATGTTCTCCAGCACCCCGAGCCGCTCGGACGAGACCCGCACCCGATCGCCGATCTTGTGCGTAAAGCCCTTGCCCGCCGCACCGCGATCCTCGACCGGGGCGAACATGGTGCCGAGATAGAGGGCGAAGCCGTCCGGGTATTGGTGGGCGCTCAGGGTCTGGGCCGCCAGGTCCTCGGGATCGCGGCTGATCAGGCGCATCGAGCTTTCGCCCGTCATGACGAAGCCGTCCGCCCCCTCGACCTCCAGCCGCACCGTGGCGGCGCGCACGTCGTCCATGCTGAAGCCCGCGTCGAACAGGCGAATGAAGGGGCCGACCGCCGCCGAGGCGTTGTTGTCCTTGGCCTTGCCCAACAGAAGCGCCGAACGGCCCTCGATGTCGCGCAGGTTGACGTCGTTGCCCAGGCTCGCGCCGACCGGGCGCCCCGCCGGATCGCAAACGATCACCACCTCGGGTTCGGGGTTGTTCCAGTCGGAATCGGCCCGCACCCCGACCGACGCGCCCGCGCCGACCGAGGCCAGGACCGGCGCCTTGGTGAAGATCTCGGCATAGGGACCGATGGCGACCTCCAGATACTGCGACCACAGGCCGTCGGCGATCAGTTGCGCCTTGACCGCCTCAGCCTGAACCGAGCCCGGCTTCAGGTCCTTCAGCTCGCCGCCGATGCGGTCCAGCAGGCCCTGCCGGATGGCGTTGGCGGCGGCGGCGTCGCCGCGCGCCCGCTCCTCGATCACCCGCTCCAGCGCCGAGACGGCGAAGGTCACGCCCGAGGCCTTGATGCATTGCAGGTCCAGCGGCGACAGCAGGGCCAGGCCCTCGTCGCCCCAGGCCGTCGCAATTTTCATATCCTCGACCGCGCCCAGATCACGCCCCTCGGCAGCGGCCAGATCGGGCCGCGCCAGAGCCATCGCCGTGGTAGGCGCGAAGGCGGAAATGTCGATCAGCCGACCGTCCCGCAGCAGCACGGGCGTCGGCCCGTCGGCGGTCTCGATCCGGCCCAGCAGGACAGCCGCGCGCCAGTCGCGCGGCAGAATGTCGGTCATATCCAAGGCGCGTCTCCCACACGATCTGCCGTCGCGTTAGCGCTAACATTCTCTACTTGGAAATCGGTGTCAACGGGGTGGCGCGGTGCTTTCCCTTTCAATCAGTCGATGTTCGACGAATTCCGTATCGAGATCCTCCTTGCCCGCCAGACGCAGGGCCGCGCGGCGGGCCATCTCGGCGACCGGCTGGCGGATGGTGGTCAGGGCGGGCCACACGCTGGCGGCCAGATAGGTGTCGTCAAAGCCGGCCACCGAAACGTCTCCGGGCGTCTGCAGCCCCGCCGCATGGACAGCCGCAAGGGCGCCGGCGGCCATGTCGTCGTTGCCGGCGAACAGGGCGGTCGGGCGCGGATGCGCCGCCAGCAGCCGCCGCCCTGCCTCAAAGCCCGAGCGGTAGGTGAAATCGCCGACCTCGATCAGCAGTTCGGTTCCCCGCGCGGCGTCGACCGCGGCCTGCGCGCCCCGGCGCCGGTCGGCGCTGGCGCTCTGATCGGCGCGGCCCTCGATCAGACCGATGCGGCGATGGCCGAGGTCGATCAGCCTTCGCGTCATCTCGGCGGCGGCGCTGACGTCGTCCACCCGCAGGGTGCCCGACATGCCCTCGGCAGGCGGCGCGGCCAGCAACACCGCCTTGAGGCCCGCCGCCCGCACGGCGTCCAGCGTCGCGGCGGATTCGCCTAGCGGCGGCGGCACGATCAGGCCCTGGGCCCCGCCCGCCGCCAGTCGTCGCACCGCCTCGGCCTCCTGCGCCGGATCGCCTGCCTGCGACGGCTCGATCATCAGCAACAGGCCCGCCGCCCGCGCCCCGGCCAAGGCCCCGGATAGGACCTCGGCCAGATAGGCGTTGCTGGGGTTGGCGTAGAGCAGGCCGATGCGCCCCGCTCCGGCCCGCGCCAGAATCCGCGCCGCAGGATCGGGCACATAGCCCGCCGCGTCGATCACCGCCTGGACCCGCTCGCGCGTCGCCGCGCTGACCCGCGCCCCGCCGTTGATGACGCGCGACACCGTCATGGCCGACACCCCCGCGCGGCGGGCGATGTCGTCGATGGTGGGATTGCGGTCTTCTGCGGCCATGACGCCACTGGTCGCGGCAAGCGTGGCCGCCGTCAAGGCAGCGGCGCGATCCACAGGGCCAGCGGTCGTCCCGCCAGAGCCGGCGGCGGCGCCAGTTGAGCTTCCTCCACCTGCGCGACAGCCTCGACCACCATCCCTTCGGCGATCCACCTCACCGCCCGTCCGGCCACAGGGCGGTTCAGCGCCACGGCCGCCCCGTCGAGGCTGTAGATCAGAACGGTTCCGTCCGGTGCCGACGACGCCCAGGCTGCGCCCGTCGGCGTCATCAGGCTCGCGTCAGGTCGCAGCGAGCCTCGCGCCTCGGCCCCGACAGCCGCCTCGACGGCGCGGCTCAACCCGGGGAAGACATCGTCTTCATTGAGCACCACCAGATCGGCGCGACGATCACGGTATTCACGATAGGCCCGGTAGCGCATGGCCGGGGTCGAGCGCCACAGGGCCCGCCGCACCTCGCCCGCGTCCGATCCGTCGGCCAGATCCTGCGGCCGGGCGATAGCGTCCACCTGTTCTCTGGAGGCCTTGTCCAGCCCGCCGCGCACCGCGAACAGCGAGCCGTCGGGGCGATAGACCCAGTGGTGGAAGCCCACCGCATCCACGAGCCGCGACCGTGCCGGATCATCCAGAATGGCGTCCATCTGGTCCTTGGGGACCTCCAGCGCCACGCGCACATCGGCGCCGCTCTCGGCCTCCCAGGCGGCGATCTCGTCCAGCCAGAACCGCACGAAGGACAGAGGGCCGGTGTATTCGGGATCCAGCCCGACCACGACATTGGGCCGCCCCTTCAGCGTCTCCAGCGTATGGCGGATATAGCGGCGATGCAGGTCGCGCCGCACCGGGTCGGACACGTCCCAGAAGATCTCGGCCGCCGGGACCTCGTTGGGCATCCCCGTCGCCTGCAGGGCGTTGACCGGCCGCCAGGGGAAGTCGACGTAGTGGGACCGGCTCTCCAGCAGCCAGTGCTGCAGATAGAGCTTGTGATACAGGACCACGCCCTCTTGCTCGGCCAGATCGGCGAAGCGGGCGATGCGGTCGAAGAACCAGGGATTGAAGCGTTCCAGGTCGAACTTGCTGAGGCCGTCCCAGGCCCGCCCCTGCCCGCTGCGCGCCCAGGGCAGTTCCATGAACGGTCCCCAGACCTCGCCGTCACGCTGATCCGGCGAGCCGTAGAAGTCGTGGTCGACGCGGCGGCGGTCGTACCAGAGGCCGTAGTTGTGCTGCACCACGTCGCCGGTCTTCAGCCCGGCGGCGAAGGCGTCCAGATCATCGGTCAGACCCCGCCCCTCCAGCCCCGGCGCGAAGCGGGTGATGAAGGGGCCGGACGCCTCGGCCAGCGCCGGGATCATCTGGGCCTGGAAGAAGGCGAAGCCGATGCGGCGACGCCAGGCGGGCTGGCCGTCGATGACGAAACGCCCGTCCGCGACCGTCAGCGGGTGACTGGCGACGGGCCGCGCCGTCGCCGTTCGCCAGGCCGCGACCTCGGCCTCGGTCAAACGCGGAGCGCTCGCCTCGACCGGATAGGCGGCGGGGTCCAGCGCCGCCAGCCCGCGCGCGCCCAGTCGCCGCTCCAGTTGCATCCGATAAAGGCTGGCGGGCTCCTGCGGCTGAGCGCGGTGGAAGTCGCGGCCGGGCATGACGCGCGCGTCTTCCAGCACCCCGTCGCCGGAACGCTCGCCGCGACAGCCGACGGCGACATTGGCGGCGCCCGGCGGATTGCGCACCTCGACGACCGTCGCCTCGCAGTTCCACAGAACCGAGTTGGCGGCTGACCAGCCGACGCCCTGCCCGTCCCGTCCGCGATGGGTCAGGGTCAGGCCGCCGCCGCGCACCTTGACCCCGTCGAACAGGGCGCCGGTGGCCCAGCTTTCCTGCGTCCCGCTGTCGCCGCGCGCGTCCGTCGCTGTGCAGTCGAGGAAGACGTTGGGTCCGGCGGCGGCATGGCCGACCGAGAAATCATGGATCCCGTCGTTGCTGGCGCAGCGCTGGAACAGGGTCTGCTGGCCCGCCGTGTAGAAGGTGCGGCGGCGCAGACCGCCGATCTCGGACACCGGGCGGCGGGCGTCCAGATCCTGCGCCGTGACCCGGCGGCCATCCGGCCCCAGATCGATGGCCGAACCGACGAAGCCTTCAAAGGCGAGGTTCCGCAGCCAGACGTCCTCGGCCCGATCGACGGCGATCCCGGTCCAGCTGTGGTCCTCGTCAGCGGGCCGCGCCGGGTCGTGACGCGAGATGAGGGTCAGGTTCTCTACCCCGACCTCGCGGATGCGCGACACCGAGGGACCGCGCCGCACCGTGGCGCCGTCGCCGGTCGCCAGCGCCATGGTCAGAGGCGCGTCCAGAAGGATCGTCCGCCCCTCCACCGCGACGACGCGGCGCTCCCACACCACGTCGCGCGAGCCTGGCTTCCAGTTCAGTCGGGTTTCGGGGCGCCAGCCGACGAAGGCGTCCATGCCGAGGGCGGCGATCCATTCGGCGGTGCTGGGACGGCGGATGGTCACCGCGTCGCCGACGCCCAGGCCCTCGGTCGCCTCCAAAGTCAGGCGCAAGGCCCCGACCGGCGCCTCGCCCATGACCCGAACATCGACGCCGGCCGGAGCGTCGGGCGCAGCCCCGCGCGCGCCGACCGCGATCAGGGGTCGCCGATCCACGCCGGTCGCCACAATGGTCGTCGCCTGCGGGCCCGCGCCGCGCAGGACCACCCCGCCGACCTCGAGCCGGATCTGGCCCTCGACCTGATACTCGCCCGGAGCCAGCAGCACCGCGCCGCGTCGCCCCTCGGCGTCCGGCTTGGCCTGCGCCGCGCGATCAAGAGCGGCCAGGATGCGGTCGGTGTCGTCGCCCTCTCCCGGCTCGACGCGGATCAGGGCCGACATCACCGGCGCGGTCACGCCCCCGCCGCGATAGCCCGCATGCGAGAAGTCGATGGTCGGCGTCAGAGCGACGAAGTCCGGCTGCGTCTGGGCGCGCGACGCCCCAGCGACCGATGCTGCGACGATCAGCCCCGCGATCCAGAACCGGACCATGTCTTCCTCCCCCTAGGCACGATCTAAAAAGTATTATTATATTGATTGACGAGTCCAGCGGTCGCTCAGGCGACCCGCGCCGACGCCAGAGCGGCAGGACCGGGGGAAGGAGAGTTTTCAGGGATGCTGACCCGACGCGCCTGTCTGGCCGCCGCCGCGGCGACGCCCCTGCTGACCGCCGCCCCTGCTGCTGCGGCGAAGGAGGTCGAGGCGGCGCGGGACGCCATGCGCCGGGCCACCCGTTTCATGACCGACAAGGCGGCGGCCAACGGCGGCTATGTCTGGTCCTACCTGCCCGATTTCTCGCGCCGCTGGGGCGAGATGGAGGCCTGGCCCAGCATGATCTGGACCCAGGCGCCCGGCACGCCGGAGATGGGCCAGATCTTTCTCGACGCCTGGCGCGCCACCGGCGAGGCCCAATATCTGAACGCCGCCGTCGCGGCGGGCGACGCCCTGATCAAGGGCCAGCATCCCAGCGGCGGCTGGAACTATGTCATCGACTTCGACGGCGAGGCCTCGCTGCGCCGCTGGTACGAAACCATCGGCAGGAACGGCTGGCGGCTGGAGGAATTCCAGCACTACTACGGCAACGCCACCTTCGATGATCACGCGACGGTCGGGTGCGGGCGCTTCCTGCTGCGGCTGGCCCTGACCACGGATCTGCCGCGCCTCCGCGCCGCCGTGGACCGGACCATCGCCTTCGTCCTGGACAGCCAATTGCCGAGCGGCGGCTGGCCCCAGAGATGGCCCCGCGCGGGCGCGTTCAACAACCACGGCCACCCCGACTACACCGGCCTGATCACCCTCAATGACGAGGTGATGGACGAGAACATCGACTTCCTCCTGCTGATCCTGCAGCAATGGAACCGCCCGGATGTGGAGCAACCGATCCGCCGCGCCATGGCCTGCTACCGCGACCTGCAGCAGCCCGCGCCGACGCCGGGCTGGGCGCTGCAATACACGCCCGACTTCAAGCCCGCCTGGGGCAGGACCTATGAGCCCGCCGCCGTCTCGCCCCACGTCACCGCCATCGCCGTCGAGCGGATGCTGGACTTCTATCGTCTGACCGGCGACCGCAGCTTCCTGGCCCGTCTGGACGAGGCGCTGGACTGGCTGGCGCGGATCGAGGCCCCCGCCGCCGCCCATCACGAGGGCCGCAACCATTTCCGCTTTGTAGAGCCTGGGACAAACCGCTTCATGGCCGTGCATCGGCGCGGCTCCAACGCCCAGAACGGCGAATATTATGTCGACTACGACATGACCGGTCAGCGCGGCGAGAAACATATCGACCTGGCCCGCCTGCGCCGCCACGTCGAGCAGGTCGCCGCCCTGACGCCGGACGAGGCCGTGCGCCATTCCGCCCTGATGGGGCGCGGCCCCAGCCTGCTGCCCGACTATGTCATCACGCGCCCGCAAGGCGGCTCCGACCTCAATGTCACGGCCTCGCGCCCGGGAATGACACCGGTTACATTGCTGGTCGAGGGGCTGAATGCAGAGGGGTATTGGCCGGTGGAACTGCGCACGACCAGCCATGCCTATCGCGGCGACGGCCCGGCCGAGGCGCCGCCCGGCTTCGTCGATCGCGGTCAGGTCGGCGACGCCTGGGACACCTCGCCCTTCACCGAGACCAGCGGGCCGATGGGGATTTCGACCGGCGCCTACATCAACAACATGGCCCGGCTCATCGCCCATGTGCGCGGTGCGAGGCCTTCTTGAAACCGCGCCTTCTCGTCACCTTCGCCGCCTTCCCTTCGCACCTTGACCCCCGTTCGGTTCGCGTCACGCATAAAGAAAAGAGGACACGCCCATGAGACCCATCAATCGCCGCGCCGCCCTGAGCGGCCTGTTGGGCGGCGTCGCCGCATCGGCCTTGCCGGTCGGCGCCGTCTTCGCCCAGACCAACGAAGAAGCCGCGCCCCTGGGCCGCGAATGGGCCGGGATGAAGTGGCGCAAGGGGATCGAAGGCCAGCGCATGGCCGACCTCGGCGACGGCACCTTCCTCAACCCCATCATGTCGGGCGACCACCCGGACCCGTCGATCCTCAAGGACGGCGACGACTACTACATGACCTTCTCGTCGTTCGAGTCGGTGCCGGGCATCCACATCTGGCACTCGCGCGACCTGGTGAACTGGCGGCCGATCACGGCGGCCCTGACCACCAATATCGGCTCGGTCTGGGCGCCCGAACTGATCAAGCACGAAGGTCGCTTCTACTGCTACATCCCGGCGCGCTTCCCCAACTACCGCTCCAACTACGTCATCTGGGCGGACAAGATCGAGGGGCCGTGGAGCGAGCCGATCGATCTGAAGATCCCGGCCAACATCGACCCCGGCCACATCGTCGGCGAGGACGGCAAGCGCTACCTGTTCCTGAACGGCGGCGACCGGGTGCGGCTGACCGACGACGGCCTGGCCACCGACGGCCCGCTGGAACAGGTCTATGACGCCTGGCGCTATCCCGAGGACTGGATCGTGGAAGGCCACGCCCAGGAAGGGCCCAAGCTGCTGAAGCACGGCGACTACTTCTACATGATCACCGCCATCGGCGGTACGGCGGGTCCGCCGACCGGCCACATGGTCATCGCCGCCCGCTCCAAGTCGATTCACGGCCCGTGGGAGGAATGCCCCCACAACCCGATCGTGCGCACTCGCTCGGGCGCCGAGAAATGGTGGTCGCGCGGTCACGCCACCCTGGTCGAAGGCCCCACCGACGGCGACTGGTGGATGGTCTATCATGGCTATGAAAACGCCTACTGGAGCCTGGGCCGCCAGACCCTGCTGGACCCGATCGAGTGGACCGACGACGGCTGGTTCCGCGCCAAGGGCGGCGACCTGTCCAAGCCTATCGCCATGCCGCGCGGCGGTCAGGCCGTGCCGCACGGCATGGCCCTGTCGGACGACTTCACCACCGACAAGTTCGGCACCCAGTGGAGCTTCTACGACCCGCAGCCGAACGAGAAGGATCGCCTGCGCCGCGAGAACGGCGTCCTGCACATGAAGGCCAAGGGCAAGGCGCCGGTCGATTGCTCGCCGCTGACCTTCGTCCAGGGCGAACAGGCCTATCAGATCGAGTGCGAGATCGAGATCGACCCCGGCGCGGTGGCCGGTCTGATCCTGTTCTATGACCGCGCCCTGTACGCCGGGCTGGGCTTCGATCCGACGCGCTATGTCACCCACCAGTACGGCATCGAGCGCGGACGCCCCGCCAATCCGCACGGTCGTCGCATGTTCATGCGCCTGACCAACGCCTATCAGAACGTCTATTTCGACACCTCGGCCGACGAGGTGAACTGGAAGCGTTTCGACCGCGGCATGGAGGTGTCCGGCTACAACCAGAACGTCCGCGGCGGCTTCATGATGCTGCGCCCCGGCATCTACGCCGCCGGCGAAGGCGAGGCGCGGTTCAAGAACTTCAAGTTCCGCGCCCTGTGATGCGCCTGTAAGCCACAAGAGGGGCGGAGCCGAGGCGCTCCGCCCTTTTTCAGCTTGGCGCGCCGTCCTTGCGGGTCAGGCTCGCCAGGTCCCAGTCGACCTCGACGAAGGGGCGACGCGTCTCGACCATGACCGGATAGCCGCCGACCTCGCGCTCGTCGTCGATGATGCGGCCGGTCCCGCTCCGCACCTCCTCCAGAATGCGCCGGTCCACGGCGTCGCGCGCCCAGGGCCGCGCCCCGGCCTCGGCTAAGACCCAGGCCTCGACCTGATCCGAAGGCCGCGCCCGGAACCCGGCAGGCCAGTGTGGCGAGGCGCCCAGCCGCCTGATCTGCGGCTCGCGGTCGGAGATGATCCCGATCTCCTGCATCGCTCGTCCGTCAGCATGACGGGCCGGATTATCGTGGGCGTAGAGGTCCAGATCCCCCTGCCCCTCCACGATCAGGAAGGGTAGGTCGGCGCGTGTCGACGGCCCGCCGCGCGTCACGTTGCCGACGATCGACAGCTGGCCGACCTCCCACGGATGTGCGCCCCACTCCGAGGCGTTCAGGGCATAGTGCATGCAGCGGTTGCCGGGGTTGTAGATCAGGTTGTTGGCGCTGACGGCGTGGACGCCGCCCTTGAACAGCTGGTTCCGCTCGTAATCGTGAGCGTACAGGTTGCCGACGATCAGCACCTGGGTGGCGTTGTCGTGGATCAGGGTGCCCTTGGAATGCTCGCCCTTGGCGTGGCTGGCGTTCGACAGGCCTTCGGACACGATGTTGCGGCTGAAGGTGATGCGGCGCGAGGTATGCTCTCGCCACTGTTCCGCCGCAGCCCCGCCGTCGAAGCGCGGGCCGGACGCCGACAGGTTCTCGTCTGTCGCCCAGCTGAGCGAGCATTGGTCCACGATCACGTCATGCGCGCCCGAGGTGGTCAGGCCGTCCACCTCCCAGCCGCTTTTCGCCGCCGCCCCGTCCGCGCCGGGCCGAATGCGCAAGTGCCGCACGATGACGTCATGGGTGCGCAGGCTGATCCCGCCCCGGATCAGGGTGATCCCCGGCTCGGGGGCGGTCTGACCGGCTATGGTCAGGAAGGGGTTCGCCACCCGGATATCGCGGCGTTTCAGGTCGATGACCCCGCCGACCTCGAACACCACGATGCGCGGCCCCTCGGCCTCCAGCGCGGCGCGCAGCGAGCCTGCCCCCTCGCCCGCCAGGGTGGTGACCCGGATGATCCGTCCGCCCCGCCCGCCCGGCGTCGAAGCGGCCCAGCCCAGGGCGCCGGGAAAGGCGGTCGCACTCCCAAAAGCGGGTACGGGCAGAGCCCCGACCGCAGCGACGGTCAGCATCAGTCGGCGGCGATCAATCATGACAGGGCCTCCAGCGGCGGCAGGGGTCTGGCGAAGGGCTGATCCTCAGCAACGACGATCCGCCCATCGCCGTCGAAGTCGACACGGATCAGACCCGGCTTCTCGCGGAAGTGGCTCTGTTCGTCGTTGCCGAAGAAGGTGGACCACCAGCGCCCCTCACGGTCCTTGAAGACATTGCCGCCCCCGGCGCAGGGCGCGGCCTCGTGCTTCATCCGATAGGGGCCGTGCAGGTTCTCGGACACGGCGAAGACAAAGGAATACCGCCCCTCCACATTGCCGACCGCGCCCAGATAATAGAGGCCGTCCTTCTTGAAGAGGGTCGCGCCCTCGTAGCCCAGGGTGTTCTCGCCCTTCAGGCAGCGGGCGCGGTCGCGCGCCACGATGCACTGGGTGTCGGCGAAGGTGGTGCGTATCCAGTCCTCGGCATAGCCGGACAGGTCGTCCTTCAGCCGCACGATCTCGTCGCCCGAGCCATAGGTCAGATAGACGGCCCCGTCGTCGTCCTGGAACAGGGTGGCGTCGATGCCGCGACGCAGATGGGCCTCGGGCGAGAAGGCGTATTCATACGGCCCCTCCGGCTTGCCCGTCGTGCTGCGCAGGATGCCCAAGCCCGCCCGGCTGACGCTGAAGCAGAGGAAGTAGTTGCCGGCGACATAGTGGACCTCCGGCGCCCAGATGGCGCGAAATGGCACACCGCGGCGCATCCGCCAGTCCCTGGCCCAGCCGCCTTCGCGGTCCAGGCTCCAGACCAGACCGAGGTAGGTCCAGTCGACCAGATCGGTGGATCGCCACAGCTCGATGCCGTCGTTGAAGGCCCAGATGTTGTCGCCTGTCGAGCCGGTCATGTAGTAGGCGCCGTCGCCGCCGACGCAGATCTGGGTGTCGCGCAGATGCAGCTCCATCAGGGGATGGATCGACGGCAACAGCCCCTTGTCCACCGCCGAACCGGTCGCGGCCTCGCCCCACGGGAGGGTCGGATAGGCCATCGGCCGCGCCCCGCGATAACGCACCCCGACCAGGCCCGACATCCAGCCGCCGCGCGCCTCGGCCGGGGTCGCCGCCACACCCGGCCCGCTGACGCCCTCATACGGATAAGGATTGCGCGCGGGCGTCGGGATCACCTGCCCGGAATCGTCCCCCGCCTGAGCAAGGGAGCGCGGCGCGATCAGCCCCGCCGTCGCCGCCGTCGCCATCCACGCGAACATTGTTCTGCGATTCTTCACAAACACGCCCTCTCCCCCTTGCGCTTGCGATTCACACATGATCATCAATGACATGACACCGGTATCAGAAAACGCTTGTTGGCCTAAAAATATTATAATACTTTTTGACGAAGCCGGGTGATCGCCCGGCGGCTGGATGATCGACGGAACCCGCCAAGAGGTCCTGCGATCGAGGAGGAGGGACCCCATGACGAACAACTCGACGCTACAGTTGCGTGCGGCAGCATCGCCGATCGCGCTCTGTCTGGCCGCCATGCTGGCCGCCGCTCCCGCCGTCGCGCAGGAGCAATCAAACGACCAGACCACCACCGTGGACGAGGTCGTGGTCACCGGTCTGCGCGCCTCCTTGGCCAGCGCCCTGAACGAGAAGCGGCGCTCGAACACCATCGTCGACGTCATCAACGCCGAGGACATCGCCGACTTCCCCGACGCCAACCTGGCGGAATCCCTGCAGCGCATTCCCGGGGTGTCGATTGACCGCGAGAACGGCGAGGGCAACAGCATCTCGGTGCGCGGTCTGGGCGGCGACTTCACCCGCGTGCGCCTGAACGGCCTTGAAACCCTGTCGACCTCGGGCGCGAGCAACGCCGACGGCGCCCTGCGGCGCGACCGCGGCTTCGCCTTCAACACCTTCGCCTCCGAGTTGTTCAACTCGTTGAAGGTGCAGAAATCAGCCGACGCCATGACGGACGAAGGCTCGCTGGGCGCCACGGTCGACCTGATCTCGGGCCGCCCCTTCAACTTCAGCGACCGCCGCCTGGCGATGACCCTGCAGGACGCCTATTACGAGAACGGCGAGACCCATAATCCGCGCGTCGCCCTGCTCGCCTCCGACCGCTGGAGCAGCAAGATCGGCGACTTCGGCCTGCTGGGCTCGGTCGCCTACAACAAGCGCGACCAGTCGATCGACAGCTACACGCGCGGCGTCGGCTCCAGCGACTACCTGTATCGCGGCGCGACCTTCAACAATGTGGGCACGGGCTCTGCCGGCGACCATCAGGGCTTTGCTCTGCCGACCGGCACCAATCCCGCCACGGCCCTGCCGCGCGTGACCAACCCCGAAGCCCTGTCCTACCTGATCGGCTCGAACCCCGCCGCCTACGCCCTGCTGAACGGCGGCAACACCAGGGGCTCGCTGGTCCGCATCCCGGCCCTGTCCACCCTGAACCACCGCGAGGTCGAGCAGGAGCGCCTGGGTCTGACCCTGTCGGGCCAGTGGCGGCCGACGGACCGCACCACCATCAGCTTCGACAACCTCTATTCGGAGATGACCCAGGTCTCGACCAACTACCAGATCGGTGCGGTCGGCCTGAACCGGAACAACACCAACGGCAACCGCACCCTGACGTCGCTGAGCTATCAGACCCTGCCGACGACCAGCGCCTCCAACAACAGCTATCGCAACCGGCGCGGCATCTACGCCACCTGCACCACGCAGGAAGCCAATGAGTTCCGCGACGCCATCGACTGCGGTCAGAGCCTCTATGGCAGCACCCCGATCTTCACGACCGCGCCGGGCGCCAACGTCAACAACCTGCTGGCCGGGACCGGCAGCTTCAACCCGAACAACCTCGAGGTCTACGACTACTACAACCAGCCCGGCTCGGTCGGCTATGTGCCGCACGCCAACTACATGGCCATGCGCGGCGCCTTCATCGGCCGGCCGTCGGTCCGCGTTCTGGACGCCGCCCTCAGCGAGAACGGCGACAACGCCGCCTATCTGAAGCTGGCCAATGTCGACATGCGCTCCGCTGTCGATCAGGGCGGATACACCACCGAGTTCCGCCAGAACTCCATCAACCTGGAACACGAGTTCACCGACCGCTTCCGCATGTCGGCGCTGATCGGCGACTCCAAGTCCACCAATGAGAACACCGGCCTGCTGGCCGACTTCATCCGCCTGGACTCCGGTCAGGGCGTCGCCGGCAACGACTACTTCATCTACGACGAGCGCGGCGGCGGCGACATGCCGTTCATGGACTTCGGCTTCGACGTCGCCGATCCGACCAACTGGGACTTCGTCAAGGGCTACTCGGCCCTGCGTCACTACAAGACGGTCACCGAGAACGGCTATCGCACCGCCAAGGTCGACTTCGCCTGGGACTATAACGACGACATCACCTTCCGCTTCGGCGGCGGCATGCGCGAGTTCGACTTCTTCTACACCCGCTATGAGCGCCTGATCGGCGACACCATGAACCCCAGCCTGCTGGAGGGCGTTCGCTCGGGCCTGGCAGAGGCCACCACCGTCGGCCAGATGGGTCAGATCGTCAGCTGGGGTCAGGGCCTGAACGTGCCCGACGGCATGCCGAGCCAGTTCTTCGTGCCCAATCTGACGGCCTTCCAGAACCGCTTCGGCTTTGACTGCAACTGCATCAACGAATGGGGCGACTGGCGCCTGTCGGACCTGCGCAACGGCGGCGTCAACACCTTCTGGGTCGATGAGAAGTCCAGCGGCCTCTACGGCCAGGTCGACTTCCGCTTCCCGATCTTCATGGGCGACCTGCGCGGCAACACCGGCCTGCGCTACGCCAAGACCGAGGTCGACGCGCGCGGTCGTTCCCCCAGCGGCCGTCCGGTCGAGAACGCCAACGAGTATGAAGACTGGCTGCCCTCGCTGAACCTGGCCTGGGAGCCGACAGACAAGCTGATTGTCCGCTTCGCCGCCGCCAAGGTCATGGCCCGTCCCCAGATGACGGCCCTGCATCCCGGGGTCACGGCCTTCAACGTCCCCGTCGGCATCGGCACGGCGCCCGCCGAGTTCGACGGCAGCAACGCCGCCATCACCCTGGGCAACACCAAGCTGAAGCCCTTCCGCGCCACCAACCTCGACTTCAACGTCGAATGGTACTTCGCCCGCGACTCCCTGCTGTCCTTCGCCTACTTCTGGAAGGAGATCGAAAGCTTCCCGCAGGTGGTCCTGCGCGAAGCCAGGCTCAGCGAACTGTTCGACGAAGCGGCCATCGCCAATCTGCGCGCCACCTGGGACGGACTGGTCGATGAAGGCTCGGCCAGCCGCCGCGCCTATCTGGACGAGGACCGCCCCTTCCAGATCCGCCAGTACAACGACGCGCCCGGCGGCACCCTGGACGGCTTCGAGATCGCCTATCAGCAGAACTTCACCTTCCTGCCGGGCCTGCTGGAATATACGGGCGTCCAGCTGAACTACACCAAGATCAACTCCGAGATGGAGTACATCCTGGACCCGGCGCGCGGCCTGACCGGCACCGCGCCCTTCCTCGGCGCTTCGCCGGAATCCTTCAACGCCACGATCTTCTACGAGGACCCGAAGTTCAGCGCCCGCGTCTCGGCGGCCTATCGCGCCGCCTATCAGACCACCTATCCCCTGGCTTCGGGCGGGTGCGATCCGGGCAACTGCGACTCGCCGCTGATCAACGACTTCATCGGTAGCGACGAGACCCTGAACGTCGACGCCTCAGCCACCTACAAGCTGACCGACAACGTGACCATCACGGTGGAGGCGCTGAACCTGACCAATCAGACGGACAGCCGCTGGGCCTATCAGAACGATCCCGTCGTTCAGAACTACGCCAGCACCGGTCGCCAGTACTTCGTCGGCGCCCGCTTCACCTTCTGATTTCCGATCGACAGAGCCTCCTCCCGGATGAGCTGTCGCCCTTGAAGCGCCGTGGAGACACGGCGCTTCCTTTTGCCCGCGATCCGGGCTGAAAGCCGCCCAAGGAGTCGTCGCCTTGATCGCTCGTCCCTGGTTCGTCGCCGCTGCCATCCTGGCCCTGACCTGCACCGCCGCCCCGCCCGCGCTGGCGGCGGACGCACCGGTCGCCTGGAACGCCGCCGCCCTGACCCGACCCGCGGACTGGTACGCCAGCCCCGCCGCGCGCCGTCTGGCCGACAATGTCCTGACCCATCAGTCGCGCGAAGGCGGCTGGCCCAAGAACACGCCGCTGAACCTCCCCGCCCGCCCCGACGCCGACCCCGGTCTGGCCAACACCTTCGACAACCAGGCCACCACCCTGCCCCTGGCCTTCCTGGCCCGGATGATCACGGCCACCGGCGAGCCCGCCTATGTCGTCGCCTTCCAACGGGGTTTGAACTACGTCCTGGCCGCCCAGTATCCGAACGGCGGCTGGCCCCAGTATTTCCCGTTGCGGGGCGGCTATCACGACCACGTCACCTTCAACGACGACGCCATGGTTCGCGTGCTCAACCTGTTGCAGGACGTGGCCGCCGGCCGTGAACCCTATGCCTTCGTTGATCTCGCCCAGCGCGCCCAGGCCGCAGAGGCCGTAGCGCGCGGCGTCGACGCCATTGTGAGAAGCCAGGTGCGCCAGGACGGCCGCCTGACCGCCTGGTGCGCCCAGCATGACGCCGTCACCCTCGCCCCCGCCTGGGCGCGCAAGTTCGAGCCGCCCTCCCTATCCGGCAGCGAAAGCGTCGGCATCGTCCGTTTCCTGATGTCCATCGATGCTCCCTCGGCTGAAGTCGTCGCCGCGATCGAGGGCGCCCGCGTCTGGTTTGAGCGATCTGCGATCCGCGACACGCGGCTGGAGACCTATACCAATGCCGAGGGCCAGCCGGATCGGCGGCTGGCGCCAGCTCCCGGCGCCGATCCCCTGTGGGCGCGCTTCTATGATCTGCAGACCAATGCGCCGATCTTCATGGGCCGCGATTCCGTCGCCCATGCGGATCTGGCCTCCATCGAGCGCGAACGACGCATGGGCTACACCTACGTCGGCGCCTGGCCCGCCATGCTGCTGAAGGAGCAATACCCGGCTTGGCGCATCCAAACGGGCAGGTGACGCGGTGAGACTATCGAGACTGGAGCGGCCGGCGGGAATCGAACCCGCGACATTCAGCTTGGGAAGCTGACGTTCTACCTCTGAACTACGACCGCGCTTGGCGGGACCATAGAGGGCGGGGTTGAAAAGAAAAAGCCCGGCGCGGGGCCGGGCTGGGGAAAAACGAGCGCCGCGCCCCCGGTCAGTCGCGGAGCCGTTCGACCCGGATGCCACGCTGTTCCAGCATGACCTGCAGGCTGTCGGCGCCCGCCAGGTGACCGGCGCCGACCGAGATGAAGGCCGTACCCGAACCCGCCAGAAGGGTCTGGATCTGGTCGACCCAGTTCGCGTTCCGGTTTGTCAGCATGACGGCGTACATCTCGGGCGATTCCGCCTTCATCTCCTGTCCGATCAGGGTGTCCAGTTCCTCGACATCGCCGGTGGACCAGGCGGTCACCATGCGGCCGAGCATGGCGTCGGCCTGATCGAACTCCTTGAGGCCCGAGCGCAGCATGGCCAGTTGGGCCTCCTCGGACATGTCGGCGACGAAACCAATCTGCTGGGGCGCGGTCTCGAAGCCCTTGATCGGCTTGCCGGTGGCGGCGGCGCGGGCGTGCAGGATCTGATCCCCGCCGTTGGCCGCCACGTATCCGGCCTTCTGGATCGAGGCGAGGGCCAGTTGCAGGCTGGCCAGCCAGGGGCGCAGGGGGTCCAACCGCGCGGCGGTCGCGCCGACGGTGCGGGCGGCCGCGTCGAGGTCGGCCATCTCATCCGCCGTCAGCAGGCTGGACAGGGGGCGGTCGGGCGAGATCCCCTTGGCCTGAATGATCGGCATGACGCCCGACTGGTCGCTCAGGTCGGCGATCTCGAACCAGTATTCGTCGGCGCTGGCGAAGGCTTGATCGACCCGCGCCGTGCCCCAGGGCGTGTCGGGCTTCAGCACGTGGACCGTGCCGAACAGGTAGAGGGTGGAATCCTCGTCCTTGACCACCCACAGGCCCGGACCCGAACCGGCGGGCGCGGCGACGACGGCGGCCGGGGCGGCGGACGAGGCCTGCGCCATCGCCGAAGGCGCCAGCAGCAGGGCGGACAGCGCCGCCCCGACCGTCAGGGCTGATCGCATGCCGTCAGACAGTCGGGCGATAGGCATGGCGGAACTATTCCTCGTCCGAGAAGATGGATTCGATCGGCAACTGAAACAGGCGCGCGATCTTGAAGGCCAGCGGCAGGGAGGGGTCGTAGCGCCCCGTCTCCAGCGCATTGACGGTCTGGCGCGAGACGCCGAGTTCGGTCGCCAGGTGGGCCTGGCTCCAGTCGCGCTCGGCCCGCAAGACCTTGAGACGGTTGTTCATGCCGCCGCCCTCAACGCCGCGCCCACCACCACCAGCCCCAGGCGATGGCGTAGCCGATCAGCATCAGGGTCAGCATGGCGAAGGCGCCGGTGGCGGCATAGGCGGCCGGATCGGTGCGGTCCGCGTACCAGGCGGGTATCTTGAGGGCCGCCGCCTGAGGCATGGCGGCCAGGATGACGAAGACGCCGCCGACGGCCATGCCGCTGGAGCCGCCCCAGAACCAGGACCACTTGTGGGCCTCCTGCGCCGCCTCATCGATGGAGCTCATCCACTTCAGGCTGATCCACATGGCGATCAGCATGGAGACGGCGGCGAAGGCGACGACCACGGCCAGAGCGACCGGGCTGGCCAGCAGGTCCTTGTCCCCCTCGCTCAGGTAGCCGATGACGCCCCCGGTGACGAATGTGGCGGCCAGGAACAGGCCCAGGGCGATCGCCGACTGAATATAGAGTTTACGCTTGCCGGCCACGACGACCCTCCCCTGTTGACAAGGACGTTTTACACCGTCGCTCCGCGTCGTCAAGCAAGGTTGTCGGAGGCGCCTACTCCGCCGGGGCGTTCAGCAGCTCCGGGCGGCTGAGGGCGCGGGGCGACTGTTCGACGGGCGGCAGTTCAGGCAGGTCCTTGCCCTCGTGGTCGACCTTGAGATCCTCGAAGCGGCGCGCCGAGACCATGACCTGGCTCTCCAGCGAGCCGACGAACTGGTTGTAGCGCCCCACCGCCGCGTCCAGCGCCTTGCCGACCGAGGCGGCGTGGCCGCCCATGACCGACAGGCGCTTGTAGAGCTCCTTGCCCAGCTTCGCGACGTCCTCGGCGTTGCGCGCCTGCTCCTCGGCGCGCCAGCCATAGGCGACCGCCTTGCACAGGGCGAACAGGGTGGTGGGCGTGACGATGACCACGCGCGAGGCCATGGCCTGGGTCATCAGGTCGGGCTCGTGATCGAGGGCGGCGGCCAGGAAGGCGTCGCCGGGCACGAACATGGCGACGAAGTCGGGGCTGGGCTTGAACTGATCCTGATAGGCCTTGGACGACAGCTGGCGGACGTGGGTCTTCATGCTGGCGGCGGTGCGTAGGGACATGGCCTGGGCCTGGGCTTCATCGTCGCCGTCGGCCTCGTCGGCGAAGGCCAGGGAGACCTTGGCGTCGATGACGAACATGCCGCCGCCCGGCAGTTTGACGATGAAGTCCGGACGCTGCTGGCGGCCTTCGTCATTGGCCGAGGAGTTCTGCTCCTCGAAGTCGAAGCGTCCGGCCATGCCGGCGGCTTCCAGCACATTGCGGCAGGTCTGCTCGCCCCAGCGGCCGCGACGGCCGGTATTGCCCTTCAGGGCCTCGGTCAGGCGGCGCGCCTCGTCACGGGTGGCGGTCGAGGCGGTCATCAGGGCGGCCAGTTGCTCCTTCAGGCCGCCGGTGTCCTCGGCGCGGGTCTTCTCCAGGGCGGCGACGTGCTCCTGGAACTTGGCCAGGGTTTCGGACACGGGCTTGAGCTGGGCCTCCATCCGCTCGCGAGCGACGCGATCCTGGGCCTGGAAGGTCTCGGTGGCGCGGGCCACCAGCTTGCTCGCCACGGCCTCGGCCGACTGCGAGGCCTGGGCCTTGAGGAACTCGGCCATGGAGTCGCGGCTCTCCTCCATCAGCTCCAGCCGGGCGTCGGCGGCGTCCAGCGCGCCTTTCGCCTTCTGCCAGCCCATGAAGGCCCAGAAGAAGCCGGCGACAGCAGCCACGGCGACGACCAGCAGGATGAGTTCGAGCGTGTTCATGCTCCGTTCCTAGCCGGAGTCGCGGGCGGTTGGAAGTTACCCTCTCCCGATGGGAGAGGGCTTGAGCGCACGAGAGCGTCAGCGATCATTCTTGCGCGAAAGGGTGAGGGCTGGCGGGTGAAGTCGGTCGAAGGCCGCCGCGAGACGGCTTGCGCCGACTGACGGGGCGGGCGCTCACCCTTTCGCCTGGCGGATCGCCTTCGGCTCTCCGAGGCTCAAGCCCTCTCCCGCCGGGAGAGGGAAAAGTTACGCTGGCCGTCGCGCCCGCAAGGCCTGAACGATGGTGCCGTCGTCCAGCCAGTCCAGTTCGCCGCCGACGGGGACGCCGCGCGCCAGGCTGGTGACCTCGACGCCCGCCGCCGACAGGCGCTCGGCCAGATAGTGGGCCGTGGTCTGGCCGTCGACGGTGGCGGGCAGGGCCAGAACAACCTCTCGCGCCTCGCCGCCTTTCGCTCTGCCGATCAGTTCGGCGATACGCAGCTGTTCGGGGCCGACGCCGTCCAGCGCGGACAGAAGCCCGCCCAGGACGTGATACTTGCCGCGAAAGGCGCCCGAGCGCTCCATGGCCCACAGGGCGCCGGCCTCCTCGACCACGCAGATCAGGGCGTTGTCGCGGCTCTGGTCCGAGCAGACCGAGCAGGGGTCGCGCGTGTCGGGCGAGCCGCAGACCGAGCAGTTGACGACCTTGTCGGCCGTCTCGGCCAGGGACGCGGCCAGCGGCACCAGCAGTTGCTCGCGCCGCTTCAACAGGGCCAGGGCCGCGCGCCGGGCCGAGCGCGGGCCCATGCCCGGCAGCTTGGCCAGCAGGCTGATGAGCCGTTCGATTTCCGGCCCGGCGGAGGCGGCCATCAGAAGAGGTTCGGCATTCCCGGGATGTTCATCCCGGCCATGGGGCCTGCGGCCTCGCGCATCAGGGCGCTGTTTACCTCGTCCAGCTTGCGCTTGGCGTCGGCGTGGGCGGCGACGATCAGGTCGGCCAGGATCTCGCCCTCGCCGGGGGTCATCAGGCTGTCGTCGATCTTTACGGCGGTGATCTCGCCGGGGCCCTTCAGGGCGATGGAGACAAGGCCGCCGCCCGAGGTGCCCTCGGCGGTGGTTTCGGCCATCCTGGCCTGGGCGTCCTGCAGCTTTTGCTGCATGGCCTGGGCCTGTTGCATCAGGGCGTTGAGGTCTTTCATGCCCCCTAGATAGGGCGATCCGCAGCCGGGCTCCAGACCCTGTGGTCGAACATTGATCTACATCAGCAACAGATTTTGTAGCCAATCCTCTTGACGCCGACGCGGCGCAGGCCATATTCGCCACAACTGAAGTTACCAATCCTGTTCAGGAGCTTTTCCCATGGCCTTCGACGCCCTTTCCGCCCGCGACCTTCCGGTTTCCGACGCCGTTCTGGCTCAGCTGTTCACCGAGGCGCGCACGCGCAACGGCTGGAGCGACCGCCCTGTGTCCGAAGACATCATCCGCAAGCTCTACGACCTGACCAAGTTCGGCCCGACGGCGGTCAACATGACCCCGGCCCGCTTCGTCTTCGTCACCTCGCCCGAGGCCAAGGCGCGCCTGTCGGTCCACATGGCCGAGGGCAACCGCGCCAAGACCCTGGCCGCGCCGGTCAACCTGATCATCGCCCAGGACATCGACTTCCACGACACCCTGCCCAGGCTGTTCCCGCATGCGCCGGGCGCCCGCGACTGGTTCCTGGACGAGGCCGGTCGTCGTGAAGCCGCCTTCCGCAACGCCTCCCTGCAGGGCGGCTACCTGACCATCGCCGCGCGCGCCCTGGGTCTGGACGTCGGCCCCATGTCGGGCTTCGACGCCGCCGGCGTGAAGGCCGAGTTCTTCCCTGACAGCAATGTCGAGCCGAACTTCATCATGAACCTGGGCTACGGCACGGACGAGAACCTGTTCCCGCGCTCGCCGCGACTCGACTTCGAGGAAGCCGCACAGATCCTGTAAAGCCGCACCCGTCATCCCGGACGGCGCGCAGCGCCGATCCGGGACCGCAAGAAGCGCGACGCCTTGGGCGGTCCCGGATAGCCCTTCGGGCTTCCGGGATGACGCCTAGTCTTCTTCGTCGTCCTCGGGGATGGCGGGCATTTCGACCGCGGGCGCCAGGGTCTTGATCTCCTTGATCTCGGCGCCGGGGAAGGCCTGCATGATGGACACCACGAAGGGGTCCGCCTCGACCGCCGCACGGCGAGCGGAGCGGGCCTTTTTCTCGATCTCGATCAGGGTCTCGCCGCCGCCCTGGCCGTTGGCGGCGATCAGCCAGGTGCGGCCGGTCCATTCCTTGAGCCGCGAGGCCAGGCGCCGCGCCAGATCGACGGGCGAACCCGCCGCCGGTTCATAGACGATGGCGCCGGGCTTGAACGACACCGGCTTCACATACCGCTCGACGTCCATCTGCAGCGTGATCTCACGCTTGTCGCCGATCAGGGCGACCACGGCCTCGAAGGTCTGGGGATCGGGAAAAGCCGGCTGGGCCACGGGCCGCGCCGCCAACATGGCCGAGGCGCCGCCGCCTCCGCCGCCGCCGCCACGAGGACCGCCCGCGCCGCCGCCGCCCGGCAGGGTCCCGCCCGACTGGATGGCCTTCAGCGCCTCTTCCGGACCCGGCAGGTCGGCGGCGTAGGCCAGACGGACGATGGCCATTTCCACGGCGTCCGCCGGATTGGGCGCGCGCCGCACCTCGTCCAGAGCCTTCAGCAGCATCTGCCAGGTGCGCGACAGAGTCCCGGCCGAGATGGCCGCGCCCAGGGCTGTCAGCTTCTGCGCCTGATCATTGGGCAGGCGGGTGGCGTTGGGGCCCAGCATCTTGGCGACCGAGGCCGCATGGCAATGCTCCAGCAGGTCGTTGGTCACCTGCACCGGATCGGCGCCGTAGCCGTAGAGGGTGCGGAAGTTTTCCAGCGCCTCGGCGGTGCGTCCGGCCATGATGGATTCGAACAGGGCGATGGTCTGGGTGCGGTCAGCCAGACCCAGCATGTCGCGCACAGTGGCGGTCTGCACCGTCGCGCCGCTCTCGGCCTGGACCAGGGCCTGATCCAGCAGGCTGAGGCCGTCGCGCACCGAGCCCTCGGCCGCGCGGGAAATCAGCGCCAGAGCCTCCTGCTCGATCTTCATGCCTTCGCGGTCGGCGATGCGGCCCAGGTGGCCGACCAGAACCTCGGGCTCGACGCGGCGCAGGTCAAAGCGCTGGCAGCGCGACAGGATGGTCACCGGGACCTTGCGGATCTCGGTGGTGGCGAAGATGAATTTGGCGTGGGGCGGCGGCTCCTCCAGCGTCTTCAGCAGGGCGTTGAACGCCTGCGTCGACAGCATGTGGACCTCGTCCAGCACATAGACCTTGTAGCGGGCCTCGACGGGCGCGTAGCGGACGCTTTCCAGGATGTCGCGGATGTCGTTGACGCCGGTATGCGAGGCGGCGTCCATCTCCATGACGTCCATGTGCTGGCCGGCCATGATGGCGGCGTCGTGACGCCCGTGCGCCGACAGGGCCAGCGACGGCTTGTCGATGACGTCGGTTTCGTTGTTCAGGGCGCGGGCCAGCAGGCGAGCGGTCGTCGTCTTGCCGACGCCCCGCACCCCGGTCAGCATGAAGGCGTGGGCGATGCGGCCCGTGGCGAAGGCGTTGGTCAGGGTCCTGACCATGGCTTCCTGACCGATCAGATCCTCGAAGGCGCGCGGGCGGTATTTACGCGCCAGAACCTGATAGGCGCCGTCGTCGGCGGGCTCGTCGGCGAAGGGCTCGGCCCTGGTCGGAGCAGGCATCGACGCGGCGACCCGCGCGGCGACGGGTTCAGGCGCAGCCGCGGGCGCGCCGAACATGTCGTCGGTGTTCTCGTCCCGCTCGGGAACGTCCTCCTCCCACGGAGGGCCATCAAGACTCGGATCGACGTCGCTCATGCGGCTGTCTTACCGCGAGTAAGCCGCCAGCGCATCCTCCGCTTGGCCAATATGCACCGTCATTCTCGGGGCCGACGCGAAGCGGCGGAATCCGGGAACCGAGACGGCGGCTCCCGACTGGTCATCGCCCGAGCAAATGCCCACGCCTGGGTCCCCGGGTCGCCCTGCGGGCGCCCGAGGATGACGGCAAAGGGGGTGTTTTACAGATCGGTGGGCAGACGGCCGCCGTTGTCCTTGATCTTCTGGATCACCTGCTTGTGCAGCCAGATGTTCATGCTGGCGCTGTCGGACTTGTCGCCGGTGTAGCCCAGCTCGTCGGCCAGTTCCTTGCGCTCGGCCAGCGAGGATTCCAGCCCGACCAGCTTCATCAGGTCGACGATGGAGGTGCGCCAGTTCAGCTTCTGCGCCCGCTGGTCGTTCATGAAGTCGAGAATGCCGGCGACATCGACCTCGGGCGCCGGGGCCGCCGCCATAGGGGCCGCGGGCGCAGTCTGAGGCGCGGCGGGGGCTGCGGTCGGCGCGGGCGCCGCCGGGGCGGCGGGGGCCGCCTCTTCCTTCTTCTTCTTGAAGATGCCGCCGAGGATGGACCCGAGAACGCTCATTCGTCTGCTCCTGAAAGGTGAAGTCCTTTCAGCGAGCCAGAGCGATTCCGGTTCCGTGAAGCTTGCGCGACGCCGTCGCCTCAATCGCAAAACAGTGTCACGGCGCTAAAAACGCGCTCAAGCAGTCGATCACCGCGTGATCGACGATAGCGCTCTTAACAGGGAAAGGAGGTAGAGACCGCGACCCGAAGGTGAATTCGTTGTGGCTGCTGCCTTCCGGCCCTGACCAGATTGGCGAAGCCTTCGCCCGCGATCTCCGAGGAGGGATATGACGGCTGAAGGCGCGGGAATCAAGACCCCTCCCCGCGTCGTCTTGTCGGGGGTATGGAAACATCATGCCCCACACCCACGTCTTCTCCGGCAATCCGCTCGACCGTTCGGGCGACCTTCGCAACGACGCCGCCTGGCTGGGCGAGCAGGAGGCCAACCCCGAGGCCCTGGCCATGGTGCTGTGGGAGGGACGGCCTCTGGTCGAGAATCATGAGGGCGGACAGCGGCTGGTCTGGCTGGCGCTGGGCCACGGCCGCGACCTGGTTCCGGACCGCGACGTCTTCCTGGGCCTGTGGAAGGGGGCGCCGGTCTTCGCGGTGGAGTTCGAAAGCTCCATCGATCCCACCACCGGCCCCGCCGGCGGGCTGGGCCAGTTTATCGAGATGCGCGCGGCGGCCGCCGCCCTGCCGGAAGCCGACGTGGCCATCGCCGGGACGGCCAAGAGCCTGTTCGACTGGCGCCGCCGTCACGGCTTCTGCGCCGCCTGCGGCAAGGCGACGGATCAGGCCTCGGGCGGCTGGCGACGGATCTGCCCGGCCTGCGGGGTCGAGCATTTCCCGCGCGTCGATCCCGTCGTCATCATGCTGCCGGTCCATAAGGGCGGATCAGAACCGCGCTGCCTGCTGGGACGTCAGGCCGCCTGGCCCGAGGGCCGGATGTCGGCCCTGGCCGGCTTCATGGAACCCGGCGAATCCATCGAAGAGGCCTGCGCCCGCGAGGTGATGGAGGAGGCGGGGCTGACCGTCTCGGCCGTCGCCTATCACTCCAGCCAGCCCTGGCCCTTCCCGGCCCAGCTTATGATCGGCCTGATCGCCGAGGTCACCCACGACAACGCCGCGCCGGACCAGACCGAGCTAGAGGCCGTGGCCTGGCTGACGCGAGGCGAGGCGCGGGCGGTGCTGGCCGGGACGCACGGGTCGATCCACGCGCCGCCGCCCTTCGCCATCGCGCGGCGGCTGCTGGAGACCTGGGCGAACGAGGCGGCGTAGTCGCAACCTGCCTTTCCTCCCCACGCGTGGGGAGGGGGAGCGCGAAGCGGTGGAGGGGCTTGGTCACGCGCTGCATCAAGCGGCCCCTCCGTCTCGTCGGCTACGCCGCCGATCCACCTCCCCATTGCATGGGGAGGAGAAGGCGTCAGGCCAGCTTTCTCGCCGCTTCCAGGTCCGCCGGATTGTCCACCGAAAGGGGCGCCTCGTCGATCACCGAGGCCCAGATCTGCAGGCCCATTTCCAGGGCGCGCAGCTGCTCCAGCTTTTCGCGTTTCTCCAGCGGCGACGGCGGGGCGGCGCAGAATCGCATCAGGGCCTCGCGGCGATAGCCGTAGATGCCGACGTGACGCCAGATCGGCCCGTCGCCGAAAAGCGTCGAGCGGGTGAAGTAGAGGGCGCGACCGCTGGCCTCGCCTTCCGGCAAGGCCAGGACCGCCTTGACCACATCGGGATTGCTCCGGTCCGAAGCCTCGGCCTCGGTCGCCACCAGAGTGGCGATGTCGCAGGCTGATTCGCGCGCCAGAAGATCGGCGCAGGCGCGGGCCAGGTCGGGCGAGGCGAAGGGCATGTCGCCCTGGATATTGATGACCAGATCGTGCGCACCGTCGGGATCGACCGCCTCGACCGCCGCGCGGATGCGGTCCGAACCGCTGGGCAGGTCAGGATCGGTCAGGACCGCCAGGCCGCCCGCCGCCTCGACGACCTCGACAATCTCGGGATCGCCCGCCGCCACGGCCACGCGGAAACCAGACAGGGCCGCCTGTTCCCAGGCCCGCACGATCATGGGCTTGCCGCCGATGTCGGCCAGGGGCTTGTTCGGCAAACGGGTCGCCGCCATGCGAGCGGGTATCATTATCAGCGGATTCATCGACTTGACGACGTCCTGAGGCGCCCGGAAGCGCCCGGGCCGGTTGCGAAGGTCGCGCTAGCGTGTCAGAGACGCCGACGCAAGAATATGCCTGAGGCCGCTTCGCGGTTGGGGGGCTCATTAGAGACGGGAAGCGACGACGCGCATGAGCGGCGATCTGAAGTGGAACAAGATTATGGGCGCGTGCCTGGGCACCGCCTTTGTGATCCTGGTGGTCCAGCAGGTTTCGGGCATGGTGTATCACACCAAGCAGCCTGAAAAGATGGGCTACTTTGTGGACGCGCCGGAAGAATCCGCGGGCGCCGAGCCCGCCGCCCTGCCGATCGACTGGGGCACGGTCCTGCCGACCGCCGACCTGGCCGCCGGTGAAGCCGCCTTCGCGCGCTGCCAGGCCTGCCACACCGCCAACGCGGGCGGCGCCGACGGCATCGGCCCCAACCTGAACGGCGTCCTCGGCGGCCCGGTCATGCACCGCGCCGGCTTCGCCTATTCGGACGCCATGTCCAAGCACAAGGCCGAGGCCCCGACCTGGGGCTATGACGAGATCGACCACTTCCTGACCGCCCCGGGCCGCTATGTCCCGGGCACCAAGATGTCCTTCGCCGGCATCCGCGACGAAAAGACCCGCATCAACCTGATCGCCTGGCTGCGCACCCAGGGCTCGGGCGGCTTCGCCATCCCGGCCTCGGACCCGGCCCGCCAACCGGGCGCGGCAGCGGCGGCTCCGGCGGCTGACGCGGCGGCCGCTCCGGCCGAAGGCGCTGCGGCTCCGGCGGCGGAAGGCGCGGCTCCAGCCGCTCCGGCGGCGACTCCTGCGATGCCCGCCGCCTAAGGGCGACAACAGTCGAATGATTGGGAAAGGCGGTCTTCGGGCCGCCTTTTCTGCGTTTGGCCCCCTCATGTCCGCTCATCCCCGCGGAGGCGGGGATGAGCGGGATATCTATTGAGACTTAGATCCGGCGGAAGACGGCCGTAGCGAAACCTTCGCCGGCCAGGCGGGCCTCGACCTCGGCCAGAGCTTCGACGACCACGCCGCCGCGCACGCCGGTCGCGTGGATGACCTGATCGGCGTCGACCATGATGGCCGAGTGGCCGGTCCAGTCGTGGTCGCGGTTCGGGGCCATCCAGACGACCAGATCTCCGCGCTGGGCCTCTGCACGCGCGATGGGACGACCGAGGTCGGCCTGGGCGTCGGAACGACGCGGGCCGGGCAGGCCGCAGGCCAGAAGCGCCTGCTGCACCAGGCCCGAGCAATCGGTCTCGAACGAGGAACGGGCGCCCAGGGCGTGCGGACGGCCCAGCAGGCGCTCGGCCACGGCCACCGGCTCGCGCTCGAAGTCGCCGACGGGTTGAAGATCGGCCTCGCTGACGCCGTCAGCGGCCTCGCCGACCAGGGCGTTCAGCGGCAGGGCGGCGGAAACGGAGGAAACGCGGCGCGTGGCCAGGGGCGCGCCGGGCGACAAGACGTCCAGCGCGATCCAGCCGACGACGCCGTCGCGGCGCGCGCGGCCCCAGGCGCGGTCACCCTGATGGTGCAGGATGTCGAAGGCCTCGCCGTGCAGCAACTGGTCGATACGCTGATCCGCGTCCGACAGGATGTCCGCAACGGGGACACGGCAATGCATGGCCTCGGGCCGCACATAGGCCTCGGCCGGCATCAAGCCTTCCAGCGCCTGTTCGGCCAGCACGATCCGCTCTCCGTCCCGAAGGATCAGAGGCGGGCCGGGCGGGAGAAGGGCCAGAAGGTCGGACAAACAGGGCCTCGGCGTCGGTTCACGCGGGTGAACCGTCATATGTAAACGCCGAAGCCAAATCGGGCGTTAACAGCCTTTGCTATTTGGAGAATCGGTCGCGCAGGTAGCGGTAGCAGGCGCGCAGGGCCTGGGCTTCGCCGCCTTCCGGGCGCCCCGGCTGGGCGCGCGGGTTCCAGGCGAAGATGTCCATATGGGCCCACGAACCGGTCGTCGGCGCGAATTTCTGCAGGAAGAGCGCCGCCGTCACCGACCCGGCCTGGGCCCAGGCGGCGGAATCATTGCGGACATCAGCGATCTCGCTGTCCAGCGAGGCGCGATAGCCGGCCCACAAGGGCATGCGCCACAGGGGATCGCCGACCGCCCGCCCCGCGCTGAGGACGCCCTCGGCCAGGGCCTCGTCGTCGGTGTAGAGGGGCGGCAGCTCGGGGCCCAGCGCCATGCGCGCCGCTCCCGTCAGAGTGGCGAAGTCCAAGGTCAGGTCGGGATTGTGTTCGCCCGCCCGGGTCAGGACGTCGGCCAGGATCAGGCGGCCTTCGGCGTCGGTGTTGCCGATCTCGATGGTCAGACCCTTGCGGCTGCTCAGAATGTCGCCGGGGCGGAAGGCGTCGGCGGAGACCGCGTTCTCGACGGCGGCGACCAGCACCACCAGACGCACGGGCAGGTCGGCCTGCATGATCAGACGGCCGAGCGCCAGAGCATGGGCCGAGCCGCCCATGTCCTTCTTCATATTGCGCATCCCGGCGGCGGGTTTGAGGTCCAGACCGCCGGTGTCGAACACCACCCCCTTGCCGACCAGGGCCACCAGCGGCAGGTCGGTCTGATCCAGCTTCCAGCCGATCTCCAGCACGCGCGGGGCGCGGTGCGGGGCGGCGGCGCGGCCGACGGCGTGGACGGCGGGATAGTTTTCCTCCAGCAGGGCGTCGCCGGTGGTGACGGTCAGGCTTGCGCCCGCCGATTGGGCGATCTCGCGCGCGATGGTCTCGATCTGCAGCGGCCCCATGTCGGCGGCGGGGGTGTCGACCATCTCGCGGGCCAGGGCGGCGGCGGCGGCGATGTTCAGCGTCTCGGTCAGGTCGAGACCCGCCGGGGCGACCAGGCGAGCGCGGCCGCGTTCGGGCCGGGCCTTGTAGCGGTCGAATAGATAGCCGCCGAGGGCGAAGGCCAAAGCGGCCTGGGACGCCGCCTCGCCGTCCACGCCGTCGAGGCGCCAGTCGCCGGCGGGCAGGCGCGTCGGCAGCGACCGCGCACTCATCGGCTCGAAGACCTCGCCCGCGCCGAACAGGGCCTCAGACGCGGCGCCGTCGTCGCCGGGGACTATCAGCAGCTGGCCCGCCTTGCCGGTGAAGCTATTCGCCTCGGCCCAGACGGCCGCCTTGCCGGTCAGAGCCTGCCCCTGAATGACCACGCGCACCGGGCGCGCGGTGTCGGAAGCGACGATCAGCAGGTCGGAGTGAACCACGGACATGGGACGAGCCTTTCCAGCCCTTAAAGGCCGATTAACCAAACCTTGACCCGGAGGGGCGACGCTGGGGCCGCAGGAAACCGTCCGGACCCTCTCCATGTCGCGCACCGCCGCCGCCGCCGCAACCATGACGCTGGCACTTATGGGCCTGTCGGGCGCCGCCACGGCGCAAACGCCCCCGCCCGCAGCGGTCGCCCGTCAGCCCGCCGACGCGGCGACGCGCGCCAGCTATGACCGCGCCGACGCCCTCAACCGCTCGGTCTTCTGGGCCCAGGAGCAGCAGATCAATCCGATGGACCCGGTCGCCGGGGTCAAGATGGCGCAGGCCTTGCGCGAACTGGGCCAGTTCGATCAGGCCGCCGAGACCGCACAGGGCGTCCTCACCGTCCAGCCCGCCAATCTGGACGCCATGCTGGAGGTTGGCCGCGCCCATATCGCGCGGGGTCAGGCCTTCTACGGCATCGCGGCGCTGGAACAGGCCCGCGCCGCCGCCCCGCGCGACTGGCGCCCCCTGTCGCTGCTGGGCGTGGCTTATCAGCAGGTGCGCCGCCCCGACGACGCCAAATCGGCCTGGACCGAGGCCCTGCGCCTGTCGCCCGATAATCCCGACGTCCTGACCAACGCCGCCATCGCCCGCATGGGCGAAGGCGACGCGCCCTCGGCTGAAATCCTGCTACGCCGCGCCGCCGCCCAGCCGACGGCCACCCTGAAGGTGCGTCAAAACCTGGCTCTGTCGCTAGGCCTGCAGGGCAAGACCGCCGAGGCTGAACAGATCCTGCGCCGCGACCTGCCGCCCGAAGTGGCTGACGCCAACCTGCGCTGGCTGGCGGAGCGGGCGACGGCGGCGTCTGCCGCCGCGCCCGTCGCGGCGCCTGAAGCTGCCGGATCGGCCCGCACCTGGTCCTCGGTTCAGGGCGGATAAAGACAAGCGCACACCTCTCCCTCCCACTTGGGGGAGGGTGGCTGAGGCCGTCAGGCCGAAGTCGGGTGGGGGCGGCAAGGCAAGACAGCCCCTGCGTCCCATTTCGCCACGCCCTCCCCACCCGGTCGCTTCGCGACCACCCTCCCCATGAAGGGGAGGGAGAGGCGTTGTGCTCTTCTCTCTCTGGTCCGAAAGCCCTATCTTCCGCCCATGATCGACGACCTCTACAGCGCGCGTATCCTGTCGCTGGCTGCCAACCTGCCGCACAGCGGGCGGCTGGCTGAGCCGCAAGGCAGCGCCGAGCGCGTCGCCAAGCTGTGCGGGTCCAAGGCCATCGTCGACGTGACGCTGGACCACGAGGGCCGCATCAGCGACTTCGCCCAGACGGTGAAGGCCTGCGCCCTGGGTCAGGCGGCGGCGGGCGTGGTCGGCGAGAGCATCCTCGGCGCCTCGGCGTCGGAGATCGCGGAAGCCCGCGACGCCATGCTGGCCATGCTGAAATCCGGCGGCGAAGGCCCCGCGGGCCGCTTCGAAGGGCTGCGGGTTCTCAAACAGGTCGCCGACTATCCGGCGCGCTACGCCTCGACCATGGTGGCGCTGGAAGCCACGCTCGACGCCGTCAATCAGGCGTTGGCGAAACACCACAGCGATACGCGAACTCGCCTCGCCGGCGCGGCCTGAAGGCTTCGTCCGGTTGATCCCCCTGCGATGAAGAGGGATAAGCGGCGCGAACCCGAAACAGAGCCCCCGGCGAAGGGACAGATGTCTCTCTACGAACGCAGCGTCCGCGCGGCCCATCGGGGCTACAAGGTCACGCTGTCCCCCTTCTTCGGCCAGTCGTGCCGGTTTCTGCCGACCTGTTCGGACTATGGGCGCGACGCCCTGATCCAGCACGGTCCGGTTCGGGGGGGATGGCTCACCGTGCGCCGTCTCTGTAAATGCCATCCCTTCGGCGGTTCGGGCTATGATCCCGTGCCGCCCGCCAAGACCGAAAAAGAACGACCGTCATGATCGAACTGAAATTCCCCGACGGCGCCGTGCGTCAGTATCCGGCCGGCTCGACGGGCCGCGACGTGGCCGCCGCCATCTCGCCCTCGCTGGCCAAGAAGGCGGCCCTGGTCGTCTGGAACGGCGAGCAGCGCGACCTGGACCGCGTCATCGAGGGCGACGGCGACTTCCGCCTTCTGATGCGCGACGATCCCGAGGCGCTGGAGACCATCCGTCACGACGCCGCCCACGTCCTGGCCCAGGCGGTGCAGGAGCTCTTCCCCGGCACCCAGGTCACGATCGGCCCGGCCATCGAGGACGGCTTCTATTACGACTTCGCCCGCGACGAGCCCTTCTCGACCGACGACTTCGCCAAGATCGAAAAGAAGATGGGCGAGATCATCGACCGGGGCGCCCCGCTGGAACGCCAGGTCTGGGACCGCGACGAGGCCATCGCCCACTTTGAAAAGATCGGAGAGACCTACAAGGCCGAACTGATCCGCGACCTGCCGGGCACGGAAACCATCACCGTCTACAAGCAGGGCGAATGGGCCGACCTGTGCCGGGGACCACACTTCCCGACGACGAAATTCGTTGGCAAGGCCTTCAAGCTGACCAAGCTGGCCGGCGCCTACTGGCGCGGGGATTCCAGTCGCGCCCAGCTGCAGCGCATCTACGGCACGGCCTGGGCGACCCAGGCCGACCTGGACGCCTATCTGCTGCGCATCGAGGAAGCCGAGAAGCGCGACCACCGCAAGCTGGGCCGCGCCATGGAACTCTTCCACATGCAGGAAGAGGGCCGCGGCATGGTCTTCTGGCACCCCAAGGGCTGGGTCCTGTGGCGCGTGCTGGAGGCCTATATGCGCCGCCGTCTGGACGCCGCCGGCTATGTCGAGGTCAAGACGCCGCAGGTTCTGGATCGCAAGTTCTGGGAAGCCTCGGGCCACTGGGAGAAGTACCGTCCCAACATGTTCGTCTGCGAGACGGTGGAGGGCGAGACCCTTTCGCTCAAGCCGATGAACTGCCCCGGCCACGTGCAGATCTTCGATCAGGGCCAGCGCTCCTATCGTGAACTGCCGCTGCGCATGGCCGAGTTCGGCGCCTGCCACCGCTATGAGCCGTCGGGTTCGCTGCACGGCCTGATGCGCGTGCGCGGCTTCACCCAGGACGACGCCCACATCTTCTGCCGCGAGGACCAGATCGTCGATGAGACGGCCGAGTTCATCAAGCTGGCCAAGAGCGTCCACGCCGACCTCGGCATGGAGACGGCCTACATCAACCTGGCCACCCGTCCCGACGTCCGCGCCGGATCGGATGAGTTCTGGGACAAGGCCGAGGCCCAGATGGCCGAGGCGGCCCGCGCCGCGGGGGTCGAACCGGTCATCGCCGAGGGCGACGGCGCCTTCTACGCGCCCAAGCTGGACTTCATCGTCAAGGACGCCATCGGCCGCGAATGGACCTGCGGCACGATCCAGCTGGACTATGTCCTGCCGGACCGTCTGGACGCGACCTACATCGCCGAGGACGGCCAGAAGCACCGCCCGGTCATGCTGCACCGCGCGATCCTGGGCTCGTTCGAGCGCTTCATCGGCATCATGATCGAGAACTACGCCGGGGCCTTCCCCCTGTGGCTGGCGCCGACCCAGGCCGTGGTGGCCACCATCACCTCGGACGCCGACGGCTATGCCGAAGAAGTCGTCGCCAAGTTCCGCGCCGCGGGCCTGCGCACCGAGATCGATCTGCGCAACGAGAAGATCAACTACAAGATCCGCGAACACTCGGTCGGCAAGGTGCCCGCCATCGCCGTCGTCGGCCGCAAGGAGGCCGAGGAAGGCAAGGTCGCCATCCGCCGCCTGGGCAGCCAGGCCCAGACCATCGTCACCGTCGAGGAGGCCATCGCCATCCTGACCGACGAGGCCCTGGCGCCGGACCTGAAGCGCATCCGCGACGGTCAGGCCTGAAGATGACAACGCCCCGGTCGAAAGGCCGGGGCGTTTTTCGTTGGGGCCATACTGATCCGCTCATCCCCGCGGAGGCGGGGACCCAGTGCTTTGGCTACAAGCGTTTCGGTCGCCGATAGCCACGAAACCTATTCAAGCCTCAGCGCGTGAAGCTCTTGCTGGGTCCCCGCCTCCGCGGGGATGAGCGGGGTTTAGGTCACTGCGCCGTCATCCCCCCGTCGATCTTGAACTCAGCCCCCGTCACGAACTTGGACTCGTCCGAGGCCAGGTAGAGGACGCAATACGCCACGTCGTCCGGCTCGCCGATGCGCTTCAAGGGGATGCCGCGCGCCAGTTTTTCGTGCGCCGTCGTCTCGTCGCCGCCGGCCATGGCGACGAAGGGGTCGAGGATCGGCGTCTTGATGAAGACCGGATGGACCGAGTTGGCGCGCACGTTCCAGCCCGCCTTGGCCGCCTCCAGCGCCACCGTCTTGGTGTAGAGCCAGACCGCCGCCTTGGTGGCGTTGTAGGCCCCCATGCCCGGCGCCGCCGCCAGCCCCGCGATAGACGAGATGTTGACGATGGAGCCCGCGCCTGAGGCCCGCAGGTGCGGCATGGCGTGCTTGCAGCCCAGCATGACGGATTCCAGGTTGACCGCCTGAACCAGCCGCCAGTTCTCCAGCGTGTCCTGCTCGGCCCACAGCAAGCTGCCGCCGATGCCCGCGTTGTTCACCAGTATGGACAGGCCGCCCATGTCCTCGGCGGCGGCGGCGACCACGCGGCCCCAGTCGTCCTCGCGCGTCACGTCATGCTCATAGGCGAAGGCCGAACCGGGATGCTCGGCGTTGATGCTGTCGGCCAGAGCCTTGGCGCCATTCAGGTCGCGGTCGGAGACGGCGACCCTGGCGCCTTCCTTGACCAGCATCCGCGCCATGGCCTGGCCCAGCCCACCCGCCGCCCCGGTGATGAGGGCGGCCTTGTCGGCAACCCGGCCGCTCATTCGACCTGACCTTTGACGGCCTCGTCGATGAAGCGGGCCATGGCGACGTCCCGCTCGGTCACCCCGCCCGCGTCGTGGGTGGTCAGCAACACCTCGACCCGGTTGTAGACGTTCGACCATTCGGGGTGGTGGTCCGCCTTGTCCGCCAGCAGGGCGACGCGGGTCATGAAGCCGAAGGCAGCGTTGAAATCCTTGAAGCGCAGCGAGCGGGCGATGGCCGGGCGCGGGTCGTCGGCGCGGCGCCAGTCGGGCAGGCCCTGAAGCACGGCGTTGACGTCGAGGGCGGTCATGGGCGTCTCCTTGATTTTGTTCAGGCGTATCGCGGCCCCGAGGAGGCGACAAGCCGTGTCTGCGACGCTTCCCCGGATGACGCCGCGCACATGAGGCGTTACACCCCCTGTCATGACCCAGGCCGATCCCTCCCCCTCCTCCGGCAAGACCTCCTCCTTTGGCTTCCGCGACGTGGACGCGAAGGAAAAGGTTCAGATGGTGCGCGGGGTCTTCAACTCCGTCGCGTCCAACTACGACCTGATGAACGACCTGATGAGCGCAGGCGTGCACCGCCTCTGGAAGGACGCCACGGCGGCCAAGCTGAACGCGCGTCCGGGCGAGGTCATTCTCGACATGGCCGGCGGCACGGGCGACATGGCGCGGCGCTATTCCAGGATGGCGCGCGCGGCCCAGCAGCGTCGCGGGGGCGAGGACGCCACCGTCATCGTCATGGACTACAACGCCGAGATGATCCTGAACGGCGTGGCCAAGGGCGGCGAGCCCGAGATGGCCTGGGGCGTCGGCGACGCCATGAACCTGCCCTTCCCCGACGCCTGCCTGGACGCCTATTCGATCAGCTTCGGCATCCGCAACGTCTCGGACGTGGCGGGGGCGTTGAAGGAGGCGCGCCGGGCGTTGAAGCCGGGCGGCCGTTTCATCTGCCTGGAGTTCTCGCACCCCACGACCGGCGCCCTGCGCAAGGCCTATGACGCCTGGTCCTTCCACGCCATTCCGCGCATCGGCGAATGGGTCGCCAAGGACCGCGACAGCTATCAGTATCTGGTCGAGAGCATCCGTCGCTTCCCCGACCAGTCGACCTTCAAGCGCATGATCGAGGACGCCGGTTTCAGCCGCGTCAGCGTCACCAACCTGTCGGGCGGGATCGCGGCCATCCACCACGGGTGGGCGATCTGAGCCGGCTGTCCGTCAAGACCCCGCCGCCCCCGCCGACGCCGGAACCGGTCCGCGATCCGCTGGGCGCGACGCTCCGCCTGATCGGCTGGGGCTGGGTGCTGGCGCGCCATGACGCCCTGATCCCGCGCGAGGTCAATCCGCTTCTGCCCGCCTGGACCCGCCCCTTCGCGCGGCTGGTGCAGATGACGGCCAGCCGCAAGCATCGCGCCGGTCGTCCCGGTCAGCGCGTGGGGCAAGCCTTCGAGCACCTCGGCCCCGTGGCCATCAAGCTGGGTCAGGTGCTGGCCACCCGCGCCGACATCTTCGGCATCCAGTTCGCTCAGGATCTGGGTCGGCTGAAGGACAAGCTGCCGCCCTTCCCGCTGGACGAGGCCCGCGCCGAGATCGAGCGCTCGCTGGGCCGCCCGGTCGAGAGCCTGTTCCGCGATCTGGGCGCCCCTGTCGCCGCCGCCTCTCTGGCCCAGGCCCATCCCGCATATCTGGCCGACGGCCGCAAGGTGGCGGTCAAGGTGCTGCGCCCCGGCGTCGAACGCCGCGTGGCGCGCGGTCTGGATTCCATGCGTCTGGGCGCCAAGCTGGTGCAGAAGTTCGTCGAACCCGCCCGGCGGCTGGAGCCCCAGGCCTTCGTCGAGATCATCGCCCGCGCCCTGTCGCTGGAGCTGGACATGCGGCTGGAAGCCGCCGCCGCCTCCGAGCTGGCCGAGGTCATGGCCAAGGACGGCTATATGTCGGCCCCCGCCATCGTCTGGGACGGGGTCGGCAAGCGGGTGCTGACGCTGGAATGGGCCGACGGCCTGCCGATGACCGACCCGGCTCTGGAGACCCTGCCCGGCCTCGACAAGGACGCCCTAGCCGACAAGGTGGTGCGCGGCTTCCTGGTCCAGGCCCTGGACCACGGCGTCTTCCACGCCGACCTGCACGAGGGCAATCTGTTCGCAGATGCTCCGGCCCAGGTCACCGCCATCGACTTCGGCATCGTCGGTCGCCTGGGTCCGGCCGAGCGGCGCTACCTGGCCGAGATCCTGTGGGGCTTCATCAGCCGCGACTACGACCGCATCAGCCGCGTCCATTTCGAGGCTGGCTACGTGCCGCCGCACCACTCGGTCGACACCTTCGCCCAGGCCCTGCGTGCGGTCGGCGAGCCGGTCATCGGCCGTCAGGCCAGCCAGGTGTCGATGGGCCGGCTTCTGGGCCAGCTGTTCGAAATCACCGCCCTGTTCGACATGCATATGCGACCCGAACTGGTGCTGCTGCAAAAGACCATGGTTTCGGTCGAGGGCGTCGCCCGCCGCCTCAACCCCGACCACGACCTGTGGGAGGCCGCCAAGCCCGTGGTCGAGCGCTGGATCAAGCGCGAACTGGGTCCGCAGGCCCAGATCAAGGAGACGATCGAGGAGGCGCTCGCCACGCTGAAGGCTCTGTCGCATCTGGCGCAGAACCCGCCGCAATCTCAGACGTTGGTGATCGAGAAGGCCGGAACCCGGCCCTGGGTGGTCGCCGCCGTCACCGTCGCCGTCTGTGCCTCGGTCGCCGCCTTGGTCCTGACACTCTGGCCGATGATCGTCTCCTGACGTTTCTTCGGAGCCTGCCGCCTATGAAGACCCCGATCCTCGTCGCCGCCGTGATGGGCGCGAGTCTGCTGGCCCTGCCTGTGACGGCGCAGACGGCGGCGGCCACCCTGCCCAACAGCTTTGGCGAGCCGGACGCCGTGCCCGCCGAGGTCCAGACGCGAACCGGCCCGCCCCTGCCCTTGTCCAAACAGGCCCCGGATATTGTCAGGGCGCAAGAAGCCCTGCGCGCCGTCATCGGCTCCCTGCAGTCCGACGAGATCGATTATTCAGTGTTCAGTCCCGGCCTTGCCGAACAGATCCGCGGCCGCGCCGCTGAGTTCGCGCCGCGCGTGCGGGCCCTGGGCGCGATCCAGGCGATTGAACATCGCGGCCAGCAGGACGGCGCCGACCTGTTCCGCGTCGTCTTCGAGAAACAGGCCACCGACTGGGTCATCGCCTTTGACGACGAAGACCGGATTGCGGCCCTCCTCTATCGTCCCGCTCAGGGCGACTGACCTCAGTCCAGCGACGGCTTGCCCCGTCCGCTCTTGATGGTCGAGCGGGTGGATTTGGCCTGAAGTCGTCGCTCCTTGGATGCCCGCGTCGGGCGGGTCGGCACGCGATAGACCGGCTTGATCGAGGCCTCGGCCACCATCTCCTCCAGCCGCGCGATGGCGTCGGCGCGGTTGCGTTCCTGGGTGCGGAAGCGGACGGCGGTGATCTGGATGATCCCGTCCAGGGTCAGGCGACTGCCCGCAAGCTTCATCAGCCGCGCCTTGACCGGCTCGGTCAGGCTAGGCGAATTCTTGACGTCGAACCGCATCTGCAGGGCGGTCGCGACCTTGTTGACGTTCTGCCCGCCCGGTCCGCCGGAACGGAAGAAGCGGAACTCCAGCTCATCCTCGGGAATCCGGTTCATGGCGCCATCTTCCGTGCACGGACGACCGCCGTGTCCAGGGCCTGAAGGAAGCGCGAGCGGTCGGCGGCCGAAAAGGGCGGAGGGCCGCTGGTGGCCACGCCTATCGAGCGCAGATGCTCGCCCACCATCCGCCCGGCCAGGGCCGAACCGATGGAGTCGGGGGTGAAGGGTTGGCCGTTGGACTTCAGCGCCTGGGCGCCGGATTTCAGGCAGCGGTCGGCGAGGGGAATGTCCGCGGTGACGACGATGTCGCCCGTGGTCGCCCGCTCGGCGATCCAGTCGTCGGCCACGTCGGGGCCGGCGTCGACCACCACCTGTTCGATCAGGGCCTCGCGGGGGACGTTGATCCAGGCGTTCGACACGACGAAGACCTTGAGCCCATAGCGGCGGGCGACGCGATAGACCTCCTCCTTCACGGGGCAGGCGTCGGCGTCGATGTAGAGGGTGCTGGGCATGGACGTCTTATGACGTGTCGCGCTAGCGGCGAGAAGAGAGCGCTTTCTCCTCCCCACTTTGTGGGGAGGTGGATCGCCGGCGCAGCCAACGAGACGGAGGGGCTCGGTCGAGCTTGGCGAGAAGCCCCTCCACCGCTTCGCGGTCCCCCTCCCCACAGAGTGGGGAGGAAAACTATGCCCTACTGCGGATAGGCCACCGGCATGGCCCCTTCGCCGCCGCTGCGGTAGCGATCGCGCAGCAAGAGGTTGCGGGCCTGAAGCGGCTGCTCCACGCCGTCGATGAAGACGGCCGAGGGCTGGCTCAGCGGCTCCAGCGGATCGCCGGACCAGACCACGACGTCGCCCGCCGCGCCCGGCTTCAGCTCGCCGAACTGGCCGTCGAAACCGAAGATGCGGGCCGGGTTGACCGTGATCGCCTGGATGGCCGCCGCGAAGGGCAGGCCGTGCGAGACGGCGTTGCCGGCGTTGTAGCGGATGTCGCGGGCGCGGTGGGTCGAGCCCTCATTGCCCTTGATGGCGATGACCACGCCCGCCGCGTTCAGCGCCGCCGCGTTCTGCATCCGCGCCGCCCGCATCTCGAAATTGCCGGGCAGGTTGGTGATCGGATGCAGCAGGACCGGGACCTTGGCCGCCGCGATCTCACCAGCGACCAACCAGCCCTCGGCGGCGCCGTCGAGAATGACCTTGACGCCTTCCTCTCTAGCCAGACGCAGGACCTGCTGGATGTCAGAGGCGCGGTTGACGCTGACGATCAGCGGCATGGAGCCGTTGGCCACCGGGATCAGGGCCTCGAGGTCGGCGCGCGACAGCGACAGGTCGCGCAGGGCGGCGCGATCATAGGCGGCCTTGTTGCGGGCGTAGAGGCGGACCTCGGCCAGGGTCTCCTTGAACAGGACGAACTCGGCCCCGCGCGCGCCTCCGGCCACGCCCTTGCCCGCCTCGCCGAAGGGGGCGACCATGGCCACACGCGGCTTCACCAGGATGTCGGCGCCGCCCAGCTTGATGACCGCCGCTTGCCCTGCGAACAGGCCCGGCGACTGATAGCCGCCGTGACCGGCCCCGGCGAAGTCGCTGTCGTCATGGCTGTGGCCGCCGCCCGAACCCGCGTGCTGGGGCGTGACCACGGCGCGGGTGACGCCGCCGAGGCGGGCGACCGGCAGGGTGAAGGACCAGGGGTCCAGGCCGTAGGACAGGTCAAAGGCCGCGCTCAGGGTGTTGGCGTTGTTCGACAGGTCGTTGGAGCCGCGCACCGAGCCGACTTCCGAACCGCCGAGGCCGGAATCCACGGCGACGAAGCCCGGCGTCACGATCTTGCCGCGCGCGTCGATGGTGCGCAGCCCGGCCGGGGCCGCGCCGGTTCCGACCGAGACGACGCGGCCGTTGCGCACGACGACCGTGCCGTTCTCGATCACCGAGGCGCCGGTCAGGATGCGACCGCCGGTGATGGCGACGTCCTGGGCTGCTGCGGGACCGGCGAGAGCGAGGGCCGCGACAGCGCCCGCGAGAAGGGTTTGGATGCGCATGGTTCAGCGAGCTCCCTGGGCGACGCCGGCGGCGGACTGGCCGAAGCCGGGCTGACCCAGTTCGAAATCGGATACGGGCTGGAAGGCGGGGTTGGACCGGTCGAAGGCTAGACCGCCGTCGATGAAGACCTGATCGGCGCGAGCGTAGATCGAGAAGGGATCGGCGCTCCAGATCACCACGTCGGCGCGCTTGCCGGGTTCCAGCGAACCGGTCTCCTTGTCGATGCCGATGGACTTGGCGGCGTTCAGGGTGATCCAGCTGATGGCGTGCTCTTCCGAGATGTTCATCCCGGCGCGACGGCCCGCCGACAGGGCGGCGGCGACTTCCTGGTTGAGGCGCTGGGTCAGTTCGGCGTCGTCGGAGTGGATGACGGCGCACGAGCCTTGCGGCGCGTCGGTCAGGGCGGCGTTTTCCTCGATGCCGTCCAGGGCCTCCATCTTGAAGCCCCACCAACCGGTCCACATGGCGGCGCAGACGCCTTCACGGGCTAGCAGGGGCGCGATCTTGTAGGCCTCGACGGCGTGGTGGAAGGTGGTGACCTTGTAGCCGAACTCCTTGGCTACATCGAGCATGACCGCCATCTCATCGGCGCGGTAGCAGTGGTTCTGGACCAGGATCGAGCCGTCCAGAACGCCGGCCAGGGTCTCCAGCTGCAGGTTGCGGGTCGGGGGCGTGCCCTGACCGGTCTCGCGCCACTTGTCCCACTTGTCCTTGTAGTCGCGCGCGGCGATGAAGGCGGCGCGATAGCCGGCGACATTGCCCATGCCGGTGGCCGGCGAGGTGTTGCGGCCGCCATAGACGCGGCTGGGGTTCTCGCCGCAGGCCATCTTCAGGCCGTAGGGGGCGCCCGGGAACTTCATGCCCTGCATGGTGACCGACGGCACGTTGCGCACCGTCACGCCGCGGCCGCCGAACAGGTTGGCCGAGCCGGGCAGGATCTGGAGCGTGGTCACGCCGCCGGCGCGGGCGGTGTTGAAGCCGGGATCCTGGGGCCAGATCGAGTGCTCGGCCCAGACCTGGGCCGTGTTCGGATTGGTGGCCTCGTTGCCGTCGCTCATGCCCTGAACGCCGGGCGAGGGATAGACGCCGAGGTGGCTGTGGATGTCGATGACGCCGGGCGTGACGTAGCGGCCGCGCGCATCCACCACCTTGTGGCCCGCCGGGACCGGGGTGTTGGCCCCGCCGACGGCGGCGATGCGGCCGTCGGTGACGATGACCACGCCGCCGTCGATCTTCTGGCCCGTGCCGGTCAGGACCGTGGCGCCGACCAGGGCCAGGTTCTCGCGCGGCAGGCCGCGATAGGTCGAGGGATAGGGGTCGGTGTTGGCCCAGCCGTCCAGGCCCGGGGCCATGGTGCGGTCCTTGGACGCCGGAGCGGCCGAGGCCGTCTCGGTCTTGGGCTTGGCGTCGCCAGTCGTGGCGCAGGCCGACAGGCTGAGGGCGCCGAGCGCGCAGGTGAGGACAGCGAGGCTCGGGCCCCGCAGACGGTTAAGCAACATGGGCGAGACCCCCTCGCGCCCGCATGCGGCAGGCAGACAATGGGACCGTATACAAAGGGGCTTCAGCCTCGCCGTAAAGGGGGAATGTCAGAGGCCGGACAAGCGGTCGCGAACCTCGGTCTCGGTCAGCCCCTCGACCTCGATCATCTTCAGGCGCGACTGACCGCCGCGCGCCAGGGTCACCGCCCGTTTCGGCACGCCCAGGACCTTGGCCAGAAAGGCAGTCAGGGCGGCGTTGGCCTCGCCCTCCACAGGCTGGGCGCGCACGCGGACCTTGAGCACCGGGCGGCCGTCGGGGTCCACGTCCCAGCCGTCGATGCGGTCGGCGGCGGCGCGGGGCGTCAGCTTGATGGCGAGGCGGGCGGTCATCCGCAGCTAGCAGGTCGGCGGTCACGCTGGCGGGCGCAATAGATGAAGGTGACGGCGATCCCCGTCGCCACTGCGCCGCAGCCGAGCCAGATCGCCGCCTGCATGGGCGCGAAGACAAAGGCCGCAGCATAGATGATGCCGCTGAGGACCATGGACCATCCTGCGACCCGTTTGGCCTTTCTGGCGGCCTCTGAAGGAACGAAGGTCTTCGGTATCCGGTTGCCAAAGGCGACGATCATCAAGCCGGTCGCCCCGAGCACGATCCGTGTGGTCGTCTCGTGATCAATCAGGCCCTGTGCGCGCGCCAGGCTGGCCAGAATGGCGAGGATCAGGATGCCGCCCCCCCAGGCGAGGCTACCCACCAGTTCCTTCTTCATCGCTTGATCTCCCGGTCTGGGGCCTCTGCGTCGAGGCCAAAGGAATGGACGAAGCCCAGCAGGGCGTCCTCCAGGACAGAGAGCTTCAGGTGATAGACGACGGACTTCCCGATCTTCTCCACATGCACCAGATCCGCCTCACGCAAGACGTTGAAGTGGGCGGACATGGTCGGCTTGGAGACCTCGAAACAGTCACTCAACTCGCCAGCGCTCATCGGCCCCCGCCGCAGGAGCTGAAGAACCCGACGGCGGGTGGGATCGGAAAGGGCTTTGAATACCTGGCTCACAATACGACAATTAGCTAATTATCAAATTGAATCAAGTCACCCGCTCGACAAGAACGGAAAAGGGCGCGGGCCTCATGGCGCCGCGCCCTTCCCAGTCCGTGACTGTCCGAACAATCAGCCCAGAGCGGCCATCAGTTCCGGTACGGCGGTCTTGTAGTCGGCGACCAGGCCGTAGTCGGCGATCTGGAAGATCGGGGCGTCGGCGTCCTTGTTGATCGCGACGATGACCTTGGAGTCCTTCATCCCGGCCAGGTGTTGGATGGCGCCCGAAATGCCGATGGCGATGTAGAGGGCCGGGGCCACGACCTTGCCGGTCTGACCGACCTGATAGTCGTTGGGGGCGTAGCCCGCATCGACCGCCGCGCGCGAGGCGCCGATGGCGGCGCCCAGCTTGTCGGCCAGGGGCTCCATGACGGCGTGGAACTCCTCGGCCGAACCCAGGGCGCGGCCGCCCGAGACGATGATCTTGGCGGCGCCCAGTTCGGGGCGGTCCGACTTGACCATTTCTTCTGAGACGAAGGCGGTCTTGGGCGCGTCGCCGGCGGCGACGGTCTCGACCGAGGCCGAACCGCCTTCAGCGGCGGCGGCGAAGGCCGTCGGGCGCACGGTGATGACCTTCTTAGCGTCGGCCGACTGGACGGTCTCGAGAGCGTTGCCGGCGTAGATCGGGCGCACGAAGGTGTCGGCCGAGACGACCTCGACGATGTCCGAGATCGGGGCGACGTCCAGCTTGGCGGCCAGACGCGGGGCGAAGTTCTTGCCGTCGGTGTTGGCCGGGGTCAGGATGGCGTCGTAGTTCCCGGCCAGCGGCAGGACGGTGGCCTCGACGGCCTCGGCCAGGCCGTGAGCGACGGCGTCGCCCTCGGCCAGCAGGACCTTGCGCACGCCCGAGATTTTCGCTGCGGCGTCAGCCACGGCCTGAGCGCCCTTGCCGAGGACCAGAACGTCCACGTCCGACGACAGGGCCAGAGCCGCCGTCACGGTCTTGTGGGTGGTGTCGCGAACAGCCGAACCGTCGTGGTCGGCGATGACGAGAACGGCCATTACAGAACCCCTGCGTCTTTGAGCTTGGAAACCAGTTCGGCCGCGTCGGCGACCTTGACGCCCGCCGAACGCTTCGGCGGCTCCGTCACCTTCAGGACCTTGAGGCGATCCGCGACATCGACGCCGTAGTCGGCGACCGCCTTCATGGCGATCTCCTTCTTCTTGGCCTTCATGATGTTGGGCAGCGACGCATAGCGCGGCGTGTTCAGGCGCAGGTCGACCGAGACCACGGCCGGCAGGGCGGCCGAAACGGTCTGCAGACCGCCATCGACTTCACGCGTCACCACAGCCTTGCCGCCGTCGATCGCCAGCTTGCCGGCGAAGGTGGCTTGCGGCCAGTCCAGCAGGGCGGCCAGCATCTGACCCACGGCGTTGTTGTCGCCGTCGATCGACTGCTTGCCCAGCAGGACCAGGTCCGGCTTCTCTTCGTCCACGACCGCCTTCAGCAGCTTGGCGACGGCCAGCGGCTCCAGGTCTACGTCCGACTGGATCAGAACGCCGCGGTCGGCGCCCATGGCCAGGGCCGTACGCAGGGTTTCCTGGGCCTGGGTCACGCCGATGGAGACGACGACGATTTCCGTCGCCGTGCCCGCGGCATGGTGTTCCTTGCCTTCCTTCAGGCGCACGGCCTCTTCGACGGCGATCTCGTCGAAGGGGTTCATGCTCATCTTGACGTTGGCCAGGTCGACGCCGGTCTGGTCCGCCTTGACGCGGGCCTTGACGTTGCTGTCGATCACCCGTTTCACCGGGACGAGTACCTTCATGAGCCTATCCACTTGGTCATCGAAATATGGCCCGAGGGATTGGACCGGGGAAACCGGCCTGTCAACGTAACGCTACGTGAACTCTGTTCGTGTCCGCGGCCCAATTTTGCACTATGAGACCCGTATGAAACGCTTTCTGACGATCCGCCGCCTCAGCGTCCTCTTCTTCGGCATCTTCAGCCTGATGATCGCCGGCGTCTTCGTGTTCCAGCGCTACTGGATGGAGCCGGGCGAGCGCTGCGAGGCCCAGGGCAAGTGGTACGACATCGAAAGCCGCATCTGCGCCCAGCCGATCTCGATCGCCGAGATCACCGGCCGCCCCATCGGCGTCACCCGCGCCGAGGCCTCGGCCGAAAAGAACAAGGAACTGGTCGCCATCGAGGATCAGTTGAGCGCCCAGAAGCGCGCCCGCGACGCTGCGACCGAGGCCGAACGCGCGCGCGTCGCAGCCCTTCAGCGGTAGGCTTCTGAAACCCGGCGCCCTCTTCCACCGTCATCCTCGGACTTGACCCGAGGATCGGATTGTCCGCCTGCGCGACATCAGCAAGCATGAACCCGCCCTGCGCTCGATCCTCGGGTCAAGCCCGAGGATGACGGCAGGTGACGACGACGGGCGTCCGCGCTGACTTCAGCGCGTCGCGCCGGGCTTCCACAGGATATCGGCGGCGCCGTTGGCGTTGGCGCGGCGTGCGGCGACGAACAGGTGGTCCGACAGGCGGTTGAGGTAGCGGACCGCGTCCGGGTTCACCTGCTCGCCCGATTCCTGCAGACGAACAGCGTCGCGCTCGGCGCGACGGCAGACGGTGCGCGCCAGATGCAGATGCGCCGACAGCGGCGAGCCCCCCGACAGGATGAAGCTGTCCAGCGGTTTCAGGCTCTCGTTCATCCAGTCGATTTCGCTCTCGATCCGTTCGACCTGCGAGGCGATGATGCGCAGCGCCTCCCATTTCGGGGCCGGGTCCAGCGGCGTGCCCAGGTCGGCGCCGAGGTCGAACAGCTCGTTCTGGATGCGGCCCAGCATGGCGTCGATACGGTCGTTCTGGCCGCTGTTCAGACGGGCCAGGCCGATGACGGCGTTCAGTTCATCCACCGCCCCATAGGCCTCAACCCGCAGGTCGGTCTTGGACACGGGCGCGCCCGAGGCCAGACGGGTTTGGCCGCCGTCGCCGGTGCGGGTGTAGATCTTGTTCAGCGTGACCATAGCCTGTGCCCCCTGAGTTCAGCCGCCGTGCGTGGCTTTCCACCACATCCCGCCCATCAGCAACAGCACCGCCACGGCCTGAAGCACGACGCGCAGGCGCATTAGCTTGTTCGAGTTGGAGCGCGCGAAGTCGCCCCCGCGATAGAGGGTATAGACCCCGAAGCCGAGGGTGATGGTGACCGCCGCAATAGCGATGAGGATCAGGATGTCGAAGATTTCCATGACCGTCTTCTAGGCCCCGCTTCGGAAGCGCGCCAGCGTCCGCAACGGTTTGCAAGCCGCCCCGCGATTGCGACCTATTCGCACACCCCCGTTGTCACGGAGCCACCCTTGCTGTTGAGAGGCGCTCGCAAATCAACCGGGGCTGTTCATGTCTTTCTTCACCGTTTCTCGCCGCTCGACCCTCATGGCCGCTTCCGCCCTGGCCGTTCTCGCCATGGGTCAGGCCGCCGCGGCTGAGGAACTGACCGAGGAACAACGCCAGGCGACGACGACCGTAGCTGACGTCGTCGTCACCGCCTCGGGCTTCGAGCAACGCATCACCCAGGCCCCCGCCTCGATCAGCGTCCTGACGCGCCAGCAGCTGGAAAGCGAACGCCATCAGAGCCTGGCCGAGGCCCTGGCCAATATCGAGGGCGTCGATGTCGGCGCCTCGGCGGGCAAGACCGGCGGCCTGAACATCTCCATTCGCGGGATGCCGTCGGACTACACCCTGATCCTGATCGACGGCCGCCGCCAGAACGCCGCCGGCTCCATCACCCCGAACGGCTTCGGCGAGACCACGACCAGCTTCATCCCGCCGATGTCGGCCATCGAGCGCATCGAGGTCGTGCGCGGCCCGGTCTCGACCCTCTATGGCTCTGACGCCATGGGCGGCGTGGTCAACATCATCACCCGCAAGGTCGGCGACGTCTGGACGGGTTCGGCCAGCGCCAACGCCACCGTTCAGGGAGACTCCAGCTTCGGCAATATCTACGGTGGCGACTTCTACGCCACCGGCCCCCTGGTCAAGGACCTGCTCGGCATGGCCGTGCGCGGCCGCTATCAGACCCGCGAAGCCTCTGATCTGACCTATGACAACGACGCCGGCACGGAAGTCGGCGTGTCCAAGCGGGGTCCCTCGCCGGTCGAGAACGAGATCTGGTCGCTGGGCGGCCGCCTGACCCTGACGCCCCATGCTGACCACGACCTGATGCTGGACTATGATGTCACGCGTCAGTGGTACGACAACTCGGCGGCCCAACTCGGCACCCTGGGCACCTCGGGTTACGGCCCGGAGATGGAGTTCAATCAGGAAGAGCTGGTGCTGTCGCACAACTGGCGCCTGAGCTTCGGCGAGGTGCAGTCCAGCCTGTCGCGCAACGAGCGCGAGACCCTGGGCCGCATCCTGCCGTCCAACGTGCCCGGCGGCGGCAAGGCCGGCGACCCGCGCACCCTGACGGCGACCAACACCGTCTTCGACACCAAGCTGTTCTCGCGCTGGAAGAACCACACCTTCACCGTCGGCGGCCAGTACTGGGACGCCGAGATGGTCGATGGCGTGGCCCCCGCCCCCTACGAGCACCAGCAATGGGCCCTGTTCGCCGAGGACGAGTGGCGCTTCACCGACAGCCTGGCCCTGACCCTGGGCGCCCGCTATGACGAGCACAACATCTTCGGCGACCACATCAGCCCGCGCGCCTATCTGGTGTGGAACGCCACGCCTCAGTGGACCCTGAAGGGCGGCGTCAGCCAGGGCTTCAAGACCCCGCGTCTGGACCAGATCGCTCCCGGCATCACCGGCTTCACCGGCCAGGGCACGCGTCCGACCATCGGCACCCCGACCCTGCAGCCGGAAACCTCGACCTCGACCGAACTGGCGGCCTTCTACGACAACCAGGATAATTTCCGCGCCAGCCTGACGCTGTTCCACAACAGCTTCGACGACAAGATCGCCAGCGGTCAGCCGCTGAACAACTGCTCGTTCGGCCTGACGCGTCCGCAGTATGACGCCGGCCAGCAGGCCCTGCCCAACTGCGCCGACTACGGCTTTTGGCCGAATGTCGAGACCTTCTCGCAGACGGTCAACATCGACGAGGCCGTGACCCAGGGCTTCGAGGCCTCGTTCCGCTGGAACCTGGCCGAGGCCTGGAGCGTGACCGGCAACTACACCTACACCGACACCGAGATCAAAAGCGGCGACGACGCCGGCCTGCCCCTGTCGGACACGCCCAAGCATATCCTCAACAGCAGCCTGCGCTGGAACGCCACGGACCGTCTGAACCTGTGGCTGCGCGGCGAATATCGCAGCGAGCGCTATCGCAGCGAGGACAGCGCCAACAGCCGCGCCAAGGCCACCTGGGGCGACTACAAGGCCTATGAGGTCTTCCACCTGGGTGGATCGTACAAGGTCAATGACGCCGTCACGATCAACGGCGCGATCTACAACCTGTTCGACAAGGACTTCGTCTCCTACGGCTCCTACGTCAGCAATGTGAACACGGGCGCGATCGCCTACACCAACCTCTACGCCAACAATCAGGAACCGCGTCGTCTGTGGCTGTCGGTGACGACCACCTTCTGATCCCCTTCTTCCGCGCCAACTGGCCCCTCTTCCTCCCCAACTGAACAGGGCCGTCTCTTCGTGAGGCGGCCCTCTTTCTTTGTCAGCTAAGCCGTTAGTCATGTTTTGCAGGCAAGCTCGCCGCCATGACTGATCGCGCCGTCCGAAATCTGGAACACCTGCGTCGCAGCGCCTCGACCGCGCGCGTGCTGAACCTGCTCAAGGTCTATGACGAGCACGGCGAGACCGAAGACTGGGCCGAGCGTCCCATGTTCCGCACCCCGGCGCTGAACACCTCGTTGATCATCAAGCACCGGCTGCGGCGCAACGAGACGGACTCCTTCCCCGGACGCCGCCAGGTGGCGACCAAGGTGGTGGTGCCGATCGACAGCACCGACCTGAAGACCGGCGGCCGGTTCGTCTTCGTCAACCAGATCGGCTTCGAGCGCGCGATGCAGGAGGCCTTCGGCATCGCCGCCGACCACCCCGACCTGAAGACGCTGCGGCTGATGGATCAGCTGCCGTCGCTGGACCCCTTCCTGCTGCGCGAACAGCTGCGGCGCGGCGAGGTCGACGCCGCCCCCTGCTATTTCGCGCTCAGCGAGGCCGACCTCGAGAAGATGCTGGCCTTCGTCCAGGCCGAGATCGAGCCCCTGGTCACGCTCAGCATGGGCGGCGGCGTGGCCGCGGTGGGATCGACCGCACGGATGGCGTCGAAGATCCTGTCCAACGCGCCCGGCGACCGGCTGGAGGCCCTGCGCGCCACGCTGAGGCTGGAGCCCGAACAGTACCAGGAGGGCGTTTTCTGCTGGAAAGGCTTCCTCTACTACAAGTGGACCCTCGCCAGCCTGATGGCCGACATCGTCAACGTCGCCGACGATGTCGGGACGGTGAAGCCCGTCGGCCCCAGCGACCGCGCCGCGAAGGAATATATCGACCGCGGCCGGGGCGTCCTGCGCGGGCGCATCATGAAGACCTGCGAAGACGTCAGCCGCACCCTGCGCTACTACGACGACGCCTATGCGGGGCTGACGCGCGAGGGCAATCCCATCGCCTTCCGCGACTTCCTGCTGGAAGCCCCGACCCTGTTCGCGCGGCTGGGCGATCAGCTGGGCGCGGTGCAGCACATCGTCAGCTTCTGGCGCTTCCGTTTCGGGCCCAAGGCGCCGCCGGTCGGGGTCGACGAACTGATCGACATCTTCATGGATTTCGAAACCGGCCTGATGGGCCGCGAGACCGACGCCTACGACCCGCGCGACGCGGCCTGAGCCAGCGACTTTCCTCCCCATGGCATGGGGAGGGGGACCGCGAAGCGGTGGAGGGGCTTCTACGCTTTAACAAAGCGGCCCCTCCGTCTCGTCGGCTGCGCCGCCGATCCACCTCCCCATGGCATGGGGAGGAAATGAAAAACCCCGCGCCGGCGACGACGCGGGGTTTCTGTTTCCAGACCTTCAGCAGGTCTTAGTAGCGGTAGTGTTCCGGCTTGAACGGACCTTCGACCGGGACCGAGATGTAGTCGGCCTGTTCCTTGGTCAACTGGGTCAGCTTGGCGCCCAGCTTGGCCAGGTGGAGGAAGGCGACCTTCTCGTCCAGGTGCTTGGGCAGGGTGTAGACCGAGTTCTCGTAGGACTTGGCGTTGGTCCACAGTTCGATCTGGGCCAGGGTCTGGTTGGTGAAGGATGCCGACATCACGAAGGACGGGTGGCCCGTGGCGTTGCCCAGGTTCACCAGACGGCCTTCCGACAGCAGGATGATCTTCTTGCCGTCCGGGAACTCGACGTGGTGGACCTGCGGCTTGATCTCGTCCCACTTGAAGTTCTTCAGGCCGGCGACCTGAATTTCCGAGTCGAAGTGGCCGATGTTGCAGACGATGGCGTTGTTGCGCATGGCGCGCATGTGCTCGACGCGGATGACGTCCTTGTTGCCGGTCGTGGTGACGAAGATGTCGGCCTTGTCGGCGACGTCTTCCAGGGTCTGGACCTCATAGCCTTCCATGGCGGCCTGCAGGGCGCAGATCGGGTCGATTTCGGTGACGATGACGCGGGCGCCACCGTTGCGCAGCGAAGCGGCCGAGCCCTTGCCTACGTCGCCGTAGCCGCAAACCACGGCGACCTTGCCCGACAGCATGACGTCGGTGCCGCGACGGATGGCGTCGACCAGGCTCTCACGGCAGCCGTACAGGTTGTCGAACTTCGACTTGGTGACGCTGTCGTTGACGTTGATCGCGGGGAAAGGCAGCTCGCCGCGCTCGGCCATCTGGTACAGGCGGTGCACGCCCGTGGTCGTCTCTTCCGACACGCCGCCGATGGCGTCGCGGATCGCCGAGTAGAAGCCGGGCTTCTCGGCGATGTAACGCTTCATGACCGAGAAGAGGGCTTCTTCTTCCTCGTTCTGCGGGTTCGCCAGAACCGAAATGTCCTTCTCGGCCTTCGGGCCAAGCACGCACAGCAGGGTGGCGTCGCCGCCGTCGTCGAGGATCAGGTTCGGATAGCCGCCGTCAGCCCATTCGAAGATCTTGTGGGCGTAGTCCCAGTATTCCACCAGGGTCTCGCCCTTGGTGGCGAAGACCGGCGTGCCGTTGGCGGCGATGGCGGCGGCGGCGTGGTCCTGGGTCGAGAAGATGTTGCACGATGCCCAGCGCACTTCGGCGCCCAGGGCTTCCAGGGTCTGGATCAGCACCGCCGTCTGGATGGTCATGTGCAGGCTGCCGGCGATGCGGGCGCCCTTCAGCGGCTTGGCGGCGCCGAACTCTTCGCGCAGAGCCATCAGGCCCGGCATTTCGGTTTCGGCGATGGCGATTTCCTTGTTGCCGAAATCGGCCAGGGAAATGTCGCGAACGATGTAGTCGGTCATGCAGGGGTTCTCGCGGCGGGGATTTTCAAGGCGTCGCTATAGCGCGCCCGGCGCGTCGGGGCAATCAAGCCATAAGGATGTCTTTATATGATATTCGCCGCGACACGAACCGTCAGACCTACGTGTTTCTACGCAACCCCCTCTTAAGAGGCGCAATACCCCTAAGGTTCAAAGGGATAAGCAGGCGCGCTCCCCTGCGCCGGCGTAGGTAGCGAGACGACATCATGGCGGGCGAAAACATCGGCCTCCGCATGGGCTTCATGGGTCTGGGACAGGCCTCCAGCGGTTATCGCGCCATGGGGCCGCTGCTGCGCCGGGAAGCCCCTGCAGCCCTGGCCGCCTTCTACGACCGGGTGCGGGCCGAGCCGACGACCCGCCGCTTCTTCCGCGAAGAAGCCCACATCGCCGCCGCCAGCAAGGCGCAGGAACGGCACTGGGACGCCATCATCGACGGCCGCGCCGACGAGGACTACGCCAAGTCCGTGCGCACCATCGGCCATGTCCACGCCCGCATCGGCCTGGAGCCGCGCTGGTACATCGGCGGCTACAGCGTCATCCTGGCCCACCTGACGCGCGCCATCGCCGCCCGCCCCCGGAAGTTCTGGGCCAACAGGCGCGAGCACGACCGCGTCACCGCCGAGGCGGTCTCCGAACTGACCCAGCGCGTCATGCTGGACATGGATCTGGCCATCTCCATCTACCTCGACGTGCTGCAGGAGCAGCGCGACAAGGTCCAGGCCGCCCATGACGAGGCCGAGGCCCGTCAGACCGAGGTGGTCCGCGCCCTGGGCGCCGCCCTGCACGACCTGGCCGAGAACGACCTGTCGACCACCATTCCGGGCGTCTTCCCCGAACAGTACCGCAGCCTGCAGAACGACTTCCACGCCGCCACCCGCGCCCTGCGCACCGCCGTTCGCGCCGTGGCCGACAGTGTTGAGAGCCTGAGCGCCGGCTCCAACCAGCTGGCCACCGCCTCCGAAGACCTGGCCAGCCGCACCGAGCGTCAGGCCGCCAACCTGGAACGCACGGTCAACGAGGCCGACGCCATCGCCCGCGCCGTGGCCTCGACCGCCGACAACGCCCGCCAGACCGCCGAAGCCCTGGCCGCCGCCCGCGTCGATGTCGAGGAAAGCAGCCAGGTGGTCGGCGAAGCGGTTTCGGCCATCCACGCCATCGCCGAATCTTCGACCGGCATTGCTCGCTTCACCAGCCTGATCGACGAAATCGCCTTCCAGACCAACCTGCTGGCCCTGAACGCCGGGGTCGAGGCCGCGCGCGCCGGCGACGCCGGTCGCGGCTTCGCCGTAGTGGCCCAGGAAGTCCGGGCGCTGGCGCAGCGCTCGTCCGAAGCGTCCGGCGAAATCCGCGCCCTGATCTCGACCTCCTCGGCCCAGGTGGCGCGCGGCGTCGATCTGGTCGAACGCACCGGCGAGGCGCTGGAGCGCATCGGCGGTCGCGTGGTGGCCATCGACGGCCTGGCCGGAGGCATCGCCGGTTCGGCCCAGGAACAGGCCGAGGGTCTGGCCCGCGTCCGCCGCACCATGGGCGAGATGGACGACATCACCCAGCAGAACGCGGCCATGACCGAAGAGGCCACCGCCGCCGCCCGCCAGCTGGCCAACGAAGCCGTCAGCCTGAACCAGCAGGTCGGCCGCTTCCGCTTGGATCGCGGCGCATCCGGCGCGCCGCACCTGCGCGCGGTCGGCTGACCGTCCGTTTAAGGACTGGCGTAGCGGACAAGGCCCGGCTTAACTCCCCCTGGATCGAGGGGGAGTTTCGACCATGAAGACCATGCTGACCGGCGCCGTCTGCGCCCTGGCCCTGACTGCGGCCCTGCCCGCCTCGGCCCAACCCGCTGGGCCCGCGTCGGCGCCGGGGGCCGTGACCCTCATCCAGGCCGGTCGTCTGCTGGATCATCCCGGCCGCGCGCCGCGCGGGCCGTCGACCATCGTGGTGCGCGACGGCAAGGTCGCCGAAATCCGCGACGGCTTCGTCGACGCCTCCGCCTATCCGGGCGCGACCGTGGTGGATCAGCGCGACCGCTTCGTCCTGCCCGGCCTGATCGACAGCCATGTGCACCTGGTCTCGGATCTGGCCGGTCAGGCCTGGCTGGTCTCATCAGTGACCGAAAGCCTGCCGGCCCAATCCTACCATGCGCGGACAACGCCCGGAAAACCCTGATGGCGGGCTTCACCACCGTCAGAAACCTCGGTGACGACGGCGGGGTGACCCTGGCCCTGCGCGACGCGACCGCCGAGCATAGGCTGCCTGGCCCCCGCATACTCGACGCCGGGACCAGTATTTCGACCACCTCGGGTCACATGGACGGGCGGCTCGGCTTCAACGACGACTTCCGCGCCCACATGGCCCACGACAACGTGTGCAATGGCGTGGCAAGCTGTCGCGAAGCCGTGCGCCTGCAGGTCGGACGCGGCGTCGACGTCATCAAGATCGCCACCACTGGCGGGGTCAACAGCCGCGTCGGCGCGGGCGTCGGGGCGCAGATGTTCGAGGACGAGGCCAAGGCCCTGATCGACACGGCCCACCTCTATGGCAAGAAGGTCGCGGTTCACGCCCATGGCGCTGACGGCATTGATCTGGCGCTGCGCATGGGTGCGGATTCCATCGAGCACGGCACCATGTTCGACGACGAGACGATCCGCCTGTTCCAACGGTCCGGCGCCTATTATGTGCCGACCCTGTCCACGGTGAACGGCTATATCGAGCGTCTGGCCGCCGATCCCGACGCCTATCCGCCGGATGTCCTGGCCAAGGTGCGTTGGCGCATCTCGATCACCGGCCAGTCGCTGCAGCGCGCCGTGCCCGCCGGGGTGCGCATCGCCTTCGGCACCGATGCGGGCGTGTCCAAGCACGGCCGCAACGCTGACGAGTTCGAGCTGATGGTCAGGAACGGCATGACGCCGATGACCGCCATCGAGGCCGCCACCGTCAACGCCGCCGATCTGCTGGGCCTGGCGGAGGAAATCGGCACGCTGGAGCCGGGCAAGCGCGCCGACGTCATCGCCGTGGCGGGCGATCCGCTGAGCGACGTGACCGCGCTGAAAACCGTCGCCTTCGTCATGCGCGACGGCCTTATCTATAAGGACGAACCCTGAGCCAAAGAACAGCGACGCGTCAGTTCCGGCTTGGCCGCGCCCGCGCGCACGGCTAAGCCGTCGCCCATGGCTGACGACGCATCGATCCGACCCGCCCGCGATTTCTCGATCCCCCGTCACGACTGGACGCTGGAGGAGGTCGAGGCCCTGTTCGCCCGCCCCTTCATGGAGCTGGTGTTCGAGGCCGCCACCGTGCACCGGGCGACCTTCGACCCCAGCGAGGTGCAGAAGTCGCAACTGCTGTCGGTCAAGACCGGCGGCTGCGCCGAGAACTGCGGCTACTGCTCGCAGTCGGCCAGCTTCAAGACCGGCCTGAAGGCCGAGAAGCTGATGGAGCCTACCGCCGTCATCGCCGAGGCCATGGCGGCCAAGGCGGGCGGGGCCAGCCGCTTCTGCATGGGCGCCGCCTGGCGCGAGTTGAAGGACCGCGACACGCCCAAGCTGGCCGCCATGATCTCGGGCGTGAAGGCGCTCGGTCTGGAGACCTGCGCCACCTTGGGCATGCTGAACGCCGACCAGGCGAAACAGCTGAAGGACGCGGGCCTCGACTACTACAACCACAACCTCGACACCGGGCCGGAGTACTACGCCGAGGTGGTGACGACCCGTTCCTATCAGGACCGGCTGGAGACCCTGCAACACGTCCGAGACGCGGGCATGAACACCTGCTGCGGCGGCATCGTCGGCATGGGCGAGAAGCGCCGCGACCGCGCGGGCCTGCTGCACGCCCTGGCCACCCTGCCCGCCCACCCCGACAGCCTACCGGTCAACGCCCTGGTCCCGGTCGGCGGCACGCCCCTGGGCGAACGGGTGCTGAAAGAGGGCGAGATCGACCCCATCGAGTTCGTCCGCACCGTGGCCGTCGCCCGTCTGGTCTGCCCCAAGTCCATGGTCCGCCTGTCGGCCGGTCGTGAAGGCATGACGCCGGAAATGCAGGCCCTGTGCTTCCTGGCCGGCGCCAACTCCATCTTCGTCGGCGGCAAGCTGCTGACCACGCCCAACCCGGAAGAGGACGACGACGCCAGGCTGTTCGCCCTTCTGGACCTCAAGCCCATGCCGCTGAAGGTCGAAGCGCGGGCCTAGACGCCTTCGGCCCGGCGCCAGCGCGCCATCAGCCACAGGTGCAGGGCGTGGGCGCCGACCCAGGCCAGACCCATGCCGGTCAGGACGCCGAGATAGAGCCGCGCGCCCGCCCCTTCGAGCGGACCCAGAAGGCTCGCCAGAGCCGTGGGAATCAGGGTCAAGGCCGCCAGGACGGGGGTGAAGGCCAGTGCGGCGTCACGGGGCGCCCGCCAGGTCGCGCGTCCGTCGAAGCCCCACTGCATCGGCAACCGCTGGTCACGCGCCAAGCCCTTGGCCGACCAGACCGACATGGCGGCCAAGACGGCGACAAAACCCACCGCCATGATGATGGAGACGATTGTCATGGACAGAGATGATCACAGTCGGGGACGGAGCTTCAAGCCCCGAATCGCCTAGTCCTGACCGGCAGGCGGCGGTTGAAACCGCTTTTCATCCAGAATGAAGGCGTCCTTTTCCTCTCCGCCCCGAGGATACCATTTCCGCCCGATGCGTCCGGCGGCGTCCTGATAGGCGCGGATCTGAACCCATCGAGGCCGCTCAGGCCTACCCGGAGTGGAGAAGGCGCCAGACACATCCACCCCGCCATTGAAGAGCGCCACCGCCTTGGGCCCGAGCCCGCAGCCGACGGGGTCTTCCAGGCCGACTTCGCACTGAGACAAGGGCGCGTCGCGGCCGCCGTACCAGCAGATCAGATAGACCGAGGCGACCATGGGTCGGCAATCGGGCGCGGCGCTGGCTACGATCACCGGCTGCACCGACGATGAACGGCAGGCGCTCAAGCCGGCGATCAGCATCAGGGCGACGACCGCAGTTGATCGGGTCACGCCCTGCAAGGCAGCCGCCTAGCGCCCCGGACGACGCGTCATGGCGGACGCCGGGGCCAGTTGCAGGCCGCGGGCTTCCAGCCCAGCCGTCCAGCGGGCGGCGGCTTCGACGGTGACGGGGTAGGAGAAGCCGGTTCCCAGGGCGGCGCCGCGGGTCTTGGCGGCGGCTTCCAGGGCGGTGAGTTGGCCCATGATGGCGGCAGGGCTCTGCTGCTCGTCGATGATGCGGTCGGCGCTGGCGCGGGCGAAGGCGCCGGGCTTCCTGCGCATCGAGCCGTCGTCGAGGAAGGCCACGCCGCGCTGACGCAGCACGCCCAGCATGGCGCCCATACCCTCGTCCGAGGTCGCGAAGCGGTCGCCCAGATAGTTGGTCACGCCGAAATAGCCGGTGGCGCGGCCCAGCAGCCAGTCCAGCTTGGCCTCGACGTCGTCGGCGCCGCCGCTGGACAGCAGGGTGTAGGGACCAGGATCGTTGTCGGGATAGCCGGTCGGCTCCATCGGTAGCTCGATCATCACCTCGTGGCCCTGGGCGCGGGCCATGTCGATCCAGGCCTGCAGCCCCTCGGCGTAGGGGACGAAGCTGAGCGTGACCTCGGCGGGCAGGCGATCGATGGCCGCACGGGTGGTGACGGCGTTCAGGCCCAGGCCGCCGACGACCAGCGCCACCATGGGCTTTCCATTGGAGCGGAAGGGCCGGGCATAGGCCTGGGCCGGGACGCGGCCGTCGGGCGCGATGCGCGGCAGGGGGCCGTTCGGACCGGGCGAAAACAGGCCCGCGATCGGCGCCTTGGGCAGGGGGTTCGAGGGCGCGCGCACCGGGGCGGCGATGGCCGCTCCGCCCGCCACGCTGGCCCCGTCCGGCAGGGTGATCAGGGCCTCGTTTCCGGCGGCGCCGTTGGGGTCGAGCAGGGCCGGGTCGCCGCCGGCCATGTCCTGATAGAGGTCCAGCCCGCTCATGGCGAAGGCGTCGACGCCGCTCGGGGCGGTCGACACGGCCTCGGGCCGCTGCAGTGAGGCCCGGGCCGACGGCGCTCCGGCGCGCGGATCACCGAGAACGGCGATGAACAGCCCGCCCGCGATCAGCAGAAAAGCCCCCGCCGCGCCGACGGCGACCGGCGGCTTCTTCAGGGCGGCCACGACGGCGTCCAGCCCCCCGCGCGACCGGGCTTCCGGCGGCGCGCCGGCGGCGGCGGCGAGAGCGGACTGGCGCTTGGCGAACATGGACAGGGCGGCGCTCGAACGACAGGGGACGGGACTGGAGAACCGCACGGCGCGGTCCTCCTCGATCCTCACTTATCCCCAGCGCCGGTTAAGAAACCCTAACGCACCGTTCACCACGTTGATGGAGAAGGATCAGTCCTTCTTCGGCTCATTGCCCGGCGTGACCTCGGGACCACGCGCCGGGCGGTCGGAGGGCGCCTCCGTGATCGACGCCTCGGCTGTCTCGACGGGCTTGGCGCCCGGCGCGGTGACCACGACCGTGTCCGGCGCAGCGGCCAGCCGGGCGAGGTCGCCGCCGGCGCGCAGCACGTCCAGCGCCCGTTGCAGCTGATAGTCCTTGGTCTTGTCGAAGCCCTCGCCCGGCGCCTCGTGCGGGACGTGCGGCCCCTTGCGCTCGGCTCCGATGGAGGAATCCAGCGCCGTGGCGTAGGCCGCCTCGGAATAGATGAAGCTGGAGCGCGAGACGATGCGCGCCTCGGCCTCCGAACGGGCGACCTCGAGGTCCGGCTCGATGCCGATCTTCTGGATCGAGCGGCCCGACGGCGTGTAGTAGCGCGCCGTGGTGATCGACAGCGCCCCGTCAGCCCCGCCGCGCAGCGGGATGACCGTCTGCACCGAACCCTTGCCGAAGCTGGTCAGGCCGACGACCGTGGCCCGCTCCTGATCCTTGAGCGCTCCCGCCACGATCTCCGATGCTGAAGCCGAGCCGTAGTTGATCAGCACCACGACCGGCAGACCGCCGGTCAGGTCGCCCGGCTTGGCGGCGTAGCGTTCGATGTCGGTCGGCTTGCGGCCACGCTGACTGACGATCTCGCCGCGTTCCAGGAAGGCATCGGACACGTCGATGGCGGCGTTCAGCAACCCCCCGCCGTTGTTACGCAGATCCAGGACATAGCCCTTGATGCCGGGCTTCTCGCGCTTCAGACGCTCGATGGTTTCGGTCAGTTCGCGGCCGGTGTTCTCGTTGAAGGTCGAGATGCGCAGGTAGCCGAAGTCGCCTTCCAGACGGCCGGTGACGGATTCGACCTTGATGACCTCGCGGGTGAGAACCACCTCGCGCGGTTCCTCGCCGTCACGCAGGAAGGTGACGGTGACGCTGGTGCCCATGGCGCCGCGCAGCTTGTCCGACACTTCCGACACCGTCAGGCCTGCGGCGTTCTGGCCGTCGATGGCGCTGATGACGTCGCCCGCCTGGACGCCCGCGCGACCGGCCGGGCTCTCGTCCATCGGCGAGATGACCTTCACCAGACCGCCCTCGGAGGTGATGGTCAGGCCGACGCCCGAATACTCGCCCGTCGTCCGTTCGCGCAGGTCGCCATAGGACTTGGGCGGCAGGTAGTTGGAATGCGGGTCGAGCGCCGTCATCATCCCCGACAGCGCCGCCTCGATCAGCTTCTTGTTGTCGACCGGAACCACATAGGCCTGCTCGACGATGCCCAGGACGTCGCCGAACATCTGCAGCATGCGGAAGGTCTCGTTGCGCGGGGTCTGGCTGGCCACAGCCGCCGCCGATCCGCCCAGGGCCAGGGCGGCGCAGCCGATGAGAAGCAGTTTACGCATTCGGTGTCTTTCCATCGGACCCGCGCGGGCTCCGGTCGTCCAGGGAGGCGCAGGCGTCAGACGCCGACGTCAGATAGGGCGATACAATCAGCCTCGGCGCGGATTTGAAAGGACTTTCGCGCGATTGCCGCCGCTACTGCAGCCAGGGCGCGGGGTCGATGGGACGTTCATCGCGGCGCAGCTCGAAATAGGCCTCGCCGTCCTCGCCGGTGCGGCCCAGAGCCTGGCCGTCGGCGACCCTTTGTCCGGTGTCGACCGACAGCTGATCCAGACCCGCCACAACGACGCGCCAGCCGGGTCCGAGATCCAGGATGACCACCTCGCCCCATTCCTTCAGCGGTCCGGCGTAGGCGACGCGGGCGGGGGCCGGGGCGGCGATGACTTCGTGGCTGGAACGCCAGCGCCAGCCGCTGGAGCCGCCGCCGAAGCGCTGCGACGGCGCGCCCTGCACCGGCGCGGTCAGGCGGCTGCGGCCGGCGGGCAGGCGGGCGGCGGGGGCCTCGACCACGGCGTCGGTGATAAGCGGCGCCTGTCCGCCCAGTTCGCGGATGCGGGCCTCCAGCGACCGAGTGGCGCGCTCGGCGCGAGCGGCCTCGGCGCGCAGCACGGCGCGCAGGGCCAGCTTGCGCGCCGACAGGCTCTCGATCTCGGCGCGACGGTCGCCCTGGGCGCTCTCGACGGTGAACAGGCGCTCGCTGGACAGGGCGGCCAGACGGCGGATGCGGATGACCTCGGCCTGACGTTCGACCAGACCCTTGGCGCGCGCCTGGAGCTCGGGCGTCATGGCGCGGATCAGGATGGAGGCCCGCACCGTGTCCACCGCCTTGTCCGCCGGGATCAGCAGGGGCGGCGGCGGCTTGCGGCTCATCATCTGCAGGGCCGACAACAGACGCCCCTGCCCTGCCCGCTCACGCGACAGCGAGGCCACCAGAGCCGCCTCGCGGTCGCCCAGTTCCTTGAGGCGGGCGCGCTGGGATTCCATCTGCACGTCGTCCGCGGCCTCGGCCCGACGCAACTCGGCCAGCTGCCGGTCCAGATCGACCACCTCGTCGCCGGCGGCGGCGGCCTCGGCGCGCAAGCGCCGCGCGCGGGCCGTCTCGTCGCGATACTCGGCCTGAAGCCGGGTCAGTTCAGGATTGGGCGCGGCCGCGCGCTGGCTGGACGCCGGACCCGCCAGCACCAGCGCCAGGCCCGACGTCAACAGAAGAAGCCCCGCCCCCCGGCGCATCAGTCGCGATGATAGGGCGAGCCGGACAGGATGGTCACGGCGCGATAGAGCTGCTCGGCCAGCATGGCGCGGGCCAGGGCGTGGGGCCAGGTCTGGGGTCCGAAGGCCAGGGTCGAACGCGCGGCGCGGCGCACGCTCTCGTCCAGCCCGTCCGCTCCGCCGATGGCGAAGACCAGACGCCGCTCGCCCTGATCGCGCAGGGTCGCCACGTGGTCGGCGAAGGCGCGGGACGAATAGGTCTTGCCCCGTTCGTCGCAGGCGATCAGGTGGGCGCCCTCGGCGGCGGCCAGGATCAGTTCGGCCTCCGGGGCCTTGCCGGACTTGCGGGGTTCCAGATCCAGAAGCTCGAGCGGCCCCAGTCCCAGCGGCCGACCCGCCAGGGTCGCCCGCCGGGCGTAGTCGTCGGCCAGGGCGGCCTCGGGACCGCGGCCCGGCTTGCCGATGGCCGCGATCGCCAGCTTCATGGGGTCAGCTCAGTCCGAAGATCAGGCGGCGCCGGCGCCGCGGTGGGCGCTGTCGATCGCCCAGATCTTCTCGATATTGTAGAAGGTGCGCACTTCGGGGCGGAACAGGTGGACGATCACGTCGCCCGCATCCAGCAGCACCCAGTCACAGTGTGGCAGGCCCTCGACCTTGACCTTGCCCAGGCCCAGGTCCTTGAACAGGCGCAGCAGGTGGTCGGCCAGGGCGCCGACGTGGCGGTGCGACCGGCCCGAAGCCACGATCATGGCGTCGGACATCGGGCTTTTGCCGCGCAGGTCGATCAGGACCATGTCCTGGGCCTTGTCTTCGTCGAGCTTGGCGATGATGGCGCGTTCCAGGTCCGTCAGCCCGACCGGAAGCGGGGCTTGATCACCGGTACTGGGGCCTTCGGCCTGACCATCTTCGGAATGGACGGAATCCATCGGGTCCATTTCATGGGCCGCGTTGGAAACGGCGGCGTCTTGCGCATCGTGCGCGGGCGAGGGGGTCAGCGGAGGGCTCCAGGGGAGATTACTAAAGGGCCAACCTAGCACGTTCCCTCCGAAAGGTCATCCCGTCCGGGCGCATGCGGCGAATCAGCCGGAATACCTCGTCCACAGTACGCACGGCTGATGGCAAACGGCGCGAAGAAATCCGACCGGGGCGCCTAGGGGTTTCGACGGATGGAAGAGTTCCAAGTCTCCGATGAATTGGGCGCTCCACCATCACCGCAGGAAAGCGTCATGGCCGACAAGAAACCGAACATCCTGGTCATCTGGGGCGACGACATCGGGATCTCGAACCTCAGTTGCTACACCGACGGCGTCATGGGCTATCGCACGCCGAACATCGACCGGATCGCCAAGGAGGGGATGAAGTTCACCGACAGCTATGGCGAGCAGAGCTGCACCGCCGGGCGTTCGTCCTTCATCACCGGTCAAAGCGTCCTGCGGACCGGGCTGTCGAAAGTCGGCATTCCGGGCGCCCCGGTGGGGATGACCGACAAGCTGGTCACCATCGCCGCCCTGCTGAAGGAGCAGGGCTACGCCACGGGACAGTTCGGCAAGAACCACCTGGGCGACCTGAACCATATGCTGCCGACCAATCACGGCTTCGACGAGTTCTACGGCAACCTCTACCACCTGAATGCGGAGGAAGAGCCGGAGATGGAGAACTATCCGCTCAACGAACCCGACATGCCGAACTTCAAGGAGCGGTTCGGCCCCCGTGGCGTGATCCATTCCTGGGCGACGGATACGGACGACCCCACCGAGATGCCGCGCTGGGGCAAGGTAGGCAAACAAAAGATCGAGGACACCGGCCCGCTGACCGCCAAACGGATGGAGACCTGCGACGACGACTTCGTCGAACGCGCCTCCGCCTTCATCAAGAAGGCCGAAGCCGACGGCAAGCCCTGGTTCGTGTGGGTCAATACCACCCACATGCACATGTTCACCCACAGCAAGGCGTCAAGCAAGGGCCAGGCCGGTCGCTGGCAGTCAGCCTATCACGACACCATGATCGACCATGACAAGAACGTCGGCCAGCTGCTGGACCTGCTGGACGAGTTGGGCATCGCCGAGGACACCTTCGTCCAGTATTCGACCGACAACGGGCCGCACCGGAACTCCTGGCCGGACAGCGGCACGACCCCCTTCCGCAGCGAGAAGAACACCAACTGGGAAGGCGCCTTCCGCATTCCGATGATGGTGCGCTGGCCGGGCAAGGTGCCGGCGGGTGCCGTGTCCAACGGCATCGTCCAGCATCACGACTGGCTGCCGACCTTCCTGGAAATCGCGGGCGAACCCGACATCGTCGAGAAGGTGAAGAAGGGCTACAAGGCCATCGGTCGGACCTACAAGAACCACATCGACGGCGTCAGCCTCGTTAACCACATCACGGGCAAGGACGAAAACAGCCCCCGCACCTCCTTCTTCTACATCAGCGACGACGGCGACATCCTGGCTCTGCGCTATGACAACTGGAAGTGCGTCTTCTTGGAACAACGCTGCCAAGGGACGATGAAGGTGTGGGGCGAACCCTTCACAAGGCTACGCATCCCCAAGCTGTTTAACCTGCGGACGGACCCCTACGAGTTCGCCGACATCACCTCCAACACCTATTACGACTGGGTGTTGAAGAACACCTTCCTGCTGTACGGCGCGCAGGCGGGAGCCACGGCCTTCGCCGACAGCTTCAAGGACTTCCCCCCGGTCCAGAAACCCAACACCTTCACCATCGACGACGCCATTTCGGCGATGAGCGGGGCCATGGGTTCAAGCTGAGCAAGGTCAAACTTCGGGGCGCGCCGAGCCGATCGCGCGCGCCCTCATCGCGCCGTGCGCGTGGCGCGGATGGCGGTGGACGAGCGCGGATTTAGCGGCGCCGTCAGATAGGTCCAGGCTGGCGCCTGCAAGCTGGGCAGCAGACCCGCGCGAGGCGCCGGAATGCGGAAGCGGGCGTAGCGCGAGGCGGCGGGCGCCGTGCGACTGTCCAGCTGGCTGCCTGGCCGGGCGATCACCGCCATCGGCATCAGATGCATGATGTCGGTCCAGCCCCTCCAGCGATGGAAGCTGGCCAGATTGTCCGACCCCATCAGCCAGACGAACTGGACGCCGGGATAGCGGGCCTTGAGCACACGCAGGGTGTCCACCGTCCATTGGGTCCCCGCCCGGGTCTCGAAATCCGAGACGATCATGGCCGGACCGACCGTCTGGGCGACGCCGCGCGCCGAGGCCATGCGCTCCGCCAGCGGCGCCGTCTCGTGGTTCGACTTGAGCGGGTTCTGCGGCGAGACCAGCCAGACCACCCGGTCCAGGTCCAGGCGACGCATCGCCGTCTCGGCCACATGGGCGTGGCCGTCGTGGGCCGGATTGAAGGAGCCGCCGAACAGGCCGACCTTCATGCCGGGCTGCAGCCCCAGACCGTCGCGCAGGGCGCCCGGTCGAGGGCCGAGGCCTTTCGGCGCGGGACCGGCGTGGAAGAAGGACAAGGGCGGCTCTTTGGCGGCGACGACGAGAGGGCGGACTTATGCTCACCCGCGCCCTAACACGCCGCGACGGCTCTGTCTCGCGTCAGCGGACGGACGAAAGTCTCAGAACTCTTTCCAGCTCGAGCCCGGATCACGCTCGCCCGGCTGGGCCAGTTGCTGACCCCAGGTCACGACCATGAAGGCCTTGTGGCTGCGGATCTTGTACTGGCCGATCATCGGGGCCACGGCGCCCAGCGGCAGACCGGTGCGGCCGTCGTAGAGGAAGCCGGAAAACTCGGCCACGCCCATGCGGTCGCGGTTGGAATAGATCGACAGTTCGGGGATGGAGACGACGTTCAGCGTCTCATTGATCGGCACCCGCATGTCGGGGATGCCGAAAACCCGGCGCATCTGCTCCAGCGACAGGGCGCCGGCCCGAACCTCGAAGATGGCGTCGGCGCTGTCGCGGTCGCGGCTGATGGCATAGCCGGCATCCGACAGGGCGGCTCGGATGGCGCTCAGGGCGTATCGAGCGTTCTCGGCCTGGAAATAGGTCTCGTCGATAAAGACCCGCGCGCCCTGCGGGATCGGCAGGGTCAGACCCTCGACCGCGCGGTCGGCGGCGCGGTTGACGAGCAGCATGTCGGTGGCCGTCCGCGCCGGATTGGTCTCGGTGACCGAGGCGCAACCGGCCAGCACAGCCGTCGCCGCGAACAGGACGATCAGGCGCGCGCTCGTCAAGTCACCAGGCTCCGACGTTGGGCATAGTGGCCCAGGGCTCGGCCGGGGCCAGACGCTCGCCGCCCTGCAGCAGCTCGATCGAGATGCCGTCGGGCGAGCGGATGAAGGCCATGTGGCCGTCGCGCGGCGGACGGTTGATCGTCACGCCCCCGTCCATCAGACGCTGGCAGGCGGCGTAGATGTCCTCGACCTCGAAGGCCAGGTGACCGAAATTGCGGCCGCCCTGATAATCCTCGGGGTCCCAGTTGAAGGTCAGCTCGACCTCGGGCGACTTCTCGGCCTCGGCGCGCGCCGTGTCCTGCGGCGCGGCCAGATAGATCAGGCTGAAGCGGCCGGCCTCGCTGTCCATCCTGCGCGTCTGCACCAGACCCAGCAGGTCGCGATAGAAGTGCAGCGACGCCTCCAGGTCCTTCACACGGACCATGGTGTGCAGATAGCGCATGCCTCAGTGGGCCTCGGGCGGACGGGCCGCCGGGTCCAGGTATTCGCTCTCCGGATGCGGATGGTCCGACAGGACGAAGCGGCGGTCGCAATAGCCGCACTCGACGAAGTCGTCCTCGCCCATCTCCAGATAGACCAGCGGGTGACCGAGGACGCCGCCGCCGTCGCAGGCGACGCGCTTGGACAAGACCACGATCTCTTCGGGGGCGGGAATGACAGCGTCGGTATGGCGGGGAGGCATGGGTCCGGTCCGGGTCTGGAAGGCTCGCGCCGTTCCTAGGCGGACCGGCCCTCCAGGTCAAACCTCCGAAGGGCGCGGCTGGCGGCGGAACAGCTTGTCCAGCATGGCCTTGCGCTTCTTGAACAGGGTCAGGCCCAGGCAGCCGGCGCCGACCCACAGGCCGATCTCGCCGATCAGAGCGGCGACGGCGGCCAGCAGGGCCGCATGGGTCATGTCCAGATAGTCCAGCTTGCCCGCCAGCAGAGCCAGACCCATTCCGGTATAGCCGACGGCGCAGACGCCCAGGGCGGCGAAACCGATCAGGCGGGTCTTGGTCAAAGGCTTTTTCGTCTGGACTGGCAGGGCGGTCATGAGCGTCTCTCCATCAAGGTAGGTTGTCTTTATGACAAGGAACCTAGACACGCTCAGAAGTGACGTCAAGCACCATTTACACAAAGACGCGCAAGCTTGTCTGATCGAGGCTTTACAGCGCCTTGGCGAACCGCGCTTCGCCCCCTACCTATGCCGCACGCTTCCGCCGCCTGAGTGAACGTCCGCATGACCGAGACCCCTGCCCTGCCCGTCAACGCCATCGAGGTGCGGGGCCTGAAGAAGACCTATGCGGGCACCAAGAAGTCGCCGGCCAAGACCGCCCTGCGCGGCGTCGACCTGACGGTGCCGCGCGGCTCGATGTTCGGGCTTCTCGGCCCCAACGGCGCGGGCAAGTCGACCCTGATCAACATCATCGCCGGGGTGGTGAACAAGTCCGAGGGCACGGTCCGCATCTGGGACCGCGATATCGACCACGAGGCGCGCGACGCCCGCGCGGCCCTCGGCGTCGTGCCGCAGGAGATCGTCGCCGACGTCTTCTTCACCCCGCGCGAGGCCCTGGAGGTCCAGGCCGGCTTCTACGGCGTGCCCGCCGACGAGCGCCGCTCGGACGAGCTGCTGGCCGCGCTGGGCCTGTCGGACAAGGCCAACGCCTATGTCCGCGCCCTGTCCGGCGGCATGAAACGCCGCCTGATGGTGGCCAAGGCCCTGGTCCACAACCCGCCCGTCCTGATCCTGGACGAGCCGACGGCGGGCGTGGACGTCGAGCTGCGACGTCAGCTGTGGGACTATGTGCGCAAGATCAACGAGGAAGGCGTCACCGTCATCCTGACCACCCACTACCTGGAAGAAGCCCAGGAGCTGTGCGACACCATCGCCATCATCAACCGGGGCGAGGTCGTGGCCTGCGAGCCGACGCAGACCCTGTTGAAGCGTCTGGACACCCGCAATGTGGTGGTCACGCCCGAGACACCTCAAGACGTCCTGCCCACGCTGAACGGCTTTACGGTCGGCGCACGCCCGCACGGCGCCTTCGTCGTCACCTACCGAACGGGCGAGTCCAGCGTCGAACAGGTGCTGGCGGCGGTGCGCGCCGCGGGCGTGACCATCAAGGACATCGCCACCGAGGACCCGGATCTGGAAGACGTCTTCCTGGCCATGACCTACGGCGACGCCAGCCGACCCAGCCCGACGCAGGACTGACGACCGCCTATCCTCCCCTGCTTGCGGCGGAGAATCTAAACCACCATCACCGTCCCGAGCAGCATCTTCGCCCCCGGCTTGCCGAGCACCCGGTCGGTGGCCGCCTGCAGGGCGCGACTGAGCCATTCCACATCCGGCGGGGCGCCGGGCAGGAGGCGCTCGCCCGCCAGCCGCACCACCTCGTTGAAGGCGGCGCTGAGGCGCGGTTTCGACTGGTCGGCGCGCAGGCGTAGGGCCGGATCGGCCACGTCGACCCCGACCTCGACCGTCATCACGCCCCGGCGGCCATCACGGCGCAGGATGGTGGCCGTGGCAGTGGGCAAGGGGATGTAGGCGTTGGCGGGCGCGCCCCCGCCTTCGCTCTTGCCCGAGGCTTCGGCCTCGGCGGCGACGAGAGCAGTACCCAATCCAGTGCTCAGGGCCGCAAGGCCGATCAGTGCGCGACGATCCATGCCCTTCCCTACCGCCGGTCCGCTTAAGGCCCGGTTACGGCTGGCGGGCCGCGCGGTCGAGGCGTAATCGGGACGGATGAGCCAGATCGATCTTTCCGCCTATCGTCCCAATGTCGGGGTGGTGCTGTTCAACACCGCCGGTCTGGTCTGGCTGGGCCGCCGCGCGAGGACGCCCGAGCCGTGGAACTGGCAGTTCCCGCAAGGCGGCGTCGATGAGGGCGAGGATCTGGAGGCGGCGGCGCTGCGCGAACTGCAGGAAGAAACCGGCGTGCGCTCGGTCGAGCTGCTGGGCCGCACCGGGGGCTGGATCGTCTATGACTTTCCCGAGGGCATGGGCGGGCCGAAGGCCTGGAAGGGCTTCAAAGGCCAGAAGCAGGTCTGGTTCGCCTTCCGCTTCACCGGCGACGACAGCGAGTTCGATCTGGCCGCCCACGGCGAGCCGGAGTTCGACGCCTGGCGCTGGGGCGCGCTGGATGAGGCGCCGGACCTGATCGTGCCGTTCAAGCGCGAGGTCTATCAGCAGGTGGTGGCGGCCTTCGAGGACCTGCCGAAGAGCTGACGCCGCGCGGCCCCAAAGAAAAAGGCCCCCCGCCGAAGCGAGGGGCCCCTGATCTTGTTCGCGTCGCAGAAGGCTTAGCCCTCGACGATCTCCGAGGCTTCTTCGGCCAGGATGCTGAGACCCTGAGCGTTGATGTCGGCGAAGCCGCCCTTGACCGTGAAGCGACGACGCTGGGCGCCGTCATAGATCACGACCACGCCCTCGCGCAGGGTGGTCATGAAGGGCGCGTGGCCCGGCAGGACGCCGAAGTCGCCCTCGACGCCCGGCGCATCGACCTGATCGACCGAACCGGCGAAGATTTCGCGTTCCGGGGCGACGAGGGAGAAGTTCAGCTTACCGGCCATGACTTAGGCTTCCGAAGCCATCTTGGCGGCCTTCTCGACGACTTCCTCGATGGCGCCGACCATGTAGAAGGCGGCTTCCGGCAGGTGGTCGTATTCGCCGTCGCAGATGGCCTTGAACGAGCGGATGGTGTCCTTCAGCTCGACGAACTTGCCCGGCGAGTTGGTGAACTGCTCGGCCACGAAGAAGGGCTGCGACAGGAAGCGCTGGATCTTGCGGGCGCGCGAAACGACCAGCTTGTCGTCTTCCGACAGCTCGTCCATGCCCAGGATGGCGATGATGTCCTTCAGCGCCTTGTACTGCTGCAGGATTTCCTGAACGCGACGGGCGACGGTGTAGTGTTCTTCACCGATGACCAGCGGGTCCATGATGCGCGAGGTCGAGTCCAGTGGGTCCACGGCCGGGAAGATGGCCTGGGCGGCGATGTCGCGGTTCAGAACGGTCGTCGCGTCCAAGTGAGCGAACGAGGCGGCGGGTGCCGGGTCGGTCAGGTCGTCGGCGGGAACGTAGATGGCCTGGACCGAGGTGATCGAGCCCTTCTTGGTCGAGGTGATGCGCTCTTGCAGGTTGCCCATCTCGGTGGCCAGCGTCGGCTGATAGCCCACGGCCGAGGGGATGCGGCCCAGCAGAGCCGACACTTCCGAACCGGCTTGGGTGAAGCGGAAGATGTTGTCGACGAACAGCAGCACGTCCTTGCCTTCTTCGTCGCGGAAGTACTCGGCGATCGACAGGCCGGTCAGGGCGACGCGGGCGCGGGCGCCGGGCGGCTCGTTCATCTGGCCGTAAACCAGGGCGCACTTGGAGCCTTCGGTCGAGCCGTTGTTCTTGGCCGGGTCCACGTTCACGTTGGACTCGATCATCTCGTGATACAGGTCGTTGCCTTCGCGGGTGCGTTCACCCACGCCGGCCAGAACCGAGTAACCGCCGTAAGCCTTGGCGATGTTGTTGATCAGTTCCTGCATGGTCACGGTCTTGCCCACGCCGGCGCCGCCGAACAGGCCGGTCTTGCCGCCCTTGGTGTAGGGGCAGATCAGGTCGATGACCTTGATGCCCGTGACCAGGATTTCCGCCGAGGTCGACTGTTCGTCGAAGGTCGGGGCTTCCTTGTGGATCGGGCGGTATTCGGTGGTCTGGATCGGACCGGCTTCGTCGATCGGCTGACCGACGACGTTCATGATGCGGCCCAGGGTGCCGGGACCGACCGGCGCCATGATCGACTTGCCGGTGTCGACGACGGGCTGGCCGCGCGTGAGACCTTCGGTCGTGTCCATCGAGATGGCGCGGACCATGTTCTCGCCGAGGTGCTGGGCGACTTCCAGAACCAGGGTGAAGGGCTCGCCCGTCTTCTGGTCGACGTTCTGCGTCTCCAGGGCGCTCAGGATGGCCGGCAGGGCGCCGTCGAACTCAACGTCGACGACGGCGCCGATGACCTGGGCGATACGGCCCGAGCCAGCAACGGCGGCGGCGGCCTTCGGAGCGGCGGCCTTCTTGGGGGCGGCCGGCTTCTTGGCGGCGGGTTTCTTGGTGGCGGTGGCGTCGGTCATGGGGTGCGTCCGGTTCGGAATGTCGTGTCGGTCGGGATCAGAGCGCTTCAGCGCCGGCGATGATCTCGATCAGCTCGGTGGTGATCTGGGCCTGGCGTTTACGGTTGTACTGCAGGGTCAGGCTGTTGATGAGGTCGCCCGCGTTGCGCGTGGCGTTGTCCATCGCGGCCATCTGCGCGCCGAAGAAGCCGGCCTGGTTCTCGTAGAGAGCGGCCAGGATCTGCGTCGTCAGGTTGCGCGGCAGCAGGGTCTCGAGGATTTCCTCTTCCGAGGGCTCATACTCATAGACCGCGCCGTTCAGGTCGATCGGTTCGGCGTCGCCTTCGACGACGGCCGGGATCAGCTGGCTAGCGGTCGGCACCTGCGAGATCACCGACTTGAACTGGCTGTAGAAGAGGGTGACCACGTCGGCCTGCCCGCCTTCAAAGCTCTCGGCGATCAGTTCGGCGATCGGCTGTGCGGCCGGCAGACCCAGGACCTTGTGCTCGCTCAGCTCGAAGGACTTGACCACCTTGTCGCCGAAGAGGCGGGTCAGGGGATCGCGCGACTTCTTGCCGACGGCGATGACGCGAACGTCCTTGCCCTGGGCGATCAGGCTGTTGATCCGGTCGCGAGCGGCGCGGACGACGTTGGACGAGAAGCCCCCCGCCAGACCCTTGTCCGCCGTGGCGACCACGATCAGGTGACGCTGGTCGGCGCCCGTGCCGGCCAGCAGCTTCGGCGCGCCGTCGCCCGAGACGCCGGCGGCCAGGTTGGCGATGACCGAGGCCATCCGCGTCGCATAGGGGCGGGCGTTCTCGGCCTGCTCCTGGGCGCGCTTCAGCTTGGCCGCGGCGACCATCTGCATGGCTTTCGTGATCTTCTGCGTCGCTTTGACGCTTCCGATCCGATTGCGCATTTCCTTAAGGCTGGCCATCCGGCGCTACTCTCGCTCTCTGGTCAGATCTTAGGCGAAGGTCTTGGCGAAGGCGGCCAGGACGTCCTTGAGCTCGGCTTCCAGTTCCGGCGTCAGGGCCTTCTTGGTGCGGATGCCTTCCAGCAGCGAAGCGTGGTTCGAGTGGACGCGGGCCAGCAGCTCGCTCTCGAAGCGGCCGATGTCCGACACCGCCACGTTGTCCAGGTAGCCGCGCGTGCCGGCGTAGATCGACACGACCTGCTCTTCGACGGCCAGCGGCGAGTACTGCGGCTGCTTCAGCAGCTCGGTCAGGCGGGCGCCGCGCGCCAGCAGCTTCTGGGTCGAGACGTCCAGGTCCGAGCCGAACTTCGCGAAGGCGGCCATTTCACGATACTGGGCCAGTTCGCCCTTAATCGAACCGGCGACCTGCTTCATGGCCTTGATCTGGGCCGAGGAGCCCACGCGCGACACCGAGATGCCGACGTTCACGGCCGGACGGATGCCCTGGTAGAAGAGGTCCGATTCCAGGAAGATCTGGCCGTCGGTGATCGAGATCACGTTGGTCGGAATGTAGGCCGAGACGTCGTTGGCCTGGGTTTCGATGATCGGCAGAGCCGTCATGGAGCCCGAACCGTTGTCTTCGTTCAGCTTGGCCGAACGCTCCAGCAGGCGGCTGTGCAGGTAGAAGACGTCGCCCGGGTAGGCTTCACGTCCCGGCGGACGGCGCAGCAGCAGCGACATCTGACGATAGGCCACAGCCTGCTTCGACAGGTCGTCATAGACGATCAGGGCGTGCATGCCGTTGTCGCGGAAGAACTCGCCCATGGCGGTGCCGGCGAACGGAGCCAGGAACTGCAGCGGGGCCGGTTCCGAAGCCGTGGCGGCCACGACGATGGTGTACTCCAGAGCGCCCGATTCCTCGAGCGTCTTCACGATCTGGGCCACCGTCGAGCGCTTCTGGCCGATGGCGACGTAGATGCAGTAGAGCTTCGCCGACTCGTCTTCCGACTTGTTGACGTTCTTCTGGTTCAGGATGGTGTCGATGGCGATGGCGGTCTTGCCGACCTGACGGTCGCCGATGATCAGCTCGCGCTGGCCGCGGCCGACGGGGATCAGGGTGTCGATCGCCTTCTGGCCGGTCTGCATCGGCTCGTGAACCGACTTGCGGGGGATGATGCCCGGAGCCTTGACGTCGACGCGGCGACGCTCGGTGAACTGGATCGGGCCCTTGCCGTCGATCGGCTCGCCCAGCGGGTTGACGACGCGGCCCAGCAGGCCCTTGCCGACCGGCACGTCCACGATCTCGCCCAGGCGGCGGACTTCATCGCCCTCGGCGATGGCGGCGTCCGCGCCGAAGATCACGGCGCCGACGTTGTCGCGCTCGAGGTTCAGGGCCATGCCCTTCACGCCGGCCTTGGGGAACTCGACCATTTCACCGGCCTGGACGTTGTCCAGACCGTGGATGCGGGCGATGCCGTCGCCGACCGACAGCACTTGGCCGACGTCGGAAACGTCGGCTTCAACGCCGAAGTTGGCGATCTGCGACTTGAGGATGGCCGAGATTTCGGCGGCGCGGATGTCCATGGTGGGCTCTCTGGCTTTCGTCTTCGGTGCGGGCCCGCTGGCCCGGCTTGAACTTGGAATTCGGGGCTTAGGCGCGTTTCAGCGCGAACTTCATCTGGTCGAGCTTGGTCTTCAGCGAGGCGTCGAACAGCTTCGAGCCCACCTTGACCTTCAGCCCGCCCAGGATCGACGGATCGACGCGGGCGGTCAGTTCGGGATCGCGGCCCAGCGACGCGCGCAGGGCCGACTGAATGCTCTTGGTCTGGGCCGCCGACAGCGGCAGGGCCGAGACGACCTCGGCGGCCACGACGCCGGTCGCCTTGGCGTACAGGGCCTGGAAGCCGGCGATCACGCCGGGCAGGTCACGCGCGCGGCCGTTCTGGGCCAGCAGGCCGAGGAACTTCTTGGTCGTGGCGTTGAACTTCGCCTTGTCGGCGATGGCCGACAGGCCCTTGGCCTGGTCCTCGGCCGAAATGACCGGCGACTGTGCCAGACGGCGCAGGTCCGCGCTCTCCAGCCAGGCGGCCTTCAGCGAGGCGAGATCGCCGCGCACGGCGTCGAGCGCCCCCGTCTCTTGCGAGAGGTCGAACAGCGCCTGAGCATACCGTTCGCCGACTTCCGTCGTTCTGAAATCGTCCGCCACGTAATAAAGGTCCGCGATTTGAAGCGTTTGGGTCGAGTCCGGCTGCGATCGCTCGCGCCAGACAAGGGCTTGATTTGCTTATGGAAAGCACGCTTGGGACACATCTTTCGATGCATCCTTCGCTAAAGCCGCGCGGCTGATAGCATGCAAGGTCCTCGCTCGCAACCGACGGGAACGGAACGATAAGGTCGCACCTGCGCTCTTTTGCCGGAATCCAGACCCATGCGACGGGGCCGGGTGCGACGACAAGGCCGCCTCCAGACGCTTGCTGCAACCTCACGGTCCCGTTACCGCTTATGGCTATCATCACATTCTGGAACACCGATGCTTGAAAGCATAACTCCCCTGCTGAGCGATCCTGCCGCCTGGGCGGCTCTTGTGACCCTGGTGGTCATGGAAGTCGTCCTCGGCATCGACAACCTGATCTTCATCTCGATCCTGTCGAACAAGCTGCCGCCCGAGCATCGCCAACGCACCCGCCGTATCGGCATCGGCCTGGCCCTGATCATGCGTCTGGGCCTGCTGGCCACGATCGGCTGGATCGTCGGCCTGACCGCCCCCGTCTTCGACCTGGGCTTCCACGGCGAGACCTTCGACACCGCCTTCAGCTGGCGCGACCTGATCCTGATCGCCGGCGGTCTCTTCCTCGTGTGGAAAGCCACTAAGGAGATCCACCACGCCGTCGACACCACCCCGTCGAACGACATGCTGGAGAAGGACAAGAAGGACGTCGTCATCAACAACGTCGGCTCGGCCATCATCCAGATCATCATGCTGGACCTGGTCTTCTCGATCGACTCGATCCTGACCGCCGTCGGCATGACCGATCACGTGCCGATCATGATGGTCGCGGTCGTCGTGGCCGTCGTCGTCATGCTGCTGGCCTCGGACCCGCTGGCCAACTTCATCGACAAGAACCCGACCGTGGTCATGCTGGCCCTGGGCTTCCTGCTGATGATCGGCGCCGTCCTGATCGCCGACGGCTTCGGCGTCCACGTGCCCAAGGGCTATATCTACGCCGCCATGGCCTTCTCGGCCCTGGTCGAGGGTCTGAACATGTGGTCGCGCAATGCGCAGATCAAAAAGGACCGGGCCAAGGAAGCCGCGCAAGCCGCGCTGAACAGGGCCGAAACCGCCGAGCCCGGCGTCTGATGCGTCTGTGGCCGGTCCTGACGATGCTCCTGCTGGCGCTCCCCGCGTCGGCGGTGGAGCAGTCCTCGGGGCCGGCCGCCCCTTCTTCCCCGCCCGCCCCCGCCGCCCGACCGCCGGTCTATGGCTATGAGGTGGTGCGGACCCTCCCCCATGACCCGACCGCCTTCACGCAAGGCCTGGTCGTCCGCGACGGCGTCCTGCTGGAAAGCACGGGTCGCGCCCCGTCCAGCGTCCGTCGCGTGCGGCTGGAAGACGGGGTCGTGCTGCAGAAGCACGAACTCGCCCCCGAGTATTTCGGCGAAGGCCTGACCGAGATCGACGGCCGCATCGTCACCCTGACCTGGAACAACGGCGTCGGCTTCGTCTGGAAGGCCGCCGACCTGAGCCCCGTCTCGCGCTTCACCTATGAAGGCGAGGGCTGGGGCCTGACCCACGACGGGACGCGGCTGATCCTGTCCGACGGCTCGGCCAGCCTGCGCTTCTTCGATCCCGAGACCTTCGCCGAAACCGGCCGCGTCGCGGTCACCCTGAACGGCCGCCCCGTGCGCCAGCTGAATGAGCTGGAATGGATCGACGGCGAGGTCTGGGCCAATGTCTGGCAGACCAACTACATCGTGCGCATTAATCCGACGTCCGGCCATGTGGTCGGCGTCATCGACCTGAAGGGCCTCTTGCCGGCCGATCAGGTGAAGGACCCCGCCGACGACGTCCTGAACGGCATCGCCTGGGACGCCGCGAATCGCCGGCTGTTCGTCACCGGCAAGAACTGGCCCAGCCTGTTCGAGATCAGGCTGACCGGGCCGCGCTGACCTTCCCCGGCGGGAGAGGGCTTGAGCGCCCGCAAGCGTAGCGCGCGGCTGCGCGAAAGGGTGAGGGGCTGACCTGACCTTCGGCGCAAGCCGTTTCATCGCCCGGCGCGGCGGCTTGCGCCGACGGATAACCTCGACCCTCATCCGGCGCTTCGCGCCACCTTCTCCCATCGGGAGAAGGGAAGACTTTCAAAGGAAACTGTAGGGGTCCACGTCCACCGTCAGCCTTACCGAGGCCGGGACCTTCACCCGACCCAGCCAGGCGCGCAGGAAGGCCTGCAGGTTCACATCCCGATCGGCCCGGACCAGCAACCGCTTGCGGCGGCGCCCTCGCACCAAAGCCAACGGCGCGTCAGCGGGGCCATAGACCTCCAGCCGCTCGGCGTTGGGGATGGCCTCGGCCAGATCGCGGGCGACCTTTTCGACCGCCATGGCGTTCTCGCTGGACAGGATGATCGCCGCCAGGCGCCCGTGCGGCGGCAGCGACGCCGCCTCGCGCTCGCCCATCTCGGCCTCGACGAAGGCGTCGCGGTCGCCCGCCGCCAGGGCCTCCAGCACCGGGTGTTCCGGGGTCCAGGTCTGCAGCAGGGCGCGGCCCGGCTTGTCCGCCCGCCCCGCCCGCCCCGTGGCCTGGGCCAAAAGCTGATAGGTGCGCTCCGCCGCCCTCAGGTCGCCGCCGCGCAGGCCGAGGTCCGCGTCCACCACCCCGACCAGGGTCAAGCGGGGGAAGTTGTGGCCTTTCGCGGCCGCCTGCGTCGCCACCAGAATATCGATCTCGCCCTCGGCCATCGACTGGATCAGGGCGCGGGCCGACTGGCCGTCCGGCACGGTGTCGGAGCTGAAGATGGCGGTGCGGGCCTCGGGGAAAAGACGGCGCACCTCCTCCTCGACCCGCTCGACGCCCGGCCCCACCGGCACCAAGGAATCCTCGGCCCCGCACGACGGGCAAAGCTTGGGCTTGGCCATGGAGAAGCCGGTCAGGTGGCAGACCAGCCGCCCGGTGTAGCGATGCTCGACCAGCCATGAATCCGTGTCCGGCGCGGTCAGTCGATGCCCGCAGGCGCGGCACAGGACTACCGGAGCGTAGCCGCGCCGGTTCAGGAAGAGCAGGCTCTGCTCCCCCCTGGCGAAGGTCTCGCCGATGGCGTCGCGCAGCGGCTGCGACAGCCAGGTCTGCGGGTCGGGCGGACAGGTCCGCAGATCCACCAGTTCGATGTCCGGCAGCACCGCCGCCCCGTGCCGCGCCGCCAGCTTCAGCCAGCCGTAGCGGCCTTGGCGCGCGTTCCACAACGTCTCCAGCGACGGGGTGGCCGAGGCCAGAACCACGGTAGCCCCCTCGATCCGGCTGCGGGCCACCGCCAGGTCGCGGCCGTGATAGACCAGACCCTCTTCCTGCTTGAACGAGCCGTCGTGCTCCTCGTCCACCACCACCAGCCGCAGGTTGGCGTAGGGCAGGAACAACGCCGAGCGCGCCCCGACCACGATGTTGCAGCGCCCGGCGACCACCGCCTCCCAGACCTGACGGCGCTTGGGCGGGGCGACGCCCGAATGCCATTCGGCGGGCGTGACGCCGAAACGGGCGGCGATGCGTTCGATCACCGCCTGGGTCAGGGCGATTTCCGGCAGCAGGATCAGGATCTGCGCCGTCGGATCATGCCGCAGCGTCCGCGCCGCAGCGTCCAGATAGGCCTCGGTCTTGCCCGACCCCGTCACCCCGTCCAGCAGGAAGGGAGCGAAGCCGCCCCTGGCCACGGCGTCGGCGATGGCTGTCGCCGAGGCAGCCTGATCCGGGTTCAGGCTGGCCGGGGCATGGTCGGGATCGGGGGCGTCGAAGGCGGCGACCGCCTCGATCTCGATGACCGTCAGCACCCCCTCGTCGACCAGCCCCTTGATCACGCCTGCCGAGACACTGGCCTCCCGCGCCAGGTCCGCCGCCGTCATCGAGCGCTGCCCCAGGGCCTCCAGCACCGCCGTCCGCGTCGCCGTGGGGCGGGCCGGGCTACGGCCCTCGACCCGCTTGACCCGCCGCTCGGGCCGGGGACGCGGCGCGCGCAATCCCTTCAGGGCCGTGGCCGCCATCTCGCCCGGCGGGCTCAGAGTCCAGCGCGCCGCCCATTCGACAAAGGTCAGAGTCCGTTCCGGCAGGCGATGCTCGCTCACCACCTGATCGATCGCCTTCAGCCGCCGGTTCGAACCCGTCGTCTCGAACACCTCGGCCACCACGCCCCGGATCAGGCGCGGCCCCAGCGGCACGTTGACCTGATCGCCGCGCACAGCCGTCAGCCCCTCCGGGACCTCGTAATCAAAGGCCTCGGGCACCGGCAGAGGAATGAGGACGGAGGCGACTTTCACCGCGCGTCCCAAAGGGCTAGCATCCCAAGCATGAAACTCTTTCTCGACACCGCCGACGTCGCCGTCATCAAGGACATGCTGCCCACCGGGATGGTGGACGGCGTCACCACCAATCCGTCGCTGATCGCCAAGTCGGGTCGGAACATCGCCGAGGTCATCGCTGAGATTTGCGCCCTCGTCGAGGGGCCGATTTCCGCCGAGGCCGTGGCGACCGATTTCGAGACCATGGTCAAGGAGGGCGACAAGCTGGCCTCCATCGCTCCCAACGTGGTCGTCAAGCTGCCCCTGACCTGGGACGGCCTGCGCGCCACGCGCGCCTTCGCCGACAAGGGGATCAAGACCAACGTCACCCTCTGCTTCTCGGCCGCACAGGCCATGCTGGCGGCCAAGGCGGGCGCCACCTTCATCTCGCCCTTCGTCGGTCGTCTTGAGGACGTCGGCGCCGACGGCGTGGGCCTGCTGGACGAAATCCGCGCCCTCTACGACATCCATGATTTCGACACCGAGATCCTGGCCGCGTCCTTGCGCAATCCTGACCACGTCACCGCCGCCGCCATCGCCGGCGCCGACGCGGCCACCCTGCCGGCGGACACTTTCAAGGCCTTGGTAAAGCACCCGTTAACCGACAAGGGGCTTGATGCCTTCCTGGCGGACTGGGGCAAGACTGGTCAGTCCATCCTGTAAATCCCGACCCGCAAAAGAGGTCCGCTTGAGCACTTCCCTGGACCTCTCTTCTGACCCCGCCGAGGGCCTTCACTGGCCCGAGGTGCGGGCCTGGCTGAACGCCCACCCGGATCGTCTGCTGGACGACCGCACCCTTCTGGAAGAACTGGGCCTGCGCGCCACCGGCCGCAACGTGGTCGATTTCGGCCGCGCGGCCCTGACCCGGCTGGAGGCCGTGGTCCAGCGCGAGGCCGGCGCCCGCAAGCAGATCGAAGAGATCGCCCGCGCCAACTTCGCCGCCCAGACCCAGACCCACGTCTCGGCCCTGGACCTGATGGAGGCGACCAGCCACGCCGAGCTGTCGCGTCAGCTGGACGCCACGGCCCAGGCCCGCTTTGGCCTGGCCGGCGGTGCCATCGCCATCGAAAAACCCGGCGTCACGCCCTTCGGCTGGAAGGCGCTGGAGCCGGGCCGCGTCGACGCCCTGCTGGGCGACGATGGTCTGGAATGGCTGGGACCCAACTTCACCGGCCTGGACCTGTTCGGCCCCGCCGAGGGCGAGGTGAAGTCGGTGGCTCTGGTGCGCATGAGCTTGCATCTGCCCGGTTCGGACGGCGCTCGCCCGGCCCTGTGCGCCTTCGGCTCGCATGAGGACGACGGCTTCACCCCGGCCATGGGCTGCGAACTGGTGGCCTTCATCACCCGCGTGGTCGAACGCATGGCCGAGCGATGGCCGACGCAGGCCTGACAGCCTCAGAGGCCCTCCTCGCCTGGCTCGAGCATCTGGCGCACGAGCGGCGCCTGTCGCCGCGCACGCTGGAGGCCTATGGCCACATCGGGCGGCTCTACGTCGCCTTTCTCGATCGCCATCGCGGCGGGCCGCAGACCCTGGCCGACCTCGGCGCCGTCACCGCCGCCGAGGTGCGCGCCCATCTGGCCGAACGGCGCAGCGGCGAGCGCCCCCTGAACGCCCGCTCGCTCAGCCAGACCCTGGCCGCCATTCGGGGCTTCCACGCCTTCCTCGACCGGCGCTGCGGGACGCCGGCGCCGCAGTTGGCCCTGGTGCGCGGCCCGCGCGTCAAGCCGTCCCTGCCTCGCCCCGTCACCGAGGATCAGGCAAAGGGCCTGCTGCAAGAACCCGAGGCCGATCCTGACATGGAGCCGTGGGAGGCCGCGCGCGACCGCGCCGTCCTGACCCTGCTCTACGGCTGCGGGCTTCGCATCTCGGAGGCCCTGTCGCTAAAACGTTCCGACGCCCCCCTGCCCGACGCCCTGCGGATCACGGGCAAGGGCGGCAAGATGCGGCTGGCCCCGGTCCTGCCCCAGGTGCGCGAGGCGGTGGAGGCCTATCTGGCCCAGCAGCCCTTCGTCCTCGACGCCGACCAGCCCCTGTTCCGCGCCACACGCGGCGGGGCGCTCAGCCCGCGTCACGTCCAGGCCACCGTCCAGCGCCTGCGCGGGCGTCTCGGCCTGCCCGCCTCGGCCACGCCCCACGCCCTGCGCCACAGCTTCGCCACCCACCTGCTGGGGGCCGGCGCCGACCTGCGCTCGATCCAGGAACTGCTGGGCCACGCCAGCCTGTCCACCACCCAGAAATACACCCAGGTCGACGCCGCCCGCCTGCTGGCCGCCTACGCCGAGGCCCATCCCAGAAGTTAACTGTTCAGCGGCCGCGAACGGCGCCTATTCTCCGCACGGGGATGAATGCGGCGTGGAGGTCAGCCGTTGTCTGGACCAGAGTCCGTCTGCCATCCCTCGCGCCGGTCTGCGCTCGCCCTGACCGCCGGCGGCGCCCTGACGCTCGCCCTTCCGGCGGCAGCCCAGATCGCAGCGCAACCGCCCGGGCCGGCCGAACCCGACGCCACGGCGCGCCTTCTGGAGAACCTGCTGACGCGCATGGCCGTCAAGGTGAATGTCGGAAGTCTGCGCGATCCCCTGTTCGTCATCGACACCGGGGCGGAGCGCACGGCCATATCCGACCGCCTGGCGGCGGAGCTGAATCTGCGGCCCGGCCCGCCGGTCCTGGTGCACGGCATCACGGCGGCCGAAGTCGTGCGGACGGTCGAACTGCCACGACTGGACTTTTCCGGGCGCCGCTTCGCCCATCTGACGCCGCCGGGCTTTCCCTATGAGGTGCTGGGCGCCGAGGGGCTGCTGGGACTGGACGTCCTGTCGCGCTTTCGTCTGACGCTGGAACTGCGGCAGCGCCGGGTCATGATGGCGCCGTCAGGCCCGGACGTGGTGGAGCGCGGGATCGCCTTCGGCCGCGCCAGCCGGGTGCGCAACGACATCACCGATACCCGCCGCGCGCGCTTTGGCCAGTTGATCCTGACCAGCGTCCAGGTCGATGGCGTCGAGGCCGTCGCCTTCATCGACAGCGGGGCCCAGTACTCCATCGCCAACCAGGCCCTGATGCGATCCATCGACGCCCGCATCGGCCCGTCCGCGCGTCAGGCCGTGCGCGTCTACGGCGTCATCGGCCAGTCTCTGATGGTGGATTCCGGCGCCGTCTCCAGCCTGAGGCTGGCGCGACGGGAAATGGGGGCCACACCCCTGCTGTTCGGCGACCTGCACGCCTTCCGGGTTCTGGGGCTGAGCGAACGCCCCGCCCTGTTGCTGGGGGCCGACATCCTGACCCGGTTCAGCCGCATCACCCTGGACTACGGCCAGTCGCGCATCGCCTTCGGGGGTCTGATCCGACGCCCGCCCGCGCCGCAACCGGAGGTCAGATCGCCCTGACGGCGCCGCCGTCGATACGGATCAGGGATCCGGTCACATAGCCCGCCAGCGGACTCGCCAGGAAGGCGGCGACGGCGCCGAACTCCTCGGTCGTGCCGATGCGACCCGCCGGGATGGTCTTGACCGATTCCGCGCGCGCCTCGGCGGGTTCGACGCCGGTGGCCGCGGCGCGGGCCGCGTCCAGCCGCTCGATGCGCGGGGTGTCGATGCGGCCCGGCAGCAGGGTGTTGACCGTCACGCCATTGGCCGCGACCTCGCCCGCCAGGGTCTTGGCCCAGGCCGCCACCGAGGCGCGCAGGGTGTTGGACACGCCCAGCGTCCCGATCGGCTCGATCACGCTGGTCGAGGCGACGTTCAGCACCCGGCCCCAGCCCATCGACCGCATCCCCGGCATGACCCGGTCCGTCAGGCGGAAGACCGACAGCACCATGGCCTCGAACTGCTCGCGCCACAGGGCCGGGTCCAGCCCGTTGACGCCTGACGGCGGCGGCCCGCCGGTATTGTTCAGCAGGATCTGGATCGGCCCGCCCAGGGCCGCCTCGGCCACATCCACCGCCGTCAGCAGCCCCTCGTGATCGGCCAGATCGGCGGGGGCGATCACCGCCCTGCCCGGCCCCATGGCGTTCAGTTCGTCGGCCACGGCCTGAAGCTTGACCGCATCGCGCGACAACAGGGCCACATGCGCTCCCTCGGCCACAAGCGCGGTCGCCACGGCCCGTCCCAGGCCGCTGGAGCCGCCGCAGATCAGGGCGCGCTTGCCGGTGAGTTGAAGATCCATGTCGGTGTCCCATGCCGTGAAGAGGGGTCGAAGCGGCACATGGTCACTCGCGCCACCGATTACGAGACTGACTCGGGAAAACTCGCTGTCGAACGGAGCCCGAAGCCAATGTCCGTTGTCGGCGTTGGAACCGATGACCGCAAATCGCCCCATTGCAGACGTTGACTGAATCGCCTTGGCTGCGGTCATGCTAAGCATCTACTCGGTCACCGCCCGCATTTTTCAGCTTTTGGGAGCCCTGGTGCTTGCGGGGGCGGCTTTTCTAACGGTCGCCTTCCTGCGCGATGGTGACAGGATTGCTTCGCTATTCTGCGCGACCATGACCTTGGCTTCTGCTGCCTTCATCATCCTCGCAGGCTGGATGCGGAAGCGGATGAAAGCGTGGTCAGATAAGTTTCCACCTAGCGTCCGCTAACCACCCTTGGCAGACAAAGGTCACGATCGCTTTGACCCCTCAGCCCCCAACAAAAACGGCGCGCCCCTTGCGGAGCGCGCCGTGATGCGTTCGGGCTGAGGGCCTAGCTTTAAGCCTGCATGGCCCAGCCTTCGACGGCCATGGCCGCCTGGCGGACCGCTTCCGAGCGGGTCGGGTGGGAGTGGCAGGTGCGGGCGATGTCTTCCGACGAACCGCCGAAGGCCATGGTCATGCAGGCTTCGCCGATCAGCTCGCCGGCCTGCGGGCCGTAGATGTGCACGCCCAGAACCTTGTCGGTCGTCGCGTCGGCCAGGACCTTCACGAAGCCCTCGGTCTCATGGTTGATCTTGGCGCGGCTGTTGGCGGCGAAGGGGAACTTGCCCTTCTTGAAGGCGACGCCCGCAGCCTTCAGCTGCTCTTCGTTCTTGCCGACCCAGGCCACTTCCGGGCCGGTGTAGATGACGCTGGGGACCAGGTCGTAGTCGACGTGGCCGGGCTTGCCCGCGATCAGTTCGATCACGGCCACGGCGTCTTCCTCGGCCTTGTGCGCCAGCATGGGGCCATAGGTGACGTCGCCGATGACCCAGACGCCCGGCGCCGTGGTCTTGAAGTGGTCGTTGGGGATGACGCCGCGCTTATCGGTCTCGATGCCGACCGTCTCCAGGCCCAGACCGGCGGTGTAGGGACGGCGGCCGATGGCCACCAGAACCACGTCGCCCTTCAGGGTTTCGGCCGCGCCGCCGGCCGAAGGCTCGATCGTCAGTTCGACGCCGTCCTTGGACGAGGTCGCGCCGGTCACCTTGGTGCCCATGCGGAAGGTCATGCCCTGCTTGGTCAGGCCGCGCTGGAAGGCGGTGGCGACCTCGGCGTCCATGCCGGCGCCGACCTTGTCGAGGAACTCGACCACGGTCACCTGCGCGCCCAGACGACGCCAGACCGACCCCAGCTCCAGACCGATGACGCCCGCGCCGATGACGATCAGGTGCTTGGGAACCTTGGGCAGGAAGAGTGCGCCGGTCGAGTCGATGACCTTGCCGTCCTCGAAGGCGACGCCCGGCAGCGGGGTCGGCTCGGAGCCGGTGGCGATGACGATGTTCTTGGTCTCATAGGTGGTCTTGGCGCCGTCGGCGGCCTCGACCTCGACCTTGTTCGGTCCGGCGATGCGGCCGCGGCCCTTCAGCCAGACGACCTTGTTCTTCTTCATCAGGAACTCGATGCCCTTGGTCAGGGCTTCGACGCTGTCGTCCTTGGCCTTGTGCATCTGGCCCAGGTTCAGCTTGGGCTTCACCTCGATGCCGATGCCGGCGAATTCGGTGTTGGCGGCCTCATACAGCTCCGAGGCGTGCAGCAGGGCCTTGGACGGCATGCAGCCGACGTTCAGGCAGGTGCCGCCGAGCGTGGCGCGCATTTCGATGATGGCGACCTTCAGGCCCAGCTGGCCGGCGCGAATGGCGGCGTTGTAGCCACCCGGCCCGCCGCCGATGATCACTACGTCGTAGGTCTGGGGAGCGGCGTCGGCCATGGATATCCTCTGATCGGTCTGGCGCTGGGAAGGAAGCGGCGCGGACACTAGCGCCGACCCCGGCGGGGTCAACCGCCAGGCTCCATATAGGCCCGGATTGCGCCGGGGGCCATGCCGACCAAAGCCAAAGCTGCAGCGCCCCGTTCAGAACGGCAAAGGGCCGGGGGGTCGCCGCCCGGCCCTCCGTGGCTCGTTGACCGGAACGATCAGTACTTGAAACGCACGCCGACGAAGGCGTTGTAGCCGAACTTCTCGTACTCATAGGTCCGCTCGCGCGAGCCGTAGTACTTGATCCCTGCCGAGTCGGTCAGGTTCTTGGCCTCGCCGAAGACCTCGACGCCGTTGCCGAAGTCGTAGCTGGCGGTGAAGTCCAGTTGCTCGCGGCCCTCGACATAGAGGTCGAGGTCGGCGGTGTCGGCGTTGATCTCTTCCAGATAGTCGCTGCGCTTGGTGTAGGACAGACGGGCCGAGAAGCCGCCCATCTCGTAGAAGAGGGCCGCGTTGTAGTTGGTGTCCGACTGACCCGGCAGGGCGAAGGTGTCGCGACCGCCATAGTTCTGGGCCGTCTTGATCTCGGCGTCGGTGACCGTGAAGTTGGCGAAGACGCCGAAGCCCGACATCCAGCCCGGCAGGAAGCCGAACTTCTGCTGCCAGTTCAGCTCCAGGCCCATCAGGTGGCCCTCGGGCGCGTTGATCGGGGTCTCGAAGTCAGCCTCGCCGCCGCTCGCCAGATCCTCGGTGTAGTTCAGGATGTAACGATAGTCGTTCAGGTCCTTGTAGAAGACATTGGCCGAAACCACGCCCAGCGAGGCGAAGTAGTACTCCAGACCGGCGTCGAAGTTGTTCGACAGGGTCGGCTGAAGGTCCGGGTTGCCGATCTCGTAAGAGACGTCCAGGCCGTCCGTTTCCTCAACGCGGCGGGGAACGATCTGACTGAACTCCGGGCGCGAGATCGAGCGCGTCAGGGCGACACGACCGATCAGGTTGTCGTTGAAGGCGTGACGGACGGTCAGGTTGGGGAAGAAGTCGGTGTCGTCGCGGCTGACGGCGGCGGTCGAAAGCGCGCCGTCGATCACGGTCGGGGCCGAGCCGTCGAAGTTCGTCTGTTCGACACGCAGACCGACGGTGATGTTGGTCGCGCCGACATCGAAGCGGGCCTGACCATAGCCGGCCAGGATGTCTTCCTGGGCCGTGTAGTCCGCCGTCAGCGAGTCAGGCATCCGGCGCGGCGAAGAGCCCTTGGCGGCGGCCAGGTAGGCGTCGACCAGACCCTTGTCGTACTGCGTTCCCAGACGATAGCCAAAGTTCTGCCCCTGCGCGTCGCCCCACAGAGAGGCAAGCGTGCCCGGATTGGCCGAAGCGGCGCGGTCCCGTTGGCGCTCTTCATCGGCGTCGACCTCGCGGGAGGCGTACTTCAGGCCGAACTTCCAGGCGACCTCGCGACCGGCGAACTGGCTGGGGATTTCCAGATTGGTGCGGAAGGCGACGTCTTCCTGCTGGGTCGTGTTCGAGCGGAAGGTGTTCTCGCGGAACGAGAAGTTGCCGGGCGTGGCGAAGAAGCCGCTCGCCGTGTCGCCGAAGATCGGATTGCCCGGCGCATAGAAGTAGCTCGGGGCGTAGTGGTTGCTGGTGTCGTAGCTCAGCGTCGTCGCGCTGGAGCGATAGACCAGTTCATCGCGGTGCGGATAGGTCTGCTCGCTGTTGGCCCAGGACAGGTCGGCGTCCCAGACCATGCCGTTGTCAAAGCTGTGCTCGCCGCCCAGGACCAGGGTGGTGATCTCGTTGTTCTGGGTGCGGTGACGCAGGCCGCGATAGATGCGGGCCCCGGTATAGGTCGCGGTCGTGTTGGTCGCGCCCGGCTGCAGGGCGCCGTCGGCGTAGCCCAGGATCAGGGTGTTGCGGTACTCGTCGTCTTCGAAGTCGGCGTAGGAGCCGCGGACATAGAGGCGGGTCTGGTCGGTCGGACGCCACTCCAGAGCGCCGGTCAGGGCCTGACGCGTGCGCTGGGTCTCATACTGCTTGAACAGGGTCTCCTCGAGCACGAAGACGCCGTCTTCCTCGACCCAGGCGTTTTCGATGTTCTCGGGACGGCGGTTGGTCTCGGAGTAGCTGAGCGACAGCAGGGCGCCGAAGGTCTGGTTCGGACCGAAGACGTTCGAGACCGTGGCCCCGGCGCGAACATCGTCGCCGCCGTAGTCGTTGTAGCTGCCCCCGGCGTAGCCGCTGAAGGCCAGACGGCGCGTGTCGAAGGGCGAGCGGGTCTTGATGTTGACGGCGCCGGCGATGGAGTCGGCGTCCTGGCTGGGCAGCAGGGTCTTGGAGACCTCGATGTTGGAGACGATGTCGCTGGGCAGGGTGTCCAGGTCGACCGCGCGGGTGCCGGGATCGACGGCCGGGACAGTCACGCCGTCCACCGACACGGCGGTGAAGGCCGAAGGCGCGCCGCGCACGTTGATGTAACGGCCCTCGCCCTGGTCGCGCTGGATGGCGATGCCGGGGACGCGCTGAAGCGACTCGGCGACGTTGGGGTCGGGATAACGGCCGATGGCGTCGGCGGACAGGACATTGATCGTGCCGTCGGCGTTCTTCTGCTGGTTCAGCGAGCGGGCCACGCCGTCGGTGATGACGCCCGTCACCACCACGTCGGCCACCGTCGTCACGTCGTCGCCGCCCAGGGTCACCGTCACCTGGGCCGCGCGACCCGGGGTCAGCACCACCGACTGGCTGGCGTGCGGCAGGCCGATGTAGCGCACGTCCAGCACCACGTCGCCGGTCAGGCCCGGCAGGCTGAACTCGCCCTGGGTGTTGGAGACGGCGCGGCGGCCCGAGCCGCGAACGATGATCTCGGCGCCCGGCAGGGGCGAGCCGTCAGCGGAGACCACGCGGCCGAACAGGCCGTCGCCCGCCGGCTCGATCGCGGCGCTGGGCGCGACATCGGCGGCCTGAGCGGCCACAGCGAAGGTGAGCGGCAGAATAGCGGCGCTCAGCAGAAGGCGAAGTTTCATTTCAGTCATCCCCGTTCACCGGGGCGCGTCACGCTCCGGTCCATGGGAGGGGCTGGCTAACGACGTGCGGCGACGCGGCCGCGACGGTTTCACGAAAAGGAATCTGCGAACGGACCACAGAGACGCGACAAATCCTCCCGAAACGGAGGGACTGTCATTTCGTAGAAATCAGATCATCACGGGAATACTGGAGCCTGAAACGCGAAACGGGGCCCGATCTTGCGATCGGACCCCGTGTTCCAGTCTCGACATGGAGCGGGCGAGGCGATTCGAACGCCCGACCCCAACCTTGGCAAGGTTGTGCTCTACCCCTGAGCTACGCCCGCACTCCGTAGGGAACAGTGTGCTGCGCCCCGTCGAGGAGGGGCTTTTAGCCGACCCTTCTCAGAAGGCGCAACCCCCTTTTTTCATTTTCCGCTTTTCCGATGCATTTTTTCGAATAGCCCTGAAATTTCAAACGCAAACAGCCCCCGCAGCATCCCCGAAAGGAGGGCTGCGGGGCCGCTCAAAATGACCGCTACGAATGATCGTTCCGCACCGACCCGCTCAAGCAGCGAGCCGCCGCGCGGCGAGCGATAGCGGCCTCAGCCGCGCTGAGGATCAGCGCGGCGCCAGACGAATGGCGCCGTCCAGACGGATGCATTCGCCGTTGATGTAGACGTTCTCAGCCAGATGCAGGGCCAGCGAGGCATAGTCGGCCGGCGTGCCGAGGCGGCTGGGGAAGGGAATGGCGGCGGCCAGGCTGTCCTGAACCTTCTGGTCCATGCCGGCCATCATCGGCGTCCACATGATGCCGGGCAGAATGGTGTTCACGCGCACACCGTCCTGGGCCAGATCGCGCGCGACCGGCAGGGTCATGGCGTAAACCCCGCCCTTGGACGCCGAATAGGCGGCCTGGCCGATCTGCCCGTCCTGGGCCGCGACCGAGGCGGTGTTGACGATCAGACCGCGCTCGCCATCGGCCATCGGTTCAGCCTGAACCATGCCCAGCGCCGACTGCGACAGGACGCGGAAGGTGCCGAACAGGTTGATCGAGACAGTGCGCTCGAACGAGGCCATGTCGTGCGAGCGGATCTCGCCGGTGTCGCGCTTGCGGCTGACGGTCTTCTGGCCCGTGGCGATGCCGGCGCAGTTGACGGTCAGGCGCTCCTGACCGTGGGCGGCGCGGGCCTTGACGAAGCCGGCGGCGACGCTCTCGTCCGAGGTCACGTCCACCTTGCAGAAGACGCCGCCAATCTCCCTGGCGATCTCCTCGCCGCGTTCCTCGTTCAGGTCGAACAGGGCGACCTTGACGCCCTTGGCCGCCAGGGCGCGCGCCGTGCCTTCGCCGAGGCCCGAAGCCCCGCCCGTCACCACCGCCGCAATCGAACCGTCGAGTTTCATGAAGATCGTCCCTATATTCTGGTGAACCGAGTGTCTGCGCGAGGATTTAGCGGCCATGACCGCCAAAGCCAAACCTGCTTCCCCTGCCGAGGCCATCGATCCTGAAAAGGCCCTGGTCCCGACGGTGCAGAGGGTCAATGAGATGCGCGTCAGGAAGGGCTTCTGGCCCAAGCTGCGCAGCACCGCCTCGCGCATCCCCTTCGCGGGTCAGGCCCTGGCGGCCTGGTACGCGACCCAGGACCCCAAGACCCCCATGGCGGCCAAGGGCGTGATGCTGGGAGCCCTGGCCTATTTCGTCATGCCGGTAGACGCTATTCCCGACATCTTCGCCGGGATCGGCTTCACCGACGACGCGGCGGTGATCGCCGCCGTCCTGGCGACGCTCGGCGCCCATGTGAAGCGCAAGCACCACGACCAGGCCGAGGCGGCGCTGAAGCGCGTCCGCGACGAGGCCAAGGACTAGCGATCCAGCGGCTTGGCCCGCCACCAGCCGGTGACGGAATAACGCGGCCCGCCGGCGAAGGGGGCGACGGTCGAGACCGCGTGCATCTGCGGCACCGCAAAGACGTTCAGGGCGCCGAAGCTGGGGACGAAGGTCTCGGTGATGTCGCCGCCCTCGTCGAGGAACTGCAGCAGACCGCCCCACTCCGCCCGCCAACCGGGCGACAGGTTCAGCACATAGGCGTAGAGACGCTCGGTCTTCGGATTGGCGTCGCTGTGCCGGTTGAGGAAATGCCCCGGCAGGTAGCGGGTCACCTGACCGTCGGAAAAGGCGATGCGGTCGTCGCCGGTCAGACGCCGGGCGAAATCCAGAAAGGCCTCGGTGTTAAAGAAGTCCAGCAGGTCGAACAGGATCTGCGGCGTCGCCGCCCCCGCTTCGCGCGCGGGCCCCAGCCGTAGGCGGTCGAACAGGAACTGCAGCCCCTCCGTCGCCCCGGCATAGGCCTGCTGCGTCACATGAGCCTGGTCCTCGGGCGAGGACGCGTCCAGCGTCGCCACGGGAATGTCGGCCCCCAGGGGGTTGAGGAAGGTGCGGACCCAGGGCTGATCGGGCGCCAGGACCGCCGCGTGCAGGGTCTCTGCACCCTCGCCGAACAGGCCGGGGACGCGGGTGCGGCCGGTGCGGGCCAGCCGCTCGGCGGCAGCGGCGAAGTCGGCCTCGCCCACCGCCAGTGTCAGAGCCGGATCGAGAAGGGCGGTGCTCATTCGTCGGTCGTCACGACGATCTTGCCCATGGCCGTTCGGTCGCCCAGGGCCTTGATGGCGTCGTGAGCGTCCTCCAGCGGATAGGTGCGGCTGACGCGCGGCTTGATCTTGCCGTCCTTCCACAGCTGCATCAGCTCGGCCATGTTGGCGGCGTGAGCCTTGGGATCGCGCGCCACCGCCGCGCCCCAGAAGACCCCGATCACCGAGGCCGACTTCAGCAGGGTCAGGTTCAGCGGCAGGGACGGGATCCCCGCCGGGAAACCGACCACCAGATAGCGGCCGTTCCAGTCCATGGCCCGCAGCGCAGGCTCGGCGTAATCGCCCCCGACTGCATCATAGACCACGTCGGCGCCGTCGCGGCCGGTGGCCAGCTTCAGCTCGCCCGACAGCGACTTCTGCGCCGCCTTGTCCATCGGGCCGGAGGGATAGATCAGGCCGTTGTCGGCCCCCAGCTCCAGCGCGAACTCGACCTTGTCGTTGGTCGAGGCGGCGGCGACCACGCGCGCCCCCATGGCCTTGCCCAGCTCGACGGCGGCGGCGCCCACGCCCCCTGCGGCCCCCAGCACCAGCAGGGTCTCGCCAGGCTGCAGGTTGGCCCGGTCCTTCAAGGCGTAGTAGCTGGTGCCGTAGGTCATGGTCAGGGCGGCGGCTTCGTCGAAGCTCATGCCGTCGGGCATGGGGATCAGGCTGGAGGCCGGGACCGCCAGACGCTCCACCAGACCGCCCCAGCCGGGCACGGCGATGACGCGATCCCCCTTGAACACGCCCTTGACGCCCTCGCCCACGGCGTCGACCACGCCCGCCACCTCGGCGCCCGGCGAGAAGGGGCGCTCGGGTTTGAACTGGTATTTGTCTTCAATGATCAGGGTGTCAGGGTAGTTGATCCCCACCGCCTTGACCTCGATCACCACCTCGCCCGCCTTGGGCGTGGGGTCCATGACCTCTTCGACGACAAGGCTATCAGGGCCGCCGACGGCCTTGGACAGGACTGCGCGCATACTGGTTTCTTCCGTGATCCCCCGTCGGGCCATGGCGCCGACACGTTTGCGACGCTAATCAGCGCGCGGCCCGATGCAAAGAGGCCGAACAGACTTTCAGGAGACAAGCATGGCGCGAACCGCCCTCATCCTCCACGGCGGCGCCGGCGCCCGGCGCGAGCGCAACTACGACGCCGAGGTCGTGCATATGCGCCAGGTGGTCGAGGCGATGAAGGCGCGGCTGGACGCCGGGGCCTCGGCCCTGGACGTGGCCGTCGAGGCCGTGGTCATGCTGGAAGACTCCGGTCTCTATGTCGCCGGACGCGGGGCCTCGCCCAATCTGGCGGGGGCCTATGAGCTGGACGCCAGCCTGATGGACGGCGCGAGCGGCAAGGCCGGCGCCGTCGCCGCCCTGCAAGGCTTCCGCAACCCGGTCGTCGCCGCCCGCGCCGTCATGGACCGCACCCCCCACGTCATGCTGGCCGGCGAAGGCGCCGCCCTGTTCGCCCATGATCAGGGGCTGGAGCCGATCGGCGACGAAGAAGCCTGGTTCACCCGCGCCGGCAAGGGCGAGGACAACCATCCGCCCGGCGGCCTCAGCCACGGCACCGTCGGCTGCTGCGTGCTGGACAGCCAGGGTCGTCTGGCGGCCGCCACCTCGACGGCGGGCGTCTTCGGCAAGATGCCGGGCCGCGTCGGCGACACCCCCATTCCCGCCGCCGGCACCTGGGCCGACGACAGCGCCGCCGTCTCCTGCACTGGCCAGGGCGAATATTTCATCCGCGTCGCCGCCGCCGCCCGCACCGCCTTCGGCGTGGCCGCCGGTCAGTCGCTCAGCGACTCGGCTCAGGCGACCATCGACCGCATCGGCGATCTGGGCGGCGACGGCGGCCTGATCGCCCTGGACCGCGAGGGCAACATCGCCCAGCCCTACAACAGCCAGGGCATGAAGCGCGCCTGGCTGACCACGGACGGCGAGATCGGGGTTCAGGTCTTCGACCAGCCCACCTGAGCCCCTACCCGCCGCGCTTCATTACAGCACCGTAAGGTGCGCGGCGGGATTTGACGCTGATAGGGTCCGGTCAACCTGCCCCCGGCGCGGCTGGAGGGCGACCGGAACCTGACGCCCATGAAGACCCGCCTGATCCTGACCGCCTGCGCCTCGGCCCTGCTGCTGGGCCTGCCCGCCACTGCTTTCGCCGAAAGCGCGGCGCCCGCGACCGCAACCGCCGCCCAGGGCGGGGTGGCCGTGCCGCCGCTCGGCTTCACCAAGCGCGTGCTGGCCAACGGCATGGAGGTCTATACGGCCCGCGACGCCTCGACCTCGAACGTCACGGTCCAGGTCTGGTACCGCGTCGGGTCCAAGGATGATCCGGCCGGCCGTTCGGGCTTTGCTCACCTGTTTGAACACCTGCTGTTCAAGGCGACGAAGAACATGCCGTCGGAGACGTTCGACCGTCTGACCGAGGACGTCGGCGGCATGAACAACGCCTTCACCGCCGACGACGTCACCGCCTACTACGAGGTCGTTCCGGCCAACCACCTGCAGCGCATCCTTTTCGCCGAGGCCGACCGCATGGGCTCGCTGGTGGTCGATGAAGCGACCTTCGTCTCCGAGCGCGACGTGGTGAAGGAGGAATACCGCCAGCGCATTCTGGCCAGCCCCTATGGCCGCCTGTTCGGCCTGTTCACGCCCGAAACCATCTATCAGGACCACCCCTATCGCCGTCCCGGCATCGGCTCGATCGAGGAGCTGAACGCCTCGACCCTGGACGACGTGCTGCGCTTCCACGCCACCTACTACCGGCCCGACAACGCCATGCTGATCGTGGCGGGCAACTTCGATCAGGCCCAGTTGGACGCCTGGGTCGACGAATACTTCGCCCCGCTGAAGCGCCCGGCGACGCCCATGCCGGTCAATGATGTGAAAGAGCCCGAGCCGACCGGCCCACGCACCGCCACCTATTACGCGCCCAACGTGCCCCTGCCCGCCGTGGTCCTGGCCTGGAACACCGTGGCCTATCGCGACGCCGACCGCGCCGCCCTGACCGTGCTGGACGGGGTGCTGTCGACCGGCGAATCCAGCCGCCTCTATCGCTCGCTGGTCTATGACAAGCAGATCGCTGCCTCGATCGGCTCCAACCCCGACTTCGCCCAGCAGGCCGGCAACCTGACCGCCTACGCCATCATGGCCGACGGCCAGACAGTGGACGCCGGCAAGGCCGCGCTGGAGGCCGAGATCGCCCGCCTGCGCGACGCCCCGATCACCGCCGCCGAACTGAGCGAGGCCAAGAACGAGCTGGTCGCCAACGCCCTGCGCGGCCGCGAAAGCATCGACGACCGCGCCACGACGCTCGGCATGACCCTGATCATGACCGGCGACGCGACCGCCGCCGACCGCGAGATCGCCGAGATCCAGGCCGTCACCGCCGCCGACGTGCAGCGCGTGGCCCGCCGCTATCTGACGCCGCAGCGCCAGATCACCATCAACTACCTACCCGCCGACGAGGCCCATCCGGCCAGCGTGCAGAAGATGAACGTCGACGCCCCCGTCACCGTGGCCGAACTGGCCCCCGCCGGCCCGGTCGCCGTCCTGCTGCCGGAAGCCGAGCGCGCCCGCCTGCCCCAGCCGGGCGCGGAAGTCGCCCCCGCCACCCCCGCCGTCGCCGACTTCCGTCTGGCCAACGGCATGCGGGTTCTGGTCGCCCCGACCGAGGGCCTGCCTTTGGTCTCGGCCCGCCTCAACTTCAACGCCGGTTCGGCCAATGACCCCGCAGGCAAGCCGGGCGTCGCCTCCATGACCGCCAGCCTGCTGACCCAGGGCACGAAGACGAAATCGGCGCCCGAGATCGCCACCGCCATCGAACAGCTGGGCGCCAATATCGGCGCGGGCTCCGGCGCCGACTTCACCAACGTCTACGCCAATGCGCCCAAGGACGTGTTCGGCCGCTCCCTGAGCCTGATGGCCGATCTGGTGCGCAACCCGGCCTTCGCCGCCGAGGAGCTGGAGCGTCAGCAGTCGCAGACCCTGGACGGCCTGCGCGTGGCCCTCAGCCAGCCCGGCTCGATCGCCGGCCAGTCGGTCGGTCGCGTCATCTATGGCGACGCCCCTTACGGCGCACCTGGCGGCGGCACCCTGACCAGCGTCCCGGCCATCACCCGCGACGACGTAGCCGCCTTCCACGCCGCCCGCTATCGCCCGTCGCAGGCCACGATCGTCTTCTCGGGCGCCGTGACCCCGGCCGAGGCCCGCGAACTCGCCCAGGCCGCCTTCGGCGACTGGCGCGACCCGGCGACCGCCGCCCCCACCCCGGTCGCCAAGGCCGGTCAGACCCTGGCGCCGCGCATCGTCGTCATCGACCAGCCGGGCGCGGGTCAGGCCGCGGTCACCGCCGCCATCCGCGGCATCAAGCGCGCGGACGCCGACTACTTCCCGCTGACGCTCGGCAACACCCTACTGGGCGGCGGCTTCTCGTCGCGCCTCAATCAGGAAATCCGCATCAAGCGCGGCCTGTCCTACGGCGCCCGCTCCTCGGTCGGCGCCCAGCAGGACGTCGGCGTCTTCACCGCCTCGACCCAGACCAAGAACGAGACGGCGACCGAGGTGGCCGACCTGATCCTGGCCGAGGTCGGCAAGCTGGGGACGGCACCGGCGACCGAGACCGAACTGGCGCCGCGCCGCGCCGCGCTGATCGGCGGCTTCGGCCGTTCGCTGGAGACGGTGGACGGTCTGGGCGGTCTGGTCGCCAACCTGGCCCTCTATGACCTACCGATGAGCGACCTGGCCGACTACGCCGGCCGCGTCCGTTCGGTCACCCCGCAACAGGTCGAGGCCGCCTTCGCCGAACACCTGCCCACCGATCAGGCCAGCCTGGTCATCGTCGGCGATGCGTCCAAGTTCATCGACGGCCTGCGGGCCAAGCACCCCAACGTCGAGGTCATCCCCCTGACCGAGCTGAACCTGAACAGCGCGACGCTGAAGTAGACCGCTGCGGCTCCCTCGTCGTTCGCGGCGGGGGAGCTAGGCCGTCAGGCAGACCACCTGGGCCACGCGCAGATCCCGGCGCAAACGGTCGGCGACCTGGCCGTAGTTGTCGGTGTTGACCGCCTCGCCCAGGGCTTTTTCATCCGCCCGCTGCTCGCCGCGAATGGCGGGAACAAAGGTGTCGGGCGCCGTGGTGTAGATCAGGCCGCGACGCGGCGCCTCGGCGATGGTCACGCCCAGGACCCGGCCGCGGCCGTCCAGCACCGGCGCCCCCGACAGACCCGACAGCGTCCCCTTCAGACCCTTGGTGCGCCCGGCTTCGGCCCAGGCCAGGACCGGCTCGTCGCGCTCGCCACGCCCGCGAATTTTCAACGTCTCGCGGCCCAGAAGGCGCGAGGCGACCTCGCCCGGATGCCCCTGGGGGAAGCCGGGATGGAAGGCGCGCTGACCCTTGCGCAGCGGTGTCCGGGTCGCGACCGGCAGGGCCGGCGGCCCGCCCTCGGTCAGCAACAGGGCCACATCGGCGCGTGCGGCCAACCGCACATCGGCCGCGAGGGCTCGCCCGCCGCCGATGACCAGGGCCGGACGGGGGCAGCCCTCGACCACATGGCGCGCGGTGACCCAACGACCGTCCCCGGCGATGGAGAAGGCCGTTCCAGACGAGGGCTGAAAGGGAATGTCGGGGGCGAAGACGGTGACCGACGGATCGAAGGGCGTGACCGGCCCCAGCAGGGGGCCGTGCGCCTCATCGTCCTCAGGCACATGAGGCGCGTCGGCCTTTTCCCGACGTCCCAGGGATACGATCAGCAGGGCGCCGATCACCGCCGCATAGATGGTCCAGTCGGGAAGGCGGGGAAAGCCCATCACGGCGCCGCCCTCAGCCGGTCAGGGCGGCGGCCAGGATCAGCGCCGTGGCCAGCTTGGCGCCCGCCAGAACCACGGCGGCGGCGACCTCGCCCTTCTCGATGCGCTGCGGCAGGCCGGTCAGCAGCATGTCGACGACGCGGAAGGCCAGAAGTTGCAGCACCACCGTCGCCACGCCCCAGATGGCGATGTCGCGAATGGAGGTCGAGATCGACAGGGAGACGGCCAAGGGAATGGCCAGCCCGACCAGCACCCCGACAAAGGCCACGGCGGCGGCGGGATTGCCCTGACGGATCAGCGCCACCTCGCGCCATGGCGTCAACAGAGCATAGACGGTCGCCCCGATCGCCAGCAGGCCGAAGGTCACGACCAGATGCAGCACCAGAATCGGAAAACCGGTGGCGAAGGCCTGAACCTCCGGGCTGGACAGCACGCTGGGCAGAGACGACGAGTCCATGATGTGCGAGCCCGCAGCCTCCAGCGGAAAAACAGAACGAAAGCAAAACGAGCCTTGCCCGATCCCCCGCCCCTTCCGCAAGGGCGCCCGCGCCACACCCGAACAGGAAAACAGCGTTCGTCAAGAATCAGGATGCGTCGGTTCGTCGCCCCTTGGCGATCTCGGCGCTTTCGCGCTTCAGCGGGTTGGAGACGGGACAGACCTCCTGAACATAGCCGTTCAGGGTGTTGGCCAGATGATCCGGGGCCAGGCTGTAGTGGACGAACTGGCCCTTCTTCTCGCTGGTCACCAGACCGGCGACCTCCAGCACGGACAGGTGTTGCGACACCGCCGGCTTGGAAATCTCGAACTTGGCCGCGATCTCGCCGGCCGTCAGATCGGCATGGGCCAGATAGGCCAGGATCTTGCGCCGGATAGGGCTGGAGAGGGCTTCAAAGACGCGCTGCATGGTTCGGTATTTAAGTGATTTGCTAATGGCTTGCCAGACCGACAATTCAATGTTTAAGTTATTGCTTAAATAACTTGTCGAAGCGGTCCTATGCGCGAGCACGATCCCTGCGCGGTCAACAGCCTGATCGAAACGCCGCACAGCAGCCCGGTCAGCGGCCGTGTCGTCTGGGATCCCGTCCATTCGCTGTGGAACGGCGCCATGCTGGCCACGACGTTGAGCCTTGGCGCGGCGACCTTCAGCCTCGGTGCCCTGGCCGTCTTCGTCGTCACCACGGGCGCGACCCTGCTGCTGGGCCATTCGGTCGGGTTTCACCGGCGACTGATTCACGCCAGCTTCGACTGTCCGCTTTGGCTGGAGCGGGTGCTGGTCTGGTTCGGGACGCTGGTGGGCATGAGCGGCCCCTTCTGGGTGATCCGCACCCACGACCTGCGCGACTGGGCGCAACGCCAGACCGACTGCCACGACTATCTGGCGCATCGGCGGCCGATGGCGGTCGACGCCGTCTGGCAGATGCATTGCCGACTTGTGCTGGACCATCCGCCGCGCTTCGATCTGGGCCGGATCGGAAACGACCCCTTCTATCGGCTTCTGGAACGGACCTGGATGCTGCAGCAGGCGCCGGTCGCGGCGGCGCTGTGGCTGATGGGCGGCTGGAGCTTCGTCGTCTGGGGCGTCTGCGCCCGCGTCTCGATCAGCGTCGTCGGCCACTGGTTCGTCGGCCATCTGGCCCACCGGCGCGGCCCCCAGACCTGGCTGGTGCGCGAGGCGGGCGTTCAGGCGCACGACGTGCCCTGGGCCGCCATCCCGACCATGGGCGAGGCCTGGCACAACAACCACCACGCCTATCCCGGCTCAGCCAAGATCGGCCTCTATCCCGGCCAGAGCGATTGGGGCTTCCGCTTCATTCAACTGCTGGAACGGCTGGGCCTGGCCTGGAACGTGCGCACGCCGGAGACGATGACGGCGAGAGACGCCAGCCTGGAGAGGGCCGCCTCGTGAAACTCGCTGTCGTCGGCCGCTGGATCGTCGCCGTCTTTGCAAGCTCAGTCCTAGCCGCCCTGACGGTCGCAGCCCAATTCGGCGTCGTCGCGGTGGTTGGCGAGCTTCTCGGGGCGCAAGGATCGGCAGCGAGCGCATGCCTCATCGCGGGCGCCGGCTTCTACCTGTCGCTTCCCTGCTTCTTCCTGGGCGTTGCCATACTGGGCGCGCCCGCAGCCCGGAGGCTGACACGTCTGAAGCTTGATCACGCCCTCCCGATCGGACTGCTCGGTGGAGCTATATCGACGCTGGTCGGCGCGATTGTCCTCAGCAGCACCTTGGGTTCTACGGGTCTCGTTTTCGCGTTCACCCTGCCGCTAGCGGGAGCGACCCTCGGCCTCACCTACCGCGAACTGATGAAGCCGCCGAGTTAAGCGGCCTCTGCGCCCTCGCGCTCGGCCTTGATCCGCGCCGACGCCCGCTGCTTCTCGCTCTCCGACTTCAGCTGGCCGCAGGCGGCCAGGATGTCGCGGCCGCGCGGGGTGCGGATGGGCGAGGCGTAGCCGGCCTTGTTCAGGATGGCGGCGAAGCGTTCGATGGTCTTCCAGTCCGAGCACTCGTAGTCGGTGCCGGGCCAGGGGTTGAACGGGATCAGGTTGACCTTGGACGGGATGCCCTCGATCAGCTTGACCAGGGCGCGGGCCTCCTCGGGGCTGTCGTTGACGCCCTTCAGCATGACGTATTCGAACGTCACCCGGCGGGTGTTGGCCAGGCCTGGATAGGCGCGGATGGCGGCCATCAGCTGGTCCAGCGGATACTTCTTGTTCAGCGGCACCAGCTTGTCGCGCAGGGGGTCGTTGGTGGCGTGCAGGCTGATCGCCAGCATGGCCGCCGTGCGGTCGCCCAGGGCCTGAAGTTGCGGCACGACGCCCGAGGTCGAGACGGTGATCCGGCGACGCGACAGGGCGATGCCCTCGTTGTCCGAAATGATGTCGATGGCGTCGGCGACATTGTCCAGATTGTAGAGCGGCTCGCCCATGCCCATGAAGACAATGTTCGTCAGCTGGCGGTCTTCCTTGGGCGAGGGCCATTCCCCCAGGTCGTCGCGGGCCACCTGGACCTGGGCCACGATCTCGGCGGCGGTCAGGTTGCGGACCAGCTTTTGCGTGCCGGTGTGGCAGAAGGTGCAGTTCAGGGTGCAGCCGACCTGGGACGAGACGCACAGGGCGCCGGCCCGGCCCACGTCGGGAATATAAACGGCCTCGATCTCGATGCCCGGCGCGGTGCGGATCAGGTATTTGCGGGTGCCGTCCTTCGACACCTGACGCTCGACGATCTCGGGACGGGCCAGGGTGAAGGCCTCGGCCAGGGCCGCGCGAGTCTCCTTGCCGATGTCGCTCATCAGGGCGAAGTCGGTGACGCCGTAGTGGTGGATCCAGCGCCAGACCTGGGTGGCGCGCATCTTGGCCTTTTCGGGCGGGCAGATGTTCGCCTCGATCAGCGCATTGCGCAGGCCCTCGCGCGTCAGACCGCTGAGGTTGACGGGGGCTTTTGCCGGGGCGGAAGCGCGCGAAAGGTCGAGCGTGATGCTCAAGGCTGGATATCCTGCGGGAAAGGGAGGCGGGAGCATCTATCATAAATGGGGCGACTTGTCGCCTTCAGCCGACCGGAGCCGAAATTGTGCGCGCTCGGAAATAGTCTGTCGCGCCGCCCGGGTGTTGATCCTGACCGCCCTGGCCGCTAAAGCCCGCCGCGTTGGGGAGTAGCTTCCGGCGCCTATCAGCCGGGATCGCGTCAACATACTTGCCTCCGCAGGGGGCATGGCGCGATCAGCGGATCACATCCGCCTAGCGAGACCAGCACGATCCGGGGGCCGAGCCGGCCTGCGCCCGGACGTGCTGTCACGCGCCCGGCTGAGCCGATGTTTTCATGACCCCTATCGCCATTACAATCCTGTCGCTCAGCATGTCCGCTGACGCCTTCGCCGCCGCTATCGGGCGCGGAGCCCAGCATCGCCCCACCGTGGCGCAAGCCCTGCGCTCGGGACTGATCTTCGGGGTGATCGAGGCCATCACGCCCCTGATCGGTTTCGCCCTGGGCGTCGCCGCCGCCGGCTTCGTCGCCGCCATCGACCATTGGATCGCTTTCGGCCTGTTGGGCGCAGTCGGCGGCAAGATGATCTGGGAGGCGCTGAAGCCCGAGGACGAGGCCGAGGAGGAGGCCGAAGCGAGAAAGGCCGTTTCGCGCGGTCTGATCGCCCTGGTCGCCACCGCCGTCGGCACCTCGATCGACGCGGGCGCGGTCGGCGTCGGCCTGGCCCTGCTGGGCGAGAACATCTGGCTGATCGCCGCCTGCATCGGCCTGACCACCTTCACCCTGGCCACGCTCGGCCTGCTGATCGGCAAGGCCGCGGGGACGCGTCTGGGCAAGATCGTCGAGCTGGTCGGCGGCGTCGCCCTGATCGCGCTCGGCCTCAAGATCCTGCTGGAGCACCTGGGCGTGCTGGCGCTCTAACGCGCCTTGCATCCTTCGCGCGACTGGCGGAACACTCGCCTTCGGCCAACCGTTAAGCCTTCAGTCGCAAGGAGCCCATCATGCGCGCCGCAGTCATCCTCGCCGCCGTCATCGCCCCCTTGGCCCTCGGCGCCTGCGCCACGGGCAGAACCCTGCCGACCTATCAGCAGGAGTACGACAAGCTCGACGCCGAATGCACGGCGCGCGGCGGCATCCTCACGCCTTCAGGCGCCCAGACCGGTCGTCCGCAAACCGACAACATCTGCCAGATCAACGGCCCCGCCACGCGGATTCCGGGACGCTGAGTTCAAACTGAACGGAAGATCCGTGGTGGTTGGAGGCGGGATCGAACCGCCGACCTGTGGGTTATGAATCCACCGCTCTAACCATCTGAGCTACCCAACCCCTTACGGGAACTCGCGCAAGGCCGTGACCGACCGGGAGGCGCGAGAGGCGTGCGTATATCGCCGCCTTCGGTCCGGTTCAAGCCGGTTAAGCAGGGAAATCGCGCGGGACGATCCGTCGCGGGCGGTTTCGGCTCGCGCAGGGAACGGCAAGGCTTCATTCTGGATTGCGACAACAGCTGTTCAGGAGAGCCCCATGCGTCCCATCGCCCTCGCCGCTTCCGCCTCGCTTCTCGTCCTCGCCGCCGCCTGCGGCGCCAATGGCCAGGATGCGCCCGCCGCCACGGCAGGCGCCCCCGTCGAGACCCGCCCCGCCAACAATCCCGATCAGAAGCCGGCCTTCGAGGGTCAGACCCGCGCGCCGGGCGTCCAGACCGCCGGAACCCTGCGCCACGAGACCATCGCCTCGGGCCTGGTCCATCCCTGGGGCCTGGCCCTGCTGCCGGACGGCCAATGGCTGGTGACGGAAAAGCCCGGCCGGATGCGGGTGGTCAGCGCCCAGGGCCAGGTCGGCGCCCCGATCGCCGGCCTGCCCGCGGTCTCGGCGCGCGGTCAGGGCGGCCTGCTGGACGTCATCCTCGGCCCGAGCTTCACCCAGGACCGGACGATCTACTGGAGCTACGCCGAGCCCCGAGAAGGCGGCAACGCCACCTCGGTCGCGCGCGGTCGCCTGTCGGACGACCTGACCAAGGTCGAGAACGTCCAGGTCATCTTCCGCGCCCTGCCCGTCTATGACGGCGACAAGCATTTCGGCTCGTCCCTGGCCTTTGCGCCCGACGGCAAGCTGTTCATCACCCTCGGCGAACGCTCCGACAAGCCGATGCGGCCCCAGGCCCAGGACCTGGGCTCGCACATGGGCAAGACCATCCGCATCAACGCCGACGGCAGCGTCCCGTCCGACAACCCCTTCGTCGGTCAGGCGGGCGCGCGGCCGGAAATCTGGTCCCTGGGCCACCGCAACATGCAGGGGATCGCCGTCCAGCCGGGCACGGGCGCCATCTGGACCGTCGAACACGGCACGCGCGGCGGCGACGAGATCAATCTGGATCAGGCCGGCAAGAACTACGGCTGGCCCGGCGTCGCCTACGGCATCGAGTATAACGGCCAGGCCATTCCCGAGGCCGTGACGGCGCGCGAAGGCACGGAGCAGCCGGTCTATTACTGGGACCCGGTCATCGCGCCCGGCGGCATGACCTTCTACAGCGGCGCCATGTTCCCCGGCTGGCAAGGCAACCTGCTGGTCACCGGCCTGGGCGGCAAGCAACTGGCGCGACTGGTGCTGCAGAACAACCGCGTCGTCGGCGAGGAACGCCTGCTGACCGGCCTGAACGAACGCATCCGCGACGTGGCCGTGGCCGCCGACGGCGCCGTCTGGGTCATCACCGACGAAGAAGACGGCAAGCTGGTGCGGCTGGCCAAGCCATAAAGAAACCGCGGCGGGCGGAGGCGCTTCCTCCGTCCGCCGTCGCCCTCACGCGCCTTGTTACTTGACGTTGACGTAAACGTCGGGTTTCTACGCACCAAGTTTCAATTCCAGACCCGTCCCGACACGACGCACGTCCCTCAAGCAGCGAGGCGCCGCGCGCCGAGCGGTAGGGACCCAAAGAAAGAGACATTCATGGCCGACGCCTACATCTACGACGCCGTGCGCACCCCGCGCGGCAAGGGCAAGAAGGACGGGTCCCTGCACGAGATCACCGCCCTGTCGCTGGCGACCCAGGTGCTGGAGGCGATCCGCGACCGCAACGGCCTGGACACCTCCAAGGTGGACGACGTCATCCTGGGCTGCGTCTCGCCGGTGGGCGAGCAGGGCGCCGACATCGCCCGCACCGCCGTGCTGAACGCCGGCTGGGCCCAGACCACGGCGGGCGTCCAGATCAACCGCTTCTGCGCCTCGGGCCTGGAAGCCGTGAACATGGCGGCCGCGAAAGTGAAGTCCGGCGAGGCCGACTTCGCCGTCGGCGGCGGCGTCGAGGCCATGAGCCGCGTGCCGATGGGCTCGGACGGCGGCGCCTGGCCGGTGGACCCGTCCAGCGCCTTTTCGACCTATTTCGTGCCGCAGGGCGTCTCGGCCGACATGATCGCCACCAAGTGGGGCTTCAGCCGCGCCGACGTGGACGCCTACTCGGTCGAGAGCCACAAGCGTTCGGCCCAGAGCTGGGCCGAGGGCCGCTTCAGCAAGTCGGTCGTGCCGGTTCTCGACCAGCTGGGTCTGGTGCGCCTCGACCGCGACGAAACCATTCGTCCGACCACGGACATGCAGACGCTCGGCGCGCTGAACCCGTCCTTCGCCATGATGGGCGAGATGGCCTTCGACAGCGTGATCAACCAGCGCTACCCCGAGGTCGAGCGCGTCAACCACGTCCACACCCCCGGCAACTCCTCGGGCATCGTCGACGGTTCGGCGGGCGTCCTGATCGGCTCGCTGGAAGCCGGCAAGGCCCTGGGCCTGAAACCGCGCGCCAGGATCCGCGGCGCCGCCTCGATCGGTTCGGAGCCGTCGATCATGCTGACCGGCCCGGAGTTCGTGACCAACAAGCTGCTGGGCAAGCTGGGCATGAAGTCCACCGACATCGACCTCTATGAGCTGAACGAAGCCTTCGCCGCCGTCGTCCTGCGCTACATGCAGGCGCTGGACATCCCGCACGACAAGATCAATGTCTGCGGCGGCGCCATCGCCATGGGCCACCCGCTCGGCGCCACCGGCGCCATGATCACCGGCGTGGTGCTGGACGAGCTGGAACGCTCGGACAAGGAAACCGCCCTCATCACCCTGTGCATCGGCGGCGGCATGGGCACCGCCACCGTCATCGAACGCGTCTGATCGGGAGCGACTGACCATGGAAAACTTCAAGATCGACGTCGACGCCGACGGCGTCGCCCTGATCACCTTCGACGTCCCCGGACGCTCGATGAACACCCTGACCTCGTCCGTCATGGCCGAGATTCCGCAGCTGGTGGAACGCATCAAGACCGACGACGCCATCAAGGGCGCGGTCATCACCTCGGGCAAGGCTTCGGGCTTCTGCGCCGGCGCGGACCTGGGCGACATCGCCGGCGGCATGATCGGCGGCGCCAGCCTGCAGGACGCCTATGACGCGGGTTGGAAAATGAACGGCGCCCTGCGCGCGCTGGAAACCTGCGGCAAGCCGGTGGCTGCGGCCATCAACGGCCTGGCCCTCGGCGGCGGTCTGGAGCTGACGCTGGCCTGCCACTATCGCGTGGTCGAGAACGACAACAGGATCCAGCTGGGCCTGCCCGAGATCAAGGTCGGCCTCTTCCCCGGCGGCGGCGGCACCCAGCGCCTGACCCGCCTGGTCGGCGTGCAGGCCGCCATGATGGCCATGACCGAGGGCAAGTCCTTCCGTCCCAACGACGCCAAGGGCGCGGGCATCGTCCACGAGATCGCGGAAAAGGGTCAGTCAGTCGAGGCCGCCAAGACCTGGATCAGGAATGGCGGCAAGGCCGTGCAGCCGTGGGACGACAAGTCCTTCAAGCTGCCCGGCGGCGGCCCCTACCACCCGGCGGGCATCCAGAACTTCCTGGTCGGCAATGCGATGATCCGCAAGCAGACCTACGGCAACTATCCCGCCGCGACCAACCTGATGAAGGCCGTCTATGAGGGCGTCCAGGTCCCGATGGACGCGGCCCTGCGCATCGAGACCCGCTACTTCATCAAGACCCTGATGACGCCGCAGGCCCAGGCCATGATCCGCAGCCTCTTCCTGTCCAAGCAGGAACTGGACAAGGGCGCCGTGCGTCCGGCGGGCGTGCCGAAGTCGGACGCGAAAAAGGTCACGGTGCTGGGCGCCGGAATGATGGGCGCGGGCGTGGCCTATGTGCAGGTCATGGCCGGCATCGAGACCGTCCTGATCGACCAGACCCAGGAAGCCGCCGACAAGGGCAAGGCCCACGTCGAGGAGCTGCTGAAGAAGCGTCTGTCGCGCGGCCAGATGACCCAGGAGAAGTTCGACGCCACCCTGGCCCTGGTCACCGCCACCACCGACTATGACCTGATCAAGGGTTCGGACCTGGTCATCGAGGCCGTGTTCGAAAACCGCGAGATCAAGGCCGACGTGACCAAGCGCGCCGAGGCGCAACTGGTTGAAGGCGCCGTCTTCGGCTCCAACACCTCGACCCTGCCGATCACCGGACTGGCCGAGGCCTCGGTGCGCCCCGAGGACTTCATCGGCATCCACTTCTTCTCGCCCGTCGACAAGATGATGCTGGTCGAGATCATCCTCGGCGAGAAGACCGGCCCGGCCGCCATCGCCAAGGCCATCGACTACGTCCTGAAGATCAAGAAGACGCCGATCGTCGTCAACGACAGCCGCGGCTTCTACACCTCGCGCTGCTTCTCCACCTTCCTGATGGAAGGCATGGCCATGCTCGAGGAAGGCTATGCGCCGGCCCTGATCGACAACGTCGGCCGCATGACCGGCATGCCGCGCGGCCCGCTGGAGATGCACGACGACGTCGCCCTGGACCTGTCCTACAAGATCGCCAAGCAGACGGCGATCGATCTGGGCGACGCCTATGTCCCGTCCGAGGGCGCCGACATTGTCGCCAAGATGGTCGAGGGCGGTCGTTACGGTCGCAAGAACGGCAAGGGCTTCTATGATTACGACACCAAGCCCAAGACCCTGTGGGCGGGCCTGTCGGAACTGGCCCCGGTCAAGTTCGACGACTCGACCCCGGAACTGGTCGAGGAGTTGAAGACGCGCCTGCTCTATCGTCAGGCCGTCGAGGTCGCCCGCTGCTGGGCCGAGGGCGTCATCGACGACCCGCGCGAAGCCGACCTGGGCGCCATCCTGGGCTGGGGCTTCGCCCCCTGGTCAGGCGGCCCGATCACCCTGATCGACCAGACCGGCTTGAAAGCCTTCGTCGAGACCGCCGACCGCCTGACCGCGACCTACGGCGACCGCTTCAAGGTCCCGGAACTGCTGCGCGAGATGGCCGCCAAGGGCGAGACCTTCTACGGCCGCTTCGCCCCGGAGAAGAAGGCGGCCTGATCTTCAAGGCTGGCTGAAACGGAAAGGGCGGCTCGCAAGAGCCGCCCTTTTTGTTTGCCGCTACCGCGCGCGACGCAGTCGCTTGCTGCTTAAGCGCACGCCCTCCCCGTCATCCCGGAAAGCGCGCAGCGCTTATCCGGGACCGCAGGAAGCGTCGGCGCCTTGGGCGGTCCCGGCTCTCCGCTGCGCTGCGGCCGGGATGACGCGATAAGGTTAGGACCGCGCTCAAGCAGCGAGGCCCCGCGGGCCGAGCGATAGCGCCCGAAGAAGCCCTACCTGCTCCTGAACACCCGCGACGCCGCATAGCCCGTCAGGGCCGCCAGGATGACGCACAGCACGCCGTAGGACCAGGGTCGCCGATGGGCGAACTCATAGATGTCGCGCTCCAGCCCGACCTTCTCGACCGTCAGGGTCAGGTTGGACACCGAGACGGGCGCCCCTTCCTGAAACAGCCAGACCTCGGCGTAGTACTTGCCGGTCGGGGCCACGGTCGGCAGCTCGACCTCGGCGCGGAACAGGCCCTTGTCGACGAACTGCACGCCGTCGGGATCGGTGTTGTAGAGGGCCGCCGCCTCCTTCAGCCGGATCACGGCGCGGCGCCAATCGAGATAGTTCTCGCCCAGTCGACTGACCACCACGTCGCGCACGCCGTAGCGGGTGACCGTGCGGCTTTCCTGCGGGGCGTCGATGCGCAGGTGATCGACGCCGACGCCCAGACGGCGCAGTTGGCCGAAGTCCGCCACGTCCGACAGCGGCCGGGTCGAGGCGGTCATGTAGAAGCCGGGCGCACCCTCGAACAGGACCGGGCGGCTGTTCAGCCAGACGCCCATGTTGCGGGTCTTCTTGACCAGACGCACCGGGGCGTCGGGACCGCGCACCACCACCACCACGTCGGCGGGAACGTCGCTCGGATTGAAGACCGCGCCATAGAGGACGATGGAGGCGCCGCGGAAGCTGGAGTCGACCTTCACCTGGGCGTCGGTCAGGGCGGCGGCGACCCGCACCTCGCCCTCGGTGGCGACCGAGCGCTCGATCGTTCCGGGCGGCGCGGGCGCGATGACGGGCGCGGGTTCGGGCGGCAGGGCCTGGAACATCAGTCCGAGACCCCCGGCGCCAGCAGGAAGAGGTCGCTGGGCCGCACGAACAGCTCCAGCCCCATCTGGATGCCGACCAGCAGGACGATCAGGCCGAGCGCCGCCCGCATCTCCTCGGCCCGGAAGCGGCCCGACAGCCGCGCCCCGAACTGGGCCCCCACGACCCCGCCCAGCAGCAGGATGGTCGACAGGACGATGTCCACCGTCTGATTGCGTCCAGCCTGCAGGATGGTGGTGATGGCCGTGGTGATGATGATCTGGAACAGGCTGGTGCCGACCACGACATTAGCCCGCATGCGCAACACATAGAGCATGGCGGGGACCAGGATGAAGCCGCCCCCCACCCCCATGATGGCCGACAGGACGCCCGCGAAGACGCCGAGGCCAAACGGCGGAATGGCGCTGATATAGAGACCCGAGCGGGGGAAGCGCATGCGGAACGGCAGGCCGTACAGCCACATGGGACGACGGCGCTCTTTCCGTGGCGGGGTCTCGCCGCGCACCCGGTGCAGGATCTGGGTCAGGCTTTCGTACAGCATCATGCTGCCGATGGCGCCGAGGAAGACCAGGTAGGAAACGGCCACCACCAGATCGGCCTGGCCCAGCAGGCGCAGGTAGCGGAACAGCTCGACCCCCGCGAGGGCGCCCAGGGCTCCGCCCACAGCCATGATGCCGCCGATGCGATAGTCGACCGCCTTCATGCCCGAATAGCGGATGACGCCCGAGGTCGAGGAGGCCACGACGTGGCTGGCCTGGCTGGCGACGGCCACGGTCGGGGGAATGCCCATGAAGACGAGGACGGGCGCCATCAGGAAGCCGCCGCCGATGCCGAACAGGCCCGAGACAAAGCCCACCAGCGCGCCCAGCAGAACCAGGAACGGCCAGTTCACCGAAACCTCGGCGATCGGCAGGTAAATATCCACGGCACGCGCCTTCGGCTGGAAGGGAACGCAGAACAGCGCCGGAGAGGCGACTAGGCTTCTGGTCTTAGCGAGGGCCGCGGCGAACCGCCACCCCCCGCCTCTTCGACGCCCGGCTAGGCGACCGGATCGACCGTAAAGGCGTCGGCGGCCTCACGCGCGACACGGCGCGTCTCGGCCGGGGTCAGGGGCGTCAGCCGCTGCACCGCCGCCAAGGCCTGCTGGTCGCCCCGACGGGCCGCGATCATGTACCACTTGAAGGCTTCGGTCGCATTGGGGGCCACGCCCTCGTCGCCCTTCTCGTACAGACGGGCGACATTGTACTGACTGTCGACGCGGCCCGCCTCAGCAGCCTTCTTGAGCCAGGTCAGGGCCTCGGCGCGATTCCGCGCACCGCCTTCGCCGTCGTACAACTGCATGGCGTAGTAATGCATGGCCCGGGCCTCACCGCCCTCGGCCGCGCGCCGCGCCCAGGTGCGAGCTTCGACCGGATCGGGGGCCAGACCAGCGCCGCCTTCCTGATAGAGGCCCGCCAGACGCATCTGCGCTGGGCCATAGCCCAAGGTCGCCGCGCGCTTCAAAGGCTCCAGGCCGCTGTCGTCGCCGTTGTCGATCAGTTGCACGCCGCGAGCGTATAGGGCCGCGCCTTCGGTCGCCGCTACATCAGGAGAGGGGACAGCCTCGGTCGGCGTGGCGTCGAGGGCCACAGCGGCGATCGGCGCCTCGGGGGTTCCCGCCGGGGCTACGCCGCCCGTCAGGGTCGCCATGTCGGGCAGGATCAGGCCAGAGCCTTCGGCCAGTTGCAGTGAGGCGTAACCGCCGCCCATGACCAGGGCCGCGACCGCAGAAGCCCCCAGGGCCTTGCGCATGGTCGAACCTTCGCGCCCCGCCTGCTTGTCCAGGCGTTCCTGCAGCTTGGACTTGCCGCCACGCTTCAGGCCGAAGCCCTTGCGCGGCGCTTCGTCAGCGTCGGACATGGCCGCGCGTGCAGCGTCCAGGGTGTCACGCGTCGACGCCCGGCCCGCAGCGGCGCCGGCTCTCAGCGCCGTCGGATCGATGAAATCGACATCCGCCGAGAAACCGGTCTCGTCATCGTCCTCGGGTCCGTCGACCAGCAGGGGCAGACCGCCGAACTTCTCATCCTCGACGCCGCCCAGAACATCGCGGACATCGGCGCCGCCGAAGTCGTCGGCGCCCGTCCCGGCGAACAGCGAATCCGCCAGGCCGGGCTCGTCGCGCAACTGGGCCGAGACCGCCCCGAAACGCGCCCCCTCAGAGGTTGAGCCGAACAGGGCGCTGGGCGCCGCCTCGGCCCGCGGCTCCGCAACCATAGCGCCAAGCTCGGCGTCAAGCGGATCGGCGAAGGCAGGTTCAGGGTCGCTGACCACCGGCGTCGGGAAGGGCGCGGCGTCCAGAACGCCGCCCAGGGTGTCCTCGGACCAGAGCGTTTCCGCAGGCTCGATCTCACGGTCGGCGAATGCGGCGGCGCGCCAGTCGCCGCTCGGACTCTCGGCCGGGCTCCACGGGGTCGGCTCGGGGCTCTCCAGCGGGGTCTCGCGGCGTCCAGCCCGCGTCCCGCGCTGTTCCATGCTCTCGCGGGCTTCGGCCAGGAGGCGCGCGGTGCGCTCCTCGCTCTGGCGCATGCGCTCGCCCAGTTCGCCCGAGGCCCGCTCATGGCGCTGCTCGATCTTGTCGGCGTTTTCGGACAGGCGACGGCCGATGTCGTCCAGGGCCTGGGCCGAACGGCGCTCGGATTGGGCGATACGTTCGCTGAGGCGGTCCGAAATGCGGGTGATCTCGCCGCCCAGACGCTCCAGCGCCAGGGCGTGCTGATCGTCGGAGCGGGTGATGCGCTGGTCCACAGCCTGGACGTGCCGCTGCATCTCGCGATCGAGCTTCTCGGTCAGTTCGCGCCCCAGGGCCTCGACCTGCTCCGTCGCCCCGCCGGTTTCGGCCTTCTCCACCCGGGTGTTCAGGTTCTGGGCGATGCGCAGGACCTCGCGGCCCATGGCCTCGACCGCGTCGGCCGAGCGTTGCTCGGCGGCGCGGGTCTGGTCGCCGACGGCGGCCAGGGCGCGTTCGATACGATCGACACGACCTTCGGTCTCAGCCACGTCGAGGCGACGCAGCATTTCGACGCGGCTGCCTTCGACCTGACGCGTCAGGGTCTCGGCCAGCTTCTCGAAGCGGGCGGCCTCGCGAGCATGCTCAGGTTCGATCCGGCTCTCGGCGTCGCGCAACCGCTGATCCAGAGCAGCGAACGAGCGCTCCAGCCCCTTGAGGGCTTCGGAGGTGCGATCCTGGGCCTCGTCCAGACGGGCGCCGACCTGGGCCAGGACCTCCGTGCCGGGACCGGGACCGGCGGCCTTCTCGACCGCCTCCATGCGCGCGCGCAGGTCGCCGATGGTGGTGCGCTGACGCTCGTCGAGATCGAACAGGCGGCTGGAGACGGCGCCGAGGGCGGCGTCCAGCTTGGCCAGGCCCTCGTCGGTCCTGGGACCGACTTCCTGCTCGAAGCGACGCAGGCGCTTGTGGCCTTCGCGAAGTCCATCGGCGATGTCGTCGATGCGGCGCGCATAGCCCAGCCCGATCTCGTCCTGCTTCTCTAGACGACGCACCAGACCGGCCACGGCCTGATCAATGCCCTGAATGGCGATGGTCGAGCGACGTTCGGCCGCTTCCAACCGACCGGCGATGATTTCCAGCGAGGCGCCGACGCGCAAGCCGTCGTCCTCGGCGCCATAGACGTCGTCCAGCCGGCGCGAGCGGCTGCGGCGGTCATAGGGATCGGGGATGGGCGTGCGGCGCGGCAGGGGCGTGACGCCCTCGTCCTCGTCCGGATCGTCCATGATCATGGAATTGAGCCACTCGCCCAGCGTCATGCCGGAGCGACGCGCAAGGTCCTTGGCGATCTCGCGAGCCTTGGGGTCGATGCCCTTTACGCTCCACGGCGCTGCTGCGCTCACTGATTCGCCTCCCGAGTCTTTGTGGGACGCTACCGCTCCAGATCAAGCGTGTAAACGTGTCGTTAACCGCAATATCTGGCGCCCAAGGCGACAGAATCACCGGCAGCGCTTGAACGCGGTCAGGCGCTTTTCACGCCAGCATGGTTAACGTCGCGTTTAGATTCGCCTTCTCGCAGATTTCCGTCTTGCGAAGCGGCGCCGCAGACGCCAACTGCCCTCGCCATGACCCCTTCGCTGACCCTGACCCTGCTGGCCGCCGCGATCGCCGTCGCCGTCTTTTCCGGCTGGCGCGGGGCGCGGCCGCCGGACCTGACGAAGGGGCCGCGCATGATGCCGTGGCGGTTCATCATGCTGGTGGCGGGCGCGCTCAGCTTCCTGCTGCTGATCCACCTGGCCACGGTGCTGAGCGGCCGCACCTTCCCGACGCCCTATTAAGACGGGGCCCGCGCCACCTCGCCGCGCACGGGAAGAAAGCCCTCAAGCAGCCTCGCCCCGCGGGCGAGGCGTTAGGGCCCCTTCTTCAAGGAAAGGCGAGTTTCACTCGCCTGAGAAACACCAGGCCAGCACCGCCTTCTGGGCGTGGATGCGGTTCTCGGCCTCGTCCCAGATCAAGGATTGCGGGCCGTCGATGACGGCATCCGTCACCTCTTCGCCGCGGTGGGCCGGCAGGCAGTGCAGGAAGACGGCGTCGGCGTTGGCCCGCTCCATCAGGGCCTCGTCGACGGTATAGGGCTCGAAGGCGGCCAGGCGCGCCTCGTAGTCCTGATCCCCCATGGACACCCAGGTGTCGGTGACGACCACGTCGGCGCCGACCACGGCCTCGCGCGGGTCCGAGGTGAGGTGGACATGAGCCCCGCCCTTTTCCAGATCGCGCAGGTCGGGGTGGTACTCGGCCGGGCAGGCGACGTTCAGGCGGAAGCCGAACTTGGGCGCCGCGTGCATGAAGCTGTGGCAGACGTTGTTGCCGTCGCCGACCCAGGCGATCGTCTTGCCTTCGACCGGACCCATGTGCTCCTCGATCGTCAGCAGGTCGGCCAGGATCTGGCACGGGTGACTGCGGTCGGTCAGGCCGTTGACCACGGGCACGCTCGAGACGCGGGCGAAACGCTCGACGTCCTCGTGATTGTTGGCGCGGATCATCACCGCGTCGACCATGCGCGACAGGACCCTGGCTGTGTCCTCGACCGGCTCACCGCGCCCCAGTTGCATGTCCGAGGCGGTGGCGATGATGGCCGAGCCGCCCAGCTGGCGGATGGCCGCATCGAAGCTGAAGCGGGTGCGCGTCGAGTTCTTCTCGAAGATCATGGCCAGGACACGCTCCTTGCCCGGCGCATCGGCGTCGGGACGGCCCTGGGGCCAGCCCTTGCGCGCCCGCTTGCGGGCATGGGCGTCGTCCAGGATGGCGCGCAGGTCGGCGGCGTCCAGCCGGTGAATGTCGAGGAAATGACGGACCATGACAGAGCCTCTCCCTCCCCGCTCCGGGGAGGGTGGTCCCGCAGGGACCGGGTGGGGGCGGCCTTGCGGAAACCTGGAATGAAGGGACATCGTCCCCACCCGACCTCGCCCTGAAGGGCTCGGCCACCCTCCCCATGAAGGGGAGGGAGAAAGCACTTACGCCGTCAGCTTCGCCCGGGCGAACTCGCAGGCCGTTTCGAACTTCTCGACGGCCTCGCGGGCCTCTTCGAGGGTGATGTTCAGCGGCGGCAGGATGCGGACCAGGTTGTCGCCGCCGCCGGCGACCAGCAGCTTGGCTTCATCACGGGCCCAGCCCATGAATTCGCGGTTGTTGGGGACCAGCTTGACGCCCACCAGCAGACCCTTGCCGCGCACCTCGACGATCACGTCGGGGAAGCGCTCGGCCAGGCCATGCAGTTGCTGCTTCAGATAGCCGGCCACTTCGTTGACGTTGGCGATGATCGCGTCCGACGACACCTCGGCGAAGGCGGCCTGCCCGACCGCCATGGCCAGGGGGTTGCCGCCGAAGGTCGAGCCGTGGGCGCCGACCGTCATGCCCTTGGCCGCTTCCGCCGTCGCCAGGCAGGCGCCGATGGGGAAGCCGCCGCCGAGAGCCTTGGCGATGGCCATGATGTCCGGGGTCATGCCCGCCCATTCATGGGCCCACAGCTTGCCGGTCCGGCCCATGCCGCACTGGACCTCGTCGAAGATGATCAGGACGCCGTACTGGTCGGCCATGTCGCGCATCCAGCGCAGGTCGGCGTCCGGCGTGGCGCGGCAGCCGCCCTCGCCCTGCACCGGCTCCAGAATGATGGCCGCCGTGGTCGGGTTTTCAAAGGCGGCCGTCAGGGCTTCCTTGTCACCCCAGGTCAGTTGATGGAAGCCTTCCATCTTGGGACCGAAGCCCTCGGTGTAGCTGGGGTTAGCGGCGGCGTTGATCGCGCCATAGGTGCGGCCGTGGAACGAGCCGTCGAAGCCGTAGATGTCGATGCGTTCCGGCTGGCCGTTAGCCGAGTGGAACTTGCGCGCCGTCTTCAGGGCGCACTCGACCGCCTCGGTGCCCGAGTTGGTGAAGAAGACCACGTCGGCGAACGACTTTTCGCACAGAGCGTCAGCCAGGGCGTCCTGGCCCGGAATCTTGAAGATGTTGGAGACGTGCCACAGCTTCTCCGCCTGATCCTTGACCGCTTGCACCAGCTTGGGGTGGGCGTGGCCCAGGGCGTTGGTCGAGATGCCCGAGACGCAGTCCAGGTATTCGGTCCCGTCGGTCGACCATAGTCGGACGCCCTGGCCGCGCTCCACTTCCAGCGGCGCGCGATTGTAGACACCCATCAGATGACCGGACACAGGCAGACTCCATAAAGCGAGACGGCCCCGACGCATCAGCGACGGGACCGCTTCAAAAAGGGTGAGGGACTTGTCGGGCGCTATTTGCCCTTAGTCAACACCGTCAGATCGTATGCCTCGGCATAACCGACGACCTCGCCCTCGACCTCAGCGCGATCGAAAATCCCAGTGTCGGCAGGCCGCTCCCGCAATGCCAGCAGATTCATGTCCTGACCATTGCGAGGCGACAAAGCGATCCATAGCCCGGAGAGTGGATGCCGCCCATCCGAGTGATAGAGCCCCACCCACGCGCCAGCGTGGCAGGGCAAAACCGACGCATCGAACTCGAAAGGCTCCGGCACGTCAAAAGCCTCCCCGCTTCTGGTCCACCAGCCCCATCCATAGATGGGCTGAACAGCCAACACAGTCATCGCGTCAGCGCAGTTGCGCGTCCAGCTTCTGGATCAGGGCGGCGTAGGTGGCGCCGGCCGTGGCGATGGTCGCGCCCTCGACGGCTTCAATGGCGTCATCCTTGGTGTGGATCACGCGGAAGACCTTGGGCGTGAAACCCTCGGCCAGCCCCTTGTCCTCGCCGCCGTTGAAGGCCAGCCACATCTGGTGGGCGCCGACTTCGTCCTGGAAGCCCAGCGACACCACCGGCGCGCCCGCCGCCGAGAAGGCGCGGTCATCCGACGGCGGATAGACGGGGAAGCCGACGCACTGCATGGCGCGCTCGGCGCACAGCTCCTGAACCGCGCGGGTGACGAAGGCCGACTGCGCCCCGTTGTTCTGGCCGTACATCATGGTGTCGCCATAGGCGGCGACGTCCGAGTTCACCACGGCGGCGACATTGGCGATGCCGTGCGCCTCGATCCACTTCCTGGCGCCAATCAGGCCCAACTCTTCCTGGTCGAAGAAGATGACGCGGACGCGGTGCGTCAGCGGCTTGTCCTTGAGGATCTTGGCGGCCTCGATCAGGGCCACCACTGACCCGGCGTTGTCGACCACGCCTTGCGACATGGTCCCGTCGCGCAGCTTGACCGCGTCATAGTGGGCGGTCAGCAGGATTTCCTTGGGACCATCCCCGATCGTCACGACGACGTTGGAGCCCTGCATCGGCCCGGCGCGGCCGCCGCCCTCGAAGGTCTCGACGGTCGGGGTAAAGCCGGCGGCGCGCAGCTGGCTGACCAGGACGTTCATCCGCTCGGCGTTCGACGGCTGGACGTAGGCGCCGACCTGGGCCTTCAAAGCCTCTGCGTCCTGCGCCAGCACGGGCGTGGACAGAAGCGCAGCGGCGGCGACGGCAGAAGCGAGAACGGAACGGAACAGCATGAAGGACCTCCCTGAGGCCCCTCTCCCCGGAGCCGATCCGCCCTGCCTAACGGCTCAGCTCTTCAGGCGCCAGCCCGAACGGAAGACCAGCCAGCAGGCCGCGCCCATCAGCACCGTCAGAACGGCGCTCATGACCACGCCGATCATCAGACTGCCCTCGGCGTGACCGATGAAGCCCGCCCGGAAGCCGTCGATCAGGTAGAAGAAGGGGTTGAAGCGGCTGATGCTCGCAAACGGCTCGGGCAGGCTGTCGATCAGGTAGAAGGTGCCCGACAGGAAGGTCATCGGCATGACCACGAAATTCTGCACCGCCGACAGGTGGTCGAACTTCTCGGACCACAGGCCCGCCAGCACGCCGGTCATCCCCATCAGCAGGGATGCGATCAGGCCGAACCAGACGATCAGCAGGACATTGGCCACGCCCAGCTTGGCGAAGGGCAGGACGCACAGGGCCGTCACCAGACCGACCGCCACCCCGCGCGTCGCCGCGCCGAGCGTAAAGCCGATGGTCAGCTCCAGCGGGCTGAGCGGCGGGGTCAGGAAGTCGGTGGCCGTGCCCATGATCTTGGCCTGGATCAGGCTGGACGAGGCGTTGGCGAAGGCGTTCTGAAGAACGGCCATCATGATCAGACCCGGGGCCACGAACTCGGCGAAGGGCGTGCCGTGCAAGGGCGGCCGCGCGCCCTTCAAGGCCACCACGAAGACCAGCATGTAGAGCAGGGTCGTCACCACCGGCGCCGCCACCGTCTGGGCGCCCACCTTCCAGAAACGGCGCACCTCGCGCAGGTAGAGGGTGCGCAGGCCGACCCAGTTGATCCCGTCGTAACGACGCGGCTGGGGCAGCCCGGAGGGGCGACCAGAACGGAGATGTGCAGCGAGATCGGTCTTCATAGGCGCCCAGATGCGCCCGCAAAGCTGGTTTCGCAAGGCGCCCGACGTTCGACGAGCGGACTTAAAACTGAGTCAAAACGGGACATTAACCACACTACATCTGGTTTCTGTGGACAGCCGAATTGCCACATCTTGCGTGTTTTAAGGCCTGCTTTACGATTAGTAGCAGGTCGAGGCGGGGAAATTCGTCGGCGACCCAAGATATTGAATCCGATCCCCGGGAGGGTGGCCATGACCGCAGCAAGCTGGACTGAAGACCGCGTCGGCGCGTTGAAGAAGCTCTGGCTGGAAGGCCAGTCGGCCAGCCAGATCGCCAAGACCCTCGGCGGCGGCGTGACCCGCAACGCCGTGATCGGCAAGGTGCACCGCCTGGGTCTGTCGGGCCGCGCCGCGCCGTCGCAACCGGCCCGCACCACCTTCCGCGCCGCTACCCGTCCGCGTCCGGCCGCCCCGGCCACTCCAGTCCAGGCCCCCTCGGCGCCCCGCCGCATCGAGGCCGCCGCCCCGCGTCCGGTCATGGTCGCCCAGCCGGTCGCGCCGGCCCCGACCCCGGAACTGCCGGGCACGGCCACGGTGCTGACCCTCGGCGCCCACATGTGCAAGTGGCCAATCGGCGACCCGTCGTCGCGCGAGTTCAGCTTCTGCGGTCGTCGCGCCTCGGAAGGCGTCTATTGCGGCGAACACGCCCGCGTCGCCTACCAGCCCCAGGTCCGCAAGGGCGCGTCCAAGGACGGCGCCACCGAACTGGCCCGCAGCCTGCGGCGTTATATCTAAGCGTTAAGGGCGCTATCGCTCGCGACGCGGTCGCTCGCTGCTTGAGCGCATCGCGTGACCGACCTTCTCCCGTCCGGTTCGCCGGACGGGAACAAGGCTGGGGCTGCGGTTCATCCGGGTTGACGCAGCCCTAACGCCCTCGCCTCTCGGCGGGGGTTTTTCTTTGGGCGCGACACTCCACCAGCCGTCATCCTCGGGCTTGACCCGAGGATCGGGTTGTCCGCCCGCTCGACGCTGGCGAGGACGAGGGAGCCCCTACGCCCGATCCTCGGGTCAAGCCCGAGGATGACGACGGCAACGGAGCGAAGCTAGTTCAGCACCCTTCGCGCGTCCGGCACGTCCAGGCTGAAGGCGGGAATGGCCGCCTCGAACATCCGCCCGTCGACATCGGTCATGTAGTAGGCGCCGACCATAGAACCGGACGAAGCGCACAGCGGACAGCCCGAGGCGTAGGAATAGCTGTCACCGGCCTCGATCACCGGCTGCTCGCCGACCACGCCCTGACCGCGCACTTCCTCCACATGTCCATAGGCGTCGGTGATGGTCCAGCGGCGCGCCACCAGCTGCACCGGCGATCCGGTCAGGTTGACGATTTCGATCTGATAGGCCCAGACCCAGCGCCCGCCCTCAGGGTCCGACTGGCCCGCCAGATAGGTGGGGCGGACGCGGACGACGACGCCTTCGGTTTCGGCGGTATAGGCAGGAGGCGCGTGCATAGGCTATATGCAGCCCGCCGACCTCGGGGTTCAACCCGTCTGGCGCTGCGGATGTCGCATTCCGAAGCGAGACAGATGGAAAAATCCGTGTGAGACAGGACGGCATGAGCATCTTCGAGATTCCCGCCCAGCCCGGCATTCTGCCCTTCCAGGGCATCGAGACCCTGATCGCCGTCGACGCGATCAAGTCCGACACCCCCTTCGACCACGACCAGGTGCAGCCCGCCAGCCTGGACCTGCGCCTTTCGAACCAGGCCTGGCGCGTGCGCGCCTCCTTCCTGCCCGGCCAGCGCAAGGTCGAGGACCGCATCAACGACGTGGAGATGCACGCCATCGACCTGTCGGGCGGCGTGGTTCTGGAAAAGGGCTGCGTCTACATCGCCCGGCTGCAGGAGCGTCTCAGCCTGCCCAAGGGCCTGAACGCCCGCGCCAACCCCAAGAGCTCGACCGGCCGCGTCGACGTCTTCGTGCGCCTGCTGACCGATCAGGGCGGCAGCTTCGACGACGTGGACGAGGGCTATGACGGCCCCCTCTATCTCGAGATCGCGCCCCAGACCTTCTCCATCCTGGTCAAGCCGGGCACCCGCCTGAACCAGCTGCGCCTCAAGGCCGGCGAGCCGCCGAAACTTGAGACCCGCAGCGTCGGCGTCGACCTGCGCGCAGGCGATCACGGCATCGTCGGCTTCCGCGGCCGTCGCCACGCCGGGGTGGTCAACATGGACCACATCGACGGCCACGACCCGCGCGACTTCTGGGAGCCTCTGACCCTGCGTCGCGGCGAACTGCTGCTGGATCCGGGCGAGTTCTACATCCTGGCCTCATCGGACGACGTCGAGATCCCGGTCGATCAGGCCGCCGAGATGACGCCGATCGACCCCTCGGTCGGCGAGTTCCGCGTCCACTACGCCGGTTTCTTCGACCCAGGCTTCGGCACGGACGAGGCCCATGGCGCCGGCTCCAAGGGCGTGCTGGAGGTTCGCACCCACGACACCCCCTTCCTGCTCGAACACGGCCAGATCGTCGCCCGCCTGGTCTATGAGCCCCTGACGGAACGCCCCACGCGCCTCTATGGCGAAGGCGGCAGCCACTATCAGAGCCAGGGCCTGAAGCTGTCGAAACACTTCCGCCCCTGGGGCTAATGCCCTTCTCCCCTTGAGGGAGAAGGTGGGCGCCGCAAGGCGCTCGGATGAGGGGTGTGAGCGCCGCGGTCGAAGGATCGCGGCGCTTTCCTTTTGTCTGACCGACAAGAAGCCTCGGCGCCGACACCCCTCATCCGTCATGCTGCGCATGACACCTTCTCCCTCAAGGGGAGAAGGACCTATTCCGCCAGCAAGGCGTCGATCAGCGCCTTCGCCTCCTCGCTGGCCCAATCGGCTTCGCCGGTCAGGACGGCGCGGACATGCCCCTGGCGATCCAGCAGGATGGTCTGGGGCATGGCCCCCTTGCCGGGAAACTCGAACGGCAGCTGGAACTTGGGGTCGGCGTAATAGGCCAGCGGCGGGTGCTCGGCGATGAAGGCGCGGGCCTCAGGCACGGCCTTGTCCACGTCCATGCTGATGGTGACGACGGCGAGGTCGTCGCGATCCTTGTAGTGTTCGGCCAGAGCCGCCAGGGTCGGCATCTCGATCTTGCAGGGCGCGCACCAGGTGGCCCACAGGTTGACCACCGCCACACGGCCCTTGAAGTCATTGAAGCGGACATCGCGGCCCTCGGCGTCCTTGAAGACATAGTCGGGCGCGGGCGTCGGGGCTGGCGTCAACAGCTTCGACAGCGAGCCTTTCGCATGGACGGACAGGGCCGATGGCGCGGACTCTTTGCCCCCGCCGTCGCGATTGGCGTATAGCATCGCCGCGCCGCCGATTACGACGGCCAGCGCCAGCACTGTCGCCACGCCCGCCAAAGTCTGTTTAGAGCCGCTCATGTCCGACACGCCTTCCAACACCCCTCAAGGTCAGTCTCTATGGGGCGGACGCTTCAGCGCCAAGCCCGCCGACATCATGCAGGCCATCAACGTCTCCATCGGCGTCGATAAACGCCTGTGGGCGCAGGACCTGGCCGGGTCGCGGGCGCATTGCCGCATGCTGGCCCAACAGGGCATCATCCAGCAGGCCGACGCCGAGGCCATCCTCGGCGGGCTGGACGTCATCGAGGGCGAGATCAGCGGCGGAACCTTCCCCTTCCGCGACGCCTATGAAGACATCCACATGAACGTCGAGGCCCGCCTGTCGGAGCTGATCGGCGAGCCGTCGGGGCGTCTGCACACGGCGCGTAGCCGCAATGACCAGGTGGCGACGGACTTCCGCCTGTGGGTGCGCGACGCCTGCGACCGCACCGTGGCGCAGCTGAAGGACCTGCAGGCCGCCCTGCTGGACCGGGCGGAACAGCACGCGGGCGACCTGATGCCGGGCTTCACCCATCTGCAGACGGCCCAGCCGGTCACCTTCGGCCATCACCTGATGGCCTATGTCGAGATGTTCGGCCGCGACGCCAGCCGCTTTGCCGACGCCCGCGCCCGCATGAACGAGAACCCGCTGGGCGCCGCGGCCCTGGCCGGTTCGCCCTTCCCCATCGACCGCCACATGACGGCGTCGGCCCTCGGCTTCGACCGGCCGATGGCCAACAGCCTGGACGCCGTATCGGATCGCGACTTCGCGCTGGAAAGCCTGGCCGCCGCCTCGATCGCGGCGGGCCACCTGTCGCGCCTGGCCGAGGAGATCGTCGTCTGGATGACGCCGATGTTCGGCTTCGCCTCCCTGCCCGACGACCTGACCACCGGCTCGTCCATCATGCCGCAGAAGCGCAACCCCGACGCCGCCGAGCTGGTGCGCGCCAAGACGGGCCGCATCAACGGCGCCCTGATCGCTCTGACCACGGTGATGAAGGGCCTGCCGCTGGCCTATTCCAAGGACATGCAGGAGGACAAGCCGCCGGTGTTCGAAGCCTTCGACGCGCTCGATCTGGCCCTGACCGCCATGACCGCCATGGTCGCCGCCATCATCCCCAATACGCCGCGCATGGCCGCCGCCGCCGGTGCCGGTTTCTCGACCGCCACCGACCTGGCCGACTGGCTGGTGCGCGAACTGAACCTGCCCTTCCGCAAGGCGCACCATGTCACCGGCGCGGCCGTCAAACGGGCCGAGGCGCTCGGCGTCGGTCTGGGCGATCTGCCGCTGGAAGAATTGCAAGCTCTGGATTCCGGCATCACCAAAGCCGTGTATGAAGTCCTGACGCCCGAAGCCTCCTGCGCCAGCCGCCAGAGCTTCGGCGGGACGGCGCCGGAACAGGTCCGCGCCCGGATCGCTGACTGGAGAAGCCGCCTGTGAAAAAGACCCTGACCCTCGCGGGCGCCGCCGCCCTTCTGCTGGCCGCTGGTTTGGCGGGCTGCGGCCGCATGGCCGATCTGGAGGCGCCCGGCGCCGTTCAGACCGAGCGAGCCCCCCGCGACAAGAACGCCAAGTCCTTGCCCGATCCGGCGACGATCAATACGTCGCCGCGTCAGAATCCCATCGACAGCGGCGCTTCGGACCCGTTCGGCAAGCCGCCGACGCCCTGATCGGCTCCCTCTCTCCAGACCGGACTCCCCGCCGTGCATTATTTCGATCTCAAGGACGGCGTTCTGCACGCCGAGGGCGTCTCGCTGGAGACGCTGGCGGCGGAGGTCGGCACCCCGACCTATGTCTATTCCTCAGCCACGCTGCGCCGTCACTACGGCCTGCTGCGCGACGCCTGCGACGCGCACAAGGATGCGCTGGGCGAGGCCCTGATCGCCTTTGCGGTCAAGGCCAACTCCAACCTGTCGGTGCTGGCGACCCTGGCCCAGCTGGGCTGCGGCGCCGACACCGTGTCGGAGGGCGAGATCCGGCGCGCCCTCGCGGCAGGCGTTCCGAGCGAGCGCATCATCTTCTCGGGCGTGGGCAAGACCGACGCCGAGCTGGCCTTCGCCATCGACGTCGGCGTGCGCCAGATCAATGTCGAGTCCTCGGCGGAACTGGAGCGGCTGATCGTCGTCGCGGCCAAAAAATCCGCTTCTCCGGCCATCGCCATCCGGGTCAATCCCAAGATCGGCGCCGGCGGGCACGCCAAGATCACCACCGGCGGCGCGGGCGACAAGTTCGGCGTCCCGGTCGAGGAAGCCCTGGCCCTCTACGCCCGCGCCTCAAGCTCGCCCCACGTCACGCCCGTGGGCCTGGCCTGCCATATCGGCAGCCAGATCACCGATCTGACCCCGCTGGAAAACGCCTTCCGTGTCCTGCGCGAGATGACCGAGACCCTGCGCGCCGACGGCCTCAGCGTCACCCGCCTCGACCTCGGCGGAGGTCTGGGCGTGCCCTACTACGGCGACGCCGAAACCGCCTCTCCGGCCGACTATGCAGCCATGGCCGCACGCGTGCTGGACGGCCTGAACGTCGAGGCGGCGTTCGAGCCGGGTCGCCTGATGGCCGCCAATGCCGGCGTGCTGCTGAGCCGGGTCATCCAGGTCAACGAGCGCACCGACGGTCGCCGCTTCCTGGTGCTGGACGCGGCGATGAACGACCTGATGCGTCCCGCCCTCTACGACGCCTTCCATGACCTGAAGCCGGTGCGGCCGCGCGCGGGCGAGATGCGCCCCTATGACGTGGTCGGCCCCGTCTGTGAGACCGGCGACACCTTCGCCCGCGACCGCGACCTGCCCCCGCTCGAAGCCGGCGATCTGGTCGTCTTCATGAGCGCGGGGGCCTACGGGGCCGTCATGAGCGGGGAGTACAACACCCGCCCCCTGGCCGCCGAGGTCCTGGTCGACGGCGAGCGCCAGGCGGTCATCCGCCCGCGCCCGACCTATGAGCAGATGTTCGCGCGCGAACCGATGGCGGACTGGCTTTAGGGCCTAGTCCAAGGCGCAGATGTCCGGCAGGCCGCGCATCCCGCCCCTGTGGTCCAGTCCGTAGCCGACGAGGAAGCGGTTGGGGGCCTCCCAGCCGACGAAGTCGGGTTCGGGCGCGCGGGGCTTGGGCCAGGGCTTGCGGGCGAAGACGCAGGTCAGGACTTCGGACGCCCCGGCCTCCTTGGTGATCCGCACCGCCTCGGCCAGCGACAGGCCGGTGTCGAAGACGTCGTCGAGGATCAGGACGCGCTTGCCCGCGATGGGCCGCTGGTAGGGGGCATAGACGTCGATCTTGCCGCGGCTGGTCGTTTCGTCGCCGTAGGAGGCCAGCCACAGGGCGTCGAAGCGAACATTGCGGCCTTCGCGCGACAGGGCGCGGGTCAGGTCGGCCCCGAACCACAGTCCGCCTGTCAGCAGGACGGCGGCCACCGTCTCGTCGTCGATGACGGGGGCGATGCGTCGCGCGAGGTCAGCGACGATCGCCTCGATCTCGGCTTGCGGCAGAAGAACAGTCGGGGCGGGCGTCGGGTCGTGATCAGCCATGACCGGCGGATACCCCCTAGGCGGGGCGGCTGTCGAGAGGCTGGGCGTCGACGGGCGCCAGATCATAGGCGGTGGCGCGGCGCAGCCCCTCCTCCGGGGCGGGGGGCGGAACGCGACGCGCCGGACGGGCGGCGGCCTGTTCGATGCGCGGAGCGGCCGGCGCCTTCGCCTGCCTTTTCCGGGTCTCAAGCACGAAGTCGAAGCCTGCGCTGACGACCTTGCGTTCAGGGTCCGGCACGACCACGGCGAAGCCTTGAACCTTGCCCGGCAGGACCGGCGCAGTCTCAAGACGCACGATCCGATGCCCCACCTCCACGCCTGCCGCATCGACCAGAGCCACCCGCACCGGCGGCGCCACCACCTCGTTGTCGCGGATATTGCGCAGAGCGCCCGAGACGATGACCTTGCCAGGATCATAGGGAGCCAGGCGGATGCCGACGGCCTCGAACTCCAGCCCGGCCAGATTCACCGGGGCGCCGACGAGCTTGTAGGCGGCCGCGGCCTGGGGCCAGGCCTGAACGATCGACAGTCGGAAGACGACTGCGGCGACGATCAGGGCCAGAACGATCGCCGCCAGGGCGGCCCAGGCGGCGCCTTGCGTCGCCGCACGCCGCATTCGCCGCTGCTGCTCGGCCTTGGCGCGGAAGGCGCGCGGCAGTTCGGGGGCCGGGGTCTCGGCCAGGCTTTCCGGCGCATCCTCACGTTTGCCGAAACCGCCTTCCACCGTCGCCGGCGTCTCAGCGGCGGACAGTTCCAAGGGCTCGTCTTCGAGGGTCGCGCGCCAGTCGTGGCCGCAGGACCTGCAGCGTACGCGACGGCCGTTCGAGCCGATGGCTTCATCGGGAACAAAATAGCTGGTGGCGCAGGCGGGGCAGGTCAGTATCATGTCAGCTGACTGCGAGGCTCGACGCCCCCTCCTGTCGAGGCGCCCGCAACGCCCCGGTCCAATACGAAACCTGAATGCCAAACTCGACCCGACGCGCCGCCGACCCTGATTCCGCGCCCGACACCGTCCGCCTTCGGGGCGTGGGTTTCGGTTATGCGGACAGGCCCGACGTCCTGCGCGACGTTAACCTTAGTTTGCCGCAGGGCTCTTTCCACTTTCTTACCGGACCGTCCGGCGCGGGAAAGTCTTCGCTTTTACGTCTGCTGACCCTGGCCGAACGGCCGCAGACGGGGCGAATCAGCCTGTTCGGACGCGAGGTCACCGACCTGCCGCGCGGCGGCGTGCCCGCTTTTCGACGGCGAATGGGGGTCGTGTTTCAGGATTTCCGCCTGCTGGATCACCTGACCGCCTTTGAAAACGCCGCCCTGCCGTTGACCCTGGCGGGGGGCAAGACGGCGGACCAGGCCGCCGATGTGGCCGAGATGCTGCGCTGGGTCGGCCTGGGCGAACGCATGAACGCCCTGCCGCCCGCCCTTTCCGGCGGCGAGAAACAACGCCTGGCCATCGCCCGCGCCGTCATCACCCGCCCGCGCCTGATCCTTGCCGACGAGCCGACCGGCAGCGTCGACCGCGCCATGGGCGAGAAGTTGATGCGGCTGTTCCAGTCGTTGAACAAGCTGGGGGCCACCGTCCTGATCGCCAGTCACGACGAGGCCCTGGCCGAGCGGGTCGGCGCATCCATGCTGCGGCTGGAGAATGGCCATTTGAGCCAGATCGCGCCGGCAGGAGAGACCGCATGATCCGCGCCCTGTTCCGAGGCGGCCCCGCCCTGCTGTCGCGTGAGGCGGGGGGCGAGCGCTGGCTGATGGTGGTGGTCGCCGTCCTGTGCTTCCTGGCCTCCATCACCGCCGTCGGGGCTCTGGCCGCCGACCGCGCGGCCCATGGCTGGGCGCATCAACTACGTGGCGAGGCCACGGTTCAGGTCCGCCCGCGCGTGGATGAAACCGGCCCGACCGCCGCCGCCCGCGCCGCCGAAACCCTGGCCGGGGTCAAGGGCGTGGCCGAGGCCGAGGCCATGGACCGCAAGGCGGCCGAAAGCCTGCTGCGCCCCTGGGTCGGCGAGGCGGCCCTGCCTGACCTGCCCCTGCCCTATCTGGTCACGGTGCGCCTGGACCCGCAGGCCCCCGCCAGCGCGCCGACGCTGAGCCGCGCCCTGGCCGAGGCCGGGCTGGACGCCAGCGTCGACGACCACAGCCTGTGGCGCGGCGAGGTCGAGCGCTCCGCGGGAGCCATCACGGCCCTGGCGGGCGCCGCCTTCCTGCTGATCGCAGCAGCGACGGCTGCCGTCATCGCCTACGCCACCCGCGCGGGCATGGCGGCGCAGGCGAGCGTGATCGAGACCCTGAGCCTGAACGGCGCATCCGACGGCTATATCGCCGGCCTGTTCCAGCGACGCTTCGGCGGGCTGGCGGCCCAGGCCGGGACCATGGGGGCGGGCGTAGCCGCCCTCCTGCTAGGCCTGCTGCGCCTGATCGGCGGCGAGGGCGGGCTGACCCCAGCCCTGCCTCTGGCCTTCAGCGACCTGTTGATTCTGATCGCCTGTCCGATCCTGGCCTTCGGCGTCGCATTGTTGGCCGCCCGCTTCACGGCTCTGGCGAAGCTGGGCGCGCGTGGCTAGTTAAGCATCATGAAGTTCCTGACGCTGATCGCCGTGGTGGCGCTGATGTGGCTGGTGGGGCTGTTCGCCTTCGCCGAGCGCGTGCGCGGCCTGACGCCGGCGCCCGAGCCGGCGCGCGCCGACGCCATCGTCGCCCTGACCGGCCCCTCGGCCGAGCGCGTCAACGCCGCCATCCGCCTTCTGGAAATGGACAAGGGCCGCCGGGTTCTGATCTCGGGCGTCAACCGCGAAGTGCGCCGCAAGGAACTGCGCGCCCTGACGCCGGGCTCCAGCAAGCTGTTCAACTGCTGCGTCGACCTGGGTTTCGAGGCGGAGAACACCGTCGGCAACGCCCAGGAGATCGCCGCCTGGGCCAAGTCCAAGCATTATGACAGCCTGATCGTCGTCACCTCCGACTATCACATGCCGCGCAGCCTGCTGGAGATCCGGGGCGCCGCCCCTGGGGTCGAGTTGACCCCTTACGCCGTCTCGACGCCGTCCCTGGACAATTCCGGTTGGTGGCGCGCCGCCGTCACCGCCCGGCGGATGACGCTGGAATACATGAAATACCTGGCCGTGCTGGGCCGCGAGGGGATGCACCGTATCCGGGGCCATCATCCGGAACGATCGGCGCCCCAGACCCAGACCGAGGCCGCCTGACGCCATGACCACCATCCGCTCGCTGACCTTTGTCCTGTGGCTCTATCTGTCGATGGTCATCTTCGCCGTCGGCCTGTCGCCTGCCCTGCTGATGCCGCACGGCGTCGCCATGGGCGTCATCAAGGCCTGGTCCAGGTTCGTCCTGTTCGGCTTGCGCTGGATCGCCGGGGTCAAGGTCGAGGTGCGCGGACTGGAGCACCGCCCGACCGGCGCCGCCCTGCTGGCCTGCAAGCATCAGGGCATGTTGGACGTCATCGCCCCCTTCGCCTTTCTCGACGACGCCTGCTTCATCATGAAGAAGGAACTGATGCCACTGCCCTTCTTCGGCTGGTTCGCCTGGAAGACCAAGATGATCGCCGTGGACCGCTCGGCCCATTCCAAGGCCTTGAAGGACATGGTCCGCCAAGCCCGCGCCCGCCACGCCGAAGGCCGTCAGATCCTGATCTTCCCCGAGGGCACGCGCAGCGAGATCGGCGCCGTCCCCGATTACAAGCCTGGCATCGCGGCTCTCTATCGCGATCTGGACAGCCCTTGCTGGCCCATCGCCACCAACTCGGGCGTGCACTGGCCCGCGCACGGTTTCAAACGCTATCCGGGCGCCATCATCTTTGAGTTTCTGCCCCCCATCCCGGCCGGTCTGAAACGCGCCGAGTTCATGGCCGAACTGGAAAGCCGCATCGAAACCGCCTCCACCGCCTTGCTGGCGCCCAAAACCTAGGCTGTTGCATCCGGCAACCGGGCCTCCCCGCCCGGCGATCGTCTGGATGCCTCATGAAACTGCACGCCCTCGCCGTCGCGACCGCCCTGTTCGCCCTGCCCGCCGCCTCCGTTCTGGCCCAGGCCCAGCCCTATGAGCAGGTCGAGGCCCCGACGACATGGAAGGTCGACATCGGCGGCGGCGTCGTGCGCGGCTTCAGCGCCACCGGCGCCAAGAGCGATCAGTTCAACGTCACCGCCTGGGGGTCCGCCTCCTATCGCGACGTGGTTTACGCCAATGGTCTGGACGGCCTGGGCTGGAACGCGATCAAGCGCGACGGTTTCCATGCAGGGGCGCAACTGCGCCCGCGTTTCGCCGCGGGCGACATCGAGGGCTCGACGCTGGACCGGCCTGACCTGGGCGCCGACGCCGCCCTCTACGCCTACAAGCGCCTGCCGGGGAATGTGGTGGTCGGGGGACGGGTCCAGCACGACGTCACAGGCGATGATGCGGGCATGGAGGTCATGGCCTCGGTCGGCCATCAGCGCGTGACGCGGGTCGGTCTGTTGCAGGTCATGGCCTATGGCCGCGCCTTCGACGACGCGCGGGCCAAGCGCTACTTCGGCATCGCCCCCGAGGCCGTTCCGGGCAGCGGCTTCAGCGCCTATGAGCCGTCCGGCGGCGCGGCGGGGGCCGGGGCCGCCGCCCTGCTGGCCATCCCGATCGGCGACCGCTTCGGCATGGGCGCCTTCGTCAACTACGAACAGCGCCTGGGCGACATCAAGGACAGCCCCCTGCTGACGGACGACCACGTCTGGCGCGCGGGCCTGATCGGGGTCGTCCGTTTCAACAGCGGCCAGTAGGCCCGATCAGCTGGCGGCGAACTCGCTGAGGGCGTCGATCACGGCGCGGTTCTGGTCTTCCGTGCCAATGGTGACGCGCAGGCAGTCGGGCAGGCCGTAACCGCCGACCGGACGCACGATGATGCCCTTGGAGTTCAGATAGTCGCTGGCGGCGGCGGCGTTGCGCTTTTCGTCGGCGAAGCGGATCAGGATGAAGTTGCCCGCCGAGGGGAAGACCTCGAAGCCGAAGCCGCGGATGGCCTGGGTCATGCGCGGACGCCAGTCCAGCACCAGATCGCGCGAGGCCTTTTGGTGCGCCTCGTCCGACAGGGCGGCGGTGGCGGCGTCGAGGCCCGGCACCGAGACGTTGAACGGCAGGCGGATGCGGTCCACCGCCTGCTCGATGGCCAGGGGGGCGTAGCCGAAGCCGATGCGCAGGCCGCCCAGGCCGTGAATCTTGGAGAAGGTGCGGGTGACGACGATGTTCGACGCCTCGCGAGCCAGGTCGAAGGCGGTCTCCCACTCCGGCTCGACCACGAACTCGGCATAGGCCTCGTCCACCACCAGGATGACATGCGACGGCAGGGCGGCGTGCAGGCGGCGGATTTCCTCGCCCGAGTTCCAGCTGCCGGTCGGGTTGGACGGGTTGGAGACGTAGACGATCTTGGTCCGCTCATCGACCTGTTCGAGGATGGCCTCGACCTCGGCCTTCATGCTCGGCTCGGGCGCCAGCTTGACCTCGGCGCTGCAGGCCTTGGCCGAAATGCGGTAGGCCAGGAAGCCGTACTGGCCGGTGACGATGTTGTCGCCGGGCTGCAGATAGGTCTGGTTCAGCAGGGCGAAGACCTCGTCCGAGCCGTTGCCGAAGATCAGGCGCTCAGGCTCCAGGCCGTGATGGGCGGCCACGGCTTCGCGCAGCTTGGTCGCGCGGCCGTCGGGATAGACGTGGATGTTCTTGAGGGCGGCGGCATAGGCCTCGCGCGCCTTCTCGCCGGCGCCCAGGGCGTTCTCGTTCGACGACAGCTTCATCGGCTCGGCGAAGCCGGCGATGGCGCCTTTGCCGCCGACATAGGGGGCGATATCGAGGATGCCGGGCTTGGGGGCGGGCGCGGTTTTGGTCGCGTCGGTCATGGGCGTCATCCTCGAAGTCTATGGTCAGTAAACGGGGGCGGCGCCGATGACGCCGCTCATCTGGCCGGGGGCGTCGGTCAGCCGCCCGTCCTCGGCCTGCACATAGCCTGTCAGGACGAACAGCTTCAAGCCGCCGCCCGTCGCCAGGGATCCGGCGATCAGGCCCGCCTCGCCCAGGGCCGCGACGATGCGAGCGTCGGACGCGGTGCTGTCCGTGACCCAGAAGGTGCGGTCGTCGCCGGTCGGGCCGGGGGCCTCGGTCGAGACCAGAAGGGCGCGGGGCGTCCCGGCGGCGTCATCCGGCAGGGCGGCGATGACCTTGAGCATGGGCAGGGCCAAAAGCTTGCCCCACCAGGGCCGGGCGCCGAGGTCGATCAGGGCGCGACCGCCCTGGCGTGCGGTCAGGAGCGCCTGTTCCGGCTCGGCGACGGGGCGGCCGATCAGGCCCCAGCGGTCGGCGGCGAGGGCCTGCGACAGCGGCCCGCAGGTCGAGAGCGCCGGACCCGTTTCGGCCTCGATCCGGCCGAGGACGGCGCGCAGAGCGGGGCGCTCAGACGCCGGAACGTCGCGCAACAGCTCACGCAGGGCGATGGCGTCGGCGTCGGCGGACCCCCGCGCCCCGGCGGCCAGACGCGCCCGCGCCGCTGCGATCAGGGCGCGGTCCAGGGTCAGACGTTCCGCGTCCTCGGGCGGTTCGACCAGCATCAGAACAGCTGGGGCGCCGGGGCCAGGGCGAAGGGGCCCAGATAGGTGCGCCCGCCCTTGAAGTTCAGCACCAGATCGACCGCCTGGCCCTGCTCGCCCGTCCCGCCCTGCGGCGTGGCGGCGGCGGCGCGGGCGGCGGCGGCGCGATCCAGCGCCCCGCCCTGCTGAGCGCCGGCCAGACCGACGATGGCGGCCAGCGGCTTCTCGGCGCGCAGGAAGACCTCGCCTTCCAGACGTCCCTTGTCGTCCGCCGACAGAGCGGGGCTGGACAGGAAGGTGCGGCTTTCGCCCGCCTCCAACTGGCCCTTCATATCCACAAAACGCCCGCCGGCGGCGGTCCAGGCCGACAGCAGGCCCTTCGCGTCGGCGCCCTTCAGGGCGCCCGCCTTCTCGATCACGGCCTCCACCTGGGCGTTCAGCTTGCCGGACTGGGTCAGGCCCTCGACCGGCCCGTTGGGGCGGCCCTCGCCGTCGACCAGACGGAACAGGACATCCACGTCATCCGTCGGCGCGTTCGATCCCGCCACGTGCGGCCGCATGTAGAACTGGACCAGACCCGCCTTCGACAGCGGGAAGGGCTCGGCGTCCGGCAAGGCGGTGAAGACCGGCTTGGTCAGCTCGACGGCCACGTTGGGCCAGCGCTGGGTCAGGCCATGTATGCTCATGCGAATAGCCTCGGCCCGGACCGCCGTCTTGCCCTTGGCGCCGCGCGTCATGACCAGGCCGTCCGGCGCGGCGATGACCCATTTGGTCGGGTTATAGGCATTGGCCTCGGCCACGATCTCGGGCGCGGCGACGGCATGGCCCGAAGGGGCGACGACATCGACATGCTTCATCGCCACCCGCGCCCGCAGGGGCCAGCCGGTCGTGGTCAGCCCTGCGTGCTTCACGGTCCAGCCCGACTGCTCCAGCCGGGCTATGCGGCCTTCCAGCTTCTTCTCGATCTGCTGGGTCAGGACAAACCACCAACCGGTCCACAGGGCCAGGCCGACGAAGACGATGGCGAAGGGAATGATCAGCCCCTTGCGGCTGTGGCGGACAGGTTCGGCGTGGGCGTCGGTCATGGGCGCGGTTTAGCAGGCCGCGCGTCTGCTGACACGCCCTGTCAGCAGGAACGAGCCAGTCTGCCGCCCGTTCGATTCAAGCCCCGACTGGAGACACGCCCCATGGAAACCCAACAGCTGCATCGCGGCCGACTGATCGACCATCTGCAACTGGTGACGCCCGACCTTGAGGCCAGCCGCCGCTTCTACGGCGCGGTGCTGGAGGCCCTGGGCGTGCCGATCGGCGGCGAGGCGGAACGCTACTTCTGGGCCGACGAACTGTTCGTCTCGGCGGTGGACAGCATCGCCGCCGCGGGCCGTCCGACCGGGCGCGGCCATCTGGCGTTTCAGGCCAAGGACCGCGCCATGGTCGAGGCCTTCCACAAGGCCGGGCTGGCGGCGGGCGGAACCGACAACGGGGCGCCGGGCGAGCGGCCCTATCACCCCGGCTACTACGCCGCCTTCCTGCTGGACCCGGACGGCAACAACATCGAGGCGGTCTTCCACGGCGAGGCCGAACGCTCGGCCGACAGCGTGGTGGTGACCTTCGAAGGGTAAGGCTCAGGCCGTCAGGTTGGCCAGTGTCGCACTGGCCGCCCGCGCCGCCTCGTCCGGCGGCAGGCCCAGCAACAGGCCGCGCTGACCGCCGTTGATCAGGATGCGGTCGAACAGGATGGCCGTCTCGTCCATCACCGTCGGCACGGCCTTCCTCTGGCCGAAGGGGCTGACGCCGCCGACCTTGTAGCCGGTCAGGCGCTCGGCGTCGGCGGGCTTCATCATCTGCGCCGACTTGCCCCCGATGGCCGCCGCCAGCTTCTTCATGCTGACCTCGCAGTCGGACGGCACGATGACGCAGGCGGGCTTGCCGTCCACCAGGGTCATCAGGGTCTTGAACACCTGCTCCGGCGCCCAGCCGAGCGCCTCTGCCGCCTGCAGCCCCACGCGCGGCGCGTCGGGGTCGTAGTCGTAGGGGAAGAGCTCGAACGCGACCCCGGCCTTGGTCAGGGCGACGGTCGCGGGGGTGGTTTTGGACATGACGGCAAGCTTAGCCCAGCTTTCCTCTCGCCGTCATTCCTGACCTCGCCCCCTTATCTTTCGTCATCCTCCGGCAAGCCGCGCAGCGGCGCAGACCGGGGGACCCAGCGGCGCCCGCAGGGCGACCCGAAGAGCGGCGCATAGCAGCCAAGAGCCACGCGCGACGGCCGTATCAGGCATCGCCTTCGGCGCCGCTGGGTCCCCCGGTCTCGCTCCGCTCGCCGGAGGATGACGAAAGAGAGAGGAAGCTCTTGGTCAGCTCCACCGCCTCGGCCAGGCCCATGCGCTGGACTTCTGTTCCGGGCGGCAAGCCCGCGAACAGCCGGGTCGGACAAGCGGCGTCCAGCATGAGGAAGACCCCCCTGTCGTCGGCCCGACGGATCAACCGCCCGAACGCTTGCGCGATGCGGCCGCGCGCCAGGGCATCGTCGTAGGTCTTGCCGCCGAAGCGCTCGCGCCGGGCCTTGTGCAGCAGGTCGGGGCGCGGCCAGGGCACGCGGTCGAAGGCGAGGACGCGCAGGGACCGCCCCGGCACATCCACCCCGTCCCGCACGGCGTCGGTGCCCAGCAGGCAGCTGTCCTGTTCGGCGCGGAAGACGTCCACCAGAGCCCCGACCTCCAGCGGATCGACGTGCTGGGCGTAGAGGGGGACGCCCGCCTTGGCCAGATCCGGCCCCAGCCGCTCATAGACGGTCTTCAGCCGACGGATGGCGGTGAACAGGCCCAGCCCTCCGCCGCCCGCCGCCAGAAACAGTTCGCGCATGGCCGCCGCGATCTGGCGCGGATCGTCCTTCATCAGGTCGTTGACGACGATGATCCGGCTGTTGGCGGCGTAGTCGAAGGGGCTGTCCACCTTCAGCGTCCGCGCCGGTTCGATCAGGCGCGCCGCGCCGGTGCGCATCCGCGCCAACTGAAACGGATCCTCAGCCGCCGGGTCCGACAGGGTGGCGCTGGTCACCAGCACCCCGTGGGCGGGCATGACGACGGCGGCTTCCAGCGGCACGGTCGGGTCGATCCAGTGACGGCGCAGAGCCACGTCATGGATGCGGCCGAATGCGGCCTCGGCGCTGAGCCAGTCGACAAAGTCGGGATCGGGTTCGTCGCCGCCCTCTTCCAGCGCCGCCAGCATGGAGCGCCAGCCCGGCAGGGTCATGCGCGCGCGCCGGTCCATGCCGCGCAGGGCCCCTTCGATGCGGGCGCGGGCGGCGCCGTCCAGCTCGGCGGCCTCCTCGTCCAGGATGTCCTCAAGGTGGCGCGACAGGGCCAGCAGGGGCGCCTCGACGGCGGCGATGGCGCGGGCGGCGGCGCGGGCGGCCTCCAGCACCGGCTCGGTGGCCGGGCGCAGGGCGCACTCCATGCCGAACTCGGTCCCGCCGCTTTCCTGACTGCGCGCGCGCAGCTGTTCCAGGGCGGCCACCAGAAAGGCCTCGATCGGGCCGATGGGGTTGATCTCGCCCGACGCCGGGGCGATGCGGCCCGATGCGCCCTCGCCCGGCAGGGCGGCGGCGGCGATCATGGCGTCCTTCAAGGCCTTGGCGGCGGCCTCGTTGTCGGCGCACAGGTCGCCCAGCCGCTGTTCCAGCCCGCGCCCGCGACGGCCACGTCCCTCTGGCCCTCGGATCCAGCGACGCAGCTCGGCGGCTTCCTGACCCGACAGGGCGGCGGAGAAGGCGCTGTCGGCGGCGTCGAACAGGTGGTGCCCCTCGTCGAAGACGATGCGCTTCAGCGCCGCCGTCTCGCCGTCCTGCTTCAGACCGCGCGCCGAACGGGCGCCGTCGAAGGCGGCCTGGGTCATGACCAGGGCGTGGTTGGCCACGACCAGATCGGCCCGGCGGCTGGCGCGGATGGTCTTTTCGACGAAGCAGAGCCGGTAATGCGGACAGGCGGCGTGGACGCACTCGCCGCGCCGGTCGACCAGGTTGGCCGGGCTGGCCTGATGGCTGGGGGCCGCCACGAACAGGCCGGGCAGCCAGCCGGGATAGTCGCCGCCGGTCATGTCGCCGTCGCGGCTGTGCGCGGCCCAGCGCGCGGCCAGCCCCATGCCGATCAGGTCGCCATTGCCCAGTTGCGCCGCCTGCATCATGTCCTGCAGGTTCAGCAGGCAGAGGTAGTTTTCACGGCCCTTGCGCACCACCGTCTTCTTGCGGCGCTCGGCCTCGTCGGGCCACAGGGCGCGGCTTTCGCGGTCGATCTGGCGTTGCAGGGCCCGGGTGTAGGTCGAGACCCAGGCCGCCCCCGAATTGCGCTCGGCCCAGAGGCTGGCGGGGGCCAGATAGCCCAGGGTCTTGCCCGTGCCGGTGCCGGCCTCGGCCAGAAGGACGCGCGGACGCCCCTCCTCGTTGCGCGGCGAAAAGGCGTAGGCGGCCTCGGCGGCGTAGTCGGACTGGGCAGGGCGCGTCTCGTCCAGACCCGAGGCCTGCAACAGCTTGTCCAGACGGATGCGGGCGCTCTCAGAATCCACCGGCGCGGACCCGGCCTCGCCGCGCGGGGCCTCGTCCTCCCACTCAGCCAGCCGCGACCAGACGTCCAGACCCGTGCCGCGCTCGCGCCGGTCGCGCAGGGGTCCGGCCTGAAGCGCCGCCAGCACCCGCGCGCCCCACGACCAGCCCGCTCGGTCCAGCGTCCCGGCCAGGGTGAAGGCGTCCTCGCGCCCCGGATAGGCGGGATCGGCCAGTTCGTTCAGCAGGTCGACGGCGGCGTCGCGCAGGGCCTGGGCCTGAGCCTCGGCCCCCCGGGGCTCGGTGCGCCCCATGGCCAGGGCCAGGCCCGTCGGCGAGGGGGCGCAGAATTTCGCGGGCCGCACAAAGGCGTAGAGCTCCAGCACGTCCAGCATGCCGGTCGAACGCGGCGGTGGGCTGAGGCCCAGACGGCGCGCGGTCAGGCTGGCGTGGGCGACCATGACGGCGCCGCCGAGAAAGACCCCTTCCGCCGCGCCGCGCCCGATCTTTTTGGCGCCCGCCACGTCGCACACCGCCCCCGAGCCCGGCGGGGTGGCCAGGGCGGGCGGCAGGTCCGCCGCGAACGCGGTCGCAGGCTTGACGTTGGCAGGGGCGGAGACGTCGGTCACCCCCGATCCATAGCGCCCCGCGCCGCGAAACGGAACGGGAACGCGCTCGCCAGAGACCAAAAACGCGATAGGCTCGCTTCAAAAGGAGGACCGCCCATGCAGACCCGCCGCATCGCGACCGACGGCCTGACGCAACAGGTGCTGGAGGCGGGACAGGGCCCTCTGGTCCTGCTGCTGCACGGCTTTCCCGAGCTGGGGATCAGCTGGCGGGCCCAGGTTCAGGCTCTGGCTGAAGCGGGTTTCCACGCGGTCGCCCCCGACATGCGCGGCTACGGCGGGACCGACAGACCCGCCGATGCGGAGGATCACACCCTCCTGCATCTGGTCGGGGACATGGTCGATCTGGTGCGGGCGTTGGGGGAGACGCAGGCCGTGGTCGTCGGCCACGACTGGGGTTCGGCGGTGGCCTGGCACTGCGCCCTGATGCGCCCCGACGTCTTCCGGGCCGTGGCGGGCCTGTCCGTGCCCTTCCAACCGCGCCGGCCCAAGGGACCGCCGACCGCGGCGATGGCGGCCATCACCAGACGGGCGGGTCTGGGCGACCTCTACATCAACCGCTTCCAGTCGCCCGAGGCCCACGTCGAGCTGGACGCCGATCCGGCGACGGCTTTGAGGAAGATGTTCTGGGCCTATGACGGCGCCACCGTCCCGACGGATCAGTCGACCGGCTTCATGCCCGAGGGCGTCAGCCTGCTAGACAGCATTTCCGACCAGGCCACCCTGCCGCCGTGGATGAGTCAGGCGCACTTCGCCGAATACGTCGCCGCCTTCGCCGCCTCAGGCTTCAAGGGACCGCTGGACTGGTATCGCTGCCTCGACCGCAACTGGACCCTGACCGCCTTCCTGCAGGGCCAGAAAATCCTGCAGCCTTCGTTCTTCCTCGTCGGCGACCGCGACCCCGTCCGCCACTACGCCGGCCCGCATGAGGCGGCGCAGAAGGACTGGCTCACCGACCTGCGCGGGCAGGTCGTCCTGCCGGGGGCGGGGCATTGGCTGCAGCAGGAACGGGCCGACGAGGTGAATGTCGCGCTGGCGGAGTTTCTGCGGGGGCTTTGAGGCGCGCGGAGGCGTTAATCGTCTGCACACGGATGGGCCTTAGGAAGCGCCGCGGTTGGGGGCCAACCTGATGGTGTTGAAATGCGCGGCTCCGGCCAGTCGAACCCTGTCGTCATCGTCAGCGTGGTGATCGCCACGATCGCCGCGACGCTTGCGCCAGCGGCATGGGCGATGACGCGCCCCGCCCATCCCTTTCAGGTCGCCGCGGTCTTTCCGCCCTGGTGGAGCCGCCAGCGGATGGACGACGCCGTAGGCGAGACCGGCGCCATCAGCGCCTATGGCGGCGTCGGAGCCATCGCCGTGGTTCATGGCGGAACCGACCTGCCGCAACGGCTGAGGCGCGCGGGCGCCTGGCTGATCCTTGACCCTGAAGCCGCAGTGCTCTGCGGCGCTGATTTTTCCTGAAGACGACCGTCATGTTCCAGGCTGAAAACCTGCAAAGCCAGCAGCACGCGGGCGCTCTGGTCGTCCTGGCCATCACCTGGCTTCTGGCCCTGGCCGTCGGCATCCTGTCGGGCGTGACCGGGGGCGACCTGCTGGCGTCCCTGACGCCCGCCGTGATTTTGGCTCTGGCCCTGACCATCTTGTGGAAGGTCAGCGGTGAGCGGGACCTGGGGCGGATTCTGTCCGGGGTCCTGCTGATGGCGCAGATGTCGCTGGTGGTGGCCTCGGTGCGCGGACATACGTGGCAGACCGACCTGCATATGGCCTATTTCGCCCTGCTGGCGGTGCTGATCATCTTTTGCGACTGGCGGGTGATCCTGGCGGCGACGGCGACCGTGGCGGTTCACCATCTGGCCTTTTCCTATTTCCTCCCGGAAGCGGTCTTTCCCGGATCGGCCAGCCTGGGCCGGGTCGGGCTGCACGCCGGGGTCCTGCTGGTCGAAGCGGCGGTGCTGATCTGGGTCGCAGCCAGCGTGGTGCGGATGTTCGAGACCTCGGACAGGGCGCGACGCGAGTCCGAGGCCGTCATGGCCGAGGCCGTGGCCGCCAATCAGGCCGCCGAGGCCGCCCGGCGCGAGGCCGACGCAGAACGCCTGCGCGCCGCTGAGCGCGACCGCGAGATCCGCGCCGTTCAGGCCCTGGTCGTCGAGGAGACCGGCCGGGGGCTGTCGGCCCTGGCCGAGGGCGACCTGACCTATCGCATCGAAGCGGCCTTCCCCGACGACTATGGCCGACTAAAGGCTGACTTCAACGGGGCGATGGCCGAACTGCAGGCGGCGATGACCAGCCTGGGCGCCGTGGCGACCTCCATGTGGGACGGGGCCGGCCAGGTCGCGACGGCAGCCGTGACCCTGGCGCAGCGCACCGAGCGCCAGGCCGCCAGCCTGGAGGAGACGGCTGCGGCCCTGGATCAGATCACAGCCACCGTGCGCCAATCCGCCGAGGGCGCGGATCAGGCCGGTCTGGTCGTGCGCACCGCCCATGACGAGGCCGAACGCAGCGGCGAGGTGGTGTCGCGCGCCATCCTCGCCATGGGCGAGATCGAACAGTCCTCGACTCAGATCGGCAACATCATCGGCGTCATCGACGAGATCGCGTTCCAGACCAATCTGCTGGCCCTGAACGCCGGGGTCGAGGCGGCGCGGGCGGGCGACGCGGGGCGCGGCTTCGCCGTGGTGGCGTCAGAGGTTCGGGCCCTGGCCCAGCGCTCCGCCGAGGCCGCCAAGGAGATCAAGACGCTGATCTCGGCCTCCAGCCGTCAGGTCACGGGCGGGGTCGCCCTGGTCGGCCAGACGGGCGAGGCCTTGGCTGGGTTCGCGGCGCGGGTGATGGAGATCAACGCCCTGATGGGAGACATCACCGCCTCAGCGCGCGAGCAGGCGGCGGGCCTGGCCCAGGTCAACGACGCCATCAACCAGATGGACCAGCTGACCCAGCAGAACGCCGCCATGGCTCAAGAGTCCACCACCGCCAGCCAGGGCTTGAACCAGGAGGCCTCGGACCTGACGCAACTGGTCGGTCGATTCCGAGTGCAGGGTGCGGGAGAGACGGCGAGCAATCTGGTGCGCCTGCCCAGCCGATCGGTCAGAACAGCCTGACAGGACACAGCTTTCCTCCCCACTGAGTGGGGAGGAAAGCGATTGGCTCTTAGCTGACGTGCGGCGTGATGATGCCCAGCGGCAGGGTGGTCACGTTCTTGACGCCGCGCGTGACGATGTGGCTGGCGCAGTCCGAGACGATGCCGAGCGTCAGCAGCTTGTCGCGCAGGAACTGGTCAAAGGCGTGCATGTCCGAGGTGATGATGCGCAGGACATAGTCTTCGCGGCCCGTGATGGTGGCGCACTGCACCACTTCCGGCCAGGTTGCGACGGCGGATTCGAAGATGTCGAGGTTCTCGCGCGACGGCAGGCTCAGCTTGACGATGGCGTAGACTTCGAAGTCGAGACCCAGCAGGCCGGCGTCCAGAAGCGTGACCCGCTTGCGTATCAGGCCGCTATCCTCCAGTCTCTTGATCCGGCGCCAGCACGGCGAGGCCGACAGGCCGACGCGATCGGCGACCTCGGCGACCGACAATCCGGCGTCCTGCTGCAGGATGTCGAGGATGCGGGCGTCGATAGGATCAAGTTCATCAGCCAAAGGCGTTTCTCCAAAAGGGGATTTCACGCAATAAAATACCCCAAATCGGCATTTGGCAAGGGTATTTTTAGGAAGGCCAACAGAGACGCGCCATGCTATGCCCTCTTCATAGAGGAAACGCGGACGGATCAACCGGACGGGACGCATGATGAAGAACACCCCCACCCTGTCGCTGCGCGTGCCGGAGCCCTCGGGTCGTCCGGGCGATGCGCCTGATTTCAGCCACCTGAAGCTGGACGCCGCCGGCGCCGTGACCCGCCCCGAAGTGTCGACCACGCCCTATGACATGCGCGACCACGCCTTCCAGCTGGTGCGCGTTCTGGACGACGAAGGCCAGGCCGTCGGACCCTGGGATCCCAAGCTGGACCCCGAGACGATGCGTCGCGGCCTGAAGGCCATGATCCTGACCCGCGCCTTCGACGACCGGATGCACCGCGCTCACCGCCAGGGCAAGACCAGCTTCTATATGAAGTGCACCGGCGAGGAGGCCATCGCGGTCGCCCAGGGCATGATCCTGAGCCGCGAGGACATGGGCTTCCCCACCTATCGCCAGCAGGGCCTGCTGATCTCGCGCGGCTATCCGCTCGCGTCGATGATGAACCAGATCTACTCGAACGCCGCCGACCCGATCAAAGGCCGCCAGCTGCCGATCATGTATTCGGCCAAGGACTACGGCTTCTTCACCATCTCGGGCAACCTGGGCACCCAGTACGTCCAGGCCGTGGGCTGGGCCATGGCCAGCGCCGCCAAGGGCGACGACAAGATCGCCATCAGCTGGATCGGCGACGGCTCGACCGCCGAGAGCGACTTCCACTCGGCCCTGACCTTCGCCTCCGTCTATCGCGCACCGGTCATCCTGAACATCGTCAACAACCAGTGGGCCATCAGCTCCTTCCAGGGCATCGCCGGCGGGCTTGAGACCACCTTCGCCTCCAAGGCCATCGGCTACGGCCTGCCGGCCCTGCGGGTCGACGGCAACGACTTCCTGGCCGTCTGGGCCGCGACCCAGTGGGCCGAGGAGCGCGCGCGCACCAATCAGGGCGCGACGGTGATCGAACTGTTCACCTATCGCGGCGCCCCGCACTCGACCTCGGACGACCCCAGCCGCTACCGCCCCGGCGACGAACACGAGAAGTGGCCGCTGGGCGACCCGCTCGAACGCCTGAAGCAGCACCTGATCGTTATCGGCGAATGGTCGGACGAGCAGCATGAAGCGGCGGAAAAGGACGCGGTCGAACAGGTCCGCGCCGCCGCCAAGGAATCCGAAGCCATCGGCACCCTGGGTCAGTCGCGCCCCAGCGTGAAGACCATGTTCGAAGAGGTCTATGCGACCGAAGACTGGCGTCTGGTCGAGCAACGTCGCGAGGTCGGAGTCTGACCATGACCACTGCCCCCATGAACATGATCCAGGCCCTCAACTCGGCCATCGACACCAAGATGGCGGAGGACCCCAACGTCCTGTCGTTCGGCGAGGACGCCGGCTACTTCGGCGGCGTCTTCCGCGTCACCGACCAGTTGCAGCAGAAGCACGGCCTGACCCGCAGCTTCGACGCCCCCATCTCGGAAACCGGCATCGTCGGCACGGCCATCGGCATGGCCGCCTACGGCCTGCGCCCGGTCGTCGAGATCCAGTTCGCCGACTACATCTATCCGGCCTACGACCAGATCGTCTCGGAAGCGGCCAAGATGCGCTACCGCTCGGGCGGCCAGTTCACCTCGCCGCTCACCATCCGCAGCCCCTACGGCGGCGGCATCTTCGGCGGCCAGACGCACAGCCAGTCGCCCGAAAGCCTGTTCACCCACATCGCGGGCCTGAAGGTCGTCATTCCGTCCAACCCCTATGACGCCAAGGGCCTGCTGACCGCCGCCATCGAGGACGACGATCCCGTCGTCTTCTTCGAGCCCAAGCGCCTGTACAACGGCCCCTTCGACGGCTGGCACGAGAAGCCGGTCAGCCCGTGGAAGACGCAGGAGCTGGCCCAGGTCCCGACCGGCAAATATGTCGAGCCGATCGGCAAGGCCCGCGTCATGCGCGAAGGCTCGGACGTGACCATCCTGGCCTATGGCAGCATGGTCTGGGTCGCCCTGGCCGGCGCCGAGCACGCCGGCGTGGACGCCGAAGTCATCGACCTGCGCAGCCTGGTGCCGCTGGACATTGAGACCATCGAGGCCTCGGTCAAGAAGACCGGCCGCTGCGTCATCGTGCATGAAGCGCCCAAGACCTCGGGCTTCGGCGGCGAGCTGTCGGCCCTGGTTCAGGAGCGCTGCTTCTATCATCTGGAAGCCCCCATCGCGCGCGTGACCGGCTGGGACACCCCCTACCCGCACGCCTTCGAGTGGGAATACTTCCCCGGCCCGCAACGCGTGGCCGACGCCCTGAAAGCCGTCATGTCTGGCCAAACAGCAGGAAAGGCTCGTTAAGATGGGTCGTTTCGTCTTCAAGCTGCCCGACGTGGGCGAAGGCACCGCCGAGGCCGAACTGGTCGCCTGGCACGTCGCAGTCGGCGACATGGTCGAGGAAGACCAGATCGTCGCCGACGTCATGACCGACAAGGCCACGGTGGAAATCACCGCCCCGGTCAGCGGCAAGGTTCTGGCCATCCACGGTCAGGCCGGAGAGATGGTGCCGGTGCGCGGCCCCCTGGTCGAGTTCGAGGTCGAGGGCGCGGGCAATGCCTCCGACGAGCCGACCCCGGCGCCTGTGGCCGCCAAATCCGAACCCGCTCCGGTCGCCGTTGAAGCGCCGAAGGTGGAGGCCGCCCCGGTCAGCGCCCCGGCGGCCGCCGCCGGCGCCAACTACGTCTTCAAGCTGCCCGACGTGGGCGAAGGCACCGCCGAGGCCGAACTGGTCGGCTGGCACGTCAAGGTCGGCGACGCCGTCGAGGAAGATCAGATCCTCGCCGACATCATGACCGACAAGGCCACGGTCGAGATCACCAGCCCGATCAACGGCGTGGTCGTCGCCCTGCACGGCGAGGCAGGCCAGCAGGTCCCCGTCGGCGGGCCGCTGGTCAGCTTCAAGGTCGAGGGCAAGGGCAATGTCGCCGCCGCCCCCACCCCCGTCGCCGCCAAGGCCGAAAAGGCCGCGCCTGCGCCGGTCGCCAAAGCCGCCGCTACGCCCAAGGCCGACGCCAAGCCCGTCCACGCCCTGACCGGCCGTCAGCCGGGCGAGCGCGCCCTGGCCTCGCCCGCCGTGCGCAACCGCGCCCGTGATCTGGGCGTCGACCTGGTCTTCGTGCCGGGCAGCGGCCCCGCCGGCCGCATCGAGCACGCCGACCTCGACGCCTATGTCGCACGCGGCGGCAGCCTGCCCGCCGCCGCTGGCGGTTCCACGTCCTCGACCTACGCCCGCGCCGAAGGGACCACCGAGGTCAAGATCATAGGCCTGCGCCGCAAGATCGCGGAGAAGATGGCCGAGAGCGTGCGTCGCATCCCGCACATCACCTATGTCGAGGAAATCGACATGACGGCGGTGGAAGAGCTGCGCGCCCACCTGAACGCCACCAAGGCCAAGGACCAGCCCAAGCTGAACGTCCTGCCCTTCATCGCCCGCGCCATCGTCGTGGCCCTGCGCGACCAGCCGCAGATCAACGCCACCTATGACGACGAGGCCGGCGTCCTGACCCAGCACGCCCCGGTCCATCTGGGCATCGCCGCCCAGACGCCGAACGGCCTGATGGTGCCCGTCGTCCGCCACGCCGAGGCGCTGGACCCCTACGCCACCGCCCTGGAAATCGCCCGCGTCTCGGGCGCGGCCAAGGACGGCTCGGCCAAGCGCGAGGAGCTGTCCGGCTCGACCATCACCATCACCTCGCTGGGGACCCTGGGCGGCGTGGTTCACACGCCGATCATCAACCACCCCGAGGTCGCCATCGTCGGTCCGAACAAGATCGCCGAACGCGTGGTGGTCAAGGACGGCCAGATGGTCGTGCGCAAGATGATGAACCTGTCCTCCAGCTTCGATCACCGCATCGTCGACGGCCACGACGCAGCGGTCTTCGTGCAGCGCATCAAGGGCCTGCTGGAGAACCCGGCCACGCTCTGGATGAACTAAGACCCAGCACCTTCCTTCCGCTCATCCCCGCGGAGGCGGGGACCCAGGCTTTAGCTTCGGACCCCGCCCTTGGCCTTTTTCACCTACATCATGGCCAGCCGACGGAATGGGACGCTCTATACGGGCTCGACGGACGACATCGGTCTGCGCGCCTGGCAGCACAAGGAAGGGGCGGGGTCAAAGTTCACCGCCGAGCACGGCGTAAAACGGCTGGTCTGGTTCGAGGCCCACGAAACCCGCGAGGCGGCGTTCCGACGGGAGCGGCAGATCAAGAAGTGGAACCGTCAGTGGAAACTGCGGCTGATTGAAGAAATGAACCCCGGCTGGCGCGATCTCGTCGAGACGTTGAACGCCTAGCCAAAACCTGGGTCCCCGCCTCCGCGGGGATGAGCGGAAGTTGTTCGGATCATGCAGACCCTGAAAACCAAAGTCCTGATCATCGGTGCCGGGACCGGCGGCTATGTGGCGGGGATCCGTTGCGGCCAGCTGGGGCTGGAGACCGTGCTGGTGGACGCATCAAAGGGTCTCGGCGGCACCTGCCTGAACGTCGGCTGCATCCCGTCCAAGGCCATCATCCACGCGGCGGGCAAGTATGAGACGGTGGCCAAGGCCGCCGGCGACGGCACCCTGGGCATCACCGCCTCGGCTCCGGCCATCGACCTGTCCAAGACGGTCGCGTGGAAGGACGGCATCGTCAGCAAGCTGAACGCCGGCGTCGCCGCCCTGCTGAAGAAGGCCAAGGTCAAGGTCATCAAGGGCTGGGCCGAGTTCTCGGACGCCAAGACCTGCATCGTCAAAACCGACGACGGCGACATCCGCATCACCGCCGAGCACGTCATCCTGGCCACGGGGTCCGAGCCGGTCGAGCTGCCCTTCCTGCCCTTCGGCGGCGACGTCATTTCCTCGACCGAAGCCCTGAGCCTGCCGGAAGTGCCCAGGAAGCTGGTCGTCGTCGGCGGCGGCTATATCGGTCTGGAGCTGGGCATAGCCTTCCGCAAGCTGGGCGCCGAAGTCGCCATCGTCGAGATGGCCGAGCGCATCCTGCCGCTCTACGACAAGGCCCTGACCGACCCGGTCGCCAAGTGGCTGGAAAAGCACGGCGTGCAGCTGCTGCTTGGCGCCCGCGCGGGCGGCTTCGGGGACGGCAAGCTGAACGTCACCGACAAGGACGGCAATCCGATGCAGCTGGATGCCGACAAGGTGCTGGTCACCGTCGGCCGTCGTCCGCGCACCCAAGGCTGGGGTCTGGAGACCATGGGCGTGGCCATGGACGGCCCGTTCGTGAAGATCGACAAGCGCTGCGCCACCAGCATGAAGAACGTCTGGGCCGTCGGCGACCTGACCGGCGAACCCATGCTGGCGCACAAGGGCTCGGCCCAAGGCGAGGTGGTCGCCGAGATCATCGCCGGCCATGACCGCGTCTTCGACCCCGTCACCATCGCCGCCGTCTGCTTCACCGAGCCGGAGATCGTCTCGGCGGGCCTCGGCGTCGACGACGCCAAGGGCCGCGACGACGTGATCCAGGCCGTCTTCCCCTTCGCCGCCATCGGCCGCGCCCTGGCCATCGAGGCGGGCGAGGACGGCGGCTTCGTCCGCGTCATCGCGTCGAAGACCGACCACCGCATCCTCGGCATCCAGGCCGTCGGCCAGCACGTCTCGGAACTGTCCAACAGCTTCGCCCAGATGCTGGAAATGGGCGCCGTGCTGGAAGACGTGGCCGGAACCATCCACGTCCACCCGACCCTGGGCGAAGCCTTCCACGAGGCGTCCCTGCGGGCGCTCGGCCACGCCATTCACATCTGAGGGCGCTATCGCTCGCGACGCGGTCGCTCGCTGCCTGAGCGCAGTTGAGCGGGCCGCGTCGAACACCCTGCCCGGCGCCGCTTGCCCGGCACGCGCAAAGGGGCGACCCTCCCGCAAACGGGAGGCTTCGATGAGCGCCGAGACCCATTACCTGGCCGTCTTCACCAGCGACAAGACCGGCCCCAAATGGCGGGCCTGGCGCGCCATGAGCGAGGCCCAGCAGGCCGAGACGGCCCGCCTCGGCGTGGCCGCCGTCGCCGAGTGGGAGGCGGCGCACCGCGACTCCATCGTCTTTCAGGGCGGCCCGCTGGGCCCGACCAAGCGCATCGGCGACGACGGCGAAGTGACGGACATGGTCAACCTGCTGACCGTCTTCATGGTCGTCCGCGCCGACAGCCACGAGGCGGCCGCCCGCCTGTTCGAGAACCACCCGCACATGAACCCCTTCCCCTGCGACGGGGTGGAGGTGATGCCCATCTTGGGGTGAGGCAACTTAACACCCTACAGCCGAGCGAGAGCACCGCTCATACGCCATCTATGATTGTGGCAGGAGCGGGCGGTGGAGTAGCGTTCTCCAATGGGGGAACGATCATGAAATTGCTTCAGCTAGGCATCTCAAATTATCGCGGATTTTGCCGAACAGGCACCGCCACTCATCCATCCGATCCAAATTTGGACTTCCATTGGTTGGATATGTCCAACGACATCATAGTGGTGGTCGGGGAAAATAACGGCGGAAAGACTAGCCTTCTGCAAGCATATCGAGACTTCCGTTCGTCCGGATTCGCACCCGCTCGGGAGGATTTCTTCCGATGTGAAACCAGCCACCCCATCATCATGGAGCTACGCTTCCAAGCCGGAGAAGAAGACGACCTAGCCAATGACAAGACGGGCAAGTGGTACTCAGACGGTCGCGTAGCAAAGGTCCGAAAAGTTTGGGCGACGCCAACCCAAAAGGCGGTCAAGCTCAGCTATGATTGGGGCAGAGACGCGTGGGTTGAAGGCGGGTTTGGAGGCTTCGATTCAATCCTCCAAAATCGCCTACCCGAGCCGATCCACTTGGCACCGCACATGGCCGCCGACGAACTCAAGGGCCAGTTCGAAAAGCTCTTCAAGGAGATCATTCAACGCCACATTGCAGGCTCAGAAAACGTCAAAATCATTGAATCTGCTCTGCACGCGCTTTCTCTCGAAATCGAGCAAGACCAGTATATTACCGGCATAGCTGGCCGAGTTTCAGTCGTTGCTGCCAACGTCTTCCCAGGGCTAGGCGTTCAAATCCGCAACCCTCCATCAGACAAAGGTATTGGTCCGCTACTGGAGAAGCAGGCTGAAATTGAGCTGACGCTGTCCGATAGCCCCGCACTCAGCGTTGCTCGCCACGGGCAAGGCTCGCAACGCGCATTCCTTCTCAGCGCGCTCAACATTCTGGTTCCAGAATTAGCTGCCGCTACTAGACGCGCCAAAGCAAAAGGAGCGCCCGAAGAAGCTGTCGGACACACCCTTCTACAAATTGAAGAACCAGAACTCTTCTTAAGCCCGACGGCCGTACGCCGCATGCGAGGGCTGCTTTATGAACTCGCCGCTCAGGATGGGGTTCAGGTAATGGCCTGCAGTCACTCGCCGGTAATGGTCGATTTTTCGCGCCCAAAACAGACCGTCGCGCTGGTGGAACGCACCGAAAACGGAAGCGTGATCCACCAGTCCGAAACAAGCAATGTGCCCAAGGAGCGGAGGGACGCGCTCAAGTTGATCTATCAGCTCAACCCCCTCGTCGCCGAATGTCTATTCGCGAACAAGGTCGTTCTAGTCGAGGGAGAGACGGAGTTTGCAGCGCTGACCCATGCGTTGGCATCGAAGGGCCTGAGCGAACATGACCTTGATGTCCACATTGTAGATTGCGGCGGAAAGCCAAGTTTGCCCGCGGTGCAGAAAGTCCTTCGCGATTTCGGCAAGCGGTATATCGCCGTCCATGATCTAGACGTGACGCACGGTGATCGCGCCTCGGATCAAGCCGGCTGGGACCGTAACGAAGCTATCTGGAATGAGATAGCCGCCGCTCGGAGCGATGGCGTGATCGCCTTAGGGTTCGTGTTTGGCAAGGACTTTGAAGGCGCGCATGGCTACGAGGCACGCGGCAAGCACAAAGTCCTAAACGCCATGAATATGATCGATGCACACGAGGCTAACGGGTCATTTTCCGAGACACCGCTAGCCTCGCTTTTGGACGCCATAGCCAACTGGAAGTCGCCATTCGAGACGCTCGAGGACGTTGCGAGGATGTCCTAGCGCGGACGGGCATAAGCCTCGTCCGCGCGCCTCAGTGCACCCGCGCCTTCCCGATCTCCAGCCCGTCCGGCCCCGCTGACACCGCCACCACGGACCCATCCTCGATCTCGCCGGCCAGCAGCTTCCTGGCCATGGGGTCGACCAGTTCCTTCTGGATGACGCGTTTCAGGGGGCGGGCGCCGTAGACGGGATCGTAGCCCTTGTCGGCGAGCCAGGTCAGGGCGCTGTCGTCGAGGGCCAGGGTCAGGCGGCGGTCGGCCATCAGCTTTTCGAGGCGCGCCAGCTGGATGCGGACGATGCCGCCCATCTGTTCGCGGCCGAGGCGGTGGAACAGGATGATCTCGTCGATGCGATTCAGGAACTCGGGCCGGAAGTGGGCGCGGACCTGTTCCATGACCAGGGGGCGGACGGCCTCGACATCCTCGCCCTCGGGCTGGTCGGCCAGATACTGGCTGCCCAGGTTGGAGGTCATGATGATCAGGGTGTTCTTGAAGTCGATGGTGCGGCCCTGACCGTCGGTCAGGCGACCGTCGTCCAGCACCTGAAGCAGCACGTTGAAGACGTCGGGGTGGGCCTTCTCGACCTCGTCGAACAGGACGACCTGATAGGGACGGCGCCGCACGGCCTCGGTCAGGGCGCCGCCCTCGTCATAGCCGACATAGCCCGGAGGGGCCCCGATCAGACGGCTGACCGAGTGCTTCTCCATGTACTCGGACATGTCGATGCGGGTGATGGCGTTGTCGTCGTCGAACAGATAGCCGGCCAGGGCCTTGGTCAGCTCGGTCTTGCCCACGCCCGTCGGGCCGAGGAAGAGGAAGCTGCCCAGCGGCTTGTTGGGGTCGTTCAGACCGGCGCGGGCGCGGCGCACGGCGTCGGACACGGCTTCCAGCGCCTCGTTCTGGCCCACCACGCGGCGGCCCAGCTCCTCCTCCATCTTGAGCAGCTTCTCGCGCTCGCCTTCCAGCATCTTGTCGACGGGCACGCCGGTCCAGCGGCTGACGACGGCGGCGATCTGCTCGGCGTCGACGACCTCGGGCGTCAGGGGCCCTTCCGCCGGTTTCTCGGCTGCTTCGGCTTCAGCCAGCTGACGTTCCAGTTGCGGGATCTGGCCGTAGGCGATCTCGGAGGCGCGACCGAGGTCCCCCGCGCGCTGGGCGGCGGCCAGTTCGGCGCGCAGACGGTCCAGGGTCTCGCGCAGCTGGGCGCCCTGCCCCACCTTGTCCTTCTCGGATTTCCAGCGGGCGGTCATGTCGTCCGACTGGCCCTCCAGATCGGCGATCTCGTCCTCCAGCTTCTCGAGACGCTGCTGCGAGGCGCTGTCGCTTTCCTTCTTCAGGGCCTCGCGCTCGATCTTGAGCTGGACCAGACGGCGGTCGATTTCGTCCAGCGCCTCGGGCTTGGAATCCACGGCCATGCGCACGCGCGACGCGGCCTCGTCGATCAGGTCGATGGCCTTGTCGGGCAGGAAGCGGTCGGTGATGTAGCGGTTCGACAGGGTGGCGGCGGCGACGATGGCGCTGTCGCTGATGCGCACCCCGTGGTGGACCTCGTACTTCTCCTTCAGGCCGCGCAGAATGGACACCGTGTCCTCGACGGTGGGTTCGGCGACGAAGACCGGCTGGAAGCGACGGGCCAGGGCCGCGTCCTTCTCGACGTGCTTGCGGTACTCGTCCAGCGTCGTGGCGCCGACGCAGTGCAGCTCGCCGCGCGCCAGCGCAGGCTTCAGCAGGTTGGAGGCGTCCATGGCCCCGTCGCCCTTGCCGGCGCCGACCAGGGTGTGCATCTCGTCGATGAAGAGGACGATGCCGCCCTCGGCCTGGGCCACCTCGTTGAGCACCGCCTTCAGGCGCTCCTCGAACTCGCCGCGGTATTTGGCCCCGGCGATCAGGGCGCCCATGTCCAGCGACAGGACCTTCTTGTCCTTCAGGCTTTCCGGCACGTCGCCGTTGACGATGCGCAGGGCCAGACCTTCTACGATGGCGGTCTTGCCGACGCCGGGTTCGCCGATCAGGACGGGGTTGTTCTTGGTACGCCGGGCCAGGACCTGGATGGTGCGGCGAATTTCCTCGTCGCGGCCGATGACGGGGTCAACCTTGCCGTCGCGGGCGGCTTCGGTCAGGTCGCGGGCGTAGCGTTTCAGGGCGTCGTAACTGTCCTCAGCCGAGGCGTTGTCGGCGGTCTTGCCCTTGCGCATATCGGCGACGGCTTCGTCCAGCTTTTTGGGCGTGACGCCGGCGGACTTCAGCGCCTCGGCGGCGGCCCCGCCCTCCTTGGCGATGGCGGCCAGCAGGCGCTCGGTCGTGACGAAGGCGTCGCCGGCCTTTTTCGAGGCTTCCTCGGCGGCGCTGAAGACACGGGCGGTGTCGCCGTCCAGATAGATCTGGCCCGAGCCGCCCGAGACCTGGGGCCGCTTCTTCAGCAGGCCCTCGGTGACAAGCTCGACGGCGGATGGATCGCCGCCGGCCTGATCGATCAGCTTGCGGGCGAGGCCGTCGCGTTCCTCCAGCAGCACCTTCAGCAGGTGCTCGGGCGCGAACTGCTGGTGGCGGCGCGCCAGGGCCAGCGACTGGGCGGATTGGACGGCCTGTTTGGCGCGGTCGGAATAGAGGTCGAGATTCATTTCGGTGCAGTCCCCTCGGAAGGCGGATTTCCACTCAATGCGCCCTTACAGGAAGCGACGCCTTGAGCTGTCGCAAACGAGGTGGGTGTGGCCCATGGGACACGCAAGTGCCCGAGACGCCCGACATGCGAAAACGCCCGCCGCCATGAAGGGCGACGGGCGTCGGGACAGAATCTAACGAAGGATCAGCCGCCGGTCGGCCCGGTCGAGAAGTCGAACTGTTCGGGCTGACGGCGCGGGCCGCCGAAGGACCAGGTCAGGCCGAGATAGAAGGCGCGCAGATTGATGTCCTGATCGCTCCGCTCGCGGAACAGGGGCGTGTCATAGGTGGTGGCGCCGCCGAAGGAGTTGAGGATGTCGCGGGCGGTGAACTGCAGCGACCAGGAGTCGTTGATCTTGCGGCGATAGCCCAGGTTGACCATCCCGCCGCTCTCGCGCGTCCCCTGGGCCAGCAGCTGGTCGCCCTGCCAGAAGCCCATGACCTGGACGAAGTCCTTGGGCGTGGCCTGCCAGTTCAGGCTGAGGCGGCCGGTCACCATCTCGCCCTCGCGGTCGCGGGCGCCGGGGATGCCGGACGCGTCGATCTCCTGACGGAAGGCGTTGACGCTGGCGTTGTAGCGCAGGGTCGAATGCAGACGGCCGCTGGCGGTCAGTTCCACGCCCAGGTCACGCCGCGCGCCCAGGTTCTCGGGCCGGGTCAGCAGGACGCCGCCGCCCACGTCCGTCGCCACATCGGTGAAGGCCTTGGTCGTGTCGCGATAATAGGCCGTGGCCTGATAGAAGTTCTGGCCCTGGCGCATCTGCCACATGGCCTCGAAGCTGTCCGTCTCTTGCGGCTCCAGGTTCGGATTGCCCGAGCGCAGGTTCAGCGGGTCGCCATAGGAGACGAAGGGATTCAGCTGGGTCGGCTGGGGCCGCTGGATGCGGCGCGAATAGCTGGCGCGCAACGTCTGTGTGTCGGTCAGCTTGTATTGCAGATGGCCGGTCGGATAGGCGCGGAAGTAGTCCTGTGACGCCCGCACGGCGTTGGTGACGTCCTCGACATCGACCTCTGCCTGTTCCAGGCGCAGGCCGAACTGGGCCGACAGCTTCTCACCGAACGGGCGCTCATAGGTAGCGTAGAGGGCGTGGACCGTCTGCTCGGCCTCAAAGCGGTTGCTCAGACCGGGCACGGGGCTCAGGGCGGCTTCGGACGGGCCCCGACGCAGGACGACGTCCTGATCCGGACGGTTGAGGCTCAGCTCATAGCCGGCGCGCAGCTTGGAGCCGTCGTCCATGGGCCGGGTATAGGCGCTGGTGAAGCCGATGGTTTCCTGCGCGTTCAGGAACTTCTGGTCCTCATAGACCGTCGGACTGACGGGCACGGAGAAGACGTTGGCGTTCAGCGAGGCGTTCTCGTTGTCGTTGCGGTCGTAGCGCAGCTCGTTGGACCACTCGTGGCCCGAGGCGTCGAACTGGTGCAGCACGCGGGCGGTGGCGCCCCAGCCGTCCATGCTGAAGCCCCCAACCCCGTCTCGGGTGTAGGCGCTGGTCAGGGCGCCCGATGCGTTACGGGTTTCAAACAGGCCGCCGGCCTCGGCGTCGGCCTCGAAACGGTTGGCGCGCAGCTCCCCCGTCAGCATCGTCTTGTCGGTCAGGCGGTATTCGACCGCGACCCGGCCGAAGGCGCCCTTCTGGATCATGTCGTTCTCCTGAACCGTCGTGGTCCTGGAGGTGACGGCGCCGGTGATCGGGTCCAGCTGTTCGCGCAGCCGGTCGAAGGCGAAGTTCTGATCGTCATAGCGATAGCTGACGTCGCCGGTCAGGGTCAGCTTGCCGCGCTGGCGCGAGCCGCTGACGCCGGCGTTCCAGCGGCCGTTGTCGCCGACATTCATCCGCACGGAGCCGGTCGTGGTCGTCGTCGCCGGCGCGCCGGGCGCCCCGGCGGCGGCCGGCGGAACCGGCTTGGTGATCAGATTGATGACCCCGCCGGAGCCTTCAGGGCTGTAGGCGGCCGAGGGGTTGGTCATGACCTCGATCCGCGAATAGCGGCTGCCCGGCAGTTGCAGGACGGCGTCGGCGCGGTTCGGGCCGGACAGAATCGCCGAGGGACGGCCGTCGACCAGGATGGTGACATTGCCGTCACCGCGCAGCGAGACATTGCCTTGAGGATCGACATCGACCGAGGGCACATTGCGCAGGGCTTCGGCCAGGGTGCCGTTCGCCGCCTGGAGATCATCAGCCAGGCTATAGCTGACCGAATCGATCGAGGTTCGAACGTCGTTGGCGCGCGCGGTGACGACCACGTCACTCACAGTCGCAGCCTCGTCCTTGTCCTTGCCTTCCTGCGGGGTCGAAGGCGCCTGAGTCTGGGGCGGAGCCTGAGTTCCGGCCGCAGGCGGCGGCGTCTGGGCCAGAACGGCGCCAGCGGGCAGGGCCAGAACAGCGCCGAACAGCGGCGCAAGCTTGAGTTTCGACATTGGTCCGTCCCCGGTGCGGACGTCCCTCAACGCCCTTCAACCGATGCGGCATATCAGCCGGGACTCGTATACCGCAGTTACATCTTTTTCATCCGAATGGCGCGTCTGTGGCCGCTCTGTGGCGATGAGGGAACTCCAAGCGTCGCCGTGCGTTTGCGGCCCCATGCTGACGACCAAGATGAACCCCCGCGTCTTCTGGGGGGCCAGCGCCATCGCGGGCGCCCTGCTCCTTCTCGCCATGATGGCCCCCGCCACATCCGACCTGCTGTTCGGGCGCGCCCAGGCCTGGGTGGTGGAGACCTTCGGCTGGTTCTACGTCGCCTCCGTGGCGGGCTTCATGCTGTTCGTCGCGGCGCTGGCTGTCGGGCCGACGGGTCGGCTGAAGCTGGGGCCGGACGACGCCGAGCCGGACTTCCCCTATGTCTCCTGGCTGGCCATGCTGTTCGCGGCGGGCATGGGCATCGGCCTGATGTACTTCGCCGTGGCCGAGCCGGTGCAGCACTACATCGCCCCGCCCGAGGCGCAGCCCGGCACGCTAGACGCCGCCCGCGAGGCCATGGTCATCACCTATACCCACTGGGGCGTGCACGCCTGGGCTATCTACGCCGTGGTGGGCCTCAGCCTGGCCTATTTCGCGCACAGGAAGGGCCTGCCCCTGACCATGCGGTCCAGCCTCTATCCCCTGCTGGGCAAGCGGGTGAACGGCTGGCTGGGCGACCTGGTCGACATCTTCGCCATCTGCGGCACCCTGTTCGGCATCGCCACCTCCCTGGGCTACGGCGTGGCGCAGATGACCTCGGGCCTGAACTACGTCTTCGGCCTGCCCAACGACGTGATCATGCAGGTCGGGCTGATCGTCGTCGTCATGGGCGCGGCGACGATCTCGGTCCTGACCGGGGTGGACAAGGGGGTGCGGCGGTTGTCGGAACTGAACCTGTTCATCGCCGTCTGCCTGATGCTGTTCGTGCTGATCGTCGGGCCGACCCTTTTCCTGCTTCGGGCCTATGTGCAGAATTTCGGTCTCTATCTGGACCACTTCTTCGGGCGAACCTTCACCCTCTACGCCTATGAGCCGCGCGCCTGGATGGCGGACTGGACCCTGCTCTACTGGGCATGGTGGATTTCGTGGTCGCCGTTCGTGGGCATGTTCATCGCCCGCATCTCGCGCGGGCGCACGGTGCGGGAATTCCTGATCGGCGTGCTGCTGGTCCCGTCAGGCTTCACCTTCCTGTGGATGACGGTCTTCGGCAATACGGCCATGAGCCTGGACCTGGGCGTGGCGGCGGGCGCCATTTCAGACGCCGTGCAGGCGGACCTGTCGACGGCCCTGTTCCACTTCTTCGAACACCTGCCCGGCACGGCGATCACCTCGGTCCTGGCCATCGCCCTGGTGGCGGTCTTCTTCGTCACCTCGGCGGACTCCGGCTCCCTGGTGATCGACACCTTGGCCTCTGGCGGGGCGGAGGAGACGCCGCGCTGGCAGCGCGTCTACTGGTGCGGAATGGAGGGCCTGACGGCAGCGCTTCTGCTGCTGGCCGGGGGCCTGGGCGCACTGCAGGCGGCGACGCTGGTGGCGGCCCTGCCCTTTGCGGTCATCATGATCCTGGCCTGTTTCGGCCTGGCGCGGCAGATGAACGCCGACCTGAAGGGCGAGGCGGTCGAGACGGAGGCCCCGCCCCTGCGCGAACAGCTCAAGCGCATCCTGGCGCCCGCCAGCCGTCGCGACATCGACCGCCAGATCGCCCGTCACGGCGCCCCAGCGCTGGAAGAGGTGCGCGCCGCCGTGGCCGCCGAGGGGCTGGAGAACAGCGAGGTCCAGAGCGACGACAACGGCGTCTGGCTACGGGTCGAGCATGCCAACGGGCGGGACTTCCTGTATCGGCTGGGCGCGCGCTCGCGCCCCCTGCCCGCTCTGACCGCGCTGGAGGCCCCCGAAAGCCGCCGCGCCTTGGAGTGGCGGCTGAGCGCCGTCACCGGCGACGGCGCCCGTCCGCGCGACGTGACCGGCTTCACCCGCGCCCAGATCGTCGCCGACGTGCTGGAGCATCTGCAACGGTGGCGGCTGGCGGCGTAGACCGGTCTGGTTCCCGCTCACCCCGGCGGCCGCCGGGGCCCAGTAAGAGCCGCGTTCGCAGGTATAAACCGTCGCGCCTGAAGGCACTGGATCCCGACATCCGCCGGGATGAGCGGGCTGAATGGGGGATCGCCCCTTGGCCGGGCGAAGCGGCGGCGTTAGCGTCGCCGTTCAGTCTCCGGGAGCGTCCTTGATGTCCATCCACCTGTCGCGCCGCGCCGCGCTGATTTCCTCCGCCGTCGCTACGACCGGCATCGCCCTGCCCGCGACCGGCTGGACCCAGACCAGCGCTGACACCCGCTCGGATGAGGCGATCGCCGCCGCCGCCGACGCCTGGGTTCAGCGCTGCATGGCCGCATGGCCCGAGCAGCCCGCCGTCTCCCTGGCCCTGGTGCGCGACGGCAAGACGGTGCTGGCCAAGGGCTATGGCGAGCGCCGTCAGGGCAAGGCCGAACCGGCCGACGAACACACCCTGTTCGCCATCGCCTCCAACTCCAAGAACGTCACCGCCGCTTGCCTGGCCATCCTGGTCGATGAGGGCAAGGTGAAGTGGGACGAGCCGATCAAGACCTATCTGCCCGGCTTCACCCTGTCGGACCCGATGGTCGGCGAGCGCATCACCGTGCGCGACACCCTCAGCCACCGCGCCGGTTTCGGCCTGGGCGCCGGGGACCTTCTGTTCTGGCCCAACAGCGACCGCACGCGCGCCGAGGTCCTGGCCCAGGCCGCCTTCGTGCCGATCGAGGACGGCTTCCGCGAGGACTACCACTACTGCAACCTGATGTTCGTGGTCGCGGGCGCGGTGATCGAGAAGGTTTCGGGCTTGAGCTGGGAGGACTTCGTCCAGACCCGCATCTTCGACAAGGTGGGCATGGGCGAGAGCGTGCCCCTGGCGCGTCTGGCCGATCCTAATAAGTCCGCCCTGCCTCACGGTCGCGTCGGACCGCCCCTACGCTATCAGGGGGCGATGACCCAGATCGCGGACTCTATCGTCGAGGTCTGGAACTGGGATTCAGCGGCGGCGGCGGGCGGCATCTGCGCCAGCGCCCACGACTGGGCCAAGTGGATCGCCGTGCGCCTGAACGAGGGCAGGCTGGCCGACGGCACGCGCCTGTTCTCCGAAGCCACAGCGCGCGAGATGTACAAGCCCAACATCATCGTCTCGTCCTCGAACGGGCCGACGGCGGAACTGCCCAACCGCGCCGTGGCCTCGACCTACGCCATGGGGTTGCAGGTGCAGGACTATCGCGGCGAGCGGCTGGCGACGCACGGCGGCGGCTCGCCCGGCGGCATCTCGGCCACGGTCCTGATCCCAGGCCGCAAGATCGGCTTCTCGGTCTTCACCAATGCCGAGGAGAGCTTCCTGCTGCGCGCCCTGCGCTCGGGCCTGTCCGACATCGCCATGAACCAGGTCGACGTCGACTGGATCGCCGACTCCAAGAAACGCGAGGCCGAAGGGACCGAGAAGTCGCTGAAGGCCGCCGTCGAGATCGACGCCAAGCAGGCGGCGGGCGCGCCGCCCTCCATGCCGCTGGACGCCTATGTCGGGACCTGGCGTGACCCCTGGTATGGCGACATCGTCATCGAGCAGAAGACCGAAGGGCGCGGCCGCAACCGCAAGTCCGGCCTGTGGCTGGCCTTCACCCACACCCCGGCGCTGCAGGGCTGGCTGGAGCCCTATGACGGCGAGACCTTCCGCACCCGCTTCCCGGACAAGCGCGAGGAGGACGCCTTCATCACCTTCAACATCATGACCGCCAAGCCGGCGACCGCGATGCTCAAGGGCGTCTCGCCCGACATCGACTTCTCCTATGACTATCAGGACCTGCGGCTGACGCGGATCTGAGGCCAGCAAAAAGGGGCGGTCCCGACGGGCCGCCCCTTCTTCGTTTTGTCGCTCGGCTTTGGGGCCTAGCGTGCCGCCGGACGCTGACCGGCCTCGAGGATGGGCATCCCCGCCTCGGTCGGGATGTAGATGGTCTGGCGGCCTTCCTTGCCGGCGGTTTCCTGCAGCATGTTGATATAGGACCAGCGCAGATAGGCCTCGGGGCCGCCGAGCGCCTCGGCCATGATGCGGTTGGCCTCGTTGGCGCCCTTGGCGCGCTCGATCTCGGCGGCGGCGGTCAGCTTGGCCGAATCCAGGGCGGCCTGGGCCTCCAGCACGCGGATGCGGCGGTTCTGCACCGCCTCTTCATAGGCGGCCTTGCCCGCCATCTGCTTGGAATAGACATTGTAGGTCGGGAATCCGACCAGAACGATCGCGATCAGGACGCCGATGGCGATGATCGAACCGATAGTGAAACCTATGCCGCGCATGCGCGCCTCCCCTCATCAAACGAGCTTCAGGGTGGACGTCGCCGACAGCGCCGGTCAAGCGCAGCTCAGCGACATCGCGCCGCAGGTGTATTCGATTTACGCTCCAGCCCGGCCTGTCTAGTCGAACGTCATGATTAATGAACCGCGTTCGCCTAACCTTCCCCTGCGTATCCTTCTGGTCGGCGACGCTCGCATGGCCTTCCCCGTGGCCAAGGCGCTGAGCCAGGCGGGGCACGAGGTCTTCGCCGGCGTCTCGACGTCCAGCAACTATCTGGAATGGTCCCGTCACGTCAGCGGCTCCTTCCGCCACTCGCCGTTGGAGCCGGGGACGGACGAAGCCCTGCCCGTCATCCTGGACTGGCTGGACCGGAACCGCGTCGACGCCGTCCAGCCTGTCAGCGAAGCCGGATCACGCCTCATCACCCGCCACCGGGCAGCCTTCGAGGCGCGGGCGCGGCTGATCATGCCCGAGGCCGGGACGGTCCAGACCTGCATGAACAAGACCCGGATGTTCGAGCTGTGCGAAACCCTGGGCGTCGCCCTGGCGCCCCACCGGCGCGTGCAGGACATGACAGGGCTTCACGCGGCCGCCGCCGCCATCGGCTATCCCCTGATCGTCAAGCCCGCCGTGGTCGACGCCGAACTGTTCGACCGCAAGGCCCTGATCATCGCCGATGAGACGCAGCTGGCCGTCGCCATGCCGCACTGGCCGGACATCCACCCCGAACTGATCGTTCAGAAATACGTCACCGGCCCGCGCCACAGCGTCATCTTCAGCGCCGACCGCGGGCGACTGCTGGGCGCGGTCGAGATCAAGGCGGCGCGCACCCACGAATATGACGGCACCGGCTACACCACCTTCGGCGTGACGGTGGAGCCGACCCCCCTGGTGCGCGAGGGGGTAGAGAAGCTGGTCGCCCACCTGGCCTATTCCTCGACCGGCTGCGCCCAGTTCATCGTCTGTCCGACGACGGGCGAGGTCACCTTCATGGAGATCAATCCGCGCGTCAGCCTGGGGCGGATTTCGGAATGCGCGGGCCTGCCGCACAGCGTCTGGGGTCTGCAACTGGCGACGGGCCGAGCGATCGTCGCCCCCGCCGATCCCTGGGCGATCTATCGACGCGGGGTGCGCTATGTCTGGACCAAGGGCGACCTGACCCTGCTGCGCCAGCAGGTGAGACGCGGTCATGCGAGGCCCGCCGAGGCGGCCCGACGGCTGGCCCGCATCGCCATCGACGCCGTCCAGTGCGCCCACGCCATCTTCGACCCGCTGGACCCGATGCCGGCCGTGGGCACCTATGGCAACATCCTGATCAAGCGCTGGCGCCGACACCCGGAGTATCAGCCCGGCTGGCCGACGGTCAGCGCCGGGTCGGGACGGCGGGGACCAGCTCGATCAGATCCAGGTTGGACTCGTTCGCGGGCCAAGGGATGACCAGACGCCACCGCTGCTCGCCGATGCGCTCCACCACCGCCACCATGTCCCGCTCAGGTCGCAGGCCATAGGCGCGGGCGGCGGGCTCGGAGGCCAGGGCCATCGACCCCAGGAAGACCATATGGCGGTCATTCTCGGGATACAGCAGACCGCTGGGCCGCTGAGAGCCCGTCAGCTTGGAGAATTTCAGGCCGGCGGGGGTCTGCTCGATGCGGCAAGCGAACCAGCCGTAGACGACATAGCCCAGCCCCTCCTCGCCGCTCTGCGACCCCAGCTTGACCGTGCGGCAGCGATAGGCGCCGACCGGCGGCGTCACTGACGGACGAGCCGCGCCCGGCACGATCAGGTCGCCGAGCGAGGAGATGTCGCCCGAGCCAGGCTGCCGCCTGGCCTGCTGCAGAGCCAGGGTCCAGGCGGCCTCGCGGCGTTGATAGCGATCACGTTCGGCGGCGGTGATGACGCCGCGCCAGTCGCTCAGGACCGCGCCGGCGGGGACGGCGGGGGCTGGCGGCGGCGGCGGCACGGTCGCGCAGCCCGCCAGGACAGCCGCCAGTACGCTCGGGATCAAGGCGCAAGAACGGCTCGTCTGGAAACGAAAAATCCTGGCCGACGAACGTGACATGGGCTCTCCCTCGCACAGGGTCGAAAAGCCCCTCGCCGTCTAGGAAGCCCTCCGGGCGGCCCGCGTCAACCCCGAGGACCGGCGCCGTCGTTACGCCAGACCGGGACGACACGGCTCAGGCGGCGTCGACCGCCCCCGTGGGCGCCGCCGCTACAGGCCTGGCCGGAGCAGACGCGGCAGCTGACGACAGCGCGCGCGAAAGGGCCGCCGCCAGGGCCGGAATGTGCAGCGGCTTGGTCAGGTATTCGACGAAGCCCGCCTCGCGCCCGCGGCGCATGTCGGCGGGCGTGGCGCTGGCCGACAGGGCCAGAACCGGCAGGCAGCGCGTCAGCGGATCTTCGGCCATCCGCGCCTTGAGCTCGAACCCGTTCATGCCCGGCAGGTTGATGTCCAGGATGACGACGTCCGGCCTCAGGTCGCGGGCCAGGGCCAGGCCCTGCGGCCCCGTCTCGGCGACATGCAGAGACATCCCGCCCAGGGCCGTGATCACATGGCGCATCAAGGCGATGTTGGACGGATTGTCCTCGACATAGAGCAGGGTCGCCTCGGGCAGGGTCATGGTCGGCGCGAACGAGGCCGTCACGGCGCGCGGCGTCCCGGTCGCGACCGGCAGGCGGACGGTGAAGACCGCCCCCTCGCCTTCGCGGCTCTCGGCGTTCAACTCACCGCCCATGGCCTCGATCAGGCGCCGCGCCACAGCCAGGCCCAGCCCCGCGCCGGCCACCTCCGAAGCCTCGCGGCCCAGACGATTGAAGGGCTGGAACAGACCCTCCATGCGATGGACCGGAAGACCCGGTCCGGTGTCGCTAACGTTGAGGCTGACACCCTCGCCCGACTGGCGCGCCTCGATCAGCACGGCGCCGCCGGGGCGGTTGTATTTGACGGCGTTGGCGATCAGGGCGGTCAGCACCTGACGAAGGCGCTCGCGGTCGGCGAGGGCGGCCAGACCGGAGACCGGCGGCGGCGCGCACAGCGCGATACCCGCCGCCTCGGCCATGGGACCAAGAGCCTCGCAGACCTGTCGCGCGATCAGCAGCGGATCGACCCGCTCGACGCTCAGGGCCAGACGCCCGCCCTCGATGTCGGCCAGGTTCAACACCTCGTCGACCAGGGTCAGCAACCGACCGCCGGCGGCGCGAATCTGCTCCAGCGCCTGATGCTGGCGATGGGTCAGAGGCTCCAGCGCCTCATTCATCCGCATCAGGTCGGAAAAGCCGATGACGGCGTTCAGCGGCGTGCGCAGCTCATGGCTCATGCTGGCCAGGAACTCGGCCTTGGCGCGATGCGCCGCCTCGACCTGCGCGGCCTGCCCCTCGGCGGCGGCGAGCGCCGAGCGGAGCTCCTGGGCACGCAGTTCAGCACGGGTTTCCAAGGTGGCGTTGAGCCGCCGCAAGGCCGCGGCCTCGCCCTTGGCCCTGACCGCAAGCCGCAACCCCGCCCAGCACCCGGACATGGCCAGGGCCACCACCACCAGAACGAGTTCCATCGCACGTCCTCCCGATGCCTCGAGAATGACGCCCATAGATTGCTGTTATGTAAAAATACGCGCTTAGGTTGCGCGCCGTCGATCAGCCCTCGTCGGCGGCGGGCTCGACCTTGCGACGCGGCGCGCGGCGTTTGGGCGCGGGGGCCTCCGAAGCCTCGGCCTCATCCGCAGCCGGCGTCGAAGGACGCGTCAGGAAGCCGGGCAGGCCCATGCCGTCGCTCACTTCGCCGTCGGCGGGCGCTTCGGCCGGGGCACGTTCGGCGCGCGGACGACGCGGGGCGCGGGCCGGACGAGCCTCGCCCTCTCCGGCGACAGGCGCGGGCTCGCCGACGACAGATTCGGCGGCGTCGGGAGCGTACTCAGCCTCGGCCAGGGCGCGGGCTTCGTCCTCCGGCGTGGCCTCGCCAGCCTCGAAGCGACGGTTGCGTTCCTCGCGGCGACGCTCCCAGCGTTCGCGGCGGGTCTCGCGGCGGCCGCCTTCGCGGTCGCCCTCGGCGCGAGGCTCACGGTCGTCGGCGCGCGGTTCACGTTCGGCGCGCGGTTCGCGATCACGGTCGCGGTTGTTGTCGCGATCGCGGTTGTAGTCACGATCCCGGTCGCGGTTGGCGTCGCGCTCGGCGCGCTCAGCCTGACGGCGGGCCTCGTCCTCCGCCTTCTGCTGCTCAGCGGCGGCGGCGGCGATGATGGCGGCGGCCTGGGCGCCGGACTCGTCCTCGAAGTCGATGTCGAAGCCCTGGCCGGCCAGTTCGCGCTGGGCGATCTCGCTCACCGGACGTTGCGGCTGCAGGGCGCGCAGGACGCGGAAATAGTGTTCGGCGTGCTGGGTGTAGTTCTCGGCCAGGACCCGGTCGCCGGCGGCGGCGGCGTCGCGCGCCAGCTGCATGTAGCGCTCATAGACGGTCTGGGCGTTGCCGCGGACCTTGATGTTCTCCGGGCCTTGCGAGTCCCATGACCGGTTCGGGTTGGTCGCATTGGCGTTGTTGCCGCCGCCGCCGGGCTTCCGGTTGCGTCCGCGCTGACGCTTCATGCCCTTGAAATCTCTCATCGGAGCTTACCGTGCTGGTGCGGGCCGCCGTCGGTTAAGGACGGGCAGGACCCAGTTCGTCGTTCCGTTCGGTCGGGGCCAATCCCCGTATCGATGTGCTCGGAAAACCGTTCGCCGCCCTGTGGTCCGCCGGACCGACCGGCCCGACCGTCACTGGCCCAGACGCGCTTGAGCGAGCAAACCTGCCCGAAAAGACTGCGTTTGAGTGGGAGACAAGAAACGACTTAGCGCGCGATGGCGCCGTTTCCAAGGCTTTTGTTGCGCGCCCCCCGCAGCCCTGATCAGGCTTCGGGAATGGGATCGACGCGCGGGTCCGGCCCGTTGGTGACGACGCGGTCCCGGTCGCCCAGGTCCTTGACCACCTTGACCCCGGTGAAGCCCGCCGCCTCGAACAGGGCCTTGACCGCCTCGCCCTGGTCCCAGCCGATCTCGACGGCGAAGACGCCTTCGGGACGCAGGATGCGGGCGATCTCGGGGGCCAGGTCGCGATAGGGCTGCAGGCCGTCCGGCCCGCCGTCCAGCGCCAGATGCGGATCGTGCTCGCGCACCTCCGGGTCCAGGCCGGGAATATCGCCGGTCGGGATATAGGGCGGATTGGACACCACCAGGTCGAAGCTGTCCTCGGCGAAGCCCGCGGCCCAGTCCGTGCGGATGAAGGTGCAGCGGCCGTTCAGGTCCAGGTTAGCGGCGTTCTCACGCGCCACGGCGATGGCCTCGGTCGAGATGTCGGTGCCGACGCCGCGCGCCCCGGCGCGCTCCATCAAGGTGGCCAGAAGGATGGCGCCCGATCCGGTGCCCAGGTCGATCATCTCAAAGGCGCGCTGCGGCGGGAAGGCGCGGACGATGACGTCCAGCAGGGTCTCGGTGTCCGGGCGCGGGCTGAGCACGTCGGGGGTGACGTTCAGCATGATCTTCCAGAAGCCCTTCTTGCCCAGGATGCGCGACACAGGCTCGCGCTTCAGCCGACGCTCGATCATGACCTCCAGAGCGGCGATCTTGTCGGCGTCGACGACGCGGTAGGGATCGGTCAGAATGTCGACGCGGCCCGCCCCGGTCGAGGCCTCCAACAGCAGGCGGGCGTCGATCGACGGGCTGTCGATCCCGGCGGCTTTCAGGCGGGCCTGAGCGCCTTTCCAGGCGGTCAGCAGGGTCGGGGCGGCGGGGGCGTTTTCGGACATGAAGGCTGATTGGCGATTGCCGCACGGGAATTCAAGACGCAAGCGGTCCGGGAACGGGCGGTCAGCGTGGCCGTTGTGGGGCGGATGGGGATGCAGAACCTTCTGAAACGGCCTGAGCGACGGCGTGGAAACGGCGGTGCGATCTGGCGCTATCTCGGCGCGGCGGCGGGCGGCCTGGCGGCGGGCGCCACGGCGGCGCACCTGCTCTATACCCAAGGCCACAAGTACGGCGTCGAGTTGCGCCCCAAGCGGCCCGAACCCCTGCCCCCGCGCGACCCCACGCCAGAGGACTATGACGCCAAGGAACCCGGTCGCGGACGGCTGGCCCAGCATCCGGCGCACATTCCGCGCAAGGGCTGGATCGACATCGCCTGGCGCACGACCATGGGTTATTTCGGCGACCGGGTCGGCTTCGTCGCCGGGGGCGTGACCTTCTTCATGCTCCTGGCCCTGTTCCCAACGCTCGGCGCCTTCGTCACCATCTACGGCCTGTTCGCCGATCCGGCCGACGCCTGGAACCAGCTGAGCTTCCTCTATGAGGTGCTGCCCTCCAACGTGGCCCAGTTCCTGGGCGCCGAGATGACCCGCCTGGCGGGCGGCTCGACCGGCGAGCTGACCTTCACCCTGGTCTGGACCCTGGCCCTGTCGCTGATGGCGGCCAACGGCGGGGTGAAGACCCTCTTCTACGGCCTCAACCTCGCCTATCACGAGGTCGAGCGGCGCAACATCGTCACCTACAACCTGCTGTGCATGGGGATCACCGTCTCGGGCCTTCTGGCGGTGCTGCTCAGTTCGGCCCTGGTGGTCGGCGTGCCGGTCGTCCTGTCCGTGTTCGGGCTGGAAGAGGAATGGGCCCATCTGGCGCCGCTGCGCTGGCCCCTGCTCTATCTCGGCTATGTGGCGGCCCTGGCCCTGATCTATCGCATCGGGCCATGTCGGGCGCAGGCGCGCTGGCGCTGGCTGACGCCAGGCGCCCTGTTCGCGGCGGCGCTCAGCCTGCTGGTGTCCTTCCTGTTCAGCTGGTTCCTGACCAACTTCGTGCGCACCGATTCCTATGGTCCGCTCGCGGCGGCCATGGGCTTCCTGCTATGGACCTGGTTTTCCGTGCAGGTGATCCTGATGGGCGCCCGGCTGAACGCCGAGATCGAGCATCAGACCGCCATCGACACCACCACCGGCGCGCCCCGGCCCATCGGCGAGCGCGGGGCGATCATGGCGGATTCGGTCGGCCCGCGCCGGGGCAACCCGGCGGCCCTGGCCTTTACGCTGAAATACGCCGAGGCCCTGGGCGACCGGGTGCTGAAGCGGCGCGTCAAACGCAGATAAAGCAACGCCTCTCCCTCCCCATCATGGGGAGGGAGAAATCTACGTCAGCCGAGCTCGGCTTCCAGATCGGCCAGACGCGCGGCCTGGTCCTCGGCGATCAGGGCGTTCAGCAGGGGGTCGATGTCGCCTTCCAGAATCTGCGGCAGGCTGTGCAGGGTCAGGCCGATGCGGTGATCGGTCACGCGCCCCTGGGGGAAGTTGTAGGTGCGGATGCGCTCCGACCGGTCGCCGGAACCGACCTGCGACTTGCGCGCGTCCGAGCGAGCCGCGTCCTTGGCCTGGCGCTGCATGTCGTAGAGGCGCACGCGCAGGTTCTTCATCGCCTTGTCGCGGTTGACGTGCTGCGACTTCTCCGACGAGGTCACCACAATGCCGGTGGGCAGGTGGGTGATGCGCACGGCCGAGTCGGTCTTGTTGACGTGCTGGCCGCCCGCGCCCGACGAGCGGAAGGTGTCGATGCGGATGTCCTGATCGCGGATCTCGATCTCGACGTCCTCGACCTCGGGCAGGACGGCGACGGTGGCGGCCGAGGTGTGGATGCGGCCTTGCGCCTCGGTGGCCGGCACGCGCTGGACGCGGTGAACGCCGGACTCGAACTTCAGGCGGCCGAACACCCCGTCACCCGTCACCGTGGCCACGATCTCCTTGTAGCCGCCTGCGTCACCCTCGGCGATGCTGTCGATCTCGACCCGCCAGCCGCGCGAGGAGGCGTAACGCGAATACATGCGGAACAGGTCGCCGGCGAAGATGGCCGCCTCGTCCCCGCCGGTGCCGGCGCGCACTTCCAGTACGGCCGAGGCGTTTTCATCAGCGTCACGCGGGGCCAGCAGCAGGGCGACCTCGCGCTCCAGCTCGGGCAGGCGCGCGTTCAGGGCCTCCAGTTCGTCGGCGGCCATGGCGGCCATTTCCGGGTCCGAAGCCATGGCCTGCAGGTCCTCGGCCTCGGCGCGGGCGCGGGCCAGGGTCTGAACGGCGTCGGCCACCGGCTTAAGCTCGGCATGCTCTTTCGACAGGCGCACGATCTCGGCGCCGTCCGACGCCGCGCCCATGCGGGCCTCCACCTGATGGAAGCGGTCGAGCACCTGATCGAGCCGGGCCTGGGGCAGTCGCAAGGGAGCGTCCTTTGAAGGGAAAATCGAGGGCGGAGCCTTACCCGCCGGGCCGCCTCCTGTCGATGAAAAGGCCTGAACACGCGCAGATGGAGCGATTGTGAACAGCCGTCACAAGCCCGTCAGGTCAGTTTCTTCGCACCTGCAAACACCCTAGCTCCACCAGGGCTGAAACTGACAGGAGACAGGCATGTTCGATGGAAACGCGGATTCGACCGCCGGCGCAGACGCCAATGTGGCGCGGCTGTGCGCCCTCTACGACGGGCTGCTGGAGGCCCCGGACGCGAGCGTTTCCGCCGAGGCCGAGACCGAGCTGAGAGCCCTGGCCAAGATCTTCGACCTGGACGCCGAACGCCCCGCCGCCGAGCTATGGCCCTATCTGCGCGCCGTCCTGGTGCGCCAGGCGCCGGCTGAAACCCCCGCCTCGGCGCCCCAGGTCGAGCCCCTGACCGTGCTTCTGGTCGAGGACGACGCGGACGCCGCCGCCGCCCTGACCGAGGCCCTGGACGCCGCCGGACACCGGATCGTCGGCCCCTTCCACAGCGCCGAAGCGGCCGAGGCGGCGACCGCCCTGCACCCCATCGACGCGGCCCTGCTGGACATCAACCTGTCGGGCGAGGCCACCGGCGTCGATCTGGCCCGCAGCCTGAAGGCGCGGTGGGGAACCCCGGTCATCTTCCTGTCAGGCGACGTCAGCGCCGCCGCCGCCAACGCCGAACTGGCCGCCGCCATGGTGATCAAGCCCTATACGGGTCGCGACGTTCTGGACGCCCTGGCGCGACTGGAGCCCGCCGCCTGATCCCCCGGCGTCCGGGATCAAAAGCGATGCGCGGCCATTGCCAAGACGGCCGCGCAATGCGCCTGATGCGAAGCAAGGCTGAGGGCTGAATGGACACCTTTCTTCTGTTCCTGATGGTGGGCGTCCTGGCCCAGGCAGTCGATGGCGCTCTGGGCATGGCCTATGGCGTGATCTCGTCCTCGGTGCTGCTGGCCTTCGGCGTGCCGCCGGCCACGGCCTCGGCCAGCGTCCACGCCGCCGAGGTCTTCACCACCGCCGCCTCGGCGGGCAGCCATGCCTGGCACCGCAATGTCGAATGGCGGCTGTTCCTGCCGCTGGCCATCGCGGGCGTGATCGGCGGGGTTCTGGGCGCCTATGTCCTGACCGGCATCGACGGCGATATCATCAAGCCCTTCATCATCGGTTATCTGGCCCTGGTCGGCGTCTGGATCCTGTGGCGCGCAGGGCATGACATCCCCCATCGCCACCTGCCTGCCTGGATCACCGCCCCCATCGGCGTGGTCGGCGGCTTCCTCGACGCCATCGGCGGCGGCGGCTGGGGGCCGACGGTGTCCTCGACCATGGTCGGCGCCGGTCACGATCCGCGCAAGGCCATCGGCACCGTCAACACCGCCGAGTTCTTCCTGACGGTCGCCATCTCGGCCACCTTCGTCTGGGCCCTGGTGACCGGCCACTGGGAAGAGGCAGGCGCACTGGAGAACCACGCCGCCGCCGTCGCCGGTCTGGTGGTCGGCGGCCTGATCGCCGCACCCTTCGCCGGACTGATCGTCAAGAAGGTGCCCCGCAAGGTCCTGGCCTATGCCGTCGGTTTCCTGCTGCTGATCCTCGCCGCCTTCCAGGGCGCGCAACTGGCCGGACTGATCGGCAAATAGCAAAGGGCGGGACGCGCTCAAGCCCGCCCCGCCCCTTCATTTCACATCCTCGCCGTAGTCAGACCGGCGTGGTCGCCTGGAAGCTGGGTCGCTGTTCCAGCGCGGCCTGCAGGGCGACCAGGTTGGGACGGCCGGTCTTCCAGTCGTAGTCGGGGTGGCGGAAGCTGACCCAGCTGACGACGATCCCGGCGCTCAGCACGCCCATGTTAAAGTCCTCGGCGTCCGGCGCGGCCGCTTCCAGCGCGTCCAGCGCCCGACCCATGTTGAAGGTCCAGCGCTCCATCCAGGACGGCGAGCGCTCGTGTTCGGGCCGACGCTTCTCCAGCACCAGCTTGACGCCCATTTCGAGCGTGGCGTTGGCCAGGGTCTCCAGCCGCTTGACGCGCAGGCGCTCAGGCCCCTCGGCGGGCAACAGGCGCGGGCCGGCCCCCATGGCGTCCAGATACTCGGCGATGACCGGGCTGTCGGTCAGCGGCAGGCCGTCCTCGGCGATCAGGGTCGGCACCTGCACTACCGGATTGGTGGCCAGCAGCTCCGGCGCATTGGCGTAGGGATCGACGGCGATCTCCTCGATGCGGTCGGAGAGGCCCTTCTCACGGGCGACGATGCGGACCTTGCGCGCGAAGGGCGAAGGGGTGGTGATGTAGAGTTTCATGTTTACTCGGCGGCCTTGCGGGCGGCGTCCAGTTCGGCGGCCTTGGCTTCGACCTGGGCGACGATCTCGTCGATCATGCCGTCATTGGCCTGTTTGTGGGCGATCTTGCCGTTCAGATACAGCATGCCCGAGCCCGCCCCGCCGCCGGTGAAGCCGACGTCGGTATAGAGGGCCTCGCCCGGGCCGTTGACGACGCAGCCGATGATCGACAGCGACATGGCCGTCGAGACATGGGCCAGCTTCTCTTCCAGAATCGCCACCGTCTCGATGACGTTGAAGCCCTGACGGGCGCACGACGGGCAGGCGATGATGTTCACCCCCCGGTGACGCAGGCCCAGGGACTTGAGGATGTCGAAGCCGACCTTGATCTCCTCAACCGGGTCGGCGGCCAGCGACACGCGGATGGTGTCGCCGATGCCGGCCCACAGCATACTTCCCATCCCAATCGCGGACTTGATGGTGCCGGTGCGCAAGGGACCGGCTTCGGTCACGCCCAGGTGCAGGGGGCAGTCGATGGCCTCGGCCAGCTGCTGATAGGCGGCCACCGTCAGGAAGGGGTCGGACGCCTTCACCGAGATCTTGAACTCGTGGAAGTCCAGATCCTGCAGGATTCGGGCGTGGTTCAGCGCGCTCTCGACCATGGCGTCGGGGCAGGGCTCGCCGTATTTCTCCAGCAGTTCCTTCTCCAGCGACCCGGCGTTGACGCCGATGCGCATGGAGCAGCCGTGGTCTCGGGCGGCCTGGACGACCTCCTTGACCCGGTCGATCGAGCCGATGTTGCCGGGGTTGATGCGCAGGCAGGCAGCGCCCGCCTGGGCGGCCTCGACGCCGCGCTTGTAGTGGAAGTGGATGTCGGCCACGAGCGGCACGCGGGCCTCGCGCGCTATGGTCTTGAAGGCGGTGGTCGACTCCACGTCGGGGCAGGAGACGCGGACGATGTCGGCCCCGGCCTCTTCCAGCTGACGGATCTGCTCCAGCGTCGCCGCCGCGTCGGTCGTCGGCGTATTGGTCATCGACTGGACGCTGATCGGGGCGTCGCCGCCGACCGGGACGGAACCGACCATGATCTGGCGGCTCTTGCGGCGCTCGATGTGGCGCCAGGGACGGATGTGGCCGAGTTCGGAATGGTCGCTCATGTCGCGCGGAACATAGGCGAGGAACGACGGCAAAACCACGACATCAGTCGCGGTCCGCGACGATTCATCTAGCAGGCGGGGCAGCCGGAGCTGCGGCGGCGGGCGGCGGCGTGGCGGCCAAAGCAGCGGCGGCCTGGGCCGCGCGTGCGCGGGCCTGGGCTTCCGCAGCGGCGGCGGCGCGGGACTCGGACTGACGGGCCTCGGCCTGGGCGCGGTTGTTGAGCGACCCGAGCGGCGACTGGGGCGCAGGCAGGGCGCCGCTGTGCTCGCCGTTCAGATAGACGTCGAAGGCCGTCGGGTCCGAGACGTCGATGGTGGCCGAGAGGCCGGGCGGGGCGCGCCAGGCCTCGCCCGCCGCCAGTTGGCGCGCGAACAGGATGCGTCCATCGCCCTGACGCACCACCAGGGTGGCGGGCTTCTTGGCCTGCAGAATGACCTGGGAGGCCGTGGCCGAGGCGCCATAGACGGCCCCGCGCGGATTGAAGGCGGCCTGGACCGGCGGCGCGGGCATGGCCACGGCGTTGGGATCATCGGGGTCGATGCCGGTCAGCTGAGCCTCTAGGCCGGGCGTGATGTAGAGGGCCGGGGTGGTCTGATCCGGCGGCGCAGCGCGCGGCGCGCCCAGATAGAGGGCGCGTTCGACCTCGGAATCCGCCTCCTTGGCCCAGTTCTTGGGTACGGCGACCAGGTCGGACGGGTGCGGCGGCTCGATGCGGACGACGCGCTGGAAGACGTTCCAGCCGACCACGGCCAGGATCAAGACGCCCAGCGCGCCCAGGACCTTGGGCGAGGTGCGCCGCATCTGTTGCAGGGCGGCGCCGGTCGGGGCCTGAAGCGGCACCGCGGCTTCGGGGAATTCACGCTTGAAGCGCTCGACCGCCGTCAGTTCGTCCAGACCCAGCGCCCCGGCATAGGCGCGGACATAGCCCATGGAGAAGATGCGTGACGGCAGGACCGAGAACTCGTTCTGCTCCAGCGCCGTCAGGTAGCGCGGATGCACCCGCGTCATGGTCGACAGCTGGGCCATGGACCAGCCCGAGGCGAGACGAGCGGCACGCAGGGCTTCGCCCAGCGTCTCGGCGTCCTCGAGGGACGGCGCGTCCTGCCGATCCTGATCCATGCGGGGTTCCGTTGGTTCGGGCGCAAACACGCCCTGCCCCTGGCTTAGACGAGCTGTCCCTTGCGGGCAACGCGGGAAAGCGGCCCCGCTTCAGACAGTTCTCAAACGGCGATGTTCAGCTTGCGCGCCAGGGACTCGATCTCGCCGCGCACCGATCCGGCCGAGGAGCCGAGCAGGACGTTCATGCCGCGCCGGGCGGCGGACAGGTCGGCCGACAGGATCATCCGCTTGACGGGCCCCACCCCGCCGGCGGGCGCCGAAAGGCGGGTGTAGCCGAGCGTGATCAGGGCGAAGGCTTCCAGCGGACGCCCGGCCAGCTCGCCGCAGACCGAAACCGGCGTGGCGCTGTCGGCGCACTTCTGCTGGATCTCGGCCAGGGCCCGCAAGGCCGGCGGCGACAGGGGGTCGTAGCGGTCCGACACCATGGGATTGGTCCGGTCGGCGGCGAACATGTACTGCAGCAGGTCGTTGGTGCCGATCGAGACGAAGTCGGTCAGGGGCAGCAGGGCGTCGAGGTGCCACAGCAGGCTGGGGCACTCGACCATGGCCCCGACACGCAGCAAAGACGGCAGGGGCCGCCCGCGACGCCGCGCCCAGTCGCATTCGACATCGACCAGTTCACGCGCAGCGCGGAACTCGTCCACCGTGGCGATCATGGGGAACATGACGCGCAGCTCGCGCCCGGCGGCGGCGGCCAGAAGCGCTCGCACCTGCATCCGCAACAGGGCCGGACGGTCCAGACCCAGGCGGATGGCGCGGCGGCCGAGCGCCGGGTTCTCTTCGCGCTCATTGTCGAGATAGGGCAGGACCTTGTCCCCGCCGATGTCGAGGGTGCGGAAGGTGACGGGCCGGTCGCCCGCCGCGTCCAGCACCAGCTTGTACAGCGCCGTCTGGGCGTCCAGACGCGGCAGTTCGTCCGAGACCATGAACTGGAACTCGGTGCGGAACAGGCCGATGCCCTCGGCCCCCGTCGCGTCCAGATTCTCAAGGTCCACCGCCAGACCGGCGTTGGTCAGGATGGTGATCCGCGTGCCGTCCTTGGTCACCGCTGGCGTGTCGCGCAACAGGTCGAACTCGGCCCGGCGCTGTTCGCGCACCGCCATCCGGGTCTGCACCGCCGCCAGCATGTCGGGGCGCGGCCGCAGATAGGCCTCGCCCGTCTCGCCGTCGACGATGACCTGATCGCCCTCGGACAGGCGGTCGCGCAGCCCCTGCAGACGGCCGACGCAGGGGATTTGCAGGGCGCGGGCGACGATGGCGGCGTGGCTGGCGGCAGAGCCTTCTTCCAGCAGCAGGCCCCGCAGCTTGTGGCGCGGATATTCCAGCAGGTCGGCCGGACCGAGGTTTCTGGCCACCAGGATGGCGTCGTCGGGCAGGTCGCGCTGGCCGGGGTTGTCGCCCGCCAGCACGCGCAGCAGGCGGTTGGCCAGGTCCTCGAAGTCGTGCAGCCGCTCGCGGATATAGGGGTCGCGGGCCTTGGCGAAGCGGGCGCGGTGCTCGTTGCGGACGCGGTCCACGGCGGCCTCAGCGGTCAGGCCCGAGCGCACCGCCTCCTCCAGCGACCGGTTCCAGCCCCGGTCGTCGGCGAACATGCGATAGGTCTCCAGAACCTCGAAGGAGGTCCCGCCCAGCTTGCTCTGGCCGCCTTCCAGCATGTCGTCGATGCCGGCTTTCAGCGCCGACAGGGCCTCGGCCAGACGCCTTTCCTCGGCGGCCGGATCGTCGGACAGCAGTTGCTCGGGCGCCAGCGGGGCCTCGTGCTGGACGACGACGCCATAGGCCAGGCCTTCAGCGAACTTCTGGCCCTTCAGCCGTTCGGGGCGATGGGGGGCCACCTCGACGTCGCGCAGTTCGTCCTGGGCCAGCAACTCGCCCGAGGCGACCGTCTCGGCCAGGACCATGGCGATGGTCTGGATGTCCTCGACCTCTTCCTCGTCATAGCGGCGGGCGGCGCGGTTCTGGACGACCAGAACCCCGATGGCCCGACCGCCGCGCAGCAGGGGCGCGCCGAGGAAGGCGTGGAAGGGGTCTTCGCCCGTTTCGGGGCGATAGGAGAAGCTGGGGTGGGACGGGGCGTCCGACAGGCTGATCGGCTGGGCCAGCCGGGCCACCTCGCCGACCAGACCCTCGCCGGGCCGAAGTCGGGTGTTGTGCACGGCCTCGGGATTCAGACCCTGGGTGGCGAACAGCTCCAGCTCGCCCGAGGCGCGTCGCAGATAGATGGAGCAGACCTCGGCCACCATGGACTGGGCGATGACACGCACCACCATGTCCAGCCGGTCCTGCGCCGGGCCGCCGCCGGCCATGGCTTCGCGGATCTGGCGCAGGAGGTTGCGAGGCCCCCTCGTCGTCAATCCGCCCTTCACCATGTCGCCTCCCGCCTGGCCGCCCTTCGCTCAGATAGGGCGGCGTTGCTGTTTTCCTATAGGGCGTCCAGCCCGTAGGCCGCGTGCAGCGCCCGAACCGCCAGTTCGGAATAGGCGTCCTCGATCAGGACGCTGATCTTGATCTCCGAAGTGGAGATGGCCTGGAACTTGACGCCCTTGTCGGCCAGGGCCCGGAACATGGTCTGGGCCACGCCCGCATGGCTGCGCATGCCGACGCCGATGACCGAGATCTTGGCCACGTCGGCGTCGATGCGCAGTTCCTCAAAGCCGATCTCGGCCTTGGCGGCGGTCATCATCTCGGCGGCGCGCTGGGCGTCGCGACGACCGGTCGTGAAGGTCAGGTTCACCGCGCCCTCGGTGCGGGCCTGGCTCTGCACGATCATGTCCACATTGACGTTGGCCTCGGCCAGACGCGTGAAGACGTCGGCGGGGGCGTCGGTGCGGTCCGCCAGACCCAGCAGCGTGATCCGGGCTTCGTCCCGGCTCATGGTCACGCCGGAAACGATGCGCTTTTCCACGATCTCATCCTCGTCACAAATCAGGGTGCCGGCGTTCTCCGGCAGATTTCCATTCTCATCCGGCTCGATGAAGCTGGACAGGACCCGAACCGGGACCTGCTTGGCCATGGCCAGTTCGACCGAGCGGGTCTGCAGCACCTTGGCCCCCAGGGAGGCCATTTCCAGCATCTCCTCGTAGGAGACCTTTTCCAGGCGCCGCGCGCGGCTCTCGATGCGGGGGTCGGTCGTATAGACGCCGTCCACGTCGGTGTAGATGTCGCAAGGGGCGCCCAGAGCCGCCGCCACCGCCACCGCCGAGGTGTCGGAGCCGCCGCGGCCCAGGGTGGTGATGCGGCCGTCGCGGGTCACGCCCTGGAAGCCGGGCACGACGGCGATCTGGCCGCTGTCGACAGCCGCGCCCAGGACGTCGCCGGGCACGTCCTCGATGCGGGCGCGGCCGTGAGCGTCGTCGGTGATGATGGGGATCTGCCAGCCCATCCAGCTGCGCGCGTCCAGCCCCATGTTGCGCAGGGTCAGGGCCAGAAGCCCCGACGTCACCTGCTCGCCCGAGGCGACCACCACGTCGTATTCGTCGTCCGACAGGGGCAGGCCCGCGGCGGCGGGACCCGCGCCGTCGGTCCAGGCCACCAGCTCATTGGTCTTGCCGGCCATGGCGGAGACCACCACGGCGATCTGTTTGCCCTTGGCGGCCTCGGCGGCGATAATTCGCGCCGCACGACGAATACGCTCGAGGTCCCCCATGGAGGTCCCCCCGAACTTCATCACCAGTCGTGTCGTTTCGGGCCGCGTCATCGTGGCGTTTCGTCCCCTGCTTGCATGGGCGGCCAAGGCGGTTCATGCCTGCGGCCATGTCCGCTTCTAACGACAGCCTTGAGCCGCGCAAACCCCAAAGCGAAGAGGGTTTTTCACCCTTTGCAACCGATCGTGCCGAGGGGCCGAGCATTGATCCCGCCGATGTGGCCCGTTTCTCGGCCCAGGCGGCGGAATGGTGGGACCCGAAAGGGCCGTTCGCGCCCCTGCATCGCTTCAATCCGGCGCGGCTGAAATTCGTCCGCGACCGCGCCGCCGAACATTTCGGACGCGACGTTCGGACACGCGCGCCCTTCAACGGTCTCAGCCTGATCGACATCGGTTGCGGCGGCGGCCTGATCGCCGAGCCGATGCGGCGCATGGGCTTCGAGGTCACAGCCATGGACGCCTCGTCCGAGAATATCGGCACGGCCCGCGCCCACGCCGAACAGGTGGGCCTAGACATCACCTATCGGGCCGCCACCGTCGAACAGATGGTGGAAGCGGGCGCCGGTCCCTTCGACGTGGTCCTGACCATGGAGGTGATCGAGCACGTCGCCGATCCCGAGGCCTTCGTCCGCGCCTGCTCCAAGCTGATCAAGCCGGGCGGCCTGATGATCGTCGCCACCCTGAACCGCACCCTGAAGGGCCTGCTGCTGGGCAAGGTCGCGGCCGAATACGTGCTGCGCTGGGTGCCTGCGGGCACCCACGACTGGCGCCAGTTCCTCAAGCCCGAGGAACTGCGCGCCATGCTGGACGGCGAGCCCCTGACCGTCACCGGCCCTTACGGGCTGGCCTATGACCCGCTGAACGACCGCTGGAGCGAGGGCGACGACGTGGGCATCAACTACATGATGATGGCGACGCGCGACGCCTGACCGCTCAGAGCGGTCGGATCATGTAGCGAGCGTCGTCGCCGTAGCTGGCCAGCTTTTCGGCCATGCCGGGCGGATTTTGCACGACGAAGCCGTTGCGCTCCCAGAAGGCGGTCGCCTCGTTGACGGCCACCAGGGCGATCTCGGGCCAGCCCGCCGCCCTGGCCTGTTCGGCCAGCCGTTCGACGATCAGGCGGGTATGGCCGCCGCCGCGCGTGTCGGGATGGACGGCCAGATCGTGCAGATAGATGACCTCGGCGTCCTCGGGCACGGCGCCGATCAGGCTGTCCAGCGGCGGCGCCGCGTTGCGCTTCCACGGATAGGCCATCAGGTAGCCCATGACGGTTCCGGCGTCGTCGGACAGGACGAAGCAACCCTCGGGCGCCAGTTCCTGACGCTCGGCGAAGCATTCGCGCGCCTCGAAATGGTCGGGGAAGGACAGGCGGGCGACCGCGACGACGCCGTCGACGTCGTCGGGCGTCATGGACCGCCAGATCAGCTGGGGCACCGCGCGTTCAGTTCCGCCTTGTTGAAGGTCCATTCCGCACTCCGGGTCTCATCATCATCTGCCCCTTCGATGCGGGCGGTCAGCACATCCCCCGCGCGCTGATAGAGGATGCGGTGCGGAAAGTCGTTGGCGGGGTTGGCGAAAACCGCCCGCTGCGGCCCGCTTTCGATCAGGCGGAAGGGGGTCGGCGCGGCCCCGGCCGGCTGCGCCACATAGGCCAGGGCCCCGTCCTGCAGGCGGGTGATGCGCGCGAACTCGAAGCCGCTGCGGCCATTGCGCACAGTCACGGTATGACCGACCATCAGACCCGCGCGCGGGTCGCTCCAGGTCTCCGACGCCTCGCGCCCTCGCGAACAGTCCAGCCAGTAGCCGGCCAACCACGACAGGTCGGGCGCGGGCGGCGTCGCTTGTATCAGGGCGGCGGCCGAAAGCACGGTCAGCAAGGCCATCGAAGTCTCCCTCCTCGGTTCGAGAAGGAGCCTAGATCAATCCCGTCCATCGCGCTTGCAGGAATCCGGCCCGGCCGCCCTCACTCGGCCGTGGCTTCAGTTCGCCTTCTTGGGGTCCGGCGGCAGGCTGGGCAGTGGCGCGCAGGGCACGCCGTCGTCCTTCAGTTTCTTCACCTCGGCGGGGGTGGCCTCGCCGTAGATTTCGCGCTTCTCGGAGCGGCCTTCGTGGATGTCGCGGGCCTCGCGGGCGAAGGCGTCGCCGACATAGTCGAAATTCTCCTCGACGTGATCGCGCACCTCGCGCGCCGCCTGCATCATCATGGCCTGCATCTGCTTCATCGCATCGGGCGACGACGCGGCCTTCTTCGTGCCGGCCACCGCCGGGGCCATGATCTGCTTGCGGATGACCGTCGAGGCGCAGAAGGGGCATTCGACCAGACCGCGCGCGGCCTGATCGTCATAGTCGCCGGATGAGGCGAACCAGGCCTCGAAGCCGTGGTCATGGTCGCAGGACAGGGCGTAGCGGATCATTGCGGCGGATCAAATTCACGGTCGTGGCGCAGGGCCGGGATCGAGGCGCGGGCGCGGTCTACTGCGCTCAGGTCCAGGGCGGCGTGAAGGACGCCGGGCTCATCGTGGTCAGCGCGGGCGATGACCTCGCCCCAGGGGCCGACGATCAAGGAGCGGCCCCAGGTCTGACGGCCGTCCTCGTGGGTCCCGCCCTGGGCCGGGGCCAGGACGAAGGCGCCCGTCTCGATGGCGCGGGCGCGCAGCAGGGTCTCCCAGTGGGCCTCGCCGGTCGGGCGGGTGAAGGCGGCGGGCACGGCGATCATGGCCGCCCCGGCCTGGGCCAGCTGGCGATGCAGGTGCGGAAAGCGGACGTCATAGCAGATGGTCAGACCCAGGCCGCCCCAGGGGGTGTCGGCCAGACGCGCCGCCTCGCCGGGGCGCACCGAGGCGCTTTCGCGATAGGTCTCGCCATTGGCCAGATCGACATCGAAGACATGCAGCTTGTCATAGCGGGCCGTGACCGCCCCGGTCGGATCGATCAGCAGGGAGCGGTTGGCCGCGCGGGCGTCGCCGGGCGCGCTTGATCGCACGATGGCCGAGCCGATCAACAACCAGACGCCCAGTTCCGCCGCCAGAGCCCGCAGGCCGAGGACGGCGGCGTCGGCGTCTTCGCTCGACAGGGCGGCGTCACGCAAGGCCCGGCGCTGCTCGAGGAAGTTGGTCCCCTCGGGCGTCAGGATCAGTTGCGCCCCGCCCGCCGCCGCCTGGCGGATCAGCGGCTCGACATGGGCCAGCCCCGCGGCCGCCGTCGCCGGCGTCCGGGTCTGGATCAGCGCGACCTCGAGCCGCTCGCTCATCAGGCCGCCAGCAGGGGGTCCAGACCGCCCTTGCGGTCCAGGGCGTGGATGTCGTCCGAGCCGCCGACGTGCTGGCCGTTGATGAAGATCTGCGGGAAGGTGGCCTTGCCGCCCGAACGCGCGACCATCTCGGCCTTCTTTTCCGGGTCGTTCGAAGCGACGATCTCGGTGAACTCGGCGCCCTTGCGGGTCAGCAGGCCCATGGCGGCGACGCAATAGGGGCAACCGGGCTTGGTGTAGATGACGACTTCGGCCAACTCAGGAACTCCTTAAACTGCAGGCTAGCCCCCTACTTAGGCGGTTCGCGCGCGGTTCGCACCCTCGCGATCACCGCCAGGTCCACGGCGCGGGCCCCGGCCTGCAGCAGAACCCGCGCGCAGGCCTCGGCCGTGGCCCCGGTCGTCAGCACGTCGTCGATCAACAGGATGCGCCGTCCCTTGATGCGGCGACGCCCGGCCTCGGTGACGGCGAAGGCCTTCTTCACGTTCAGCCGCCGCCCCCGCGCCGACTTGCCGCCCTGGCTGGCGGTCGGCGTCGTCCGGATCAAGGCGTCGGGCAGGTAGTCGAGCCCGGCGTTGCGGGCCAGGGGGCGGGCGATCTCGGCGGCCTGATTGAAGCGTCGCGCCAGCAGGCGGGACCGGTGCAGGGGCACCGGGACCACAGCGTCGGCCTCGGCCACCACGTCGGCGGCGGAGCGGGCGATCCAGCGGGCGAACAGGGACGCGAACTGCTGCTGGTCGCCGTGCTTGAACTTGAGGATCAGGCCGCGCGACGCCTCGTCATAGACGCAGGCGGCCCGGGCGCGGGCGAAGGCGTAGGGCTGGACCTGACAGGCCAGGCAGCGATCGGAGGCGAAGTCGCCGCCGTCGTATTCAAAGGCCGCGCCGCAGCCGTCGCAGACCGGAGCCTCCAGAAACACCACCCGGCTCCAGGCGTCCGGCGTCAGGCCCGCCGAGGCCGTGGCTTCGCGGCTGTCGTGGGCCATGGGCGGCAGCAGAATATCCAGCAGGCCGCGCCCCGCATCGCGCGCGCCGGATGCTATAGGCGCCGTCACGCCTTTTAATCGACCTCTCCAGCCCCCATCCTGAACCGACATGAGCGCGCCCCCCTCCTCCGGTCCCCCGATCATCTTCGACGCCGCCCGCCGCGCCGCGCGCCTGAGCCGCGCCGCGCGCCGTTTCCCCGACGCCGACTTCCTGCATGTCCGCGCCGCCGAGAATGCGGTGAACAGCCTGGAGGTGATCCTGCGCGAGTTTCAGGCCCCCGTCGACCTGTCGCCCCATCCGGGCGTCTTCGCCCGCGCCGTCGCCGACAGTTCGGCGCGCGACCGCGTGGCCGCTGTGCGCGCCGTGGGGTCGATGTCCGAGCGCGCGGCGCCGGGAGCCGGGCCTCTGGGGCTGGAAGATCAGTCCGCCGACCTGATCGTCAACCTGCTGGGTCTGCACTGGGCCAATGACCTGCCGGGCGCGCTCAGCCAGATCCGGCGCGCCCTCAGGCCCGACGGCCTTTTCGTGGCCAGCCTGTTCGGCGCGGCGACGCTGAAGGAGTTGCGCGGCGTCCTGACCGAGGCCGAGCTGGAGGTCAACGGCGGGGCCCAGGCCCGCGTCTCGCCCTTCGCCGACGGCTTCGACGGGGCGGGCCTGCTGCAAAGGGCCGGCTTCGCCCTGCCCGTGTCAGACGTGGACCGGGTGACGGTGCGCTATGGCGACCCGTTCGCCCTGATGCGCGACCTGCGGGCCATGGGCGAGACCAATGTCCTGGCCGGGCCGATCAAGCCGCTGAGCAGAGCTGTTGTGGCCCGCGCCGCCAAGCTCTACGCCGAACGCCACGCCGAAGCGGACAGACGGATTCCCGCGACTTTTGAAATGGTGCACCTGGCCGGCTGGGCGCCGCATGACAGCCAGCAGAAACCGGCCCGGCGCGGCTCCGCCAGGACCCGGCTGGCGGATGCGCTCGGCGTCAGGGAACAGACGGGCGAGACGCCTAGCTGACGGCTTCGGTCAGGGCGGTCAGGGCCGTGTTGAACACGGCCGCACCCTTTTCGCCCGCCAAACGCATCGATCCGATGATGACCAGGAAGACCAGGGCGCAGATCAGGCCGTACTCGATGGCGGTGGCGCCGCTGTCGTCGCGAAGGAACCGGCCGATGAAACGTCGCATCCAGGCCCCCTCCCGCGGCGGCTGATCAGAGCAGGTCGCGCAACCAGGCGACCAGGGGTTCGTCGGCCGGCGGCATGGGATAGTCCGACAGCTTGTTCGGCTTCACCCAGGCCAGACCCGCATGTTCACGCGCCGTGACCACGCCGGACCAGCGTCGGCACAAATACAATGGCATCAAGAGGTGAAAGGAATCGTAAGCGTGACTGGTAAACACGAACGGCGCCAGGCAGGCCTCGTTCACGTCGATGCCCAGTTCTTCCTTCAGCTCACGGATCAGGGCCGCTTCCGGCCGCTCGCCCGGCTCGACCTTGCCGCCGGGGAATTCCCACAGACCGGCCAGCTGTTTGCCCTCAGGCCGCTTGGCGATCAGGACGCGACCGTCAGGGTCGATCAGGGCGACGGCGACGACCAGGACGGTGGGGACGGCGGCGGCTTCGCTCACGAGCGATAGTCCCCGTTGATCTCGATGTAGCGTTTGGTCAGGTCGCAGGTCCAGACCGTGGCCGAGGCCCGGCCCGAGCCCACATGCACGGTGATGTCGATCTCGGCGTTCTTCATATAGGCGCTCATCTTCGCCTCGTCGTAGGTCGGCGACGGGGCGCCGTCGACGGCCGCGACATGGGGGCCGAAGTGAATGGCCAGACGGTCGCGGTCCACGGCTTCTTCGGTCTTGCCGACGGCCATGACGATGCGGCCCCAGTTGGCGTCCTCGCCGGCGATGGCGGTCTTCACCAGCGGGCTGTCGGCGATCGACTTTGCCAGCTTGCGGGCCGAGGCGGGGCTGGCGGCGCCGTCCACGGTGACGCGGACGAACTTGGTGGCGCCTTCGCCGTCGCGCACCAGTTGGTGGGCCAGGTCGAGCATGACCTTGTCCAGGGCCGCCGAGAAGTCCTTCAGGCGGCGATCGCCGACCCGGCCGATGCGCGGCGCGCCCGAGGCCCCGGTGGCGAACAGCAGGGCGGTGTCGTTGGTCGAGGTGTCGCCGTCCACCGTCACGCTGTTGAAGGTGGTGCGGACGTGCAGGTTCAGCAGGGCCTTCAGCACCGGCGGGGCGATGTTCGCGTCGGTGACGATGAAGGCCAGCATGGTCGCCATGTCGGGGGCGATCATGCCCGACCCCTTGGCGATGCCGGCGATCTTCACCTTGACGCCCTCGATCTCGCATTCCGCATAGGAGCCCTTGGGGAAGGTGTCCGTGGTCATGATGCCGAGACCCGCCTGGGCCCAGGCGTCAGCCTTCAGGCCCGCCTCGATCTCGGGCAGGCGGGCGGTGATCTTGGTCTCGTCCAGCACCACGCCGATCACGCCGGTCGAGGCCAGCATGATGTCGCGCTGGCGGCAGTCGAAGCGCTTGGCGACCTCGGAAGCGGTGCGACGGGCCGCGTCGGCGCCGGCCTTGCCCGTGAAGGCGTTGGCGCAGCCGGCATTGACGACCAGGGCCTTGACCCCCTCGCCGCCGCCCTTGTCGGCGTCCAGCTGACGCTTGCACCAGTCCACAGGGGCAGAGCCGACCTTGTGACGGGTGAAGACACCGGCGCAGGACGCGCCCTCGGGGAAGCGGAAGACCACGAGATCGTCGCGCTCATGCTTGTAGAAGCCGGCGCGGGCGGTGGCGATCTCGACCCCGCCGATGGCCGGAATGGTCGGGAAGGGCACGGCCAGCGGCGAAATCATCAGGCCGGGCTTGCCCGGCGCAGCCTTAGCCGCGGCCGGCTGGGTCGCGCGCTTCAGGGCTGAGGCCAAGGGGTCCAGAGCCTTTTCGATGGCGGTTTCGATCATCTGGCCGGTCGAACCGGATTTGGAGGCGGGCGGACGGTTCATGAAGCGACGGTTCCGGCGGGAGGGGCGGCGACGGGGGCGGCGGGCGCGGGCTTGACGCCCCTGGGCTGGGCAGGGACTTGCGCCGCCGGTTTGGCGGGATTGAGGAAGACTTCGACGGCGGCCTTGCCGCGCAATTGCTCCAGCAACTGACGCACGCCCTCATAGGTCAGATAGCGGACGATGAGAGGCCGGGCCTGGTCCAGGGTCGGCGGGGTCTCCAGGCGACGGTCCTCGATGCGCAGGACCGCCCAGCCGCCCTCGCCCTTGACCGGTCCGACCACGGCGCCGGGGGCCTGACCGCGCAGGGCGGCGGCGTAGGCGTCGGGCAGGACGTCCAATGTCGAATAGCCCAGGTCGCCGCCGGAATAGCGGGTGGCGTCGTCGACCGAGCGCTGGGCGGCCACGGCCTCGAAGGCGGCGCCCTGCCCCAGGACGCCGACCACGGCGTCGGCCTGTTCCTTGGTGTGCGACAGGATCAGGCGGACCCGAACCTCCTCGGTCGTCTGGGCCCGGCGCTGCTGCTCCTGATAGAGACGCTCGACCGCCTGATCGGACACTGCCCCGCTGACCACGGATTCCACCAGCATGTCGCCGAGGATGCGTTCGTGCACCGCCTCCAGACGACGCTGGGCGGCCGGATTCTTGTCCAGGCCGCGACGGCGGGCCTCGGCGGCCAGCAGTTTCTGATCGACCACCTCGTCCAGCACGCGACGGAACAGCTCGGACCTGACGTCCAGCGGCTCGCCTTCGCCGATCAGGCCCTGGGCCACCGCCTCGCGGCGCACGTCCGAGGCCCAGACCGAGCGCTCCTGCACCCGCGCCACCACCAGGTCGTCTTTTTCCGGCGGGGTCTCCACGTCGCCACGCCCGCAGGCCGCCGTCAGGGTCAGGGCCAGCAGGGCCGACGCCAGAACGGGCCGCAAGGGTCTGGACAGGGGGCGCGAAAGACGCATCTGGCGCTCCGTGCGGGGCGAAAAACAGGGATCGAACGGCCCGTCGCGACAGGCCGTTGAAAGCCCCTCGCGTTGACAGGGGTTAGGGCGGTGCTTAAGTCCCGGCTGCGCCCAAGTCGAGGGGTTTTCGATCGTCTGCGCGGCCCCTGCGCACGCCTCCTGTTCCGGGGGTCGTCGGGACCGACGTCGATCCGGGCCTTCGATCACGGCGCTTCCTGTTTTCAGAGCCTCAGCCGCTCGACCGCCTTACCGGATCGCCCATGCTCGGCTTCGCCAAGAAACTCTTCGGCTCCTCCAACGACCGCAAGGTCAAGGCCTTCCAGGCCCAGGCGCAGAAGATCAACGCCCTGGAATCCAAGTTCGAGGCCTTCTCGGACGACGAGCTGCGCATGATGACGCAGACCTTCAAGGACCGGATCGAGGCCGGCGAGAGCCTGGACAAGCTCCAGAACGAAGCCTTCGCCGTGGTGCGCGAGGCGTCGAAGCGGGTCATGGGTCAGCGTCAATACGACGTGCAGTTGGCCGGCGGCATGATCCTGCATGAAGGCGGCATCGCCGAGATGCGGACCGGCGAAGGCAAGACCCTGGTGGCCGTGGCGCCGGTCTATCTGAACGCCCTGGCGGGCAAGGGCGTCCACGTCATCACCGTCAACGACTACCTGGCGCGCCGCGACGCCGAGACCATGGGCAAGGTCTATCGCTTCCTCGGCCTCGAGGTCGGCGTCATCGTCAACGGCCTGTCGCAGGGCCAGCGCCAGGCGGCCTATAACGCCGACATCACCTACGGCACCAACAACGAATTCGGCTTCGACTATCTGCGCGACAACCTGGTCTATGACCGCCGCGAGATGGTGCAACGCGGCCACCACTTCGCCATCGTCGATGAAGTCGACTCCATCCTGATCGACGAGGCGCGCACGCCGCTGATCATCTCGGGCCCGACCGAGGACCGTTCGGACCTCTACAAGATCGTCGATGCGATCGTGAAAGAGCTGATCGTCGACAAGGCCACCTTCGATCTCGACGAGAAGCAGCGCCAGGCCCTGCTGACCGAGCTGGGTTCGGAACGCATCGAGGAGATGCTGGAGACCGGCGGTCACTTCGCCGAGGACACCACCGACCTGTACGACCCGGCCAACGTCAGCCTGGTCCACCACGTCAATCAGGCCCTGCGCGCCAACACCCTGTACACGCGCGACAAGGACTACATCATCAAGGCTGGCGAGATCGTCCTGATCGACGAATACACCGGCCGCATGATGACGGGCCGCCGCCTGTCCGAAGGTCTTCACCAGGCCATCGAGGCCAAGGAAGACGTCAAGATCATGCCCGAGAACCAGACCCTGGCCTCGGTGACCATCCAGAACTATTTCCGCCTCTACGAAAAGCTGTCCGGCATGACCGGCACGGCCGCCACCGAGGCCCAGGAATTCCTCGACATCTACAAGATGGACGTCTTGGAAGTGCCGACCAACCGTCCGATCCAGCGCAAGGATTACGACGACGAGGTCTATCGCACCTTCAAGGAAAAGAACGCGGCCATCGCCGCCCAGATCGCCGAGTGCCACGTCAAGGGTCAGCCGATCCTGGTCGGCACCGTCTCGATCGAGAATTCCGAGGAACTGTCCGAAGTCCTCAAGAACTACGACTACAAGGTCGAGACCGGCCGCACCCTCAAGGCCGAGTACGCCGGCCGCGAGAAGGATGCGCAGAAGGTCGGCGACGACGCCTATGACATCACCTACGCCACCGGCCGCGGCATTCCGCACAACGTCCTGAACGCGCGCCAGCACGAGCAGGAGGCCTATATCGTCGCTGACGCCGGCCTGCCCGGCGCAGTGACCATCGCCACCAACATGGCCGGTCGCGGCACCGACATCCAGCTGGGCGGCAACCTGGAAATGCGCCTGCAGCGCTGGACCCAGGAACAGCGCAACATGGCCGTCGAGGTGACGCCGGAAATGCTGGCGGTGATCGAGGCCGAGTACAGGTCCGAGATCGCCGTGAGCCGCGAGGCGGCCCTGGCCGCCGGCGGCCTGTTCGTGCTCGGCACCGAGCGCCACGAAAGCCGCCGCATCGACAACCAGCTGCGCGGCCGTACCGGCCGCCAGGGCGACCCCGGCACCTCGAAATTCTATCTGTCGTGTGAAGACGACCTGCTGCGCATCTTCGCCGGCGACCGTCTGGACGGCATCATGAAGTCCTTTGGCGTGGCCGAGGGCGAGGCCATCAGCCACCCCTGGCTGAACCGCGCCGTCGAGACCGCCCAGAAGCGCGTCGAAGCCCGCAACTACGACATGCGCAAGAACGTGCTGAAGTACGACGACGTCGTGAACGACCAGCGCAAGGCCGTGTTCGAACAGCGTCAGGAGTTCATGGACTCCACGGACCTTTCGGAACTGGTCACCGACTTCCGCCTCGACGTCGTCTCAGACCTGGTCGAGCGCTACATGCCGCCCAAGGCCTATGCCGAGCAGTGGGACATGGACGGCCTGGACGAGAAGATCCGCTCGACCCTGGGCCTGGAGCTGCCGCTCAAGGACTGGGCCGCCGAGGAAGGCGTCTCCAACGAAGAGATCGAGGAGCGCATCAACGCCGCCGCAGACGCCCGCGCCGCCGAGCGTCTGGAGCAGATCGGCGCCGACCAGACCCGCGGTCTGGAAAAGCAGTTCATGCTGCAGATGATCGACATGCAGTGGCGCGAGCACCTGGTCCACCTGGACCACCTGCGCGGCGTCATCGGCCTGCGCGGTTACGGCCAGCGCGACCCGCTGAACGAGTACAAGACCGAAGCCTTCAACCTGTTCGAGACCCTGCTGCACGACCTGCGCCACAACGTCACCCGCTGGCTGATGACGGTCGAGTTCCGCTTCGAGGCGCCGCCTGCGATGGAGATGCCCGAGTTCCAGGAAATCCACCTGAACCCCGGCACCGGCGAGAACGAGATGGCCAATCCCATGGCCCAGAACCCGGAAGGCATGCTGACCGGCGACGATCGTTCCAAGCTGCCGGTCGAGGCCCTGCCCGTCGGCTGGGAGCGCACCAGCCGCAACGCCGACTGCCCCTGCGGCTCGGGCCGCAAGTTCAAACACTGCCACGGCAGTCTGATCTGAGAATGAAGAGGCGGGTTCGCGAAAGCGGCCCGCCTCTTTTCTGTTGGGCCTCACGCCGATCCGGGTAAGGTCGCCCCATGAGCTACAAGCCCCTCTTCTCGCGCGCCCTGGGTCTGGATCCCGAGCGGCTGCATTTCGCCGCCCACAGCCATCACCTGTGGCCCGACGCCAGCTTCGACGCCCAGGTCCAGGCCTGGGCCGAGGCCAACCGCTTCGCCGACCGCAAGTGGGACCTGGTCTTCGGCGAGGTCATTCCCGAGGCCCAGAAGCACGTGGCGAAGGAGCTGAACCTGCCCTCGCCCGACAGCTTGATCTTCACCTCCAATACCCACGACCTGCTGATCCGCCTGGTGTCGGGCGTCGAGAAGAAGCCGGTACGCATCCTGTCCACCGACGGCGAGTTCCACTCCTTCCGCCGCCAGTCCGAGCGCTGGGAGGAGGCCGGCGAGGCCGTGGTCACGCGCGTGCCGCTGCAACCCTTCAACACCTTCGCCGAGCGCTTCGTGGCGGCGGCCCGTGCGGGCGGGCATGACCTGATCCTGGTCAGCCAGGTCTTCTTCCGGACCGGCCAGCTGTTCGACGCCATCCCCGAGCTGGCGGAACTGGCCGACCCGGCCGGGCCGTGGGTGGTGATCGACGGCTATCACGGCTTCATGGCGACCCCGACCGACCTGTCGGCGGTGGCGGACAAGGTCTTCTATCTGGCGGGCGGCTACAAATACGCCATGGCGGGCGAAGGCGCCTGCTTCCTGCATTCCCCGCCGGGGTTCTGCCCGCGCCCGGTCATCACCGGCTGGTTCGCCGAGTTCGGCCATCTGGAAGGTCCGCCCGGCGGGGTCCAGTACCGCACCGACGGCGGCCGCTTCTGGGGCGCCACCTTCGACGTCAGCGCGCTGTACCGCCTCAACGCCGTGCGCCGGATGCTGGACGAGCAGGGCCTGACCACCGCCGACATGGCCGCCCATGCGCGCGACCTGCAGGCGCGCTTCCAGGCGGCGATCCAAAACGGCGAAGCCGGGGCCCTGTCGCAGGCCGAGATCCTCAACCCGGTCGAGGGCGACGCCCCGCGCGCCCGCTTCCTGGCCCTGCGCTCCGACGAGGCCTCGCGCTGGAAGGCCGATCTTCAGCACATGAACGTGGTCACCGACGTGCGCGACGACGTGATCCGCTTCGGCTTCAGCCTCTATCAGTCCGAAGAGGACGTGGAGCGGCTGATCCACGCCTGCGCCCGCCTGACCTGAGGCGTCAGAAGAAGAGGCTGTCGTCCTGACGCTGGGCCTCGGGCGGGCGGCGGGGCGTTGCGGGCCGAACTGGGGCGGACGGGGCCGGCGCGGCCTGGCCCGCAGGGCGCGGCTCTGCGGCGGGCGGTGGCGCGGGCGCAGGAGGCGCAGCGACCGGTCTCTCCTCATCGTCGTCGAAGATGGAGCGCCAGATCGAGGTCGCCGCCCGCGGCGGCGCTTCGGGTTCGGGCGCGACCGGAACCGCCGCAGGCCCGGGCGTCACCTGCGGATAGGGCACAGGCGAGGCCGCGGCTTCGCTCGGCGGCTTCGGCGGCGCCGACGAGGTCGTGGGCTGTGGCGACGATGGAGGCCCCGCCATCCGCTGGTCGGCCGCATTCCACAGGATGGCCACACCCAAGGCCAACAGGACCAGGCCGATCACGGCGCCGATCAGCGACCCGATCAGGATGCGCGGCAGACTGGACGGGGCGGCGGACGACGTCATGGCCCTCAGGCCTAGCACCGAAAGGCGCGACGGCAACCCCGGTTCGGATCAGAAGACCGTCTACATGGCGTCGCGCGCCGTCAGACCGCCAGATCAAACAGGGCGTCGCGCACGACCTCGGGGTGGGTCATGGGGAACAGGTGACCGCCGCCGGCGACGGCGTTCACCCGCAGCGGCGCAGCGTCCGGACTCGTGACCGGCGTGGCGCACAGGCTGCCGCTTTCCGCCTTCAAAATCTGGACCCCGCCCGGATAGCGCCGCAGGGCGCGCCAGGGGTTGTGCGCCTGGGCCGCATAGTTGGACGCCTCCCAGGCCGGATCACAGGTCAGGGCGAACCCTTGATCGGTCTCGATCAACCCGTCGACAAGGTAGTCGGCCAGCATCATGTCGGACCAGCCCTTGAAGGCCCCGCGCCCGCGATAGGCCTTCAGCGCCTGCTCCCGGCCGTCGAACAGGGCCCGGCGCTTCAACGTGCCCTGGACAATGGGAAAACGCTGGGCCAGCCGCCCGACCAGGGGCAGGTTCATGGCCAGCACCATCTCTCGGCGCCAGATCACGGGATCGAGCAGCAGCAGCCGCGACACCCGCTCGGGCCGCTCCGCCGCCGCCAGCAGGCCGCTGGTTCCGCCGATGGAATGGCCGGCCAGGGCGACGGGCGGCCCGTCCACCGCCTCCAACAGGGCGATCAGGTCGTCGCGATGATCCTTCCAACTGCGCCGTCCCTGCGGTCGAGCGGGCAGGCGCGTGCGGCCATGCCCTCGCAGATCCGGCGCCCAGATGCGCAGGGCGCCCGACAGGGGCTGCAGCAGGGACCGATAGGCGTAGGCGTTGAAACCATTGGCGTGGACGAAGATCAAATCGACCGGTCGCGCCGGATCGCCGAAGTCGAGGACGGCCATCTCGCCCGCGCCCCAACGGTTGTCGATGGGAACCGTCAGACGCCGCGGCGCCGAAAGGGCCAAGGCGTCCATGTCGATCAGACCGCCACGCGACAGGCCGGGCAGCGGCCGTGACCCTCGATGGTGGTGCGCTCGATGGAATAGCCGGCCGAGGCGGCCGCCTCCAAGAAGGCCTCCCCCCCTGCCACGGCCACCTCTTCGGTCGCTCCGCAACAGTCGCAGATCAGGAAGGCGGCGGCGTGAGCGCGCGCATCATCCGCCGCCGAGGTGCAGGCCACATAGGCGCTGATCGAGGCGATGCGATGCACCACGCCGCGACGTTCCAGAAACTCAAGCGCCCGATAGACGGTCGGCGGCTTGGCGGCCTGGCCGTCGGCGCCGAAGCGGGCGATCAGGTCATAGGCCTTGACCGGTTCGCCTGCCGCCAACAGCAGTTCCAGCACCCGTCGGCGGGGCGCGGTCATCCGCTCGCCCTCGGCGGCGCACTGACCCTCCACGGCGGCCAGCGTCCTTTCGACCTCGGCCAAGCCCGGTCGGCAGTCAGGATGTTCGTGATCACATGCAGCGCCCATGCCCCACAGCTAAGGGGTCGCAGGGCGCGCCGCAACCGGCGCCGGCGCCTCACCCCGCTCGACGCCCATGGTTCGCCGAACCAACACGTTTGCGGCGCGCCCGGCCATGGGCTAGAAGGCCCGACCCTATCTGTTCAGATCCGATCCGGCTTTTTCCATGACCGACACCATGTCCCAAGCGTCCGGCGCCCTGTCCGGCAACGTCCTGTTCTACACGCAGCCGGAGCCGATCTCGTTCGAGGCGCATGGCAAGCTGGGCGTGACCCCGGCCGACAAGCCCTACGCCTTCGTCGCCCAGACCAATATCGTGCCGCTGACCGTGACCGAGTTCGCGCCGGCCGCCCTGTCCTACCCCATCATCTTCGTGGGCGACCTGAAGCAGCCGGTCGTGGCCATGGGCCTGCGTCAGAACGACAACCTGTTTGTCGATAACGGCGACTTCCGCGCCGACGCCTACATCCCGGCCTACGTCCGTCGCTACCCCTTCGTCTTCGCCAACGACGACACCCAGAACCGCATGATCCTGTGCATCGACCGCGCCGCCGCCTTCCTCGGCGAGAACGGCGAAGTGCCGCTGTTCGAGAACGGCCAGCCCAGCGCCTACGTCAACAATGCGATGGAGTTCTGCAACAATTTCGAACAGGAGCGCCTGCGCACCGAATCCTTCGTCAAACTGCTGATCGACCTGGACCTGTTTGAAACCCGCGAAGCCTCCTTCACCCCGCGCAACCCCGACGGCTCGGCCGGTCAGGTGCAGAAGCTGGCTGAATACTTCGCCGTCTCGGAAGACAAGCTGAAGGCCCTGCCGGCCGAGAAGCTGGTCGAGCTTCGCGACAACGGCGCCCTGGGCCAGATCTACGCCCACCTGGTGTCGCTGATGGGCTGGGATCGTCTGATCGCCATGGCCTTCACGCGCGCCGCCGAAACCCCGGTCGCCGCCAACGCCTAATCGGCGTCAGCGAACTCACAAAGAAGCGCCCCGCCAGGAAACTGGCGGGGCGTTTTCCGTTCCGCCCTTCTCCCCTCGCGGGAGAAGGGCCGTGTTTTACCGTCGCGCCACCAGGGCGCGGGTCAGGCAGGAGAAGACCAGGCGCCCTGCCTCGTCCAGCAGGTCCTGCTGGGCGATGACGATGCCCTTTTCATCGCCGACCGGATCCTTGCCCATGATGGTCAACCTTCCGCGCAGCAATTCGCCCGGCGGCGGATTGCGCAAGAAGCGCAGGCCGTCGATGGCCAGGGTCTTGGTTCCGGCCCAATGCCCCGCCTTGTCGGCCGACAGCCGGCTCCACAGGGCGTAGACCAGGGCGTCGGGCGCGCCATAGGCCACGTCCCAGCCGGGCGCGAACCGCTCGGCGAAGACGTCCAGCGCGCTCGCATCCACCGCACAGGCGCCCAGCGGGATGACCTGACCGACCTCGAGATCCTCGAAGTGGACGTGCAGCGGTTCGGTCATCCCGTCAGGCTCCTCAGGCGGCGGGCTCTTCGGAGACCCGGACCAGCAGCTTGCCGTCATGGTCGCCGGTGAACAAGCGGTTCAGCGAGGTCACCGCGCCTTCCAGGCCGTCGTCGACGTGGACCTTCCACTTGACCCGACCGTCAGCCAGCCACGGCCCCATCTCCTCGACCATCTCACGGGCCCTATGGGCGTAGTCCAGCACCAGGAAGCCCTGGACGTTCAAGCGATGGGTGATGATCCGGCTGAAGTTCGGCGACGGCGGCATGCGCGTGGCGTTGTAGGACGAGATCAGGCCGCAGACCGCCATGCGGGCATGGACATTCAGGCGGTTCCACACGGCGATCATAATGTCGCCGCCGACGTTCTCGAAATTCAAGTCGATCCCGTTCGGGGCCAGTCGATCCAGGGCCTCGCCCACGTCCTCGTTCTTGTAGTCGACGGCGGCGTCGAAGCCGAGTTCTTCAGTCAGCCAGCGGCACTTGTCCGGCCCGCCAGCGATGCCGATGACGTGCGCGCCGCGCTGCTTGGCCACCTGACCGGCGATGGAGCCCACCGCCCCCGCCGCCGCCGAGATCACCAGGGTCTCGCCCGCCTTGGCCTTCAACACGTCGGTGACGCCGAAATAGGCGGTCAGGCCGGTCATCCCGAGCACCGAAAGATTGGCCGTCAGCGGCAGACCGGGCGCGCGATGCACAGGCCGCAGACCCTGTTCGTGCACCACGGCATAGTCGGCCCAGCCGCCCGCCAGGGGCGTGACGATGTCGCCTTCCTTGAAGCGCTCCGACTTCGACTGCTCGACCACGCCCAGGGTCAGGCCGCGCATGACCTCGCCCAGGCCCACGGGGGGCAGATAGCCTTCGGAGTCGTTCATCCAGGTCCGGTTGGTCGGGTCCAGCGACAGGTAGAGGGTGCGAACCAGCACCTCTGCGTCCTTCAGGTCCGGCACCGGGGTTTCGATCAACTCCAGATCGCCGTCCTGGATCAGGCCCTTGGGTCGCTGGCGAAGAACCCACTGACGGTTGCGAAGGCTCATGGCGCGTCTCCAATGCGTTTTCTTTGAGGACCCATAGTGGCGCCTGGGCCGATCCTGTCGAGAGGCTTCCAAAGAAAAAGCGGACCGCGCCGGATCCGCTTGAAGGTGGCATCATCGAGAATGAGGAGCGGAGACGGCGGACCGGAGAGCCGGTCAAAGTCGGGGGGCTTTTGTCGCCTCCGCAATCCGATAACGACGGCCTTCGAGGCCAGTTCCACAACGGCCGAAAAATGTGCCCCGGCCTCCGCCCCGCGCCGCACATCCGGAACGACGGCGCCGCTCGCGGCGTTGCTAAGCCACTAGAGGAGGCCCGTCGCCACAGGCCAGACCGGAGACCGCGATGACCCATCAGGATCCCCATTCCCATTCCGCCGACGCCGTCGAGCACCATGTGCCGATCGAGGCTCAGTATGTCCGCCAGGGCCGCGGCGGTCGGCGCATCCTGTGGCTGCTCATTGTCTCGGGCGGGGCGGCGGCCGTCCTTCTGCTGGGCATGTGGCTGCTCAGCAACGGCGGCTTCCAGACGGTAAATCCCGACGCAGGCGACGCCCGTGAGGACGTCGCCGCCTTCGACCAAGCGACGCCGGCGCCGCCGCAGACGCGTCCCTGAACGAAAAAGGCCCCGGCGGATCGCCGGGGCCTTGAACTCTTCCTCCCAAACCCGTCAGGCCGCCTGTTTCTGGCGCGAGGGGTGGAAGAACAGGGCCTGGCTGATCGCCGCCTTCACCGTCTCCGGCTGGAAGGGCTTGGTGATCAGGAAGGTGGGCTCCGGCCGTTCGCCGGTCAGCAGCCGCTCAGGGAAGGCGGTGATGAAGATGACCGGCACGTCGAAGCGTTTCAGGATGTCCTTGACCGCATCAATGCCCGACGAGCCATCGGCCAGTTGGATGTCGGCCAGGACTAGGCCGGGGCGATGACGCGTTACGGCGTCGACGGCCTCGTCGTGCGTGGTGGCCGTGCCTGTGACCCGGTGGCCCAGTTCCTTGACCAGGCTTTCAATGTCGGCCGAGATGATGGCCTCGTCCTCGATGATAAGGACATCGGTCGCCAGTTCGGCGTCAATGTCGGCCTGGGCCTCGGCGATCAGGCGCTCCACCGTGCGGGGATCGACCGACAGAATCTGCGCGGCCTCCGAGGGGGTGAAGCCTTCCAGCGCCGTCAGCAGGAAGGCCTGGCGCGAGCGCGGCGCGATGCGCATGAGACGGCGCGAGGCGTCGTCGCCGACCTCCAGACCGCTGCCGTCCTCCAGATGGGCGCCGGTCGACGACCAGATGGTGTGGAAGACGTGATAGAGGGCGACGCGCGGCGTCATGTCCGTCGGCAGTTGCCGCTCGCCCGCCGCCAGGGCTTCCAGCGCCACGCGGACATAGTTGTCGCCTGTGCCCTGGTCCCCCGTCAGCGCACGCGCGTAACGGCGCACATAGGGCAGATGCGGCGCAAGCCTAGCCAATAGACTCATACAAATTCCCCGACACTCTGCGTCCTCGGTTTAAGGACGCGCGAACTTACTTAAACGTGGCGGACGCCAAACGGTTCCACCTGCTCGCGGCAAGCTTGAGCATAAATTCGCACGCCTCTAGGAACTCTTGCAGGGAAGGAGCGTTTTCGGCTTCCATGAACCCCTTACTCAAGGCTTGGGCGGCGGCCGGAACTCCATGATCAACTCCAAGGCATCCTCCCCGCGTCCCGACGCGCCAGCGTCGAAGGACAACGGGTTGGAAGAGGTACGCCTGCGCCAGCAGGCCATCGGCGTCAAACTGCGCCACATGTTCGACCAGGTCGTGAACGAGCCGGTGCCCGATGAATTCCTGGACATCCTGCGGCAGGCCGACGAACGGTCGTCGACCAAGGAGGGCCAGTGAGCATTTCCAGCGCTCCGCCCAAGCCGCCCTCGGCCGACGACGCCGGCTTTAAGAAGGAGCTGGTGACGCTGATCCCGCATCTGCGCGCCTTCGCCCGCACCCTGACCGGCGATCCCACGGCCGCCGACGACTTGGCCCAGGAAGCCATGATGAAGGCCTGGGACGCCCGGGCCAGCTATCAGATGGGCACCAATATGAAGGCCTGGACCTTCATGATCCTGCGCAACCAGTTCTATTCCGAAAAGCGTCGCTCCTGGCGTCAGACCCAGTTGGATCAGGAAGCCGCCGAGCGGACCCTGGTGGCCGTCGACGATCCCGAGGCGCCGGTCGCCCTGGACGAACTGCGACAAGCCCTGAAGACCCTGCCCGAGGAACAGCGCGAAGCCCTGATCCTGGTCGGCGCCGGCGGCTTCGCCTACGAGGAAGCCGCTGAAATCTGCCAGTGCGCCGTCGGCACGGTCAAAAGCCGGGTGTCGCGCGCCCGCAAGGCCCTGCAGGCGACGCTCGAGAAAGGCGGCTACGACCGCGACGGCGCCGCAGCCGGCGACGCCATGCGCTCGATCCTGGCCGACGCCGACAGGCTGAGCGGCGCCGGGCAGGATTGACCCCATGATGCGGTTCGGCCGCGCCTGGGGTCGGAAATTCGGTCGCCCCAGCGTTCAGGGCATCCGTTTTCGCATGGGCATGGCCATGGCCGTCGCCTTGCTGCCGATCCTGATCCTCAGCGCCGCCCAGACCCAAGCGGAGTTCCGCCGACAGGCCGAGGACCGCCGCGTCGACCTGCAACTGGCCGCCGAGCGCAGCGCCGCCGACGCCAAGGCCCGGATCGACAGCACCGTGGTCCTGTTGCAAGCCTTGGCGCCGGAAGGTCCCGGCTTCTACTGCGAACCGAGGCTGACCGCCCTGGTGGCGCGGCTGGACGCCATCTCGGCGCTGCAGCGCATCAGCGCCACAGGCGAAACCACCTGCGCTTCGCGCGCCGAAGGCAACGCCGCCGCGGCCACGCCGCCCCAGGTTCGCGACCAGGAATGGTACCAAAGGCTGCGCAACGGCGAAAACGTCGTCATGGCCCGCGCCGCCGGCGAGCCTGGCGTCCTGATCATTGCGGTCCGTTCCGAGCGACCGCTGGGCGCCTTCCAGGGGGCCATGGCCGCCGCCATCCCGCTGAGCGCGCTGCAACCCGACATCCGCGATCCCGCCCTGCCGTCCGGCTCTCAATCCGCCCTGGCCGACGCCGACGGCCGCATCCTCGTCTCGACCGAAGCCTCGGACTTCTCCATCGAAGGCCAGAATACGGTCGCCGCCTGGGTCGGGTCCGCCCAGCAGGGCCGCGCCGCCCTGTTTGAGGGCCGTGACTCCGACGGACGCCGACATGTCTACGCCGCCACGCCGCTGGCGGGCCGCGATCTCTTCGTCCTGCTGTCGGCGCCGACCTCGGGATTGTTGTCCTGGGCGCGATTGAACCCCATCGGGACCTTCCTCCTGCCTCTGGCCGCCTGGCTGACCGCCTTTCTGGCCGTCATGCTCCTGTCGGAACGGATCATCATCCGCTGGCTGGGCTATCTGGAACGCGTGGCCGCCATCTACGCCCGCGGCCGGTTCTCCGTGCGACCGATCCAGGCGGAACACGCCCCTGCCGAGATCCGCACCCTGGCGCGCACCCTGGGCTCGCTGGGTGAAAGCATCACCACCCGTGACCAGGCCCTGCTCGACTCTCTGGACGAGAAGGACGCGCTGATGCGCGAGATCCACCACCGGGTGAAGAACAACCTGCAGATCATCTCCTCCCTGCTGTCGATGCAGCAAAGGGCGGTCAGCGACCCGGCGGCGCGCTCGGCCCTGGGCGACACCCGCCAGAGGATCACCGCCCTGGCCCTGATCTACCGCACCCTCTACCAGAGCGACGACATCCGGGTGGCGGATTCACGGACCTTCCTGACCGAATTGGTCGGGCAACTGATCGCCGGTGAAGCCATGCGTGGTCCGCTCGTGACCAGTTCGGTCGAAGCCGACTATCTGATCATTGATCCCGACCGTCTGGCGCCCGTGGCCCTGTGGCTGGTCGAGGCCGTATCCAACGCCCAGAAGCACGCCTTCGCCGGGCGCGGCGGCGATCTTCAAGTCCGCTTCCGGGTCCTGGGCGAGACCAGCGTCCTGGAAGTGCAAGACGACGGCCCCGGCCTGACGGACAACGACACAGCCGGGGTGGGCCGCACCCTGATGAGCGCCTTCGCCAAACAACTGCGCGGTCAGGTGGAAATGCTCGGCGCGCCAGGCGGAGGCTCCATCGCCCGCCTCACCTTCGTCACCCCCGAGGCGTCGAAACCGGGACGTCCGCCAGCTTGACAGGAACCCGCCCTCTTCGCTCGCGTTGATTGCAGCGAGGGGCGATCCACAGACCCCGCCCGTTTCCACAGGAGCCGACCATGCGCAAACTGTTCGTATTCGCCGCCGCCGCCGCCCTTCTGGCCACCGCAGCCTGCAACACCATCGCCGGCGTCGGAAAGGACACCCAGGCTGCGGGTCAGGCCGTCGAGGGCGCGGCCCGCGACGCCAAGAACTAGGCCCGTTCTAGACCCTTCGTCCCCGTCGCCTCCTCAGGCGGCGGGGATTTTCATGTCCGCCTGCCCTCAGACGGGGCCGCGCGCGATCCGGGCGCCCGATCAAATTTCAACCTTACGGCCTAGCCGTTCCCCTAGGTCAGGTTTAGCGTTCGGCTCGCCCCGCACGACAGGGCGCGAACTCAGGGACGGAAACCATGCGTGTCGGCGTGCCCCGCGAGATCAAGACCAATGAGCACCGGGTCGGCCTGACCCCGACCGCCGCGCGCGAATACGTCGCCCACGGCCATGAGGTCCGCATCGAGACCGGCGCAGGCCTGGGCGCGGGCTTCAGCGACGCCGACTACAAGAAGGCTGGGGCGACCATCGTCGCCGACGCCGGGACGGTCTTTTCAGACAGCGACATGATCGTGAAGGTCAAGGAGCCGCAAGCCGTCGAATGGGCGCGGCTGCGGCCCGACCACATCCTCTTCACCTATCTGCACCTGGCCCCCGATCCCGAACAGACCAGGGGCCTGCTGGCCTCCGGATGCGCCGCCATCGCCTATGAGACGGTGACCGACAAGAGCGGCGGCCTGCCGCTGCTGGCGCCCATGTCCGAGGTGGCGGGGCGCATCGCCGTCTTTTCCGCCGCCGAGACCTTGTTGAAGCACAACGGCGGCATGGGCCTGCTGTTCTGCGGCGTGCCCGGCGTGGCGCCCGCGCGGGTTCTGGTCCTGGGCGGCGGCGTCGTGGGGCTGAACGCGGCGCGCATGGCCATGGGTCTGGGCGCCGAGGTGGTGGTGCTGGAGCGGTCCATCCCGCGCATGCGCGAGATCGACGAGCTGACCGGCGGCCGGGTCATCACCCGCTATTCCTCCATCGGGGCCATCGAGGAGGAACTGGTCAAGGCCGACGTGGTCATCGGGGCCGTCCTGGTCCCCGGCGCCGAGGCCCCGACCCTGGTCCGTCGCGACCAGCTGAAGTCCATGAAGCCCGGCAGCGTCCTGATCGACGTGGCCATCGACCAGGGCGGCTGTTTCGAGACCTCGAAGCCGACGACCCACGAGGACCCCACCTATGTCGTCGACGGCGTGGTCCACTACTGCGTCGCCAACATGCCGGGGGCCGCGCCGCGCACCAGTTCGGAGGCGCTGAACAACGCCACCCTGCCCTTCGGCCTGGCCCTGGCGGACAAGGGGCTGGAGGCGCTGAAGAAGGACGCGCATCTGGCGCGCGGCCTGAATGTGCTGAACGGCGAAATCACCTATCCCGCCGTGGCCGAAGCTCTGAACCTGCCGTGGAGCGACCCCTTCGGCGTCTGGGCGCGCGCCTAGATCGTCAGGGCGACCCCGCCGTCCGGCATGGCCCGCATGGCCGCCTGAACCTCGCGGTCCATTCCGGCCACGGCCCGCTCGGCCTCGTCGCCTTCCGGCGTGTCCTTGGCCCTCTGCGCCATGGCCTTGATCCGGGCGGCCAGGCGCTTGACCTCGTCCATGGTGTCGCGGTCGGCCTGACGCTCGCCGCTACGGCGGGCCTGTTCGTTGATGCGGGCCTGAGCCGCGTCGATGGCCTGCTGATAGGGGTTGGAGGCCTTGGCGGCCTCCGCTGTCGCCCCGTCCTCGCCCTCGACCGGCGCCTCGGCAGGCGGCGTCTCCGCCGCAACCTCGCCCGACACCGCTTCCGGCGCGGCTTCCGCTCCGCCCGTCCCGGATGCGCCCGTCGCCGGCGCGCCGCTCGCTGCGCCCAGACCGGCGCTCGAGCCCCCTGCAGCAGCATAGGCCTTGACCGCCGCGCCCAGTTCCCGCGCCAGGGCCGCGGCCATGCGGGCCGCGCCCTTGGGATCGCCGATCATGGCCATCTGCAGCATCTGCAGCCGGGCCTTGATCTCCTCGATCTTCTTCTTGGCCGCCGCCTTCTTCTCTTCCGAAGCGCTGCTGGTGCGCTGCTTCAGGCTTTCGACCGCCGCGCGGGCGTCGCTCAGCCTGGCGTCGGCCAGGGCCTGCCGACGCTCATCGCGCGCCGAGGTCGCCTCGGATCGCGCCTCTGGCTTGGCCGTCTGGAGCGCAGGAAACAGGGAGCCGATGTTCATGGCCGGGCAGGGTCGGCCGTGTCGCCTAACGCCGGGTAAACGCCGCCGAACCGCGTGACCCTCGCCCTTTGGCTCGAGTTTTGGCATAAGCCCGCGATGAAGTTCCTCGACCAGGCCAAGATCTACATTCGCTCGGGCGCGGGCGGCGCCGGCGCCGTCTCGTTCCGACGCGAGAAATTCATTCCCAACGGCGGCCCCGACGGCGGCGACGGCGGCAAGGGCGGCGACGTCTGGGTCGAGGCGGTCGAGGGGCTAAACACCCTGATCGACTATCGCTACCAGCAGCATTTCAAGGCCCAGACCGGCCACCACGGCCAAGGCCGCCAAATGCACGGCGGCAAGGGCGACGACGTGGTCCTGCGCGTCCCGGTCGGCACCCAGGTGCTGGACGAGGACAAGGAAACCGTCCTGGTCGACATGGACAAGCCGGGCGAGAAGGTGAAGCTGCTGTCGGGCGGCAACGGCGGCTGGGGCAACACCCGTTTCAAGGGCCCGACCAATCAGGCCCCCACCTACGCCAATCCCGGCCAGGAATTCCAGGAACGCTGGATCTGGCTGCGGTTGAAGCTGATCGCCGACATCGGTCTGGCGGGCCTGCCCAACGCCGGCAAGTCGACCTTCCTGGCGGCGGTCTCGGCGGCCAAGCCCAAGGTGGCCGACTATCCCTTCACCACCCTCACGCCCAATCTGGGCGTGGTCGACCTCAGCCCCTCGGAACGCTTCGTCATCGCCGACATCCCCGGTCTGATCGAAGGCGCGCACGAGGGCGCGGGTCTGGGCACGCGCTTCCTGGGGCACGTCGAGCGTTCAGCCAGCCTGATCCACCTGATCGACGGCACGCAGGAAGATGTGGCCGAGGCCTATCGCATCATTCGCGGCGAGCTGGACGCCTATGGCGAAGGCCTGGCCGACAAGGTCGAGCTGCTGGCGCTGAACAAGATCGACGCCCTCTCGCCCGAAGAGCGCGAGGAGAAGGTCGCCGCGCTGAAGGCCGTCTCGGGCAAGACGCCCTTCCTGGTGTCGGGCGTGTCCGGCGAAGGCGTGACCGAGCTGCTGCGCGCCGCCTGGGCCGAGGTCCGTCAGACCCGCGGCGAGATCGCCGACGAGAGCGAAGACGCCGTTCCCGAGACGCCGGGCGGCTGGCAGCCGTAATCGCTCATATGGCCGGATGACGGGGGGCTTCGGTCCCCCTATGTTCGCGCCATGACCGACGCGACCGCCGACACCACCGCCCGCCCCCTCACCCAGGACGGACCGCCGCCCCGGCTGTGGCTGATCGACGCCTCGGCCTACATCTTCCGCGCCTATCACGCCCTGCCGCCGTTGACGCGCAAGTCGGACGGCCTGCCCGTCGGCGCGGTGCAGGGCTACTGCAACATGTTGTGGAAGCTGATCCGCGACATGAAGGGCGAGGACGGCCCGACCCATCTGGTCGCCGTCTTCGACCACTCGGAAAAGACCTTCCGCAACGATCTCTACGATCAGTACAAGGCCCACCGCCCGCCGGCGCCCGAGGATCTGGTGCCGCAGTTCCCCCTGGTGCGCGAGGCGACCGCCGCCTTTGGCGTCCACGGCGTCGAACTGCCAGGCTATGAGGCCGACGACCTGATCGCCACCTATGCCTGCAAGGTCCGCGACATGGGCGGCGAGGCGGTCATCGTCTCGTCCGACAAGGACCTGATGCAGCTGATCGGGAACGGCGTCGTCATGTACGACCCGATGAAGGACCGCCGTCTGGAAGAAGAGGCCGTGTTCGAGAAGTTCGGCGTCACCCCGGACAAGGTGGTCGAGGTCCAGGCCCTGATCGGCGACAGCGTCGACAATGTCCCCGGCGCCCCTGGCATCGGGCCGAAGACGGCGGCCCAGCTGATCCACGAATACGGCGACCTCGACACGCTTCTGGCCCGCGCGGGCGAGATCAAGCAGCCCAAGCGGCGCGAGACCCTGATCAACTTCGCCGACCAGATCCGCCTGTCGCGCGAGCTGGTCAAACTCACCTGCGACGCCCCGGCGCCCGAGCCGGTCGACGACTTCCTGATCCGCGATCCCGATCCGGCGGTGCTGTCCGAGTTCCTGGAGCGGATGGAGTTCCGCTCCCTGCTGCGCCGCGTTGGCGACGGCAAGGCCCCGCAAAAGGAAGGCTCGGCCTTCGCCCGCCAGCCCTCGGCCCCGGTCGCGACCCCGCGCTACGGCCAGACCGAGGTCGCGACGCCCGACGCCGTCCACGACTTCGACCGCGACAAGTACGAGTGCGTGCAGACGCTGGACGATCTGGACCGCTGGATCGCTCGCGCCCGCGCCGCCGGGGTCATCGGCTTCGACACCGAGACCGACGCCCTGTCGGCCACCCACGCCGGGCTGTGCGGCGTCTCTCTGGCCGTCGGGCCGAACGAGGCCTGCTACATTCCCCTGACCCACGACCATGAGCCGACCGGCGACGGCGGTCTCGATTTCGGTCTCGACCTCGGCGGCGACGCCCCGCGCGAGCCGCTGACCCAGATCCACAAGCCGACCGCGCTGGAACGCCTCAAGACCCTGCTGGAAGACCCCGCCGTCCTGAAGGTGGGTCAGAACATCAAATACGACCTCGCCGTCATGGCGCGGCGCGGCATCCGCGTGGCCCCGATCGAGGACACCATGCTGATCAGCTATGTGCTGGAAGGCGGGCTGCACGGTCACGGCATGGACGAGCTGTCTCGCCTGCACCTCGGCCACGAACCCATCCCCTTCAAGAGCGTGGCGGGCACGGGCAAGAGCCAGAAGAGCTTCAGGCACGTCGAGCTGAAACCGGCGACCTGCTACGCCGCCGAGGACGCGGACGTGACCCTGCGCCTCTACAAACTGCTGAAGCCGCGCCTGGCGACCGAACGCCTGACCACCGTCTATGAAACCCTGGAACGCGGCATGCCCGCCGTTCTGGCCGACATGGAGCTGAACGGGGTGCGGGTCGATCCCGACCGCCTGCGCTCCCTGTCCTCGACCTTCGGCCAGCGCATGGCCGAGCTGGAGGAACAGGCGCACAAGCTGGCGGGCCGTCCCTTCAACGTCGGCAGCCCGCGCCAGATCGGCGAGATCCTGTTCGGCGAGATGAACCTGCCCGGCGGCAAGAAGACCGCATCCGGCCAATGGGGCACCGAGGCCAGCGTGCTGGAAGAGCTGGCCCTGACCCACGACCTGCCGCGCGCCATTCTGGACTGGCGCCAGTTGTCCAAGCTGAAGGGCACCTATACCGACGCCCTGGTGGCGGCGGCCGATCCGGCGACGCACCGGGTGCACACCTCCTATCAGCTGGCGGCGGCGACGACGGGCCGTCTGGCCTCGTCCGACCCCAACCTGCAGAACATCCCGATCCGCACCGAGACGGGCCGCCTGATCCGTCAGGCCTTCATCGCCTCGCCGGGCCATGTGCTGATCAGCGCCGACTACAGCCAGATCGAGCTGCGCCTGCTGGCCCACATCGGCGACATCCCCGAGCTGAAGCGCGCCTTCAAGGCCGGGCTGGACATTCACGCGGCCACGGCCTCGGAGATGTTCGGCGTGCCGGTCGAGGGCATGCCGTCCGAGACCCGTCGCCGGGCCAAGGCCATCAACTTCGGCATCGTCTACGGCATCTCGGCCTTCGGTCTGGCCAACCAGCTGGGCATCGATCAGGGCGAGGCCGCCGCCTATATCAAGACCTATTTCGAGCGCTTCCCCGGCATCCGCGCCTACATGGATCGCACCAAGACCTTCGTGAAGGAGCACGGCTTCGTCACCACCGTCTTCGGGCGTCGCATCCACATCCCGGCCATCCATTCCAAGTCGGGGGCCGAGCGTCAGTTCGGCGAGCGCGCCGCCATCAACGCCCCGATCCAGGGCGCCGCCGCCGACATCATCCGCCGCGCCATGATCCGCATGCCGGATGCCCTGCTGGAGGCGGGCCTGAAGACGCGCATGCTGCTGCAGGTCCACGACGAACTGATCTTCGAGGCCCCCGATGCCGAGGCCGAACGCGCCCTGATCCTGGTCCGCAAGGTCATGGAAGGCGCCGCCGATCCCGCCGTCGCCCTCAGCGTCCCCCTGGTGGTCGAGGCCAAGGCCGCCGCAAACTGGGACGACGCCCACTAACCCCCATGAAGGACGCCGACATGAGCCTGGACCCCGAGATCCGCGACAACGCCGAAGCCAAGCGTTACGAGCTGACCGTCGACGGCCAGACGGCCGTGGTCATCTACAACCCCGTCGCGGGCGGGCTGCTGATCACCGAGACCATCGTGCCGATCCCGCTGGAAGGGCGCGGCATCGCCAGCCGCATGGCCAAGCACGTGCTGACCGACCTGAGGGAACGCGGCCTGGTCATCCTGCCGACCTGCCCCTTCTTCGCCGGCTACCTGAAGAAGCATCCGGAATACGCCGACCTGGTGCATCCGGGCTATCGGGCGGCGCTGGGCCTGTAAGAAGGCCTGCAAGGTCGCTTCATCGCCTCGCGCCTGCTAGGGCGGGGCGATGAAGTCTTCAGATCTCGACGTCCTGATCGTCGGCGCCGGCGCGGCCGGCATGATGTGCGCCATCGAGGCGGGCAAGCGCGGCCGCCGGGTGCGGGTGATCGACCACGCCCGCGCGCCCGGCGAGAAGATCCGCATCTCCGGCGGCGGCCGCTGCAACTTCACCAACCTGGGGACCAGCGGCGCCAACTTCCTGAGCGAGAACCCGCGCTTCGCCCTGTCGGCCCTGAAGCGGTTCACCCAGCACGACTTCCTCAAGATGGTCGAGCGCCACGACATCGCCTGGCACGAAAAGACCCTGGGCCAGCTGTTCTGCGACGACAGCGCCAAACAGATCATCCGCATGCTGACGGATGAGATGAAGGCGGCGGGCGTCACCCTGTCTCTGGACCTCGGCGTGAAGACCATCGCCCGCGACGGCCAGCGCTTCACCGTCGATCTGGACGACGGGACGCGCGTTTCGGCGGCCTCGCTGGTGGTGGCCACCGGCGGCAAGTCGATCCCCAAGATGGGCGCGACCGGCTGGGGCTATGAGATCGCGCGCCAGTTCGACCTGCGGGTGACGGAAACCCGGCCCGCGCTCGTTCCCCTGACCTTCGAGCCGGGCCTGCTGGAACAGTTGAAACCCCTGGCGGGCGTGGCCGTGGACGCCGTGGTCAAGGCGCTTCCGGCCTCAAGCAGCCCGAAGGGCGATAGGCCCCAATTCAAAGAAGCCATGCTGTTCACCCATCGCGGCCTGTCGGGGCCGTCGATCCTGCAGATCAGCTCCTACTGGCGCGAGGGCGAGGCCATCACGGTCAACATGGCCCCCGGCGAGGACGTCGCCGCCCGGCTGCTGGCCGCCAAGACCGAGAACGGCAAGCAGGCAGTGCATACAGCGCTCGGCCACGTGATCCCGCGCCGCCTGGCCGAGGTCGTCTGCGCCCGCGAGGGTCTGGCCGGCAAGCTGGCCGAGGTCGGCGACAAGAAGCTGCGAGCCATGGCCGAAACGGTCAATGCCTGGACCGTCAAGCCGGTCGGCTCCGAGGGCTATCGCACCGCCGAGGTGACCCTGGGCGGGGTCGACACCGCCGCCCTGGACCAGCAGACCATGGAGGCCAAGACCGTGCCCGGCCTCTTCTTCATCGGCGAGGTGGTGGACGTCACCGGCTGGCTGGGCGGCTACAACTTCCAATGGGCCTGGTCGTCGGGTTGGGCCGCGGGCCAGAACTGCTGATGGGCGGCTGAGCCTGCGGCGTCTGCGCACGTTGTGGGGCGGCCGGACCATCCCTAGCTTTCTCCTCAGCGGGACGGGCCCCTCTGGCGGCGCTTCGGCGACGCGATGTCGGACCGCATCATTCGAGGACGAGAACCCCATGCCCCTATTGATGTGCCCCAACGACAGCGCCGCCATGCAGACCCTGGATCGCAACGGCGTCCAGTTCGACATGTGCCCGACCTGCCGCGGCGTCTGGCTGGATCGCGGCGAGCTGGAAAAGCTGATGGCCAGCGCCGCCGAGGAAGGCCGCGCCACGGCCCCTCAGCCGACCTATCAGCAGCCCGCCCCCCAGCCCTGGAGCGGCCAGCCGCAAGGCTATCGCGAGCCGCCGCGCTACAAGGACGACCGCCACCGCGACGACGATTACCACTACCGCAAGAAAAAGAAGCGGATGGACATCTTCGACATCTTCGACTGAGGCTTCAGGCCGCCAGGCCGACCGCCTTCATCAGGGGGCGCAAGGCCTGCACCGTCTCGGGCGCCGCACCCAGGGCGGTGCGCACCTCGGGCGCGCGGAACAGCTTGATCGCCTCGGCCTTGGCCCGATCGGCGACAGGGCCGGTCGGACCGGTCTCTGCGGCCGCCAGTCGCAGCAGGGCCGCGAGCTTCTGCGGCGGCGCCACGGGCGCGCGGACGATCTGGGCCGTCAGCCGGGCGTCGGCTTCGACCGAGCCCCCCACTGCCCCCAGAGCCGCAACGATGGCGTCGCGATCCCGATCCGAAAGCGCCGCCTTGCTCACCGCGCGCTGCAGGCCGCTCAGCGACAGAAGCTTCTGCCCCGGCGTCTGGCCCGAGGCTCGCATTTCGGTCTCGAATCGCAGGGAGGTGACGCAGGCGTCCAGCCAGCGCGCGGCGGCCCGCTTGTTTGCGCCGCCGGTGACGTTCTCGCACAGCCGCGCCAGCCGCTCGACCTCGCACAGGACATTGGGACAGCCGCGCACATAGGCGGCCACGAAGTCGGCGGTGACCAGGCTCTTGGAGCGTTCGACGAAGGCGATCTGAACCTCCTCCAGCGTCAGCAACCGCCCGGCCGTGGCCGTCAGGGTCATGGCCAGGGCGCGCAGGATGTCGATCTCGCCCTCGGGATCACCGGGCCGCAGGCGACGCTGGCTCATCAGTTCACGCACCACCATCCGCGCCAGGGCCGCGGCCAGAAGCGGAAACTCGCCCGCCGCCAGACGCTCGCCCAGGCGGGCCGGCCCGCCTTCGACCGGGGGGATCAGGATCGCCAGCCTGGGATCGTGCGCGACCAGGGCGGCGATCTCGCGCGGCGCCACCATGCGCACCACCGCCGCCAGGCTGGAGCCCTGATCCAGGGCCGGGCCGACGATCTGGGCCAGGCTGTGCCGCGAGGCCAGCAGTTCGCACAGGATCTGCTCGACCGGCACCAGAACCAGGGCGCGCGGCGGGCCGTCAGCCGGTGCGCGATCGCACAGGTCCATCAGGCGGTCCAGCCGTGCGCGCGCGCTGTTCAGGCCCTTCAAGGCTCCGGCGATGACCCCGCCCATGATGAAGGCGCGATCGGGCGAGCCGTTCAGCCGATGGGCCACATCCGCGACCGAACGCTCCGCCAGACTCGGAAACTGCTTGCGCCGTCCCGCCTGCAGCAGACGCTCGATCGCCTGCTCGCCCAGCCGTTGATGATGACGCACCAGATCATGCACAGGCTGGCCCGTATGCTGGGCCTCGGGCACGGCCACCTTCTGGATGGCGTGCTGCAGTTCGACCCCGGTCGCTTCAAGCCGCTCGGCCAGGTCCGGCCGGTGCAGCAGCTCAAAGGCCGTGGCCCCCTGCCGGTTCAACCAGTCCTCCAGCACCCGCCCGATCAGGTCGCGGGCGTGGGGCGCATAGAGGTCCTGCACCCCGCGACAACTGGGGCCGCGGCTGTCCTCGCGCACCGGCGCCTTGCGCTTCACCTCGGGCGCGCCGCGCGTCAGGACGACGACGCTGGCGAATTCCATGGTGTCCGGGTCCAGCGTCTCCTTGGTCACGCGCACGGCGCAGGCCTGACCGTCGCGCAGCAGGTCCTCGGCCGTCTCGATCGCCGTCTTGCGGTCCTCGGTCGCCATCGACAGCGACCAGGACGCCGGCGGCGTCTTGCGAATATAGATCTCGTAGTGAACCGGACCGGCCATGGCGTCTTTCGCGTATTATGGCCGCCATCCTGATCTCCTAGGCTTTAAGGCCAGGTTTCGCCTTTTCACCGCCAAGGTTGAAAGACAGGCTCTGGCGAACCATTTGCTGTGGCCGTAATGTCACCATGATGGAATAGAACGGTTACGCTTGTCGCGCGTTGAGCAATCGACCCGCGACGGATGATCGAACGACCGCCGCCGCCCGCACTCAGGAGAAGCCCTTGGCCAACATCACTCTGGTCGACGACGACGAGAACATCGTCGCCTCCGTGTCCCTGGCCCTCGAAAGCCACGGCCATAAGATCACGGCCTATCACGACGGCGCCTCGGGCCTGGAAGCGCTGGAGACCACGCCCCCGGATCTGGCCATCCTGGACGTGAAGATGCCGCGCATGGACGGGATGGAGGTGCTGCGCCGCCTGCGTCAGACCTCGCAGATTCCGGTCATCATGCTGACGTCCAAGGACGAGGAGATCGACGAGATCCTCGGCTTCAACCTCGGCGCCGACGACTACATCCACAAGCCCTTCAGCCAGCGCCTGCTGATCGAGCGGGTCAAGGCCCTGCTGCGCCGCACCGGCGCCGACGGCGGCGAAGTCGAGACGGCCGCCGAGGCCGCCGGCAAGGCCATCAAGCGCGGCAAGCTGTCGATGGACCCGGCGCGCCACGAGAGCACCTGGGACGGTCGTCCGGTCAAGCTGACGGTCACTGAGTTCCTGCTGCTTCAGGCCCTGGCCCAGCGCCCCGGCTTCGTGAAGAGCCGCGACAGCCTGATGGACGCCGCCTACGACGATCAGGTCTATGTCGACGACCGCACCATCGACAGCCACGTCAAGCGCATGCGCAAGAAGTTCCGGGTGGTCGATCCCGAGTTCGACGCGATCGAGACCCTGTATGGCGTCGGCTACCGCTACCGCGAGAGCTGAGACCGAGGACGCCCGTCCGCGGCGCCGCTTCCGCTTCGGCGGATCGCGCCTCGGCGGCTTCATTCTCGCGCTCAACCTGCTCAGCCTGCTGATCCTCTTCGGCGGGGCCCTGGCCCTGAACGAATGGCAGCGCGGCCTGATCGAGGCGCGCCAGGAATCCCTGTCGTCCCAGGCCGAGCTTCTGGCCAATGTCCTGGGCGAACTGGGCATCACCCGCGGCGAGCCCTATCCGGTGCTGGACCCCGGATCGGCGGGGCTGTGGCTGAGAGACAACTTCATTCCCGAAGGCCAGCGCGCCCGCCTCTACGACCAGGACGGCCTGCTGGTGTCCGACAGCTATGCGGTCACCGACGCCATTCCCGGCGCCCCCTTGCCGCCCGCCAATCCCGCCGGCACCGCCCTGGCTCCGACCCAGGCCTCGCCTCGCGAGGAAGCCCGCCAGACACGCGCCAACACCGAACTGTCGGCCGAGGTCGAGCGCGCCCTGCAGGGCGCGCCCCAGGCCGGGGTGCGTCGCAACGAGGACGGCGACCGGGTCGTCTCCGTCTCCCTGCCGGTACGTCACGTCCAGCAGGTTCTTGGGGTCCTGACGCTGGAAGCCGGCGACGTGGACGAAACCCTGGCGGCCCAGCGCCGGGCCCTGACCCCCTTCGCCCTGGTGGCCCTGGCCGTGAACCTGCTGTCGGCCCTCGTGCTGCACATGTTCGTGGCTCGACCGGTCATGCGTCTGTCGGCGGCGGCGGATCAGGTGCGGCTGCAGCGCGCCCGCGCCATCTCCCTGCCGGACCTTGAGGATCGCAAGGACGAGATCGGCGACCTGGCCCGCGCCCTGGAATCCATGACCGACACCCTGTCGACGCGCATGGACGCCATCGAACGCTTCGCCGCCGACGTCAGTCACGAGATCAAGAACCCCCTGACCTCGATCCGCTCGGCGCTGGAGACCCTGCCCCTGGTCAAGACCGACGAACAGAGAGGACGGCTGACCAACCTGCTGCAACAGGACGTGCGGCGACTGGACCGGCTGATCACCGACATCTCCAACGCCTCGCGCCTGGACGCCGAGCTGTCGCGCGACCGGCCGCGCATCATCGACCTCAACGAACTGCTGGGCGACATCATCGCCGTCTATGACGGCGGCCAGAAGCCGGGCGAGGCCGGGGTCCGCTTCGCCTCGACCGCCGAGGCCGCCAAGGTCCTGGGCCGCGACATCCCCCTGGGCCAGGTGTTCCGCAACCTGATCGACAACGCCCGCTCCTTCAGCCCCGCCGACGGCGAGGTCCGCGTCCGGCTCGAACGCGACGACAGCCGGCCCGACCTGCCCCTGCGCATCCGCGTCGAGGACGACGGCCCCGGCATTCCGCCGGAAAACCTCGAGACGGTGTTCGAGCGCTTCTACACCTCCCGGCCCAAGGGCACGGCCTTCGGCGCCAACTCGGGCCTGGGCCTGTCCATCGTGCGTCAGATCATCGACGCCCATGGCGGCCGCGTTCACGCCGAAAACCGGTTCAACGAGGCCGGCGCCGTCGTCGGCGCCCGCTTCGAAGTCCTTCTGCCTCTGGCCGGACGCCGCCCATGACCGAACCGATGCAACCCATCCACGCCACGGCCGTGGCCCGCCACACGCCCGATGGCTGGTGCGGTGCCCTGATCCAGGGGCCGTCCGGCGTCGGCAAGAGCGATCTGGCCCTGCGCCTGATCGGTCAGGGCTGGCGGCTGGTCGCCGACGACTGGACCCATCTGTGGGCCTCGGGCGGCGCCCTCTACGGCATGGCGCCGGCCACGATAGCGGGCCGGATCGAGGTGCGGGGCCTGGGCATCGTCGGCTTGCCCGTCCAGCCCCTCGCTCGCATCGTCCTGGCGATCCAATGCACCCACGAGACGATCGAGCGACTGCCCGAAGCCGCCGCCTGGAGCTGGAACGGGGTGGCGATTCCCCAGCTTCGCCTGGATCCGCGTCCCGCCTCGGCGGGTCAGGTGGTCGCAACTGCGCTGGCGGCTCTTTGAACCGGCGCGCGATTGGCCTATGAAGGCCGGCTTGCAGATCAGTCCGGGCGCTCCACAAGCGCCCGCTGAGAGCAGAAGCGCGGGGCGTATTGTCTTGGTGAAGCCTTCATGATCGGGCTGGTGATCGTCACCCACGGGGGACTGGCCTCGGAATTCCTGGCGGCGATGGAGCACGTGGTCGGCCCTCAACGGGGCGTGGCCGCCATCTGCATCGGCCCCGAAGACGACATGGAGCGGCGCCGCCGCGACATCGTCGACGCCGCCGCGGCCGTCAACGACGGCGACGGCGTCATCCTGCTGACCGACATGTTCGGCGGCACGCCCTCCAACCTGGCCATTTCCGTGATGGAGCAGACCCACGCCGAGGTCATCGCCGGCCTGAATCTGCCCATGCTGATCAAGCTGGCCAGCGTGCGCGTTCGCGAAGACCTTGAGACCTGCGTCGCCCATGCGCAGGACGCCGGGCGCAAGTACATCTCGGTCGCCTCCTGGGTTCTGTCGGGGGAAAAATGAGCGGCGCGCCTGTCCAAACCACCGTCAACATCTGCAACCAGCGCGGCCTGCACGCCCGCGCCTCGGCCAAGTTCGTCAAGCTGGCGTCCAGCTTTGAATCCGAAATCCGGGTCACCCGCGACGGGGTGACGGTGGACGCCCGCTCCATCATGGGTCTGCTGATGCTGGGCGCCGGCATCGGCTGCGGCGTCGAGATCGAGGCCGAGGGCGTCGATGCGACCGAAGCCGTCGAGGCTCTCACCGATCTGGTCGCCCGTAAGTTCGACGAGGACCAGTAGGGTCCTCGCCGCCTTGCCTTGGCCGCTTCAGGGTGTCTCGGTGATCAGCAGGGTGGCGTTGGCCGTTCCGCCGCCAAAGGTGCCGATCCAGACGTCATAGGTGCCCGTCCGCGGCTTGTCGAAACGCACCTGGGCGTCACCGTCGCCATAGCTGTCGTCGTCGCAGGACCAGCTTCCGTCCGGGCCATTGATGATCAGGGTCGTATCCACCGACGAGCGGGTGCGGAACACCAAGGGCAGCCGCCCCGCCTCATAGGTCACCTCGAAATCCGGCGCGTCGGCGACATTGCCGACGCAGGCCGCCGGAAGCGGCGTGTCCTTGTAGGCGTCGATCGAGCCGCCCGCCGTCACCGACACCCGATAGGGGTCAGGCGTGAAGCCCGCCCTCAAGACGATCTCGCCATAGGTGGCGGTCTTGCTGGAATCCTGGGCCAGAGCCCCCGGCGAAGCCGACACAAGCGCCAGCGCCGCCGCGCCCGCGAACACCACATTCCTCATGAATTTCTCCCGCCCCAGCCCCGGGGCATTCAGCGAACCTTGTTAGTGGTGCGCCGCACCCCGTCATGCGTCAAGGCGCCGCAAGCAGAACACGAAAAAGTCACAATTCGACCAGAGTCGCCGCGCGGCAAGGTCACGCCTCCCCATACGAAAACGGGCCGCCCGAAAAGGGCGACCCGTCGTCATGTCGGATGCGATCCGCCGTCAGACGTCGACGGCGGCGTCCAGGGCGTTGTCCTGGATGAACTCGCGGCGGGGTTCCACCACATCGCCCATCAGCTTGGCGAACAGGTCGTCGGCGTCGTCGCCGTGCTCGACCTTGACCTGCAGCAGGGTGCGGGCGTTGACGTCCAGGGTCGTCTCCCACAGCTGCTCGGGGTTCATCTCACCCAGACCCTTGTAGCGCTGGATGGCCATGCCCTTCTTGCCGGCGTCCAGCACGGCGTTCAGCAGGTCCAGCGGCCCGCGGATCGTCGTGGTCTTGTCCTTGCGACGATAGACGGCGGGCTGGTCGAACAGGCCCTCGAAGGTGGCGGCGCGTTCGGCCAGACGGCGGGCGTCCAGCGAGCGGCCCAGTTGTTCGTCCAGGACGATGGTCTCGCTGACGGCGCGGCGGACGCGGCTGAACACCACCCCGCCCTGCTCGGCGCGGTCGCCCGACCAGGGACCGTCGCCTTCCTCGGCATAGAGGTTCAGGCGCGTCGCGGCGTTGGCGGCGCGCGTCTCCAGCTCGCCGGCGCTCTCGGTGAACAGGCCGGCCAGGGCGCCCTGCTCGATGGCGAAGGCGGGGGCGCGGGCGGCCAGACGGTCGACCAGGGCCTTGAAGGCCTTGGCCTCGCGCACCAGGGCCTGCAGGTCCAGACCCATGCGGCGCTCGCCGGTCGACAGGTCCAGCTCGGCGTCGGCACAGCCTTCCTCGATCAGGTAGGCGTCCATCTCCGCCTGGTCCTTGACGTAGCGGTGCTGCTTGCCCTTCGACACCTTATAGAGCGGCGGCTGGGCGATATAGACATGGCCCCGTTCGATCAGCTCCGGCATCTGACGATAGAAGAAGGTCAGCAGCAGGGTGCGGATGTGGGCGCCGTCGACGTCGGCGTCGGCCATCAGGATGATCTTGTGATAGCGCAGCTTGTCGGCGTTGAAGTCGTCGCGGCCGATGCCGGTGCCGAGCGCCAGAATGAGCGTGCCGATCAGGTCCGACGACAGCATCCGGTCGAAACGCGCGCGCTCGACGTTCAGGATCTTGCCGCGCAGGGGCAGGACGGCCTGGTTCTCGCGGTTGCGCGCCTGCTTGGCCGAACCGCCTGCGGAATCGCCCTCGACGATGAAGAGTTCGGACTTGGCCGGATCGCGTTCCTGACAGTCGGCCAGCTTGCCGGGCAGGCTGCTGATTTCCAGCGCCGACTTGCGACGCGTCAGGTCGCGCGCCTTGCGGGCGGCTTCACGCGCCGAGGCGGCCTCGATGATCTTGGACACGATCATCTTGGCTTCGACCGGGTGCTCCTCGAACCAGGTGCCCAGGCCTTCCGAGCACAGACTCTCGACGGCCGGACGCACCTCGGAGGACACCAGCTTGTCCTTGGTCTGCGAGCTGAACTTGGGGTCCGGCACCTTGACCGACAGGACGCAGGTCAGGCCCTCGCGGGCGTCCTCGCCGGTCGGCGCGACCTTCTCCTTCTTGGCCAGGCCCGAGCTCTCGATATAGCTGCCCATGACGCGGGTCAGGCTGGCGCGGAAGGCCGACAGGTGGGTGCCCCCATCCCGCTGCGGGATGTTGTTGGTGAAGCACAGCATGGTCTCGTGGTAGCTGTCGTTCCACCACAGGGCCAGGTCCAGCTCGATGCCGTCCTTCTGGCCGCGAATGACGATGACGTCCTTCAGGATCGGGGTCTTGGACTTGTCGAGGTGGCGCACGAAGGCTTCGACGCCGCCCTCGTAGTGCAGCATGATCTCGATCGGCTCAGGCCCGCGATGATCCGACAGCTTGATGACCACGCCCGAGTTCAGGAAGGCCAGCTCGCGCAGGCGGTGCTCCAGCGTCTTCAGGTCGAAGTCGATGTGGCTGAAGGTCGTGACCGACGGATAGAAGGTGACCTCGGTGCCGGTCAGCAGACGGCCCTTGTCCTCGCGCATCGGCGCGTCGCCGATGACCGCCAGCGCGCGCACGGTCTCGCCGCGCTCGAAGCGGACGCTGTGTTTCTTGCCCTCGCGATAGATGACCAGCTCCAGCCAGTCGGACAGGGCGTTGACCACGGACACGCCCACGCCGTGCAGACCGCCGGACACCTTGTAGGAGTTCTGGTCGAACTTACCGCCGGCGTGCAACTGGGTCATGATGACCTCGGCGGCGGAAACGCCTTCCTCGGCGTGGATGGCGGTGGGGATGCCCCGCCCGTTGTCGGTCACGGTGACCGAACCGTCCTCGTTCAGGGTGACCGTCACCAGGTCGGCGTGACCGGCCAGGGCCTCGTCGATGGCGTTGTCCACCACCTCATAGACCATGTGGTGCAGGCCCGAGCCGTCGTCGGTGTCGCCGATATACATGCCCGGGCGCTTGCGCACCGCGTCCAAGCCTTTGAGAACCTTAATGGAATCGGCGCCGTATTCCGGCGAAGTCTCGGTCTGGTCGGTCATGAAAACGTCGGCTCAGGGTCCGCAAACGGACAGGGAAAAGACGGCCCTCGGACCATCCGCGTCAGGTCGCAATTCACCGCGCCCCGACACCGATAACATATAGGAAATTCGACGGGAAAAGCGAGCCTTTAGCCCCCTCTCCCTCCCCTTCATGGGGAGGGTGGTCGCGCAGCGACCGGGTGGGGAGGGCCAGGCTGATGATCCGCAGCGCCTGAACGACCAAAGCGCCCCCACCCGACCTCGGCTGCGCCTCGGCCACCCTCCCCATGAAGGGGAGGGAGAGGCCGCGCCTCAGCCCGCCAGAAGCGCCCCGCCCTCCACCGAAACGAACTGCGCCCGCCCCTCCAGGGCGGCGAACAGGCTGCGCTCGGTGCCGGTCATGAAGGCCTGCAACTGCAGGGCCTCGATCTCGTCGAACAGGGCGGCGCGACGCGCTTCGTCCAGATGGGCCGGGGCCTCGTCCAGCAGCAGGACCGGCTGCGCCTTCTGCCCGGCGAGCCGCCCGACCTGGGCCAGGATCAGGTTCAGCACCAGGGCCTTCTGCTCGCCCGACGAGCCCTCGGCGGCGGGTCGGTTCTTCTCACGGTGCAGGGCCGTCAGGTCCGAGCGGTGCGGCCCGAACAGGCTGCGCCCGGCCGCCGCGTCGCGACCCCGCGCCCGCATGAAGCCCTCGCCCAGCATGCCCAGAATGTCCGCCTCGTCCGCTCCCGTCGCCGCCATCTCCTCGGCCGGGCCGGTCAGACCCAGGTCGGCCTGGGGGAAGGGCCGGTCGTCGCGCGCGTCGATGCCGGCCTGCAGGGCCGCCAGCGCCCGCGTCCGCGCCACCGCCGCCCGCGCCCCGGCTTCCGACAGCCGCGCCTCCAGCGCGTCCAGCCACAGGGGGTCGGCGGGCCTGCCCTCCGCACCGTCGGTCAGCAGCCGCAGCCGCTCCCTCAGGGCCTTTTCATAGGTCGAGACCGTGGCCGCATGATCGGGATCGGCCGCAAACACCAGCCGGTCGAAGAAGCGTAAGCGCGCCGCCCGCGCGTCGGAAAACAGCCGGTCCTGCTCGGGCGCGGCCCAGACCGGGCGCAGGTGATCCAGCAGCCGCCCGGGCGGAGCCGTCTCGCCGTCGATGCGGACGATGCGCCGCGTGGCGCCCGGCGTCTGCACCCCGGTGCCCAGACGGACTTCTTCGCCGTCCTCGTCCAGCGTGACCATGACGGCCCAGGCCCGCCCCACGGCCTCGCCCGGCTCGCGCCGCCCCATCTCCTGCGCCGTCGCCCCGCGCAGCCCCTTGCCGGGGGTCAGCAGGCTGATCGCCTCCAGCAGATTGGTCTTGCCCGCCCCGTTCGGCCCATGCAGCACCACGGCCCCGCCGGAAACCGGCAGGCTGGCGCTCGCATAGGAACGGAAGTCGGTGAGGGCGAGGGAGCGGATCACTACAGGCTAGGAACGCCTGCGAGCAGACCCGCCTTTAGGGAACAAGAAATTTCCAACAAGCAACCCGAAGCCAAAGACCGATGCAGTGGTTGTGGTTATGACAGCTATAAACTCAGCTTTATCAAGCCCCATACCCAAGCCCAACCCCTTCAATGTGAACTGGGCCATTGTGAGCACGATAAGGAAACCAACCCACGCCTGCATAATGCCGTAGGAAATCTCTGAAAACCGATGCCTATGATCAAGAATTTGGCGGTGTTCTTCACCCTCTAGCTGGCGAGCATGAGCTTCCGCCAACCGCACACTCTCATCAGTGACCTCTACTGTCCCGACATCAACCTGAAGCGCCAATTTGCTCGACCTTCTTGGTGTAGACGGACTTGATCAACTCAAAGGGAATTTGGCGCTTGTCGGCATGACCGACCTTCTTCACAAGAATTCCCCAAGGCTCAGACGCGGCGTGGGTAGCCTCAACCAGCCAAGCATCAGACTTGGCTTTGTAGATATCCCAAACCGGCCTCAGCTCTTCGGCAAGTTCCGAAGGAAGCTCTGGCTCAACTAGATCGAAGGCCTCCCAATCCATCGCGGTCGCGCGATGTGTAATCGGAGACGCCCCAGCATCCTTAAATTCAAGATAGACTTCTCGAACGACCGGACCGAATTGCCAAGCCTCGATGTCTTCAGAAAAGAGCTCTTCACCCTTGTTCCCAGCATACCAAGCGTAGCAAAAATAGATAAGCTTCTGAAGCTTAAGCTGGCGAATGGGCCGCCCCTCAGCCTTAGCTTGGTCTAATAGGAAGTTCGCCACTGCTAGGGCGGATGTAACAGCCACTCTGCCCTCCATGGGTTGGGATGCAGAACCCATGTTCCGCATCCGTTCCCCTTAACATGGTTTGACAGCTTTGGGAATCAATGGCCGCTAACTACACCCGTAGCGGCATCAGCACGTACTGCACGCCCACGTCGGCCGGATCGAGCACCAGGGTCGGGCTGGCCGGGTCGGCGAATTTGAAGTGGGCGGTCTCGCCGGTGATCTGACCGGCGACGTCCAGCAGATAGCGGGCATTGAAGCCGATTTCGAACGGCTCCTCGGAATAGCCGATCTCGACCTCTTCCTCGGCCTGGCCGGCTTCCATGTTGCGGACGGTCAGCTTCACCCGGTCGTTGTCGAAGGCCAGTTTCACCGAGCGGCTCTTTTCCGCCGAGATGGTGGCCACGCGGTCGACGGCCTTGGCGAACAGGGCGTTGTCGATGTCGGCCTGCTTGTCGTTGCCCTTGGGAATGACGCGCAGATAGTCGGGGAAGGCGCCGTCGATGACCTTGGAGGTCAGGCTGGCGTGGCCGAACTCGAAGCGGATCTTCTGGGCCGAGACCTGGATCTCGACCGAACCGGCGCCGTCGTCCAGCAGGCGGCGGACCTGATCCACGGTCTTGCGCGGCACGATGACGCCGGGGCCGCCCGCCGCGCCTTCCGGCGCCGGGGTCTCGGCCAGGGCCAGACGGTGACCGTCGGTGGCCACGGCGCGCAGCAGGGGAATGCCGCCGTCCGACACCGTGTGCAGATAGAGGCCGTTCAGATAATAGCGCGTCTCTTCGGTCGAGACGGCGAAGCGGGTCTTGTCGATCAGACGCGCCAGGTCTTCCTTGGGCAGGCTGTAGCGTGCGCCCGATGTTTCCGTGGACATGACCGGGAAGTCGCCCGCCGGCAGGACCGGCAGGTTGAAGCGCGAGCGCCCGGCCGAGATCACCAGACGCGGATCATCGCCCGAATAGGTCAGCGAGACCTCGGCGCCGTCCGGCAGCTTCTTGACGATTTCATACAGGGTGTGGGCCGGGGCCGTAATCTGGCCCTCGACGTTCACCTGGGCCTCGGCCTCATCGACCATCTCCATGTCCAGGTCGGTGGCGGCGAAGGACAGGCGGTCGCGCCCGGCGCTCAGCAGCACGTTCGACAGGATCGGAATGGTGTTGCGGCGCTCGACCACGCTCTGAACGTGCCCGAGGGCTTTCAGGAGCGCGGAACGTTCGATGGTCAGCTGCATGTGGTCTCGCCCGGGCCGCGACGCCTTCATCAGCGTCGCCGTAAGGATGGGCTGGAACACTAGCGCATTGAGCGGCGGGGGCAACGGGGGGCCGACATCCTGCGACGTCTGCCCCCGCTATCCACAGGCACGCGGTGGTGCTTTAGACGCGCCGCTTGCGCGCTGCTTCCCTTTTAGCCGCGCAGCTTGCGCGTCAGGGCTTCCACGTCGCGGGCGATCTGCTCTTCCTTGGGCATCAGCTCCTCGATCTTGCGCACGCCGTGCAGGACGGTCGTGTGATCGCGCCCGCCGAAGCGACGGCCGATGTCGGGATAAGAGCGGGTCGTGTGCTGCTTGCACAGATACATGGCGATCTGGCGCGGGCGGGCGATGGCGCGGGTGCGACGCTCGCTCAGCAGATCGGCCTGCTTCAGGTTGAAGTGGTCGGCGACCGTCTTCTGGATCTCGTCCACCGTGATGCGGCGCTCGGGCCCGCCGCGCAGGGCGACGCCCAGCAGGCTCTGGGCCTCGTCCACGGTCAGGGCCGACAGACGCGCGCCGGCGACGGCGGCCAGGGTGTTCACCGCGCCTTCCAGCTCGCGCATCGAGCCGGGGGTGCGGTCCACCAGATGCTCCAGCACCTCGGCGCGGGCCTCGCCCGAGACGACGCCCAGCTTGGCCAGGGCGCTCAGGCGCGACTGGGCCACGGCGACCTTCAGGCTGCGGTCGGCGGCTTCGACCGGGCAGGTCAGGCCGGCGGCCAGATGGCTGCGCAGGCGCGGCTCGACGTCGCTCAGGGCGGTCGGGGCGCGGTCGGCCGACAGGACGATGCGTTTGCCGTCCTCGATCAGCGAGGTCAGGGTGTTGAGCAGTTCTTCCTGGGTCGAGGTCTTGCCGCCGACGAACTGGACATCGTCCAGCAGCAGCATGTCGGCCGAGCGCAGGCTTTCCTTGAAGGCCGCGGTCGAGCGGTCCTGCATGGCGCGCACGAAGGTCGAGAGGAAGCGTTCGGCGGTCAGATAGACCACCTTGGCGTCGGGACGCAGGCGTTGCGCCTCCCAGGCGATGGCGTTCAGCAGGTGGGTCTTGCCGTAGCCGTAGGGGCCGCAGAAGAAGACCGGGTTGAAATGGCCGTCAGCCCAGCTGGCGACCTGCTTGGCGATGGCCAGGGCGAAGGCGTTGCCTTGACCTTCCACGAAGCTGTCGAAGGTCAGACGTTCCTGCAGGCCGGCCGCGCGCACGGCGCGGGCGCCGTCGGTCGAGGGGGCGAAGGTCGAGGCGTTGAGGGCGGACACCGGAGCCGGCGCGACCACGCCGCCGACCGAGGCCAGGCGCGGGGCCTCGCCGGCGGGGAAGGCGGTGGCCGGGGCGGGCGAGCCCACCTCGGCGCGGCAACGCACGTCCAGACGGCGCGACAGGCCGTCCAGGCCCAGCCACAGCTCGTTCATGCGACGCAGGGCGTTCTTGCGCACCCAGTCGCGCGCATAGGCGGTCGGCGTGACCAGGATCAGATTGCCGTTCGCATCCAGTCGCACAGCCGAGGGCGCGATATAGCTGCTGAAGGGCCCGTCGCCGATCTCGGCCTTCAGGCGGCCAGCCGCCTCGGTCCAGATACGGTCAGGATCCGTCATGCCCGTCATTAGTGCGCCCCCGATCATTCTCAGACACCCGCCAGAGTTAAGTTTAGTCCACCGAACGAACGCCCTTCGAAGCGGTCCAGTCCGGGACGACTTCTCCTGTCCCGCGAAGCCAGGCTTCGCGAGTGGGGTCGTACTCACAGACAGACATCTCCCGCCGAGGGAAACCTTTGATTTCCCTCGCCTTCATCCAGATTGGATGGAAGTGCGTTACCCCTCGAACTTACGCACAGCGGAGCGGAGATCAACGCTGATTCGAGTCGAGATTCGCACTTAAATTGTTTGACTCCGGCAAACCTCGGCAGCGCTTGGGAAAATGGCGATTTCGCCCCATTCCCTAACGCTGGATTCCATAAAAATCCGCAGTGGACTTAGAAGCGAACAGCAAGACGGCGAGGGAGCTTGCACTTCCTCGCCGTTGAAATCGTTAGATTTTCTTGCGACAACCCCGTTACGGGTCGTCCGAACGCGTTAGATGACGTCGTTTGACAAAGACGTGAAAGCCCGTCCGACGTCGCCTAAATCAGGCGGCCGACAGCTTCTTCAGCTGGGCGGCCAGGCGCGAAACCTTGCGCGAGCCGGTGTTCTTGTGAACCACGCCCTTCGACACGGCGCGCATCAGTTCCGACTGGGCCGTGATGAAGGCGCCCTTGGCGGCTTCAACGTCGCCGCCGGCCAGGGCTTCCTGGAACTTGCGGAGGTAGGTGCGAACGCGCGTACGGCGGGCCTTGTTCACTTCGGTCCGCGCTTCGATCTTGCGGATCGCCTTGCGGGCGCCTGCATTGTTGGCCATCGGGTAAAAACCTTCGAACGAAAACGCCGCGAACCCACGTCCACGGCGAGGAAATCTCAAGAGCGGGCGACTATAGCGGAAAGGCTCCGGCCGGTCAACGCGACCCGGCCGGAATTGAATCAGAGCCTGGGTTTCAGCGCCCCGTGAAGGCCGGTTTGCGCTTCTCGACGAAGGCCGCCATCCCCTCCTTCTGGTCCTCGAAAGCGAACAGGGAGTGGAACAGGCGGCGCTCGAACACCACCCCTTGTGTCAGGGTCGTCTCGAAGGCGGCGTTGACCAGCTCCTTGTTGGCCATGACGGCCAGGATCGACTGGCCGGCGATCTTGGCCGCCGCCGCCCGCGCCTCGTCCAGCAGGACATCGGCCGCCACCACGCGCGACACCAGGCCCGAACGCTCGGCCTCGGCCGCATCCATCATCCGGCCTGTCAGGCACATGTCCATCGCCTTGGCCTTGCCCACGGCGCGGGTCAGGCGCTGCGAGCCGCCGATGCCGGGCGCCACCCCCAGGTTGATCTCGGGCTGGCCGAACTTCGCCGTCTCGGAGGCGATGATGAAGTCGCACAGCATGGCCAGCTCGCAGCCGCCGCCGAGCGCATAGCCCGACACGGCCGCGATGATCGGCTTGCGGAAGCTCGCCACCCGATCATGGGCGCGAGCGAAGAAGTTGCCGCGATACATGTCGGCATAGGCCTGGTCCGCCATCTCCTTGATGTCGGCCCCGGCCGCGAAGGCCTTCACCGAGCCGGTCAGGACCACGCAGCGCACGCTGTCGTCGTCAGCCACGCTCTCGAGGAAGTCGCCCAGCTCGCCGGTCAGGGTGGTGTTCAGCGCGTTCAGCGCCTCGGGCCGGTTCAGGGTGACGACTGCATAGCCGTCGGCGTGGCGTTCGATCAGCAGGGTGGAATAGGCGTCGGCCATCAGGCGCTCCTCTATACTCGTTGCCCCGAGGTCTAGCGCCTCAGCCCTCCCACTGGAACACCTCGCCGATCTCGACGCCGAAGACCTGGGCGATGCGGAAGGCGGCCTCCAGGCTGGGCGAGTACTTGCCCTGTTCCATGGCCACGATGGTCTGACGCGTCATGCCGATGCGCGCGGCGAGGTCGGCCTGGGTCATCTCATTGGCGTGGAAACGCAGTTCGCGGATGCGGTTCTTTATAGGCGGCGGCGTCTTGCCCATCACCGGCCCCGCTTCAGCAGGGCCAGGGACAGGACCCAGCGCGCCAGCTCCGACAGCATGATGCAGCCCAGCACCGCATTGGCGACCAGCACCAGGCCGTTGCCGGGGATCATCCACCGCGCCAGCCCCTCGGGCTTCACGCTGCCCCAGAAACCGATGCCATAGGCGACCGCCGAAACCGTGACCAGCAGACCGATCAGCAGCATCAGCGAGACATGGCTGGCCTGCAGCGTCGCCAGCCCCTCGCGCTCGTCGCGCGCCCGGCGCTCGGCCTTCGAGGTGGTCAGCATGGCCAGGGCCGTCAGCCCAGCCTCCAGCACCACCACCGCGATCAGGCCCAGAATAAACAGCCCGCCCATGTCGGCGGCGAAGTCGGCCTGCTTCAGCCCCCCGGCCAGCACCCGCTCGGCAAACTTCCAGCCATAGGCGCCCCAGACCGCCAGCCCGGCGATGATGGCCACCCATAGATGCTTCTCGCGAAAACTCATGTCGCCCTCCTCATCTTGCGTGTCACGACCTCAGCCGACCCGGCGCAGCAGGGTGATCAGGGTCGCGTGGCGCACCACCTCCGACAGGGCCAGGGCGAAGATCACCCCGTTGGCCGCCAGCAGCATGGCCGCCGCCAGGGGCTCCGCACCCAGCAGATCGGGATGCTTGCGGGCATAGACATAGGCGAAGGCCGCCAGCCCGCCGAGCACGGCGCTCATGGTCAGAAAGGCCGCCTGACTGGCCTTCAGGGCCACGCCCTGCTCGCGCTCATCGACCACGGACCGCTCGGCCTTCGAGGTGCTGACCGCCGCCAGGATGGAAAAACCCACATGGGCCGCGACACTGAAGCCGATGCAGACCCCCATGGTCCACAGCACCAGATCCTGCGTCAGCAGGCCGTCGGCCGCCCGCAGCCCCAGCCTCACAAAATAGAAGCTCCACACCGCCGAAGTGGTCAGCAGCACGCCCCACGACAGTTTTTCCCTGAACGACATTGCGCCCTCTCCTTGATCCCAAGCGATGAGGTGATGTCGCATGACGCAGACATAATGTCTATTATTTTTTACATCACGTCGGATTTTTCAGACACATCACTTCTTCTGGCAGACCGGACAGAAGAAGGTCGAGCGCCCGCCCTGAACGATGCGCCTGATCGTGCCGCCGCACCCTTCCGTCCGGCACGGCGCGCCCTCGCGGCCATAGACGTCGAAGCGATGCTGGAAGTAGCCCTGCCCGCCCTCGACGTTGGCGAAGTCCTTCAGGGTCGAGCCCCCCGCCGCGATGGCGTCCGCCAGCACGTTCCTGACCTCGGTCGCCAGCCGCTCCAGCCTGGGCCGGCTGACCTTGCCCGCCGCCGTCAGCGGCGAGATGCGCGCCCGATAAAGCGCCTCGCACACATAGATATTGCCCAGCCCCGCCACATTCCTCTGATCCAGAAGGCTGACCTTGATGTTCTGCGCCTTGCCCGCGAAGGCCTCGGCCAGATGGGCGGCGGAAAAGCCGTTGCCCAGCGGCTCCGGTCCCAGCCCGGCGAACCAGGCGTGTCCCTCGACGCCCTCGCTCGGGATCAGCCCCATGAAGCCGAAGCGCCGCGCGTCGGCATAGCCCAGCCGCGTCAGCACCCCGCCGCGATCGGCCGTCAGGCTCATGTGCTCATGCTTGCCGACGACGGGCGCATCCCTCTCGAACACTCCCGGCGCAGCGCCCTCCAGGGTGAACCGCCCCGTCATGCCCAGATGCGTCACCCAGGTCTCGCCGGTCGACAGCGGGAACAGCAGATACTTGGCCCGCCGATTCAGCCGCAGCACCGTCGCACCGTCCAGCCGTTCCACGAAGCGGTCGGGAAAGGGAAAGCGCAGGTCCGGCCGGTTCTGCCGCGCCGCCGTCAGCCGCGCCCCCTCCAGCACCGGCTCCAGACCACGCCGCACGGTTTCGACTTCGGGCAATTCAGGCATGGGAGAAGAGGTAGTCGGTCGCGCCCCCCGAGAGAAGAGGACGCCGCCCCCTCTCCCTCCCTTCATGGGGAGGGTGGCTGAGCCTGAAAGGCGAAGCCGGGTGGGGGCGCTTCAGTAAATCAGGCGCTGCGCTCCATATCTCCACGCCCTCCCCACCCGGTCGCTGACGCGACCACCCTCCCCATGCAGGGGAGGGAGATACCGTGCCTTCATTCCCCCGCGCCCCGTTGTCACGGCCGCGCTTTCGGGCTTACCTCCGCCGCGACAACGGAAAGAACCCCGCATGACAGACAGACCCGCCGGAACCGGCAAACGCATAGAATTGACCATCCGCGCCCTGATCCTGGGCTGCTTGCTGGCGGCGGTGTTTACGGCGGCCAACACCTATCTGGGGCTGAAGGTCGGCCTGACCTTCGCCTCAGCCATCCCGGCGGCGGTCATCTCCATGGCCCTGCTGCGCGCCTTCAAGGGTTCGACCATCTGGGAGAACATGACGGTCCAGACCGTCGCCTCGGTCGGCGGCGCCATGAGCTCCATCATCTTCGTCCTGCCCGGTCTGGTCATGATCGGCTGGTGGATGAACTTCCCCTTCTGGGAGTCGGTGGCCATCTGCGTGCTCGGCGGGGTGCTGGGCGTGACCTTCTCCATTCCGCTGCGCCGCACGCTCGTGGTCCAGGGCGGTCTGCCCTATCCCGAGGGCGTCGCCGCCGCCGAGGTTCTGAAGGTCGGTTCGCCGGGCGCCGATGAATCCGCCGAAGCCGTGCGCGAGAACCGCTCGGGCCTGTTCGTGGTGATCGGCAGCGCCATCGCCTCGGCCTTCTTCGCCTTCCTCGCCTCGGCCCGCGTCTTCGCCGCCGAGACCACCGCCTTCGCGCGCCTGCCCGCCGCGCTCGGCGGCGGCGCCACCGGCGTCGGCTTCTCCATGCAGTTCGCCCTTCTGGGCGCCGGTCACCTGATCGGTCTGGCCGTCGGCCTGACCCAGCTGTTCGGCCTGATCCTGGCCTGGCTGATCTTCGTCCCCATCCTGACCTCGCCCGAGTTCGTCGCCTGGGCCGCCGCTCACGGCGTGCCCTCGATCGCCGCCAGCCTGCCCGCCGGCGCGCCCGCCGAGGAACTGGCCATGACCGTCTGGGCCAAGGAAGTCCGCTTCATCGGCGCCGGCGTCATCGGCGTGGCCGCCCTGTGGACCCTGGCCAAGCTGGCCGCTCCCCTGGTCGCCGGCCTGACCTCGGCCATCGCCGCCCAGACCAGGCGCGCTCACGGCGAGGTTCTGGACCGCACCGAACAGGACATCCCGATCAAGATCGTCGGCCTGCTGTCGGTCGCCGCCCTGGTCGGCATCGCCGTCCTGCTGGCGATCTTCGCCCAGGGCACGGCCCTGGCCGGTTCGGCCCCCCTGCTGGTCGTCGGCGGCCTGATCTATGTCGTGGTCATCGGCTTCGCCGTGGCCGCCATCTGCGGCTACATGGCCGGCCTGATCGGCTCGTCCAACAGCCCCGTTTCGGGCGTCGGCATCCTGGCCATCATCATCGCCTCCCTGCTGATGCTGGGCGTCATGGCCGTGGCCGGCGTGCCCGCCGATCCCTCGATCATCGCTTTCGCCCTGATCGTCACCGCCGTGGTCTTCGCCGTGGCCGTCATCTCCAACGACAACCTGCAGGACCTCAAGACCGGCCAGCTGGTCGAGGCCACGCCCTGGCGTCAACAGACGGCCCTGCTGGTCGGCGTGGTCGCCGGCGCCCTGGTCATCCCCTTCGTGCTGGACATGATGAACCAGGCCTTCGGCTTCGAAGGCGGTCCGCCCGCCATCGTCGAAGGCTCGCAAACCCTGGCCGCGCCCCAGGCCACCCTGATCTCGGCCCTGGCCAAGGGCGTCATCAGCGGCGAGCTGCGCTGGGACCTGATCGGCATCGGCGCCGTGGTCGGCGTTCTTGTCATCATTCTCGACGTCATTCTGCGCGGCGCGACCAAGGACAAGGTCAAGCTGCCGCCCCTGGCCGCCGGCATCGGGGTCTATCTGCCCGCCGCCGTCACCACCATGCTGGTCGTCGGCGCCGTCTGCGGCTGGGCCTATGACAAGTGGATCGCCACGACCCGTTTCGCCGACGTGGGCCGCCGCATGGGCGTCCTGCTGGCTTCGGGTCTGATCGTCGGCGAAAGCCTGTTCGGCGTCTTCACCGCCGCCGTCATCGTCAGCAGCCGCAACGAAGCGCCCTTCGCGCTTCTGCCCAAGGATGCGGCATGGCCCGCCATGTGGGCCGGTCTGATCGCCTTCGCGGTCCTCACCGGCGCTCTCTATTCCTGGATCCGCAGCCGCTCGGCCAAGGTCTAAAGGGCGGAAGCGAAAGCTTCCGCAGCCCGGCTCGGCCGCCGTTCGCGGTGGCGCAGCAGATGAAACGGCCGCTCGGGCAGATCGAGCGGCAGACGAACCAGCCGCCCCGCCTCGATCAGGGGCTGGGCGGCCAGTTCCGAAATCGCCGTGACCAGCCCCCCCGCCGCCACCGCCGACAGGATGGCCTCGTTGGACGGCAGGGTCAGGACGGCCCGCAAGCCCGCCGCAACGCCGCGCGGCAGCGCCGCCTCGAACTCGCTGCGGGTCCCCGACCCCTCTTCGCGCAACACCCAGTCCAGCGCCTTCAGCTCAACCGTCGACAGGGGTTCAGCCCGCCCCGCCAGCGGATGCCCCGGCGCCGCCACCACCGCCAGCCGATCGGCGTCGATCCGCACCTTCTCGACCCGCGACGCCTCGAACGCCCCCTCGATCAGGCCCAGCTCCGCCTCCCCCGCCAGCACCGCCTCGACCACCCGGTGCGTATTGCCGATCGACAGGTGCAGCTGGATTTCCGGGTGGGCCCGCGCAAAGGCGGCCATGCGCGGCGGCAGCCAGTAGGCGGCGATGGTCTGGCTGGCGAACAGCCGCACCGCGCCGCGCTTCAGCCCGGCCAGATCGTCCAGCGCCTGCTCCGCCGCCTCGGCCTGGGCCAGGACGGCCCGCGCCTCAGGCAGGAAGGCCGCCCCCGCCGCGTTCAGCGCCAGCCCCCGCCCGACCCGGTCGAACAGCTGCGTCCCGTGCCGCGCCTCCAGCGCCGCCACCGCCGCGCTGACCGCCGACTGGGTCAGGTTCAGCGCTTCCGCCGCCCGCGTCATATGCAGACGCTCGGCCACGGCGACGAAAATGCGGAGCTGTTCCAGGGTCATGGCCAATTAATCGTTTTTATCGATTGTTAAATCCAGAACTATCCGTTGGAACGATCAGAGGTCGGAGCAGATGATGCAGGGCCATGACGACCGCCCATCATCCCGTCCATGCCCACGCTGGTCAGTCCGCCCCCCTGCGCGGCCTGTCCCGTCTGCTGCCCGGCGTCCTGCTGAGCGCCGGGGTCGGCGCGGTCGCCTTCGGCCTGCAACTGATCGAGACCTCGCTGTTCGGCCATCCCTGGGTCGAGGGCCTGGTCATCGCCATCCTGATGGGCGCGGGCATGCGTCTGTTCTGGACCCCGTCCAGCGTCTGGACGCCGGGCGTGCAGTTCAGCGCCAAGACCCTGCTGGAGGTCGCCGTGGCCCTGCTGGGCGCGACGGTGTCCGGCGCCGCCGTCATGGCGCTCGGCCCCGTCATGCTTCTGGCCATCGTCGGCGTGGTCGTCCTGGCCATCCTTGGCGGCTACGCCCTGGGTCGAGCCTTCGGCCTGCCGCCCGCCATGGCGCTGCTGGTGGCCTGCGGCAACGCCATCTGCGGCAACTCGGCCATCGCCGCCGTCGCCCCGGTCATCGAGGCCGAGGGCGAGGACGTGGCCGCCGCCATCGGCTTCACCGCCGTCCTGGGCATCGCCGTGGTCCTGCTGGTCCCGGTCGTCGGCGCGTTGGCGGGCTTTGACGCCACCAAGGTCGGCGTCCTGGCCGGCCTCACCGTCTATGCCGTGCCCCAGGTTCTGGCCGCCGCCGCCCCCGCCGGACTGCTGGCCGTCCAGACCGGCGCCGTGGTCAAACTGGTCCGCGTCCTGATGCTGGGTCCGGTCTGCCTGGTCCTAGGCCTGATGCGCTCTGGAAAAGTCGAGGGCGCCAAGCGGCCCAAGCTGCAGCACATGGCCCCCTGGTTCATCCTCGTCTTCCTGATCCTGATGGGCCTGCGCTCGGCGGGTCTGATCCCCGAGGTCGTCCTGCCGCCGCTTCAGGCCGGGGTGACGTCGATGACCCTGATCGCCATGGCGGCCCTGGGCCTGATGGTCGATCCGCGCGCCGTCGTCCGCGCCGGCCCGCGCGTGGCCGCCGTGGCCGCCCTGTCGGCCCTGCTGATCGGCGCGCTTGCGCTGGCGACGATCGTGCTCATTTTGCCCGGCTGACGCACAATCGCACCGCCCCGCTGGCCTTTCGGTCGATAGGGCTGTAAGAGGCGCCGCTTCCTTCCCGCTTTCCGCATCTTGCAGCGGCCCGGACTTCCGTGGCCGAACACAGTCCGCCCGAGCCCGAAATGAACCTTCGTAACGTCGCTATCATCGCCCACGTTGACCACGGCAAGACCACCATGGTTGACCAGCTGCTGGCTCAGTCCGGCGTCTTCCGAGCCAACGAGGCGACGACTGAGCGCGCCATGGACTCCGGCGACCAGGAAAAAGAACGCGGCATCACCATCCTGGCCAAGTGCACCTCGGTCCTGTGGAACGGCAAGGCCGGCGAAACCCGCATCAACATCATCGACACCCCCGGCCACGCCGACTTCGGCGGCGAGGTCGAGCGCATCCTGGGCATGGTGGACGGCTGCGTCATCCTGGTCGACGCCGAAGAGGGCGTCATGCCCCAGACCAAGTTCGTCCTGACCAAGGCGCTGAAGATGGGCCTGCGCCCGATCCTGTGCATCAACAAGGTCGACCGCGCCCACGCCGACCCGGACCGCGTCCACAACGAGACCTTCGACCTGTTCGCCGCAATCGGCGCGACGGACGAGCAACTGGACTTCCCGCACATCTACGCCTCGGGCCGCTCGGGCTGGGCGACGCTGGACCTGAACCAGCCCAACGATAACCTGGCCCCGCTGTTCGACCTGATCGTCGACCACGTCCCGGCGCCCAAGGTTCAGGAAAACCGCGACAAGCCGTTCCAGATGCTGAACGTCCTGATCGAAAGCGACCCCTTCCTGGGCCGCCTGCTGACCGGCCGCATCCAGAGCGGCAAGGCCGTTCCCGGCATGGCCATCCACGCCCTGGACCGCGACGGCAAGGAAATCGAGCGCGGCCGCATCACCAAGGTCCTGGCCTTCCGCGGCCTGAAGCGTCAGCCCCTGGACGAGGGTTCGGAAGCGGGCGACATCGTCGCCATCGCCGGCATGTCCAAGGCCACCGTGGCCGACACCCTGTGCGCCATGGAAGTTGTCGACGCCCTGCCGGCCCAGCCGATCGATCCGCCGACCATCTCGATGACCGTCTCGGTCAACGACAGCCCGCTGGCCGGTCGCGAAGGCGACAAGGTCCAGTCGCGCGTCATCCGCGACCGCCTGCTCAAGGAAGCCGAAGCCAACGTCGCCATCCGCGTCACCACGACTGAGGGCGGCGACGCCTATGAAGTGGCCGGCCGCGGCGAACTGCAGCTGGGCGTCCTGATCGAGAACATGCGCCGCGAAGGCTTCGAGGTCTCGATCTCGCGTCCGCGCGTGGTCTTCCAGACCGGCGAGAACGGCGAGAAGATGGAGCCGATCGAGGACGTCATGGTCGACGTCGACGACGAGTTCTCGGGCATCGTCATCGAGAAGCTGTCGGCCCGTAAGGCCGAGATGACCGACATGGGTCCGTCGGGCGCCGGCAAGACGCGCATCCAGCTGAAGTGCCCGTCGCGTTCGCTGATCGGCTATCAGGGCGAGTTCCTGACCGACACGCGCGGTTCGGGCGTGCTGAACCGCGTCTTCTCGCACTACGAACCGCACAAGGGCGCCATCGAGGGCCGTCTGAAGGGCGTGCTGATCTCGAACTCGGACGGTGAAACCGCCGCCTTCGCCCTGTGGAACCTGGAAGACCGCGGCGTCATGTTCGTCGGCGCCGGCGAGAAGACCTATCAGGGCATGATCATCGGCGAGAACAGCCGCTGGGACGACCTGGACGTCAACCCGATCAAGGGCAAGCAGCTGACCAACGTCCGCGCCGCCGGCAAGGACGAGTCGGTTCGCCTGACGCCGCCGCGCCAGATGTCGCTGGAACAGGCCATCGCCTACATCGAGGAAGACGAACTGGTCGAGGTCACGCCCAAGTCGATCCGCCTGCGCAAGCAGGTGCTGAACCCCTCGTTCCGCAAGAAGCGCGTCCGCCCCGAATAGGGCTGACGACCAGACCAAACGAAGAAGGCGGTCCGCAAGGGCCGCCTTTTTTGTTGGGGCCTACCGCGCTTTCCTTAAGGCCTACCGCCCTTCGGGCTGCTTGAGGCCGTCTTACCTTCGCGGTCATCCCGACCGTAGCGCAGCGGAGGTCAGCGCCTCCTGCGGTCCCGGAACGACCTTTTCAGGCCGTCCGGGATGACTGAAACGGGGGGATTACTTCCTCAACCCCAGCAGCCCCAGCCAGCCGCCGCTGGTCAGCAGGGCCACGTCCAGCAGAGCCAGGGCCAGAGGGGTCGTGGTCGAGGCGGCGATGAACTTGGGCCGCCAGACCGGGCCGAACTTGCCCTTGTAGGCCCGTAGACCCTGAAAGCCGTAGACAGCGCCCCCCTCCTCGAACACCAGGGCGCCGACGCGGGCGAAGACGGGGGCCAGACGACGGTCCTCCAGGCCGGAAAGCGGCGCCATCCCCAGATCGAGGCGCTTGAAGCCCTCGGCCCGCGCCCACTGGGCCGTGCGGGTGAACAGATAGTCCATGATCCCATGCGGCCCGTCCGGGTCATGGCGCATCAGGTCGATCATCGCCTCCTCGCCCTTTGCCCCGACCAGCAGGTTGGCGAAGGCCACGATCCGGCCCTCCTCCCAGACCACGGCGACCGGCGAGCGATCCAGGTAGCCGATGTCGAACCGCCCCAGCGAGAACGCCTTCTCGGAGCCGTTGTGGTGGTTCAGCCAGGCGTCCGACACCGACCGCAGCTCGGCCTCCAGCGGCCGGACGGCGCCGGGCGCCAACACCTCGAAGGTCGCGCCCTCGCGCTCGGCGCGGTTCACGGCGGTCCGCAGATTCTGCTTGCCCTTGCCCTCGGTCGAGAAATGCTCGGCGTCGATCACAGCGGCCTCGCCCACCTTGCGCACCGCCAGGCCCAGGGTGGCCAGATCCGCCAGCATGCCCTCGCCGACCGAATAGAAGACGGGCGCCCCGCCATAGCTGTCGGCCATCTCGGCGAAGGCCCACAGCAGTTCAAGACGCTCTTCCTTCAGGCCCGCGGCCTCGCCCATGGCGATCCAGCGTCGCCCCTGTACGCGATAGGCGATGAAACTGCGCCCAGACGGGCTGAACAGGAGGGCCTTGTCGCCCAGCAGGGCCAGCCCCGCCTCGGGCGTCGCCGTATCGGCCTCAAGCAGGGCGAGGCGGGCGCGTTCGATCTCGACCGCTCCTGCCGGGCCGTGACTGCGCGCACCCGGCGCGGTCATCAACGACCGCACCGCCACCGCCAGGGTCAGGATGGCCAGGACGGCGCCCGCCCGCAGGAAGCCAGAGGCCTGCTTGTCCGTCAGGAAGGTCCACCACAGCTCGTCGGTATAGGCCGTGTCGCGATAGGCGAAGAAGCCCAGCCACAGCATGGCGGCCACGGCGGCCGCCAGCATCAACAGCCAGCCCGGGCGAAGCGGCTCGCCCAGGCGCGAGCGGCGATTGAAGGCGGCTCGACAGGGCAGCAACAGGGCCGCCGCCAGGGCCAGTTCCGCCGCCTCTTCCCAGTCCAGCCCCTTCATCAGGGAAAAGACCGCCCCCAGCATCAGGCCGAAAAGGGCCGCGTAATAGGCGCCGCGGCGTCGCCTCCACAGACCCGCAGACACCAGCAACAGCAGAAAACCGGTCACGCTGGCGGCGAAATGCGACAGGTCGATCAGTATGGGCGCCGAAAGCCGATCCAGGACCTGCAGCCGACCGCTGAAGGCCGGAGTCGCCGCCGACAGCAACATCACGGCGCCCAAGGCGAACGAGGCCACGGCGAAGATCTGGGGCGTCAGTTCATAGGCCAAGCCCCCCAGTCGCTGGAGGATGCGTCCCAGTCCGCCCGGTCGTTTCGTCGTCGTCATTCGTCCTCGCCAAGGTCCTTTCGGGCCAGCCGTCCCTCATAGAGCAGGAATCGGCCGTTTGGGGCGCGGAAAAGGTCATTTCTAGGCAGCTGAAACAATCCGAAACGCGGCGAGTTCACCTTTTCGCGAGCGCCAGACTCGCTCACCCCGGAGAGATTTGATGATCCGCAAGACCGCCCTGCTGACCGGCATCGCCGGCGCCTTCCTCATCGCCGCCCCGGCCTTCGCCCAGGACGCTACGACGCCGCAGACGCCCGAACCGGCCCCGGCTGAGGCGGCCCCGGCTCAACCTCAGAGCCTGACCCTGACGCCGGGCGCCACGGTCAAGAGCGCCGATGGCTCTGAACTCGGCAAGCTGGTCGGCGCCCAGAACGGCGCGGCGGGCCAGGAACTGACCGTGCGCGGCGCCGATGGTTCGGTCCGCCCGGTGCCGGTGGCGGGCATCCGCCAGGACGGCGACGCCATCGTCGTCAACGCCAGCCTGGCCGACTTCCAGGCCGCCGCCCCGATCGGCGGCGAGGCTCCGACCGAAGCGACTCCGCCGACCGACGCCACGGATACGCCCCCGGCCGAACCAGTCGAGCCGCCCGCCGCTGACGAACCGACCGCCTGATCCCCTGAGCCGGAACCCAGGTCGGAATAAGGAAGGGGCGGCCCGTCATGGGCCGCCCCTTTGTCGTTCCGGTCCTGAAAAAGGCTCAGGCCTTCTTCTTCACCAGACCCAGCAGGAAGAGCAGCACCACGGCGCCGACCGTGGCCACGAGGATGCCGACGATCCAATTGCCCGAGGCGTCGATCCCCAGCAGGTTGTTGGCCAGGAAGCCGCCGATCAGGGCGCCGATGACGCCGACGATCAGATTGGTCAGCAGGCCATGGCTGCGCTTCATGATCTTTTCCGCCAGCCAACCGGCGACGATGCCGATGATGATCCAGGCGATGAATCCAAATCCGCTCATTTCAGTCCCTCCCATGAGATGGCGTGATGCCTCGACCCTAATGCGCCGCGACGGCTCAGGTTGCCTCCCCTGGGCAATAAGCTTCGCCGTTCGCGCAACAGGCGAAATCGGCACGACCCTTGCGGCGCGACGTCCCAGCCGTGCCGATCCGGTACAGCGCAGTTCGTCAGAGGAGGGGCCGTCATGGCCGCCGATATCGATCTTCATCTTGGCCGTCGCCTGCGTCGTCGTCGTCGCCTTCTGGGTCTGACCCAGCAGCAGTTGGCCGTTCAGGTCGGCGTGCGCTTCCAGCAGGTCCAGAAATACGAGTGCGGCGCCAACCGCATCTCCGCCGCCCGGCTGTGGGAACTGGCCGAGGCCCTCGAGACCCCGATCAGCTACTTCTACGACGGTCTGACCGAGCGAAGCGAGGGACCTGCCGTCCCGACCGGGGTCGAGTCCTTCTCCGGCCTCCACCCCGACAGCAAGGCCGCCTGACCGCATCCTCGCCCCGCCCCTCGCCCCGCGGCGGCGGGCGGTGTATCTGCTCGGCATGACCGAACTGGAAGCCTTCGCCGTCGAACTGTCGCATGAGGCCGCCCGCACGGCCCTGCCCTTTTTCCGCGGCGAATTCGCCCAGGAGAACAAGGCCGGCCCCGGCGCCTTCGACCCCGTCACCGAGGCCGACCGCGCCGCCGAGGCCGCCATCCGCCGCCTGATCGCCGCCCGATATCCGCACCACGGCGTCATCGGCGAGGAGTATGGCGAGGACCGCCCGGACGCCGAGCACGTCTGGGTGCTGGATCCCATCGACGGCACCCGCGCCTTCATCGCCGGCCTGCCCTTGTGGACCACCCTGATCGCCCTGCGCCACGAGGGTCAGCCCCAGATCGGGGCCATCGGCCAGCCCTATCTGGACGAGATCTTCCTCGGCGGCCCGTCCGGCGCCCGCCTTCTGCGTCACGGTAGCGACACGCGGCTGAAGACCCGTGCCTGTCCGGCCCTGTCCGACGCCCTGATCGCCACCACCGACCCCGACATCTTCGTCGGCGCCGATCGCGAGGCCTGGACGCGCCTGCGCGCCTCGGCCCGCCTGGCGCGGCTGGGCTGCGACGCCTACGCCTACGCCATGGTCGCAGCCGGACGTATCGACCTGGTGGCCGAGACCGAGCTGAAGGTCTGGGACTGGTCGGCGCTCAAACCCGTCATCGAGGCGGCGGGCGGTCGCGTCACCAGCTGGACCGGTCAGGCCCCCGACGGCGACGGCCGCATCCTGGCGGTCGGCGACGCCGCCCTGACCGATCAGGCGCTCGCGGTGCTGAACGCCCCCTGAGGCTAGGCCGCGCCCTTTTCCGGCGCCGGGCTCGCCGCCTGACCCTCGGCCGGGGCGACATAGCCGGCCAGGGCGTCGAATTCGTCCAGGAAGACGCCGCGCAGGGGATCAACCTCCATGATCACCTCATGCAGGGCGCCCGGCGCCTCGACATAGCGCCCCCGGCCCAGACGGCGCGCCGCCCAGCGGTTGGTCTGTTTCCACACCTTGTCGTCCTCCGACGCCTGGACCACGCAGACCGGGATCTTGACCGACTTCAGCGCCCGCGGCTTCAGCGCCCGCTCGCCGGCGTCCAGGGCGAAGGCCAGCCAACCCCAGGTCGGGCCGCCGATAGCCAGGTGCGGGCAGGCGTAGAGTTGCTGACGCCACAGGTCGTACCGGTTCCGATCCGAGGTCAGGCCGTCGCCCTCGAAGGTGTGATCGAAGGGATCGTCGGGATCGTCCAGCACATAGTCGCCCGCCTTGCCGTGGCGCAGGTTCCACCGCACCGCCAGCTTGACCGACCACATCGACCGCTTGCCGGTCTTGATGCGCAGCATGGGGCTGGACAGGACGGCGCCCGCGAACCGGCTCTCGCCCGCCTCCAGCGACAGCAGGTTCAGACAGCCCCCCATCGAATGGCCCACCATGATCCAGGGCTTGGGCGCCTTGGCCTCATAGGCGTCCAGCAGGCGGGCGTAGTCGTCCAGGAATTCTTCGACCGCGCGGGCATGACCCCGCAACCGGTCGGGAAGCAGCCGCGCCGACAGGCCCTGACCGCGCCAGTCGTGGGCCAGGACACAGAAACCGCGCGCCAGGAAGTTGCCGATGACCTCGAAATACTTCTCGATCGGCTCGGTGCGGCCAGGGCTGAGCACCACGGTGCCGCGCGGCGTCTTGGCCTGCATGGCCGAGGGCGTCCACAGGGCCGCGCGCAGGCGAAGTCCGCCCGCGCCGCGATACCAGTCGCCCTCTCCGCCGGGGGGCGAAGCGGCGCCGGGAACCCCCATCAGGGGGGCATGGGCGGCGAAGGCGGTGGCGCGGTTCACTCGGGCTTCCTGAACTTCAAGGTCATGCGATCGCTCTCACCGATCGCGTCATATTTGGTGCGGTCGAAGGCCGGGTCCGCCGGCTGGCCCACCGGAGCCGTCAGGCGCGTCGGCGCCAGGGTGTCGGCCCCGAAGGGATGGTCCTTGGTGTCCGCCGGATTGGCGTTGATCTCGGACGCCTCGACGAAGACGAAGCCGGCCTCGGCGGCCAGTTGCTTGACGAAAGCTTCCTGAACATAGCCGTTGGCCGCCGCCGGGTCCTGATCCTCGTCGGGTTGCAGGCGGTGCTGCTCGACGCCCAGAATTCCGCCGGGTCGCAGGGCCGCATAGGCGTCGGCGAATGCCTTCTCGGCGATGCCCGCCGCCATCCAGGCGTGGATGTAACGCATGAACAGCACCAGATCGGCCGTGCCTGCGGGCGCCACCGGCCCCGTGCCGGCGCCAAAGGCGCTGAACTGGACCGTGCCGTACAGCTTCTTGTCGCCTTCCAGCCTGGCCTTGAGGGCGTTGTTGAGGGCTAGCTGAGCGCCGTCGGCGCCCGGACCCTCAGCGAAACCCGCCAGATAAAGCGTGCCGCCGCCCTTGTTCAGATAGGGCGCCAGGATGTCGATGTACCAGCCGCTGCCCGGCCAGAAGTCGATGACCGTCATCTTGGGCTGCAGACCGAAGAACCGCAGGGTCTCGACCGGGTGACGCCAGACGTCGCGCGCCTTGTCCGACGCCGAGCGCCAGGGGCCGGCCACGGCCCATTCCAGCGAGCCCTCCGGCGGCCCCGCTGGTGCGGCGGGGGCTTGCGGCGCGGCCTTGTCTTCCTTCTTGCCGCAGGCGGCCAGGCCAGCGAAGGCGGCCATGCAGGCGCCGGCCAGCACAGCGCGACGGGTCGATCGCTCAGACATGCGCGCCTCCTTGCGTCCGCTGGGTCACGCCCATGGGCTTAAGGCGCTTCTCCGCCAGGGTCAAAACCGCAGACGGCATCAGTTCGCGGCCTGCGGCTTGCGGAAGCGCAGGGTCATGCGATCGCTCTCGCCCACGGCGTCGAAGGCGGCGCGTTCTTCGGCGGTCAGCACGCGGCCGTCGCGTTGCGAGGTGCGCGTGGGCACCAGGGTCCAGACGCCGAACGGATGGTCGCGATCGTCCTTGGCGTTGGCGTTCAACTCGCTGCGCGCCTCCAGCTCGAAGCCGGCGCTGCGTGCGGCGTGGATGACGTAGCTCTCGGGCACATAGCCGGTCGAGGCCACATCGGCGACGTTCAGGCCGTCGACGCTGCGGTGCTGCTCCACCGCCAGGACGCCGCCGGGCTTCAGGGCCTTGAAGAAGGCCGCCAGATAGGGCTCGGCGCGGCCGTCGCGCGACCAGTTGTGGAAGGCGCGGGCCACCACCACCATGTCCGCCGTCCCGTCCTCGACGCCCATGCCTTCGGTCGGTCGGCCGACGGCGACGTAGCGCCCTCCGGTCGCCGACGCATAGGGCTCCAGGATGTTGCGCCACCAGCCGGCGCGGCCCGGCTCGATCTCCACCACCGTCAGGCCGGGCTGCAGCCCCCAGAAGGTCAGGGTCTCGAACGGATGACGCTGGCTGTCGCGAGCGCGGTCCGCCTCGGGCCGGGTCGTAGAGGCGATGGCGGCCTGAAGGGCGGCGTCCTCCTCGACCTTGGGCATCTCCATCGGCAGCCCCTGACGGTGGGGCAGGGCGGGCGCTTGCGGCGGCGCGGTCTGGGCCCATGCCGACGAAGAAAGAACGGGCGAGGCGAGGGCGGTCGCCAGGACGGCGGCGAGGACGAGGGATCGCATGGGGGGCTCCGGTCGGTCCTGAAAGAAACAATCCGTAACCCTTACGGCGCTTCGCGGCCTCGGCAAGGCGCGGATTGGAGCAAGCGACGATTTCGCGCGCCTGTCGCGCGCCGAGGCGCCCCTTGCGGCGCGAAAATGGGCGCCTACCTCTTCATCCGAGAGCGCCGATCCCGGGCTCTCCAGACCTGACGGGGCCGATTTCGGACCGCCGGGACTGACACCCTCCGCCGTCCGGGGCCAAATCGCCGGGCGGTTCAACCTTGCTGAATGTCAGAAGGATGACCCATGCGTACCTATGATTTCTCGCCGCTGTACCGTTCCGCCGTCGGCTTCGACCGCCTGGCCCGCCAGCTGGAAAGCGCCGCCCGCTCCAGCCAGGAAAACGGCTGGCCCCCCTACAACATCGAGACGACCGGCGAGAACGCCTATCGCATCGAGATCGCCGTCGCCGGCTTCACGCCCGACGAGTTGGACATCGAGGCCAAGGAAAACTCGCTGACCGTCATCGGCAAGAAGGCCGCCAACGACGATGCGGCGCCTCAGAAGACCTATCTGCATCGCGGCCTGGCCGAGCGCGACTTCGAGCGCCGCTTCCAGCTGGCCGACTATGTGGTGGTCAAGGGCGCCGACCTGTCGAACGGCCTGCTGACCATCGACCTGCAACGCGAACTGCCCGAGGCCCTCAAGCCCCGCCGCATCGAGATCGCGACCGGCAAGGCCCTGATCGAGGGTGAAACCGCCGGCAAGTCGGACAAGGTGAAGAAGGCCGCCTAAGCACGGCTGACGTCTGAAAAACCGGGAAGGGGCGGCGTTCGCGTCGCCCCTTTTTCGTGTCCGCTCTCGCGTCATCCCGGAAACGGCGCAGCCGTTATCCGGGACCGCTCAAAACGCCGGCGTCGCGTGTACGGCGGTCCCGGCTCTTCGCCTGACGGCTTTGGCCGGGATGACGGCGGGACGATAAGACCTAGGCCGCCTTCAAATCCGCCGGGTCCAGCCCGCGCGCGCCGCCGGTCTGGGCGCCGGTGAAGTCGGCCTGCTTGACCTGGGCGCCGTGCATGACCGCTCGGCTGAGGTCCGCGCCCTTCAGCATCGCCCGACGCAGATCGGCCCCCGACAGGTCGGCGCCGCGCAGGATGGCGCCCGCCAGATCCGCCGGCAGCAAGCGCTCCGGCCCGAGCATCAAGGGCCCCAACTGCGCCTCGCGCAGATCCGCCCCGTTCAGCTTGGCCCGGCCCAGCCGCGCCCCGCGCAGGTCGGCCCGGCGCAGATTGGCCGAGCGCAGGTCGGCGCCCTCCAGCTGCGCGCCCTGAAGCTGCACGCCCTCCATGTCCAGACCGTAGAAGACCGCCCCCTTGGCCGAAAGCGCCGTCAGGTTCAGGCCGCGAATGGATTCCAGCGGACGCAGATCGACCCCGTCGAAGACCGAGGGCTGGCCCTCGGCCCCGCCCGTCTCGCACCACTGGGCGTGATCGCGCAGCATCTCGGCGGCGGGCATCCGGCTGACGGACTCGCCGGCCGGGCGGTTGTCGGTCAGGGCCCCCTCCATATTGGCCCCGTCGGTGCGCCACATGGCGGCCTTCACGCCCACCAGGATGGCGTCGGTCAGGTCGGCCCCCGACAGGTCCGCGCCGGACAGATCGGCCCCGGCCAGGTCGGCTCCTGTGAAATTGGCCTGCTTCAAATTGGCCCGAACCAGCTTGCAGTCCTTCATGATGGCGTCGGTGAAGTCGGCGGCGATGGCCACCATGCCGGTCATGCGCGAGCGCTGCAGGTTGGCCCCGACCAGGCTGGCGCCCTGGGCCTGGGTGTCGCCGCGTTTCTGAGCCTCGATGACGCGAAAGCCCAGCTTGCCGTCGGCGGCGGCGATGGTGCCTTCGCGCAGGTCGGCCTCGAACAGATCGGCTCCGGAAAGATCGGCCCCGCGGAGGCAGGCGCCGCGCAGGTCGGCGCGCCTCAGACTGGCCTCGGTCAGGTTGATGTCCTGCATGTCCGCGCCGAAGAAGTTGGCGTTGTCCAACTTGGAGCCCGACAGGTCGCAGCCATGCAGGCGGGCGGCGGCGAAGTCGGCGTCGGCCAGGTTGCGCCCGCGCAGGGTCAGCCCCGACAGGTCCATCCAGGCAAAGACGGCCCGCGCCCCGCCGGGCTTGGCCTGCCACAGCCGATCATGCTTGGCGCAGATCAGATCGACCTCGGCCTGGGTCGGTTTCTTGCGGACAGGATCGGCGACATCGCTCATGGCGCCAACATGGCTTACGGCCATTAAGGAAGCTTTGCGGAAACAGTCGTTTCCGCCTGCCTAGTCGGTCAGCAGGCCCTGTTCGCGCAGGGCCTCGGCCAGTTCGCCTTCGTTGGTCCAGAGCCGGGTGTAGCCCGCCTCGCCCAGACGGTTCAGCTCGGTCGTCAGATCGGCGCGCGGCGCGGCGACGAAGCGACCGTCGAAACCCTTGCCGTCCTCGCTGATGCGGACCATCGGTCGCCCCGTCTCCAGCCGATGCAGGAAGCCTTCGCTGAGCACCGCGGCGTCCTCGGCCAGCAGGCCCGTCTCGACCGTCAGGCCCGACTGGCGCAGCCGTTCGGTGCCCCGACCCGAGGCGAAGGGCGAGGGGTCCAGGGCGGCGATCACCACCCGTTCGACCCCGGCCTCGGCCAGGAAGTGGGCGCAGGACTTGCGGCCCGACGAGCGCGCGCCGCAGGGCTCCAAGGTGACATAGGCGGTCGCGCCCTTCACGGCCTCGCCGGCGGCGGGCACGGCCTGCTCCTCGGCGTGCGGGCGACCGCCCGGCGCCGTGGCCGCCTCGGCCAGCACCACGCCGTCCTTGACTAGGACGCAGCCGACCGCCGGATTGGGCCAGGTCTCGCCCATGCTGGCCAGGGCCAGATCAATGGCCCGGCGCATATGGAGGGCGTCGTCCTTCACGGACGTGCTCACGCAATCACCGGCAGGGCCTGCGCCCGGCCCTGGTCCAGATAGCGGGCGGCGACCGGCTTCAGGTCGGCGTCCAGGTCGATCTCCAGCGGATTGCCGGTCGGAATCTCGACGTCGACGATCTTGTCGTCCGGCACGGCGAACAGCAGTTTGACGATAGCGCGCAGAGAGTTGCCATGGGCCGCGATCAGCACGTCCTCGCCGGCCTTCAGGCGCGGGGCGATCTCGGCGTCCCAATAGGGCTGCACCCGGTCCAGCGTGGTCTTCAGGCTCTCGGTGTCCGGGATGGGCTTGCCCTCATAGCGAGGGTCGGCGTGGAAATCGAACTCGCCGCCGGCCGCCAGGGGCGGCGGCGGCACGTCATAGCTGCGGCGCCAGATCTTGACCTGGTCCTCGCCGTGCTTGGCCGCCGTCTCGGCCTTGTCCAGCCCGGTCAGGCCGCCGTAGTGGCGCTCGTTCAGGCGCCAGTCCTCGACCACCGGCACGTCCTTCAGTCCCGCCGAATCCAGGGCCAGGGCGCCGGTGCGCCTGGCCCGGGTCAGCACCGAGGTGAACATGACGGCCGGCTTGAACCCGGCCTCGGCGATCAGCTCGCCGCCGCGCCGCGCCTGGGCCTCGCCCTCGGCGGTCAGGTCGACATCGACCCAGCCGGTGAAGCGGTTTTCCAGGTTCCACTGGCTCTGGCCGTGGCGCAGCAGGATCAGGCGGGGCATGGGCGTCTCCGTAAGGTCCCCTTCGCGTAGGCCGTGGACGCATGGGCGGTCAAGGTTTCACGATGCGGGAAAAGAATGCAGCCAGCCTGGCGCTCGTGCGTTGTTGGCCTCTCCGGGGAGGCCCGCTATACCGCAACAATTGAGAGCGGATAGATGAACCTTGTTCGCCCAGACGCCTATGCTTCAGGAAGACCCATGTCGAAACCACGCCAGGACATCCGCCCCAATACGGCGGAGTATGAAACCCTCCCCCTGGTGAAACCGACCGGCTTCCGCGAGTACGACGCCCGCTGGATTCTGGAGAAGGAAATCAACCTTCTGGGCATCCAGGCGCTCGGCCTCGGCCTGGCCACCTATGCCTACGAGATCGGCGTGCGTCCGCGCATCGCCGTCGGCCATGACTTCCGTTCCTACTCCCTGTCGGTGAAGCAGGCCCTGATCCTCGGCCTGCTGGAAGGGGGCATGGAGGTGGTCGACATCGGCCTGGCCCTGTCGCCCATGGCCTATTACGCCCAGTTCGCCCTGGACTGCCCCTGCGTGGCCATGGTCACGGCCAGCCACAACGAGAACGGCTGGACCGGCGTCAAGATGGGGGCCCAGACGCCGCTCACGTTTGGCCCCGACGAGATGACCCGGCTGAAGGAGATCGTCCTCAACGGCGAGGGTGTGGCCCGCCCCGGCGGTCGCGTCGAACGCGTCGAGGGCTTCCGCGACACCTACATCAAGGACGTCGCCTCCAAGCTGAAACTGTCCCGTCCGCTCAAGGTCGTGGCCGCCTGCGGCAACGGCACCGCCGGCGCCTTCGCCCCCGAGGCCCTGCGCCTGATGGGCTGCGAGGTGATCGAGATGGACACCGACCTCGACTGGACCTTCCCCAAGTATAATCCGAACCCCGAAGACCACGTCATGCTGGTGGCGATGGCGGACAAGGTGAAGGAAACCGGCGCCGACTTGGCTTTGGGCTTCGACGGCGACGGCGACCGCTGCGGCGTGGTGGACAATACCGGCGAAGAGATCTTCGCCGACAAGATCGGCCTGATGCTGGCCCGCGACCTCTCGGCCCTGCATCCCAACGCCACCTTCGTCGTCGATGTGAAGTCGACCGGCCTCTACAAGACCGACGAAGTGCTGAAAGCCAACGGCGCCGAGACCGTCTACTGGAAGACCGGCCACTCCTACATCAAGCGCAAGACCGCCGAGCTGGGCGCCCTGGCCGGGTTCGAGAAGTCGGGCCACTTCTTCCTCTCAGGCGATCTGGGCCACGGCTATGACGACGGCCTGGTCGCCGCTGGCGCCGTTCTGGCCATGCTGGACCGCAACCCCGGCAAGTCGCTGTCGGAACTGAAATCGGCCCTGCCCGACGCCTGGACCAGCCTGACCATGTCGCCGCACTGCGACGACGAGCTGAAGTATGACGTCCTGGCGAAGATCGTGAAGGAATACGAGGACCTGGCGGCCTCCGGCGGCTCGATCCTGGGCCGCAGGATCGTCGAAGCCATCACCGTCAACGGCGTGCGCGTCCACCTGGAGGACGGCTCCTGGGTCCTGGTCCGCGCCTCCTCCAACAAGCCGGAGCTGGTGGTGGTGGTCGAGAGCATGCGCTCGGCCGACGACATGCGCGACCTTTTCCGCAAGGAGGTGAAGCCCCGTCTGGCCGCTCACCCCGAAATCGGCGCCTTCAACCAGGAAATCTGATGCCTCTTTCCTCCCCATTTCATGGGGAGGTGGCGCGGCGGCGCAGCCGATGTGACGGAGGGGGCGACTCGGCGGCTGCCTCCTGCGTCGCCCCCTCCACCACTCCGTGGTCCCCCTCCCCACACGTGGGGAGGAAAGCTCCATGATTGACCTCTCCCCCCGCCTCGGGCGAGGTGAAGCGATGAATGACGCCGCCTCCCCCCTCCCCGTGGTCATCGTCGGCGGCGGCTTTTCCGGGGCCATGCTGGCCGCACGCCTGGCCGAACGGGGACAGGCCTCGGCCCTGATCGAACGCGGCGACGCCTTCGGTCCGGGCGTGGCCTATTCCACCCCCAATGACGCCCATCGCCTGAACGTCCGCGCCGAACGGATGAGCGCCGTCGTCGACCGCCCCGCCGACTTCGTTGACTGGCTGACGGCCCGCCACCCCGGTCAGGCCGACGCCAACGGCTTCGCCCCCCGCCGCCTCTACGGCCTCTATGTCCGCGACCGTCTGGCGGCGGTCGAGGCGACGCATCCCGGTCTGATCCGCCGCGTGACCGGCGCCGCCATCGCCGTCGAGGGACGCTCCGCCATCCTGTCCACGGGAGAGCGGATCGAAGGGCGCGCCGTGGTCCTGGCCACCGGCAACCCGGCGCCGCGCACGACCCCCGCCGGCGAAGACGGCCGCATCATCGCCAACCCCTGGACGCCCGACGCCCTGACGCCGATCCGGCCCGACGACAACGTCCTGATCCTCGGGACGGGCCTGACCATGGTCGATGTCCTGCTGACGCTTTCCAGTCAGGGCTGGCGCGGTCGGGCGACGGCGATGTCGCGTCGCGGCCTCCTGCCCCGCGCCCACGGCGAGCATCACGACGCCCCGGTCGCCCTACCGCCCGAGGCCCTGACCGGCCCCCTGTCCCGCCGCCTCGCCGTCGCGCGGCGACTGGCGCGAACCCATGGCTGGCGACGGGTCATGGAAGGCTATCGGCCGATCACCCTGGAGCTGTGGCAGGCGGCGACCGAGGCCGAACGCGCCCGCTTCCTGCGCCGCCTGCGCCCGTGGTGGGACGTCCATCGCCACCGCATCGCGCCCGAGATCGCCGCCGAACTGGACCAGCTCATCCATGAAGACCGACTGACGGTCCGCGCCGGACGCGTTCTCGGGATCGAACCCTCGGCGGACCGCGTCACGGTGCGTCTAACCGCGAACCACGCTGAACAGACCCTGTCCGCGTCCTGGCTGATCGACTGCACCGGCCCCGGCCATGACGCGGCGACGACGCCTTTGACGGCCGCCCTGATCGCCGAAGGGCGCGCGCGCCTCGATCCGCTGAGGCTGGGCCTCGATCTGGACCCGGACGGTCGCGTCCGCCGCGCCGACGGGACGCTGGACCCGGACCTCTACCTCCTCGGCCCGCCCGCCCGCGCCGCCTTCTGGGAAACCATCGCCGTGCCCGACATCCGCCAGCGCATCGAGCAACTGATCCAGACCCTGACGGCCTGACCCACCGTTCGGGCGACGGTTAAAAACTGCAACAGACTGCGGCATCTCCTTAATGATCTGGCGTCTGGCGGGCCTTTCTCGGGTCGGCTATCACCGGCTCAGGAGAGGAAACAAAAAAATGAACCGTCACCGCACCCGCGTTCTCGGGGACCGCACCCTCGCGCCTGAAACCCTGATGATGGGCTATGGCTATGATCCCGCCCTGTCGGAAGGCGCGATCAAGGCCCCCCTGTTCCAGTCGTCCACCTTCGTCTTCAAGTCGGCCGAGGACGGCAAGCGCTTCTTCGAGGTTGCCTATGGCCTGCGTCAGCGCGACCCGGACGAGGCCCTCGGCCTGATCTATTCACGCATCAACAACCCCAATCTGGAAATCCTCGAGGATCGCCTGGCCGTCTGGGACAAGGCCGACAAGGCCCTGGTCTTCTCGACCGGCATGGCCGCCATCTCGACCGCCATGCTGGCCATGGTGCGACCCGGCGACGTCATCCTCTATACGGCGCCGGCCTACGGCGGCACTGAATACCTGTTCGATCGCATCCTGCCCCGCTACGGCGTAAAGGCGATCAGCGTGCCCGCCGCCGAAGGCGCCGACGCCATGGACGCCGCCATGATCGCAGCAGCGGCTCAGGCGAAGACGACGGGCGGACGCCTCGCCGCCGTCTATCTGGAGACCCCGGCCAACCCGACCAATCAACTGGTCGACATCGCCCGCGCCGTGGCTGGAGCCAAGGCCGTGGATCAGGCCGAGCGCCCGATCGTGGCGGTCGACAACACCTTCCTCGGCCCCCTGTGGCAGAGCCCGCTGGAGCTGGGCGCCGATCTCGTCCTCTACTCCCTGACCAAGTATGTCGGCGGCCACTCCGACCTGATCGCCGGCGGCTGCATGGGCGCAGCCGACCTGATGGCGCGCGTCGGCGAGATGCGCACCATCTGCGGCACCAACACCGATCCGCACACGGCCTGGCTGCTGCTGCGCAGCCTGGAGACCCTGCACATCCGCATGGAGCGGGCGCAAGAAAACGCCCTGATCCTGGCCGAGCGCCTGCGCGCCGATCCGCGCGTCAGCGCCGTCCTGACCGCCGGCGGGCCGGACGCCTCGCCCGAACAACAGGCCATCTTCGCGGCCCAGTGCAAGGGTTCGGGCTCGACCTTCTCGCTGGAGCTGCCGGGCGGCGAGGCCGAGGCCTTCCGCATGCTGAACGCCCTGCGGCTGTTCAAGCTGGCGGTCAGCCTGGGCGGCGCCGAGAGCCTGGCCTCGCACCCGTCCAGCATGACCCACTCGGACTACACCGCCGAGGCGAAACAACGCAGCGGCATCGGCGACAACCTGGTGCGCCTATCGGTCGGCATCGAGAACGTCGAGGACCTGTGGGCCGATCTGGATCAGGCCCTGTCCGCCATCTGAGGCAAACAGGCGGGCGCCGTTCGCGGCGCCCGCCGAACCCTTACTGACCCGCCGCCTTCACCGCCGCCGAGACGTCGGCGACCACGCGCTTGACCAGGGCCTCGTCGTCGCCCTCGGCCATGACGCGGATCAGCTTTTCCGTGCCGGACGGACGCACCAGCAGACGGCCCGAGCCGTTCAGGGCGGCTTCCGCCTCGGCCATGGCGGCCTTGACCTTGGCGTCCTCCAGCGGCTTGCCGGCGGTGTAGCGCACATTCTGCAGCAGTTGCGGCACCGGCTCGAACTGGCGCGCCAGATCGCTCATCGGCACGCCGGTCTCGACCAGAACGGCCAGCACCTGCAGCGCCGCCATCAGGCCGTCGCCGGTCGTGGCGTGGTCCTTCAGGATGATGTGGCCCGACTGCTCGCCGCCGATGTTGAAGCCGCCAGCGCGCATCCGCTCCATGACGTAGCGGTCGCCGACCTTGGTGCGCTCCAGCGTCAACCCCTCGGACTTCAGCTTCCGCTCCAGCCCCAGGTTGGACATGACGGTGGCGACCACCCCCTTGCCGTTCAGGCGGCCGCGCTTGGCCCAGTCCAGACCGATCAGGGCCATGATCTGGTCGCCGTCGACCACATGGCCCTTTTCGTCGCAGATGATGACCCGGTCGGCGTCGCCGTCCAGAGCGATGCCGATGTCGCAGCGGTAGCGTTTGACCGCCTCGGACACGGTCTCGGGATGGGTCGAGCCGCACTCGGCGTTGATGTTCAGGCCGTTCGGCTCGACGCCGACGGGGAAGACCTCGGCCCCCAGCTCATAGAGGGTAGTCGGCGCCACGCGGTAGCCGGCGCCGTTGGCGCAGTCGATGGCGATGCGCAGCCCCTTGAGGCTGAGCCGCTTGGGGAAGGCCGACTTGGCGATCTCGATATAGCGCGGCGGGGCGTCGTCGATGCGCTTGACCCGGCCCAGCTTGTTGGCGGGCGCCAGATCCTGATCCAGCCCCTCGTCCATCATGGCCTCGATCTTCAGCTCGATCTCGTCCGACAGCTTGTAGCCGTCCGGCCCGAACAGCTTGATGCCGTTGTCCGCATAGTCGTTGTGCGAGGCCGAGATCATGATGCCCAGGTCGGCCCGCATCGAGCGCGTCATCATGGCCACCCCCGGCGTCGGCAGGGGGCCGAAGGTGCGCACGTCCATGCCGACGCTGGCCAGACCGGCCACGAGCGCCGGCTCGATCATGTAGCCGGACAAACGCGTGTCCTTGCCGATCACCACCAGATGGCGGCGGTCGTCGTCGGTGCGGAACAGCTTGCCCGCCGCCAGACCCACGCGCAGGGCGACCTCGGCCGTCATCGGGTGGGTGTTGGCCCGGCCGCGAATGCCGTCGGTGCCGAAGTATTTTCTCTCGCCCAAGGGCGTCGTCCTTCGCTGGCGGCCCGGGCGGTTTGCAAAGAAACCTTCCGAAACCCATTTTTTGATGTCGCCGGCCCACGCTTCCCCTAGACGAAACTCAAAGGGCGGGACGGGCGGAACCCTCTCGCTTACCTCTTACGGCGGCGTCGCGCAAAGCGCGACCGCCCGGCCCCTTCACCGGAGCAGATCCTATGTGCGGCATCATCGGCATCACGGGCGCAGGCGCCGTCGTTCCCCGTCTGATCGACAGCCTGAAGCGGCTGGAATACCGCGGCTATGATTCCGCCGGCATCGCCGCCGTCGTTGACGGCCGCATCGAGCGCCGTCGCGCCAAGGGCAAGATCCGTGAACTGGAGGCCGTTCTGGCCGCCGATCCCCTGGCCGGGACCATCGGCATCGGCCACACTCGCTGGGCCACCCACGGCGCCCCGACCACGACCAACGCCCACCCGCACAAGGCCGGCCGCGTCTGCCTGGTCCACAACGGCATCATCGAGAACTTCGCCGAGCTGAAGGCCGAGCTGGAGGCCGAGGGCCGCGTCTTCGAGAGCCAGACCGACACCGAGGTCGTGGCCCATCTGCTGGATCACAAGCTGACCGCAGGCCTCGCCCCGCTGGACGCCTTCAAGGCGACGCTGGATCGGCTGACCGGCGCCTACGCCCTGGCCGTCCTGATTGAGGGCGAGGATGAACTGATCCTGGGCGCGCGTCGCGGCAGCCCCCTGGTCGTCGGCTGGGGCGAGGGCGAGATGTATCTGGGCTCGGACGCCCTGGCCGTCGGCCCCTTCACCCAGAAGATATCCTATCTGGAGGAGGGCGACTACGTCGCCATGACCCGCAGCGGCGCGCGCATGTTCGACGCCTCGGGCCATCCGGCCGACCGCGCCGTCGTGCAGGTCTCGGCCTCTTCGGCCATGGTTGAAAAGGGCGCCTATCGCCACTTCATGGAGAAGGAAGTCCACGAACAGCCCGACAGCGTCCAGCACACCTTGTCGGAATACCTCGACCTGGTGACCGGCGCGGCCAAGCCGCAGGCGATCGACTTCGCCGCCGTTGACCGCATCCAGATCATCGCCTGCGGCACCGCCTTCTACGCCGGCCAGATCGGCAAATACGCCTTCGAGAAGTATGCGGGCCTGCCCTGCGACGTCGAGATCGCGTCCGAGTTCCGCTACCGCTCGCCGGCCCTGACACCGGGCACGGTGGCCGTGGCCGTCAGCCAGTCGGGCGAGACCGCCGACACCCTGGCCAGCCTGACCTGGTGCAAGGCCCAGGGCCTGAAGACCGCCGCCGTCGTCAACGTCCACACCTCCTCCATGGCGCGCGAGGCCGAGGTCCTGTGGCCGACCCACGCCGGGCCGGAGATCGGCGTCGCCTCGACCAAGGCCTTCACCGCGCAAGTTTCGGCCCTGCTGGCCCTGGCCGTCGCCGCCGGCGTGGCGCGCGGCAAGATCGACGCGACGCGCGAAGCCGAACTGGTGAAGGCCCTGTTCGAGGCCCCGCGCCTGATCGCCGAGGCCCTGCAGATGGACGGCCAGATCCGCGCCGTCGCCCATGATCTGGCCAAGGCGACCGACGTCCTCTTCCTCGGCCGGGGCGCCATGTTCCCCCTGGCCATGGAGGGCGCGCTGAAGCTGAAGGAGATCAGCTACATCCACGCCGAGGGCTATGCCGCCGGCGAGCTGAAGCACGGCCCCATCGCCCTGGTGGACGAGAAGACCCCGATCATCGCCCTGGCCCCGCTGGACGAGGTCTATGAGAAGACCGCCTCCAACCTGCAGGAAGTCGCCGCGCGCGGCGGTCCTGTGGTCATGATCGCCCCTGCGAGCGCGCCCGCCCCGCACGGCGCCGGCATCCGCCGCGTCGACGCCCCCGACTGCCACCCCCTGATCGCGCCCCTGGTCTATGCCGTGCCGGTGCAGCTGCTGGCCTATTACACCGCCGTCCAGAAGGGCACGGACGTCGACCAGCCGCGCAACCTGGCCAAGTCGGTCACGGTGGAGTGACCTTCTTTCCTCCCCATTACATGGGGAGGGCGACCACGAAGTGGTGGAGAGGGCGACGCCGCCGTTAGTCGTCGAGCCGCCCCCTCCGTCACGCCGCCTTCGGCGCCGCGCCACCTCCCCATAGCTTCGCGACAGGGAGGAAAATTGAAACCTGTCAGCCCGACCCTCGTTTGGAACGGTCACGGTTTGCGCCTATGACAGGCGCCCAACGGCTGTTTCAGGACGACTGATGACGACTTCCCCCGCGCGCCTTCGCAAGGCGGTTCTTCCCGTGGCCGGCCTGGGCACCCGTGTCCTGCCCGGCACCAAGACCACGCCCAAGGAGCTGCTGAACGTCGTCGATCGGCCGATCCTGTCCTACATCGTCGAGGAGGCGCGCGAAGCCGGGATCGAGCACATCGTCTTCGTCACCGGCCGCGCCAAGCAGGCCATCGAGGACTATTTCGACCACCAGATCGAGCTGGAGGCCCAACTGGCGGCCAAGGGCAAGACCGAGATCCTGGCGGCCATGAATGCCGAGCTGGCCACCGCCGGCGAGATGAGCTTCACCCGCCAGATGCAGCCCAAGGGCCTGGGCCACGCCGTCTGGTGCGCCCGAGACATCATCGGCCATGAGCCCTTCGCCGTCATCCTGCCCGATGTCATCGTCGATTCTCAGCCCGGCGCCCTGAAGCAGCTGGCGGACCTCTACGCCGAGGTCGGCGGAAACGTCATCGGCGTCGAAGCCGTGCCCGAATCCGAGACCCACAAGTACGGCATCGTCGATCCGTCGAGCCGCGACGGCCGCCGCTTCGCCATGAAGGGCATGGTTGAGAAGCCGAAACAGGGCACGGCCCCGTCCAATATGTCGATCTCGGGCCGCTACATCCTGCAGCCGGAAATCTTCGACCTGCTGGAGACCCAGGAAAGCGGCGCCGGCGGCGAGATCCAGCTGACCGACGCCATGGACCGGCTGATGAAGACCCAGACCTTCACCGCCTACGAGTACGAAGGCGTCACCCACGACTGCGGCGACAAGATCGGCCTGCTGCGCGCCAACCTCGCCCTGGCCCTGAAGCGGCCCGACCTGAAGGACGCCGCCCGCTCGGCGCTCGAAAGCCTGCTGTGATCCGACCCGCGACGCCTGCCGACGCCCCGGCCCTGACAAGGGTCTGGCGGCGCGCGGTCGAAGCGACGCACCATTTCCTGACACCCGACGCGGTAGACGCCATCGAGACCGATGTCGCCGCCTGGCTGAACAGCGGCGACCCGAACCTCTGGGCCTGGGACCAGGACGGAAGGCCGGTCGCCTTCCTCGGCCTTTCCGGCGACGAGCTGGCGGCCCTCTTCGTGGACCCTCGCCTGCACCGCTCCGGCGTCGGGCGCCACCTGGTCGATCACGCCCTGTCGCTGGGCGCCCGCCGCCTCAGCGTCAATGAGGACAATCCCGGCGCCCGCGCCTTCTACGAGCGCCTGGGCTTCAAGGCCGTGGGCCGCGCCGAAACCGACGACGCGGGCCGTCCCTATCCGCTGATCCTCATGGCCCTGGGCTGATAGAGCGGCCAGCCGGTGCAAGAAAGCGCGGACGCCGTCACATCGAGGCCCGCCAATCCCTGAAAATAAGCGGCCTTGGGCCATCCCGACGCTCATTATCGCGCCATCCCTTCGCCCCGCGCGATGCTCTCCTGGCCGGGACAACCCCCTGATCCCATTCGCTGAATTTCAGACCAATTAGACTCTTTAGACTCTGTTTTTTTCGATCCGCGCCGGTCCGCACCCAAGCGCCGCGCTTTCACCCCCGCGCGCGTTCGGCTAGGCATTACAGGACGTTGATACGAGGGTTCGACTGATGCGCGTGATGATCCTGGGCGGCGACGGCTTCTGCGGCTGGCCCACGGCCCTGCACCTGTCGGCGCGCGGCTGGGAGGTACTGATCGTCGACAACCTCAGCCGTCGCAATATCGACAATGAGCTGGAGGTCCAGTCCCTGACCCCCATCCGCACCATGGGCGAACGCATCACCGCGTGGAAAGAGGTCTCGGGCCGCACCATCGACTTCGTCAACCTGACAGTGGGCCAAGAGTTCGACCGCCTGGTCGCCCTGATCAAGGACTGGGCGCCCGACGGCGTCGTCCACTTCGCCGAGCAGCGCGCCGCCCCCTATTCGATGAAGTCGGCCCGGCACAAGCTCTACACCGTCGACAACAACCTGAACGCCACCCACCACCTGCTGGCGGCCATCGTCGAAAGCGGGCGGGACGTCCACCTGGCCCACCTGGGGACCATGGGGGTCTATGGCTACACCACCGCCGGTCTGCGCATCCCCGAAGGCTATCTGAAGGTCACGGTCGACACCGACCACGGTCCGACCGAGCAGGAGATCCTGTTCCCGCCCAATCCGGGCAGCATCTATCACATGACCAAGACCCAGGACGCCCTGCTGTTCCAGTTCTACGCCCGCAACGACGCCCTGCGGATCACCGACCTGCACCAGGGCATCGTCTGGGGCGCCCAGACCGAGGAGACCCGTCAGGATGAGCGCCTGATCAACCGCTTCGACTATGACGGCGACTACGGCACGGTGCTGAACCGCTTCCTGATGCAGGGCGCGCTGGGTTATCCGCTGACGGTGCACGGCTCGGGCGGTCAGACACGGGCCTTCATCCACATCCAGGACACGGTGCGCTGCGTCGAACTGGCGCTGAAGAACCCGCCGAAGTCAGGCGACCGGGTCAAGATCCTGAACCAGATGACCGAGAGCCGCCGCGTGCGCGATCTGGCGCAGATGGTGGCCGACATGACCGGCGCCGAGGTTCACAACGTCGCCAATCCCCGTCAGGAGGCCGACGAGAACGAACTGGTCGTCGCCAATGACCAGTTCCGCGATCTGGGCCTGAAGCCCATCACCCTGGCCGAAGGGCTGATGGCCGACGTCACCGACATCGCCCGCCGCTACGCCGACCGCGCCGACCGGGCCAAGATTCCCTGCGTCTCCAGCTGGAACGGCAAGCGCGCCGAAGCGCTGCAATCTCAAGGGACGGACGCCGCCCCCGCCGTCGCCAAGACCGCCTGATCGCCTGACCGGACCGCCATGACCCAGCCTGCCCCCGCCGCCCCTTCGCTTCTGGTCTTCGGCGGCGGCTATCTGGGGCTTGCGGCGGCGCGCGAGGCGATCCGGCGGGGCGGGCGCGCCCTGGCCACCTCGCGTGATCAGGCGCGCCGCGCAGAGCTGACGGCGGCGGGCGTCGTCGCGCTCGATCCCGCTGACGCCCACGCCTTGCAGGTCGCCGTCGCCGAGGCCTCGGCCATCCTGATCACCGCCGCGCCCGACGGCGCCGGCTGTCCCGGCCTGAAGGCCCTGATCCCGGCCATCACAGCCTCGGGCGCCTATCCCGACTGGATCGGCTATGTCTCCTCCACCGCCGTCTATGGCGACCGGGCGGGCGGCTGGGCCTTCGAGGACGACGAGCTGAACGCCGCCAGTCTGGAAGGCGCTCGGCGGGTGCGGGCCGAGCAGGACTGGCTGGACGCCGGGCGCGGCATGGGGCTGACGGTGCAAATCTTTCGCCTGCCCGCCATCTACGGGCCGGGCCGCTCGCCGCTGGACCGTTTACGAGACGGCACCGCCCGGCTGGTGAAGAAGCCCGGCCAGGTCTTCAACCGCATCCATGTCGAGGACGCCGTCGCTGGCTTCTTCGCCTCCATGGCCCGCCCGCATCCCGGCCGCGCCTACACCCTGGCCGACGACGAACCGGCGGCGGCGGATGTGGTGATCAGGGGGGCGGCGGCGCGCCTCGGCCTGCCCCTGCCGCCCGAGGTCAGCTTGGACGACCCGTCGGTGTCGGACGCCATGCGCCGCTTCTACAACGACTCCAAGCGCCTCTCGAACGCCCGCGCCAAGGCCGAGTTGGGCTGGCGGCCGAAGTATTCGACCTGGCGCGAAGGGCTGGAAGCACTGATTTCTTCGTCATCCCGGCCGTAGCGAAGCGAAGAGCCGGGACCGCCAAGAGCGCGACATTCAGCAACTGAGCTTCCTGCGGTCCCGGATAGCCCTAGTGGGCTTCCGGGATGACGGAGGAGGAGCCTGCGCTCAAGCAGCGAGGCCCCGCGGGCCGAGCGTTAGCGCCCCTTCCTTCTTAGTATCAGAAAGGCAGAATGTTCCGCTGGCGGCTGTAGCTCATGGTGCCGACATTGGCGCCCAGACGCAGGCCGACGCCGGTGCGGATCGGGGCCAGGACGATGCCGTCGGCGCGCTGATAGTTCACGCCCAGACCGGCGACCAGATAGGCCGAGCCCTCGACGCCCGGATAGCGACGATAGAGCATGTCGGGGTGATAGAGGCCGTAGACCAGGGTGAAGACCCGGCTCGCGTTGCCGCCGACATCCCAACCGACCGAGGCCCCCTGCCAGAAGACCTCCTGCGAGGCCGACAGGTCCTTCATGTGCAGAGCGCCGCGACCATAGCGCACGCCCACCACGGCGGCCCCGGCGGCCTCCTCGCCAGCGATATAGGCGGTCGGGCGGTCGCCCTGTTCGGCGAAGATGCGCTCGATGGCCGAGCCCATGGCCTCGGCGGCGATGCCCATTTCACGCGAACCGGCGGCGACCAGTTCCTCGAAGGTATAGGCTTGGGCCGTCTGATCCGAAGCGATCGGATAGTTGGGATCGGTCGGCTGGCGCGTCGAGGCGCAGGCGCCGAGGCCCACGGGCAGGGCGCCGGCGGCGGCGAGACCAAGGCTGGTGCGGATCAGTTGGCGGCGATGCATGGTCAGGCTCCTGACAGAGGACGGGCGCCCATCGTCGCGGGCTTGGCCTACCGTCCGTGTCTTTTGCGGCAGCCTTGGGGCTGTAAGGTTAACCGAACCTTGCTTGGCCTTATTCAACGCCGCCCGACCCGATCAAGGCTTCGTCAGAACGCCTTGGCCCATAGCACCGCAGCGGGCCCAGCATCACGGGCCTCAAGCAGCGCTAAGCGCGGTAGGCCCCAAAAAAAGAAAACACTAGGGCGAAGCCCTAGTGTTTGTCGGTCTTGGCCGCGACCCAGTCCATGACCGCGAGCAGGACGCCCGAGGCCACGAAGGTCAGGTGGATGATCACCGCCCACATCAGTCCCGCCTCGTCCAGCGGATAGCCGGGCTTGCCGATATTCATGAAGCTCTTGAGCAGATAGATGGCCGAGATCGCCACGATGGAGGCGATCAGCTTCATCTTCAGCCCCGAGAAGTCGACCGAGCCCATCCACGGCGGCCGATCCACATGATCCTCGTCCAGATCCAGCTTGGAGACGAAGTTCTCATAGCCGGAATAGATGACGATCAGCAGCAGATTGCCCGCCAGGGACAGGTCCACCAGGCTGAGGATGGCCAGGATGGCCCCGTCCGACTTCATATGGCCCTCGCCGACGACGAAGGCCTGAGGCAGATAGTAGATCAGCTCGCGCACAAAGACGACGAGCAGCATGACCAGGGCCAGGACCAGTCCCAGATAGAAGGGAGCCATCAGCCAGCGAGCGCGGAACAGGCTGCGCTCGAACTGCACCTCGGCCCAGGGCTTCTTCGCCATCGCCGTCAGCTCCGCAGGACCGCGCCGGCCTTGGCCGCGGCGGCGACGACCTTGGCCGTCAGGGCCTCGATCTCGGCCTCGGCCAGGGTGGCGGCGCGCGGCTGGATCTCGACCTCGATCGCGACCGACTTCTGACCTTCGGGCACGCCCTGGCCGCGATAGACGTCGAAGACGCGCACCTCGGCGATCAGGGCCTTGTCAGCGCCGACGACGGCGCGGGTCAGATCGCCGACGGCCTTGGCCTCGTCCATCAGGAAGGCGAAGTCGCGGCTCAGCGGCATCAGGTTCGGCAGGTCCGCCGCGCCACGCGCCTTGCCGCCTTTTCCACGCGGTTCGGGCACCGAGTCGAGAATGATCTCGAAGGCCAGCATGGGGCCGTCGGCGTCCAGGGCCTTGAGCACGCGCGGGTGCAGGGCGCCGAACTCGACGATGACGTTCTTGGGCCCCAGTTGCAGGCGGGCCGAACGGCCGGGGTGCCACCAGGCCTGGTTCGAGCCCTGCGCCAGCTGCAGCGAGGCGACCGGCGCGCCGATCTCTTCCAGCAGGGCGAACAGGTCGGCCTTGATGCCGAACAGGGCGTCCTCTCCCGCGCCGCCCCAGTGGCGGTCGGGGTGGGGCGCGATCAGGCCGGCGATGATGGTGCGCTGACCGTTGGGCTGATCGTTCAGATAGATGGGGCCGACCTCGAACAAGGCTGCGTCGGCATGGCCGCGCGCGGCGTTGCGCGCCGCCGCCTGGATCAGGTTGGGCAGGACCGACGGCCGCATGCAGTCGAGATCCGCCGCGATGGGGTTCTCCAGCACCAGGCGCTCGTCTCCGCCGCCGAACAGGACGGCGGTAGACTGCTTGGTGAAGGACCAGGTCACGGCCTCGGCATAGCCTAGGGCAGCCAGGGCGCGACGGGCCGTGCGGACGCGGGCCTGACGCGGGTTCAGCACGCCGCCAGGGGCGCGGGCGACCTCGGGCAGGGGCGTGTTCGGCAGGGCGTCGAAGCCCTCGATGCGCGCCACCTCCTCCACCAGATCCGCCGGGCCCTCGACATCGCGACGCCACGACGGCGGCACCACGGTCCAGGGCGAACCGCGCATGACGGTGAAACCCAGGGCAGACAGGATCTCAAAGATGCGATCGTCGCTCAGGCTGAGGCCCGACAGGCGCTTCACATAGGCGGGATCGAAGGCGAAGCCTTCGGGCGCCGCCGGGGCCTGACCCGTCACCGTGACCTCGGACGGCTCGCCCCCGCACAGGTCCAGGATCATCTGCGTCGCCAGTTCCAGGCCCGGCACGACCGAGGCCGTGTCCACACCACGCGCGAAGCGATACTGGGCGTCCGAGCTGATGCCCAGGCTCCGTCCCGTCTGGGCGATGGCCAGGGGCTCGAACCAGGCGCTCTCGACGAAGACGTCGACCGTCTCATCCGAGCAGCCGGTGCTTTCGCCGCCCATGACGCCGCCCAGGCCGATGGGACGCTCGCCGTCGGCGTCGGCGATGACGCAGTCGGCGGGCGAGGCGGCATAGGTCTTGCCGTCCAGAGCGATCAGGTGCTCGTGCTCGCCGGTGTCGGCGGCGACCAGGCCGCCGCGCACAACGATCGTCTGGCCCGACAGCTTGGCCAGGTCATAGACATGCAGGGGCCGGGCGCGGTCGTAGGAAATCAGGTTGGTGATATCGACCAGCCTGTTGATCGAGCGCAGGCCGATGGCGGTCAGGCGGTGCTGCAGCCAGGCCGGCGACGGCCCGTTCCGCACGCCCCTGATCACGCGTCCGGCGAAGACCGGGCACAGGTCCGGCGTGTCGATCCGCACCGTGATCGGCGAGGCGAAGCCGCCCGCGACCGGTGTGATCTCGGGCGTCGTCAGTCGGCCCAGACCCGCAGCGGCCAGGTCGCGGGCGATGCCCGCCACGCCCAACCAGTCGGGACGGTTGGGCGTCACCTCGAAGTCGATCACCGGCTCGGCGCCGAAGACGCCGGCGGCCGGCTGACCGACCTGCAGCTCGTCCGACAGCTCCAGGATCCCGTCGCTGTCGTCCGCCAGCTCCAGCTCGGCGCCCGAGCACAGCATGCCGTGGGACACCACGCCGCGCACCGGCTTCTCCACCAGGGTCACGCCCAGACCCGGCACATAGGCGCCGATCGGGGCGTAGATCGTGGTCAGGCCGGGCCGTGCATTGGGGGCGCCGCAGACGATCTCCTTGCGTCCGTCCACCGTGTCCACCTGACAGACCTGCAGTCGGTCGGCGTTGGGGTGACGTTCGGCCGAGATGATCTTGGCGACCGTGAAGGGAGCAAGCGCCGCGATGGGGTCGTGGACTTCCTCGACCTCCAGCCCGGCCATGGTCATGGCGGCGGCGACCTGCTCGACCTCGGCAGTCGTGTCGAGGTGCTCCTTCAGCCAGGAAAGCGTGAACTTCATTGGGCTGCTCCGCCGCTGATGGCGGCCGTCATCTGATCAAGGAAGGCCGACGAACCGGTGAAACCGACGCCCAGGAAACGGCAGTTGATAAACTCGCAATTCCGGAACGGGATCGGCCCAACCACGCGGCTTCCGCTCTGCGGCGCCAGCATGAGGCTGCGGGGATCGCCCTTGGCGTCGCCCAGATCACACCCGTCAAAGCCGCAACCTTCCAGCGGCAGAATCACGGCCGGTCCCTCAAACAGGCAGCCCTCGAAGCGCCGGTTCTCGACGGCCTGACCGCCAGCGCGCAGAGCTTCCATGATGAGTTGAGGCAGCCAGATGTTGACGGCCTTATAGGTCGGTCCCGGCCCAATCGGTTCCAGGACCAGCGAGCCCGCATTAACATCAGTCATGCCTGGCTGGCTCCGTTGCGCGCGCTGAGAAGATCGTCCTCGATCTGCTGCAGCAGCTCGGGCGAACCCGTGAAGCCTACCTGGGCAAAGCGGCAGCGCACGAAGCGGCAGTTGGACATGCCGACAACCCCGGCGATCTTGTCGCCCAGCGGCTGCAAAAGCAGCGTACGCGGATCGGACGCCACGCCCATGTTGCAGCTGTCGAAGGTGGTGCCGTTCATCACGGCCATGACCGCCGGCCCTTCGATCAGGCAATCGGTGAAGGTCTTGCCGTCGATGAAGGTCTGGCCGGCGTTCATGTGGTGCACGGCCAGAGAAGGCAGCCAGACCGCCTCCTTCTCAAAGTTTGTGCGGGCCACCAGCTCGCGGCCGAACGTCTCGTCGGCGGACATCTGGGTCTGATCGGTCATGTCAAAAACTCTCGAAAATCAGCTGAGGCCCGACGCCGGGTTGGGCGCTGCGAAGGCGGAGAAGCCGTAGTGCGCCAGCCAGCGCGTGTCGGCCTCGAACATGGGGCGCAGGTCCGAGACGCCGTACTTCAGCATGGCCAGGCGATCGACGCCCATGCCGAAGGCGAAGCCCTGATACTCGTCAGGGTCGATGCCGCAGTTGCGCAGCACGTTCGGATGCACCATGCCGCAGCCCAGAATCTCCAGCCAGTCCTCACCCTCGTTCAGGGTCAGCTTGCCGCCCGAGCGGTCGCAGCGGATGTCCATCTCGGCCGAGGGCTCGGTGAAGGGGAAGTGGTGCGGACGGAAGCGGGCGTTGACGTCGTCCAGTTCGAAGAAGCGGGCGATGAAGGTCTCCAGCGTCGTCTTCAGATGACCCATGTGGATGTCGCGGTCGATCACCAGACCCTCGATCTGGTGGAACATCGGGGTGTGGGTGGCGTCCGAATCCTTACGGAAGGTGCGGCCGGGCGCGATGATGCGGATCGGCGGCTTCTGGCTCATCATGGTCCGCACCTGGACCGGGCTGGTGTGGGTGCGCAGCACCTTGCGCTCGCCCGTTTCCGGGTCGGGCTTGAGGAAGAAGGTGTCGTGCATCTCCCGCGCCGGATGCTTGGGCGGGAAGTTCAGGGCCGTGAAGTTGTGGAAGTCGTCCTCGATGTCCGGACCTTCGGCCACGGCGAAGCCCATCTCGGCGAAGATGGCGACCATCTCATCCATGACCTGCATGGTCGGGTGCACCCCGCCCTTGCGGCGCGGGCGGCTCGGCAGGGTCAGGTCGACGCGCTCGGCCAGCAGGCGGGCGTCCAGTTCGGCGGCCTCCAGCTCGGCCTTCTTGGCGGCGATGGCGGCGCTGACCCGGTCGCGCAGACCGTTGATGATCGGTCCCTGTTCGCGGCGCTCGTCGGGGCTGAGCGCGCCCATCCCCTTCAGCAGGGCCGAGACGGTCCCCGTCTTGCCGAGGGCGGCGACGCGCACCTCTTCGATCGCAGCGACGCTTTCGGCCGCTCCGATGGCGTTGATCAGGTCGAGTTCTAGCTGGGCGAGATCGGTCATGGTCCGCAGCGTCTAGCCCGACATGGCCGTCACGCAAAGCCTTCAGCGTCGATCAGGCTCAGTCGGGCCTCAATCCGCCAGGACGAAACTGATCTTCATGTTGACGCGGTACTCGGCGACCTTGCCGTCCCGGACCACGACCTTCTGTTCCTGGATCCAGGCGCCCTCGACGTGGCGCAGGGTCTTGTCGGCGCGGGCGATGCCCTGGGCGATGGCGTCGTCGAAGCTGACGGTGGATGACGCGGTGATTTCGGTGACGCGAGCGATGGACATCGGCGAAGCCTCCTGATCCGCCGTGTCGCCTGTCGACCGGCTACCCGCCCAACGCGTGACAGGCCGAAAAGGTCAGGCCCGGCCACGAAAAACGCCCGCCCCGGAAACCGGGACGGGCGTTTTCATTTTATAGTGCGCTAGCGCTCGGCTCACGGAGCCTTGCTGCTTGACCTGAGCCGTAAAGCTTAGGCGGCCAGAGCGGCGCGGACCTTCTCGGCGATGGCCTTGAAGCTGGCTTCGTCGGCGGCGATCGTCGACAGAACCTTACGGTCCAGCACGATGCCGGCCTTGTCCAGGCCGTGGATGAACTGCGAGTAGGTGAAGCCTTCCAGACGGGCGGCGGCGTTGATGCGCTGGATCCACAGGGCGCGGAACGAACGCTTCTTGTTGCGACGGTCGCGGTAGGCGTACTGGCCTGCGCGGTCGACGGCGGCCTTGGCCGTGCGGATCGTATTCTTGCGGCGGCCGTAGAAGCCCTTGGCCTGCTTCAGAACCTTCTTGTGCTTGGCGTGGGACGTAACGCCCCGTTTGACGCGTGCCATTTTGTTTTTCCCTTCGGGAAGTCCCTACCGCTCGGCCCGCGGGGCCTCGCTGCTTGAGGGACTTAGATCAAATTCTATGCGGTTGAGAGATCGTGTCTGCGTGCGCCGATCAGGCGTACGGCATGTAGGACTTGATCTTCTTGGCGTCGGCGTCGGCCATGACCGAAGTGCCGCGGTTTTGGCGGATGTACTTCGAGTTGTGGCTGATCAGACGGTGGCGCTTGCCGGCGACGCCAGCTTTCACCTTGCCCGTGGCCGTGAATTTGAAGCGCTTCTTTGCGCCAGACTTCGTCTTCAGTTTCGGCATTTTCACTCTCTCTATTTTAGTGGGCTACCACTCTTGGAGCTACATGAGCCCGTAGGGTGGAGCTGAAACGAACGGCCCAGGCATGCCTGTTAGCCCGGCTATTCGGTACGCGAAGGCGCGGCTTGTACGCCGAAGGCCCGCGCGAGGCAAGCGGAGTCACGGCGCTATCGAAACCCCCACAAGAAAAAAGCCCCTGCCAAGGACCGGGGCTTCTTCCGATAGGTGATCCGGCGCTTAGCGCGGAGCCAGGATCATGATCATCTGGCGGCCTTCCATACGCGGCGCGTATTCGACCTTGGCGACTTCGTCGAAGTCGGCCTGCACCTTGTTGAGCAGCTTCATGCCCAGTTCCGGGTGCGCCATTTCACGGCCGCGGAAGCGCAGGGTCACCTTGACCTTGTCGCCCTCCTCGAAGAAGCGGTGCATCGACTTGGCCTTGACCTCGTAGTCATGGGTATCGATGTTCGGGCGCAGCTTGATTTCCTTGAGCTCGACGACCTTCTGACGCTTGCGCGCCTCGGCCTTCTTCTTCTGCTCCTGGAAACGATGCTTGCCGTAATCCAGGATCTTGCAGACCGGCGTCTCGGCGTTGCCGACGATCTGGACCAGATCCAGGCCGGCCTCTTCGGCGGCTTCCAGGGCGGCGGACAGCGGCATGACGCCCTGTTTCTCACCGTTCTGATCGATCAGCAGAACGCGGGTGGCGCGTATTTCCTGGTTGATGGGCGGCCCGTCCTTGACGGGCGGCGCTTGCATGGGACGGCGAATGGGCGTCGTTTCCTTATGTGGTCAGAAGACAGGCGATAATCTCGCAGGGTTCAGCGCGCGACGAAGGGCGGCGTTCCCGGCGGCGGGAATATGACGACAGAAACCCTGAAATTCAAGGCTGGTCGGGGTTTGCGCCGCTGTAGGCGTCGTGCAGCGCCAACACGCCCTCGAAGACATGATCGACGGTTAGGTCCTCGATCGGGGCGAACTGACCGCGCGTCTCGTTGGAGGCGACGGTGCGCGTCTTCGGCCCCCAGGGCCCATAGAGCCACCATTCAGTCGGACCGAACAGGCCCAGGGTCGGACGGCCCAGGGCGGCCGAGACATGCATCAGACCGCTGTCGTTGCCCACGAACAGGGCGGCGCGGTCGATAACGGCGGCCGAGCACAGGATGTCGCCCTTGCCGACGCAGTCGATGCCGCGCTCGCCCGCAGCCTCCAGCGCCGGGGTCGCGGGCGGACGATCGCCGGGGCCGCCCACGGGCATGAAGCGCCAGCCGTCGAAGCGCGGCTCGGCCTTCAGCTTCTCGACCAGCTGGCCCCAGCGGTCGGCGGGCCAGGACTTGCCTGGCTGGTGGGCGATGGGCGCGAGCGCGATGATCGGACCTTCGCCCGGTCCTGCGGCCAGTTGCGGATCGATGACGGCGGCGGCCTCGGCGCGGGCCTGGTCATCGAGCCAGATTTCGGGCGCCAGGGGCATGTCTGAGCCCATCAGGCGCGACACCATCTCGACCTTGCGCAGGCCGGTTTCCCAGCGGCGGTTATAGACGATACGGCGCTTGGCCGGGATCAGATAGGCCAGGGCCGAGCCGCGAATGTCGACGACCAGATCCCATTTCGTGGCGCGCACCTGCTTCCACAGATCGACCCAGTGTCCGGCGGCCTTCTTCTTGTCGAGGATGATGACGCGCTCGACGTTCGGGCCCGAGCGGAAGAAGGGCGCAGGCGGACGCCCGCAGGCCACGGTGATCTGAACCCCCGGCAGCTGGCGGGCGATCTCGCGGATCACGCCGGAAGAGATGACGCAGTCGCCGATGCGGTTCGAGGACACGAAAAGGGCTTTGGGTGCGGACAAGCGGGGCTCTCGCGGCCTGTGAAGAAACCCGGTCTCTGCTAAAGCCATTCCGCGAGGAAAGACAGTCCGAGGAGTTTCCATGTCCGACGTCCCGACCCTGAACCGCCCCGACGGCGAGACCCTGGCCTTCAAGGCGGTCAAGGGCGACGGCCCCACGGTCGTCTGGATCGGCGGCTTCCGCTCGGACATGGAGGGGACCAAGGCGCTGGCGCTGGACGCCGCCGCCCGCGAGCGCGGCTGGAATTATGTGCGCTACGACCATTTCGCTCATGGCCAGTCGTCCGGCGACTGGAAGCAGGCCACCATCGGCCGTTGGCGCGAAGACGCCATCGCCCTGATCGACAGTCTCGAAGGCCCGGTCATCCTGGTGGGCTCGTCGATGGGCGGCTGGGTCGCCTTGCTGGCGACGCTGGCGCGGCCGGAACGGATCAAGGGCCTGGTCCTGGTCAATCCGGCGCAGGACTTCACCGAAAAGCTGATGTGGCCCGGTCTGGCCGACCACGAGCGTCAAGCCATCCTGCGCGACGGCGAGACAGTCATCACCGAGGAGGGGCTGGGCTCCTACGTCCTGACCCGACGCATGTTCGAGGAGGCCCGCGACTGGCTGCTGCTGGACGGCGTGATCGACATCAGCGCCCCGGTTCACGTGCTGCAGGGCCGCGCCGACGACGTGGTGCCATGGCGCCATCAGGTCCAGCTGTCCGAACGCCTGAGCGGCGGCGACCTGCGCCTGGACCTGATCGAAGGCGGCGACCACCGACTGTCGACGCCAAGCGATCTGGCGCGTCTGGTCGAAGCGGTGGAGGCGTTGCGGGGCTGACTTTCCTCCCCACTCTGTGGGGAGGGGGACTGCGGAGCGGTGGAGGGGGCTGCCCGGCTGAAGCGACCCCTCCGTCTCGTCGGCTGCGCCGCCGATCCACCTCCCCATAAAATGGGGAGGAGAAGCTCAGATCCTCACAATATGAACCGGCTCAGGTCGATGTTCTTGGCCAGTTCGCCGACCTTTTCGCGCACCTTGTCGCCGTCGAAGGTCAGGGTCTGGCCCGACAGGTCCGAGGCCTTGAAGCTGGTCTCTTCCAGCACCCGCTCCAGCACGGTCTGAAGCCGGCGGGCGCCGATGTTCTCGACGGTGGAGTTGGCCGCCACGGCGGCGTCGGCCATGGCCTCGACCGCATCATCAGTGAAGACCAGGGTCACGCCCTCGGTCTCCAGCAGGGCCTGATTTTGACGGATCAGATTGGCCTCGGGCTCGGTCAGGATGCGCTTGAAGTCGTCACGCGTCAGGGCCTTCAGCTCGACCCGGATCGGCAGGCGGCCCTGCAGTTCCGGCAGCAGGTCCGACGGCTTGGCCACGTGGAAGGCGCCCGAGGCGATGAACAGGACGTGGTCAGTCTTCACCGGCCCGTACTTGGTCGACACCGTGGTGCCCTCGATCAGGGGCAGCAGGTCGCGCTGCACGCCTTCACGTGAAACATCGGCCCCGGAGGCGCCCTGACGGGCCGCCACCTTGTCGATCTCGTCGAGGAAGACGATGCCCTCGTTTTCGGCCAGCAACAGGGCTTCCTTGGTCAGGCTTTCCTGATCCAGCAGCTTGTCGCTCTCCTCGGTGGTCAGCGGGGCCATGGCCTCGGCCACCGTCAGCTTGACCGTCCTGGTGCGCCCGCCGCCCATCTTGCCCAGCAGGTCCGACAGGTTCAGCAGGCCGACGTTGCCGCCGCCGCCCGGCATGTCCAGCCCCTGCAACGGCGAGGTCGTGTCCGCCAGGGCGATCTCGATCTCCTTGTCGTCCAGCTCGCCGGCGCGCAGCTTCTTGCGGAAGGCGTCGCGCGTGGCGGGCTGCGAGCCCGGCCCGACCAGAGCGTCCAGAATCCGCTCCTCGGCCTGGCCCTCAGCGCGGGCCTTGACCCCGGCGCGGCGCTTGTCGCGCACCATGACCAGAGCGCTTTCGACCAGATCGCGCATGATCTGATCGACGTCGCGGCCGACATAGCCGACCTCGGTGAACTTGGTCGCCTCGACCTTGAGGAAGGGCGAGCCCGCCAGCCTGGCCAGACGTCGGGCGATCTCGGTCTTGCCGACGCCCGTCGGGCCGATCATCAGGATGTTCTTGGGCGTGACCTCGTCGCGCAGGTCTTCCGGCACGCGCTTGCGGCGCCAGCGGTTGCGCAGGGCCACGGCCACGGCGCGCTTGGCGTCGTCCTGGCCGACGATATAGCGATCCAGTTCGGAGACGATTTCGCGGGGAGACAGGTCGGTCATGATTCAGACAGTCCAGAAATACTCGGGTAAGCGCTCAAGCAGCGCGGCTCCACGAGCCGCGCGATAGCGCCCTACAAACTCTCGATGGTGAGATTGCCGTTGGTGTAGACGCAGATGTCGGCGGCGATCTTCATGGCCTTGCGGGCGATCTGTTCGGCGTCCAGTTCGCTGTTTTCGTCGATCAGGGCGCGGGCGGCCGCCAGGGCGTAGTTGCCGCCCGATCCGACGGCGGCCACGCCGTATTCCGGCTCCAACACGTCGCCGACGCCGGTGACCGTCAGAATGGTGTCCTTGTCAGCGACCAGCAGCATGGCCTCCAGCCGACGCAGATAGCGGTCGGTGCGCCAGTCCTTGGCCAGCTCGACGCAGGCGCGGGCCAGTTGGTCCGGGTACTGCTCCAGCTTGGCCTCCAGCCGCTCGATCAGGGTCAGGGCGTCGGCCGTGGCCCCGGCGAAGCCCGCCAACACCTTGCCGCCCGCCAGGGTGCGCACCTTGCGCGCCGCGCCCTTGACGATGGTCGGCCCCATAGAGACCTGGCCGTCGCCGGCGATGACGGTGCGGCCGTTCTTGCGCACCGCCAGGATGGTGGTGCCGTGCCAGTCGGGGAAGCTTGAGGTCTGGGTCATGGCCGATCAGATGGCGAGGAACCGGGCCGCTCGCAAGACGCCCTCGCGTCGCAGGATGCGTGCAGCGCCGCTTGCCTGTCGCTCCCGTCCGTGACACGGAACCCGCCCCAGTCGCGTCGCCTTCGCGTTCAGTTCGAGTACCCGCCTTGCCTCTGCACCGCGCCATCTATGTCAGCGACGCCGTCGGCGGCGCGGCGACCAGCCTTCTGGTCCTGGCCGAAATCCTCGGCGCCTCGGACCGCAACAACCGCCGCGACGGCCTGACCGGGGTTCTGATGCGCCACGACGACCGTTTCCTGCAGGCGATCGAAGGCCGTCGCGTCGATGTGGATCGCCTGATGGATCGGCTGCGCCTCGATCCTCGCCACGAGAACCTGCGGCTGCTGTCGGATCAGAACGTGGCGGAGCGTCTGTTCCGCGAATGGCCGATGACCCTGGTCGAGATGACGCCCAATGCGGCGCGGGTCCTGAATGGCGCAGGCCTGGATCAGCTGAGCCCGGATCGCGCAGAGGCGCTTCTGACCACGGCGGCGAGCGCCTTGCCGATTCCGGCCTGACGTCGGCTCCTGACGCCACACCCTGACGACTAGGCTCGACTGCGCTAGACAGGTCGCCGTGACCCAGACGCCCCTCCCCGCCCCTGTCCGTTTTTCCGACGAGGAAGTCGATCGCTACGCTCGCCAGCTGGTGCTGTCCGAAATCGGCGGCCCCGGCCAGCAGGCGCTGAAGCGCGCCAGGGTGCTGATCGTCGGTCTGGGCGGGGTTGGGGCTCCGGCCGCCCTCTATCTGGCCGCCGCCGGGGTCGGGACGCTCGGACTGATCGACCATGACGCGGTGGCCCTATCCAACCTGCAGCGGCAGATCATCTTCACCACCGCCGACGCCGAACACTCAAAGGTCGAGGCGGGCGCCGCGCATCTGGCCGCGCTCAACCCGCACGTCGCCGTCGAGCCCTTCGTCGAGCGCCTGACCTCCGACAACGCCCGCGACATCATCGAGCGCTTCGATCTGGTGCTGGACGGCACCGACGATTTCGAGACGCGCTTCGCCGTCAACGCCGCCTGCGTGGCCACGGGCAAGCCCCTGGTGTCCGGCGCCCTGGGCCGATGGAACGGTCAGGTCGGCGTCTTCACCGGTCGGCCCTGTTATCAATGCCTGGTGCCGGAAAGCCCGCCCGACGCCGAGACCTGCGCCCGCGTGGGCGTGGTCGGCGCCCTGGCCGGCGTCATCGGCGCCATGGCCGCGCTGGAGGCGATCAAGCTGATCACCGGGGCGGGCCAACCCCTGGCCGGTCGCCTGATGCTCTATGACGGCCTGGCCGGAACCAGCCGCGTGGCGAAGGTCTCCGCCGACCCTGCCTGCCCGGTCTGCGGATCAGCCCACGCCTAGAGCATGGCCGGGATGACCCGGTCCGGCGGGCGGTGGCCGTTCTGATAGGTCATGATATTGGCGATGACCCGGTCGCCCATGTCTTGTCGCGCCTCGATCGTGGCCGAGCCGAGGTGGGGCAGCAGCACCACGTTGGCGCGGCCCATCAGGCCCGGATGCACCGCCGGCTCGTGCTCGAACACGTCCAGCCCCACGCCGAACAGGGCGCGGCGGTCCAGGGCCTCGACCAAGGCCGCCTCGTCGATCAGTTCGCCGCGCGCCGTGTTGACCAGGATGGCGTGGGGCTGCAGCCGGGCGATGCGTTCGGCGGACAGGATATGATGCGTGTCCTTCGTCGCGGGGCAGTTCAGCGAGATGACGTCCATCCGCGCCAGCATCTGGTCCAGATCGTCCCACCAGGTCGCGCCCAGCTCCTCGGCGATCATGTCCGGGACGGGTTTTCGGTTGTGATAGTGGACCTGCATGCCGAAGGCCTTGGCCCGGCGCGCCAGGGCCTGGCCGATGCGGCCCATGCCGACGATGCCCAGACGCTTGCCCCACAGCTTGCGGCCGCACATCCAGGTCGGGCTCCAGCCCTCGAACTGGCCCGCCGCGACGACATTGGCGCCTTCGACGATGCGGCGGCTGACGGCCATGATCAGGCTCATGGTCAGGTCGGCGGTGTCCTCGGTCAGGACGCCCGGCGTATTGGTGACGATGATCCCGCGCCCGACGGCGGCGTCGATGTCGATGTGGTCCACGCCCGCGCCGAAGTTGGCGATCATCTTCAACTGCTCGCCCGCCCCAGCAATCAGCTCGGCGTCCAGATGGTCGGTGATGGTCGGGACCAGGACCTCGGCCCGTTGCAGGGCGGCGGTCAGATCCTCGCGCGACATGGGACGGTCGGTCAGGTTCAGCTCGGCGTCGAACAGCTCGCGCAGGCGTGTTTCCACCGCATCCGGCAGGCGTCTGGTTAATACGACCTTAAGCTTGCGAGCGGACATAGGAAGCCTGGGTTTCGACGGGCGGAAGCGTTCGTGCGGGACGTGTCGATCCGGTGTCTAGCAAAGCTGTGGTCAGGTTCAAAAGTTTCCGGCGTATCGCCGTCATCGCCGTCGTCCTCGGATCGGGCGTCCTCGCGGGCGCCGGGGCGACCATGCCCGACGGTCGGCCCACCCCGACCGGGCTGGAAGTGCCCCGCTGGGTCACGCTGAAATCCTCCCAGGTTCGCGCCCGTCAGGGGCCGGGGCTCGATTACCGGATCCTGTGGGAATACCGCGCCGCGGGCCTGCCCGTGCAGGTGATCGCCGAGACCAAGGAATGGCGCAAGATCTGCGACCCCGACGGCTCGGTCGCCTGGATCCACCGCACCGTCGCCTCGGGGCGCCGCAGCGTGTTCAACCGCTCGGCCGAAGAAATCGCCATTCACTCCGGACGGTCCGCGACTTCGTCGGTTCGGGCCCGCCTGTCGCCGCGCTCCATCGTTTCACTGGACGAATGCGAAGAGGGCTGGTGCCGGGTCCGGGCCCGCAAGATCCGGGGCTGGCTGCCGGAACGCGCGGTGTTCGGAACCCAGGAACGCGCCCTGTGCAACGCCGCCCGGCCTGCCGGCGCCGGCCGAAGCTAGACTTCACAACAGTTGAGCGGGCGCGCAGGGTCGTGTAACCCGCCCGCAACACTTCCGGAGCGTCATCCCCTTGAGCCAGTCCCAATATCCGTCGTCGTTCGATCATGAAGGCCTGCTGGCCTCGGGCCGCGGCGAGCTGTTCGGTCCGGGCAACGCCCAGCTGCCGGCCCCGCCGATGCTGATGTTCGATCGCATCAAGACCATCACCGCCGACGGCGGCGACTACGGCAAGGGCTATGTCGAGGCGGAACTCGACATCAACCCGGATCTCTGGTTCTTCCAGTGCCACTTCATCGGCGATCCGGTCATGCCGGGCTGCCTGGGTCTGGACGCCATGTGGCAGCTGGTCGGCTTCTACCTCGGCTGGATCGGCGGTCCCGGCAAGGGCCGCGCGCTCGGCGTCGGCGAGGTCAAGTTCACCGGTCAGGTGACCCCGGACGTCAAGAAGGTGGTCTACAAGGTCCACCTGAAGCGCGTCATCAACCGCAAGCTGGTCATGGGCATCGCCGACGGCGTGCTCGAGGCCGACGGCGAGGTCATCTACACCTGCGCCGACATGCGCGTCGGCCTGTTCGGCGGTGCGGCAACGGTAGCGTCCACGGACGCCTGACCCCATTTGATGCAGACCGCGGTCAACGCGGCGCCTGAAGACTGAATGTTAGGAAACACCATGCGGCGTGTCGTCGTCACCGGATTGGGCATCGTCTCCTCCATCGGCACCGGCCAGGACGAGGTCGCGGCCTCTCTGCGCGAAGCCAAGTCGGGCGTCCAGCACGCCGCCGACCACGCCAAGTACGGCTTCCGCTCCCAGGTCTGGGCGCCGCCGGCCCTGGGCGTCACCGCCGAGGACTGGGCGCCCCTGGTGGACCGTCGCGCCGCGCGTTTCCTGGCCAACGGCACGGCCTGGGCGCACGTGGCCTTTGAAGAAGCGCTGAAGGACAGCGGTCTGACCGCCGAAGAGATTCAGGACGAGCGTATCGGCCTGATCGTCGGCGAGGGCGGTCCCTCGACCCAGGTCATCCTGCAGGCGGCCCAGACGACCGTCGAAAAGGGCTCGCCCAAGCGTGTCGGCCCCTTCGCCGTGCCCAAGGCCATGGCCAGCGGCCCCTCGGCCGTCCTGGCCACCTGGTTCCAGCTCAAGGGCATCAACTATTCGATCAGCTCGGCCTGCGCGACCTCGGCCCACTGCATCGGCGCAGCCGCCGAGCAGATCGCCTGGGGCAAGCAGGACGTGGTCTTCGCCGGCGGTTGCGAGGACATCGACTGGTCCATGTCGAACATGTTCGACGCCATGGGCGCCATGTCCTCCAACTTCAACGAGACGCCCTCGGTCGCCTCGCGCGCCTATGACAAGGACCGCGACGGCTTCGTCATCGCCGGCGGCGCCGGCATCGTTGTGCTGGAAGAATACGAACGCGCCGTGGCGCGCGGCGCGACCATCTACGCCGAGGTCACCGGCTACGCCGCCAACTCGGACGGCTATGACATGGTGGCCCCCTCAGGCGAGGGCGCCGAGCGCTGCATGAAGCTGGCGCTCAAGATGGCCGGCGACCCGAAGATCGACTACCTGAACCCGCACGGCACCTCGACCCCGGTCGGCGACGCCAAGGAGATGGGCGCGGTGCGCAACGTCTTCGGCGACGACCTGCCGATGATCTCCTCGACCAAGTCGCTGACGGGCCATTCGCTCGGCGCGGCGGGCGCTCAGGAAGCCATCTACTGCCTGTTGATGATGAAGCACGGCTTCGCCGCCGAGAGCGCCCACATCGAGAACCTGGACCCCGAGTTCGAGGGCATGCCGATCCTGCGCGAACGTCACGACGGCGAACTGAAGCACGTCATGTCCAACAGCTTCGGCTTCGGCGGCACCAACGGGACCCTGATCCTGTCCAAGGTCTGAGATCAACCTGGCGGCGGGAATTGTCGCCTCGGACACGAAAATAACGCCATTCGGCCCTTCGTCCGCCCGGATGGGCGTTCAAAAAGGCATCATCGGCCTGTCGGAGTTCGGAAGAGTCCCGGATCCTGAACAGCCCCCCCAGCCCCCCCAGGATTTTTCCGCTAAAGGGCTTCGACGGGCCGATGCTTCCTCCAAGCAGAGACGCCCGCGACCGCCCTCCTCCCCCTCCTGGCGACGCGGGCGTTTTGCTGTCTGGACCTCAGTGAGACGGATCAGCCGGGCAGGCTGATCGTCGTCCGCTCCCCGTCGCGCATCACCGTCAGCTCGACCGCGCCGCCTTGCAGAGCCCCTGCCAGGGCGGCCATGTCGGCCACGCGCGCGCCGCCGACCTCGACCACCACATCGCCCGCCTGAACCCCCGCCGCTGCTGCGACTGAGCCGCCCTCGACCACGGTGACCTGCGCCCCGGCGCCCTCGCCTGAATTGCGGAAGGTCAGGCCGCGCGCCATCGCCGCGCTGCGCCCGAGGCGCACGGCGGGCAGGTCCGCCGGCTGAACCGTCAGGCTGGCGGTGACCTCGCGTCCGTCGCGCAGATAGACGACCGGCAAGGCGGCGCCCGGCCGGGCGATGCCCACCGTGGCCTGGACCGAGCCGGCGTTGGCCACCGGGCGGTTCTGAAGACGGGTGATGACGTCGCCGGGGCGCAGGCCCGCCTGCTCTGCGGAAGATCCCGGCGCAGCGTCATAGACCACGGCCCCGCGCACGATGTTCAGGCCCAACTCCCGCGCCCGCTCCGCCGTCAACGAGCCCAGGGCCACGCCGATCTGGCCGCGCTTGACCTCGCCGGTGGCGCGCAGTTGGTCGACCACGAACATCATGATGCGGGTCGGCACGGCGAAGGCGATGCCGTCGTTGCCGCCGCCCATGCCGCCCGACAGGATGGCCGTATTGATGCCGATCAGCCGCCCCCGACTGTCCAGCAGCGGCCCGCCCGAATTGCCCGAGTTCACCGCCGCGTCGGTCTGGATATAGTCCTCGATGGCGTCGCCCATGCCCGAGCGGTTCAGGCCCGAGATGACCCCCATGGTCAGTGTTTGGTCCAGACCCAGGGGATAGCCGACCGCGAAGGCCAGGTCGCCGGTGCGCAGGGTGTCGGAATCCACCGTCTGGACCTGGGACAGGCGGGACGCCTCGATCTTCAGCACGGCGATGTCGGTGGCCTTGTCGGCGCCGATCAGAGTGGCGTCGAAGAGGCGGCCGTCGATCAGGTCGACGGTGAATTTCTGGCCGTTCTCGATGACGTGGTGGTTGGTGACGATGATGCCGTTCGCGGCGTCGATGATGACGCCCGAGCCGCCCTGCGAGGGCTTGGGATCGCCTTCTGAACGCGGCCCGCGCGACTGGCCAAGGGTCGTGACCTGGACCACGGCGGGCAAGGAGGCGTCGAGGCCCGAGGCGAAGGTGAAGACCCCGCGCCGCGCATCATAGGGCAGGCCCTGGACCGCCGGCGTCTGCGTCGAAACCGCCACAGGGGGCGCCATTGGGGCCGCTGATGTCGCGACGGGCGCGGCGCTCAGGATCAGGACAAGGGCGGCGCCGGTCGAGGCCAGCAGGGTGGATCGCGTCATGGTGGGTCCCTTCGCAGGCGCGCAGCCTAGCGCGGGAAGTCCGCCCTGACGACAGCCTCGACCGTCACAATAGACGTGAGCCCTAGAAGGCGCTTTCGCCCGTGATGGCCCGGCCCAGGATCAGGGCGTGAACGTCGTGCGCGCCCTCATAGGTGTTGACCGTTTCCAGGTTCATGGCGTGGCGCATGACGTGCAGTTCGCCGGTGATACCGGCGCCGCCGTGCATGTCGCGGGCCTCGCGCGCCACGGCCAGGGCCTTGCCGCAGTTGTTGCGCTTCATCAGGCTGATGGCCTCCGGCACCCAGGCGCCGGTGTCCAGCAGACGACCCAGGGCATAGGCGCCCTCGAAGCCGAGGAAGATCTCGGTCTGCATGTCGGCCAGCTTCTTCTGCACCAGCTGGCGCGACGACAGGGGACGGCCGAACAGCATGCGCTCGGCCACATAGTCGCGGCTGGCGTGGAAGCAGAACTCGGCGGCGCCCATGGCCCCCCAGGCGATGCCGAAGCGCGCCTTGTTCAGGCAGCTGAACGGCCCGCGCAGGCCCTGGACGCCCGGCAGGATGTTGGCTTCCGGCACGAAGACGTCGTTCAGGCCGATGTCGCCCGTGATCGAGGCGCGAAGCGACAGCTTGTCGCCGATCTTGTCCGTGGTGAAGCCGTCGAAGTCACGCTCGACGATGAAGCCGCGAATTTTGTCATCCAGCTTGGCCCAGACGATGGCCAGGTCGCTGATCGGGCTGTTGGTGATCCAGTATTTGGCGCCGTTCAGACGATAGCCGCCCTCGACCTTGACCGCCTTGGTCTTCATCGAGGCCGGGTCCGAGCCGCCGTCGGCCTCGGTCAGGCCGAAGCAGCCGACCAGTTCGCCCGCCGCCATCTTCGGCAGGAATTTCATCTTCTGCTCTTCGGAGCCGAAGGCGTAGATCGGATACATGGCCAGCGACGATTGCACCGACATGGCCGAGCGATAGCCGCTGTCGACGGCCTCGACCTCGCGCGCGATCAGGCCATAGGCGACGTGGCTGGCTTCCGAGCCGCCATAGACTTCCGGCAGCATGGCGCCGAGGAAGCCCATCTCGCCCATCTCGCTCATGATGGCGCGATCAAAGGTCTCGTCGCGGAAGGCCTCGACCACGCGCGGCAGCAGGGCTTCGCGGGCGTAGGACCGCGCCGCGTCCTGGATCATCCGCTCGTCGTCGGTCAGACGGCCGCGCAGGTCGAAGGGATCGTCCCAGCGGAAGGTCTGTTGCGAAGCGTGCGAGCCGTCGGCCATGGCGTGGTTCCTGAGCAGTCTGTGTGCGGGGTTCTTTAGGCCGTCACGCGCTGATCGTCGGGGCGTGACGATGCGACCCCTGTTCCGGCGGCGGGTTTAGGTCAATTTGCGCGCGGCGGGTAGAGGCAGGCGAGGAACCGCGTTAGGTTACAGCCATGTCGAAGACGTTTTCACGCCTGTTCCGCGACCACCCGCGCGAGGTCAGCGAGACCTATCTCGAGCACATGGCCGCCTCGTCACGGTTCGGCTTCAAGCTGATCCGCCTGGCCGCCTGCGCCTTCACCCATGCCGTCGTGCCGGGCGTGCACAAGAGCACGGTCTCCGACGCCATCCGGGGGATGGCCCGCGACATGGGCGGCCGCGCCGAGGAAGCCCGCGAGTGCCGGATGCGCGACGCCGGGGTCTGGGACGTGGGGCTGTAAACCTGCTGTGCTGACCCTTCTCCCCTCGGGGGAGAAGGTGGGCGCCGGAGGCGCTCGGATGAGGGGGGGCGCTTTCCACACCCCCGACATCGCCAATGACACGCTCACAACCCAGGCCGGGCAGCCGCCTCCGCCCGCCCCCTCATCCGGCCCTGCCGGGCCACCTTCTCCCCCGAGGGGAGAAGGGTTAGTTACGGCGCATGACCCAGACCCACGGCCCCCTCTCCGGCGTTCGCGTCCTCGATTTGTCCCGCGTTCTGGCCGGTCCCTGGGCGACTCAGACCCTGGCCGACCTCGGCGCCGAGGTGATCAAGATCGAGCGGCCGGGCGAGGGCGACGACACCCGCCACTGGGGCCCGCCCTTCACCACCACGACCGACGGCTCGAAAGGCGACGCCGCCTATTTCCTATGCGCCAACCGGGGCAAGAAGTCGGTCGAACTCGACATCGGCAGCCCTGAAGGCGCCGAGGCCGTGCGCCGACTGGCCGCCACCTGCGACGTGGTGGTCGAGAACTTCAAGACCGGCGGGCTCAGGAAATACGGCCTCGACTACGCCGGCCTGTCGGCGGTCAATCCGAAGCTGGTCTATTGCTCTATCACCGGCTTCGGCCAGGACGGGCCGGACGCGCACCGGGCGGGCTACGACTACATGATCCAGGCCATGGGCGGACTGATGTCGATCACCGGTCAGCCGGAGGGGGCGCCCGGCGCCGAGCCGATGAAGGTCGGGGTGGCGGTCGTGGATCTGTTCACCGGCCTCTACGCCTCCAACGCCATCCTGGCCGCCCTGTGGCACGCCCGCGCCACCGGCGAGGGGCAGCACGTGGACATCGCCCTGTTCGACGTCCAGGCGGCGATGCTGGCCAATCAGGCGGCCAACTACTTCGTTTCGGGCGTCGCGCCGACGCGGATGGGCAACGCCCACCCCAACCTGGCCCCCTATCAGCCCTTCCCGTGTTCGGACGGCATGGTGGTCATCGCGGTCGGCAACGACGGCCAGTTCCGCGCCCTGGCCAAGGCCCTGGGCGTCGAGCCCATGGGCGCCGATCCGCGCTTCGCCACCAATGCGCTCCGGGTCCAGCACCGCGTCGAGTTGTCATCCGCCCTGTCGGCCCTGACGGCGGGCTTCACCATGAAGGGGCTGATGGCGTCGCTGGAGGCGGCGGGCGTGCCCTGCGGCCCGGTCAACACGATCGATCAGGTGTTCGAGGAGCCTCAGGCGATCCATCGCGGCCTGACCGTCGAACAGTCGCGCGCCGACCTGGCCACGCCGATCCGCACCGTGACCTCGCCCATCCGTCTGTCGAAGACCCCCGTCCGCTACGACGTCCCGCCTCCGAAGCTGGGGCAGGATACGGATGAAATCCTGCGAGGATTACGCTCCGAACCCTAGGATCAGGGCGGATTCAGCACGAGCTCTGCGGCCACCCAGAGCAGGCCTCCTAACGCCGCGAGCAAAACTGCGGAGGCCAGCATGCCCTGCCACGCGACAGGCCTGAACCGACGCGGCAAGCTGGAGCCCCAGAAACCGCCGCAGGCGAAGGCCGCCAGGGCCATGGCGGTGCCCGCCGCACGCGTCCCCGGCGTGATCGCGTCCAGATCGTCGCCTTCCACCGTTGCGAACTCACCGGCACGCACACGCGCCAGCAGATCGCGGGCCTGCTCCGCCTGATCCGACCGTCCCATCAACCGCAGGCCCAGCGCCCGCTGCATCAGGGGATCGACCGTGGTCTGGAACCGCTCGGTCACATCCACATCCACGCCGTGCGAGGCGAGGAAGGCCGCGGCGAGATCGGCCTCATAGACATCCTGATAGCGGGCGATTTCGACAAGGCTCATTAAGTGAAGCTAACACGGATCCCCCAATTGAAAACGGCGGGACCCTTTCGAGCCCCGCCGTCGTCAGTCTGGATTCGCCCCGGCCTTACAGGTCCAGCAGGGCGCGCGCCGGATCTTCCAGCAGTTCCTTGATGCGGACCAGGAAGGTCACGGCTTCCTTGCCGTCGACGATGCGGTGATCATAGCTGAGGGCCAGATACATCATCGGACGGATCTTGACCTCGCCGTTGATGGCCATCGGACGCTGCACGATGTTGTGCATGCCCAGGATGCCCGACTGCGGCGCGTTCAGGATCGGCGTCGACATCAGCGAGCCGTAGGTGCCGCCGTTGGTGATGGTGAAGGTGCCGCCCTGCATCTGATCCATGGTCAGGGCGCCGTCACGGGCAGCCTTGCCCAGGGCGCCGATGCCCTTTTCGATGCCCGCCAGCGACAGGGTGTCGGCGTCGCGCAGGACCGGAACCACCAGACCCTTGTCGGTGCCGACGGCCACGCCGATGTCGTAGTGGTTCTTGTAGATGATGTCCGTGCCGTCGATCTCGGCGTTGACGGCCGGGATTTCATGCAGGGCCTGAACCACGGCCTTGGTGAAGAAGGACATGAAGCCCAGCTTCACGCCGTGGCGCTTCTCGAAGACTTCCTTGTACTGGGCGCGCAAGGCCATGACGTTGGTCATGTCCACCTCGTTGAAGGTGGTCAGCTGGGCGGCCGTGTTCTGGGATTCCTTCAGGCGACGGGCGATGGTCTGACGCAGGCGCGTCATCTTCACCCGCTCTTCACGCGGCTGGTCGGCGCGCGGCGCGGCGGGCGCAGCAGCAGCGACCGGAGCCGGGGCGGCGGCGCCGATGGCGGCGATGGCGTCAGCCTTGGTGATGTTGCCCTTCGGACCCGTGGCCGAGAGCGAGGCCGGGTTGATGTTGTTTTCCGAAACCACGCGCTGGACGGCGGGCGACAGATGGGCCGAAGCGGGCGCCTGGGCCGAGCCGGTGTTGGCCGGAGCGGCGGCCGCCGGAGCGGCGGCCGCAGCAGCCACAGCGCCCGAAGCCGAGATGGAACCGATGACCTGACCGGGGGTCACGGTCGAGCCGTTGTCGGCGGCGATGGTCAGGACGCCGGCGGCCGGAGCCGAGACTTCCACCGCGACCTTGTCGGTCTCGATCTCGACCAGCAGTTCGTCCTTGGCGACGGTGTCGCCCGACTTCTTCAGCCAGGTCCCGATCGAACCCTCGGCGACGCTCTCGCCCATGGTCGGGACGGCGATCTCGACCGAGGCGCCGCCCGATGCGGCCGGAGCGGCGGCGGGAGCCGCGGCAGCGGCGGCCGGGGCCGAAGCGCCTTCGCTCACCGACCCCAGAACCGTGCCGGGAACGACCGTGTCGCCTTCGGCGGCGTTGATCGCCGCCAGGACGCCGTCGGCCGGGGCCACGACTTCCAGCGAAACCTTGTCGGTTTCCAGCTCGACCAGGACTTCGTCCTTGCGGACGGCGTCGCCGACCTTCTTGGTCCACTTGGCGATGGAGGCTTCGCTGACGGATTCACCGAGGGCGGGGGTGAGGATATCGGCCATGGTTCGGTCCAGTGTCTTTGTGTCTTGGCGTATCTATAGGTCAGGCGAGGCCGGTCAGGCCATGGCCTCGGCGAGGAAGGTCTCGAGTTCCTTCAGGTGGCGGCTCATCAGGCCGGCCGCCGTGGAGGCGGAGGCCGGACGCCCGACGTAACGCGCGCGCTTGGCCTTGATATCCATCTTCTCGAGGGTCAGTTCGATCCACGGATCGACGAAGGTCCAGCCGCCCATGTTCTTGGGCTCTTCCTGACACCAGACCAGGTCGGCGTTGGGGAAGCGGGCCAGCTCGGCCGAGATCGACTTGATCGGCCACGGATAGAACTGTTCCAGACGCAGGATGTAGATGTCGTTGATCCCGGCCTTCTCGCGCGCGTCCAGCAGGTCGTAATAGACCTTGCCCGAGCAGACGATGACCTTGCGGATGTCCTTGTCCGCCTTGAGCGAGACGCCCGCCACTTCGGGACGCAGCTGGGCGTCGTCGCGCAAGACGCGGTGGAAGGACGAGCCCTCGGCCATGTCGGCCAGGCTCGACACCGCCTTCTTGTGACGCAGCAGCGACTTGGGCGTCATCAGGATCAGCGGCTTGCGGAACGAGCGGTGCAGCTGACGGCGCAGGATGTGGAAGTAGTTGGCCGGGGTGGTGCAGTTGGCGACCTGCATGTTGTTCTCGGCGCACTGCTGCAAGAAGCGCTCGAGGCGGGCCGAGGAGTGCTCGGGGCCCTGGCCTTCATAGCCGTGCGGCAGCAGCATGGTCAGGCCGCTCATGCGCAGCCACTTGCGTTCACCCGACGAGATGAACTGGTCGATCACGACCTGAGCGCCGTTGACGAAGTCGCCGAACTGGCCTTCCCACAGGGTCAGGGTGTTCGGATCGGCCAGGGAGTAGCCGTATTCGAAGCCCAGCACCGCCTCTTCCGACAGGGCCGAGTCGATGACCTCGAAGTGGGCCTGACCCTCGCTGAGGTGGTTCAGCGGGATGTAGCGCTGCTCGGTCGTCTGGTCGGTGATGCCCGAGTGACGCTGCGAGAAGGTGCCGCGCACCGAGTCCTGGCCCGACAGGCGGACATTATAGCCCTCCTCCAGCAGCGAGGCGAAGGCCAGGCTTTCGGCGGTGGCCCAGTCGATGTTCTGGCCGCTGTCGATGGCTTCGCGGCGGCCTTCGACGACGCGCTTCAGCGTCTTGTGGATGTCGACGCTGTTCGGGATCTGGGTCAGGCGATGACCATAGTCCTTGAGCTTGTCAGCCGGGACGGCGGTGTCGCCGCGCTGGGCCGCGTCGTCGGTCTTCTCGGCGCCAAGGCCCTGCCACTGGCCGTCCAGCCAGTCGGCCTTGTCGGCCTTGAAGATCTTGCCGGCCTCGAACTCGGCGTCGAGGAAGGCCTCGAAGCGGGCGACCTCGGCGTCGACATCGGCCTGGGTCAGGACGCCCTCGGCGACCAGACGCTTGGCGTAGATCTCGCGCGTCGACGGCTGGGCGCGGATCTTCGAATACATCAGCGGCTGGGTGAAGGTGGGATCATCGCCTTCGTTGTGGCCGAAGCGACGGTAGCAGAACATGTCCACCACCGCGTCCTTGTGGAACTTCTGACGGTATTCGGTGGCCACCTTGGCGGCGAAGACGACCGCTTCGGGATCATCGCCGTTGACGTGGAAGATCGGGGCCTGGACCATCAGCGCCACATCCGACGGATAGGGCGACGAGCGCGAGTTGCGCGGGCTGGTGGTGAAGCCGATCTGGTTGTTGATGACGAAGTGAAGCGTGCCGCCGGTGCGGTAGCCCTTCAGCCCCATCAGGGCGAAGCACTCGGCCACCACGCCTTGCCCTGCGAAGGCGGCGTCGCCGTGGATCAACAGGGGCACGACCTTGGAGCGGTCCAGAACCCATTCCGTGTCCGGCTTGCCCTGGTTGACCTCGGCCTCGCGGATGTCGAAGGCCTGCTTGGCGCGCGCCTTGCCCAGGACGACCGGGTTGACGATTTCCAGGTGCGACGGGTTGGCCGTCAGCGACAGGTGGACCTTCTTGCCGTCGAACTCGCGGTCCGACGAGGCGCCCATGTGATACTTGACGTCCCCCGAGCCCTCGATGTCCGAGGGGACGGTCGAACCGCCCTGGAACTCGTGGAAGATGGCCTTGTAGGGCTTGCCCATGACGGCGGCGAGCGTGTTCAGGCGGCCGCGGTGGGCCATGCCGAAGACGATTTCATCGACGCCCAGGGCGCCGCCGCGCTTGATCACCTGCTCCAGGGCCGGGACCATGGCCTCGCCGCCGTCCAGGCCGAAGCGCTTGGTGCCGGGGAAGCGCTTGTGCAGGAAGCGCTCGAAGCCCTCGGCCTCGATCAGCTTGTTCAGGATGGCCAGCTTGCCTTCCTTGGTGAAGGCGTTCTGTTCGAACTTGTCCGGGCCCTCGAAACGCTGCTGCAGCCAGGCCTTCTCCTCCGGCTCGGCGATGTGCATGTACTGCACGCCGATGTTGCCGCAGTAGGTGCGCTTGAGGATCTCCAGCACCTGGCGGATCGAACCCGTCTGCAGGCCCAGGACGCCGTCCAGGAAGATCGGACGATCCATGTCGGCGGCGCTGAAGCCGTAGAATTCGGGGGTCAGCTCGGGGTTTTCGATCGGCTGCTCGATGCCCAGCGGGTCCAGGGTCGCCTGCAGGTGGCCGCGCACGCGGTAGCTGCGGATCAGCATCAGGGCGCGGATCGAGTCATGAGCGGCGGCGCGCACGTCGGCGGCGGTCAGGCCGCCCGAAGCGTCAGGCGCAGGAGCGGCCGGACGCGGGCCAGGCTTGCCGGCGGCCTTGGGATCGACCTTGGGCGCGGGCCAGCGACCGTCGAAGACGGCGGTGTCCTCGGTCGGCTCGGCGGGACCCGAGCGGCCCCACGAACCGGCGGCGGCCGACTGCTTCACCAGGTCGGCGTTGTCCTTCAGCTGATCGAAGAAGGCGCGCCACTCCCCCGGCACCGAGCCGGGGTCCGCGGCCCATTTTTCGTGCAGGTCCTCAATGAAGGCGGCGTTCGCGCCATAGAGGAAGCTGGTCTCGGCAAAGACCTGGTTCAGCTGACCTGCATCGTCCGCCATGTTTCTCTCGTCGTCCTACGTTCCAGCCGCGCGCGCACGCCTGCGCGGTGAGCGGCGCCGCTCATATAGGCCGTGTTTCCTTACTGGTCATGACCGAAGGGAGGCGGAGCGGGTGGAAATTGGTCGAATTAGCAAGAAAAAACGCCCCCGGACGATTCCGAGGGCGTTTCAAAAGGTCACAGGGCGCGAAATTTCGCCCCGGAACATGGTTCGGTCGCGCTCGCCGCCCCCGAAACCCCGACATCGACCGGAGCGGGGGGGGCGCAGCAAACTCGCTCAAGCAGCGAGCCGCCGCGCGGCGAGCGCTAGCGACCTCCTGAGGGGCTATCAGCCCTTCAGCACTTCCAGAAGCGTGTGGCCCAGACGCGCCGGCGACGGCGAGACGCGGATGCCCGCGGCCTCCATGGCGGCGATCTTGGATTCCGCGTCGCCCTTGCCGCCCGAAACGATGGCGCCGGCATGGCCCATGGTGCGGCCGGCCGGAGCCGTACGACCGGCGATGAAGCCGGCCATCGGCTTCTTGCGGCCCTTCTTGGCTTCGTCGATCAGGAATTGAGCGGCCTCTTCTTCGGCGCCGCCGCCGATTTCACCGATCATGATGATCGACTCGGTGGCGTCGTCGGCCAGGAACATTTCCAGGACGTCGATGAACTCGGTGCCCTTGACCGGGTCGCCGCCGATGCCGACGGCCGTGGTCTGGCCCAGGCCAGCGTTGGTGGTCTGGAACACGGCTTCATAGGTCAGGGTGCCCGAGCGCGAGACGACGCCGACCGAGCCCTTGGAGAAGATGCTGCCCGGCATGATGCCGATCTTGCACTGTTCCGGGGTCAGGATGCCGGGGCAGTTCGGGCCTAGCAGGCGCGACTTGGACTTCTCCAGGCGGGCCTTGACGCGCACCATGTCCAGCACCGGGATGCCTTCGGTGATGCAGGTGATGAAGGGGATCTCGGCCTCGATGGCCTCGATGATAGCGTCGGCGGCGCCTGCCGGCGGGACGTAGATGACCGAGGCGTCGGCGCCGGTGCGTTCCTTGGCTTCGGCGACCGAGGCGTAGATCGGCAGGGTTTCGCCGTGCGAGCCGGTCCAGTTGGTGCCGCCCTTGGTCGGGTGCACGCCGGCGACCATCTGGGTGCCGTGATAGGCCAGGGCCTGTTCAGTGTGGAAGCCGCCGGTCTTGCCGGTCAGGCCTTGCACGATGATCTTGGTGTTCTTGTCGACGAGAATGGACATGTGTCTGTGCTCTGAATTCTGTGTGTCAGCTGGGCGGTGGCGAGTAAGGCTCTAAGCCTTAGCCGACCGCCGCGACGATCTTCTGGGCGGCGTCGTCGAGGTCGTCCGCAGCCGTGATGGCCAGGCCGGACTCGTTCAGGATCTTCTTACCCAGGTCGACGTTGGTGCCTTCCAGACGCACCACCAGCGGCACCTTCAGACCCACTTCCTTCACGGCCGCGACCACGCCTTCGGCGATGACGTCGCACTTCATGATGCCACCGAAGATGTTGACCAGGATGCCCTGGACGTTCGGGTCAGCGGTGATGATCTTGAAGGCCGCAGCGACCTTCTCCTTGCCGGCGCCGCCGCCGACGTCGCAGAAGTTGGCGGGCTCTTTGCCGTACAGCTTGATGATGTCCATGGTCGCCATGGCCAGACCGGCGCCGTTGACCATGCAGCCGATGTTGCCGTCCAGGGCGACATAGGCCAGGTCCCATTCCGAGGCTTCGATTTCCTTGGCGTCTTCCTCGGTCTCGTCGCGCAGTTCCTTGATGTCGGGATGACGGAACAGGGCGTTGCCGTCGAACGACACCTTGGCGTCCAGAACGCGCAGGCGGCCGTTTTCCATGACGATCAGCGGGTTCACTTCCAGCATGGCCATGTCCTTCTCGACGAAGGCTTTATACAGGGCCGGGAACAGCGACTTGCCGTCTTCACGGGCGTCGCCTTCCAGCTGCAGCGCGTCCGACAGGGTGGCGCAGTCGGCTTCGGTCACGCCGGTCGTCGGGTCGATGACGACGGTGATGATCTTTTCCGGGGTGTCGTGGGCGACGGCCTCGATGTCCATGCCGCCTTCGGTCGAGACGACGAAGGAGATGCGGCCGTAGGCGCGGTCGACCAGGATCGACAGGTAAAGCTCGCGGGCGATGTCGGCGCCGTCTTCGATGTAGAGGCGGTTGACCTGCTTGCCGGCGTCCGTGGTCTGGGCCGTCACCAGGGTGTTGCCCAGCATTTCCTTGGCGTTCTTGACCACGTCCTCGATCGAGAAGGCCAGGCGCACGCCGCCCTTGGCGTCAGCCGGCAGTTCCTTGAACTTGCCCTTGCCGCGGCCGCCGGCGTGGATCTGCGACTTCACCACATAGAGCGGGCCAGGCAGTTGCTTGGCGGCGGCTTCGGCCTGGTCGGCCGAGGTGATGGCGACGCCTTCGGCGACCGGAGCGCCAAAGGCCTTGAGAACCTGCTTGGCCTGATACTCGTGAATGTTCATGTCTGATCCGCGCCGTTGGGAGGAGGGTTGTGGAAACTTTGGTCGCGCTTATAGGCGTCGCGCCTTCGCCTGCGCAACCGCCGCCCTCTTTATGGCCGTCAGAGCCTTTTCCTATGGCCCAAGCTGGGCTGGATCAGTCGACCCAGTCCTTCTTGAGCGTGCGCGAGGCGCCGAACAGCAGGGCCGAGGACAGCAGGTAGAAGCCCATGCCCGTATAGATGGCCCAGCGCAGGCTCTCCTCGCCGAAGGTCGGGCGCAGCAGATCCGACATCCAGCCGAAGTAGTAGATGCCGACGGCGATCCCCAGCAGGTTGTTGATCAGCAGGAAGAGGGCCGAGGCCGTGGTGCGCATGGCCGGGGTTCCCAGATGCTGCACCGCCGCCGTGATCGGTCCCAGCCAGGTCAGGTTCAGACCCGTCGGGATCAGGAAGATCAGGAAGGCCAGGGTCAGGGCCGCCGCCCCATTGGGGTTGGCCCCCGGCATGACGGCGCCGACCAAAGCGCCCGAGTTCATCGCCAGCAGGAAGCAGGGCACCGAGATCAGGAAGGCGATCGCGGGCGTCAGCGGATAGGCGCCCTTGGACTTCTTGCCCAGGCGGTCGGCCATGACCCCGCCCAACCAGATGCCGGCCACGCCGCCGACCATGACGATGGCCGAATAATACCAGGCCGTCTGCGACAGGGTCAGGCCGAAGCTGCGCATGAAGAAGCTGGGCAGCCAGGCGGCGACGCCGTAGCCGCACACCGAGGACGATGCGGCGCCGAAGGCCAGCAGCCAGAAGCTCGGCTTGGGCGCCAGCGTACGGACCACCTCGCCGAACGGCGGCGCCTTCTGCACGACGGGCGCGGCCTGAGGCGCTTCCACGACCGGCGCATCCAGCCCCCCACGCTTGGGGTCCTTGACCGTCAGGCGCAGGATCGGCGCAACCAGGACGCCCAGAACACCCACGACGATGAAGGCCGTCCGCCAGCCATAGGTCGCCGCCAGCAGGCCGCCCACCAGGGTGCCCGCCGCCATGCCCAGCGGAATGCCGAAAGCGTAGGCGGCGAGCGCCCGCGCCCGCTGCGACTTGGGGAAGTAGTCGGCGATCAGCGAATAGGCCGGGGCCACCCCGCCCGCCTCGCCTATGCCCACCCCCATGCGGCACAGGAACAGCTGGCCGAAACTGCCCGCCACGCCGCACAGAGCGGTGAAGCCCGACCAGACGGTCAGGGCGGCGGTCATGATCCAGACGCGGCTGAACCGGTCGGCCAGCCAGGCGATCGGAATGGCCAGGGTCGAATAGAGCAGGGCGAAAGCCAGCCCGCCCAGCAGGCCGAACTGGCTGTCCGACAGCCCGAACTCGGCCTTCAGCGGCGCCGCCAGGATGCCGATGATCTGCCGATCGAGGAAGTTCAGCATGTAGATGAGGATCAGGATCCCCAGCACATAATAGCGATAGCCGGGAGAGACCGCCTTCTCGACGGCCTCCTTGGGCGCTGCGGCCTCGGACGTGGTCATGGCGTGCCCCCCTCGGGCTTCTTCTATTCAAGCGGACGGTAGCGGCCTCGTTCGAGGACGCCAAAAGAAAAAGGGCGGCGGCTCTCGTCGGAACCGCCGCCCGCGATCAGATGATCAGGCGTTCAGGAGAAGCTTCCCGATCAGAACTTGTACTGCAACGAAGCCGTGACCGTGCGCGGCGGGCCGTAGTAGCCGATCAGCGAGTTGTTGTAGGCGGCGCCGGCGAAGTTGTAGCCGCCGACGCGATACTCCTCGTCCGTCAGGTTCTTGCCGTAGACGCCGACGGTCCAGGTGCGGCTCGGATCCGTCCAGACCACCGACAGGTCCACCAGGGCGAAGGCGTCCTGATCCAGCACAGGGTTGGGGAACTCGAACTGGCTGTAGTCGTCGCGGTAGCTGACCGACGGGGTCACGGCCAGCGAGCCGCCCGCCACGTCGCCGCGCCAGGTCAGGCCCAGATAGCCCGTCCACTTCGGCGCGTTCTGCAGGACCACCAGGCTCGAGATGTCCTCGTACTTCTGCGTCGTCAGATTGTAGCGCAGGAACTCCTCGAACTTGGAGTCGAGGTAGCCCACGGCGAAGTTGGCCGTCAGGCTGTCCATCAGGACCAGCGAGCCCTCCACTTCGGCGCCGAAGAACTTGGACGAGCCGACGTTGTCGACGAAGCTGGCGATGCCGCCCACGGCCGGAACCTGGGTGGTGACCTGCTGGTCCTGATACTCGTTGTAGAAGATGGCCGAGGCGAAGCTCAGGCGACGGTCGAAGGCCGAGCCCTTCAGGCCGATTTCGTAGGAGTCGACCGTCTCCGGCTGATAGCCGTTGACCGTGTTCGGCGTCAGGATGGCGTCGCCGCGCATGTCGAAGCCGCCCGACTTGAAGCCCTTCGAATAGGAGGCGTAGCCGGTCAGGCGGTCCGAGAAGTCATAGGACAGCGAGGCCTTGGGCGTGAACTGGTCGAAGGTGTTCGAGCGCGTGTAGTCGGTGCGCAGCAGGATGGGGTTGCGCGCCGTGCCGCCCAGCAGCGGACTGCGGGTCGCGCCCAGATAGTTGGCGCGGAAGACGTGGCCCGTCTTGTCGTCCATCGTGTAGCGGGCGCCCAGACCCAGGTGCAGGCGATCCGTCAGGTCCAGGTTCACATCGGTGAACAAGGCGATGCTGGTCGTCTCGACATAGCCGGCCGTGCCGATGACGATGCCGAAGTTCTGGGCGATGGTGTCGAAGGCGCCCGAGGCGGTGCCGTCCAGATAGAAGAGGCCGGCGACGCCCTGGATCCGGTCGGTGCTGAACAGGGCCTGGAATTCCTGGGTGAACTGACGGTCGCCATAGACGGCCGGAACGTCCAGCGTCGGCGCCGGCGTATTGTCGAAGTCGATCAGGGTGTCGGTGTCGCCGGTGCGATAGGCGGTGATCGACTTGAACGACCAGACATCATTGAGATCGACCTGGGCGGTCAGCGACACGCCTTCGGTCGTCACCTTGTTCCGGTCGCCGAGGCCGGCGTAGGTGTCATAGACGCTGTCGGGGACGCCCGCGCCCGGGCCGACGCCGGCGACTTCGCGGTGGCCGTGACGGGGGTTCGACTTGTCCTCGACCCGGTCATAGGCCAGGCGGAAGAAGGCGTTGTCATTGGGCTGGAATTCGACGCTGACGCGACCGGCCAGAACGTCCTTGTCATAGTGCTCGGCGCCCGTGTTCAGGTTCTCGCCGTAGCCGTCGCGGTTATAACTGGCGATGGCGCCGCCGATGCGCAGCTTGTCGGTGACGGGCATGGAGCCCTGAGCCAGCAGGTCGACCTGGTTGTAGCTGCCGTAGGCGCCGCGCAGGGTCAGTTCCGGCGAATCCGGGTCCAGACGCGAGGTGACGTACTTGATGGCGCCGCCAACGGTGTTGCGGCCGTACAGCGAGCCTTGCGGGCCGCGCAGCACCTCGATGCGCTGGATGTCGAAGATGTCCAGCACCGCGCCCTGGGGACGGGCCACATAGACGTCGTCGACATAGAGGCCGACGCCGGGCTCGAAGCCCCACAGCGGGTCCTGCTGGCCGATGCCGCGGATGAAGGAGATCAGGGTCGAGTTCGAGCCGCGCGCAACCTGAACCGTGGCGTTCGGGGTCTGCTGCTGCAGGGCGGTGATGTCGGTCGCGCCGGTTTCTTCCAGACGCTCGGCGCCCAGGGCCGAGACCGAGACCGGCACGTCCTTCAGGGTTTCCTCGCGACGGCGCGCGGTGACGACGACGTCGTCGATGCTGGAGACCTGGGTCTCGGTCGAGGCTTGCTGCGCCACGGCCGTGGCCGAGAGCGCGCCCCAGGCGGCGCCCGCCAGCAAGACGGTCTTCACGAGTCTGTTCATTTGCATCCCAATCCCTGTTTCCAGCCCAATCGACGCTTTTATTCAGCGTTCAATGATTTTCATGGAAGGTGCCGATCTTTCACTGGTCTGTCAAACGGCCACGCTGAAGACCGCCGCAAATCCGCCGCCCCTGTGGCGCCGTTGCACTGAAGGTCGAACCACGACTAGCTTGCGCGCATGAAATCCGACGACGACCTCGCCCCGGCCCTTCCGCCCGTCACCGCCGCCCCGGCGCGACGCGGTCGCCCCAAGAAGACCAAGACCGCCGCCGCCGGCGAGACCCGCGACGCCATCTTGAACGCCGCCGAGGACCTGTTCTCCAAGCACGGCTTCTATGGCGTCACCATCCGCGAGGTGGCGCGCGAGGCGGGCGTGGATACGGCCCTGGTCCACTACTACTTCGGGGCCAAGAAGGAGCTGTTCGACGCCGTTTTCATCCGTCGCGCCGAGGTCTGGAACAACGAGCGCGTCGCCGCCGTCGACCGCTACGCCGAGGCCGCGGGAGACGCCATGACCCTGGAGGGCCTGTTCGAGGCCTTCCTGCGCCCGCCGTTCCAGTGGTCGCTCAAGGGCGGGCCAGGGTGGAAACACTACGCCGCCCTGGTGGCCCAGACCAATGCCAACCCGGCCTTCGGCGGCGAGACCATGGCCCGCTATTTCGACCCGGCCATTCGCCGCCTGCTGGAACTGGTCAAGCGCCTCCTGCCCGAGGCCGAGGAGACCGACCTCTACTGGGCCTATCACAACCTGTCGGGCGCCCTGACCCTGACCCTGGGCGAGACCGGGCGTCTGGACCGCCTGTCCGGCGGCCTGTGCAAGTCCGGCGATCTGGACAGCGCCTGCGACTACATGGTGCGTTTCGCCGCCGCCGGCTTCCGCGCCGTCTGCGATCCCAAGTCGTCCGCCTGATGCCGCTTGCCAACCTGCTCCAAGGCAAGGCGCGCGACGTCCTGCGCGGCCTGATCGTCGCCGTGGTGGCCGGCGCCTTCCTGGCGTTCAGCGGCGCCTTCGGCTCCGGCGGAACCCCGCTGGGCCAGCGGCTGATCTACTGGATCGCCATGCTGGTGCTGGGCGGCCTCTGGGGCCACGTCTGCGGCGCCCTGGTCACGCGTTTCATCGACCCCGACGCCCGACCGTGGACGACGGCGGCGATCCTGACGGCGGTCATCACCGGCCCCTTGACCGTGGGCGTCTGGGCCGCGACCGGCCTCTTCTTCTACCAGCGCCTGCTGTCGACCGGGGTGCTGCTCAACTTCCTGCCGGCGGTGCTGCTGATCACCGCCGTCCTCAGCGCCCTGAACGTCTTTCTCGGCCGCGAGCGCCCGGTCGAGACCCACGCCAGCGCTCCCGGCGCCGCGCCCGCCCGCTTTCTGGAGCGCCTGCCGCCCAGGCTGCGCGGCGCCCGCCTGATCGCGGTCCAGGCCGAGGACCACTATCTGCGCCTGCACACCGAGCGGGGCTCAGACCTGATCCTGATGCGCCTGTCCGACGCCCTGACTGAACTGGAAGGTCTGGAAGGTGCCCAGACCCATCGCAGCTGGTGGGTGGCGAAAGACGCCGTCGCCGCCGTCGCCCGCGGCGACGGCCGCGCCGCCCTGACCCTGGACGGCGCCCCCGGCGGCGACCTCACCGCCCCCGTCAGCCGCCGCTACGCCAAGGCGCTGCGCGAAGCGGGGTGGTGGTAGCTTCCGCTGACAGTCCGCTAGTTAGCGGACGCTCCGCTCGCGACATCCACTGGCGGCTGTTAAACGAACGTTTTTGCCCGTGAGAGTGACTTCGCGCTCTCCATCGATCCCGGCAATCGTCGCGGAACCGCTGAATGAATTCGGAGCAGATTCGATATCCAGCGTTACTGCGGCAATGGCCTCAAGTTCGGGAGGACTGCGTCGGGGGAGCCAGGTCACGCCATTGCTGCCTTCGCCTTCCAGCACCCCATCTCCTCTGATGCTGCTCCCAGCCTTAATCGTCCATCCTTCGGGCAGCTTGCAGATGGCTTGATACGACACCCCCTGAGTGGAGAGGGCGAAACTTTCAATGCTCTCGCCTGCCTGTAGAGGAACGTCCACGATAGAAACGAGATAGCTTTGCGAGCGATCCGGTTGGGCGGAGGCGGCAAGGAGCAAGACCAGAGGCAAGAGGGCGTTCATTCGCCGATAATCAATCAACCCCTGAATGTCCGCAACGGGTCGTTAGCGGACTTTGGCCTGCGGGTTGCCTCGCCCCCTCAAACCCAGTTCCCGTGGAACGCCGCCGGCAGAGCCACGTCGGCGCGCCAGGTGGCGACAGGGCCATCCTCGACGTGCATCAGGTCCAGGACGTGCAGTTCGCTGACCCCGGCCTTCAGGTTGATGGTCGGGCCGACCAGCCAGGCGTCGGCCTCGTGCACGCCGCCGGGCTTGGGCACATAGACCATCTCGTCGGTCACATGGCCGGGGCCGAAGTCGAACGACCGTGTGCGGCCAGACGTCCAGTCGGTGACAGCCAGCGCCGAGGCCAGGGGCCGGTCGGCGCGTTCGCCCGTGGTGTGCAGGCTGAAACGGCGGGCCAGCCCGGCGCGACGCGGATCGCTGCGCGGGAACTCGCCGACCACGCCGGTCCGCTCCAGCCGCCCGCGCCCACCCGGCTCCAGCACCACCATGGCCAGCTCGGCCGGGTCGTGGCCCAGGGGCACGCCGTTCAGCACCTCATGGGCGCCGCGCGCGGCGAAATTCATGTCCTTGTGGGCGCACAGGTCGAGGCGGATCGTGCCGTCCGCCTCCTCCCAGGCGTCGCCCGCGTGGAAGAAGCCGAAGGGCGGCAGCTCATAGATCCGGCGCTGCGTCAGGTCGGCCTTGTCGATCACCAGAATCTGGGTCCCGGCCTGCGGCGTCCACTCGAAGGCGGCCGAGACGGGCATGACATTGCGCGAATGGACCCAGGGCTGCAACACGATGACCAGATGCCTGGCCGTGGCGCTGAAGTCGTGGATATAGCTGGCGCGCGGCAGGGCGATGAGCTCGGCCGCCTCCAGCGCGCCGTTCGCCGCCAGACGCCAGACCATGGCCTGACGTCCGCTCACCCCCAGGTTCCAGATACGACCGTCCGGCTCGATGCGCGGATGGGCGAGGAAGGGCATGTTCTTCAGGTCCGGACGCAGGGTCACGAATTCCTCGGTCGCCAGGGTCTCGGGGTCCATGGCCAGGGGCGAGCCCGCCTCCCACAGGGCCCACAGCCTGCCGCCGACCTTGTGCACCGAGGTGTTGGCCGGACTGGCGTCGTCGGCCGAGCCGATCCGGGCGCGCGGGTCGGCCACCGTGCCGAAGCCGGGCATCAGCATGGCCCCGACCTCGGCCTCCTGACGCCGCTTGGGCGTGTCGGCGAAGCGGGCGGCCAGCGTCGCCTGACCATCCTGCACCCGCCAGCGGCGGATCAGGCCGTCGCCGTCGAACCAGTGCTGGGACGAACCGCCCGGCCGACGGAACTTGGCCGGCCCGTTGCGATAGAGGCTGCCCGACAGCCCGGCCGGCGCCCGGCCATGCACCAGCCGCAGGGCGCGCGGGGCCACGTCGCCCTCGACGTCGGCGGTGGCCAGCGACCAGTCGGCGGTCGCCGCCATGGCCTGCGCGGCATAGGCGCGGTCAGGGGTCAGGACGCGGGCGGCGGCCAAGGCGCCGGAAAGCGCGGCGGCGCCCATGAACAGGGTGCGGCGGGTCGGGGTCATGGCGGTCTCGTCGAACAAACAGGGCTTAGCGGATGCGGATGGTCTGGGCCGTGGCGCCGGAGACCTCGAAGCGGGCGCGGTCCCACTTGGCCGGACCCATGTTGCCCACGGCGTTGTTGGAGAAAGCGAAGGGCTCGCTGGGCATGCCGAACGGATTGACGTCCATCTTGCCGTTGCCGTTGACGTCGTGGACGGCCTTCACGCCATAGGTCCCGGCAGGCAGGTCGAACACGGCCTCGCTCTGGCCCGCCGCCACATCGACCTGGGCCACGCGCGCCGGCTGTCCGCCCTCATAGGCGGCCTCGCTGTCATAGAGGGCGACCAGGACCGCGCCGGTTTCGGCGCCCGTCTCGAAGGTCAGGGTCAGGCGGTTGTCGGGGTCCTGCGCCAGGGCGGGAGAAGCAAAGGCCAGAACAGCGGCGACGGTGAGAGAGCGGATCATGGCGGGCGTCCTTGAGTAGATGAGGATGTCGCCGCCTTCCTCCCTTGCCCCGCCGAACCTCGCCAGCGGCCTTGCGTGCTCGACCGCCGCGCCTTCGCCAACGACCACCGCCGACCGTTGGCGAAGCGCCAATGAACACCCGTCGCCGTCCGCGTGTCCCATCCCTGCGTCAGCGGCCCGGCTTGCCCCCCGCGCCGCATGGCCGTAAGTCGCAGAACCATGACCCAGACCGCCGCCGCAAGCGCCCCGCTGATCTGCCCCTCCATCCTCGCCAGCGACTTCGCCAAGCTGGGCGAAGAGGTCCGCGCCCTGGAAGCCGCCGGGGCCGACTGGATCCACGTCGATGTCATGGACGGCCACTTCGTGCCCAACCTGACCATCGGCCCGGACGTGGTGAAGGCCCTGCGCCCCCACACCAGCCTGCCGTTTGACGTCCACCTGATGGTGGCCCCGGTCGACAACTGGCTGGAGGCCTATCGCGCGGCCGGCGCCGACATCATGAGCGTCCACCCCGAAAGCGGTCCGCACGTGCACCGGACGCTGGGCCAGATCCGCCAGCTGGGCGCCAAGGCCGGCCTGGTCTTCAACCCGGCCACGCCGCTGAGCGTGCTGGAAGAGGCTGTCGACCTGGTCGATCTGGTGCTGATCATGTCGGTCAATCCCGGCTTCGGCGGTCAGAAGTTCATCGAGTCCTCGCTGAAGAAGATCGAACGCGCCCGCGCCATCCTCGACCGCGCGGGATCGAAGGCCCACCTGCAGGTCGACGGCGGCGTGGTCGCCGCCAACGCCGGGGCCTGCCTGTCCGCCGGGGCCGACGCCCTGGTCGCCGGCTCCTTCGTCTTCAAGGGTGGGCCGGACGCCTACGCCGCCAACATCCAGGCCCTGAAGGCCGCCGCCGCGTGAGCCCCCTCGGCCCCTTCGCCCCGCGCGAAACGGAAGGCGGCCTGACCGAGGGCCACATCCCCGGCCTCAAGGGCGCGCCGATCCGCACCCCGGTGCGCGCCGCCGGCGGGTCCAAGGCCGACCCCGCCCTGTGGGCCGCCGTCGCCGGACAACTGGCCGCGCGTCAGCTGTGGATCGAGCTCTACGGCCTGCCCGGCTATACGGTGACGCTGAAAGGCGCCCGCGCCGACGGCTTCGCCGTCAGCCCCCGCGACTTCCGCCCGCTGCGCGAAGAGGCCCCGCGCCCGCTGCTGTCGGGCCGCTTCACCCTGGCCGGGCTCAGCCTCGACGCCGAGGGCCCCGCCGACCTGTGGAACCGCCCCACCCCCAGCCGCGCCTTCGCCGTCGAGTTGCACGCCTTCGCCTGGATGCCCGAGATGCTGACCCACGGCGATCGCGGTCTGCGCGAGGCCCTGGCGCTGACGCTCGCCTGGGACGACATCTTCAGCCGCTGGTCGCCCTTCTCGTGGGACCCCGACATTCTGGCGCGCCGCACCTATCATCTGGCCTGCGCCGGGCGGCGGCTGGCCGGGGTGGCGACCGAGGTCGAGCGCCTGCGCCTGACCGACATCCTGGCGCGTCAGGCGCGTCAGTTGCTGCGTCCGCCCGGCGGCCTGATGGGCCGGGCCGAGCGCCTGACCGCCGCCGCTGTCGCCGGGTGCGCCCTGGCGGGCAAGGCCGGGGCCAATGTGCGCCGCACCGCCCTGAAGCGCCTGCCCGCCGCCCTGGACGCCACCGTCGCCGCCGACGGCTGTCACGCCGCCCGCGCCCCGGAAATGGGTCTGGAGCTGCTGCTCGACCTGCTGACCCTGGACGACGCCCTGGCCCAGTTGTCCGAGCCGACGCCCGAGCCGGTGGCCGCCGCCATTTCGCGCCTGACCACCAGTCTTCGCGTCCTGGCCCTGCCCGACGGCCGACTGGCCGCCTTCCAGGGCGGCGGCCCCTCGACGCCCGAACGCGTCGCCGCCGCCCGCGCCCACGACGATACCCCCGCCCCCCCGCCCAGCGGCGCGGTCGGCGGATTGGTGCGCATCTCCAGCCCCCTGCTGACCGTCATGGTCGACGTCGACGCCCCGGCGCGCGGCGCCTGGTCTGCCGCCGCCTGCGGCCAGCCCGCCGCCCTGGAAGTCGTCTGCGGTCGCGACCGCCTGTTCACCTCGGCCGGCTGGACCCCGCGCGCCCTGGACCGTCAGGCCCTGCGCCTGACGCCGGGCGCCTCGACGCTGACGCTGGGCGAACAGCCCTTGGGCGAGCCCCTGTCCGGCTGGAAGGCCGAGCTGCTGGGCCCCCGCCTGATCGGCCCGGCCCTGCACGTCACCCGCGATCATCGAGAGGGGGATGGCGCCGTCTGGCTCGAGGTCGAGCACGACGGCTGGATGCCGCTCTACGGCCTGATGCATCAGCGCCGCCTCTATCTGGATCAGCGCCTCGATGAACTGCGCGCCGAGGAGCGCCTGCACGCGCCGGAAGGCCGTCCCGACGCGGTTCGCGCCATCGCCGCCCCCTACGCCCTGCGCTTCCAGCTGGAACCCGGCGTCCAGGCCTCGCTGGCCCGCGACCGCCGCTCCATCCTGCTGCGCGGCCATTCGGGACGCGGCTGGTGGTTCCGCAGCGACGGCCCCGACGTGGCCATCGAGCCCGCCGTCCACGTCGACGAGGGCCTGACCCGACGCTCCCTGCAGATCGTCGTCCGCGGCTCCGCCCGCACCGACGCCGACACCAAGATCCGCTGGAAGCTGAGCCCGGCCGGCGCGGCGGGCGACCCGCACTAAGGTTCGTCGAGGCGCTTCAGAAAGGCCCCGACGCTTCCACCTCCCCCTCCGTCATCCTCGGGCTTGACCCGAGGATCGGGCGCCAGTCCGAACAGACTGGGATAGAGGTCATGCCACTCCGGGTTGGTCTTCTCGATCAGCTCCAGCTTCCACGTGCGGTTCCAAGCCTTCAGCGCCTTCTCGCGCCGGATCGCCTCGGTGACGAAGCCGTGCGGCTCGTACCAGACCAGGGTCTTGCAGCCGTAGCGCTGGGCGAAGCCTTCGACACGGTCGTCCCTATGCTGACGGATACGTTCGTAGAGGTTCGACGTCATGCCGACGTAGAGGACGCCCAGCGGTCGGCTGGCCAGGATATAGATGGCGATGAAGGGGCGGCGCTCGTTCATGGAACGTCGAGCGGCGGACAACTCGATCCTCGGGTCAAGCCCGAGGATGACGGAGTGATTGACCCAAGGGCTGACGCCGCCGCCCGATGGTGCTAGAGCGCCCGCCATCTCCCCGCCCCAGCTGTTAACGGACGCCGCCCATGCCCGCCGCTCCCGACTTTCCGCCCGCCCCGGACGCGATCAAACCTGTCCGCGCCCTGATCTCCCTGTCGGACAAGGCGGGGCTGGAAGACGCGGCGCGCACCCTGGCCGGCCTCGGCGTCGAACTGGTCTCGACCGGCGGCACCAAGGCGGCGATCGCGGGCTTCGGCCTGCCGGTCAAGGACGTGGCCGATCTGACCGGCTTCCCGGAAATGATGGACGGCCGGGTCAAGACCCTGCACCCCGTGGTGCACGGCGGCCTGCTGGGCGTGCGCAACGCCCCGGCCCACGCCGCCGCCATGACCGAGCATGAGATCGGCGCCATCGATATCGTCTGGATCGACCTCTATCCCTTCGAAAAGACGGTCGAGCAGGGTGGCGGCTTTGAAGCGGCCATCGAGAACATCGACATCGGCGGCCCGGCCATGATCCGCTCAGGCTCCAAGAACCACGGCCATGTCGCCGTCGCCGTCGATGCCGAGAGCATCAACCTGATCGTCGAGGCCCTGAAGGCCGACGGCTCGACCACGCTCAACCTGCGCAAGCAGCTGGCCGCCCGCGCCTTCGCCCGCACCGCCGCCTATGACGCCGCCGTCTCGTCCTGGTTCGCCGGCCAGCTGAACGACGCCGCCCCGGCCCGCAAGTCGATCGCCGGTTCGCTGGCCCAGACCCTGCGCTACGGCGAGAACCCGCACCAGACCGGCGCCTTCTACCGCACCGGCGAGAAGCGTCCGGGCGTGGCCTATGCCGAGCAGGTGCAAGGCAAGGAGCTGGGCTACAACAACATCGCCGACGCCGACGCCGCCTATGAGCTGGTGGCCGAGTTCGAGGCCCCCGCCTGCGTCATCGTCAAGCACGCCAACCCCTGCGGCGTGGCCGTCGGCAAGGATCTGTCGGAAGCCTACGCCCGCGCGCTGGAATGCGACGCCGTCTCGGCCTTCGGCGGCGTCATCGCCGTCAACCGCCCGCTGAACGGTGAAGACGCGCGCGCCATCACCGGCATCTTCACCGAGGTCGTCATCGCGCCGGGCGCCGACGACGAGGCCAAGGCTGTCTTCGCCGCCAAGAAGAACCTGCGCCTGCTCATCACCGACGGCCTGCCCGACCCGCACGGCGCGGGCGAGGTCTTCCGCTCGGTCGCCGGCGGCTTCCTGGTCCAGTCACGCGACCGCTCGCTGATCAAGCCCTCGGACCTGAAGATCGTCACGCGCCGCCAGCCGACGCCGACCGAGATCCAGGACATGCTGTTCGCCTTCACCGTGGCCAAGCACGTCAAGTCCAACGCCATCGTCTACGCCAAGGACGGCCAGACGGCGGGCATCGGCGCCGGCCAGATGAACCGCCGCGACAGCGCCCGCATCGCCGCCATCCGCGCCAAGGAAGCGGGCGAGGCCAAGGGTCTGGCCCACTCCCTGGCCGAGGGTTCGGCCTGCGCCTCCGAAGCCTTCTTCCCCTTCGCCGACGGCCTGCTGGAAGCCGTCGCCGCCGGGGCCACGGCGGTGATCCAGCCGGGCGGTTCGATCCGCGACGAAGAAGTCATCGCCGCCGCCGACGAACGCGGCATCGCCATGGCCTTCACCGGCGTGCGCGTCTTCCGGCACTAAACAAAAAGGGCGCTAACGCGAGCCGCGCGGCGGCCCGCTACATGAGCGCAAGAAGAAGGGCGCTGCCGGTCGTCGGCAGCGCCCTTTCTACGTCTGAGGCTTGGCTCAGTCCTCGATCACCTCGTGCGAGCCGGCGCGGCCCAGGCGCCAGTAGCCGGCGACCTTCATCCACTTCGGATTGAACGGTCGGGCCGCCAGCAGGGCCGAACGCATCGACCGCGCGACCGAGGATTCGCAGGCGACCCAGACATAAGCGTCGGCCGGATCGATCCGCTGCGCCGCGGCGACCGCCGCCGCCGTCAGAGCCTCGGCTCGACCGCGCGGCCCGCCCTTGCGGTGCACCCAGACGATCTCGACTTCGGCGGCGCTGGCTAGCTGCAGTTCGCCCACCGCGTCATTGACCTCGATGCAGGCGACCGCCCGCGCCCCGGCGGGCAGTTCCTCCAGCCGCCGGGCGATGGCCGGAACAGCCGCCTCGTCGCCGACCAGCAGGTGCTGCGAAAAACTGGTCGGGATCAGGAAGGAGCCGCGCGGCCCGCCCAGACCCAGTTCGTCCCCGACCCGGGCGTCCTCCGCCCAGGCCGTGGCCGGACCACCGTGACCGACCGCAAAGTCGATGGTCAGCCGCCGGTTCGCGGCGTCAAAGGCGCGCGGGGTGTAGTCGCGCGCCACGGGCTTGGGATCGGGAAACACCGGTCCGTCCGGCCCTGCGGTCGGCAGGACCACCGGCTGACCGCGCGGCGTCGGAAAGATCTTCACATGGTCGTCGAAGCCGGGGCTGAAGAAGCCCTCCAGTTCCTCGCCGGTCAGGACGATGCGCTTCAGCATAGGCGTCAGCTGTTCGACCGCCTCGACGCGGGCGCGGCGGAACTTCAGCTCGTGCCGCACCCGGCGCGGCTGGCGCAGATGGGTCTCGGTCATGCCTGGCGCACCTTTTCGGCGGCGGCCTCCAGCAGGTCGGCGATGGCCTCGACCTGAGCCTCGGTCAGCGGCGGCTCCTGGGTCAGGCGCAGATGGGTGGCGTTGCGCAGGGCCTCGATGGCCTGGGCGATGCGGGCCGGCCGGTCGGGGCGTCCCCGCAGAGCCTTCATCTTCATCTCGATGTGGGCCAGGGCCTCGGCGTTCTCGTCCAGCAGACGGCGGCCCTCGTCGGTGACGGCGTAGCGCTTCTTGCCGCCCTCGGCGGCCACGCTGACGGCGCCCATGTCCTCCAGCAGGGCCAGGCTGGGGTAGATGACGCCGGGGCTGGGGGCGTAGGTCCCGCCCATGCGGCTTTCGATCTCCTTGATCAGCTCATAGCCGTGGCTGGGCTTGCCGGCGATCATCGACAGCAGCACCCAGCGCAGAGCGCCGTGCTCGAACATGCGTCCGCCCCCGCCGCGTCGCCCATGGCGTCCGCCGCGCATCCGGCCTTCGCCGCCCATGCCTTCAGGCCGCATGTGGCGGCCGTGACCGCCCCGGCCGAAGCCGTGCCCGTGACCCGTTCCGTGGCCGCCGTGACGGCCGCGTCCAAAGCCATGACCTGCTTTCTCGATCCCTCTGGATCTTCTCATATGGTTCTCGCTTCTTTCATTTAGATATATCGAACTGACACACAGATAAATCGATATATCGAAACCGCAAGACCCCTTTCCTCGAAATCGCGAACCTCTAAGCTGGGCCGATGGATACGCTCGACGCCCGCTGGGCCATGCTGGAACCGCATACGACCGTGGTCGGTCCCAACGACGACCTGCCGCGTCCGGCGGTGCTGCTGTTCCACGGCTGCGGCGGTCTGCGGGACCACCTGCCGCGCTACGCCGAGGCGGCCAAGGCGGCGGGCTGGCGCGCCTTCATCGTCGATTCCTACGGCCCGCGCGGCTGGAACCGGGCCTTCACCCTGACCACGGTCTGCACCGGACTGGTGCTGCGCGGCTATGAGCGGGCGGGGGACCTCCTGGCCGCCATCAAGGGCGTCTCACAGCGCCCCGACGTCGATCCCGCCATGCTGTCGCTGGCCGGCTGGAGCCATGGCGGCTGGTCGATCATGGAGATGATGAGCGAGGACCCGCAACCGGGCCGCATGGGCGTGGCCAATCCTGGCGCCGCCGACCTGTCGGGGATCAAGGCGGTCTGGCTGGCCTATCCCTATGTCGGGGCCTGGGCCTTCAACAAGATGAAGCCGTGGCGGCACTGTCCGCGCGTCCTGGCCATGACGGCCAAACGCGACCACCTGACCACGGTGTCGAACGCTGAGCGGGTCAACGCCATGATCCGCGACTGCGGCTCCGAGGTCGAAAGCTGGGTCGCCGACGGCACTCACGCCTTCGACGAACCGACCAGCAACGGCCCCATGCGCCATCACCCCGAGCTGACGCTCGAGGCCCTGCGCCGCTTCACCGCCTTCCTCAAGGACGTGGCGCCGGACGCCTGAGTCTCAGCCGATGCGGCCGGTGACCGTGATCTCGGACCGCACCGAATGGGCCATGTCGCAATGCTCGTGCGCAGCGTGGTGCAAGGCGTCCAGTTCGGCCTGATCCGGCTGGCGACCGGTGAAGGTCGTCACAGGGTTCAGGGCGACACGCGCCAGATAGGACTTGCCCGCTTCATTCTTGTCCAGCTCGCCCGTAGCGTCGTCCACATAGCGGTCGACCGTCAGACGAGCGTTGGCGGCGAAGGCCAGGAACCACAGCATGTGGCAGCTGGACAGGGAGGCGATCATGGCCTCCTCCGGGTCCACCCCCGCGGGGTCCGACATCGGGACCGGCACGCCCGCCGGCGACGAGGAGCCGGGCACCACGGCCCCGCCGTCGAAGCGCCAGACATGGGCGCGGCTGTATCGCTTGTCGACGAAGGCCTGATCGCCTCGCGTCCATTCCACCGTCGCGCCGTGTCCGCTCATGTCACGTCTCCTCTAGGCCTCGCCCAACGAGGTATAGATCATGCGCGCCCGCGTCTGGAAACCCAGTCCCCGATAGAAGGCGATCGTCGCTTCGTGATCGGCGAAGGCGTGCAGGAAGGCCTCTTCGCCCGTCGCCAGAATCTCGCCTACCACCACGCGCGACAGGGCGGCGGCGTAGCCCTTGCCGCGATGATCGGGATGGGTGCAGACCCCGCTCAGCTCGGTGAAGCCGTCGACGCGCAGCCGCCGCCCGGCCATGGCGACCAGTTGACCATCCTGTTTGATCCCGACGAAGGGGCCGAGTTCGCGGGTGCGCGAGCGGAAAGGGCCGGGCCGCGTCAGGGTCGCCAGCGCCAGCATGGCCGGGGCGTCGGCCTCACCCAGTTCTTCGATCACATCGTCCAGTTGCGCGGCCGATCCCGCCGGGGTCAGGGCCGTCGCCGTCATCTGCACCAGGGCGACCTGGGCGGCAACCGGCACGCCTTCGGGCAGGACCCCGGCCATCGATCCGTCCTCGCGCTCGACCAGTCCCGCGCCGGGGTAGCGCCGGGCCAGAACGCCCAGCGCCTCGCGGCTGGCCGCGCTGTCGTCCGCCGCCGCCAGAAAGACGCCGACCTCGGGATCAAGACGTACCGCGTCCAGCCCGGAATCCGCCGTCGTGAAACGCGACAGGCGGGTCGTCAGGGCGTTGAAGACGGCGCGATCGAGAGGATGGGTCATGACCGGTGATCTAGGCGCGAAGACCCCGTCGCGAAACCCGCGACAGGGCCGTCACGTCCGAAAACGGCCGATCAGCCCTGCCAGAAGCCGACGATCTTCTTGACCTCGTCCACCACCGGCTGAGCCACTTCGCGAGCGCGTTCGGCGCCGACGGCCAGGGCGCGGTCGATCTCGGCCGGGTCATCCATCAAGCGGCGCATCTCGGCGGTCACCGGGGCCATCGACGTAACCGCCAGTTCGGCCAGCTTGGGCTTGAAGGCGCCGAAGCCCTGACCGCCGAACTCGGCCAGAACGGCCTCGCGCGTCGTGTCCGACAGGGCGGCGTAGATGGCCACCAGGTTCTTCGCCTCAGGCCGCCCATCCAGACCCTCGACCGTGTCCGGCAGGACATCCATGTCCGACTTGGCCTTCTTGATCTTGGCGGCGATGGTGTCCGCGTCGTCGGTCAGGTTGATGCGGCTCAGGTCCGACGGATCGGACTTGGACATCTTGGCTGCGCCGTCACGCAGGCTCATGACCCGCGTCGCCGGGCCCTGGATCAGCGGCTCCGGCTGCGGGAAGAAGCCCGGGACGCCGAAGTCGTTGTTGAACTTGGCGGCGATGTCGCGGGTCAGCTCCAGATGCTGTTTCTGATCCTCGCCGACCGGCACCTCGGTCGCCTTGTAGAGCAGGATGTCCGCCGCCTGCAGCACCGGATAGGTGTAGAGGCCGACGCTGGAGCGCTCCTTGTGCTTGCCCGACTTCTCCTTGAACTGGGTCATCCGGTCCAGCCAGCCGAGGCGGGCGACGCAGTTGAAGATCCAGGCCAGCTCGGCGTGGGCCGGCACCGCCGATTGCGGGAAGATGACCGCCTTGGCCGGGTCCAGGCCCGAGGCCAGATAGGCCGCCGCGATCTCGCGCGTCTGGGCCGCCAGCTTCTCGGGCTCCTGCCAGACGGTGATGGCGTGCATGTCAGCGACGAAGACAAACAGGGGCGCGCCCGTGTCCTGCAACTCGGTGAAGCGTTTCAGCGCCCCCAGGTAGTTGCCCAGGTGCAGGGCGCCGGAGGCCTGGATGCCGGACAGGATGCGGCGCGGACCGGTGTAGGGGGCCGGGGTCTGATCAGTCATGGAAATATTCTCGGGACTTCAAAAGGCTGGATTCGGCGCGCGCAGGCGCGCGAGGTCGTGCGGTGAACAGTCAGCCGCGCCATCGCCGGGCGACGAAGATGTGTCCCGAATGAGCCATGCCTTCGCGCTTATCGGTTCGTGAAGCGAAGGGCAAGGCGTGAGGAAGCTTGGGGCCTTGCGGTTGACCCGCCGCGACACATCCAAATAGCGTCGTTCCATGAAACATGCTCACGCCCGCGCCGCACTGATCCTCGCAGCCGCCTTCGCCAGCGGCTGCACGACGCGACCGCCCGCGCCTGAGAAGCCCTATCTGGTGCAACTCTCGGTCGCCTACAGCGACGGCCCCTGCGACTGGAGTCTGATGCAGGACATCAACAATCGACCGATGATGGGCGGCGGGCTCGGCGCCGCCTATTGGCCGCACACGGTGCCTGTCGCCTCGTCGCGGCGGACGGCCCCCCTGATGGCCTACGGCACGGACACCCAGCTCGTCTGGCCGTCACAGCCAAGTGAACAGATTTGCCTGACGCTCTACAAACGAGCCTCAGTCTGGCAGGGGGGCGTCCCCCCTGCCCTCATGCTGGAAATTTCGCGCGGCCCGGCCGCCGCCGAAATTCAAGCCCGGACCTCCAGTTCGACGCTCGCAAGCGCCGTCGTGGTGCTTCGATCTGATCGACCCAACCCCGACTTCCCTTCCAGACGCATCGATCTCGCCTTGCACGACGGTCGCGCCGAAGGTCGTTTCAACCTTCTTCCCGATGCGTCGTGGGTTCGCGTCTTCGTGGTCGCAACCGAGGTCGGAGGAGAAGGCCAGACTGAGCGGGCGCTCGAGCTGCTGTCGACAACAGGCGTTGAAGAGGACCTCATCGTGCGCGAAGGATCGAGCCTCGTCGCTCGCCCCTCGTGGCCAGGCGCAGGGAAACGCTCGTCCCAACCGCGCTGAGGTTCCTCACCTCGACTAGCGCGCCTTGCGGATCAGGCCCTTGATCTCGGCGACGGTGATCGCGCGGGTGGCGAAGGCCAGGACGACATAGGTCAGACCGCCCGCCGCCACGACGAGCAGCAGGGTCAGCTCCTTGGCGCCGTGGTTTGACCCGATGGCGCCCAGCAGGGCCTCCACGGGCGCCTGCAGCATCGGCCGCGCCCAGGAGGCGAGGCCGACGACCAGGCCCAGGCCGATGCTGGCCAGCAGGATGCGCGCCAGACGCGAGGCCGCCGCCGGGCTCGGCCGGTAATGTCCGCGCCGCCACAGGGTCGCGCCGAGCAGCAGGGCGTTGGTCCAGGCCGCCGCGCTGACCGCCGCCGCGATGCCGGAAATGCCCATGCCCAGGTTGAACAGGCCGATGGCCAGGGCGGCGTTGACCGCCACCGAAACCAGGGCGAAGGCCATGGGCCGACGCGTGTCGCCGCGCGCGAAGAAGGCCGGGGCCAGGATGCGGATCAGGACGAAGGCCGGCACGCCCCAACCGAACTGGAACAGGGCCTGGGCCGTGTTGACGGCGTCGACCTGCAGGAAGGCGCCGCGCGTGAACAGGGCGTCGATCAGGAAATAGGGCATGGCCATCAGGGCCGCCGCCGCCGGCAGGGTCAGGGCCATGGACAGGGCCAGGGCCTCGTCCATCGAGGCCTGCTGCTGGGCGTGATCCTGCGACGCCACCGCCGCCGACAGACGCGGCAAGAGGGCGATGCCGATGGCCACCCCGACCAGGCCGAGCGGCAACTGATACAGGCGGTCCGCCGTGGCCAGCCAGGTCCGTCCGCCGGCGACGAAGCTGGACAGGTTGCCCGAGATGAAGACGTTGATCTGGGTCGCGCTGTTGCCGATGGCGGCGGGTATGGCGGTGATGATGATGGCCTTCACAGCCGGGGTCAGCTTCGGCAGGGTCAGGCGGATATTGGCCCCGGCCTTCCTCGCCGCCCACCAGCACAGGCCGGCCTGGGCCACGCCCGCCACGGCCACGCCCCATGAGGCGGCGTAGGCGGCGCCCACCTGGTCGCCCTGAGCCGGGATGACGGCGGCCAGCATGATCAGGTTCAGCAGGATGGGATAGGCGCCCGAGACGATGAAGCGCCCGCGCGCGTTCAGCACCCCCGACAACAGGGAGGCGATCGCCATGCAGGGCAGGTAGGGCATGGTGATCTGGGTCAGGATCACCGCCAGCTTGAAGCGCGCCGGATCATCGAGGAAGCCGATATTGATGACCGTCATCAGCCACGGCATCGTCAGCTGGGCGAGAATGGTCAGGACCACGGTGACGGCGGCGACGGCGGCCAGGGCGTCGGTGGCGACCTGATCGGCTGTGGCCTCGCCCTCGGTCTTCAGCGTCTTGGCGTAGGCGGGCACGAAGGCGGCGGCGAAGGCCCCTTCGGCGAAGATGCGCCGGAACAGGTTGGGGAAGTTCAGGGCGGTGTTGTAGGCGTCGGCCGCCGGTCCCGCCGAGGCGCCCAGCGCCGCCGAGATCACCACGTCGCGGGCGAACCCGGCCAGACGGCTGAGCAGGGTCATGGCGCTGAATATGGCCGAGGAACGCATGACGCCCCCCCCTTTGGGCGCGTCGCCCTTCACCGTCGTCGAGGCGGCCAGCGGCTGAACGACAGGCTCCACCGTGGCGTTGGCGGCCGAGATCGGCGCGGCCGGTTCGATGGGATCGGTCTTGTCGTTCACGGCTGGTCTCTATGCTCGCCCGACAAACGCCTTAGCGCGCCCTTGCCCCGCTGGATACGGGCTTGCGTCCGATCTCGCCTTCCAGATCGGAGACGTCGCGCACGCTGGCCCGCACCGGCACGATACGGCGCCCCGCCGGTCCCTTCGGCGCCCGATCCAGAACCTCCAGCAGCCCGGCCCGCAAGGCCGCCAGTCGCGTCGTATCGGTCGGCTTCGCCCCTTCCGCGTCGGTGATGTAGAATCCGTCCACCGCCCGCTCGCCGAAGCTGGCCACATGGGCCGAACGGGTCGAGTAGCCATGCGCCGAAATGGTCCGCGCCAGATCGGCCAGCAGACCGGGCCGGTCGGCGCCCGAGACCTCGACCACCACGGCGCTGGTCCCGGCCTCCATGTCGATGCGCACGACCGGCCGCACATCGAAGACGGCGCGGCGGGCGCTGACGCGGGGCGTCTCGACCGCCGAGGTCCGCGCCCCCTTCTGCGCCGCCCGTTCCAGCGCCTTGACCAGGATGGCCAGCCGGCGCGGCTCACGCCGGCCATAGGCCTCGCCCGCCCCGTCCTGAAGCTCGAACACGTCCAGCGCCGTGCCGTCCTCGGCGGTGGCCAGGCGCGCCCCGACCACGTCGGCCCCGGCCATGGCCAGGGTCGCGGCCAGGTCGGCGAACAGGCCGGGTCGGTCCAGCGCCGCCACCGCCACCCGGGCGGTGGATTCCAGCGGCCCCTCGGCAGGCAGGGCCTCGACCGCCGCGCCCTCGCGCCGCGCTCGCTCGACTAGGGCCGGGTGATCAACCAGCGGGTCCTCCCGGGTCACGGCGTCGCCCCGGAACAGGGCTTCGGTCGCCTCGAACAGGGCGCGCATGAGTTGCCCCTTCCAGCCGTTCCACACGCCCGGCCCCACGGCGCGAATGTCGGCCACGGTCAGGACCATCAGCATCCGCAGGCGCTCCGGGTCGCCCACCGCCTCCGCAAACGCCCGCACCGTCGAGGGGTCTGACACGTCGCGCTTCTGGGCGTAGTCGCTCATCAGCAGATGATGGCGCACCAGCCAGACCACCAGCTCGATCCGGCGCGTATCGACGCCCAGCCGCTCGCAGGCGCGGCGCGCGGCGATGGCCCCGTCCTCCAGCTGCCCCCGGTCGCCGCCCTTGCCCACGTCATGCAGCAGCATGGCCAGCATCAGCACCTCGATGTCGGCGATGCGATGGATGATGGCGGTCGAGGCCGGATGATCCGTCTCCAGCTTGCCGCGGGCGATATCGTTGATGATCCCCACGGCCTGAAGCGTGTGCTCGTCCACCGTATAGGCGTGATACATGTTGAACTGGGTCTGGCCGACGATCCGCCCCCATTCGGGCAGGAAGCGGCCCAAGAGGCCGGTCTCGTTCATGATCGACAGGACGCGATAGGGCCGCTGCCCATGCGCCAGCACCGTCAGGAAGGCCTCGGCCGCGCGCGGATCGCGTCGCAGCGCCGGCGTCACCAGCGACAGGGCGCGGATCACGGCGGCGAAGGCGTCGGGGTGCAGGTCCAGATCCAGCCGGTCGGCCTCGACGAACAACAGCAGCAGCCGCACCGGATCATGGGCGAAGACCGAGCCCCCCGTCACCGTCAGCCGCCCGCCCTCGATGGCCAGACCATCGAAGGCCAGCCTGGCCCGCCGCCGGGGGATCAGCCGCGACAGGCCGCGCGCCAGGCCCTGCGCCTTCTTCTGCTGGCGCGCCTCCAGCTGGGCCGAGACGGCGCGGGTCAGGGCCCCGACCTCGCGCGCTACCTGGAAATAGCGGCGCATGAAGCGCTCGACGGCCAGTTCGTCGCCGCGCCCGCGCCAGCCCATGCGCCGGGCGATCTCGGGCTGGAAGTCGAAGGTCAGCTTCTCCTCGGCCCGGACCGCCGCCAGATGCAGATGGATTCGCACGCTCCACAGGAAGCCGATGGCCTCGCGGAAGCTGCGCAGCTCGCGCGCGGTCAGCAGGCCCTCCAGCGCCGCCTGCCCCCGCTCGCTGTCGGGCGCCAGCGAGCGGGCGATCCAGAACAGGGTGTTCAGGTCGCGAAGCCCGCCCTTGCCGTCCTTAATATTGGGCTCGACGCGGTAACGCACAGCTCCGGTCTTCTGAAGGCGGGCGTCGCGCTCCTCCATCTTGGCGGCGATGAAGGGGCGGGGATCCGCCTTGGCGACCTCGGCGCGGAACCTCCGCAGCAGGTTCTCGCCTAGCGCGACGTCGCCGACCAGAACCCGCGCCTCCAGAAGCGTGGTGCGCACCGTCATGTCGCTGCGGGCCAGATCCAGGGTCTCGCCTATGGAACGCGAGGCTGAGCCGACCTTCAACCCCAGGTCCCACAGGACATAGTGGACGAACTCGATCACCGCCTCGGCGCGGGCGCTGGCCGTCTGGCCGGGCCGCAGGAACAGCAGGTCGAGATCGGAAAAGGGCGCCAGGACGCCGCGCCCGTAGCCGCCGACCGCCAACAGGCTGAGGCGATCCTGCGGCGCCGGATGCAGCACCTCGGTCGCCACCCGCCACAGACTGGTCAGCATCGTATCGGCGGCGGCGGCGTAGAGGCGCGCCGCTTCCGCCCCGTCGATCCCGCCTTCCAGCCGCCGGGCGACGCGGGCGCGGTCGATGGCGAAACTTTCGCGCAGAACGGCGGTGACGGCGGCGCGCGCATCGGGCGCCGAGACGGCCTCGACCAGACGCGCGTCCAGGGCCGCCGAAGGAGTCACGGCCGCGACAGACCCTTCAGCCGATAAAGCGCCTCCAAGGCCTCGCGCGGGGTCAGCTCATCGGGATCGATGCCGGCCATGGCGTCATCCAGGGCCGAACTGTGGGGGACCGGCGCCGGCTCGGCCACGGCGGCGAACAGGGGCAGGTCGTCCAGACGGGCCGACGCCGACTTCTCGCTCTCCAGCCGTTCCAGCACCTCGCGGGCACGCCCGACCACGGCGGTCGGGACGCCCGCCAGCCTGGCCACCTGCACGCCGTAGGAACGGTCCGCCGCGCCGGGCGCCGCCTCGTGCAGGAAGACCAGGTCGCCGTTCCACTCGCGCGCCTTCATCGACAGGTTGCAGACGTGGTCCAGCCGTTCCTCCAGCCGCGCCAGCTCGTGATAGTGGGTGGCGAACAGGGTGCGGGCGCGATTGGTCTCGTGCAGGGCCTCGGCCGTGGCCCAGGCGATGGCCAGACCGTCGTAAGTGGCGGTGCCGCGCCCGATCTCGTCCAGCACCACGAAGCTGTGCGGCGTCGCCTGGGTCAGGATGGCGGCGGTCTCGACCATCTCCATCATGAAGGTGGAGCGGCCGCGCGCCAGATCGTCCCCAGCCCCCACACGACTGAACAACCGGTCGACGACGCCGAGGCGCATGGCGCGCGCGGGCACGAAGGCCCCGGCCTGGGCCAGCACCACCAGCAGGGCGTTCTGGCGCAGGAAGGTCGACTTACCGGCCATGTTCGGGCCGGTCACGATCGACAGGCGCGAGGCCCCGGCGCCGTCGCCCGCCAGTCGGCAGTTGTTCGGGGTGTAGGGGTCGCCCTGGGCCGTCACCGCCGCCTCGACCACCGGGTGGCGCCCAGCCTCGACGTCGAAGCACAGGCTGGCGTCCACCACCGGGCGGACGGCACCGACCTCCTCGGCCCATTCGGCCAGGGCCGCGTGGGCGTCCAGTTCGGCCAGGGCCTCGGCCACGCCCTGCAGCGGTCCGGCCAGCCGCGCGACCTCGCGCCGCCAGCCCTCGAAGGTCTCGCCCTCCATGGCCAGGGCGCGGTGCCCGGCCTGGCTGATTTTCGCGTCCAGCTCCGACAGTTCGACCGTGGTGAAGCGGACCTGATTGGCCAGGGTCTGACGGTGGATGAAGGGACTGTCGGGTCCGGCCCGCAGCAGGTTTTCCGCCGCCTTGGCCGAGGCCTCGAGGAAATAGCCCAGCACGGCGTTGTGGCGCACCTTGAAGGCCACCCCGCTCTCGGCCACGGCGCGGGCCTCAAGGTCCGCGACCACGCGGCGGCTGTCGTCGCGCAGGGTGCGGGCGGCGTCCAGTTCAGGCCGGTGGCCGGGGTTCACGAAACCGCCGTCGCGCGCCAGATGCGGCGGCTCCTCGATCAGGCCGTCGCCCAGATCGGCCAGCAGGTGCGACAGCTCCCCGTCCAGCGTCAGCCGGTCGAGACAGGCCAGCACCCGCGCGGGCGGTCCCGTCAGAGGATCATTCGCCGAGGCCGCGAACAGTCCGGCCAAAGCTTGCGCCGTCGTCAGGCCCGAGCGGATGGCCGCCAGATCGCGCGGCCCGCCGCGCCCGAGCGCCAGACGCGAGGTGGCCCGCGCCACGTCGGCCGAGGACCGCAGGCCGTCCCTTAGATCGCGCCGCAGGTCGCGCCGCTCCAGCAGCCACTCCACCGCGTCCAGTCCGGCGTTGATCGCCGCCGGATCGCGCAGGGGCCGCGAGATGCGCTCAGCGAGAGCGCGCGCCCCGCCCGAGGTGACGCTGCGGTCGATGCAATGCAACAGGCTGCCGTCGCGCTCGCCCCTCTGGGTGCGGTCGATCTCGAGGCTCAATCGCGTCGCCGGGTCGATGGCCAGGAAGCCGCTCTCGCCCGAGCGGCGCGGCGGGGCCAGGGCCGGGATTTTGCCGGCCTGGGTGGTTTCCAGATAGGCGGCGATCAGGCCCAGGGCCGAAACCTCGGCCTCCTCGAAGGCGCCAAAGCCGTCCAGGGCCGAAACGCCGTAGAGCCGCTGCACCCGGTCGCGCGCACCCACGGGCTCGGCCAGGGCCTGCGGCATGGCCTGAACCACCCCGCCGGAACCGTCCAGCGCCCCCTTCAAGCCCTCGTCCGAGAACAGGCGGTCGGGAACCAGCACTTCGGATGGTCGAAACGCCGCCAGCGCCGCGCCCAGATCGCTCAGGTCGCAGGCCACGCTGTCCACCGCCCCGGCCGACAACTCGACCACGGCCACGGCGGCGCGGCCCTTGCGCACCGCCACCGCCGCCAGCCGGTTGGCCCCGCGCGCGTCCAGCAGGCTGTCCTCGGTCAGGGTGCCGGGCGTCACCACCCGCACCACGCCGCGATGCACCACCGCCTTGTGGCCGCGCTTCTTGGCCTCGGCGGGGGCTTCCAGCTGCTCGCAGATGGCGACCTTGAAGCCCATGCGGATCAGCCGCGCCATATAGCCGTCCAGCGCGTGGACCGGCACCCCGGCCATGGGAATGTCCTCGCCCTGATGCTTGCCGCGCTTGGTCAGGGTGATGCCCAGGGCCGCCGCCGCCTTGACCGCGTCGTCAAAGAACAGCTCGTAAAAGTCGCCCATGCGGAAGAAGAGGATGGCGTCCGGCTGATCGGCCTTGGCCGCCAGAAATTGCGCCATGACCGGCGTCGTTCCGGCGTCGGGCTTCAGATCGGCTTGCGGGGGATGGGACAGGGGCGCGTTCATACGCCGCGCAAGGTGACGGATCGCACCCTTAGCCTCAAGCAGGATCGGCGCGGGTCATGCACAGGACGACGCTGAAAACGCCGCAGCTGTGGATCAGGCGGCGTTGCTGACGTGCAGGCGCAGGCGTGAGGCGACGGCGGCGGGGGCCTCGTCCAGGGCCAGGGCGTCCCAGTCGATGTCGGGCTTGGCCGCGTGCGAGGCGGCGACGATCGCGCGCAGTTCGGCCGCCGAGGCCACGCTGGCGATGACCGAGGCCACGCCGGGCAGGTTCAGGGCATAGGCCAGGGCCGCCTGCATCGGATCGACCCGCGCCTCGGCCAGACGCCGACGCGTGCGCGACAGGGCCATGCCGTGCGCGGCCAGTTCGGGCGGCAGGCTCTCACGGTTGGCGAACAGCAACCCTTGCGCGAAGACCGAGGCCAGATGCACCTCGACGCCCTGGCCGGCCAGATCCTCGATGACCCCGCCGCGCGCGGCGCGTTGATCCAGGATATTGCAGGCGACCTGCACCACGTCGGGCTGGAAGCGACGAGCCAGAAGCGCCGGGCCGTCCTCGACCGTCGCGACGAAGCCGATCTTGCGGAAGACGCCGCGCTCCTTGAGCGCCGTCAAGCGAGCCCACAGGGCGCGCCCCTCGGCCCCGGCCAGATCGGCGGCGTTCTGCACCAGGACGGCGTCGCCGCGCGGCAGACCCATGCGCTCCAGCGAGCGACGGGCGCGGGCCTCGACCCGGTCCAGACCGTCGGCCAGGGGCACGGTGCGCACGGTGACGCGGAAGGGCGAGGGGAAGGGCCAAGCCTGACCCAGCAGACGCTCGACGTCGCCCTCGGGCCGGGTCGCCACCAGACCGACGCCTGCGTCGCCCGCCGTCTGCAGCAGATGGCGCATGGCGTCCTCCCGCTGACCAGGGGGCAGCGGGCGCGACCGTTCGGGCTCAGTCACCACAGCGATGGCGAGCCGGTCGGCGGGAGAGGGCGGGACAGCGAATCTCACACGCCGATCTTCAGCGCCAAAGCTTAAGGGAGATTGACTGAAATCAAGGCTGTTGGTGAACGAACAGGCTTAATCCGCATCCGGCTGCTTATCAGGATGCGCCGCGACGAAGGCCGGATGCTGGTCCGCCCGCATTTCGATCTCCCGCAGACGCGGGAAGGCCGTCAGATCGGCATTGAACCGCCGCGCCGAATAAATTTGCGGGATCAGGTAGCAGTCGACCAAGGTCGGGGCGTCGCCGAAGCACCAGCCCTCGCCGTGGCGCCCCACCATCGCCTCCAGCGCCTTAAAACCGTCGAGGATCCAGCGCCCGGCCCAGGCGTCGACGCCGGCCTGATCGGCGCCGAGGTCGCGCACCGCCTTCAGCACCCGCAGATTGTTCAGCGGGTGGATGTCGCAGCCGATCAGGGCGGCCATGGCGCGCACCGCCGCGCGGTCGGCGGCGTTCGACGGCAGCAGGGCGGGGGTCGGATGCGTCTCCTCCAGCCATTCCAGAATGGCCGGGCTCTGGGTCAGGACCAGGCCGTCGTCGGTCTCCAGCGCCGGCACCAACCCTTGCGGGTTCAGCGCCAGATAGGCGTCCGACTTCTGTGCCCCCGTGCGCAGATCGACCGGCGCCGTCTCATAGGCCAGCCCCTTGAGGTTGAGGGCGATGCGGGTGCGATAGCTGGTGCCCGAGCGCCAGTAGCCGTGCAGGATCATGACTTCACCGTGAAGCTGAGCGGGGCCAGGCCGTCGATGCACGCCTCGACCCGGTCGCCACGAACCAGAGGCCCGACCCCCTCGGGCGTGCCGGTGAAGATCAGGTCGCCCGGTTGCAACGCCCACAACTCGGAAGCCTTGGCCAGGATGCCCGCCGGGTCCCAGATCATGTCCGACAGGCGGCCCGACTGGCGCGTCTCGCCGTTGACCTTCAGTTCGATGACCGCGTCGGCGCCCGGCAGGGCGCCCAGCGTCAGGGCGCCGCAAGGCGCCGACTGGTCGAAGGCCTTGCCTGCCTCCCAAGGCCGCCCCTTGGCCTTGGCCTCGGCCTGCAGGTCGCGCCGCGTCAGATCGACGCCGACGGCCCAGCCGGCGATGGCTCCGCCCTCACCAATCGCGACAACCAGTTCGACCTCGTGATGCAGGTTGGCGGTCGCCGATGGATAGGCGGGATCGGCTCCGTCCACGACCAGGGCGTCGGCCGGCTTGGCGAAGAAGAAGGGCGCCGGCTTGCTCGGGTCCGCCCCCATTTCGCGGGCATGGGCGGCGTAGTTCTGCCCCACGCAGAGGATGCGGCGAACGGGGAAACGACGGACCTCATCGACGATGGGCAGGGACGGCGCAGGCGCGGGCGGGAACAGCCATTGGGTCATGACGTTGTTCTAGGACGATGCCCCACCGGACGCCAGAAGCGCGACGCCAGATGGCGGTTGCGCGACGGCCTTGGCTTGCACCTTTGCAGGAACCTTGGTCGTCGGTGTGGCGTTCGGGGCGGGGGTTCTCTATTTAATCGTCAAGCTTACAACCCAGCGGAGCGCGCATCATGGCCACGACCAAGGCTCGGGAAGACATCAAGAACGACCTGAAGACCCTCAAGGAGGATCTGAAGACCGGCGCGCGCGAGGAAACGCAGCGCCTGAAGGAAAAGGCCGCCGCCGCCGAGGCCCGCCTGCGCGAACAGGGCGAGGAACTGCGCGAAAAGGCCCGCGGCTACTACGATGACGCCCGCGTGCGCGGCCGTGAATATTACGACGACGCCGCCGAACGCTTCGAGGAAGCCCAGCGCTATGTCGTCGAACGGGTCCAAGAACGGCCGGTGCAGTCCACCGCCATCGCCCTGGGCGTCGGCTTCGTCCTGGGCCTGCTCATCGCCGGTCGTCGCCGCTGATGTTCGGGCGGGGGCTGGTCAATCGCGCGGTCGCGACCTTCATCGCGGCCGGCGCAGGCTTCGTGGCCATGGTCGCCCTGGGGGCCACGGTCTATTATCTGCTGGCTCTGGTGGTCGTGCCCCTAGCGGCGGCGGCCATCACCTCGGCCCTGTTCGCGCTCGTCGCCCTGGCGGTCGCCTTGGTCTTCGTCCGTCGCGCCCACGGCGAGGACGAGGAAGAGGAACAGGAGCCCGAAAGCCTGGGCATGCGCGCCTTCCATCTGTTCCAGGAGCGTCCCATCCTCGGCGCCGCCGCAGCCCTGGCTGGCGGGTTCATCTTCCTGCGCAATCCGGCGCTCGCTACCATGGTCGCTGCGGCCTTTACTGAAAAGAGCCGCCAGCGCCGTCGATAAACGACGGAACGGCTAAGTCTTCGGAGCGTTGTTATCGTCAGGTGGAACGATCGGCACAGAGAGGTCGGTGGTTTTCGCTTCGTCAACAATGTTCCGGAGGACCGTCCATGCTTCGTTGGGCCATCATATTCTTTATCATCGCCTTGATCGCAGCCGTTCTCGGCTTCGGCGGCATCTCGGGCATGTCTTTCGAAATCGCCAAGTTCATCGCCATCATCGCCGTGATCCTGTTCGTGGTCTCGCTGGTCATGGGCGGCATGCGCGGGCGCGGGCCGCGCGTCTGACGCAACGCTTTCAGTCTTGAATAGAAGAGACCCCGGTGATCCCGGGGTCTTTTTTGCCCGCAGATCAGGTGGCGGCGGCTTCCATCTCGCCGGGCGCGGCCGGATCGGGCGCGGTCTCGGCCCGACGCGTGTCCTGACGGCGCGGCAGACGCCAGGTCTGATGGTCTTCGAGCCTCTGGCCCGTCCAGACCACCGCCGTGACCACGATCTCCTTCGCATCCCATTCGATCCGGTTGAAGCTGGGCGGCGCTCCACGCTCGCGATGCGACAGGGTCCCGCAGCCGATGGCGTAGGAACAGCGATCCGACAGATCGATGCCGAGAGCGAACGGCACATGGACATGGCCCGTGGCGATCAGGTCCACCCCCGCCTCGGCGAAGATCAGCGCCGCCTTGTCGCCGCGCTTGACCTCACCGGTCATCGGAGCGCCGATCATCTCGATCAGAGGATGGTGGCAGGCGAGGATCCGCAGCGCCCCGATCGGCGCGTGGCGCAGGGCCTCCGCCGCCCGGCGCGTCTGCTCCAGGTCGATGACGCCCTTGGACCAGTTGGGCCGGGCCTGCCAGCCGCGCGCCGTGGTCACGCCGCGCACCATCAGGTCGGGGCGCTTGAACTCGTGATCATGGGCCGGATGGCCGGTCGCCTGCTCGAACGCTCGCCACGGCCAGAACAGCCGCGCCATCACGTCCCAATAGGGCACGTCGTGATTGCCCACGGTGACGAAGACCGGCTGGGGCATGGCGCGAATCCATTCGCCCGCCGCCTCGAACTCGGCCGGCAAGCCGCGCTGGGTGATGTCGCCGGTGATCAGCACCAGATCGTGGGGCGTCGCATGGGCGTAATCGAGCGCGGCGGCCACGGCGTGAACATGCTCGCAACCGAAATGCACGTCCGAGAACTGGAGCACCCGCCCCATCAGACGCTGTCCTCGCCCGCCGGCGGACGCGGCGCCAGGGCCCGGAAGGCGCGCGGCTGGAAGGTGACGGCGGCCTCCCGGCCCAGCAGCATGGGCTCGCCGTCGATCACCGCCGGAATCTTCGAGCGCGCCGAGACCCCGATCCAGCGCGCAGGTTGGGTCGTCACATTCGGATCGTGACGCCAGTCGTCAAACAGGGCGTGGGCCGCCAGACGGAAGGCCTGGGCCGCATCCGACGGGTTCATGGCCGCCGCCTCCAGCCCGTCGCACTTGACCATGGCCTTGGAGATGAGCGGACTGATCAGCACCAGGGCCTCGGCCCGACGCTTGTCGCTTCCATCCAGACTGTATCGAAGACGACCGGTGAAGGCCCGCTTCAACGCTCGCCGCCCGTACATCCAGGCCAGTTTCAGCTTGCCGGTGCGCATGGCCTCGCGCGCGGGCGCCCAAAGGGCCGGAGAGCCTAGGATGGCCGCGCAGTAGAAGGCTTCGCCCTCCACCACTCCGCCCGAGACGACCATGGGCTCGCCCTCGTCCAGCGCCTTGCGCAGGGCCGCCTTCCAGTCCGCCGTGCCGTACAGGGCCTTGGGCAGCATGTTCATGGTGCCGCCAGGCAGGGGGGCGATCAGCGGCCCCTGCATGCCCGCCCGCGCCGCCACCGACCGCGCCGTGCCGTCGCCGGCGAGAACGAACAGAACGTCCGGCTTGGCGTCCAGGGCTTCGGAGATCTGATCGACGATCCGCGGCCCTTCCAGCGTCGTCACTGTCGGCTCGCAGTCATAGAGAGACAGAATGGCCTCGGCCTCGGCGGCGGCCTGAGGCCCGACCCCGCCGGACAGGGGATTGACCACGATGGCCACTCTGCGAATGGAGGCGTGCAGGGCGCGGCGGTGCGTGTCGGGAGAGGCGGCAGGCCCGGAAGCATCGGTCATGGGCGGCGAACGCCCGATTTCCCGCACCGGTTCCGTCTGGCCGCCCTGCCGAACAAAATAATGTGAAGCTTGTCGCCCCTGCCCCGGAACCGCCGCGTTTTCCCCGCGTTCTGTCAGCCTCAGGGGAGCCCCCTCGGACGAAGGACAGATCCATGAACAAGGCGATCATCGCCATCGCCGGCGCCGGCCTTCTGGTCACCGCCTGCGCCAGTGACCCGTATTACGGCGGCAGTAACGAAACCGTGCGCCAGGGCGCAGTCGGCGCCGGCATCGGTGCGGTGGCCGGCGCCATCATCGGCAACAATGTCGGCGGCGGCAACGCCGCGACCGGCGCCGCCATCGGCGCTCTCGCAGGCGGCGCCGCAGGCGCCATCCGCGGCTCCAACCAGGACCGCAACAACCAGCAGCGCTATCGCGACAACCAGGGCCGTTATTACTACTGCTATGATAACCGCCAGACCGAGTGCTACTGGGAGAATGGCCAGCGTCGCTACTAAGACGACACTGGCGCCCGAAGATTTTTCGGGTCAGGTTTCAGGGGCGGTCCGCGAAGGCGGGCCGCCCTTTCTGCTTTCGTAGTCTTGCGCGCCCGGGGCTGGGCGTTCTGTCGAAGGGCTGACCGATGAAACCCATCCTACCCGCCGTCGCCGCGAGCGGCCTGATCCTGGCCCTGCTGACCGGCTGCTCGACCCCCGGCGCCTACAAGAAGCGCAGCGATCTGGTCAGCGACCCCGCCGCCTGCGCCGCCAGGCGGTTCGAGGTCTATTTCGATCAGGATCAGGCCCGCCTGACCACCGCCGCGCGCGAGGCCATCAGCCTCACCGCCACCCAGCTCCAGGGCTGCGACGTCACCAGGGTCCAGGTTCTGGGCCTGGCGGACGCCCGTAGCGGCACCGCCGCCGTCAACCAGTCCCTGTCAGAGCGCCGCGCCCGGTCCGTGGCCGAGGCCCTGGCGGCCGCGGGCCTGCCGGCCCCCGCCTTCGAGGTCGCCGCCGCCGGGGCCGAGGGCGCCGTGATCAACGGCGTCAACGACCCCCTGCGCCGCCGCACCGAAGTGGTGATCGAGGCCCAGCCCCGGCGCTAGGCCTTCCTGACGCGAGGGGCTTTCCACGGGCTGCGTCAGCGCGTCCCGCCTGCGACGATACGGGGCGGTGGCTGTCGGGCGGCTGGGCGTTTAAGGTCGGCGCCTGTCCTTCGTCGCCCGGTGCCGCCCCTTGCGTCTTCTCGTCGCCCTTCTCGTCTGGCTGACCTTCGCCGCCTCGGCTTCGGCGGCGCCCTCCGCCCTGGATCAGGCGCTGAAGGCGGGCGCCGCTCCGGTCGCCGCCGGGCCGCAGCGCACCGAGCGGATCGAGGCCGAACTGGTCCCCATGAGCGCCTGGGCCACGCCCGGCTCGACGGCGATCGTCGCCGTGCGTCAGAAGATCAAGCCCGGCTGGCACACCTACTGGCGCAACCAGGGCGATTCCGGCGGCCCGACGACGCTGAGCTGGAGCCTGCCTGACGGCTTCGTCCCCGGCGACATCCTGTGGCCCCTGCCCGAGCGCCAGCGGCTGCAGAGCCTGATGAACTACGGCTATTCGGACGCGGTCCTCCTGCCCGTTCCGCTTCAGGTCCCTGCCTCGGCGCAACCCCGCCAGACCCTGTCCTTGCGCGTCACCGCCCACTTCTACGTCTGCAGCGACCAAATGTGCGTGCCCGAGGACCTCGACCTGGCCCTCAATCTGCCGGTGCGCGACGGCGCCGCCCCGCTGGACCCGCGCTATGGTCAGGCGATCCAGGCCGTGGTCGCCTCGGCCCCCCGCCCCGCCGGGATTGAAGCCCGCGCAGCCTTCGCCGACGGCCGACTGACTCTCAGCGCCACCGGCGGACCGCTGACGGGCGCCGCGCCCAAATGGGCCTATTTCTTCCCCTTCGAGGGCGGCGTGATCGACCACGCCGCCGCCCAGACCGGCCAGCGCGGGCCGCAGGGCGTGACCCTGGCCCTCGCTCCCGGACGCGGCCTGACCGCCAACGGCCTGAAAGCCCCGCTGGCCGGGGTCCTGTCGACCGATCTCGGCGCCTGGGAGATTTCGGCGGATCAAGGCCCGGCCCTGCCCGGCGCCGCGGGCGAGGGCGTGATCGGCGACGGGGAGACGGCGCAAAAGCCCGCCGCCTCGTCCACGACGCCGCTCGCCTTCCTTCAGGCCGCCCTCTTCGCCCTGCTGGGCGGGCTGATCCTCAACCTCATGCCCTGCGTCTTCCCCATCCTGGCGATGAAGGCGGCGGCGCTCAGCCGCTCGGCGCATGAGCCCGCCGAGGCCCGCCGCGACGGCCTGGCCTTCCTGGCGGGCGTGCTGGCGACCTTCCTCGTTCTGGCCGGAGCGCTTCTGGCCCTGCGCGCGGGCGGTCAGGCCCTGGGCTGGGGTTTCCAGCTGCAGTCGCCCGGCGTGGTCGCGGCCCTGTCGCTGCTGATGCTGGCGGTGGCGCTGAACCTGTCGGGCGTCTTCCACGTGGGCGGCGGTCTGCAAGGCGCCGGGCAGGGCCCGCTGTCCCGTCTGCCGGGCGCTGCGGGGGCCTTCTTCACCGGGGTTCTGGCCGTGGTCGTGGCCGCCCCCTGCACCGCGCCCTTCATGGCCTTCGCCCTCGGCGCCGCCCTGCTGATGCCCTGGCCCATGGCCCTGGCGGTCTTCCTGATGCTCGGCCTCGGCCTGGCCCTGCCCTATGTCCTGATCAGCCTGTCGCCGCGTCTTCTGTCGCGCCTGCCCAGGCCAGGTCCGTGGATGGAGACGCTACGCAACCTGCTGGCCTTCCCCATGTACGGCGCCGCCCTGTGGCTGGCCTGGGTCTATGGCCGCCAGACCGCCGACGCCCTGGCTCTGCTGTTCGGCGCGGGCCTGATGCTGGCCCTGGCCCTGTGGCTCTACGGGCGGTCGCAGGCCTCTGACGGCAAGGGCCGCCTCGCAGCGGTCGCCGCCGCCCTCTCGTTGATCGCGGCGCTGGGCCTCGCCGTCCTGGCCGCCCGCGCCGCGCCCGCTTCGAGCGAACCCGCGGCCTCCTCGACCCATCTGGCCTCGCAGCCCTGGTCCGAACAGGCCGTGCAGGCGGCCCTGGCCGAAGGCCGTCCCGCCCTGGTCAACTTCACCGCCGACTGGTGCGTCACCTGCAAGATCAACGAGGGCGCGGCCCTGTCCTCGTCCCGCACCGCCGAGGCGATGCAGGCGACGAACGCCGTCTATCTGGTCGGCGACTGGACCCGCCGCGACGACGCCATCACCGCCGAGTTGCAGCGTCATGGGCGCTCCGGCGTTCCACTGTACCTGGTGTATGCGCCGGGTCGCGCCCAGCCCCGCGTCCTGCCTCAACTGCTGACCGAAGGGACCGTCGTCGACGCCCTGAAATCCGCCGCCCACTGACATCCACCGAAGGAGACCACCCGATGATCCGCATGCTGACCGTCGCTTCCGCCTCGCTTCTCCTGCTCGCCGCCTGCCAGCAGCAACCCGCCGCCGCGCCCGACAAGGCCGCCGCGACCGAGGCCGCCGCCGTCGCCGGGCCGGGAGACATGGCCCCGGCCTTCACCCTGGTCGATGCCAAGGGCGTCCAGCGCTCGCTGGCCGACTTCAAGGGCAAGACCGTGGTGCTGGAATGGACCAACGAGGGCTGTCCGTTCGTGAAGAAGCACTACAGCGGCGCCATGCAGGCCCTGCAGCGCGAGGCGACCGCCGATGGCGTGGTCTGGCTGACCATCATCTCCTCGGCGCCGGGAACCCAGGGCTTCGTCGAGGGCGAGGAGGCGAAGGCCTGGAAGGCCAAACACCAGGCCGCCTTCACCCACCTGCTGCTGGATCCGACCGGCGAGGTCGGCAAGCGCTATGACGCCAAGACCACGCCCGATATGCGCATCATCGATCCCGAAGGGCGACTGATCTACGTCGGCGGCATCGACGACCGGCCCACCAACAAGGTCGAGGACCTTGAAGGCGCGAACAACTTCGTCCGCGCCGCCCTGACCGACGCCAAGGCCGGCCGCCCCGTCCAGACCGCCTTCGCCCAACCCTACGGCTGCGCGATCAAATACCCGGAGACGGTCGAGAGCTGAGGGAGGCTAATCAGGCCCCAAACCGCTCTGCGGAGCGGGATTTCAAAACGGGGCTCAAGTAGCCCGAAGGGCGATAGCCCCAAATGAAAACCTCGCCGGGCGGCTACGCCGCCGGGCGAGGCGGCGAGGTGATGACCTCGACGTTGTCGTTCAGCAGATAGGCCAGTTCCTCCAGCGCGACCTTGCGCTCGGCGGCGTTGGGGGCGGCTTCGACGGCGGCGACCTTCTTGGGCATGTCTTCGGAAATGCCGCGCAGGATGCATTTCAGATCGTTGTCGGTGCCGCGTTCCTTGAGCACCAGATGCCCCTGCATGTCGCGGGCGGCCAGATCGGTCGTCTGCGCCTTGAAGCCGGTGAAGGCGGCGCCGCCGAAGAAGCCGTCACGGTCGGCCTCGCCCGAGGCGATCCAGCCGTCGACGATGGCCTTCAGCGAACCCGAGCGCGCCACCAGGTCGGCGAACAGGGGCTCATGCGCGACCGAGACGGGCGCATCGGCGGCGACCGGCGGCTGGGCGGTGGCTTCGGCGACCGCGGGATCGCTGAGCATCAGGGCGGCGGCGAGAATGATTCCGCAGGACATGGGGCATCCCTTTTTCTCCGACGGCCGAGAAAGACCAATTGGAAATCCAAGTTGACCCGACCGTTGATTGAACTCTTCTAGGCCTGAGCCATAAACGAAGGGTTGCAAGCGTCGTGCCGGTTGCTGGCCGACGTCAACGGGGGAGACGAGTATGCCGCACGCCGCCTGGATCGAGTTGGAGGCCATCGCCCGCCGCGACGCCGACGCCCGCATCAGCGATCAGTTCGCCGCCGATCCGGACCGCCTGACGCGCCTGACGCTCGACGCCGCCGGCCTGCATCTGGACCTGTCCAAGCAGAGCTGGACCCGCAGCGGTTTCGAGGCGGCCCTGGCCCTGGCCCGCGCCGCCGACGTCGAAGGCCGCCGCGGCGCCCTGTTCGGCGGCGAGGCCGTCAACGCCACCGAAGGCCGGGCGGTCCTGCATCCCGCCCTGCGCGCGCCCGTCGGGGCGGCCTTCCAGGCCCTTGGCGAGACGGTCTCGGCCGAGGTCGATGCTGTGCGCGCTCAGATGCGCGACTACGCCCACGCCGTCCGGTCCAGCATCGAGACGGGCGCCAGCGGTCGGCCATTCAAGACCGTGGTCCATATCGGGATCGGCGGGTCGGACCTGGGGCCGCGCCTGATCTGGGACGCCCTGCGTCCGCTCGCCCCCGCCATCGACATCCGCTTCGTCGCCAACATCGATCCGCGCGACATGGCCGAGGCCCTCACCGGCCTTGACCCGGAAACCACCCTGGTCGTCGTCGTCTCCAAGACCTTCACCACCCAGGAAACCCTGGCCAACGCCGAGGCCGCCAAGGCCTGGCTGGCCGCCGCCCTGCCCGCTGACGGCATGGAGCGGCACTTCATCGGCGTCACCGCCGCGCCGGAGCGCGCCGCCGCCTTCGGCTGCGGCCGCACCTTCGCCTTCCGCGACTGGGTCGGCGGGCGCTACTCCCTGTGGTCGGCGGTCAGCCTGTCGTGCGTCATCGGCCTGGGCTGGGAGGTCTTCCAGGGCTTCCTCGACGGCGCCGCCGCACTGGACCGGCACTTCCTTGAGGCGCCGCTGGAGGCCAACGCGCCCGTCCTGATGGCCTTGGCCCAGATCTACAATGTCGACGGCCTGCACCGGCCCTCGCGCACCGTGGCCCCCTACGCCCACGGCCTGCGCCGCCTGCCGGCCTTCCTGCAGCAGCTGGAGATGGAATCGAACGGCAAGCGGGTGCGCCGCGACGGCGCCCCGATCGGCCGCCAGACCTGCCCCGTCGTCTTCGGCGAGCCCGGCACCAACGGCCAGCACGCCTTCTTCCAGCAGATCCATCAGGGGCCCCAGGTGGTGCCAGCCGAGTTCATCATCGTCGCCTCGACGGACGGAACGACCTCGGAGGCCCCGCTATGGGCCAACGCCCTCGCCCAGGGTCAGGCCCTGATGCAGGGCAAGACCGAGGCCCAGGCCCATGCCGAACTGATCGGCTCGGGCGCTTCGGAGGCCGAAGCCGACCGCCTGGCCCCGCACAAGACCTTCCCCGGCAACCGGCCCTCGACCGCCATCCTCATGGACCGCCTGACGCCCCAGACCCTGGGCGCCCTGATCGCCCTTTATGAGCACAAGACCTTCGTCGAGGGCGTGATCTGGGACATCAACAGCTTCGATCAATGGGGGGTCGAATTGGGCAAGGTGCTGGCCAGGGCGGTCCTGAAGGACGTAGCGGCGGGCGCGCCGTCAGCCGACCTCGACCCCTCGACAGCGGCCCTGCTCACCCGGCTGCTGAAGTGACCGTCGTCGCGCCGCTCTGGCAGAGGCTGGAAGGTCTGGCCCTGCTGGTCGTCTCGGTGCTGGCCTATGCACGGTTCGGCGAGGGCTGGCTGCTGTTCGCCGTCCTCTTCCTGACGCCCGACCTGTCCTTCTTCGGCTATCTGGCCGGCCCGCGTCTGGGCGCCTGGGCCTACAACCTCGCCCACAGCCTGATCGGGCCGCTGCTGCTGGCGGCGGCGGGCGGGCTGACCGGCGCAGGACTGCCGATCGCCCTCGCCCTGATCTGGCTGGCCCACGTCGGCTTAGACCGCGCCCTCGGCTACGGCCTCAAGTCGCCGGAAAGCTTTGGGATCACCCACCTGGGCCTGATCGGCGCCGCGCGCCGGGATCGGCGCGCGGCGGCCTGAGCCTCAGTAGGGATCGATGCTGCGCACACGGCCGTCGCCGCTGACGACGCAGACCGAACGATAGGGGCCCGTCCCCATCACCATCTGCCAGTTGCCGCCGCCGATATCGCGCACGCTGATCGGCGTCGAGCTGCCGCGCGGCCGGTTCTGATAGTCGTCGGCGCGGGCCGAGCAGGCCTGCTGCGCCGCCCAGGGCGCGCGGCGGACGTGATCGCTGTTGGACGCCCGCCGATTGCTGCGTTCGGCCTCCCCGGCCAGATAGCCGTCGTGGTAGGCCTCGCTGTCGTTACGGTCGTAGGTCGCGCCGTAAAGGGCGTCCTGATAGCCGCGCGAGTAGTCGTTGTCGTGGCTGTCGTCGCGATTGTCATGGTTGCGGTTGTGGTGGGCCAGGGCCGCCGCCAGACCGATCACCGCAGCCCCCGCCAGCACCGCCGCCGCGGCGTTGCCGCCGCTGTCGCGCGATCCGCCGCCGTCGCACAGATTGCGGTCCATCCGGTCGATTGAGGCGTAGCGCCCGTCCGTGGTGGTGATCTGAACGCAGTCATTGCCCCGCCGCCAGTAGCTCCACTTGGTGTCGGCGCCTTCCTGGGTGCGGACGAACGTATAGCCGCGCCTCTGCACCTCGCCCTCGGCCTGACCGGCGCGGGCCGCGACGAGGTCGCGCAGATCAGGCGGCGTCTGGGCGGAAACAGGAACGGAAGCCGTCAGAAGGGCGGCGGCGGCGAGCACGGCGACGGGGGTTCTGGCCATGGAATGTCTCTGCTGATCGAGTGACGGGATGCGAATTCGACACAGGCAAACAGGCGCCGTCCGCCACGGACGGCCGGAGCCTTTACCATGGACGAGCGCCGTTCTCCAAGATGACCGCCCCCCGGTTGACGCGGCCGAGGGACGCCGCCAGCATTCGTGAGGCGTAGGGAGCGGGACGCGCGGACAATGAACATGGCGCTGGAACTGCTGGTCGCGACGGTCATGGTCCTGCTGACCGTCGGCATCCATGGCCTGGGTCTCTTGTCGCTCGGCCGCATGGTCGCTGCGGCCGACGCGCGCGCCAGAGGCGCCGTGCGCGTCAACCCCCTGTCGCGACGCGGCGCCTGGCTGACCTTCGGCCTGGTCATGGGTCTTTTCCTCATCCATGGGCTGGAGATCTGGTCCTACGCCTTCCTCTTCCACCTGCTCGGCGCGGTGCCGGACCTGCGCGAAGCGGTCTATTTCTCGACCATCAGCTATGGCTCCATCGGCTATGGCGACAGCTCCATCTCCGCCGACTGGAAGCTGCTGGGAGCGATCGAGGGGGTGAACGGCGCCATTCTTCTGGGCTGGTCGATCGCCTTCTTCGTCACCGTCATGGGGCGGCTCTTTCCCCCATCGCGGCGCTCTCACGACAGCTTCGAGTAAAGCATCGGAACCTTGTCCCGGCCGTGCCGTTCCACGGGCGGAGCCCCGGAGACCCTCATGTTCAAGTCCGCCGCCCTCGCCGTCGCCCTGGCGACGGCCCTGACGACGACCCTGGCCCTGCCCGCCGTCGCCCAGGACCACAGCCGGACCGAGCGGGTCCAGTTCGCGCGCGGCGCCTCGTCGACCGTCCTGCACGGCAGCATTCACGGCTATGACCTGGTCGACTATGTGCTGAACGCGCGTCAGGGGCAGACGCTGGACATCAGCATGCGGACCAGCAGCACCGCAGCCTATTTCAACGTGACGCCAAAAGGAGCGGACACGGCCATCTTCGTGGGGTCGACCTCTGGCAACGCCTTCTCCGGCGCTCTTCCGGCGAACGGTGACTATGTCGTGCGGGTCTATCTGATGCGCAGCGCCGCCCGACGCGGCGAGCACGCCGACTACACCCTGAACATCGGAATCCGCTGAGGGCGGACACGAAAAAGACCCGGCGTCGCCGCCGGGCCTTCATTCGTTCAGCGCCCGGACCTACCAACGGCGGTCGTAGCGGTAGTCGCGGTCTCGGCGGTTCTGGTGGCTGCGCCACTCGCCGTGGTTCCGCCAGTAGCGGCCGTCGCGGTAGTAGCGGCCGTCGCTCCGCTCATAGCGACCGTTGTAGTAGCCGTCGCGGCTGTTGATGCCGTGGTCCCGCTCCCAGTGGCCCTGGTTCCGGTAGCAGCGGCCGCCGCGGTAATAGTTGCAGCCGTCGCGGTCGCTGTCCGAAGCCACGGCGCCCAGACCGGCGCCGGCCAGGGCGCCGCCGGCGATGTAGCGACCGTCGCCCTGACCGATGATGGCCCCGGCGACGCCGCCGACGACGGCGCCCAGCACGGCGTCGCGGCCGGTGTTGTCGCGATCGCGGTCACGATAGGACTGGGCGGCGGCGGGGGTGGTCGCCAGCATCGTCAGAGCAATGGCGCCGACGCCGATCTTGGAAATGGTCTTCATGGCGGGGCTCCTTTCGAAAGTCGGTTGATCCGTTGTCTCCCTTTTAGGAGCTCCCCGCTGAACGACCCCATGGAGGCTTGTTCATTTTCCAGTCATCTTGCGCCCCTCCGAAACCGGCTCCCGGCCACGCGCCAGGAGCCGCATCGTCCGTCCGCCTCAGCGCCCGGCGGGATACTGCATGGCCACGCTCACGCGGGCGTCGCCGCTCGCCGGCACGGTGAACTTGACCTGATCAAAGGTCGGCGCGGCCCTCAGGGTCTCGCCGCGGAACATGGCCCAGCCCTCTGCAGGCATGCCGTTCGACAGGGCCATCTGCTGATCGCCGTTCATGTCATGCAGGACCGAGACGGAATAGTCGCCCGGCGGCACGTCCTTCAGGGTCACGACCTTGGTTCCGTCGGCGGGCGCCTTGATGATCTCGCCATGGTCGCCCGCCTGCTTCAGGAACTGGGCCGAGGTCTGCAGCCCGACCAGCAGGTCGCCGCCGCGCGCCTGAACGCCGGTGACGGTGATGACGACATCCCCGGCCAGGGCCGAACCGGCTCCCGCCAGCACCAGGGACGACAGGGCTGCGGCCAGGGCCGCCTTTTGAACCGCTTGCATTTTTCTCTCCTCCCCTCGTGACCGGAGCCGGCGCGGCCCCTTGCGTTTCACGAAGACAATGAACTTTGTAATTTAAAGTTCTTGGAGTCAACAGATCGAAATACGGGCGCTGTTTCGCCGCACTCGCCTTGACGCCCCGAAGCCGCCCTCCTACTTGCCCGATGCGTTAGCACTCTTGACGGTCGGCTGCCAAAGCGGCGGCCGCGAGAGAGCCGCCCACCATTTCAGAACGCCCCGCTTGGGGGTTTAAGAGGGAGAAGTCCGATGGCGTTTCGTCCGCTCGGCGATCGCGTGCTGGTCAAGCGCGTTGAAGAAGCTACCACCACCAAGGGCGGGATCATCATCCCCGACACGGCCAAGGAAAAGCCGCAAGAAGGCGAAGTGATCGCCGTCGGCAAGGGCGTTCGTGACGAAGACGGCGAGTTCGTCGCCCTGGACGTCGCTGTTGGCGACCGCATCCTGTTCGGCAAGTGGTCGGGCACGGAAGTGAAGATCGAAGGCGACGACCTGATCATCATGAAGGAATCCGACATCCTGGGCGTGCTGGCCTAATCGCCACCCCTTCTGTCGTAGAAATCCTTCAATAAAAACATTCAGATAGGAGCAGGCTCATGGCTGCTAAGATCGTAAAATTCAACACCGACGCCCGCGACAAGATGCTGAAGGGCGTCAACGTCCTGGCTGACGCCGTCAAGGTGACCCTGGGTCCGAAGGGCCGCAACGTTGTGATCCAGAAGTCCTTCGGCGCCCCGCGCTCGACCAAGGACGGCGTCTCGGTCGCCAAGGAAATCGAGCTGGAAGACGCCTTCGAGAACATGGGCGCCCAGATGATCCGCGAAGTCGCCTCCAAGGCGAACGACAACGCGGGCGACGGCACCACCACCGCCACCGTCCTGGCTCAGGCCATCGTGCAAGAGGGCCTGAAGGCCGTCGCCGCCGGCATGAACCCGATGGACCTGAAGCGCGGCATCGACCAGGCCGTCGCCGTGGCCCTGGACGAGGTCAAGTCGATCTCCAAGCCTGTCGCCAACAACTCCGAAATCGCCCAGGTCGGCACCATCTCGGCCAACGGCGATGAAGAAATCGGCGCCCTGATCGCCCAGGCCATGGCCAAGGTCGGCAACGAAGGCGTCATCACGGTCGAGGAAGCCAAGACCGCTGAAACCACCGTCGACATCGTCGAAGGCATGCAGTTCGACCGCGGCTACCTGTCGCCCTACTTCATCACCAACGCCGACAAGATGGAGGTCGCCCTCGAAGAGCCTCTCATCCTGCTCCACGAGAAGAAGCTGACCTCGCTGCAGCCCATGCTGCCGGTGCTGGAAGCCGTGGTTCAGTCGGGCCGTCCCCTGCTGATCATCGCCGAGGACATCGAAGGCGAAGCCCTGGCCACCCTGGTGGTCAACAAGCTGCGCGGCGGCCTGCGCGTCGCCGCCGTCAAGGCTCCGGGCTTCGGCGACCGCCGCAAGGCCATGCTGGAAGACATCGCCATCCTGACGGGCGGCCAGGTCATCTCGGAAGACCTCGGCATCAAGCTTGAGACCGTCACGCTCGACATGCTCGGCAAGGCCAAGAAGGTCCAGATCACCAAGGACGACACCACCATCGTCGAAGGTTCGGGCGAGAAGGACGGCATCGAGGCTCGCGTGGCCCAGATCAAGCGTCAGATCGAGGACACCACCTCGGACTACGACCGCGAGAAGCTGCAAGAGCGTCTGGCCAAGCTGGCCGGCGGCGTCGCCGTCCTGCGCGTCGGCGGTTCGACCGAAGTCGAAGTGAAGGAAAAGAAGGACCGCGTCGACGACGCCCTGAACGCAACCCGCGCCGCTGCCGATGAAGGCATCGTCCCGGGCGGCGGCGTGGCCCTGCTGCAAGCCTCCAAGAAGCTGGCCGACCTGAAGGGCTCCAACGCCGATCAGAACGCCGGCATCGCCATCGTCCGTCGCGCCCTGCAGGCTCCGATCCGTCAGATCTCGGAAAACTCGGGCGTCGAAGGCTCGATCGTGGTCGGCAAGGTCATGGATTCGACCGACGCTTCGTTCGGCTTCAACGCCCAGACCGAAGAGTACGGCGACCTCGTCCAGATGGGCGTGATCGACCCGGCCAAGGTCGTCCGTTCGGCTCTGAAGTCGGCCGCCTCGGTCGCCGGCATCATGATCACGACGGAAGCCGCCATCGCTGACGCGCCCAAGAAGGGCGGCGTCGGCGGCGCCCCCGACATGGGCGGCATGGGCGGCATGGGCGGCATGGACTTCTAAGTCCAGGCTGACCAACCCCAAGAAGACAGAAGGGCGGGATCGAAAGGTCCCGCCCTTTTTCGTGACGAACCGGGTTCGTCTGTTCCTGCTGGACACAGAGTCCGGATAATGATTCACTAGCGCCAACCAAGGAAACCCCCGGTTGGCGCTGCGAAAGTGGCGGCTGGGGTGGGGTTCGAACCCACGCAACCCTGCTGCAACAGGGTTGGACGGCTTCTTAGGCCGCTGCAATAAACCGCTCTGCCACCCAGCCATGGGTGAGACCCGTCCCCAATGGGGGCGGGTCTTTTGCATATTGGGCCCACTGAAGTCTCAAAGCAAGTCTTTTCGAGTCCAGAATCCGATTCTTATGGATTCCTTAACCAAATTGAGCAACTCTCGAGGCTCAAATGGAGGTGAAGATGGATCAGCCTCTCAAGGCTCTGAAGGCACAAAAGGCTAGCTTGGAGTCCGAGATCGCTACGCTTCAAAGCAAACTCAGTCGCGTCGTTGCAGCGATAGAGGCGTTGACCGCTGGCGATCTGTTCGACGAGATTCAGGCCTCATACTCTCGGCAACGTCGCGCGCCAGGCACGCTGAAGCAGATGGCGTTCACTGTCCTGTATGAGGCGGGAGAAGCCCTCACCGCCCAGCAGATTTTACAGGCTATTTTTGAAAAATTTGGGCAGCGCATTGAGCGGACAAGTATGTCTCCGCAACTCAGCAGACTGGGCCAGGACGGCGTGCTCTTGCGGAACCAAAACCTGTGGCTCGTGAACCCAGAGCGACCCGTAGGCAGTGACGAATTCTACCTTCTCAAACACGAAGGATCACTCGTGTAGCGAACGGCGTGCGCTTTTCCATTCAGTTCTGAGGGCTACGCACCCACTTCCCCCACTTCCCGTCCCGCCAGCCTTGCGCCCTCGACCACCGCCGGGTCGGACCGCGCCGTGTCCAGCAGCCAGTCGCGGAAGCGGGCGATCTTGGGGGTCAGGCGACGGGCGGGCGGGTAGCAGATCCAGTAGCCCTCGGCCAAGGCGACGGTCTGGTCGAAGGGGCGAACCAGCAAGCCGCGCTCGATCTCGCGCGCGTAGAGGATGGGCGAGCCCAGGGCCACGCCCTGATCGCCAAGCGCCGCCGCCACCTCCATCGCCTGATTGTCAGCGGTCAGGCGCGGCGGCGGGGCCGTATCGGCGGGCGAAACCGCGGCGGCGGCGAACCAGGCGGCCCATTCGCCGGGCTCGCCGACCAGATGGGCCCGCTTCAGGTCGGCGGGGGTCTTCAGGTCCAGCCGGTCGCGCATGGCCGGGGTGCACAGGGGGGTGAAGACGGCGGGCATCAGGAAGCGGCTCTCCAGCCCGGCCCACTGGCCCGAACCGAAGCGCAAGGCCACATCCAGCCCATCGGCGCCCAGCATGGACAGGGCCGGGCTGGTGTCCACCCGCACCGCCAGATCGGGATTGTCCAGCTGGAACGAGCCCAGCCGCGTCGCCAGCCACTGGGTCGCCAGGGTCTGCAGCGTCGTGATGGCCAGCACGCCCTGATCGGCCTCTACGACGTCGGCGACGGCGCGCCGCAACAGGGTCATGGCCTCGATCGCCGCCGTGGCCAGTCGTTCCCCCTCCGGCGTCAGCGACACCTGCCGCGTGCCGCGCACGAACAGGGGCCGGTCCAGTCTTTGTTCCAGGTCGCGGATGCGCCAGCTGACCGCCGCCTGGCTCATGCCCAGGGCCTCGGCGGCGCGGGTGAAGCTGAGCAGGCGCGCAGCGGTCTCGAACACCCTCAGGGCGTCGACGGGAATGCGGGAAAGGACGTCAGTCATAAGCAAGCCTTATGCATGAGGCCTTTGTCTCGTTTGTAAACCTCGTCCGTCAACCGCATATTCTGGACACATGAAAGGAGGACGACCGATGGAAGAAATGTACCGCATTCATAAGGAACCCGCGTGGGGATGGATCGGCGCCCTGCTGGAGGCCCGCAAGTCTGCAGCGACCCAGCTCGCCGCCAAGCCCGCGCCGACGCTGCGTCCTCGCCGCGCAGCCTGCTGAGCCCTTGTCCGCGCCGCGACACGGCGTCGCGGACAGCCGCTCCGTCGCCGGAACGGTTTGCGCCGCTCCGGCGACCCTGGCCATAAGAGCCCCTTCATCGACACCGAGGGGGCTCCGACCGATGCGCCGCACCGCCAATTTTTCGACCTTCGCCGCTGCCGCCGCTTTGGCGGCCGTCAGCCTGACCGTCGCCGTGCCCGCCGAGGCGCAATCGCGCCGCGCCGCCGCTGTTGAAGCGCCCGCAGCCCTGACGCCGCGCGCCGCCCCCGCCGTGCAGCGCGCCGTGACCTTCGCCGCCGCGCCCGGCCAACCCTCGGGCGCCCTGGTTTTGCCGCTCAGCGCCGAGGGCGATCTGGCCACGCGCGGCGCCGCCCTGACGCCCGCTGTGCGCGACGCCGTCTCGGCCGCCCTGACCGCCGCCCGCTTCGACTACAAGGCCCGCCAGACCCTCAGCCTGCACGGCGTCGGCGGCTGGGACCGCATCCTGGTCGTGGCCCTGCCCGCCGACGCCAAGACCGCCGAGGTCCAGACCGCCGGAACCGTTGTCGGCCGCGCCCTGATCGCCCAGCCGGGCGCGATGACCGTCATGACCGCCGGCCTGACCGCCGACAGCGCCGCCGAACTGGCGACCGGCCTCGGCCTCGGCCAGTACCGCTCCGACCTGCACCGCACCACCGGCCGCGACGCCGCCGCGCCCGGCGGGATCACCCTGGTCGCGGACGACGCCTCGGGCGCCCAGACCGCCTGGCATCGCGGCGCGGCCCTGGTCGAAGCCATGGCCTGGACCCGCGACATCTCCAACGAACCCGCCAACGTCATCTATCCCGAGAGCTTCGTCGAACGCGCCCGCACCGCCTTCGCCGGTGTCCCCGGCGTCGAGATCGAGGTGCTGGACGTGCCCGCCATGCAGCGTCTCGGCATGGGCTCGCTGCTCGGCGTCGGTCAGGGCTCGACGCGCCCGCCGCGCCTGCTGGTCGTGCGCTACAAGGGCCAGGGCGCGCCTGACGCCGGTCCCGTCGCCCTGCTGGGCAAGGGCATAACCTTCGATTCCGGCGGCATATCGATCAAGCCCGGCGCCAACATGGGCAATATGAAGATGGACATGTCGGGCGCCGCCAGCGTCGTCGGCGCCGTCCTGGCCCTGGCAAAGGCGGGCGCGCCGGTCGATGTGGCCGCCGTCGCGGCTTTGGCCGAGAACATGCCCGACGGGAACGCCATCCGGCCCGGCGACGTCCTGACCGCCATGAACGGCAAGACCATCGAGGTCATCTCCACCGACGCCGAGGGCCGTCTGGTGCTGGCTGATGCCGTGGTCTGGGCCGACACCCGGCTCAACCCGGCCGCCATCGTCGACGTGGCCACCCTGACCGGCTCGGTCGGCGGGGCGCTGGGCAACGACTATGCGGGTCTGTTCAGCCGTCACGACGCCCTGGCTGACCAACTTCGGGTCGCAGGCGACGCGACCGGCGAGCGCCTGTGGCGCCTGCCGTTGCACCCTTCCTACGTCGGGGCCACCAGCTCGACCATCGCCGACATCAAGAACTCCGGCGAAGGCGGCGCGGGCGCGGGCACGGGCGCTCACTTCATCGGCTATTTCGCCCGCCCCGAGACGCCCTGGGCCCATCTGGACATCGCCAACATGGCCTATGGCGGCGCCAACGACGTCAAGCCGGCGGGCTCCGCCGGCTTCAGCGTGCGCCTGCTGGAACGCTTCGTGCGCGACTTCCAGCCGGTGGCGAAAGAGAAGGGGACCGGCGGCTTCTAGGCCGCCGCCGCCCTAGTCGACGGCGACGATTTCGACCGACTGGCCCGCGACCGTCGCCTCATCCCCCTCGCGCTTGCCCATCAGGGCGCGGGCCAGGGGGGAGACGTGGCTGACCGAGCCCTTGGCGGGATCGGCCTCGTCCTCGCCGACGATGCGCCAGGTCTGGGTGCGGCCGTCCTCGCGCTCGATGGTGACGGCGCCGCCAAAGCGCACCCGCCCGTCCGGCGTCGTCTCCAGCAACTGGGCCGAGGCCCGCCGCGCCGACCAGTAGCGCAGGTCGCGCGTGGCCCGCGCCATGGCGGTGCGGTCGGCCTCGATCGCCCCCTTGACCTGCGCCCCTGAGTAGGCCGCCCGCGCCGAGGCCAGCTCAGCCTCGATCATGGCCAGACCCTCGGGCGTGACATGGTTGGGATGGGGCGAGATCGGGCGGTCCACCAGGTCGGCGGCCGTGGCTTCCAGATCTTCTTCTCGGGTGAAGGCGACGCTCATGAGGACAGAGCGTATGCCGTTCGCGGACGTTCCGGTCTAGGAAGGTGTGATGACCGATGCGCCTTCCTTCACACCTCCGATCGTCGCCGTGATCGGCGCCGGCCCCGCCGGGCTGATGGCCGCTGAACGCCTGGCCCAGGCCGGCCTTCGCGTCGTCGTGCACGAACGGATGCCCTCGGTGGCGCGCAAGTTCCTGATGGCCGGACGCGGCGGGCTGAACCTGACCCATTCAGAGCCGTCGGCGTCCTTCCTCGACCGCTACGACGCCCCGGCGCGGGCGCGGATAGGCGGCTGGCTGGCCGCCTTTTCCCCCGCCGACCTGACCGCCTGGGCCGAAGGGCTGGGGCAGGAGACCTTCGTGGGCTCCTCGGGCCGGGTCTTCCCCAGGGCGATGAAGGCCTCGCCCCTGTTGCGCGCCTGGCTGGCGCGGCTGGAGGGGTTGGGCGTGGAGGTTCGCGTCCGCTCGCACTGGACCGGCTGGGAGGCCAATTCTGAGAATGGGGTCCTGAGCTTCGACACTCCCGAAGGCGAGCGGTTGGAGCGCCCCGACGCCGTGGTGCTGGCGCTGGGCGGGGCCAGTTGGGCCCGGCTGGGTTCCGACGCCGCCTGGGTTCCCGGACTGGAGGAGGCGGGCGTGACCGTCGCACCCTTCCAGCCCTCCAACGTCGGCTTTGACGTGGCCTGGTCGCCGCTGCTGCGCGAGCGTTTCGCCGGCCAGCCGGTAAAGGGCGTGGCCCTAAGCCATGCCGGGCGCACGGTGCGCGGCGAGGCCATGATCGCCGCCTATGGCATAGAAGGCGGCGGCGTCTACGCCCTTTCGGCGGGCCTGCGCGAAGCCATTGAGCGCGACGGCAAGACCGAGCTGACGCTGGACCTGCGTCCCGACATCAGCCGACAGGCCCTGACCCAGAAGCTGCTGAGGCCGCGCGGCAAGGACAGCCTGTCCAACTGGCTGAGGAAGATCGTCCACCTCGATCCCGTCGCCATCGCCCTGCTGCGCGAGGCCGGCCCCCTGCCGAGCGAGCCCGGTCCGCTGGCTGCGCGCATCAAGGGCGTCAGCCTGACCCTGACCGGGACGCAGGGCCTGAGCCGCGCCATCTCCTCGGCCGGCGGCGTGATGCTGGAGGGCGTGGACGACCGCCTGATGCTGAAAGCCCGTCCAGGCGTCTTCGTCGCCGGCGAGATGCTGGACTGGGAGGCGCCGACCGGCGGCTATCTGCTGCAAGCCTCCTTCGCCTCCGGCGTCGTGGCGGCCAAGGGCGTGACGGACTGGCTGAAGTCACGCTGATCGACCAAGGGCGGGGGTCGACAGCGAGACGGCGAGGGCGCAGCCTGTGGCCCTCCCTTTGCTGTCGTACGAGTGCGCCTGATGCCGATGTCCCGTTCCGCCGCCTTCGGCCTGATCGCCGTCCTGATGACCTCGACCTCGGCCTTCGCTCAGACAGCGCCCGCCTCGCCGCTCGGCCGCGTCGATCCCGTGCGGCTCAGCGAGGCGACGCGGGTTCTGGCCTCGGACGAATTCGAAGGCCGCGCCCCGGTCACGCCCGGCGAGGACAAGACCATCGCATGGCTGTCGGCTCAGTTTCAGGCCTTGGGCCTGGAGCCCGGCGGCCCTGGCGGGTCCTGGGTCCAGGTGGCCCAGGTCAGCCGCACCAAGCAGGATGGCCCGGCGGCCATCAGCGTGAGCGCAAACGGCCAGACCACGGCCCTGCAACGCGCCACCGACGTCATCGTCTCGTCTGACCGGCCGGTCAGCCATATCACCCTCACCGACGCGCCCCTGGTCTTCGTTGGCTATGGCGTCGATGCGCCCGAGCGCGGCTGGGACGACTACAAGGGCGTCGATCTGCGCGGCAAGATCATGCTGGTCCTGGTCAACGACCCCGACTTCGGCGCGCCGGAAGGCCATCCGGTGGCCGGCAAGTTCGATAATCAGGCCATGACCTTCTATGGCCGCTGGACCTACAAGTTCCAGGTGGCGGCGGCGCACGGGGCGGCGGGGGTCCTGGTCATCCATGACACGCCGGGCGCAGGCTATCCCTGGTCGACGCTGCAGAACTCCTCGACCGCGCCCAAGTTCGACATCGTCCGCGCCGACCCGGACAAGGAACGCGTCGCCGCCCAAGGCTGGATCCAGGGCGCCGTGGCCGAACAGCTGTTCCAGGACGCCGGGCTCGACTTCGCCGCGCTGAAGGCCCAGGCGCGGACGCCCGACTTCCAGCCGGTGGCGCTGGACGGCGTGACCATGTCCATCGACTTCGGTCAGGTGGCCGACCGCGTCCAGACCCGAAACGTCCTGGCCCGCCTGCCGGGCACGACCCATCCGGACGAGACGGTCATGTTCGGGGCCCACTGGGACGCCTATGGCCGCGCCACGCCGAAGAACGGCGACGACATCTATAACGGCGCCGTGGACAATGCGACGGGCGTCGCCGCCGTGCTGGAGTTGGCCCGCCTGTTCGCCGGGGGGCCGCGCCCCGAGCGTTCGACCGTCTTCGTGAGCTGGGCTGCCGAGGAAACGGGCCTGCTGGGGGCCGAATACTACGCCGCCAACCCGGTCTGGCCGCTGGAGACGACGGTCGCCAACATCAATATGGACAGCCTGCTGCCGGGCACGGAGATCGACCCGAACATCGTCGTCATCGGCGCGGGCAAGAACGATCTGGACGACCGGCTGGCCGTCTTCGCCGGGCGCGAAGGGCGCCGCCTGATCCCCGATCCGGCGCCCCAGGCCGGGGCCTTCTATCGCTCCGACCACTTCCCCCTGGCGCGCAAGGGCGTGCCGGCCCTGTTCGCCGCCGCCGGCTTCACCGGCCACAACGCCGCCAGTCGGGACTATGTGGCCAACCGCTATCATCAGCCTACGGACGAATGGACGCCCGAGTGGAAGATGGACGCCGCCGCGGCCGATGTTCAACTGCTGTACGAAGTCGGCTCGGCCCTGGCCAACTCGCGCGACTGGCCGGCATGGAAGCCGGGCGACGAGTTCGAGGCGGCGCGTCAGGCCTCGGCGTCGGCGCGCAAGCCGTGACCCCGACGGCCTGACGCGCTAGACCGTCCGCATGACCGACCTGCCCGAGATTCACGGCCTCTGCCCCGCGCGCTTCGGCGCGGTGAAGGACGCCTTCGCCGCCAACTTCGTGGACGCCCCCGAGGGGCTGAACGAACTGGCCGCGCGCTTTTCCGTCACCATCGACGGCGAGGTGGCCGTGGACCTCTGGGCCGGGTCGGCGGATGTGGCGGGGCGCACGCCCTTCACCGAGAAGACGCTGGTTCCGGTCTTCTCGACCGGCAAGGCGGTCATGGCCCTGATGATCGCGCGCTGCGTCGACAAGGGCCTGCTGTCCTACGAGGACCGGGTGGCCGACCACTGGCCGGCCTTTGGCTCGGCGGGCAAGGACCATCTGACTGTCGGTCAGTTGATGAGCCACCAGTCCGGCCTGCCCGGCTTCGACGGCGGGGTCGAGCCCGAGATCTGGTTCGACCGTCAGGCCGTGCTGGACCGCCTGGCCGCCCAGACGCCCCTGTGGGAGCCCGGCACCGCGTCAGGCTATCATCCGATCACCATCGGCTATCTGGCGGGCGAGTTGTTCCGCCTCGTTGACGGGCGCAGCATGGGCACGGCCCTGCGCGAAGATTTCGCCCAACCCTTCGACCTGGACCTGTGGATCGGCCTGCCCGAGAGCGAGCACGGCCGCGTGGCCCAGTTGCGCAAGCCCGCCGCCGCCCCGGACCTCGGCCCCATCGACCCGATCAAGAAGGCCGCCTTCCTCGATCGGGGCTCGGCGCCGGGCGGGCGCGGCTCGACCGAGTGGCGGATGGCGGAAATCCCCTCGGCCAACCTGCACGGTACGGCGAAAGACCTGGCGCGGATGATGTCGATCGTCGCCACCAGCGGGGCGCTGGACAACCTGCTCGTCCTGTCGGAACGGACCCTGGCCGCGGCCACGCGCGAGCGCATCCACGGCCAGGACAAGGTCCTGCCCTACGTCATGAGTTGGGCGGCGGGCTTCACCCGAAACACGGGTCTGAACGTCTTTGGACCCAACCCGGAGGCCGTGGGCCATTGCGGCTGGGGCGGGTCGATGGCCTTCGCCGATCCGGCGACGGGGGTTTCAGCGGCCTATGTCATGACCCGCCAGTCGCCGCACCTGATCGGCGATCCGCGCGCCCTGCGGCTGGTCGAGGCGCTGTACGCCGCGCTTTAAGCGTCGATCAGGCGTCCGCGCCCCAGGCCAGCTGGTCGTGGACGATGCGCCAGCCGTCCTCGGTGCGGCGCAGGACGCGGGTGAACAGGCCGCGATGGGTCTGGCCTTCGCGGCGCATCACCACGCGGCCCGAGACCACGGTGGTGTTGACGTCGAACTGGAGGGTTTCGAACCATTCATAGGTCATCTGACCCAGGCCGCCGGGCTGGGCGGCGCGGGCTTCGAGCGCGGCGCGTACGCTGTCCGGCCCCTTCAACGGCGTATCGCCGAGGAAGACCAGCAGGGGCTCGTCCTGAACATAGGTGGCCATCACCGCCTCGACGTCGCCCGACGACCAGGCCTCGGCCGCGGCGTCCAGGGTGTTGCTGACGGCGTCGAAGGTCTCGGCCGTGGTCGGCACGACGACCGGCGGGGCGAGCGGCGCGGGCGCCTCGCTGCGCGCCGTGCGGATGACTTCGTCGCCCCCTCCCGGCATCCCGATGCTCTGGGCGCAGGCGGACGTTCCGGTCGCCAGGGCGATGGACAAGATGAAGGCGGCGAGTGAGTGAGCGCGGATCATCAATCCTTCTAGGCTGGAACGGCCGCCAATCTCAACGCGGGGCGCGCGCTTCCTGATCCAGGGCCGCCATGCGGTCCTCGGCCGGGTCGTCCAACAGACCCGGTTCCGGGGCGACGATGGTCTCGGCGGTGCGGCTGGCCCGGCGCACCTTCACCACCGCCCCCACGGCGAAGACGGCGGCGCCCAGCCAGATGAAGGCGAAGGAGGCGATGCGCAAAGCGCCTAGGGCTTCGCCCTGAACCATGCCGATGAAGAAGACGATGGTCGGGGCCAGAAACTGCAGGAAGCCCATGCTGGACAGGGGCATCCGCCGCGCGGCCCAGGCGAAGAGGGCGAGCGGGATGACGGTCGCGGGTCCAGCGAACAGCAGCCAGAAGGTGGCGGCCGGCGAGGCGGTGAAGTGGCCCTGCCCCGTCACCTCGATGAAGATCACCCAGGCCAGGCCAGGGGCGGCCAGCAGCAGGCACTCCATGAAGAGGCCGGTCTGGGCCTCGACCGAGACGCGCTTCCTGATGATGCCGTAACCGGCGAAACTGAAGGCCAGCAACAGGGACACCCAGGGGGCGTGGCCCAGGGCCAGGGTCTGCAGCACCACGCCGACGGCGGCCAAACCGATGGCGGCGGCGCCGAAACGGTCGATCCGTTCACGGAACAACCAGGCGCCGGCGGCCATGTTGAGCAGAGGGTTGAGGTAGTAGCCGAGCGAGGCGTCCAGCGTCCGCCCGTTGTTCACCGCCACGACATAGGTGGTCCAGTTGGTGGCGATCAGCACCGCCGACAGGGCCAGCCAGCCCAGCACCCTGGGCTGGCGGAAGACGGCGACAACCTGCGTCCACTGGCGCGCGATCAGCACCAGCAGCAGAGCCCAGATCACGCCCCAGACGGCGCGGTGGCCCATGATCTCCCAGGCGTCGGCGCCTTGGTGCGCCATCTGCTGGAAGACCAGGGGGATGAAGCCCCACAGCAGATAGCAGCCCACCCCCGCCATCAGGGCGGCGCGGGCTTCGGACGAGTTGGCTGAGGGGGACGCGGTCACGGCGGACCTTTCGACCTCCGCCGCGCCAAGGCACGACGGAGGTTTCAGAAGGAACACAAAGGCCCTCAAGCCGCCCACGCCGCGCGTGGGACGTTAGGGGCCCCTTACTTAAACCGTCAGGCTGCGATAGCCGCTCGACGGGGTGATGACGCCGGTTTCGTCCAGCAGCTGGGCGATCTGGACGGCGTTCAGGGCCGCGCCCTTGCGCAGGTTGTCGGAGACGACCCAGAAGGACAGGCCGTTCTCGACGGTCGGGTCCTTGCGGATGCGGCTGACATAGACGGCGTGCTCGCCGGCGGCGTCGACCGGGGTGATGTAGCCGTCGTGCTCCAGCTTATCGATGACCAGGACGCCCGGCGCCTCGCGCAGGATCTCGCGGGCCTCGTCCGGCTCGATCGGGCGATCGAACTCGACCGTCACGGCCTCAGAGTGGCCGACGAAGACCGGCACGCGGACGCAGGTCACGGTCAGCTTGATCGACGGGTCGATCATCTTGTGCGTCTCGTTCCACATCTTGGCTTCTTCATCGGTGTAGCCGTCGTCGTTGAACGACCCGATGTAGGGAATGACGTTGAAGGCGATCTGCTTGGGGAACTTCTTCGGCGTGGCGTCGCCCAGGCCGTAGATGGCCTTGGTCTGGTTCCACAGTTCGTCCATGCCTTCCTTGCCGGCGCCCGACACGGATTGATAGGTCGAGACCACGACGCGCTTGGCCTTGGCCGCGTCATGCAGGGGCTTCAGCGCCACGACCAGTTGCGCGGTCGAGCAGTTGGGGTTGGCCACGATGTTCTTCTTGCGCGCCAGCTTGACCGCATCCGGGTTCACTTCCGGCACGATCAGCGGCACGTCGGGGTCCATGCGGAAGGCCGAGGAGTTGTCGATGACGATGGGACCGGCCTTGCCGATCTTTTCCGACCATTCCTTCGACACCGATCCGCCGGCGCTCATCAGAACGACATCGACGGTGGAGAAGTCGAACTGCTCCAGGTCCTCGCACTTCAGCGTCTTGTCGCCGAAGGCCACCTCGACACCCTTGGATTTTCGTGAGGCGATCGCGTGCATCTTCTCAACGGGGAAGTTCAGTTCCTCGATGATGTTCATCATTTCACGACCGACATTGCCGGTGGCGCCAACGACGGCGACGCGATAGCCCATGATCAGAATATCCTTAGAAGGGGCGCTGGGGAGAAAAGCGGTTCTGCATTTGGGTCTTTCGCAGGCGCGAAGCAACCGGTTTTTACCAAATTCCTGCGTCAGAAGGCATGAATCCGCTCCGCCTTCCCTGATCGGCCCCTTGGGGCTATGCCGCTGACCATGACTTCTCGCATCCGCAACGCCTACGACATCCGCGTCGAAGAGGGCGTCATCGCCCCCGATCCGCAGCAGCTGGACCTGCTGACCGCGCTGGAGCGGCTGGAGGCGGACCTGTCGAAAAAGGGCCTGTTCGGCCGCCCGCCCGAGGTCAAGGGCATCTACATCTGGGGACCGCCGGGACGCGGCAAGTCCATGCTGATGGACCTGTTTTACTCGGCCACGCCCGAACAGAAGAAGGTGCGCGCCCACTTCCACGCCTTCATGGCCCGCATCCACGACCTGGTGAAACAGTGGCGCGACGGCGACGCCCGCACCCGCAAGGCGGTGTTCGGCACGAGCAAGGGCGATGATCCCATTCCACCGATCGCGGCCCTGATCGCCTCCGAAGCCCGGCTGCTCTGCTTTGACGAACTGCAGGTCACCGACATCGCCGACGCCATGATCCTGGGTCGGTTGTTCGAGGCCCTGTTCGAGAAGCGGGTGGTCCTGGCCGTCACCTCGAACCGCGCGCCCGAGGACCTCTACAAGAACGGCATCAACCGCCAGCTCTTCCTGCCCTTCATCGACATCCTGCGCGAGCGTTGCGAGGTAGTGGAGACGGCGGGAGCGCGGGACTTCCGTCTGGACCGCATGGCGGGGGCCAAGGTCTGGTTCTCGCCGCTGGACGAGGCGGCGCGGGCCGGGTTCGAGACCCTGTGGTCGGACCTCAAGGGCGGTGAACCCGAGGAGCCGGTCGCCCTGCCCGTCCTGGGCCGTCAGGTCCGGGTGCAGCGCACGGTCGGCGCCATGGCGCGGGCGACCTTCACCGAGCTGTGCGGCTCCCCGCTGGGACCGCAGGACTATCTGGCCATCGCCCGGCGCTTCCACACCCTCTTCCTGGCCGACGTGCCGACCCTGAGCCCGGCCAATCACCACGAGGCGCGGCGTCTGGTGACCCTGATCGACGCCCTCTACGAGGCCAGGACACGGCTGGTGGTCCTGGCCGAAGCCGAGCCCGAGAGCCTCTACGCCGAGGGCGTCGGCGCCTTCGAGTTCGAGCGCACAGTGTCGCGCCTGAACGAAATGCGCAGCGCATCGTGGCTGGAGCAAAGGGGCGACGAGGCTGAGGATGATCTGGCGTCGGCCCACGCCTGAAGTAGGGTGGGCGAAACCGAATGGAGACGCCCGTGCCTTCCGCCTTCAGCGCCCTGACCTTCGCCGTCATCCTTGCGACCGGCCCGACCGCCGTCCTGGCCCAGACTCCAGTTCAGGCGCCCGCTTCGACGCCGGCAGCCGCAGCGACCGGTCTGCCCGTCGCCGCCGTGGTCGACTGGCTCAAGGCCCAGGGCCTGACGGTCGGCGAGGTTCAGGGCGGGGACGCGCCCTATGTCCAGGTACGCGAAAGCGCGGATCTGGCCTGGACGGTGACCTTCAACAGCTGTGAAAATCAGGTCTGCGGCGACCTGCAACTGGGGGCCGGCTTCAGCAATCCTCAGGTCACGCTGGAAAAGGTCAACGCCTGGAACGCGGAGCGGCGCTTCACCAAGGCCTTCTATGAAGCGCCCTCGAATGGGCGGGCGGACGGTGCCGCCATCCTCCAGCAGGACGTGGTGCTGCTGAACGGCATCGGCCCGTCGCAACTGACGGACAACGTCGCCATATGGCGCAGCCTGCTGCCCGCCTTCGCCCTGCACGTCGGCTATTTCGTGCCGAACGCGACGACGACGAACTGACCAAAAGAAAGGGCCGCGCCTTCCGGCACGGCCCTCACCTCAAAGCAGAAAAAGCGCTCAATCAGCGCGGCTCCGTGAGCCGAGCGATAGCGCCCCTTCGCTGGCTCAAGCCAGCGAAGGCTCGATGTCCTTGCAGGCCTGGATCAGGCCGTTCACCGACTCGACCGACTTGGCGAACATGGCCTTCTCTTCGTCGTTGGTGGTGAACTCGACGATCTTCTCGACGCCGGCTGCGCCGATCAGGGCCGGGACGCCGACATAGAGGTCCGACAGGCCGTACTCGCCCGACAGCCAGACGGCGCACGGCAGGACGCGCTTCTGGTCCAGCAGGTAGGACTTGGCCATGGCGATGGCGGATTCAGCCGGAGCGTAGAAGGCCGAGCCGGTCTTCAGCAGGGCCACGATCTCGCCGCCGCCCTTGCGGGTGCGCTCGACGATGGCGTCCAGATCGGCCTGGCTCAGGAAGCCGGCGGCGACGGCGTCCGGCAGCGGCAGGCCGCCGACGGTCGAGTGGCGCACCATCGGCACCATGTCGTCGCCGTGACCACCCAGGGTCCAGGCGTGGATGTCCTGCACCGAGACGCCGGTCTTTTCGGCCAAGAAGTAGGCGAAGCGGGCCGAGTCGAGCACGCCGGCCATGCCGACGACCTTCTCCTTGGGCAGGCCCGAGAACTTCTGCAGGGCCCAGACCATGGCGTCCAGCGGGTTGGTGATGCAGATGACGAAGGCGTTGGGGGCGTGTTGCTTGATGCCCTCGCCGACGACCTTCATGACCTTGAGATTGATGCCGATCAGGTCGTCGCGGCTCATGCCCGGCTTGCGCGGCACGCCGGCGGTGACGATGCAGACGTCGGCGCCCGCGATGTCGGCGTAGTCGTTGGCGCCCTTCAGGGCCACGTCCTGACCGAAGACGGCCGAGGCCTCGGCGATGTCCAGGGCCTTGCCTTGCGGCGTGCCTTCAGCGATGTCGAACAGGATGACGTCGCCCAGCGCTTCGCGCGCGGCCACGTGGGCCAGGGTTCCGCCGATCATTCCGGCGCCGATGAGGGCGATCTTCGCGCGAGCCATACAGGTCTCTCCAGTCGATGTTGCGTGTGCGAAACGGTACTCGATGGCGGGCGGTCTAGACCCGCAAGGGAGCGGGAGCAAGCGCCGGGCGTTGCGCCTTTGGTCGGCCCCTGCGAGGGTCGCCGCATCCAGAGGGGCATGATGACCGCCACGGAAGACGACCGCCAATATGAAGCCCGCGTCCTCGGGGAAGCCGAAGCCTGGCGTGAACGCCAGCTGCGCCGCCCCGGCCTGTGGGACATGACCACCCGCGCGACCCAGGACCGCATCAACAGGATCATCCCCGAGCGGGTGCATCGGATCGTCACGTCCGGCGTCGAACTGACGACGCGGGGCATCATGGCTGGGGCCGAATGGACCACCGCCAAGCCCCTGCTGCATGGCGGCCTGAGGACGCGCGAAGACCTGATCCGCACCCGGATCGACCTCTATCGCACCACGGCCAGCGCCGAGGGCGGGGTGGCGGGGGCCGGCGGCTTCCTGCTGGCGGCGGCGGACTTCCCGGCCTTGCTGGCCATCAAGGTCAAGCTGCTGGCCGAGATCGGCGCCCTTTACGGCCATTCGGGCAAGAGCCTTTCTGAGCGGCTCTATCTGCTGCGCATCTTCCAGCTGGCCTTTTCCAGCGCCCGGTATCGGCCCGAGGCCCTGTCCGCGCTGGAAGCGGCAGGGCGCGGCCTGCACCAGCCCGAACGCATCCAGGACTTCGACTGGCGCAAGTTCCAGCTGGAGTATCGCGACTACATCGACCTGGCCAAACTGGCCCAACTGATCCCGGTCATCGGCGCCCCCGTCGGGGCCGTGGTCAACTGGCGGCTGACCACCCGGCTGGCGACGACGGCGATGAACGCCTATCGCCTGCGCTGGTTCGAGGACGAGCATCTGACATGACCGATTTCAAAGCTGACCCTGCGTTCGAGGCGGGGTCCGTCTTCGCCGTCGACTGGCCCCTGTGCCAGGTGCGGCTGCAGGACGACGCCCGCTTTCCCTGGCTGATCCTGTTGCCCCGCGTCGAGGGCGCGGTCGAGCTGGACGACCTGACGCCCGCTCAGCGCGCGGGTTTGATGGAGGAGATCGTGCGGGCTGGAGAGGTCGTGCGCGCCCTCGCCGAAACAGCGGGTCGCCCCATCGACAAGCTGAACACGGCGGCCCTGGGCAATGTCACCCGCCAGCTTCACGTCCATGTCGTCGGCCGTCGCCGCGACGACGGTCTGTGGCCCGACCCCATCTGGGGCCGTCCGGGCGCGGTACGGCTGGAGGAGGCCGATCTGGAGGCCTTGTTGCGAGCGATTCGCGAGGCCTGATCAGGAAATTGCGATCAGCGCCGCTTATCCGGCCCGGTTCGTTGACACCCGGCCTTTGCGGTCACTAAAGCCTATCGCACTGCAACCGGACCTGTTTTTCCACAGGTTTTTTGAGAACCATTCGCATGTCGAACCTTCCCCAGGGTGCGGGCGACCCCACTGGCCGCTACGTCCGCCATCCCAATGGCCATGTGGCGCCGATGTCGCCCTTCACCGACGTCTGGCGGTGGCACATCACCATGACGGCCTCCATCCTGTTCCGCGTCACCATCGGCGCGGCCACGGTCGGCGCCGTCCTGCTGCTGGCCTGGGTCGCGGCGGTCGCGGCCGGTCCCGAAGCCTACGCCAAGATCGCGGCCTGCTCGGCCTCGCCGTTCGGCCTCTTCATCTGGTTCGGCCTGTCGCTGGTGGTCTTCTCCTTCCTGCTGAACGGCGCCCGCCACCTGATCAACGACGCCGGCAAGGGCCTTGATCTGAAGTCCGCCAATCTGATGGCCAACATCGCGGTCTGGGGCCCCCTGGTCCTGACCGTCCTGTTCTGGGTCGTCCTGTTCGCCGCCGGAAAGGTTTCGCTGTGAGCGCCGCCCCCAAGTTCAAGAACAATGTGAAGATCTCCGAGCGCCACGGCGCCGGCGAGTGGAAGATCGAGAAGCTGGCTCTGCTGGCCCTGATGCCGCTGGGCCTGTGGGTCCTGTCGTCGGGCTTCACCCTGGCCGGCGCAGGCTATGAGGCCGTGCTCGCCTGGTTCGGCAACGCCCTGAACGCCGGTCTGCTGGGCCTGACCGCGATCGTCTTCTTCCTGTTCGCCAGCCTGGCCTGGAAGGTGATCATCGAGGACTACGTCCCCGCCCCCTCGGCCCGGACGACCCTGATCAACCTGTCGAACCTCGTCTTCCTCGTGCTGGCCGCCGCCAGCATCTTCTTCATCGTGCGTGTGGCGATGGGCTCCGCCCCGCTGCCCGCCGGAGTCTGATCCCGCCATGGCTGCTTACGAGCTTATCGATCACGAATACGACGTCGTCGTCGTCGGCGCGGGCGGTTCGGGCCTGCGCGCGGCTCTCGGCGCCGCCCAGCAGGGCCTGAAGGTCGCCTGCGTCACCAAGGTCTTCCCGACCCGCTCGCACACCGTGGCCGCCCAGGGCGGCATCTCCGCCTCGCTGGGCAACATGGGCGAGGACAGCTGGCAGTGGCACATGTACGACACCGTCAAGGGGTCGGACTGGCTGGGCGACCAGGACGCCATCGAATACCTGGTCCGTAACGCGCCCAAGGCCGTCTACGAGCTGGAACACTGGGGCGTGCCCTTCTCGCGCACCGAAGAAGGCAAGATCTACCAGCGCGCCTTCGGCGGCATGACCCGCAACTTCGGCGAAGGCCCGGTGCAGCGCACCTGCGCCGCCGCCGACCGCACCGGCCACGCCATCCTGCACACCCTGTACGGCCAGTCGGTCCGCCGCGAAGTGAAGTTCTTCGTCGAATACTTCGCCCTGGACCTGATCATGCAGGACGGCGCCTGCACCGGCGTCACCGCGCTTCAGCTCGACACCGGCCAGCTGCACCAGTTCCGCGCCAAGATGGTGGTGCTGGCGACCGGCGGTTACGGCCGCGCCTACTTCTCGGCCACCTCGGCCCACACCTGCACCGGCGACGGCAACGCCATGGTGCTGCGCGCCGGCCTGCCGCTGCAGGACATGGAGTTCGTGCAGTTCCACCCGACCGGCATCTACGGCGCCGGCTGCCTCATCACCGAGGGCGCCCGCGGTGAAGGCGGCTATCTGACCAACTCGGAAGGCGAGCGCTTCATGGAGCGCTATGCGCCGACCGTGAAGGACCTGGCCCCGCGCGACATGGTCAGCCGCTCCATGACCATCGAAATCCGCGAAGGCCGCGGCGTGGGTCCGAACAAGGACCACATCTTCCTGCACCTGGATCACCTAGATCCCAAGATCCTGCACGCCCGCCTGCCGGGCATCTCGGAGTCGGCCAAAATCTTCGCCGGCGTCGACGTGACCAAGGAGCCGATTCCGGTCCTGCCGACCGTCCACTACAACATGGGCGGCATCCCGACGAACTATCACGGCGAAGTCCTGACCCTGCGCGACGGCAACCCCGACAGTGTGGTTCCGGGCCTGATGGCTGTGGGCGAGGCCGCCTGCGTCTCGGTGCACGGCGCCAACCGCCTGGGCTCCAACTCGCTGACCGACCTGGTGGTGTTCGGCCGCGCCGTCGGCCTGCGCTGCGGCGAGGTCGTGGACAAGGCCTCGGCCGTCCCGGCTGCGCCCAAGGCGACCACCGACGCCCACCTGGCGCGCCTCGACCGCTTCCGCAACGCCTCGGGTTCGACCCCGACCGCCAAGCTGCGTCTTGAGATGCAGCGCGCCATGCAGTCGGACGCCGCCGTCTTCCGCACCGGCAAGACCCTGGACGAAGGCGTCCAGAAGCTGCGCTCGATCGACGCCGCCGGCGCCGACATCAAGACCACCGATCGCGGCCTGATCTGGAACACGGATCTGATGGAGACGCTGGAGTACGACAACCTGATCGCCCAGGCCCTCGTCACCATCGAAGGCGCGGCCAACCGCACGGAATCTCGCGGCGCCCACGCCCGCGAGGACTATCCGGACCGCGATGACGTCAACTGGATGAAGCACACCCTGGCCTGGAAGCGTCCGGGCGAAGGCGTCCAGATCGATTATCGTCCGGTGCACAAGTACACGATGTCCGACGAAGTCGCCTACATCGAGCCCAAGGCTCGGGTCTACTAAGGGAGCAGGCAGATGGTTCAACTCACCCTCCCGCGCGGCTCCAAGCCCACGACCGGCAAGGTCCACAAGGCCCCGGCCGGCGCCAAGAACGTCAAGACCTACAAGGTCTATCGCTACGACCCGGAAACGGATTCCGATCCGCGCTGGGACTCGTACGAGGTCTCGTCCGACGATCACGGCCCCATGCTTCTGGACGCCCTGATCCACATCAAGAACGAGATCGACCCGACCCTGTCCTTCCGTCGTTCGTGCCGCGAGGGCATCTGCGGCTCGTGCTCGATGAACATCGACGGCCGCAACACCCTGGCCTGCACCAAGGGCTGGGACGAGTGCTCGTCGCACAACATCACCATCTCCCCCCTGCCCCACCAGCCGGTGGTCAAGGACCTGGTGACGGACCTGTCGCTCTTCTACGCCCAGTACGACTCCATCCAGCCCTACCTCCAGTCCGACGAGCCCGACCCGGAGAAGGAGCGCCTGCAGTCACCCGCCGACCGCGAGAAGCTGGACGGTCTGTACGAGTGCATCCTGTGCGCCTGCTGCTCGACCTCCTGCCCCAGCTACTGGTGGAACCAGGAAGAATACCTCGGCCCGGCGGCCCTGCTGCAGTCGTTCCGCTGGATCTCGGACAGCCGTGACGACGCCACGCAGAAGCGCCTCGACGACCTCGAGGACCCCTTCAAGCTGTATCGCTGCCATACGATCATGAACTGCGCCCAGGTCTGCCCCAAGGGTCTGAACCCGGCCAAGGCGATCGCCGAGACCAAGAAGCTGATGGTCGCGCCGAGCCGCAAGCGCGCGGCGGCCTAAACCCTCGGGTTTGCCCATCCGAACAGCCCCCGGCGCCGTCAGGCTCCGGGGGTTTTTCATGCCCGCAGGTCGCCGGGGCTTGCCTCCCGCGCGGCCTGGGCTAAGACGCCTGCATGGCCAAGATCACCTATATCGAGCACGACGGGACCGAGCACACGGTCGAGGTCAAGAACGGCCTTTCCGTCATGGAAGGCGCGATCCGCAACAATGTGCCGGGCATCGACGCCGACTGCGGCGGCGCCTGCGCCTGCGCCACCTGCCACGTCTATGTGGACGAGAACTTCGCCTCGGAAACGGGCCGTCCCTCGGCCATGGAGGAGTCGATGCTCGACTTCGCCGAGAACGTCGAGCCGAACAGCCGCCTGTCCTGCCAGATCCGCGTCAGCGACGACCTGGACGGCCTGATCGTGCGCCTGCCGCAAAGCCAGCACTGAGATGATCGACGCCCGGCTGCTGGACGCGGTCGGGGCCTTGATCGCCACCCATGCGCGGCCGGGCGATGCCCCCCTGATCGGCATCGCCGGAGCGCAAGGGTCGGGTAAGACGACCCTGGCCCGCGCCGCCGCCGAGCGCTGGGGCGCGGCTTGCCTGTCTCTGGACGACGTCTATCTGACCAAGGCCGAGCGCGAGGCGAAGGGCAGGGCCCTCCATCCCCTGTTCGCCGTCCGCGGCCCGCCCGGAACGCATGATCTGGCGTTGCTGGAGACGACGATCGCCGCCCTGCGCGCCGCCGGTCCAAACAGCCGTACGCCCCTGCCCGCCTTCGACAAGCTTTCCGACGACCGACGCCCCACGGCCGAATGGCCGATGTTCGCGAACCGCCCGTCGGCGGTGCTGGTGGATGGCTGGTGCCTGGGGGCGACGGCGCAGGCCGAGGCGGACCTCGCCGCGCCGATCAATGCGCTGGAACGCGAGCAGGACGGGCCGGGGGTCTGGCGCCGCGCAGCCAACACCGACTTGGCCGGACCCTACGCCAAGACCTTCGCCCGCTTCGACGCCATCCTGTTTCTGAAGGCGCCGTCGTTCAACGCCGTGCTGGACTGGCGCTGCGAGCAGGAGGCGGGGTTGATGGGGCTGGCACCGTCCGACCTGCCCGCCGAGCGCCGCGCCGAACTGGCCGTCTTCATCCAGGCCTTCGAGCGCATCACCCGCCATATGCTGGCGGGCGGGGTGCGGGCGGATGTGACATTTGATCTCGCCCGCGACCGGACGATCAGTCCGCCGGCATCCGGCCGTAGTTGACGGCGATGCGGCCGATCAGGCCCTTGACGATCAGGTCGACGGGCGTGCCCTCGCGATAGTCGCCCTCGGCGACGAAGTTGACCCGGTCTTCCGAGATCAGGCGGTGGATCTTGTTGTGGTCGCGCGGGGTGTTGTCGGGGTCATAGACGGCGATCGAGAAGCCGCCCTTGGTGTGCATCATCTTCATGGTCGGCACGTCGGTGTCGCCGTCGCCGAGGAAGATCATCCGGTCAAACGGGATGGGGCGTTCCTCGTCCGGGATGAAGCGGTTGATGCGCTCGTCGTCCCAGTGGTTGTGCACGCCCTTGTTGATACGGAACAGGTACTGGGTCTTGGTGGTGTAGTTGACGCCAACGGCGGGCCAGACGGCGACTTCGTTTTCGTCATAGGCGTACTTCGAGGCGAAGACGTGGGTGAAGGCCCCGGCGATGGGGCAGCCCTGGATCATCTCCTCCAGCCCGGCCGAGATGATGTAGTGCTCGATCTCCAGGCCGTACTGGGCGCCGAATTCGTTCATGCGGTCGAACCAGCTGCCGTCGCGCAGACCCTCGAACAGGGCGACGTCGCGTCCATGGTCCTGCAGCGTCTGGCGGGTGACGGGATTGCCCTGCTCGCGCGCCGCCAGCAGCATCATCTGCATGTACATCAGGATGCCGTCGCCGTCGGAGGCGATGGTCCGGGGACGGACGGTCTCGTTCCAGAACTGGGCGGGCGTCATCCCGATCGAGGGGATGAAGCTGACCTCCTGCATGTTTCCCCGCGCCAGGGTGCCGTCGAAATCATAGATGATGGCGGTCTTGAGCAGGGGGCGGGTCGTGTCGGCCATAAGAGCGTCCTGAGGGGCTTGGACAAGCCCTCTAGCACGACATTGCTGCAAAGATCAGCCCAGCAGCAGTTCCGGGGCCGCCGTGGGGGCCGTGGCCTCGACCGGCAGGTGCAGGATGAAGGCCGCGCCCTTGCCCGGTTCGGACTGAACCTCGGCCCAGCCGCCGTGCAGTTCCACCAGGGCCTTGACCAGGGCCAGGGCCACGCCCGGCCCGCCGCGCTCGCGCCGCACGAAGCGGTCGAACACATGGGCCTGCAGGTGATAGGGGATGCCGCGGCCGGTGTCCTCGACGCGGATGCGGACTTCGCCCGATCCGACCTCGGCGGTCAAGGTCACGGCGCCGCCCTCGGACACCGCGCGACAGGCGTTCTCCAGCAGGTGATCGACCGCCTGGGCGATGCGGCGGACGTCGCCGCGGATCGGCTTGAGCCGCGGCGGGCAGACGACGCTCAGGACGGCGCCCCGGCCCTCGACCTTGGCCCGCACCTTGTCGGCGGCCGCTTCCAGCAGGTCGCAGACCCGCATGTCGCCGAGCGTCAGCTCCATCTCGCCAGCGTCGATCTGGGCCATGTCCAGCACGTCGTCGATGGAGCGGGCCAGATGGCTGGCGGCGACGCGGATGGCCCCGGCGTGCTGACGGCTGCGCTCGGGCAGATCGCCCATGGCTTCCAGCAGTTCGGAATAGCCGACGATGGTGGTCAGGGGCGTGCGCAGCTCGTAAGAGACGGAGCCGACGAACTCGCGCTTCAGCGCCTGGCTCTCGGCCAAAGCCGCTTCCTTGGCCGCCAGGGCTTGCTCCAGCTCGCGCCGGGCCGTGACGTCGGAGAAGGCGACCAGGGTGGCGCCGTCGGGCAGGGGACGGGTTTGCCAGGCCACCATTCGTCCGTCGTCGGTGCGCGCTTCGCCCGCAATCGGCACCCGGCTTTCGGGATCGGGATCGGCGACCCGCGCCTTGAGGCCCAGCCACAGGGCGGCATCGTCCAGCACGGGGCGGCACAAGGCCGCCACGGCGTCGAAGTCGCCGGCCTCGGCCAGCCTCTCGGCGGAGACGCCCCAGAAGATCTCGAAGGCGTCGTTGTTGAGCCGCAGACGGCCGTCCGAACCGAAGACGGCGACGGCGTCGTTCAGCTTGTCCAGGGTCGCGGTCTGGACCTGGATCTGGGCGTTGTAGCGGCTGCGCAACTGCAACTCGTCGGTGATGTCCGAGAAGATCAGCAGGATGCCGCCCAGGGGATGAGGCTGACGCACCACGCGCAGGGTCCGCCCATCAGGCAGGGACCAGCTGTCATCCGGCGCCGCTTGAGCCGCGCCATAGAATTCCAGCTCCTGCGCCTTCCACCCGGCGTAGTCGATGACCTCGGGCAGTTGGCGCTTCTGGCGCAGGCGATCCAGCAGTTCGGCGTGGGTCGGGCGCTCGTCCAGCCAGGCCGGGTCGATGTTGAACAACTGCTGGAAGGCGGTGTTGTGGAAGGCCAGCCGCTTGGCCGGGCCAAAGATGGCCACGGCGTCGGCCAGGTGGTTCAGGGTTTCGTCGTGGGCCTCGACGTGACGACGCAGGGTGTCGCGTGTCTCCTCGGCCTCGGTCATGTCGATGGCGAAGGCGATGACGGCGCCGCGCCCGCCGGCCAGGGGCTCGGCCAGGATGCGCCAGGCCTTGCGGCGGCCGTCGGACGACACCCAGCGGAAGCCCTCCTGACGGGCGTTGAGGCGCGAAGCCTCCGCGACGATCAGGTCGGCGCCGCGGTCAAAGCTGAGGCCTGTCTCATGCGCCTCGGCCAGGGTTTCGGCCTTGATCTCGCTCAGCCAGGCCTTGTTGGCCCAGATCAGTTGTCCCGTCCCGTCGACCACCCAGGTGGGGGCCGGGGAGGCCTCAGTCAGGGCGCCGAGCCCGGCGTCCGCAGCGGTTTCCGCCCCGCCCAGCTTCGACAGACGCAGCCAGGTCGATCCGCCCAGGGCCCGCCCCTCGACCGCCCAGGCGCCGTCGGCGGATTCCAACAGGGTCTCGAACGGCTCGCCGCGCTGGACCAGGCCCTCCATATGGCCGGTGTGGTTCTCATTCAGCGCCCTGACAATGGCCTCGGCCGCCGCCATGCCGTCATGCCCCGGCGCGAGCACCGCCAAGGCCTCAGGCGCGCCGAACACCGACTGGGCCGCGCCCTCGGGCGTCAGGGCCAGTCGCACGTCGTCGAAGACGTTGAGCGCGCCCTCGCAGGCGGCCGCATGGGCGCGTTCGCCCGCCAGCCAGGCCTCGACCTCGGCCTCGCGCGCGCCCAGGCGCTTGCGCAGTCGCCAGGCCCAGGCGCTGATCGCCAGCGCCAGACCCGCTGCGCCTGCAGTGGCCACATAGGCGATGTAGGCCTCGGCCATCCTGTCCCCGGAAAATACGACGAGCGAGCGGGCGGAACCCCAGGGGCGCCGACCGATTCGCGTTTACCATACCCTGATTGCGCGATTTGCGATGCGGCGAGACGACGGATTGCAGCATGCTCCGGCGCGGGCGATATCCGGGCCATGACCCAAGCCCCGAACCCGGCGTGGAACGACCAGCCCGCCCCCTCCCTCGACGACTTCGCCCGCCTGGCCGAAGCCGCCTTCGCCGATCTGCCTGAGGTGTTCCGCCAAGCCGCCGGCGAGGTGGTCATCCGCGTCGACGACTTCGCCGACGAGGAGACCTTGGCGGATCTTGAGATCGAGGACCCGTTCGAACTGACTGGCCTCTATTCCGGCGTTCACATCGGCGAGCGAGACGCCATGGGTCCGGCGGCCGAACCCTCGCGCATCTTCCTCTATCGCCGCCCCATCCTCGACGAATGGTGCGAGCGCGGCGACGTCGGCCTGGCCGAGATCATCGCCCACGTCCTGATCCACGAGATCGGTCATCACCTCGGCCTCGACGACGACCAGATCCACCACATCGAGGACGAGGCGGATTGATCGTCCAGCGGATCGTCAGTCGGCGATCCGTTCCAGGCGCGCCGCGAAGAAACCGTCCACGCCGCCGCGTTCAGCCCATTGCGAGGGCAGGATACGCAGCCAGCCTTCGGCCGTCAGGGCCTCGTCAGGAGCCCCGATCTCGGCGGGGACGGCGGGCACGGTGCGGAAGGCCGGGTTGCGGCGCAGGAAGGCGATGACCTGGGTCTCGCCCTCTTCGCGTTCCAGCGAGCAGACGCAGTAAACCAGACGGCCGCCCGGCTTCACCTTGTCGGCGGCCACGTCCAGCAGTCGGTGCTGGACGTCAGCCAATTTGGCGACTTCGGCGGGGCGGGTGGCGCGCAGGACTTCGGGGTTGCGGCGATAGGTGCCGGTAGCGGTGCAGGGCGCGTCCAGCAGGACGGCGTCGAAGATACGGTCGTCCTCCCAGTCCTCGACCGGGACGGCCACGACCTCGACCGGCAGGCCGGTGCGGTCGAAGTTCTGACGCAGGCGCTTCAGGCGGGCGGGCGAGCGGTCCACGGCCACGACCTCGGCGCCGGCGGCGGCCAATTGCAAGGTCTTGCCGCCGGGCGCGGCGCACATGTCCAGCACCGTCTCGCCGGCCTTGACGGCCAGCAGGCGGGCGGGAACGGCGGCGGCGGCGTCCTGAACCCACCAGTCGCCGGCCTCGAAGCCGGGCCAGCCGGCCACATCGCCACGCTTGCCGGTGCGGACCGTGCCGCCGGGCAGGACCTCGCCCTCGACGTCCTGGGCCAGGACATCGAGATCGACGCCGGGCTTGGCGCTGAGGTCGGTGGCGGGCTCCTCGCGGGTGGCCAGGGCCAGACCGATCAGGTTGGCCTCGCCATAGGTGGCCTTCCAGCGGGCGGCCAGCCAGTCGGGCAGGTTGGATTCCGCCGTCGTCAGGCCGGGACCGTCGCGGTCGACGCCGCGCAGCACGGCGTTGACCAGGTTCTTGTAGGGCCGGGTCTTGGCGTCGCGTTCGGCCAGCTTGACGGCGGTCGAGACGGCGGCGAAGGCGGGGGTGCCCAGCACCAGGGTCTGGGCCAGAGCGACGCGCAGGATGGTGCGCACCGGGGCCGGGGGCGCCTTCTGCAGACGGCGGTCCAGGATCTGGTCGATCTCGCCCAGACGGCGCAGGGCGGCCATGGCGACAGCGCGCGCGAAGGCGCGGTCGGGACCGGCCAGGTCCTTGGCCGGTGACTGGCTGAGGGCCTCGTCCAGACCCGTGCGCTTCTCCAGCGCGGCGTTCAGCAGGATGCCGGCCACCAGACGCGCCTCGACACCGATGTCGGCATGGGGGTCTTCGGCCACGACCTCGGGCTTGGCCTCACGACGCGGACGCGACTTTTCAGCCATGCGACGACCGCGCGCAGCCGAGCTTTTGCCCTTGGGGGTGCCACCACTCATACGGATACCTGCGTGCCCAGTTCGACCACGCGGCCGGGCGGAATATGGAAGAAGTCGGTCGGATTGGCCGCGTTGCGCATCAGGAAGATGAACAGCTTGTCCTGCCACAGGGGCATGCCCTGACGCGCCGACGGCACCACCGAGCGACGGCCCAGGAAGAAGCTGGTCGACATGATGTCGAACTTCAGCCCCTGCTTGCGGCACAGGCCCAGGGCCCGCGGCACGTTCGGCGTCTCCATGAAGCCGTAGGTGATGGTCAGGCGTTTGAAGTCGTCGCTGATCGGCTCCATCGTCACGCGCTGGCTGTCGGCGACGCGCGGGCGGTCGGCGGTGTGGACCGTCAGGATGACGTTCTTCTCGTGCAGCACCTTGTTGTGCTTGAGGTTGTGCATCAGGGCCACCGGCGCGACCTCGGGGTCCGAGGTCAGGAAGATGGCCGTGCCCGGCGCGCGGTGCGGCGGGCGGGCCTTCAGCATCTCGATCAGGTCATGCAGGGGCAGGCTGTCCTTGCGCGTCTTCTCGGTCAGGATCTGCGTGCCGCGCACCCAGGTCCACATGATCAGCACAAGGCCCCCGCCCAGGACCAGAGGCATCCAGGCGCCGTCGGGGATCTTGAGCAGGTTGGAGGTCAGGAAGACGCCGTCGATGATGCCGAACGGGACCAGGGTGCCCAGCACGGCCCACATCGGCCACTTCCACTTCTTGGTCACCACCGACCAGGACATCAGGGTGTTGACCAGCATGGTGCCAGTGACGGCCACGCCATAGGCCGCGGTCAGGTTGTGAGACGACTGGAAGGTCAGCAGCAGGAAGAGCACGCCGATCATCAGCAGGCTGTTGACCGCCGGGACATAGATCTGGCCGGCCAGGGTCTCGGACGTATTGCGAATGTCGATGCGGGGCAGGAGGCCCAGTTGCACCGCCTGTTGGGTCACCGAGAAGGCGCCGGTGATGACCGCCTGGCTGGCGATGACCGTGGCCGCCGTGGCCAGGATCAGCATGGGCCAGTAGATCATCTGCGGCACCATGTTCCAGAACGGGTTGTCCGCCGCGCCAGGGTTGTCCAGCAGGAAGGCGCCCTGGCCCAGATAGTTCAGTGTCAGGCAGGGCAGGACCACAAACAGCCAGCCCTGACGGATCGGCGCCTTTCCGAAATGCCCCATGTCCGCATAGAGGGCCTCGGCCCCTGTCACGGCCAGGAAAACGCTGCCCAGGATGACGAAGCCGAGGAAACCGTCCTTGAGCAGCAGCTCGACGCCATAGATCGGCGACAGGGCGCGCAGGATCGAGATGTCGTCAAAGATATGGGTCAGGCCCAGCACACCCAGGCTGAGGAACCAGACGGCGGTGATGGGGCCGAAGAACTTGGCCAGGCCGGCGGTGCCGCGCGACTGGACCAGGAAGAGGGCGATCAGGATGCCCGCCGAGATCGGCAGGATAAAGGGGTCCAACTCGCCGTTCAGGCCAGGAGCGTCCTTCAGACCCTCCACCGCCGACAGCACCGAGATGGCGGGGGTGATGACCCCGTCGCTGTAGAAGAGCGCCGCGCCGCAGACGCCGAGGATGAATAACCAAGCGCTGCGTCGGCCAACTGCATGCTGGGCTAGAGCCATCAGCGACAGGGTGCCGCCCTCGCCCTTGTTGTCGGCCCGCATCAGGAACATGACATATTTGAACGTCACCACCACCATCAGGGCCCAGAAGGCCAGGGAGACGACGCCGATGATGGCCAGTTCGCCGCCGACGCCCTTCTGGGCGTGGCCGATGGCCTCGCGCAGGGCGTAGATCGGGCTGGTGCCGATGTCGCCGAAGACCACGCCGATGGCGCCCAGGATCAGGGCGCGATGCGTCGCCTTGCCATGGCCCTGCGGAGAGGGAGTCCCGGCGTTCGGTTGTTCGGAAGCGTTTGCGGCGGACGTCGCAACGTCGCCGCGGGGCGTATCCCCGGCCATGCATAACCTCCGGGTCGCGCGAAGGGCGCGCCCATCAAGAGCCGCGGGCCTTTAGACCCTTTCGGTCAGCGGTTCAATCGCGCGCCCGTTCCACGCGACGCGCCGCCGACAGGATGCGGCGATCCGTCTTGGCCTGAACCAGAACTACGACATTGTCTTCTGACGCGGAATCCGGCGGCAGAACAAACAGGACCGGACGGCCGGTCCAGTCGCCGAGACGTTTCACCTCGCGCACCACATTGACGTGGCGCACGGCCTGACCCCGGTTGTCGCCCTGGCGCACCTCGACCGTCTGAAGGCCCGGCTGATAGACCACGGCCATGACCTCGGCTCCGCCCGCCGGCGGACGACCCGAGCCGACCTCGACCCGGTCGCCGGTCTCGCGAAACTCGATCTCGGGCGGATGCTGGCGAGCTGACGCCTCGGCGTCGATGGCGGCCTGAAGCTCGGGCGAGCGGGCGCCGGACAGATGACGGCGGCCGTCGATCACCACCTGGGGCGTCGAGACGTTCCTCAGCCTCAGCGCCTGGCGATAGGCCTGCTGACGGGCCGCGAATTCGGGCTTGGCGAAGGTGTCCGACCAGCCGAGATAGTCCCAGTAACCGACGCCATAGGTCAGGGCGATGACGCCGGGCTCGTTGGCCACGGCTTCAAGCGTGCGGTTGGCCTCGGGACAGCCAGAGCAGCCCTGGGCCGTGAACAGCTCGACCACCACCGGCTGGACCGAGGCGTCGCGCTCGTGCGCCTGGGCCGCCGCACCGACGCCGATGAGCGTCGCGACGAGCAAACCGCCCTTGATCAGACCCCTTGCCTTCATGGCCGTGATCCTAGCCCTTCGATCCATCCGCGCCGCTCATAAAACCGTGAGCGGCAAGAGGCTCACCCATTCATTGGCCTATCGCCCCCTGGCTGCCCGATGCCGCTTCCGGGATGAGGCGCCGGTTCAGTCCATCAGTTGCTGGCTGAGATAGACGTAATGCCGCGCCCAGCGCCGGGCGTTGGCGACCGGGTCGGCGTCGTTGGAGTGACCGCCGGCGGTATCCTCAAAATAGAGGTGGTCGTGACCCTGATCGCCCAGACGCGCGGCGAACTTGCGGGCGTGGCCGGGATGGACCCGATCGTCGCGCGTATTGGTGGTGATATAGACGCGCGGGTATTTCGTCTCGGGGCGCAGCTGCTGATAGGCCGAGTAGCGGGCGATGAACTCGGCGTCGCCGGGGATGCGCGGGTCGCCGTATTCGCCGATCCACGAGGCGCCGGCGGGCAGGTCCTGATAGCGCAGCATGTCGATCAGCGGGCTTTCGATCACCGCCGCGTTGAAAAGCTCCGGATGCTGGGTGATCGAAACCGACGTCAGCACCCCGCCGTTGGAGCGGCCATAGATGCCCAGGTGGCGCGGGCTGGTGATCCTGCGCTGCTCCAGATCGCGGGCCACAGCGGCGAAGTCGTCGAAGGCGCGCTGGCGGTTTTCACGCAGGGCCGCCTGGTGCCAGCCGGGACCGAACTCGCCGCCGCCGCGAATATTGGCCTGGACGAAGACGCCGCCGTTCTCGAGCCACAGCTTGCCCATCTCAGGCTTGTAGGCGGGCGGGAAGCTGGCCTGGAAGCCGCCGTAACCGAACAGGATGGTCGGGCCGTTCCCGTCCATCGCCAGATCCTTAGGCCGGGTGACGAAGTAGGGAATTTTCGTCCCGTCGGTCGAGATCGCCTCGAACTGCTCGACCACATGGGTCGAGCCGTCGAACTTGGCCGGCGCCGATTTCAGCTCGGTCAGGGCACCGGTCGAGACGTCGGCCAGGCTGAGCGTCGGCGGCGTCAAGAAGCCCTGGGTCGAGACGAAGACCTGGCCCTTGGACTTGGAGCTGTCGCCCAGACCCACGGCGCTGTTGGCGGGCACGGCGATGTCGGTCGCGGTCCAGGGGAACTCTCCTTGAGGAGTGAGGACCGAAAGACGACCGCTGACGTTGTCGTTGATCGCTACAACCAGCCTGTCCGACAAAACTGCCACATCGGCGATAGACTGGCGGGGACTCGGAACAAAAGCTTGGCTTGCAAAATGGCTAGGACCGGGACGCGAACCGTCGGGACGGTCATGCAGACTGTCCAGCGCCATCACCATCAAGGCGCCCGCCGGACCGCCGCCATATCCCAGAACATCCCGACTGAAAGCTTCTTCGGGCGTGAACACCAGCTTCCCGTCCAGCATGCCGTAAATGCTGACACGTTCAGGAATGCGGAGCTTATAGGTCCGACCATCCACGAACCGCCACGTCTCCGAGCGGAAGGTGTCCAGCGGGCGGCTGAACAGGACGGCCTCGACCGCCCCGGCCTTGTCGCGGAAGACCATGGGCGAGACGCCGTAGCCGCCGTCGGACTGCTGGCCGCGATAGACCTCGGTTGCGTGGGCCAGCGGGTGGCCGCGCTTCAGGGATTTGACGATGAAGGGATAGCCTGACTCGGTCATCGTGCCGGGGCCGAAGTCGGTGGCGATCAGCAGGGTGTCGCGGTCCAGCCAGGTCAGGCGGTGCTTGCCTTCGGGGATGACAAAGCCGCCATCGACGAACCGCTTGGTGGTCAGGTCGAACTCGCGCACGACGACGGCGTCCTTGCCGCCGTCCGACAGGTTGATCAGGCAGCGGGTCTCGTCCGGGGCCAGGCAGTTGGCGCCCTTGAACACCCAGTCGCGGCCCTCGGCCTTGGCCAGGGCGTCGATGTCCAGCAGGGTCTCCCACTGCGGCTGGGCGGTGCGATAGGAGGCCAGGGTCGTGCGGCGCCAGACCCCCTTGGGATTGGCGGCGTCCTGCCAGAAATTGCCCAGACCCTCGCCCAGGAAGCTGACGCCGGGAATGCGGTCGGTCGCCGTCAGGATGGCCTCGGCCTGCTGGCGGAAGGATTCGTAGCGACGGTCGCCGGTCAGGGCCGACAGGGCCTTTTCATTCGAGGCGGCGACGAAGGCCCGGGCCTCCGCCCCGTCCACCTCTTCCAGCGCCAGATGATCATCGGCGGCCTTGACCCCCTCGGGCGACAGATCGCGCGGGAAGTGCGGCGGCGGATTGGTCGCAGCGGCGGCGCTCACGGCCGGGGCGGCCGCAGAACCCTCGGCCAAAGCGGGCGCCGCAGCCAACATCAGCGCGGGCAGGGCGACGCTAAGAAACAAGGTTTTCATGACTTTACTCCGCTCATCCCCGCGGAGGCGGGGACCCAGTGATTTGGCCTGATAAGCCGCCGTCAAAGTTTTCGCTCATGTCCCAGGTCTGAGCGCGGGGCTCAAACCTGGGTCCCCGCTTCCGCGGGGATGAACGGGCAGGGGGTTATTGCTTCGCCGGCTCGTCCATCAGGCGGCGCGTCAGATAGGTGTATTCCAGCGCGATGCGGCGGGCCGTTTCGCGCAGGTTGGCGCCGGCCGCGTGGCCGCCGTCTGTGTTTTCATAGAAGAGGACCGGGTAGCCCAGCGCCTCCATCCGCGCCGCCGCCTTGCGGGCGTGGCCGGGGTGGACGCGGTCGTCCTTGGTCGAGGTGTGGATGAAGACCTCGGGGTAGGGCTGACCCGCCGCCAGACGCTGATAGGGCGAGTACTCCTCGATCCAGGCGCGCTGCTCGGGGATGTCCGGGTTGCCGTATTCCCCGATCCAGGAGGCGCCGGCCAGCAACTTGTGGAAGCGCAGCATGTCGAACAGGGGCACCTGGATGACGGCCGCATTGATCAGGTCCGGGCGCTGAGTCAGCATGGCCCCCATGAAGAGGCCGCCTTGCGAACCGCCCATGATCCCGAGGTGCGGCTGGCTGGTGATCCCGCGCGTGATCAGGTCCTGGGCCACGGCCTGGAAGTCCTCGTGGGCGCGCTGGCGGTTTTCCTGCTGGGCCGCCTGGTGCCACTTGGGTCCGAACTCGCCGCCGCCGCGGGTGTTGGCGATGACATAGACGCCGCCGCGCTCCAGCCACAGCTTGCCGACCGTTGGCGAGTAGCCGGGCAGCAGCGACGACTGGAAGCCGCCGTAGCCGTACAGCAGCGTCGGGTTCGAGCCATCCATGGCCATGGCGTCCTTATGGACGACGAAATAGGGGATCATGGTGCCGTCGGCCGAGCGGGCCTCGAATTGATCCACCCGCATGCCCGTGGCGTCGAACTTGGCCGGCAGGGACTTGGTCAGAGCGACCGCGCCCGTCGCCGCGTCGGCCAGATAGAGGCTGGACGGGTTCAGATAGCCGGCGACGCTGACGAAGATCTTGTCGTCCTGCTCCGAGGCCGAACCAACGCCGACGGTGACGTTCTGCGGCAGGTCCAGACGGGTGCGCGCCCATTCGCCGGACGGGTTCGGACGGTAGACATAAACGGAACCGCGCACGTTTTCATAAAGCGCCACGACCAGGGTGTTGCGGGTGGCGCTGATACCCTCGATCGCCTCGCGCTCGCCGGGGCGGATGACCAGTTGAGCCGGGGTCTTCGGATCGGCCAGCCAGGCCTGCAGGTTCCAGGCGATGACGTCGCCGGTCTTGAATTCCTGACCCGAGGGCGCGGTCCAGTCCTGATCTGTCGTCACCACCATCTGGCCCGCGACCAGGGCGTTGATGTTGCCCTTGAGCGGCAACTCCAGCTTCGTCGTCGTGCCGTCGGCGTTCAGGCGCCAGGTTTCGCTCTCATAGAAGTTGACGCCGCGATTCAGCAGGACCGCCTGCACCATGCCGTCGGCGTCGCGCAGGGTGTAGCCCGAGACGGAGACGTCGGTCTTCTGGCCGGCGAAGACCTCGACCGCCTGATCGACGCTCTGGCCGCGCTTCAGCAGGCGCACGGTGCGCGGATAGCCCGAGTCCGTCAGCGAGCCTTCGCCGAAGTCACGCGAGATCAGCAGGGTGTCCTTGTCGATCCAGCTGGCGCCGCCCTTGGATTCCGGCAGGCTGATGCCGCCCTCTACGAAGGTCTTCGTGACGCTGTCGAACTCGCGGATCGTCACCGCGTCCTTGCCGCCGTTCGACAGGGAGACGAGGCAGTAGCGTTCCTCGGGCGGCAGGCAGCTGGCGCCCTTGTAGACCCAGTTGGCGCCCTCGGCGGCCGACAGGGCGTCGATGTCGAGGATGGTCTCCCAGGTCGGCGTCGCGGTGCGGTAGCTGTCCAGCGTCGTGCGGCGCCAGATGCCGCGCACATGGGTCGCGTCCTGCCAGAAGTTGTCGATATGGCCGTCGTGGGTGAAGCCGGGCGAGGGGATGCGGTCACGCGATTGGACGATGTCCAGGGCCTGCTGGTGCAGGTTCTCGTAGCGCGGGTCGCCCTGCAGCGTGCCGAGCGAATGCTCATTGTGGGCCTTGACCCAGGCCATGGCGCGCTCGCCCTCGACCTCTTCCAGCCAGATGTAGGGATCGGTCGCGTCGCTGGTCGCGAAGCCCGGCGTGGAGGCGGCGGCGGGCGTGTCGGTCGAATGGGCCATGGCGACGGGAGCGGCTCCGACGGCGAGAAGAAGGGCGGCGGCGGACGCCAGAGTGCGGATCATGTTTCATTCCCCAACAGAAATTGGGCGGCACCTTGGCGAGACACGAGGACTGCGGCAAGCGGTGGAAATCTTACAAGCCTGTCATCTTTCGTCGCAGCGACGGCGCGACCGGCGTCAGTCGCCTTCGTCCGGAATGCACAGGATCTGACCGCAGGCCTTGCAGTGGACGGCGTCGGGGTCGTGCTTCTGAAGACCGCAGGTCGGGCAGGGAAACTTGACCTTGTGCGGCCGGATCAGGGTCTGGGCCAGGCGGATGAAGAGGGTGATGCCCACCAGCATGACGATGATCGAGATGACCCGGCCCCAGTTGCCCGGCAGGGTGATGTCGCCGAACCCCGTCGTCGTCAGGGTCGCCACGGTGAAATAGAGGGCGTCCAGATAGCCGTTGATGTGCTCGGCCTTGCCCCGGAAATAGGCATAGACGAAGCCGGTCACGACGAAGACGAAGGTGATCAGGGCCGCCAGGGCCCGGGTGATCTCCTCAACCCGCGTGTCGTCGAAGCGACGGCCGATGGTGCGCCAGAAGAGGTCGCTGTTCAGCAGGCTCCACAGCCGCAGCAGCCTCAGGAAGCCGAGGTTGGCCAGCCAGACCGGGAACAGCAGGGTCGCCAGGACGAACAGATCGACCCAGACAATCGGCCGTTTCAGCCAGTCGCGGATGTCGGAATAGGCATAGGCCCGCGCCGCTAGGTCCAGCCCCAGGACGGCGGCGATCAGATAGTCCATCACATAGAAGACCCAGCCCGCCTCCTTGAGGATCGGCGTGGCCAGGAAGAAGCCGATGATGGCCAGGTCGATGACGATGACCATCAGGCGGAACTTCACCGCCGCCGGCTGTGAGCCGTGATAGAGGTAGCGCAGCCGCGCCCTCAGCCGCAGACCTTCGGATTTGCCGGTTTCGCTGTGCTCTGACGCCATCGTCGCCAGCGATACATGAACCGGCGAAAAATCCTATATGAAGGCGGACATGACCCAGACTGCTCGCCCCTACATCCGCATGAACGGCGCCGGAAACGCCTTCATCGTCGTCCAGGCCTTCGAGGAAGGCTTCCATCCGACCGAGGAACAGGTGCGCGCCCTGGCCGCCCCGGCGGCGGGTCTGGGCGGCTTCGACCAGTTGATCGGGATCGAACCGTCCGAGACAGCGGACGCCTTCATGCGGGTTTGGAACGCCGACGGCTCGATGGTGCAGACCTGCGGCAACGCCCTGCGCTGCGTCGGCTGGCTGCTGCTGGAGGCCACCGGCAAGGAAGAAGTGGTCATCGACACCCTGGGAGGGCCAACGACGGCGCGACGGGCGGGCGATCATCAAGTAACCGTCGACATGGGCGCGCCGCGCCTCGACTGGGCCCAGGTGCCGCTCGCCGAGGAGATGGACACGCGCGGCATCGAGCTGCAGGTCGGGCCGATCGACGCTCCGGTCCTGCACACGCCGGGCGCGGTCTCGATGGGCAATCCCCACGTGGTCTTCTTCACCGATCAGCAGGACGACGCCTTCGTGCGCGGCTCGGGTTCGCTCGTTGAGCATCACCCGCTCTTCCCCGAGGGGGTCAACGTCGGCTTCGCCAAGGTCATCGACCGCGACCATATCCGGCTGCGGGTATGGGAACGCGGGGCGGGTCTGACCCTGGCCTGCGGCACCGGCGCCTGCGCGGCCCTGGTGGCCACGGCGCGGCGCGGCATGAGCGACCGCAAGGCGACTGTGGTGGTCGACGGGGGCGAGCTGACCATCGATTGGGACGAGGCGTCCGGCCATGTCTTCATGACCGGTCCGGTCGAGATCGAGCGCACCGGGCTCTTGTCATAAAGCTCAGCAATCCGCCGCCTGACGTTGCGTCAACGGTTGTCCCCACCCGTCCCACGATCTAGGAACGAGAGGCGCCTGCCCTTCCCGAGATCGAAATGCCCGAATTGACCGATAAACAGACCTTCTCCGACGACGACGCCCTGGAGTTCCACAGCGCGCCGACCCCGGGCAAGATCTCCATGGCTCCGACCAAGCCGATGGCGACCCAGCGCGACCTGTCGCTGGCCTATTCGCCGGGCGTGGCCGTGCCGGTCCTGGCCATCGCCGAGGACGTGGACAAGGCCTACGACTATACGTCCAAGGGCAATATGGTCGCCGTCATCTCCAACGGCACCGCCATCCTGGGCCTGGGCAACCTCGGCCACATGGCCTCCAAGCCGGTGATGGAAGGCAAGTCGGTCCTGTTCAAGCGCTTCGCCGACGTCGACAGCTTCGACGTCGAGGTCAAGACCACCGACCCGGACGAGTTCGTCACCGTGGTCAAGAACATCGGCGACACCTGGGGCGGCATCAATCTGGAGGACATCAAGTCCCCGGAGTGCTTCGAGATCGAGGCCCAGCTGCAGGACCTGCTGGACATTCCCGTCTTCCATGACGACCAGCACGGCACGGCCATCATCTCGACCGCCGGCCTGATCAACGCGGCCCATATCGTCGGCAAGAAGCTGGAAGACCTCAAGGTCGTCCTGTCGGGCGCCGGGGCCGCGGGCCTGTCGTCCATCGCCCTGATGAAGGCCGCCGGCGTCAAGGCCGAGAACACCGTCATCTGCGACCGTCAGGGCGTCATCTACAAGGGCCGGGACAACGTCTCGCAATGGCAGGCGGCGCACGCCACCGACACGCCCCTGCGCACCCTGGCCGAAGCCATGGTCGGCGCCGACGTGGTGCTGGGTCTGTCGGCCAAGGGCGCGATCAGCAAGGAAATGGTCGCCTCCATGGCGCCCAATCCGATCATCTTCGCCATGGCCAACCCCGACCCGGAGATCACCCCGGAAGACGTCAAGTCGGTGCGCTCGGACGCCATCATCGCCACCGGCCGCTCGGACTATGTGAACCAGGTCAACAACGTCCTGGCCTTCCCCTATCTGTTCCGCGGCGCCCTGGACGTGCGCGCGCGCCAGATCAACCACGAGATGAAGATCGCCTGCGCCCACGCCCTGGCGGCGCTTGCCCGCGAGGACGTGCCGGACGAGGTCGCGGCCGCCTATCGCGGCCGCAAGCTGAAGTTCGGCCCGGAATACATCATCCCGACCCCGTTCGATCCGCGTCTGATCTGGTACATCCCGCCCTTCATCGCCCAGACGGCGATGGACACCGGCGTGGCCCGCAAGCCGATCGAGGACATGGAGGCCTATCGTATCGCCCTGCGTCAGCGGGTCGATCCCTCCGCCGCCCTGATGCAGAAGATATCCTCGGCCGTGCGCTCGGGACCCAAGCAGCGCGTCGTCTTCGCCGAGGGCGAGGAGCAGTCGGTCATCCGCGCCGCCTGGGCCTTCAAACAGGGCGACCTGGGCACGCCCATCCTGGTCGGTCGCGAGGACCTGATCCGTCAGAACGCCGCCGAGGCGGGGCTGAATTTCGACGACCTGGGCATCGAGGTGATGAACGCCCGCGTTTCGGAGCGGAACGCCGAATACGTCGAATGGCTTTACAACCGCCTGCAGCGCCGGGGCTATCTGCGCCGCGACGTGCAGCGGATGATCAACCAAGACCGCAACTACTTCGGCGCCGCCATGATCGCGCGCGGCCAGGCCGACTGCATGGTCACCGGCGTGACCCGCAACTTCAACATGGCCCTGAAAGAGGTCCGCCGCGTCCTGGACGTGAAGGACCGCATGATCGGTCTGTCGATCCTGCTGGCCAAGGGCCGCACCCTGTTCGTGGCCGACACCTCGATCCATGAGCTGCCCAACGCCGCCGAACTGGCCGAGATCGCCGTCAAGGCCGCCGCCACGGTCAAGAAACTGGGCCGCAAGCCGCGCGTCGCCTTCCTCAGCTACTCGACCTTCGGCGATCCGCCCGGCGATCGCGGCGAGAAGGTGCGCGAGGCCATTCGCATCCTCGACAGCATGGACGTCGACTTCGAATACGAAGGCGAAATGCCGCCCGAGCTGGCCCTGAACCCCGAGGCGCGGGCCAACTATCCCTTCATGCGCCTGACCGGCGACGCCAACGTCCTGGTCATGCCGGCCATCCACTCGGCGGCCATCTCGACCCGCCTGGTGCAGTCGCTGGGCGGCGCCACGGTGATCGGCCCGCTACTGGTCGGTCTGGAGAAGTCGGTGCAGATCGTGCCCCTGGGAGCCTCGGTCAGCGAGATCATCACCGCCGCCACCTTCGCCGCCTACGCCGAGGGCGCCGAGGTCGAGGACTAGGCGCTTTCCATCGCTGGAACGTCGAGAGGCGGCCTTCGGGCCGCCTCTTTGCGTTTGGGCCTCAGGTCGCCCGCTTCAGGCGGCGCAGCTCAAGCGTCTGGCGCACCCATTCGGCCGCGCAGAAGACGACGGCGATGACCCCCAGCCAGGCGGCGATGACGAACATGGCGGCATAGCCCTGACGCTCGATCAGTTCGCCCAGGGCCCCGCGCCCCAGGGTGCCGATCAGCAGGGCCAGAGAGGTGAAGACGGCGAACTGGACCGCGCCGAACATCTTGTTGGACAGGGCCGACAGATAGGCGACGAAGGCGGCTCCCGCGAAACCGCCGGCGATGTTCTCGCCGGCGATGGCCAGCATCAGCCGCGCCATCGGTTCGCCCAGGTGGAACAGGCCGAAAAGCTTGTAGAGGCCGGTGACCTGCATGAAGCCGTGGATGAAAGGCGCGCCGAGCGCCAGGTCCATCATCAGCAGATTGGTCGCCGCCGACAGCACCGCCCCCAGCAGCAGGCTGGCCATCCGGCCGATGACCAGAAGCGCCCAGCCGCCCAGGCCGATGCCCAGGATGGTCATGACCACGCCGAAGGTTTTGGACGCCAGGGCGATCTCGGTCTTGGTGTGACCCAGGGCTCCGCCTGTGTCGCCCATGTAGAAGGGGAAGGCGAACGGGCCCCAGACCCCGTCGGTGATGCGATAGGTCAGGATCAGGCCCAGAACGATGACCGCGCCCCAGCCCAGACGTCCCATCAGCTCGACCAGAGGGGCCAGGATGGCGTCATAAAGGGTGTTGGCGAAGGCAGGCGCGTCGCTCTGCGTCTGCACTGGTCCGGTCTTGCCCCCGCGCCAGACGATCAGTCCGGCCAGCAGGGCGGGCAGGATGACGGCCCCGCCGACGATCCACGGCCCCCAGGTCGCGGTGAACTCGCCCGCGCTCGGCGCCGGGGTGACGCTCAGCGCCGTGACCATGAAGCGGATCAGCATGAAGGCGGCCCAGACCCAGGCGGCCAGGGTGACGACCAGAGCCGTCATGCGCAGACGAGGCGAGCCGATGCGCTCGCGGGCGATAGCCTGTTTCGGCGCCGGCTTGGGCTCGGGCGCGATCAGAGTGCCCAGCAACCCCAGGCCCATGAGGCCCGCGCCGATGACGAAGGTCGAGGACCATCCGAGATGATCGGCCAGGACCAGGGCGCCCGCGCCGCCGACCAGGGCCGCGGTGCGGAAACCCAGCTGATAGACGGTGGACAGAAGGTCGACGGGAACCCGCTGGTCGGCGACCTCGATCCGCCAGGTGTCGATGACGATGTCCTGGGTCGCCGAGGCGAAGGCGCCCAGGGCGGCCGCGCCCGCCAGCAGGGCGATGGCGCCTGTGCCGGGGTGCGACAGGGCGATGGTCAACAGGGCGCCGACCAGAACCACCTGGCACAGGATCAGCCAGGCCCGCCGCCGTCCCATCCGCCCGATGATGGGCGGCGTCAGGCTGACCGAGGGCGACCACAGGAATTTGAACGCCCCGAACAGGCCCACCCAGGACAGGACGCCGATGGTGGCCACCGAGACGCCCGCGTCCGACAGCCAGGCGTTCAGGGTCCCGAAAAGCATGGCGAAGGGCAGACCGGCGGAGAAGCCCAGCAGCAGCATGGCCAGGGTGCGGCGCTCACGGAAGGCCGCCTTCAGCACGCCCAGACCTTTCGGCGACGGCTGCAGGGCCGCGACCTCGGAAGCGGGCGTCTTCGTATCGGTCATGCGGGTCTCCGGCGGACGCCGCCGGAAACGGGCGGTCGTGGTTACTGGGCGCCGACCTTGGCGCGGTTGCCGACGTTCGTCCAGCGGGTCAGGGCGGCGCGCAGGGCGTCGGCTTCCAGCGGCTTGGTCAGATGGTCGTTCATGCCCGCCTCCAGACAGGCAATGCGGTCCTCGGCGAAGGCGTTGGCGGTCAGGGCCACGATCGGTGTGCGCTCGCCCCGCGCCCGCAGCGCCCGCGCCGCCGCCGGGCCGTCCATGCGCGGCATCCGCATGTCCATGAAGATCAGGTCGAAGCGGGCTTCCTTTAGCGTCAGCAGGGCCTCGTGACCGTCAGCGGCGGTCTGGACGACGCAGCCCTCGCGGCGCAGCAGGGTCTTGGCCAGAAGGGCGCCGACCGGATTGTCCTCGACGAGCAGGACGCGCAGCCCTTTGAAGGCGACGGGCGTGACGCGATCGTCATCCTGGGCGCGCGCCGTGGGAGCCGCCAGGCCCTTGCGGCGACCCGCCGCCGCCAGCACGCGCTCGGCCAGCGAGGCGCGACGCAGCGGCTTGATCAGATAGCCGTGGAAGCCCGCCGCCCGGTAGCGGTCGATCAGATCGCGTTCGCCGGCTTTCAGCAGGATGATGGCCTCGCCCTGCGACGGCTTGACCATCAGGGCGCCGTCCTCGGCCATGGCGTGGTCGATCAGGGTCACGCCCGCCTGACGCGCGACGCGCCCGCCCGAAGCTTCGATCTGAGCCGTCGCCGCCTGGCGCACGAAGGGGTCGGGGCTGCGCACCGCCACCGCCACGCCGTCCAGAGGACGAGGGCGAGGCGCGGCGTCGGGGGCTACGGCGAAGGGAGCCTCGAAGCGGAAACGGGCGCCCTGGCCGTCGGGTCGGTCGGACACCGTCACGCTGCCGCCCATGGCCTGGGCCAGACGCCGCACCACCGCCAGCCCCAGGCCGGCGCCGTCGAAGCGGGCGGCGTCGGAGGCGTCGGCGTGACCGAACTCGTCGAAGATGCGGGCTCGCGCCTCTTCCGGCACGCCGGGGCCGGTGTCGTCGACGACGAAGGCCAGGCGTGGACGCGCGGCGGTTCCGCCAGCGCGCTCGACCGTCAGACGCACACCGCCCCGGTCGGTGAATTTCACGGCATTGCCGGCCAGGTTGAACAGGACCTGACGCAGGCGGCCCTCATCAGCGATGACATCGGGCGCATCGGCGGCGACGGACCAGACGATCTCCAACCCCTTGTCGTGGGCCTTGGGGCTGAGCAGTTCGGCCACCCCGCGCGTCAGGCCTTCCAGATCGACGGGGGCGGGATCGAACTCCAGCGCCCCGGCCTCCAGCCGGGCGAAGTCCAGCAGGTCGTTGACCAGGCCCAGCAGGTGTTCGGCGGACTTCTGCGCCGCCTCGGCATAGGCGCGCTGGGCGCCGTCCAGCTTGGTCCGCGACAGCAGGCCCAGCATGCCGATCACCCCGTTCAGGGGCGTGCGCATCTCATGGCTCATCAACCGCAGGAACTGCTGCTCTGGGGCGGCGGTTTCCGCGGCGGGCGTGATGTCGATCGGTGCGTGCGTTCTGCGTGCATGGGCCATGGCGACCACCCTTAGCGCCCAAAGGGTTAAGCGTGGCCGAACAAGGATTTCAGGCCTCAGAAGGCCGGAGCCTCGTGGCGATGGGCGGTCTGACGGTCGAAATCGCCCTGGGCCCCGACTGTGGTGCGGCGATACATCAGGGCCTCGGCCACATGGCGGCGCAGCACCCCGGTCGAGCCATCGAGCTCAGCAATGGTGCGCGCCAGCCGCAGGGTGCGGGTCCAGCCCCGCGCGGTCAGACCGCCGGCCTCGCCCGCCCGCATCAGCAAGGCGCGCCCTGCGTCATCCGGCGCGGCGAAGCGGTCCAGGGTCTCGCCCGAGGCGCGGGCGTTGATGCCCTGATCGCGCGCCTTGTCGGGATCGAAGCCCGCCGCGCGCACCCGCTCTTCCTGCTGGGCGCGGGCGGTCGCCACACGGGCGGCGGCCTCGGCCGTGCCCTCGGCGGGCGGGGGCAGGGCCATGTCGGCGGCGGTGACGGGCGGCGTCTCCACCGTCAGGTCGATGCGGTCGAACATCGGGCCGGAGATGCGGTTCTGATAGTCGCGCTGGCAACGCGGGGCCTTGCCGCAGGCCCCGCGCCCGGCCCCGCCGAGGCCGCAGCGGCAGGGGTTCATCGCCGCCACCAGCTGGAACCGGGCCGGATAGCGGACGTGGGCGTTGGCGCGCGCCACCACGATCTCGCCCGTCTCCAGAGGCTGGCGCAGGCTGTCCAGCGCCTGGGCGGAATATTCCGGCAGTTCATCCAGGAAGAGCACGCCGTTGTGGGCCAGCGACGCCTCGCCCGGCTTGGCCCGCAGACCGCCGCCGGTCAGGGCGGCCATCGAGGCGGAATGATGGGGCGCGCGGAAGGGCCGGTCGCGGGTCAGGGCGCCGCGATCGATCAGGCCCGCCACCGACCAGACCATGGAGGTCTCGAGCAGCTCCTGCGGCGTCAGCGGCGGCAGAAGGCCGGGCAGGCGCTGGGCCATCATCGACTTGCCCGATCCGGGCGGGCCGATGAAGAGCAGGTTGTGGCCGCCCGCCGCCGCGATCTCCAGCGCCCGCTTGGCGCTCTCCTGACCCTTGACCTCGCGCAGGTCCGGGACCGCGCCGCCCGCCGTCACTGGGCCGGGTTCGGGCGCACGCAGGATCTGTGTGCCGCGGAAGTGATTGATCAGGCCGATCAGGGAGCGCGGCGCCAGGATAGCCGTGTCGCCCGCCCAGGCCGCCTCAGGGCCATTGGCCTCGGGACAGATGAGGCCCAGGCCCATGGCGCCCGCCGCCATGGCCGCAGGCAGGGTTCCGCCGACCGTAGCGATCTGACCGTCCAGCCCCAGTTCGCCCACCGCCGCCCAGCCGTCCAGCGCATCGGGCGCAATCACCCCCATGGAGGCCAGAAGCGCCAGGGCGATGGGCAGGTCGAAATGACTGCCTTCCTTCGGCAGATCGGCGGGCGCCAGGTTGGCGATGACCTTCTTGGGCGGCAGGGCCAGACCGATGCCCGCAAAAGCCCCGCGCACCCGTTCGCGGCTCTCGGCCACCGCCTTGTCCGGCAGACCGACAATGGCGAAGGCGCCTGCAGGCGTCGCCACCTGCTGCACCTCGACATCGACCCGACGCGCCTCGACCCCGTCGAAGGCGACCGTCACCACCCGTGCAAGCATGGTTCCCTCCCGCTGATCGAGAGAGAACAAATCACGAACCTAGGCGGACCGCAAGAGCGCCGTTACTCGAAAGTAGATCAGGGCAGGTCGGCTTCCGGCGCCAGGGTATGGATCACCTCGCCCGCCGCGTTGAGGAACTGGATGGCGCCATAGCCTTCCTCGGACACCGTCATCCGCACGCGCGGCCGGTCGTTCCTGTCCGACAGGGCCACGGCGGGCGTCCCGTCTGCGGCGACCGACAGACGCATCCGTGTCGGCGTCTGCACCCCCGGCACCAGGGCGTCGCCTAAACCCGGCTCGCGGATCAGGGGCGGAGCCTGGTTGATGACGAAGCTGACCGCGCCGTCCGGCGACACGCGCCAGCCGATCGCGTCCATGGCCGGGTGATCCAAGGCCAGCACGGCCATGCCGCCGTCGACGTCGGCGGTGCCGAACCCGCCACGCTCGCTGCCCTTGTCGTCATAGAGGATCAGACCGGCCACGTTGAAAGCGCGCTTGTACTGAATGCCGTCGATAATCGGCGCGGGCGTGGCCCCTGACAGGGTCATGCGGATGGTCCCGTCGGCGTCGACGATGTCGATGCGTCGGGCTGTGATGCGCTCATGGTCCGGCGTCTCGACGCGGGTCTGCGGCGTGCGGGTCTCGATGATCCGCTCCAGCACCTCCATCGACGGGCGCTTCGGCGCGGCGTCCTGCGCCGTCGCCGGCGCGGCGACAAGCAGGGTCAAGGCGCTCAGCGCGCCGGCGATCGTCGTTCTGGTCATGGGGTCCCCTCCCGTTGTGCACCCTAGCGGGCTTCGCGCTTCTTCTCCTCGATCACGTCCCACATCAGGGCCGTCGCATCGACGCCCGAGAACTTGAGCAGCTGCTGGGCGCCCGTGGGCGAGGTGACGTTGATCTCGGTCAGATAGTCGCCGATCACGTCGATGCCGACGAAGATCAGGCCGCGTTCCCTCAGATAGGGGCCGATGGCGGCGCAAATCTCCAGGTCGCGCGGGGTCAGCTCAACCGGGGCCGCCGTGCCGCCGACGCGCAGGTTGGAGCGCACCTGATCCTTGGCCGGAATGCGGTTGATGGCGCCGACCGGCTCGCCGTCGATCAGGATGATGCGCTTGTCGCCCTTGGACACGGCGGGAATGAATTTCTGGATCACCAGAGGGTCGCGCGACCCGGCGGCGTGGATCTCGATCAGGGCTTCCAGATTGGGATCATCCGCCTTCAGCCGCACCACGCCCGAACCGGCGGCGCCGTGCAGGGGCTTGAGCACCACGTCGCCGTGACGGCGGTGGAAGTCGACCAGGGCGACCGGGTCCGACGACACCAGGGTCGGCGGCTGCAGGCCGGGGAAGAGGGTGGCGATCAGCTTCTCGGGCGCCGAGCGCACCTCGGCTGGGTTGTTGACCACCAGGGTCCTGGGATGGACCCGTTCCAGCAGATAGGTGGCGGTGACATAGGCCATGTCGAAAGGCGGGTCCTGACGCATCAGGATGACGTCCACATCCTCGGCCAGATCGAGGATCACCTCGGGGCCGAAATCGGCGTGCTCGCCCTGCACCGTGTTCACCGTCACCGGACGGGCGCGGCAGAACAGACGGCCCTCGTCCAGCGCCAGGGTGCGGAAGTCGTAGACCCACAGCCTGTGTCCACGCGCCTGACCCGACAGGGCCATCAGGAAGGTGGTGTCGGACTCGACGTTCACCGCCTCGAGCGGGTCCATCTGGATGGCGACTTTCAGCATGGGTAGTCCTTGGTCGAAGAGGGCGCTATCGCTCGCGCCGCGGGCGCTCGCTGCTTGAGCGCCGAAGCGCCGTCCCTGCCTAATTGAGGGCGCCAGGCGCCCGCCGCAAGGCCGCGCTTCAGTTCAGCCGCATCCGCACCCGGTCCATGCTGGCGCGGTGGGCGTCGGCGGGACCGTCGACGGCGCGGGCGCGCGACAGGGCCTGCAGCGCGCCGGTCAGGGCGCCCTGCTTTTCGCGCGCGGCGGCGACGTCCAGCCAAGGACGGTGATCCTCGGGGTCCAGCAAGGCGCGGCGCAGGGCTGAGCGCTCTGCGCCCTCATAATCCTCCGCCAACAGGGCGCGGGCGAACAGTAGGTTCTGCAGGCGGATCAAGGCCTGCCGATCGCTGACCGGAGCCATGAGCAGGTCGAGACGATCCGCGACATGCGGGGTCAAGCCCGCCAAAAGCGCCCGACGCGTCAGTTCGCTAGGCAGAACGAGACGGCCCTGGCTGAAGGGGTCCAGGGCCACCGGCCCTTCGGGCGTCTCTACCCGCAAGAGGATATGACCGGGAAAGTCCACCGCCGCCGCCTTCAGCCCCGCCCGACGCGCCGCGTCGAGGTAGAAGACCACCAGGGCCGCCGACAGGCCGCGTCGCCGCTCGGCCACGTCGATGACGTCGGTATTGCCGGGGTGGTCATGGTTCAAAAGATCGCCGTTGAGGCGCAGGTCCGCCGCCATGGTCTCGGTCAGGGCGTCGTCGGGGCCTTCGTTGGCGGCGCGCTCCTTGACCCTCTGGGCGGCCTGGTCGGCCAGCAGACGGACCGGCTCGGGATCGCGGAACGGATAGTCGTGAATGGCGCAGGCGATGGCGCATTCGAGCAGCGGAAAGCCGTCGTCCTCAGCGGTTCCCGCCTGGGTCAGAATGATCTCGGCGTCCTCGCGCGTCACGCCATGTCCGTTCCTGTGGTCGTCACGCCGCGAAGATGACGCGGAAATCGCCGGGGAGCCAGCGCCACCATATCGATTCTCAACATCAGCCCCTGCAGCGAGGGTCGGCTGTGGACCACCGCCCGCCCGGCGGCGGCCAGTCGGCCGTGTTGTTCGGGACCCAAGGCGAGGATCGCCGCCTCGATCGAGCGTCGCCTTTTGACCTCGACCACCGCCAGGATGCGGCCGCGTTTCGCCAGAATATCGATCTCGCCGCCGCGCCCCTTCAGGCGAAAGGCCAGGATCTGATACCCCTTGAGCATCAGCCAGACGGCGGCGATCCATTCGGCGGCGTGACCTTCACGATGCGACCGTCCGCCCAGCGCCTGACGCCAGCCCGACTTCGGCCGGCGCGGCGACGGGGAGGGCCGCAGCCGAGGCTTCACCCCCGGCCCTGCATTTCCAGCGCCCGCTTGTAGAGGGGCTTCCTGGGCAGGTTCAGGGCCTTGGACACCTCTGCGGCGGCCTCGCCCGGCGGCAGACGGGTCAGGGCGTCGGCCAGGGCCGCATCGACGTCGGCGGCGCTGGCGACCTCGGTCTCGCCGGGGCCGATGACGATGACGATCTCGCCCTTGGGGGCGTCGCAGCGCGGATCGACGGCCAGTTCGGCCAGGCTGCCGCGCACGGCCTCTTCATAGAGCTTGGTCAGTTCACGGGTGACGGCGGCGGGGCGGTCGCCCAGGACCTGGGCCATGTCGGCCAGGCTGTCCTTCAGACGCGGCCCGCTCTCGAAGAAGACCAGGGTCTGGCGCCCGGTGCGCAGCTCCTCCAGCATGGTCTTGCGCGCCCCGGACTTGGGCGGCAGGAAGCCGGCGAACAGCACCCGGTCGGCCGGCTGCCCCGCCAGACACAGGGCGGCCAGCAGGCTGGAGGCGCCGGGAACGGGGTGAACCGGCAGACCCTCGGCGATGGCGGCGCGGGCCACGACATAGCCGGGGTCGGACACCAGGGGCGTGCCGGCGTCCGACACCAGGGCCACGACCTCGCCCGCCTTCAGCCGCTCGACCGCGATCTCGGCGGCCCGCGCCGAGGCGTGGTCGTCGCAACGCTCCAGCTTGGCGCGTAGGCCATAGGCGGTCAGCAGCTTGGCTGTGACTCGCGTGTCCTCGGCCAGAACCAGATCGGCGGCGGCCAGAACGTCCAGCGCCCGCAACGTCATGTCGCGCAGATTGCCGATGGGCGTGGCCACCAGATAGAGGCCCGGCGCGACAGAACGGGCGGGCGGGGCGGTTGGTGGAAACAGCGAGGCGTCGGAAGGCATGGCCTCATCCTAGAGGGCGTCACCCTGTCGTGAAACCCGCCAGTTCCGGGAACCCGGTCCAGATTGAGGCGCTCATGTGTCCGAGCGGGGCAGAAACCGCCAAGCTTAGGAAACGCACCCATGTCCAAATCCACCGCCATCGTCCTCGTCCACGGCTTCTGGGGCGGCGCCGCCCACTGGGCCAAGGTCATCACGGAGCTGAGCCGGCGCGGCTATACCTCCCTGCACGCCGTCGAAATGCCGCTGACCTCGCTGGCCGACGACGCCGAGCGGGTGCGCAAGATGGTGCGCCAGCAGGAAGGCCCGGTCATCCTGGTCGGCCATTCCTACGGCGGCGCCGTGCTGTCGGAGGCCGGCGATCTGCCCAACGTGGCGGCCCTGGTCTATGTCGCCGCCTTCGCCCCCGACGCCGGCGAAAGCCCCGGCGGCATCACCCAGCAGGACCCGCCGTCGGCCGCCCCCAACCTGGCCCCCGACAGCGACGGCTATCTGTGGGTCAAGCCCGACAAGTTCCACGAGAGCTTCTGCCAGGATCTGACGGCGGACGAGGCCCTGGTCATGGCGGTGACCCAGAAGGCGCCCCTGGCTACCACCTTCGGCGACGCGGTCACCGCCCCGGCCTGGAAGGCCAAGCCCTGCTGGTATCAGGTCTCGAGCCAGGACCACATGATCGCCCCGACCAATCAGCAACGGATGTCGGCGCGGATGAACGCCCGCAAGGTCATCACCCTGGACGCCAGCCACGCCTCGCTCGCCTCCCATCCGGTCGAGATCTCCGACCTGATCGAGGAAGCCGCCGCGGCGATCTGATCTAGGTCAGAAGGGTCCGCAGGACGGCGTCCAGCACCGGACGCCCGGACGCCGTCGCTGCGACCCGGCCCTCATGCAGGGTCAGGAAGCCATCGGCCAGCAGGTCGGCCAGAGGTCCCTTCTCGGCCGACAGGCCCAGGGTCTGCAGGGTGGTCAAAGACACCCCTTCGACGGTTCGCAGCCCCAGCAGCACCAACTCCTCGGCGGCGCCCAGCGGGTCCAGGGCCTCTTGCTCGGCCCAGGGCGTTCCCGCCGCGACGCCCGCCGCATAGTCGGCGATGCGGCGATGGGCGACGGTGGCGGTGCGCCGACCTTCAAGCGTCAGCCGCCCATGGGCGCCGGGGCCGAGGCCCAGATAGTCGCCGCCGCGCCAGACGTGCAGGTTGTGGCTCGACCGGGCGGCGAGGTCGCGGGCGTGGTTGGATACCTCATAGGCCTCGAACCCCGCGTCCTCGAGCACGGCCTGGGTGGCCTCATACAGTTCGGCGGCCAGATCATCGTCCGGCGGGGTCAGGGTCCCACGCGCGAAGGCCCGGCCAAAGGCGGTCGTCGGCTCTATGGTCAGCTGATAGGGCGAGACGTGCTCGAACCCCAGGTCCAGCGCCGTGGTCAGCTCCGCCGTCCAGTCGGCCACGGATTGCCCCGGTCGGGCGTAGATCAGGTCAATGGACAAGCGCGGGAAGGCCGCAGCCGCCGTCTGAACCGCGCGTCGCGCCTCCGCCGCCGAATGGTCGCGGCCGAGGAAGGTCAGGGCCGCGTCGTCGAACGACTGCACCCCCATGGACAGGCGGTTGATCCCGGCCGCGGCCAGGGCGGCGTAGCGGTCCGCCTCGGCATCGGTGGGGTTGGCCTCCAGGGTGATCTCGATCTCGCCAGCCGGAGGGAAAAGCGTCCTGGCCCGCGCGATCACCGCCGCCACGGCCTCCGGCGGCATCAGGGACGGGGTGCCGCCGCCGAAGAAGATCGAGGCCAGACGGCGCGGCCCGACCCGAGCAGCCTGCGCCTCCATGTCCGCCAGGATGGCCTGGACCAGCCCGGCCTGCTCCTCGACCCGCCCCCGGTCGCGCACCACGTTGAAGTCGCAATAGGGGCAGATACGGGCGCAGTAGGGCCAGTGAACGTAGAGGGCCACATCCCTGAGCTCCCTATCGCCGCCTTCGCGAAAGGCGGCTGCTTGAGGGACCCGCGACCCTGACAAAATGTCAGTCAATCAGCGCGGCCTTGAGCCGCGCAAAGGCGCGGGCGCGGTGGCTGAGGGAGTCCTTTTCGACCGGGTCCATTTCGCCGAAGGTCAGGTCCGAACCCTGAGGCCGGAAGATAGGGTCGTAGCCGAAACCGCGATCGCCGCGCGGCGGGAAGACCAGATCGCCGTCGATGCGACCCTCGACCACCACGCAGGGACCGTCGGGCCAGGCCACAGCCAGGGCCGAGGTGAACCAGGCGCGGCGATCGGTCGAGCCGATCTCCTCAAGCCGTTCCTCGACCTTCTTCATGGCCATGGCGAAGTCCTTGCCCGGTCCGGCCCATCGCGCCGAGAAGATGCCGGGCGCCCCGCCCAGAGCCGCGACCGACAGGCCGGAATCGTCGGCCAGCGAGACTTCCCCCGAGGCCTCGGCCGCATGACGGGCCTTCAGCATGGCGTTGCCCACAAAGGTGCTCTCGGTCTCGTCCGGTTCGGGCAGGTTGAGGCTGCCGGCCGTGACGATCCTGTAATTTCCGTCCAGCAAGGCTTCGATCTCGCGCGCCTTGCCCGGATTGTGGGTCGCGGCCACCAGCCGCATCCCCTTGATCAGCTTGAGATTCATGCGGTCACCCTAGTCCCGTCCGATGCATTGCGGAAGTTTAACATCGTTAAACGATATGTAACGTGCTTTTCGAGGGGGCATGGCGCATCTTCAATCTCAAGAACGGGGGTCGCACCGTTCAGACGAAGCGACGAAGACGCAACGTTCACCCAGCGACACCACATAAATGCACGAAAATCGTGCAATCACGGAGAGATACGATGCAAGCGATGAAAACCTCGATCTGGATGGACCGCGTCGGCCACGGCTTCTTCAACGCCCTTCTGCTGGCCTCCCTGCCTGCCGCCGCCGTCGCCCTGATCATCCAGAGCCTGTGATCCTGGCCTTGATCGGACAGGGGGCTTTGACGATCAGCATGAACACCGCGAAGAATAGCGCCGCGTGAGGGTCTGCCGGACCCCGCGCGGCGATCGCCGCCCGAACCACCCGGCCTGAGATCTGACTTCATGCGCTTCCCGAAACTGCCTGCCATCGGGATAAGAGCGCCGCGCCTGACCGGCGCGAACCTGCGGACACCCAATCTGAGAACCATAGGCCCCGGCTCCGTCTCCAGCCTGCTGAAGATCGCCCTGGACGTCGCCTATGTCCTGCTGGCCCTGATCACCGGCGTGCTGCTGCTGCTCTGGATCGCCTCCATCTTCATTCCTCTGGACAACCTTTACGTCATCGACACCGACGGCGACAACGGCCGCCAGATCCCGTTGACCCGCCCCCTTCTGCTGTTCGGCGTGGGCGCCATGACCGCCTATTTCGGCGGCTTCCTGATGATCCTGCGCGGCCTGCGCAAGATCTTCCGCACCCTGACCCTGGGCGACCCCTTCCAGCCCGACAACGTGCGCCGTCTGCGCCAGATCGGCCTGATCCTGGCCGTCGTGACCGGCGGCGTCTGGGTGGCGCAAGGCCTGGTGGCCGCCCGCCTGGCCCCCGGCGTCATGGAGCCGCAAGGCGTCAGCGACCTGCTCACCCCTGCCTTCTCCATCCTCGTCGTCTTCGTCCTGGCGGAGGTCTTCCGCGAAGGCGCGCGCCTGCGCCGCGAATCCGAACTGACGATCTGATCTGGAAACGCTAAGCTCTGCCCATGGCCATCCGCGTCCAACTTGACCGCATTCTCGCCGAACGGCGCATGTCGCTGACGGAGCTCGCCGACCGCGTCGGCGTGACGGTCGCCAACCTGTCGATTCTCAAGACCGGCAAGGCGCGCGCCGTGCGCTTCTCGACCCTGGACGCCCTGTGCCGCGAACTGGACTGCCAGCCCGGCGACCTGCTGGCCCATGAGCCTGGTCCCGGAGACGTCTTCGACGGCGAGGACTAAGGTGGCCCGCAAAGGCCCTTCGGACCCCACTGACGACGACAAACGCATCTGGGCCCGGGTGACTGGAACAGTGACCCCGCCCGCGCGCCGCAAGGCCACCCGCGTCACGCCCGGCGCGGTCCTGCCCGATCCCGAATCTCCGTCGGTCGCCCCCAAGCCCGCGCGCGGCGTCGCCGGCAAGAAGCGCTACGCCCCCGATCAGACCCCCAGCTTCGAGGCCCTGGGCATCGCGCCCCCCGCCAAGCCGGCGCCGACCCGCGCCCGCCCGACGCCCGAGGAATTGGAGCCCCGCCGTCAGCGCCGCCTGTCGCGCGAACGCGATCCGATCGAAGCCCGCATCGACCTGCACGGCTTTGGCCGCTTCGAGGCCGAGGACCAGCTGCGCGGCTTTCTCATCAGCTGCCAGATGCGCGGCCTGCGCTCGGTTCTGGTCATCACCGGGCAGGGACGACGCGGCGGCGGGATCATTCGCGGCTCGGTGCACGACTGGCTGACCGGCCCGCACCTGCGCGGCGTGGTGTCCGGCTTCGCCTCGGCCCACCGCCGTCACGGCGGCGACGGCGCCCTCTATGTGACGCTGAAGCCGCGGGGCTGAGGCCGGTCAGCCCTGGGCGTTGCGGATCGCCGCCGCTCCAGCCACCGGCGCGATGACCACCGCAAACAGGACATAGGCGCCCAGCAGGGCCAGGGCCGACAGGGGGTCGCCGCCGCCCGCCGCCCGCGTCAGGGCGCCCGCCCCAAACACCACCGGCGGGATGAAGAGCGGCAGCACCACCACCGCGATCAGCAGACCTCCGCGCTTCGCGCCCAAAGCCAAGGCCGCGCCCAGGGCCCCGGTGAAGGCGAAGCCCAGTCCGCCGACGGCCGCCGCCAGCGCTGTCAGACCGATCAGATGGGCCGGCTGACCCAGAGCCAGGGCCGCGACCGGCGCGGCCAGCGCCAAGGGCAGACCCGTCGCCAGCCATTGCGCCAGGGCCTTGATCGCCACCGTTCCCTCCAGCGGCACGGGACCGAGCGCCAGCAGGTCCAGGGCCCCGTCCTCCAGATCGCGCTCGAACAGGCGCTCCAGCGACAGCAGGGAGGCGAGCGCCAGAGCCATCCAGCTGGCGCCCGAGGCCGCCGGGGCCAGGACGCGCGGATCGCCGCCCGCCGCCAGCGGCAGGATGGCCGTCAGGCACAGCATGAAGCCGCAGGCCAGCAGGGGTCCGCCGCCCCCGCCCCAGGCCAGCGAAAGCTCGCGGCCGAACAGGACGCGCACGGCACTCATGCGAGACCGCCGAGGTCGAGATCGCGCGCCGGGACGGGCAGGGGATCATGCACCGCCGCCAGAATCATCCCGCCCCCGGCCAAATGCGCCGCCATCAGCTCGGCCGCGACAACGCGCCAGCGCTCGTCCAGAGGAGCCAGGGGTTCGTCCAGCAGCCACAGGGTCCGCGGCGCAGCCACCAAGCGCGCCAGCGACAGGCGCCGCTTCTGCCCCGCCGACAGCTTGCGCGTCTCCAGATCCAGCAGGGGCGTCAGCGCCAAACGCGCAATGGCCGCCTCGCGCGCCGCGCTGGTCCCGCCCAGCCAATCCGTCTGAAAATCAAATTCCTGCCGCGCCGTTCGCGTCGGCTTCAGACCCTCGAGGTGGCCCAGAAGGTGGACCCCATCGCGCCGCGCGGTCTCCGAATCCAGCGCCTCACCGTCCGCGCCGCCAAAAGTGATCGCCCCGGCGTCAGGCTGGATGAAGCCCGCCACGGCGCGCAGCAGGCTGGTCTTGCCCGCGCCGTTGGCCCCGGTCAGAGCCACGGCCTCGCCCGCCGAAAGCCGCAGCGACAGGCCCTGAAACAGGACACGCTCGCCGCGCGACAGGCTCAAGGCCTCGATGTCGACCGTCTTCAGCATGACCCCGCCGACTTGCGAACCATTCTCGATGTCCATGACGCCGTTGTGGATACATGGACGGCTTCCCCGCACAGGACTATATCCGCAAGCGCCGCAGCAGGCTTTCGCCGCGCGCGCCTGGGACCTGTGCGCCCCGGCGTCCAGCGCGCGAAGGCGCAACCGAATTGTCGGGCGGCGTTAGTCAGAGGACTTATCTCCATGCCGTCGATTGACAGCCTCAAGACCCGTCAGGACCTTTCGGTCGGGCGCAAGAAATACGCCTATTACAGCCTTCCGGCCGCCGAGGAAGCCGGTCTGGCCGGGATTTCCCGTCTGCCGCGCTCGATGAAGGTGCTGCTGGAGAACCTGCTGCGCAACGAAGACGGCGTCTCGGTCACCGAGGACGACCTCAAGGCCGTCGCCGCCTGGATCGAGAACAAGGGCGCCGTCGAGCACGAGATCGCCTTCCGTCCGGCCCGCGTCCTGATGCAGGACTTCACCGGCGTGCCCGCCGTCGTCGACCTGGCCGCCATGCGCGACGCCATGGCCAAGCTCGGCGCCGACGCCAAGAAGATCAATCCGCTGGTCCCCGTCGACCTGGTCATCGACCACTCGGTCATGGTCGACCATTTCGGCGACGCCAAGGCCTTCGGCCAGAACGTCGAGCGCGAGTACGAGCGCAACATCGAGCGCTACAACTTCCTGCGCTGGGGCTCCTCGGCCTTCAACAACTTCCGCGTCGTGCCGCCCGGCACCGGCATCTGCCACCAGGTGAACCTGGAGAACCTGGCCCAGACCGTCTGGACCCTGGACGAAGGCAAGAAGACCGTCGCCTATCCCGACACCGTCGTCGGCACCGACAGCCACACCACCATGATCAACGGCCTGGCCGTCCTGGGCTGGGGCGTCGGCGGCATCGAGGCCGAGGCCGCCATGCTGGGCCAGCCGATCCCGATGCTGATCCCCGAAGTCGTCGGCTTCAAGCTGACCGGCAAGCTGCCGGAAGGCGCGACGGCCACCGACCTGGTGCTGACCGTCACCCAGATGCTGCGCAAGAAGGGCGTGGTCGGCAAGTTCGTGGAATTCTTCGGCGACGCCATCGCCGGGATGACCATCGAGGACCAGGCCACCATCGCCAACATGGCCCCGGAGTACGGCGCCACCTGCGGCTTCTTCCCCGTGTCGCGCGCAACCATCGACTATCTGACGGCCACCGGCCGCGACAAGGCGCGCGTCGCCCTGGTCGAAGCCTACGCCAAGGCGCAAGGCCTGTGGATCGACGAGACCTCGGAAGACCCCGTCTTCACCGACGTTCTGGAACTGGACATCTCGACCGTCGTGCCGTCGCTGGCCGGCCCCAAGCGTCCGCAGGACCGCGTTGAACTGACCGTCGCCGCGCCCTCGTTCGAAACCGCTCTGACCGACGTCTTCGGCCGCCCGACCGACGCCGAACGCGCCGCCGTGGAAGGCGAGAAGTTCACCGTCGGCGACGGCGACGTGGTCATCGCCGCCATCACCTCCTGCACCAACACTTCGAACCCGTCGGTCCTGATCGCCGCCGGTCTGGTGGCGCGCAAGGCCCACGCCCTCGGCCTGAAGGTCAAGCCCTGGGTCAAGACCTCGCTGGCCCCCGGCTCGCAGGTCGTCACCGACTATCTGACCGACGCCGGCCTCCAGAAGGATCTGGACGCCATGGGCTTCAACCTGGTCGGCTATGGCTGCACCACCTGCATCGGCAACTCGGGCCCGCTGGACCCGGCGATTTCCAAGGCGATCAACGACAACGGCCTGGTCGCGACCTCGGTCCTGTCGGGCAACCGCAACTTCGAAGGCCGCGTGAACCCGGACGTCCAGGCCAACTACCTGGCCTCGCCGCCGCTGGTCGTGGCCTACGCCATCGCCGGTTCGATGCGCATCGACATCACCAAGGATGCCATCGGTCAGGACAAGAAGGGCAAGGACGTCTTCCTGAAGGACATCTGGCCGACCTCGCAGGAGATCGCCGACATCCAGAAGAAGTCGGTCACCCCGGCCATGTTCGCCAAGCGCTACAAGGACGTCTTCAAGGGCGACAAGCACTGGCAGGCCATCAAAGTCACCGGCGGCCAGACCTATGCGTGGGAGGACACGTCCACCTACGTCCAGAACCCGCCCTACTTCGAGGGCCTGTCGATGGAGCCGGCCCCCGTCAGCGACATCGTCGAGGCCCGCATCCTGGGCATCTTCGGCGACTCGATCACCACCGACCACATCAGCCCGGCCGGTTCGATCAAGAAGGCCTCGCCGGCCGGCGTCTATCTGACCAACCACGGCGTCGACGCCCTGGACTTCAACAGCTACGGCGCGCGCCGCGGCAACCACGAAGTCATGATGCGCGGCACCTTCGCCAACATCCGCATCCGCAACAAGATCACCCCGGACATCGAGGGCGGCGTCACCAGGCACTTCCCGTCGGGCGACACCATGTCGATCTACGATGCAGCGATGCGGTACCAGTCGGAAGGTCGTCCCCTGGTCGTCTTCGCCGGCAAGGAATACGGCACCGGCTCGTCGCGCGACTGGGCGGCCAAGGGCACCCGCCTGCTGGGCGTCCGCGCCGTCATCGCCGAGAGCTACGAGCGCATCCACCGCTCGAACCTGGTCGGCATGGGCGTGGTCCCGCTGCAGTTCAAGCAGGACGGCTGGCAGAAGCTGGGCCTGACCGGCGAGGAGATCGTCACCATCCGCGGCCTGACCGACGCCAACATCGGCAAGCTGAAGCCGCGTCAGGACCTGTGGGTCGAGATGTTCCGTCCCTCGGACGGCAAGATGGCCCGCTTCCCGGTCCGCTGCCGCATCGATAACCAGACCGAGCTGGACTACCTGCTGGCCGGCGGCGTCATGCCCTACGTCCTGCGCAACCTGGCGGGCGGCCCGCAAGCCGAGGCGCCTGCCGCCGCTGAATAAGGCGAGGCTTCAGGCAGAAACAGGAAAGGCCGGTGGATCGCTCCACCGGCCTTTTTCTTCGGCCATCCGCCGCCTCTTGCCTCATGCGTTTGGCGTCACGAACGGCTACAAGACACCGATGTTGCGCCTGTCAGAACTCAAGCTGCCTCTCGATCACCCGCCGGAGGCCTTGCCCGCCGCCATCGCTACCCGCCTGGGCGTGCCGCCGGGTGATGTCGTTTCCTGGTCGATCTGGAAGCGGGCGCACGACGCGCGTCGGAAGTCCGCGATCCTGAAGGTCTATATTGTCGACGTCGAGGTCAGGGACGAGGCCATGTTGCTGGCCCGCTTCAAGGACGACGTGCACGTGCAGCCCGCGCCGGACGTCGCCTATCGTCCGGTTGCGGTCGCGCCCAAAGACCAGCGCCTGAGGCCCGTCGTGATCGGGGCCGGGCCATGCGGCTTGTTCGCCGGGCTGATCCTGGCCGAAATGGGCTTCAAGCCCATTATCCTCGACCGCGGCAAGGTGGTGCGGGAACGCACCAAGGATACCTGGGAGCTGTGGCGCAAGAGCAAACTGCACCCGGAATCCAACGTGCAGTTCGGCGAGGGCGGCGCCGGCACCTTCTCCGACGGCAAGCTCTACAGCCAGATCAAGGACCCGCGCTTCCTGGCCCGCAAGGTGTTGACCGAGTTCGTCGCGGCGGGCGCGCCGGAGGAGATCCTGACCGAGGCCCATCCGCACATCGGCACCTTCCGTCTGGTGACCATGGTCGAGGCCATGCGCGAGAAGATCGAGGCCCTGGGCGGCGAGTACCGCTTCGAGCACCGGGTGGTCGATATCGAGCTCGACAATGGCAAGCTGCGGGGCGTGCATCTGCACACCGGCGAGTTCCTGGAGGCCGACCATGTGGTCTTCGCCATCGGCCATTCGTCGCGCGACACCTTCCAGACCCTCTACGACCGGGGCGTCCATATCGAGGCCAAGCCCTTCTCGATCGGTTTTCGGATCGAACATCCGCAGTCCTGGATCGACCGGGCGCTGTTTGGTCCCTGCGCCGGGCACCCCGATCTGGGGGCCGCCGCCTATTCGCTTTCGCACCACTGTTCGAACGGGCGGACCGTCTACAGCTTCTGCATGTGCCCGGGCGGGACGGTGGTGGCGGCGACCAGCGAGCCGGGCCGCGTCGTCACCAACGGCATGAGCCAGTATTCGCGCAACGAGCGGAACGCCAACTCCGGCTTCGTGGTCGGCATCTCGCCCGAGGACTATCCGAGCGACCACCCTCTGGCGGGCATCGAGCTGCAACGGGATCTGGAGACCCGCGCCTATGCGGCCGGCGGCGGCGACTATTTCGCGCCGGGCCAGTTGGTGGGCGACTTCCTGGCCGGGCGCCCCTCGACCGAACTGGGCGAGGTAGTGCCCAGCTATAGACCCGGCGTGCGCCCGACTGATCTGGCCCCGCTGATGCCGGACTATGTGATCGCGGCGATGCGCGAGGCCCTGCCCGTCTTCGGCCGCAAGATCGCGCGCTATGACGACGCCCAAGCGGTTCTGACGGGCGTCGAGACGCGCAGTTCCTCGCCGATCCGCATGACGCGCGGCGCGGACTTCCAGAGCCTGAACGTGCGCGGCCTGTTTCCCGCCGGCGAAGGCGCGGGCTATGCGGGAGGCATCCTGTCGGCCGCCGTCGACGGCATCAAGGTCGCCGAGGCCGTCGCCCGATCGATGATCGGACAGACGGCGACCTAGACACGCCGCCCATGAAAACGGCCGATGGATCGCTCCATCGGCCGTTTGTCTTTCAGACTTCCGCCCGCCTTATTCGGCCGCGACGCGATCCGCGTATTCGGGGATCTGGTCGAAGTTCATGTAGCGGTAGACCTCGTCGCGGTCGGCGTCGATGACGCCCATCTCAGCCATGTATTCAGCCACGGTGGGGATGCGGCCCATCTTGGAGGCGACGGCGGCCAGTTCGGCCGAGGCCAGATAGACGTTCGAGCCCTTGCCCAGACGGTTGGGGAAGTTGCGGGTCGAGGTCGAGACCACGGTCGCGCCCTCCTTCACCTGGGCCTGGTTGCCCATGCACAGCGAGCAGCCCGGCATCTCCATGCGGGCGCCGGCGCCGCCGAGGGTCGAGTAGTGGCCCTCTTTGGTCAGTTCCGAGGCGTCCATCTTGGTCGGCGGGGCTACCCACAGACGGGTCGGGATGTCCTTCTTGCCCTTCAGCAGCAGCGAGGCGGCGCGGAAGTGGCCGATGTTGGTCATGCACGAGCCGATGAAGACCTCGTCGATCGGGGTCTCCTGCACCTCGGACAGCAGGCGCGCGTCGTCGGGATCGTTGGGGGCGCACAGGATGGGCTCCTTGACGTCCGCCAGGTCGATCTCGATGACGTGGGCGTATTCGGCGTCGGCGTCGGCCTCCAGCAGGTTCGGCGCGGCCAGCCAGGCCTCCATGGCGTCGATGCGGCGCTGCAGGGTGCGGGCGTCGGCGTAACCGTCGGCGATCATGTTCTTCATGAGCACGATGTTCGAGGTCATGTACTCGATGATCGGCTCCTTGTTCAGCTTGACGGTGCAACCCGCCGCCGAACGCTCGGCCGAGGCGTCGGTCAGTTCGAACGCCTGCTCCACCTTCAGGTCCGGCAGGCCCTCGATCTCAAGGATGCGGCCCGAGAAGGCGTTGACCTTGCCCGCCTTGGCCACCGTCAGCAGGCCCTGCTGGATGGCGTAGTAGGGGATGGCGTGGACCAGGTCGCGCAGGGTGATGCCGGGCTGCATCTCCCCCTTGAAGCGGACCAGGATCGACTCCGGCATGTCCAGCGGCATGACGCCGGTGGCGGCGCCGAAGGCCACCAGACCCGAACCGGCCGGGAAGGAGATGCCGATGGGGAAGCGGGTGTGGCTGTCGCCGCCGGTGCCGACGGTGTCGGGCAGCAGCAGGCGGTTCAGCCAGGAGTGGATCACGCCGTCGCCCGGACGCAGGGCCACGCCGCCGCGGTTGGAGATGAACTGCGGCAGTTCGCGGTGCGTCTTCACGTCGACCGGCTTGGGATAGGCGGCGGTGTGGCAGAAGGACTGCATCACCATGTCGGCCGAGAAGCCGAGGCAGGCCAGGTCCTTCAGCTCGTCGCGCGTCATCGGGCCGGTGGTGTCCTGCGAGCCGACCGTGGTCATGCGCGGTTCGCAATAGGTGCCCGGACGGATGCCCTGGCCTTCCGGCAGACCGCAGGCGCGGCCGACCATCTTCTGGGCGACGGTGAAGCCCTTGCCGCTGTCTTCCGGCGTGACCGGCAGGCGGAACTCGGTCGAGGCGGCCAGGCCCAGGGCCTCGCGGGCTCGGGCGGTCAGCGACCGGCCGATGATCAGGTTGATGCGGCCGCCGGCCTGGACCTCGTCTAGCAGGACCTGCGACTTCAGCTCGAAGTCGGCGACCTTTTCGCCGTCCTTCTCGATCTTGCCCTCATAGGGATAGATGTCGATGACGTCGCCCATGTTCAGGCTGGTCACGTCGACCTCGATCGGCAGGGCGCCGCTGTCTTCCTGGGTGTTGAAGAAGATGGGGGCGATCTTGCCGCCCAGGGTGACGCCGCCGAAACGCTTGTTCGGCACGAAGGGGATGTCCTGGCCGGTGGCCCAGATGACGCTGTTGGTCGCCGACTTGCGCGACGAGCCGGTGCCGACCACGTCGCCGACATAGGCGACCAGATGGCCCTTGGCCTTCAGGTCCTCGATGAACGACATCGGGCCGCGCACGCCATCCTGTTCCGGCGTGATGCCCGGACGCGCGTTTTTCAGCATGGCCAGGTAGTGCAGCGGAATGTCGGGGCGCGACCAGGCGTCGGGCGCCGGCGACAGGTCGTCGGTGTTGGTCTCGCCCGTGACCTTGAAGACGGTGACGGTGATCTTGTCGGCGACCTTGTCACGGCTGGTGAACCACTCGGCCTCGGCCCAGGACTTCAGCACGGCCTGGGCGTTGCCGTTGCCGCCCTTGGCCAGTTCGGCGACGTCGTGGAAGAAGTCGAACATCAGCAGGGTCTTCTTCAGACCCTCTGCGGCGACGGCGCCGACCACGGCGTCCGTCAGCAGGTCGATCAGCGGCTTGACGTTATAGCCGCCGACCATGGTGCCCAGCAGCTCGGTCGCACGCTCGCGCGACAGCGACGGCACGGCGAAGTCCCCATGGGCCACGGCGGACAGGAAGGAGGCCTTGACCTTGGCCGCGTCGTCCACGCCGGGCGGCACGCGATGGGTCAGCAGGTCCAGCAGCTCCTGCTCGGCGACACCGGCGGGCGGCGCCTTGATCAGCTCGATCAGGTCGGCGGTCTGCTCAGCCGACAGCGGCAGCGGCGGAATGCCCAGGGCCGCGCGTTCGGCGACGTGAAGACGATAGGTTTCGAGCATGAGCGGCCTTCCTTGGTCCAGTCGCGACATGACTGGCCCGTCGGCCCGCCAAAACCGCGCGTGGCCTTTCCCACATAAGGCCTGGGGTCGCAAGGGAAGGGGGCCGGTTCGACCTTCGACCTCCGTCGTAGGGAAGGGCAGGCGATCCGACGGTTTTTCTGTTTGCCCCCGGGTCGATAAGATCCTTCGTCTGGCCCCGCTACCGGCCGTGCAACACGAGCGGAAACCAAACACCAATGGTCGATCTCATCAACGAGCTGAAGGGTTTCGTGGAGCAACAGCTTGAAGCCGAAGAAACGGGAGACCTTGATTGGTTGGAAGCCCACGATAGGGCGTTTCGCTGGATCGATCGACTGGACGAGAACAATCTTGAGGTTTCTCCCGTCGTGTTCCTTTTTCTCGAAGAAACGCTCCATCGAAGGGATCCGAGTTTCGGGCGAATTCGACGTGGACAAATGCGGGCAGCCCTCACAAGTCAAATCGCTTTCCCAGGATCCGTGTAGCGGCGCAATCAAACTTCCCGCGTGCCGCCAGCGGACAAGCTGACCCTCGAGTCACGCCCGAGGATAACGGCGGGGATCAGGAGTGACGCTGAGAAAACGTAGCGACCTAAGGCTGTGGCGCCTCGCCGTCAGTCCAGCTTGAGCGCCTCGGCCAGGAGGCGGGCTTCGGCGGCGCGGCTCGAGCCGGCGCGCCAGGCGACGACGATCTCGCGACGGGGGGCGTCGGCGGAGATGGGGCGGATGACGACGCCGGGGTTGTCGGCCAGACCGGCCTGCACCGCCATCTGCGGCAGGAAGCTGACGCCTAGCCCGGACGACACCATCTGGACCAGGGTGTGCAGGGAGGTGGCGGCGAAGACGTCCTCGCCGCGCGGGGCCTCGATGTTGACGGCGGCCAGGGCCTGATCGCGCAGGCAGTGGCCGTCCTCCAGCAGGATCAGATCGTCGGCCTTGAGCATCCCCTCGGGGATCGGCCCGGCGCCCGCCAGCGGGTGACCGACCGGGGCGGCGGCCAGAATCTCGTCGTCGCCGATGCGGGCGTGGTCGATGCCCGGCGCCTCATAGGGCAGGGCGATGACGGCGGCGTCCAGCTGGCCCGCCTTCAGTCCGGCGATCAGGCGCGGGGTCAGGTCCTCGCGGATGAAGAGGCGCAGGGCCGGGTATCGGTCGCGCAGACCGGGCAGGGCGCGCGGCAACAGGAAAGGGGCGACGGTGGGGATGACGCCCAGGCGGAACCGGCCGGACAGGGGCTTGCCCGCGTTGCGCGCCGCCTCGACCAGGTCTTCGGTGCGGGCCAGGACGTCCTCGGCGCGCTTGACCGCCTCGGCGCCGACAGCGGTCAGTTGCACCGCGCCGCGCGTGCGCTCGACCACCGGCGCGCCCAGGATCTTCTCCAGCTCCTGCACCCCCGCCGACAGGGCCGGCTGGCTGACGTGGGCCGCCTCGGCCGCACGGCTGAAGGAGGCGTGTTCGGCCAGGAGCTTGAGATAGTGGAGCTGTCGCAGGGTGGGGAGCATCCGCCCCACATAGGCGCGCCCTATGGTGTTTTCAAAGACAATCGAAACCATTGATAAAGAAAGGCGCCGCGAACCGCTCGGCCCGCGGCGCCCCCTATGGTCTAGTTCAGGTCGAACCGGTCGGCGTTCATCACCTGGGTCCAGGCCGCGACGAAGTCCGTGACGAACTTCTTGCCCGCATCGGCCGAGGCGTAGACCTCGGACAGGGCGCGCAGTTGGGCGCTGGAGCCGAACACCAGGTCGGTGCGGGTGGCGGTCCACAGCTCTTTCCCGGTCAGGCGATCGGAACCGACGAAGGTTTCGTCGCCCTCGCCGTCCACCTGTTTCCAGCCGGTCTTCATGTCCAGCAGGTTGACGAAGAAGTCGTTGGTCAGCTGGCCCGGACGGTCGGTGAAGACGCCGTGCTTCGACCCACCGTGGTTGGCGCCGAGAACCCGCAGACCGCCGACCAGGACCGTCATCTGCGGCGCCGTCAGGCCCAGCAGTTGCGCCCGATCGATCAGCAGTTCCTCGGTCGGGACGTTGAAGCGGACCTGCAGATAGTTGCGGAAGCCGTCTGCGCGCGGCTCCAGCACCTTGAAGCCGTCCACGTCGGTCTGCTCCTGCGAGGCGTCCGTGCGGCCGGGCGTGAAGGGGACCGTCACGTCGTGACCGCCGGCCTTGGCCGCCTGCTCGACCCCGACCACGCCGCCCAGGACGATCAGGTCGGCGATGGAGACGTTGAGACCGGACGCCGCCTGGATGTCCTCATAGACCTTGAGGACGCGAGCCAGCCTGGCCGGTTCATTGACGTCCCAGTCCTTTTGCGGAGCCAGGCGCAGGCGTCCGCCATTGGCGCCGCCGCGATAGTCCGAACCGCGGAAGGTCACGGCCGAGGCCCAGGCCGTCGACACCAGCTCGGCGACCGACAAACCTGAAGCCTTGATGCGGTCCTTCAGCGCGCTGACGTCGGCGTCCGACAGCTTCGGCCCCGTGTGCGCCGGGATCGGGTCCTGCCAGATCAGATCCTCGGCGGGGACGTCCGACCCCAGGTAGCGGGCCTTGGGGCCCATGTCGCGGTGGCACAGCTTGAACCAGGCGCGGGCGAACTGGTCGCCGAAATAGGCCGGATCGGCGCGGAACCGCTCCATGATGGGACGATAGATCGGATCGATCTTGAAGGCCATGTCGGCCGTCGTCATCATCGTCGGCACGCGCTTGCCCGGCGTATGGGCGGCCGGGGCCAGGGTTTCCGGCGGATTGCCCACCGGCTGCCACTGCTTGGCGCCCGCCGGGCTGCGGACCAGTTCATAGTCGTGGTCCAGCAGCATGTCGAAATAGGTCATGTCCCAGGTGATCGGCGTGGGGGTCCAGGCCCCCTCGATGCCCGAGGTGATGGTGTGGTCGCCCATGCCGCTCTCGTGGCCCGAGATCCACCCCAGGCCCTGCTGGGCGATGTCGGCGCCCTCGGGGCTGACGCCCACCTTGGAGGCGTCGCCGGCGCCGTGGGCCTTGCCAAAGGTGTGACCCCCGGCGGTCAGGGCGGCCGTCTCCTCGTCGTTCATGCCCATGCGGGCGAAGGTCTCGCGAATGTCGCGAGCCGAGGCCAGGGCTTCGGGCACGCCGCCGGGGCCTTCCGGGTTCACATAGATCAGGCCCATCTGGATGGCGGCCAGGGGCTCTTCCAGAGCCATGTCCTTGTCAGGCTGGATGCGGGTCTGGTTGCCTTCGTCCCCGACCCAGTTCTCTTCGGTGCCCCAGTAGACGTCCTTCTCCGGCTCCCAGACGTCGGCGCGGCCGCCGCCAAAGCCGAAGACCGGTCCGCCCATGCTTTCAATGGCGACATTGCCGGCCAGGATCATCAGGTCGGCCCAGCTGAGCTTGGCGCCGTACTTCTGCTTGATCGGCCACAAAAGGCGGCGCGCCTTGTCCAGGTTGCCGTTGTCCGGCCAGGAGTTGAGCGGGGCGAAGCGCTGCTGGCCGGCGCCCGCGCCGCCGCGCCCGTCCCCGGTGCGATAGGTGCCGGCCGAGTGCCAGGCCATGCGGATGAAGAAGGGACCATAGTGGCCATAGTCGGCCGGCCACCAGGGCTGGCTGTCGGTCATCAGGGCGGTCAGGTCGCGCTTCACCGCCGCCAGATCCAGCGATTTGAAGGCGGCGGCGTAGTCGAAGTCGTCGCCCATCGGGTCGCCCGACCTGCCCTGCTGATGCAGGATGTCCATCGCCATCTGATTGGGCCACCAGTCGCGATTGGTGCGTCCCAGAAGCGAACGCAGCGCGCCCGGCTCCTTCTTCGGATCGTGGAGAGGGGTAGGGCCGCCTGCTTGTCCGTCCATGACTTTCCTCCTGTTCGGCAGATTATGTCCCGAGCCTACGCCCGGTTCCGCACCGAAGGAAAATCGATAAACTTTGGGTCGACCAACAGGGGAAGTTATAGCGAAGCTGGACGAAGCGCTTAAGGTTCAGCCCGTCACCCATAACAAAAATCTATTCGGCTTTGTGAAATCATCGATTTGACTTCCGACGCCCCAAGTCCCATCTGAGCCCCATCGGCGATGCACCTCCCTGTGACGCCGGATGTCTTACATTGTCAGAATGGAGCTCCACTATGCTGGGCGTCGGTCAAAAACTGCCTGAATTCAAGATCACTGGCGTGAAGCCGGGCTTCAACAGCCACGAAGAAAACGGCGTTTCGGCCTTCGAAACCGTCACCCAGGACTCCTTCGAGGGCAAGTGGAAGGTCATCTTCTTCTACCCGAAGGACTTCACCTTCGTCTGCCCGACGGAAATCGCCGCCTTCGCCAAGCTGAACAAGGAATTCGAAGACCGCGACACCGTGGTCCTCGGCGGTTCGACCGACAATGAGTTCACCAAGCTGGCCTGGCGTCGTGACCACGCCGACCTGAACAAGCTGCCGATGTGGCAGTTCGCCGACTGCGGCGGCAAGCTGGCCCGCGAACTGGGCGTCCTGGACGAGGAAAACGGCGTCGCCCTGCGCGCCACCTTCGTCGTGGACCCGCACAACGTCGTCCAGCACGTCTACGTCACCAACCTGAACGTCGGCCGTTCGCCGGAAGACACGCTGCGCGTGGTCGATGCTCTGCAGACCGACGAGCTGTGCGCCTGCAACCGCCCGGTCGGCGGCGAGACCCTGGCCGCCTAAGTACTGGCCAAGGAAGGCCCGGACCGCGTTCGTAATGGTCCGGGCCGCCCCTCTTGAAGAGGCGGCGGCGGGCGACTGTCGCCGCCTTTTTCATGCCTGACGCCCCCGAATCCGGCCCTGACGGGGCGCGTCGGCAGTCCCTATATTGTATCCGGCGCAAGCGGCGCCGTTGAGCAGAAGGAAGTCCCCATGTCCATCGACGCCCTGCGCGACCTCATCCCGGCCTACGGCAAGGACATCTCGCTGAACCTGTCCTCGCTGGCCAATGAGACGGTGCTGAACGACCAGCAGAAGTGGGGCTGCTTCCTGGCCTCGGCCCACGCCATCGGCGTCGCGCCCGCTGTGAAGGCCATCGAGGCCGCCGCCGCCGCCGTCCTGACCCCCGAAGCGATGAACGCCGCCAAGGCCGCCGCCGCCATCATGGGCATGAACAACATCTACTACCGCTCGCTGCATCTGATGAAGAACAACGAGTACACGACCCTGCCGGCCAAGCTGCGCATGAACGTCATCGCCAACCCGGGCGTCGAGAAGCTCGACTTCGAGCTGTGGTCCACCGCCGTCTCGGCGATCAACGGCTGCGGCGCCTGCCTGGACGCTCACGAAGGCGAACTGCGCAAGCACGGCGTGCCGAACGTCCAGGTCCAGGCCGCCCTGCGCATCGGCGCCGTGGTCCACGCCGCCAGCCGCATCGTGGCTTCGGAAGCCGCCCTGGCCGGCTGATCCAAAAAGGATCACCAGACAGCCAAAAGGCGCGGAGCGATCCGCGCCTTTTTCAAATTCCGTCTAGGGCCGGGCCTCAGCCCTTGTCGGTCGGCGCTTCATGCCCCGCCATCTCGCGCATCATGTCGAGGATCAGCTTTTGCTGCCGCACCGAAAGCTGAGGGGCCAGGCGACCGATCTCGATGCTCTGCCGCGTCGAGGGAAAATCGTGGACGAAGGGCTCGACCTCTCCCTCGGCCATGCCGGGCTGCTGCGGCGTCGTCAGGCCCTCGAAAAAGTAGCCGATATCGACCTTGAAGAAACGGGCGATGTCCCAGAGCTTGGACGCCGAGATGCGATTGGCGCCCTTCTCGTACTTCTGGATCTGCTGGAAGGTCAGACCGAGCGCCCGCCCGAGGTCGCTCTGATTGTAACCGAGGGCGATGCGCTTGTCGCAAACCCGCCGACCGACATGACGGTCCACGGGATGGGGGCCGTCCTCTGCAGAGCCTCTGACCATCACGCGTTCTCGCTGAAATCCACGCCCGAACTCAATTGTCTCGAAATGCGACGGATAGCCAGCGGTGTCACGACAATTCGCGCGATGCGCGTGTCCTTGCAACCTCGCCCGGCTAGCGGTCGCCCTCGTCCTTCAAGGCGCGAATGACCGCCAAGGCCGTGCGCTGGCGCGCTTCCGGAAGTTTTCTCGCGGCCGCCCCGATGCGTTGAACAAGAGGCTGGCCAATCGGAGGCGCTCCCTCAAAGGGTGTCTCACCTTGCTCCCCCATACCGGCTTGTCCCTGTTGCAAGACGATGTTGCTTGGCAAGCCATCATAAATCTCGGCGACAGTGACGTTCATCGCACGGCAAAACTGCCAAAGTCGCGCAGCCGGCACACGATTTTCGCCGGCCTCATGGCGCCCCCACTGGTTGGCGGATATGCCGAGCTTGTGAGCCATCTCGGCCTGGGTCAGGCCTCGATCTTCCCGCATGGCGCGCAAACGAACGCCGAGCGGTCCGTCGATATGTCGCGTTCGCTTGCGATCCAGCTCTTCCTCATCGCCGGCCTTGCTCATGCCCGCCCCTTGCGTCGCCGCCAGGACAGGCCGCCGCCCAGCATCAGCGCCAGCAGGACGCCGAACAGGCCGTCGCCCCAGCGGCCATAGAGGGTCGGCGCCGCTGGTTCGGGCAGGCGCACGTCGATCACACCCGCTTGGCCCGGGTCCAGCCGCTTGCCGTCCACGACCCGGCCCCAGGGATCGATCATGGCCGAGACCCCGGTCGGGGTGGCGCGAGCGATGGGCAGACCGGTCTCGATGGCGCGATAGCTGGCCAGATTCAGGTGCTGGCGCGGGCCCGAGGTGGCGCCGAACCAGGCGTCATTGGAGACGTTGACGATCCAGGCCGGACGGTCGGCGTCCTTGGCCGGGGTGAAGCCCGGATAGAGGCTTTCGTAGCAGATCAGCGGCTGAACGTTCGGCGCATTGACCAGGCTGATCGGCGCGGGCTTGGGTCCGGGGCTGAAGTCGGCCGGAACGTGCACCAGGCTGCGCACGCCGATCTGGCTCATCAGTCGGCCCAGCGGCAGGTATTCGCCGAACGGCACCAGACGGTGCTTGTCGTAGATGGCGCCGATGCGCAGACCCGTCGCGCCTTCGTCATGCAGGGCGAACAGGCTGTTGAAGTAGCGGGCGCCGCCCTCGGCGGTCGGATCGGCCTCGCCCCGGCTGATGCCCATCAGCAGGGTCTGGCCGGGTTGCAGGGCGCCGGCGATGGCCTGGGCGTCGGACGAGTTGAAGACGTCGTTGGCGGTCGCGGGCAGGGCGCCCTCGGGCCAGACCACGACGTCAGGCAGGGCCGCGCCCTTCTGGGCCGTCAGCGCCACGTAACGATCGACGATGGCCTGATAGGCCTCAGGCGACCATTTGGATTCCTGCGGGATGTCGGCCTGAACCAGACGCACCAGGGTCGGGCCGTCGCCCCGTTGGGCCGAGGACAGACACAGGCTTCCAAAGGCGAACAGGCCCGCCAGCACCGCCACGCCCAGAGCCGCCGCGATCCAGCGCGGACGACGCGGGCCGCCGCTCGCCAGCAGGCCCAGCGCCGAAACCGCCGCCAACGTCACCAGACCCAGACCATAGACGCCCGCCACGGAGGCGAACTGCGACATGGCCGACCCGGCCTGCCAGGCCGCCCCGCTCGGGTTCCAGGGGAAGCCGGTCAGGACGTGGCCGCGCAGCCATTCCAGCAGGGCGAACAGGGCGGCGAACAGCAGGACGCGGCGCACGCCTTGCGGCGCGAACCGGCGATAGAGGGCCGTCGCCGTCCCGAAGAACAACCCCAGCCCCATGGGCAGCAGGCTGGCGGCGAAGGGCGCCATCCAGGCCTGATCCTTGTTGACCAGGAAGGCCTCGGCCACCCACCAGCAGCCGATGAAGAAGTAGGCGAAGCCGGCCAGCCAGCCGACCCAGAAGCCGCCCTTCACCGTTCGCGACTGCTCGGCCAGCAGCATCAGCAGGGGATAGCCCAACAGGCCCGGCAGGACGCCGAACGGCGGATGGGCCAAGGCCGCGCCCGCGCCGGCCAGAAGAGCCAGGGCGATGCGACCCCAGCGGTTCGTCAGCACGTCTCCCCCCAAGGCACTCAGACCCTGCGCCGACAAACGCTCGTTCATGCAGTCGCCTCATGTTCAGCGGCATAGGGATCGGCGACGCCGAGCGAAGCCAGGATTTCACGCTCCTCGGCCTCCATCTCTTCGGCCTCGGCCTCGTCCTCGTGGTCGCGACCCAGCAGGTGCAGGACGCCGTGGACGACCAGATGGCTCAGATGGTCGGACAGGGCCTTGCCCTGAGCTTCAGCCTCGGCCGCGCAATAGACGAAGCCCAGCACCACATCGCCCAGATGCGGAAAGGCGCTCTCGGCCGCCGGGAAGGACAGGACGTTCGTCGGCCGGTCCTTGTCGCGGAACCGCTGGTTCAGGTCCTGCACCTCGGCGTCATCGGTCAGCAGGACGACCAGGTCGCCCTCGACCGTCCCCAAGGCCGCCGTCGCCGCGCGCATAACCACGGCTTCCACGTCAGGCAGGGCGGCGGTCCAGGCGGCGTCCTCGACTTCGATCTCGATCATTCAGTCTTCGTCCTCGAGGTCCGGCGTCGGACGGTGGCGCGCGGAATCAGCGTCATAGGCGCGCACGATGCGCTCGACCATGGCGTGGCGCACCACGTCCTCGGCCTTGAAGGCCTGCACCCCGACCCCCTTCACGTCCTTCAGGATGCGCAGGGCGTGGCTGAGGCCGGAATCGCGCGGGTTCAGCAAGTCGATCTGCGACGGATCGCCGGTGACCACCATGCGGGCGCCCTCGCCCAGACGGGTCAGGACCATCTTCATCTGCAGCCGCGAGGTGTTCTGCGCCTCGTCGACGATGATGAAGGCGTGGCTCAGGGTGCGGCCGCGCATGAAGGCGATGGGGGCGGCCTCGATCTCGCCCTTCTCGCGGCGACGGCGCACGTCCTCGACGCCGAGGATGTCGTTCAGCGCCTCCCAGATGGGGGCCAGATAGGGGTCGACCTTCTCGTTCAGATCGCCCGGCAAGAAGCCCAGCTTCTCGCCCGCCTCGACCGCCGGACGGGTGATGACCAGGCGGTCCACCTGTCCGCGCCGCAGCAGGGAGGCGCCATAGGCCGCCGCCAGGAAGGTCTTGCCCGTGCCCGCCGGGCCGACGCCGAAGGTCAGCTCGCAGCGGCTCAGCAGATCCAGATACTGGGCCTGGGCCGCCGTCTTGGGCGCGATGGCGCCGCGCCGGCCGACCGGCAGGGCCACGGCGTCCGGCACGACCCGGCCGTGGTCCGGTCGCGGCTGCGACACGGCGGCCCCCAGGGCCATGCGGACGTCGGCCTCGGTGATCTCGGCGCCCGCGTCGGCCCGCTTGGCCAGGGTCTCGACCACGCGTTTCGCCTGGGCCCGATCCCGCGCCGAGCCGTTGATCGACACGCCGCCGCCGGGCGCCTCGACCAGCACCTTGAAGGCGTCCTCGATCAGGGCGACGTGGCGGCTGTTGGGACCGATCACGGCCCGCAGGGCCTGATCGCTCAGGGACAGGAACTCGGACTCTCGCGCCATAGGCTTCCTTCTTGGTGTCCCTAGCGCCTCGCTCGCGGAGCGAGGCTGCTTGAGGGACGTGGAACTAGTAAGCCGCCTCGTCAGAGACGTGTCGAGTTAGATAGTGACGGCGGCGGCCATGCGCCCGTTCAGACTGTTCTGAGCGCCGCTGATGATCTCGACCGGCACGATCTGGCCCAGAAGATGATCCGCCGCCTCGACGTGGACGGCTTGCAGATAGGGCGAGCGGCCGATGGCCTGACCGGCGTATCGGCCCTTTTTCTCGAACAGGACATCCAAGGTCTTGCCCGCCTGGGCGGCGTTGAAGGCGGTCTGCTGTTCGAACAAGAGGGCCTGCAGGCGCTGCAGCCGCTCCAGACCGACCTTCTCCTCGATCTGGCCCGGCATGGTAGCCGCAGGCGTGCCGGGGCGCGGCGAATAGACGAAGCTGAAGGCGCCCGCATAGGTCACCTGACGCACCAGATCGAGGGTGTCCTCGAAATCACGATCCGTCTCGCCGGGGAAGCCGACGATGAAGTCGCCGGCGATGGCCATGTCGGGCCGCGCCTCGCGGATGCGGGCGATCAGGTCGATGTATTTCTGGCGGCCGTGCTTGCGGTTCATCAGGCGCAACACCCGGTCAGACCCCGCCTGCACCGGCAGGTGCAGATAGGGCATCAGGGCGTCCAGATCGGCGTGGGCCTGGATCAGGTCGTCCGACATGTCATTGGCGTGGCTTGTGGTGTAGCGGATGCGGTCCAGGCCGGGGATCTCGGCCAGGGCGTAGGCCAGACGCGCCAGGGTGAAGGGCTTTCCGTCCGGACCTTCGCCGTCATAGGCGTTGACGTTCTGGCCCAGCAGGGTGACCTCGCGCACGCCCCGGTCGGCCAGGGCGCGGGCCTCGGCCAGGACCGCCGCCACCGGGCGCGACCACTCCGCGCCACGCGTATAGGGGACGACGCAGAAGGTGCAGAACTTGTCGCAGCCCTCCTGCACGGTCAGGAAGGCGGTCGGGCCGTCGCCTCCACGTGCAGCGGGCAGGGCGTCGAACTTCTCATGCGGGGCGAAGTCTGCGCCGATGCGCTCGCCGCGCGCCCGCGCCGTGCGGGTCAGCAGTTCCGGCAACTGGTGGTAGGCCTGCGGTCCGACCACCAGGTCGACCGCGGGCTGGCGCTTCATGATCTCCTCGCCCTCGGCCTGGGCGACGCAGCCGGCCACGGCGATGGTCATGCCGCCGTCGCCGCGCGCGACCTTGCGCTCACGCATCTGTTTCAGCTTGCCCAGTTCCGAATAGACCTTCTCGGCGGCCCGTTCGCGGATGTGGCAGGTGTTGAGGATGACGAAGTCGGCGCCCTCAGGCGCGTCCGTCGTGGCATAGCCCAGCGGGCGCAGGACATCGGCCATGCGCTCGCTGTCATAGACGTTCATCTGACAGCCGTAGGTCTTGATGAACAGGCGTTTGGGCGCCGCTGAAACAGCTGCGCCTTCGGCCTTTTCGAAGGGCTTTTCGAGCGTATCGGTCATGCGCGGCTTATGATCGCCGAAGCCGGCGACGGCAAGGCGGACCGCTCTTGGGGTCAGCCCTCGGTCGGCTCCACGCGCGCGGCGTGGCGCTTGTAGATCAGACCCTCGCGCTCGACCGGCTCGGCGCCGGGAATGGCGTGGCCGTAGAGCTCCAGCTTGTGACCGACCAGTTCGAAGCCCAGACGCTTGGCGATCTCGGTCTTCAGGCGCTCGATCTCGGCGTCGAAGAACTCGATGACCTCTCCGGTCTTGGTGTCGATCAGGTGGTCGTGGTGGTCGTCGCCCGCCTCTTCGTAGCGGCTGCGGCCGTCGCCGAAGTCGTGCTTTTCGACCACGCCCGCCTCTTCGAACAGGCGCACGGTGCGATAGACGGTGGCGATCGAGATGTGCGGGTCGATGGCCGAGGCGCGGCGATACAGCTCCTCGACGTCAGGGTGATCCTCGGCCTGCGACAGCACGCGGGCGATCACGCGCCGCTGCTCGGTCATACGCATGCCGCGGTCGGCGCAAAGTTTCTCGATCCGTTCCATGGGCCGGAAGATAGGCTGAGCCGTCGCCTTATGGAAGCTATCGAGAAAAGTTCAGCGCCAGCACCAGGGCGTCCTCGCGACTTCCATCCGCACGCGCATAATATCCGCGCCGACGGCCCGCCTCGGTAAAGCCGGTACGGGCGTAGAGGGCGCGGGCGGCGACATTGTCCTCGGCCACTTCCAGGAACATGCGCTCGGCGCCCAGCGCCGCCGCGCGCACCACGGCGGCCTCGACCAGGCGCGCCCCCAGGCCGCCGCGCCGAGCCGCAGGACGCACCGCCAGGGTCAGGATCTCGGCCTCGTCGGCCACCACGCGGATCAGGATGAAGCCGTCGTCTTCCTCAACCGCGAAGACGCCCGGCGAGGCCAGAAGGGCCGACAGGCTGGCCGCGTCCCAGGGGGCGTCGAAGGCCTCGACGTGGATCGCGGCGAGGGCGTCCGAGCGGGTCACGATGTCGTCACGAAGCGCTTGGCGGACGCGCCTGCCCCGGCAGGCGGCTGGGCGGCGTGGCGTCGGGCGCGCGCAGATAAAGGGGGCGAGGCGCGTGGGCCTCTGGATCAACCACGGCGGTCATATAGGCCAGGGCCTCGGGCGCCGGGGCGGGCAGGCGGGCCAGGATGGCGGCGCCCAGGCGTTCGGGGAAGGCTTCGGCCATCAGGCCCGCGCCTGATCCGACCAGGATGGGCGGCGCCCCGGCAGCGGCGTGGAAGATGCGGTCCGCCGCCGCCTCCAGCGACAGGGCCTCGGGTCCGCCCAGGGGACGACCGTCGCGGAACAGGCGCGCATAGACCTGGCCCCGGCGGGCGTCGATGACGGCGGCGACCAGACCCGCCGGCTTTATCGAGACGGCCAGGCCGTCCAGCGTCGACAGGCCGACCACCGGTCGATCCAAGGCCGCCCCCAGTCCCTGCGCAAAGGACAGGCCGACGCGCAGGCCTGTGAAACTGCCCGGTCCGACGGTGACGCCGATCCGGTCGATGGCGTCAAAGCCGCCGCCCGCCTCCTTGGCCGCATCGGCCACCGCGTCCCGGACCATGCCCGCCAGCCGTTCCTGATGCCCTTTGGTCATCAGTTCGGAGCGCACGCCCAGCAGGCGCCCGTCCTCGACCACGCAGGCCGTACAGGCGCCCAGCGCCGTATCCACGATCAGAACTCTCATCGCGGCCTTCCTATCGCCGCCGTCAGGCCGACGCCAGCGCCGCGACCACCCGCGTCACCGCCTGGCGCAGGGCCGGATCCAGGATGCGAGGAAAGGCCTCCGCCAGAAGCCGCCCCTCCGCCGTCGCCATCAAAGCCCGCAGACCTGTAGCCGGATCGCCTTCCGCCGATCGCACGGGAAAGAAGTCAGCCACCGAACAGCCCAGCACCGTCGCCACCTGATGCAGGCGTGAGGCCGAGACGCGATTGGCGCCCTTTTCGTACTTCTGCACCTGCTGGAAGCTGACCCCCAGCTGCAGGGCCAGAGCCGTCTGCGACAGGCCGAGCGCCGAACGACGCGCGGCCATCCGCAAGCCCACGGCGGCGTCTATATCCTGAGTTCGGCGCGGCATGGACGGCGTCTCCCTGATGATGCAGGGAGAGTTTCACACGGTCCGATGAAACACAACTGTTTCGTTTCATCACTCGTCCAGCCGGGCGACGACTGCCGCAACGACTCGCACCCGAGCGCGCGCAATCCGCTCGATGGTCAGCAGGGCCCCGGCGCCGCGCACCACCAGTTCCGCCTCGTCCGACCGGACATAGAGCCGTGGCCGCAGGGAACCGTCGTCCATCTCGATGACGCAGCCCTGATCCCGGCGCGGCCAGCGGCCCGGCGCATATTCCAGCACCGTCCCGGCGGCGGCCCAGGGCGCCAGGTCGTCGGTCGACAGCTGCAGACGCCGCCGCTCGGCTGCCGGCGCGGCCTCAAAGGCGCGCCCCCGCGCGTGAAAACCTTCAGCGCCGGGCTTGGTTGCCGGGACAGGAGCGGCGCCGACCAGAAGCGCCAGATCCTCGGGCGTGGCGTCCAGGGCGCCGGTCAGGCGGCGCTGGACATCGGGGCGGAACAGGCCCGGCCGCTTGCCCGCCTCGTACAGGCCCCACCCCTGACTGGTCATGCCGATCCTCGCGCCGGCCTCGGCCTGGCTCAGCCCACGCTCGCGGCGCAAGGCGGCCAGGGCGTCGCCGAGGGCGCGCCCCTCGGCCCCGGCGTCATCATCGGATGTGAAACGGGCCATGCGGCGATCATGCCCCATGGCCCGTTCGGACGATAGTTGTTTCATGTGAAACAACATCTTTGTGGAGCCGCGGTCAGAAGGCTCTGCCTTCTCGACCCGACGCGGCCTGGCGCTTCGCGCGCGCCTCAGAACACATTCCCGGAATGCGCTCAAGCAGCGAGCGACCGCGTCGCAAGCGGTAGCGCCCTTCGCTTAAATCACCTGCTCGACGCTGGTCACTTCGGGGATGTAGTGCCGCATCATCTGCTCGACGCCCGCCTTCAGCGTGGCCGAGGAAGAGGGGCAGCCCGAGCAGGCGCCGCGCATCCGCAGACGCAGGACCCCGGTTTCCTCATCGAAATGATCGAACAGGATGTCGCCGCCGTCCTGGGCCACGGCCGGTCGGATGCGGCTGTCCAGCAGACCCTTGATCTCGGCCACGATCTCGGTGTCCTCGCCGCCGTCCTCGGTCGTCGCCGGGGCGTCGCGCGTCAACGGCGCGCCGGAGACGAAGTGATCCATGATGACCGACAGGATGGGCGCCTTCATCGCGCTCCAGTCCGGGGCCTGGGCGCCGCGCGTGACCGAGACATAGTCGGCGCCGAAGAAGACGCCCTCGACGCCCTCCAGCTCGAACAGGGCCTCGGCCAGGGGCGAGGCCGCAGCTTCATCGATGGTGCGATATTCCAGCACGCCTTGCGGGGCCACGTCGCGGCCCGGCAGGAATTTCAGGACATTAGGGTTGGGCGTGGGTTCGGTCTGGATGAACATGGCCGGGAGATGGACCTCGAAGCTCAAGTTCGCAAGCCTCTCCCTCCCCGACCGGGGAAGGAGAGGCGTCGCGTCGCTCAAGCAGCCAGCCGTCGCGCGGCGAGCGGTAGCGACCCTAAAATCACGCCAGATCCTCGATGTCCGCCTCGGTCAGTTCACCCGGCACAATGGTCACGGGCAGCTTGCGGCCGGTGAAGGCGCCGCCCTGTTTCAATACGGCCGAGACCAGGGGGCCGGGCCCGCGGGAACCGGAACCCGCGGCCAGAACCAGGATCTTGATGTCGGGATCGGCGCCCACGGCCTTGCGGATGGCGCCCTGGGGATCGCCTTCCTCGATCAGGAAGATGGGGGCGGCGCCGGATTTCTCCGCGGCTTCTTCGCCAAGACGGTTGAGCAGGACCTCGGCCTCTTCGCGCTGCTGACGACGGATTTCGTCGCGGACGCCGGACCAGTGCTCGTCCGAGCCGCCGGGCAGGGCGCGCAGAAGGACGACGCGGCCGCCGGTCGATTTGGCGCGCCGGGCGGCGTAGCCGAGGGCGGCGCCAAACTCGGGGCTGTCGTCGACGACGACGAGGAACTTCCTGGGCATGGATCTTTCCGGCCTTGGGGATCTCTGAACAGCGGCGACCACCTAACGCCAAGCCGCCCCAAACGCCAAGGCCCGCCCGCCTCGCCGCGAACGACGAAACGAGCGGGCCCCTTCAGGCAGATGTGACGCGACCTCGCCTACGTCGCGAGGCTCCGCGAGCCGAGCATAGCACCCGAAGACGCGCTCAAGCCGTGAGCCGCCGCGCGGCGAACCTAGCGCCCTAAAGAAAGGGCGATAGCGCCCTTGGGAAGCTACTTAGCTTCCCAAGACTTCGCGAATAGCCCCGTTGGCGATGGTCAGCTTGGCGAAGGTCCAGCCCGTGCCCGAGGTCTCGATCTCGTCAACCGAGGCGCGCAGGGATTCGACCTGGCCGATACGGGCGCCGATCCAGGCGTCGACGGCCGTCTCGGCGGTTTCCTCGCTGGCGCCCGCCGCCTCGGCCGAAGCCTTGGCCACGGCGCGGGTCAGCTGCTGCTGCTCGGCCATCAGATCCTGGATCAAGCGACGCACGGCCAGACGGTCGAAGTGATCGCCCGACGGCACCGAACCGGCCGCCACGCGCAGACGGTCGAAGTCGAAGGCGGCGCCGACCTGGTGATAGAGACGCGCCATGGCCGGCGCGCTCCATCCCAGTTCATTGGCGAGGTCGCCGATGTCAGCCGTGGCCACCATGGGCCGCAGCAGGGCGATGTCGCGGGCCAGGTCTTCCGGCGCGCCCAGACCGACGAAGGTGGCGACGCGGGCCTCATACTGCCCTTGCTCGAAGCGCGACAGCACCTCGGGACCGGCGGCGCGCAGGGCGTCGGCGGCGGGCTGATAGGCGGCGATCATGCCGCCGACCGTGGTTTCGGTCCGGGCGGCGCGACGGGCCAGCCAGTAGGTCTGGCGACGCAGGACCTTGGCGATCTCGCGATAGAGGGCCGTCTGGGCCTCGGCCGGGATCTTGAGGTCCAGGGCCGAAACCGCCTTCCAGGCCTGGTCCAGGCGGAAGACCTGACGCGCCGTCTCGAAGGCCGTGACCATGGCGGCGGTGTCGCATTCCGCCGCCGCCCGCAGGCGGTCGGGGAAGGTCGGCCCGGCCATGTTGACGATCTCGTTCGACAGCACGGTGGCGATGATGTCGCGACGCAGGCGGTGACGCTTCATGTCGTCCTCGAACTTCGCCAGCGGGGCCGGGAAGTAGTGGACCAGAAGGCGCTCGAAGAAGGCGTCGTCGGGGGCCGAGGAACCGACGATCTCGTCGAAAAGCTCCAGCTTGGAATAGGCCGTCAGCACCGCCAGTTCGGGGCGGGTCAGGGCCGCGCCCTGCAGCTTCATCTCGGCGATGCGGACGTCGTCGGGCAGGTATTCGACCGCACGGTTCAGCTTACCGATCGACGACAGGTGCTGCATGAAGGCCTGCTGGGCGTCCAGGGCTTCGGCGCCCTCGGCCTGTTGCAGGCTGACCGCCAGGGTCTGGTCGTAGTTGTGAACCAGGACCTTGAGGCCGACCTCGTCGGTCATCGACTTCAGCAGGGCGTTGCGGTCCTCGGCCTTGAGGTTGCCCGAGGCGATGGCGCCGCCGGTGAGGATCTTGATGTTCACCTCATGGTCGGACGAGTCCACGCCGGCCGAGTTGTCGATGGCGTCGGTGTTCAGGCGCATGCCTGCGCGCGCCGCCTCGATGCGGCCCAGCTGGGTGGCGCCCAGGTTAGCGCCCTCGCCCAGGACCAGGGCGCGCACGTCGCCGCCATTGATGCGGATGGCGTCATTGGCCTTGTCGCCGGCCTGGGCATTGGTCTCGCCGCCGCCCTTGATGTAGGTGCCGATGCCGCCGAAGTAGAGCAGCTCGGCGCGGGCCTTGAGGATGGCCTGCATCAGGGTCGTCGGATCGACCGTGTCGGCCTCGATGTCCAGCAGCGCCTTGATTTCCGGCGTCAGATCGATGGTCTTGGCCGAGCGCGAGAAGACGCCGCCGCCTTGCGAGATCAGGCCCTTGTCATAGTCCTGCCAGCTGGTGCGCGGGGTCTCGAACAGACGCTTGCGTTCTTCCCACGACTTGGCCGTGTCCGGGGTCGGGTCGATGAAGATGTCGCGGTGATCAAAGGCGGCGACCAGCTTGATCGCCTTGGACAGCAGCATGCCGTTGCCGAAGACGTCGCCGGACATGTCGCCCACGCCGACCACGGTGAAGGGCTCGGACTGGATGTCCTTGCCCATCTCGCGGAAGTGGCGCTTAACCGCCTCCCAGGCGCCGCGCGCCGTGATGCCCATCTCCTTATGGTCGTAACCGACCGAACCGCCCGAGGCGAAGGCGTCGTCCAGCCAGAAGCCGTAGGACTGGCTCACGCCGTTGGCGATGTCGGAGAAGGTCGCCGTGCCCTTGTCGGCGGCCACGACCAGATAGGGATCGTCGCCTTCCCAGGCCACGACGTTCGTCGGACGCACCGGGGCGCCCTCGCCGACGATGTTGTCGGTGATATCCAGCAGGCCGGACAGGAAGGTCTTGTAGGCGCGGATGGCTTCGGCCTGAACCGCGTCGCGGTCGCCGCCGACCGGCAGTTGCTTGGGATAGAAGCCGCCCTTGGAGCCGACCGGGACGATGACCGAGTTCTTGACCTGCTGGGCCTTCACCAGGCCCAGGACCTCGGTGCGGAAGTCGTCACGACGGTCCGACCAGCGCAGGCCGCCGCGCGCGACGGGGCCGAAGCGCAGGTGAACGCCCTCGATGTGCGGCGCCCAGACGAAGATCTCGCGGAAGGGCTTGGGCAGGGGCAGGTCTTCAAGCTCGCGCGAGGCGATCTTGATCGAGATGTGGGGCTTGGCCACGCCCTCGGCGTCGACCTGATAGAAGTTGGTGCGCTTGATGGCGCCGATCAGCAGGGCGATGCGGCGCAGCACCCGGTCGTGATCCAGGCTCTTCACGTCCTGCAGCAGGGCGATGATCTTGTCGTTCAGCTCGGCGACCAGGGCCTCACGTTCGGCGACGCTGCCGCCATGGGCCGGATCGAACCTAGCCTTGAACAGCGACAGGATGGCGCGGGCCACGGTCGGGTACTCGCGCAGGGCCGTTTCCTGAACCGCCTGCGACGGGTCCAGGCCGGTCTGCTGGCGATAGCGGGCCAGGGTGCGGATCAGGGCCGCCTCGCGCCAGTCCACGCCCAGCTCCAGCACCAGACGGTTGAAGCCATCGCTCTCGGTGCGACCGGTCCAGACCGCCGAGAAGGCGGCCTCGAACGGAGCCTTGATGTCGGCGAAGGTCAGGGCCTCGCCGCGCGGGTCTTCCAGCAGGAAGTCGTGGATATAGATGGGGGCGTCGCCGGTCGTGCGGACCACGTGGTCCGATTCTTCCAGCGTCTTCAGGCCCATGTCGGCCAGGATCGGCAGGACGTCCGACAGCGGCACGGCCGAGCCGCGACGATAGAGCTTGAAGCGGAACTGCAGCGGGCTTTCGTCGGCGGTGCGGAAGGCGCGGACGGCCACCGGCTCGGCGTGGACCCCGTCGCCCATCGAGCCGTCGTTCAGACGGTCGAACTGCTCCAGGTCGGCCACGGCCTCGGCGGCGTCATAGCGGTCGCGGTAGGAGACCCCGAAGCCCTCGGCCCATTTGGCGCTGGTCGGACCGACGGCGACTTCGTCCACGTCGGCGGCGCGCAGCGCCGTCTCGAAGCGGTCGATCCAGCTGCGGCCGGCCTCGGCCACCTCGGCCTCCAGGGCCTTGGGATCGGGGTTGAGGTGGGCGCCCGGCTCGACGCCGATGATGTAGTGGACGCGCGTCAGCGGCTGATCCGTCAGCTGCGGATACCAGGCCGAGACTCGGCCGCCCCAGGCCTTGGCCAGGATGCCGCCGATGCGCTGGCGCAGGCCGGCGTCGAAGCGTTCGCGCGGGATGAAGCAGAGGACCGAGACGAAGCGGTCGAACGGATCGCGGCGCGAGAACAGGCGGATGCGCGGGCGGTCATAGAGGTGCAGGATGCCCAGGGCCGTATCCAGCAGCTCGTCCTCGCTGATCTGGAACAGCTCGTCGCGGGGGTAGTTCTCGAGGATGTTCTTCAGGCGCTTGTAGTTGTGGCTGCCGGGGGTCTTGCCGGCGCGCTCCAGCGCATTGGCCACCTTGCGCCGGATCAGCGGCACCTCCTTGGCCATCTTGTCATAGGCCTCGGCGGTGAACAGGCCGACGAAACGGGTCTCGCCCGAGGCCTTGCCGTCCGCGCCGTACCGCTTGACGCCGACATAGTCCATGTAGGCGCGGCGATGGACGCGCGAGCGCATGTTGGCCTTGGCCACGGTGACCGGCTCGCTCTCATCCAGCTGACGCTGCATGGCCGGGGTCAGGACGGCGGGTTCCGAGGCGCGGCGCAGAACGCGGCGCTCGGGATCGTTCAGGATGCCCAGGCCCTGGTCGGAGACCTCCAGCGGGGCCTCGGCCGCATAGCCGCCGTCGGCGCTGCGGGGATAGGCGTAATCACGGGCGCCCAGGAAGACGAAGTGGTCGCTCTTGGCCCAGCGCAGGAAGGCGATGTTCTCTTCCAGCACGGCGGGATCGACGGCGGCGGGCGGCGCGGCCTCCAACTGCTCGACGGCGTCGCGCATCAGCTGGACCATGGCGGCGTGATCGGTCACGGCGGCGCGCACGTCGGCCATGGCCTGGGCCAGGCCTTCGCCCAGGGCGTCGCGACGCTCCTGAGGCAGGGGGTCGATGACGACGATGATCAGGGAGTCGCGACGGCCGGCCTCGACCTCGACGATCGGGTGGAAGAGGGCGCGCACGGTGACGCCGGCCTCGGCCAGTTCGCCCAGGACGCTGTCGACCAGGAAGGGGGCGTCGTCCTGCAGGATCAGGACGCTGTCATAGCCAGTCGGGGCGCCGTCGGCGCCGGCCAGGGGGCTGACGGTGACGCGTGCGGCTTCGCCCGCCTTGCGGCTCTGGGCCGAACGCCAGGCCTGGCCCAGCAGGGCGGCCAGGTCGTCGCCGCCCAGCTCGGGCGTCTCATCGGCGGCGTAGTCGTCGAAGGCCTGAGCCAGGAAGGACTTTTCAGCGGCGCCCGGCGGGCCGTCGACAATCCGCGCATAGGCCGCTTCCAGCGCCTCCAGAGTTGCTGGCGTGGCGGAAACTGTGCGCGGAGCGGCGGACATGGTGTGGTCTCGAACAGCACGGCCTGAGGCCGCAGGGATTTGACCGCGCCACCTTAGCGCTACAGGCGGTGATGGCTAGGCCGACTGAGGCGGCTAAGACCCTGAATTTCAGTGTGCAGCGCACCATGTTGCGCCAGAGGCCCACAGTTGGGCGAATTTTGGTCTCTCAAGCCGGAAACCGGACAACAACCGCCCCAATTCAGCCCCGATCTGACGCGCCGTATTCAACAAATCGAAGGGCTGAAAGAACAAGGCCGCCGAGCGTGAAACGCTCGACGGCCTGCTTGGGGTCCGGCGCAGGAGGGGGAGGGAGCGCCGGTCCTCTGGACTTCGCGGCCGGGAGGGGGAAGGGGGCCGCGTCGTCTGATTGGGTAGATAGTCGCCAGATATGGCGGATCAAGGGCAGGATCAGCCTTCTTTCGGGTCTTTTTCATGCGGCGCCTTGCCGCGCCCCACGAGACCCCTGAACCAGCCACCCCCCTTGGGTTTTTCAGGCGGCGCCTTGCGCGGCGCATAGGGCTCGCCATCGCCCGACAGCAGGACCGCGATCCAGCGCGACCCCTTGAATTCGGCCAGGATGGCCATGGCCATCACCGCCAGGGGCGTCGACAGGAACATGCCCGGCACGCCCCACATCTTGCCCCACAGGGCCAGGGCCAGCAGGACCACCACCGGGTCGATGTTCTGATTGTCGCCCTGCATGCGCGGCTGGATCATGTTGCCGACGATGAAGAGCAGGGCCTGAAGCCCGACCAGCAGGATCAGGGCGGGCCAGTAGCTCTCGAACTGGACCAGGGCGAACAGGGGCGGGGCGCAGCCGGCGATGGCGCCCCCCAGCACCGGAATGAAGCCGACGATGAAGATGACGAAGGTCCAGAACTCGGCGTTCTGAAGCCCCACGGCCCGCATCAGGGCCCAGGCGACGGCGCAGATCATGGCCCCCGTCACGGCCTGGACCCACAGATAGCCCTCGACCCCGCCGCGCACCCGGTTGAACACCTCCAGCGCCTCGTTGCGGGCGCCGCGGTCAGGGAACATGGCCACGATCTTCTTCCTGAAGCCCGCCTGCGAGGCCAGCAGGAAGCCCAGATAGACCATGACGAAGAAGGCGCCCGAGGCCACGCCCTGGGCCTGCATCGCCGTCTGCGTCAGCCAGCCGCGCAGGTCGATGCCGGCGATCAGGTCCTGCAGGGTCGGCGGGTCCTTGACCCCCACCAGGCCGCTGACGTCGGCGATGATGTGATCCAGGCGCGGACCAATGCTGGCCGACACCCCCGAGGCGTCGGTGAAGAAGCCCGCCGCCCCGTCCACAATGATCCAGATCGACAGAAGGAAGCCGATCACCACCACAATCAGGGCCGCCGCCCCGGCGAAGCGCGACGGCACCGGAGTCCTGCGCTCGATCGAGCGTTTCACCCCGTCGATCATGATCATCAGGAAGATGGCCATGGCCAGGGGCGTCAGGATGTCCCGCAGCCAGTAGAGCGCCGCCCCGGACGCCACGACGGCGATCAGGACCAGGGCGTTGCGCGCGACCGCTGAGGTCGGAACCGTGAGGGGCAGTTTCATGAGCGGGACTGTCGTGGGCGTCGGGGACAGCGTCAATCGCTGTAAAGCCGCACGGTTCCGCCTTGCGGCCTTGGCTCGGTCAGATAACCATGCGGCCAGACGCAGGAGACCGCCCCGAATGACCGACAATCCCGCCGCCCTCTTCCTCGGCCAGTCCTTCGAGGGCGCTGCTGAAAACCTGCTGTTCAAGCGCGCCAACCGGCACGGCGTGGTGGCCGGCGCCACCGGCACCGGCAAGACGGTGACCCTGCAGATCATGGCCCAGGGCTTTTCCGACGCGGGCGTTCCCGTCTTCTGCGCCGACGTGAAGGGCGACCTGTCGGGCATCAGTCAGGCCGGGGACACCGCCAAGTTCGGCGAGCGCGCCGGCAAGATGGGCCTCAGCCTGACCGGCAAGGCGGCCCCCGTCGTCTTCTGGGACCTCTATGGCCAGAAGGGCCACCCGGTGCGCGCCACGGTTTCGGACATCGGCCCGACTCTGCTGGCCCGGATGCTGGAGCTGAACGACGTGCAGGAGGGGGTGCTGACGGTCGCCTTCCACGTCGCGGACAAGGAGGGCCTGCTGCTGCTGGACCTCGAGGATCTGCGCGCCCTGCTGGCCTATGTCGGCGAGAACGCCCAGACCATCGGCCGCGAAGTCGGAAACGTCTCGCCCACCTCCATCGCCGCCATCCAGCGCGCCCTGCTGCAACTGGAGCAGCAGGGCGGCGACGCCTTCTTCGGTGAACCGGCCCTGAGGCTGGAGGACATGATGCGCACCTCGCTGGACGGGCGGGGCCAGGTCAATGTTCTGGATTCCACCCGGCTGATGAACAGCCCGCGCCTGTATGCGGCCTTCCTGCTGTGGCTGCTGTCGGAACTGTTCGAACAACTGCCCGAGATCGGCGACCCGGAGAAGCCGCGCCTGGTCTTCTTCTTCGACGAGGCCCACCTTTTGTTCAACGACGCGCCCAAGGGTCTGCTGGAGAAGGTGGAGCAGGTGGTGCGCCTGATCCGCTCCAAGGGCGTCGGGGTCTATTTCGTCACCCAGAACCCGGCCGACATTCCCGACACCGTCCTGGCCCAGCTGGGCAACCGGGTGCAGCACGCGCTTCGCGCCTACACCCCCGCCGAACAGAAGGGCCTGCGCGCCGCCGCCCAGAGCTTCCGCACCAACCCCGCCTTCGATACGGCCGAGGCCATCCAGGCCCTGGGCGTGGGCGAGGCCCTGGTCTCGACCCTGGACGACAAGGGCGCCCCGACCGTGGTGGCCCAGACGAAGATCCGTCCGCCGGACTCGCGCCTGGGCCCGGCGACCGACGCCGAACGCGCCGCCGTCATGGCCGCCAGCCCGGTGCGCGGCACCTATGACACGGCGGTCAACCGCGAGTCCGCCGAAGAGGTCCTGAAGGCCCGCCGCGCCCAGGCCGAGCGCATCGAGGCGGAAACCGCCAGCGCCGCCGCCGAGGCCAAGGCCGCTGAAAAGGCCGCCCGTTCAGCCCCCGCTCCGGCGCGCGAACGCGCCGCCCCGCGCCCCCGCGCCTCGTCCCGCCAGACCCCGATGGAGGCCCTGACCAAATCCGTCCTGCGCACCGCCGGCTCGACCATCACCCGCGAACTGCTGCGCGGCGTCCTAGGCAGTTTGAAGCGGCGTTAGGGGCGGGTCGGCGGCCAGCCCCCAGCCCGCCAACCTCCGTCACCCCGGACGGCCCGAAGGGACGATCCGGGGCCCAGACGCCGAAACCCATGGCGAGGGCGGAGAAGTCCTGACCGCCTGGATTCCGGCTTCGCTGCTCCCCGCGGAATGACGGCTATGGGTGGAAAGCGGACGTTGGATTACACTTCTGGAAGGCGGAAGCCTGTGACGGCACCGACAGCTTCAACCCAGTCGCTCCACATGGCCGGGTCTGCGGTCTCGCCCTGTCCGCCCGCCATGCCGCCTAGAATGATAGCGATCTAGTCGTCGGTTCGTCCGCCCCTGATCCAATAGGCCTCCAGAAAGGCTGCCATCGCTTGGTATGCTTGGTCGGTCGTCAGCGTAGGAAATGTAGACATCAGAACGCTCCGTCATCGAAGATGTGCAGCTTGCCTCTGGGCGGATGGGCTGACTCAGGGGGCGAAAAGCGCGTCGATCAGGCTTTCAATCAATCGCCCCTCGGCTGTCAGTTCGTAGTCGGAATCGAAGCCCACTCTCGCCAGTTCTTCTGTGAGAGCCTCGCGAGCAGCTTCAGTGTCTTTGGCATCAAGGGCGAAACTCGGCCGCTGAAGCTTGAGCACGATGTGCTCAGGGAGGCGCAACCGTTGAAGGATCGCCTGTTGAGTTGAGGTTGGTTTGAAGGCGGCATCCATGCGCCCATACTCGTGGCCAGACTGTATGTCCGCAATGGTCGAATGCAGACTCCCGCCTCATCCCCTCGGGATCAGCCGCCACATCCTGAGCGGATGCCGCACGGACCCTGCCTCCTGACCCGCCGCGTCGCCGCGACCGATATAGAGGTCGGCGCGGACCGAGCCACGGATAGCCGAGCCGGTGTCCAGCGCCATGACCAGGCCGCGATAGCTGGCGCGGGCGCCGACCAGGTTGCCGCCGTCGGCCTCGATCCAGACGGCCTCGCCATAGGTCCAGCGCGACGGGTCCACGGCCACCGAGCGGCGGGCGGGCAGGGGGACGCCGGCTGCGCCGGTGGCCTCCTTGCCGTCATCAGCCGAGGTCGTGAAGAAGATGTAGCGCGGGTTCAGGGCCATGACTTCGCGCGCCTCGGCCCCGCGATGGGCCGACAGCCAGCCGCGAATGGCGTCGCCCGAGGTTCCGTTGGCGGGCAACAGGCCGCGCTCGGCCATGGGACGGGCGATGCCGACGAACTTGGCGCCATTGTCGGCGGCGTAGGCGGCGCGCAGGCGGGCGCCGTCCGGGAAGGTCAGGGTCCCCGATCCCTGGATCTGCAGGAAGAAGAGGTCCTCGGCCCGCATCCAGGCCAGGGCGGTCGACTGGGCCGAACCGGCCTCGATGGCGGCGCGGTCGCCGACCTCGGACAGGTTGGCCGGGCGGTTGAGGACCGGGGCGTCGAACTCGGCGTCCGGCGTGCGGCGGGCCGGATACTCGGGCGCGAAATAGGCCGTCAAAAGACCGGCCCGGCCGTCATCCGTGCGGGCCTCGGTCGCGACGAAGTGGGTCTCGAGAAAGGCGCGGGCGTCGCTGGGCGACAACCGCCGCGCATTCAGGTCGCGGGCGCGGGCGCAGACGGCCTCAGCCGCCCGGCCCCGGGCGCGGACGCAGCCGGCGACATAGGCGTTGAAGGCGGCCAGGTGGTCTTCCTCGGCCCAGCCGGGCAGGGCGGTCAGACTCATCCCTTCCAACGGGGGCTGGGGCGTGATCGGTCCGGGGCCGGGAGCCGGGCCAGGTCCTGTCGGCGGCGCGACCGGCGAGGTCGAGGCGCAGGCCGCCGCGAACAGCATGAGAGACAGGGCGCCGAGCTTGGTTGCACCCCTTCGCGCCATTTTCAGGCGGGACGCCTCGGCGGCGACGCGCATCAGGCGCTGGCCGGCTCGACGCGGGCCAGGGCCCAGTTGGGATCGGCGGCGCCCAGGGCGCGCTCGAAGGTCCACAGTTCGGCGGTGCGGCGCTCGTCCGTCGTCGTCTCGCCCTCGGCGGGGATCACGGTGCTGCGCATCTCGGCCAGGAAGCGGACCTTGGCGACGGCGCGGTCGTCCTTGACCGTGGCCAGTTCCAGATCGGCGCGGGGCGTGTGCAGGAACTCGGCCTGTTCGCGCTCGCCGCGCGCTTCACGGGCGGCGATGCCGGCCTCGAACGAGGTCATGACCGAGGGCGTCAGCAGCGGGCGCAGGGCCTCGCGGTCCCCGGCGGCATAGCCGCGCACGATGGTCTCATAGGCTTGACGCGCGCCCTCCAGGAAACGGGCCGGATCAAAGGCGGGATCGCGGGCTTTCAGGCCGGCGACGGCGGCGGCGGTGGCCGCGTCCAGGCCCGGCGCAGCAGGGACCGGCGCCTGGCCGGCGGCGGGCGCCGTCTGGGGCAGGCGGGCGTCTTCCTGAGGCTGACGTCCGACCTTCTTGCCCAGAACATTATAGAGCATGAACAGCAGCACCGCGGCGACGATGGCGAACATGATGATCTGGAATTGGACGGGCACGGGCTTCACCTGATTGGCGCATCCAGGGGGATCGTCGGACGCGCATCTCTATTGTCCTGAGGATTAGGGGGCGTTCCCGCCCGGCGCAAGGCGAGGGGGGCTTAGAACACCGGTCTCGCCGTTGCGGCCAATAGCCTCGCCGTGGTAGTCGCGGGCCCTTCACCCCGGGCCCGGAGCGGTCCGGCGTCCCACGATTTCAGACTGACGGCTTACCTTCATGACCGACGCCACCGCCCCCGCCGACACCGCCGCCAACGGCCAGACCGAGCCGATGGAAGGCCAGGGCCAGCCCGCCGGCCCCGGCTTCCGCATCCTGGCGCAATACGTCCGCGATCTGTCCTTCGAAAATCCGCGCGCGCCCGACAGCCTGCGCATCGAGGGCAAGCCGGCCATCGACATGGGCGTGGAGATGAACGCCGCCGGTCGTCCTGACGGCCTGTTCGAGCTGGACCTGAAGCTGTCGGTCAAGGCGACCGGCGAGGACAAGGCCCCGGTGTTTCACGTGGAACTCGTCTATGGCGGCCTGTTCGCCCTGAGCGGCGTCTCGCCCCAGGACATTGAGCCCATGCTGCTGATCGAGTGCCCGCGCTACCTCTTCCCCTTCGCTCGTCAGGTCATTGCCCAGGCCACCTCGGACGGCGGCTTCTACCCGCCCTTTATGGTCGACCCGATCGACTTCGCCGCCATCTATGTCGCCCGCCAACAGCAGATCGCCAGCGGCCCGGCCGACGCCGGTCAGGCTTAATCATCTAAGAGAGACCGCTATAGCGAGGCGCGCGGCGCGCTCGCTGCTTGAGCGGAAAATTGGGAGGGGGCGTCCGAAGGGGCGTCCTCTTTTTCTCGGCGAATGGCGAGGCTAGGCCGCCGCCTCGTCCTTGGCTTCGGCCTCGACGGTCACGCCGTAACCGGCCCACAGGCTGTGGTCCTTCAGCATCGCCTTCAGAAAGGCCAGATGCGCCGCCTGTTCCGCCTCGGTAGAGAAGAAGGGCAGGGGATTGGGGCGCGCGCCGTGGCTGACCTTGGCCGCCGCCGCCAGGGCCTGCGGGCTGCGAGCGCTCGTCAGATCCAGGGCCCGTTCCTTGCCCCCGCGCAGCTCAAGATAGACCTCGGCCAACAGGCGGGAGTCGATCAGGGCGCCGTGCAGGGTGCGGTCGACCAGGGAGATCTTGAAGCGCTTGCACAGGGCGTCCAGCGAGTTGGGCATGCCTGGAAACCGCTTCTGCGCCAACTGAAGCGTGTCGATCCAGCGCTCCTGGGCCGGCGGCTTCTGACCGATGCGGCTGTATTCGAAGTCGATGAAGTTGCGGTCGAAGTTGGCGTTGTGCGCGATCAGGGGCGCGTCGCCGATGAACTCCATCAGGTCGGCCGCGATCTCGTGGAATTTCGGCGCGTCCTTGACGTGGTCGTCGGTGATGCCGTGGACCCGGATGGCGTCCGGCGGGATCAGGCGCTCGGGATTGACCAGGCGGTGAAAGGTCCGCCCCGTCGGCAGCAGGTCATAGATCTCGATGCAGCCGACCTCGATCAGACGGTCGCCCGTCTTGGGGTCAAAGCCGGTGGTTTCAGTGTCGAGAACGATTTCGCGGGCCATGGCCCCTTAATGAGGCAAGCCGCATCGCAACGGAAGGGCGGCCTCAGCCCCGGCGCGGCGGCGTCCACGCGGGATCAAGAACTGTCCCCACGATTTGGGCCACCTGCTCGCGGGCCGCGTCCAGCCCGCGTCCGGTGTCGACCAGGAAGTCGGCGCGGCGGCGTTTCTCGGCGTCCGGCGTCTGCCGGGACAGGATGGCTTCGAAACGCTCGCGGGTCATGCCGGGGCGGGCCAGGACGCGCGCCGCCTGAACCTCGGGGTCGGCGGTGACCACAACCACGGCGTCCACGAACTGGTCGCCGCCGGTCTCGAACAGCAGGGGGATGTCCAGGACCGCCAGACGCACGCCCTCGGCCCGCGCCGCCGCCAGATCCTCGGCCCGGTCCTGCGCCACGAGAGGATGGACGATGGCCTCAAGCCGCTTGAAAGCGCCTTCGTCACGACCCAAGGCCTCGGCCAGGCGGGTCCGGTCCACGGCGTCGTCCGCAACCACGCCGGGGAAGGCCCTGCCCAGCGGCTCGACCGCCGCCCCGCCCCGCGCATAGAGGCGATGCACGGCGGCGTCGGCGTCCCAGACCAGGGCGCCTTCGTCGGCGAACATCCGCCCCGTGGTCGACTTGCCCATGCCGATCGAGCCGGTCAGGCCGAGGAGGATCACCTTGTCTTCCCCACTTGGGCCTCTCCCAGATGGGCCAGCAGCAGGGCGCGCAGATCCAGCGACGGCGGCGGGCGCCGGAACAGGGCGGTGAAGGAGGGCGTCGCCTGACCGATCAGCATGGCCAGACCATCCACCGTGGTCAGGTCGCGCGCCCGCGCCGCCGCCAGGAAGGGGGTGACCACGGGCTTGTAGGTCATGTCCATGACCACGGCGTCGGACTTCAGCACCGACAGGTCGATGCTCGGCTGGACGCTCAGGGCGTTGATGACCAGATCGGCCTCAGCCAGGGCCGTCTCGTCGGCCAGGCTGACCGAGGGACCGAGATCGGCGGCCAGGGCGTCGGCCCGGTCGCGCGACCGGTTGAGGATGCAGATGCTCGCCCCGGCCTCGATCAGGGCCCCCGCGCCGGCGCGCGCCGCACCGCCAGCGCCCAGCATGACCACGACGGCGCCTTTCAGGTTCAGGTCCGGCGCCTGCTCGGCCAGGGCGTAGAGGACGCCCACCCCGTCGGAGCTGTCGGCCAGGACGCGGCCGCCTTCAAACACCAGGATATTGGCCGAGCCGGTCGCCTGGGCCGCCTCGCTGGCTTCATCCGCCAGGGCGAAGGCCTGTTCCTTGAAGGGGGCGGTGACGTTCAGCCCCTGGACCAGACCGGCGCGACCGGCGGCGACCAGGGCGTCGAACCCGGCGGCGTCCTTGGGCGCGAAGGGCATATAGGCGCCGTCGATGTTTCCCGCCTCCAGCCAGGCGTTGTGGATCACCGGACTGAGCGAATGGGTCACGGGTTGGCCGGCGATGCCCGCCAGCAGGGCGGCGCCGGTGATGCGGTTCTTCTGAATAGGGGAGGGGTTCACGAGACGATCACTCCCGCCCGGCGCAGTTCAGCCAGGACCGGCCACAGGGGCAGGCCCAGGACGGTGAAGTAGTCGCCCTCGACCGCCTCGAACAGCTGCGAACCGAGGCCTTCCAGCCGATAGGAGCCGACACAGGCCAGCAAGGCCTCGCCCTCGGCGGCCAGATAGGCGTCGAGGAAGGCGTCGGAGAAGTCGCGCATCCTCATCTCGACCGTATCCACGCCGGACCAGACGACCTGGCCGTTGCGGGCCAGGGCGGCGCCCGAATGCAACTGATGCGAACGCCCGCGCATGGCGATCAGGCGCTCGCGCGCCGCCGTCAGCGTCGGCGCCTTGGAGACCAGGCCGCCGTCGAAGGCCAGGGTCTGGTCCGCGCCCAGGACCCAGGCGTCGGCGTCGTGGCGCGACACGGCCAGGGCCTTGGACCGGGCCAGCTCAACCGCCAGGGCGACCGGATCGACGCCCGGCGTCTTCAGCGCGTCCTCGTCCACGTCGGCGACCTGGACCGTGAAGGGCACGCCCGCATCGGTCAGAACGGCGCGCCGCGCTGCGCTTTTCGAGGCCAGGATCAGGCGTTCACCGTCGGTGGTCGTCACGTGGGGGCTCCGGGGGTGTCCTGGCGACGGCCGCGCCGCTCGCTCAGCAGGTTGATGATGGCGGCCGCCGTCTCTTCGACCGAACGACGGGTCACGTCGACGGTGGGCCAGCCGCGTCGTTCGAAGGCGCGCCGCGCCTTGACCGTCTCGTCGCGCACCGCGTCATGATCGACATAGTCCGAAGCCCGCGCCGCGTTCAGCCCCTCCAGCCGGTTGCGGCGGATCTGCACCAGACGGTCGGGCGAGACGGTCAGACCCACAACCAGGGGGTTCTTGAGCCTGGTCAGCCGTTCGCCGTCTTCCTGACCCGGCACCAGAGGCACGTTGGCGGCGCGAATGCCGCGGTTGGCCAGATAGATGCAGGTCGGGGTCTTGGACGTCCGGCTGACCCCGCACAGGACCACATCGGCGTGCTCCAGCTGCTCCAGCGTCCCCTGGCCGTCGTCGTGGGCGATGGCGAAGTCCAGGGCGCCGATGCGGTTGAAATAGCCGTGGTCCAGGGCGTGCTGGGCCCCGACACGCGTCGAGATATTGGTCCCCAGATAGCCCGACAGCGCCCCGACCAGGGGGTCCAGGGCGCCGATCTGCGGCGTCTGCAGCCGACGGCAGCCTTCCTCCAACTGTTCGCGCAGTTCGCGGTCGACCAGGGTGTGCAGGACCACGCCGGGCGCCCCGGCCACCTCTTCCAGAACCCGCTCCATCTGCTTGGACGAACGGACCAGGGCGTAGATGTGCTCGATGGGAATGACGCCGTCGAAACGGGCGATCACGGCCTTGGCCATGGCGTTCAGGGTCTCACCGGTCGAATCCGAGACCAGGTGGACATGAAAATAGGTGGCGAGACGCGACGACGGGCGGGCGGGGCTCATGGCTCTGATCGTCTCCTCATCCTTTGCGCCCGAACAACCTCAAACCCTGTCCCCGAAGACCTGTGCAAAAGCCTGGGCGCCGTTCGATATCGCCTGGGCGCCGCCGGGGCGCCGATTGGGCGCCGAATCCTCTAGCAAGCTCCGACGCCGGTCGCGAGCGGGGATCGCGGGCGCCGATGGCCGAACGGCGCCTGGAGTCGTTCATACAGGCGCCGAATTTCTATCCTCACCAGGGGATAAGGCGCCTTGTCCAAATTTGGCGCCCGGCGCCTTTCCCACAACGGCGCCCAGATCGGACTCCCGCTACAGCGGCCTCAGAGCCGGTTATCCCCGCAATCAACACACCATGGCCGCGAGCCTCGGATTCGTTCATCCGAAATCGGGGAGAAACCTGTCGATCGACGGGAAGGTCGGATTCTATCCCCGCAGTTCAGCGCCCTGCTTCCATCCTCCAATTTCTATCAATTCTTATTCTTGAATAGGGATTGAGGCTTGGGAGTGTGCATCCTAAAGCCCAAGACATGAGCACTCCTCTTCTGATCCAGGCTCTCCAGGGCCAGGCCACGACCCGTCCGCCCGTGTGGTTCATGCGTCAGGCGGGGCGCTACCTGCCGGAATACCGCGAGCTGAGGGCCAAGGCCCCGGACTTCATCGCCTTCTGCATGAACCCGGAGATGGCGGCGGAAGCCACGCTTCAACCCATGCGCCGGTTCGGCTTCGACGCCGCCATCGTCTTTGCCGACATTCTGCTGATCCCCGGCGCCCTGGAACAGAAGGTCTGGTTCGAAGCCGGCGAAGGTCCGCGCCTCGGCGCCCTGCCTTCGGTGGAGTCGATGCGGGAGCTGGCCTCCGGGGCGGGGGAGGCCCTGAAGGCGGTGGGCCAGACCCTGAGCCTGGTGCGCGCGGAACTGGAGCCGGAACGCGCCCTGATCGGCTTTGCCGGGGCGCCCTGGACCGTGGCCACCTATATGCTGGACGGCGAAGCCCGCACCATCATGAAGGGCGAACGCGCCGCGGCCCGGACCTACGCCTATGCGGAACCGGAAAAGGTCGCGGCCCTTCTCGACGTCCTGGTCGAGTCCACCGCCCATTATCTGAAGATGCAGCAGGACGCCGGCGCCCAGGTGCTGAAGATCTTCGAGAGCTGGGCCGAGGGTCTGCCCGACGATCTGTTCGAAACTCTCGTTCTGAAGCCTCACCAGGCGCTTGTGGCCCGCGCCCGGTCCCTGGGGGTCACCGTGCCGCTCATCGGCTTCCCAAGAGGCTCTGCGGCGCTTGCAGAGCGCTATGCGAGCGAGTGCGACGTCCAGGCCGTGGCGCTGGACACCGCCTGTCCTCTGGAAGTCGGCAAACGGGTTCAGGCCATCAAGCCGATCCAGGGCGCGCTCGATCCCCTCTTGCTGCGCGCGGGCGGCGATGCGCTGGACCGCCGCGTCGATCAACTGCTCGAGGCCTGGGGCCAGGGGCCGTGGATCTTCAACCTGGGCCACGGCATCCTGCCGGACGTGCCGATCGCCCACGTCGAACAGGTCCTGCGTCGGATCGGCGCCCAATGAGCCAGACCGCCGAGACCCGTCGCCCGAACCGGCGCGTGGCCGTCGTGCTGACCAATCTCGGCGGACCGGATGGGCCGGAGGCGGTCAAACCCTTCCTGTTCAACCTGTTCAACGACCCGGCCATCATCGGCTTGCCGGGGATCGTCCGCACGCCCCTGGCGCGGCTGATCTCGTCGCGTCGCGAGAAGTCGGCCCAGGCCAATTATGCGCGGATGGGCGGGGGCTCGCCTTTGCTGCCCGAAACGCTGAAGCAGGCGGAGGCCCTGTCCGAAGCCCTGGCCGATGCGGCGCCGGGCGACGAGACCGAGGTCTTCATCGCCATGCGCTACTGGCATCCGATGACCGAGGACACCGCAAAGGCCGTGGCCGAGTTCCAGCCCGACCATGTCGTGCTGTTGCCCCTCTATCCGCAGTTCTCGACCACCACGACGGCCTCGTCGCTGAAGGCCTGGCGCGAGGCCTACAAGGGGCCGGGCGAGCTTCACGCCGTCTGCTGCTATCCCGACGCCGAGGGTCTGATCGAGGCCCAGGTCCGCCTGATCCGCGAGACCATGGACAAGGCCGAGGGCCGGCCGGTGCGGGTGCTGTTCTCGGCCCACGGCATTCCGGAAAAGCTGGTCGCGGCCGGCGATCCCTATCAGGCCCAGGTCGAGGCCACGGTCGCCGCCGTCGTCGCCCGCATGGGGCTGACCGACTGGTCCGTCTGCTATCAGAGCCGGGTCGGGCCGCTGAAATGGCTGGGGCCGTCGACGCCCGAAGCCGTCGAGCAGGCGGGCCGGGATGGGGTCGGCGCGGTGGTCGTGCCGATCGCCTTCGTCTCCGAACATATCGAGACCCTGGTCGAACTGGATCACGAATACGCCGAACTGGCTGAACAGGTCGGTTGCGCCCCCTATCTGCGGGCGCCCGCTGTGGGGGTGGAGCCGGCCTTCATCGCCGCTCTGGCCCAGGCCGTCGAGGCGGCGCTGGAAACCTCGGGCACAGCGCCGCAGGGCGCGTCCAGGGGGGGACCATGCGCCCACTTGAACGCCTGTCCCGGCGGTTGTTCAAAGGCGGCCTGACCGGTCGAGGGGGAGCCTCATGGACTATTACAATCTGGCTCGCGGGCTTCACATCCTGGCGGTGATCGCCTGGATGGCCGGGATGCTCTTCCTGCCGCGCCTGTTCGCCTATGACGCCGAGCAGAACGCCAAGCCCGAGCCCCTGCGCGGCGAGATGCAGGCCCTGCTGCGCCTGTGGCAGACGCGCCTGCTGCGCATCATCATCAATCCGGCCATGATCCTGGCCTTCGTCTTCGGCGGCTGGCTTCTGTGGCTGCGCAGCGGCGAGGGCGCCGACTGGTCCTTCGTCCATCAGCCCTGGATGGCGACCAAGCTGACCGGCGTCTTCCTGCTGGCCGCCTGGCACGGCTTCCTGGCCGGGCAGAGGAAGAAGATCGCCGCCGGGACGTCGAAATATTCGGGCCGCTTCTGGCGCATGACCAACGAAATCCCCTTCCTGCTGGCCATCGTCATGGTGTTGTCGGTCACCCTGGAATGGACGTTTTAGGGCGCTAAGGCTCGCGACGCGGTCGTTCGCTATTTGAGCGCGCGCCTTATCTGATACCGCATTGCTTGACGGGGGCTGGGGTTTCGTGGTTCCGCTGGCGATGAACCGTTCGGCCTAGGCTGCAGGGCGGTCCCTCTCTTTTCGCGACGCCTGCTGGATCGATCCTGCGGGAGCCCGTCGCTCTCCCTCTGGCCGCAAGGCCGCGACATCGACAGACGAACCGCCCTCGACGCCCTTCGCGTCCGAGCGCGTGAGCGAGCACGCCATGACCGATACCCGCGAGAACAACGACCAGGCCCCGGAAGTCGTTGAAACTGTTGCGGAACGCCCGCGCAAGACGCTGACCCTGGGAGGATCGAAGGCGGCCGCTGAGCCCGCGCCGGAACCGGAAGTCGAGATCGAAGTCGCCGCTGAAATCGTAAACGACGACACCGGCGTCGACACCACGGCCGACGACGAGGACGAGGACGGCGAGCCGATCGTTCCCAACGGCCGCATCACCCTGCAGGAACTGAACGAGAAGACGCCGGAAGACCTGGTCGCCTTCGCCGAGGGCCTGGACATCGAGAACGCGGGCAACCTGCGCAAGCAGGACCTGCTGTTCGCCATCCTGAAGACCCTGGCCGACGAAGAGGTCGAGATCATCGCCTCGGGCGTGCTGGAGATCCTGCCGGACGGCTTCGGCTTCCTGCGCAGCCCGGACGCCAACTATCTGCCGGGTCCGGACGACGTCTATGTCTCGCCGTCGCAGATCCGCCGCTTCGGCCTGCGTTCGGGCGACACGGTGCACGGCGCCGTGCGCGGTCCGCGCGAGGGTGAGCGTTACTTCGCCCTGCTGAAGGTCGACACGATCAACTTCGAAGATCCGGAGATGGTCAAGACCAAGGTCCTGTTCGACAACCTGACGCCGCTCTATCCCGAAGAGCGCCTGCACATGGAAATCCAGGACCCGACGCTGAAGGACCGTTCAGGCCGGGTCATCGACATCGTCGCCCCGCTCGGCAAGGGCCAACGCTGCCTGATCGTCGCCCCGCCGCGCGTGGGTAAGACGGTCATGCTGCAGAACATCGCCAAGTCGATCGAGAAGAACCACCCGGAAGTCTTCCTGATCGTCCTGCTGATCGACGAACGCCCCGAAGAAGTCACCGACATGCAGCGCACGGTGAAGGGCGAGGTCGTCGCCTCCACCTTCGACGAGCCGGCCACCCGCCACGTCGCCGTCGCCGAAATGGTGATTGAAAAGGCCAAGCGTCTGGTCGAGCACAAGAAGGATGTGGTGATCCTGCTGGACTCCATCACCCGCCTGGGCCGCGCCTACAACGCCACCGTCCCGTCGTCTGGCAAGGTCCTGACCGGCGGCGTCGACGCCAACGCCCTGCAGCGTCCCAAGCGTTTCTTCGGCGCCGCGCGCAATGTGGAGCAGGGCGGCTCGCTGACCATCATCGCCACGGCCCTGATCGATACCGGCAGCCGCATGGACGAGGTCATCTTCGAAGAGTTCAAGGGCACGGGTAACTCGGAAATCGTGCTGGACCGCAAGGTCGCCGACAAGCGCATCTTCCCGGCCATCGACGTGCTCAAGTCCGGCACCCGCAAGGAAGACCTCATCACGCCGAAGGACCAGCTGGCCAAGACCTATGTCCTGCGCCGCATCCTCAACCCGATGGGCCCGCAGGACGCGATCGAGTTCCTGCTCGACAAGCTGCGCCAGTCCAAGAACAACGGCGACTTCTTCCAGTCCATGAATACATAATTCTGGCCCTAGCGCCGCCCGCGCGGCGGGCGGCTGCTTGAGGGGCGCCGTCATGTTTCACGTGAAACACGCGAGGATGTGATGAAGCTGAACATCGAGATCGACTGCACCCCGGCCGAGGCCCGCGCCTTCCTCGGCCTGCCGGACGTGACGCCGCTCAACGACCACCTGGTCGCCGAGATGCAGAAGCGGATGGACGCCAACATGGCGGCCATGCAGCCCGATGAACTGATGAAGACCTGGACCAGCTTCGGCGTTCAGGCGCAGGATCAGTTCCGTCGCCTGATGGAAGCCGCCGTCACGGGCGCGCCCAAGCCGTGATCCTCTTTTCCTCCCCATGGAATGGGGAGGGGGACCGCGAAGCGGTGGAGGGATTTTTCCACCGCCTCAGCCCCTCCGTCTCGCCGCCTTCAGCGCCGATCCACCTCCCCATTTCATGGGGAGGAGAACAGATATGACCGACACCATCTTCGCCCTCGCCACGCCGCCCGGTCGGGGCGCCATCGCCATCATCCGTCTGTCCGGGCCGGGCGTCGACGACGCCCTGTCCGCTCTGGGGGCAGGGAGGCTGACCGCGCGTCTGGCGGCTCTGCGCACCCTGCGTCACGACGGTGAAATGGTGGATCAGGCCCTGGTCCTGCGCTTCCCCGGTCCCAATTCCTACACTGGCGAAGATAGCGCCGAGTTGCATCTGCACGGCGGTCGGGCCGTGATCGAGGCCGCCAGCCGCGCCCTGATCGCCCTTGATGTCCGTCCCGCCGAACCGGGCGAGTTCACCCGCCGCGCCTTCCAGAACGGCCGCATGGACCTGGCTCAGGCCGAGGCCGTGGCCGACCTGATCGACGCCGAGACCGAGGCCCAGAAGACCCAGGCCCTGGGCCAGCTGGACGGCGCCCTTTCCGCTGCCTACGTCGGTTTCCGTCGCGACCTGTTGAAGGCCCTGTCTCTGGTCGAGGCCGAGATCGACTTCCCGGACGAGGAAGTCCCCGATAATCTGGCCCGGACCGCCGGGCCGGTGCTGGACGCTCTGGCCGCCGACCTGCGCAGCGCTCTGGCCGATTCCGACCGTGGTCGTCGGGTGCGTGAGGGCTATCGCATCGTCCTGATCGGTGAGACCAACGCCGGTAAGTCATCGCTGTTCAACGCCCTGACGGCGCGTGAGGCAGCCATCGTTACCCCCATCGCCGGCACGACCCGCGACGTTCTGGACGCCGAACTGATGATCGGCGGCTATGCCGTCACCTTGTCCGACACCGCCGGTCTTCGCGACAGCGACGACCTGGTCGAGGCCGAGGGCATTCGCCGCGCCCGTCTTCGGGCAGAGCAGGCGGACCTGCGGCTCTGGGTCCGGGCGCCGGGCGTGGGGCAGGGAGATGATCCCGCATCGGCCTTCGCCCTGGCCGACGATCTGCAGATTCTGAACAAGGCCGACCTCGGCGCCGTCGTGGCGGCGGATGGGATCGAAGCCCTGAGCCTCAGCACCGCGAGCGGGCAGGGGCTGTCCGAACTGCACGACTGGATCGCCGCCCGCCTGGCTCGCGACCTGTCGGGCGCCGACTTCCCTGCCGTCACGCGCGAACGTCATCGCCGCCGTCTGGTCGAGGCCCTGGCCGCGGTCGAGGCCGGGCGCCGCGCGCTCGACCTGGCCCCGGAAATGGCCGGCGACGACCTGCGCCGCGCGGCTGACGCCCTGGCCCGCGTCACCGGCGCCATCGGCGTCGAGGACATCCTGGGCGAGGTCTTCTCGAGTTTCTGCATCGGCAAATAGTCGCCAATCGGCGGTGTTTCACGTGAAACATCGGCGTCGTCCCAGTGGCGATTTCAGGCGGAATGGACTATGTGCTCGGCCATGCGTTCCTCCCCCTCGAACACCTTCGACGTCATCGTCATCGGCGGCGGTCATGCCGGCTGCGAAGCCGCGGCGGCCTCGGCGCGCGCCGGCGCTCGCACCCTGCTGCTGACCCAGAAGCTGGAAACCATCGGCGAGATGAGCTGCAACCCGGCCATCGGCGGCCTGGGCAAGGGCCATCTGGTGCGTGAGATCGACGCCCTGGACGGCGTCATGGGTCGGCTGGCCGACGTCTCCGGCATCCAGTTCCGTCTTCTGAACCGTTCCAAGGGCGCCGCCGTGCGCGGCCCGCGCAGCCAGATCGACCGCCGCCTCTATCGCGAAGCGATGCAGGCCGAACTGGCCCAGACGCCGAACCTCACCCTGATGGCCGGCACGGCCGAGGCTCTGATCCTGAACGGCGACCGCGTCGTTGGCGTGACGACTGGCGAGGGGACCGAGCTGCGCGCCGGGGCCGTGGTGCTGACGACCGGCACCTTCCTCAACGGCGTCGTCCATCGCGGCGATCTGCGCATCCCGGCGGGTCGCTTCGGCGAGGCCCCGTCGACCGGTCTGGCCGCCGACCTCTATGGTTCGGGCCTGATGATGGGACGGCTGAAGACCGGCACGCCCGCGCGCCTGGACGGTCGGACCATCGCTTGGGATCGGCTGGAGATGCAGGCGGCGGACGACGAGCCCGTGCCCTTCAGCTTCCTGACCGCCAAGATCGAGGTGCCGCAGATCGCCTGCGGCATCACCCATACGACCGAAGAGACCCACCGCATCATCGCCGAGAACCTGGGCGAGAGCGCCGTCTATGGCGGCAGGCTGTCGGGTCGCGGGCCGCGCTACTGCCCCTCGATCGAGGACAAGGTGGTCCGCTTCGCCGACAAGACCAGCCATCAGGTCTTCCTGGAGCCGGAGGGTCTGGATGATCCGACCGTCTATCCCAACGGCATCTCGACCTCGGTGTCTGACGCCACCCAACTTGCGTTCCTCAAGACCATGCCCGGTCTGGAAGCCGTCGAGGTCTTCCGCTTCGGCTACGCCATCGAGTACGACTATGTCGATCCGCGCGAACTGACCCCGGCGCTGGAGGTCAAGAAGCGCCCCGGCCTCTATCTGGCGGGACAGATCAACGGGACGACGGGTTACGAGGAGGCGGGGGCGCAAGGCCTGATCGCCGGCCTGAACGCCGCCCGCGCCGCCGGCGGTTCGGACCCGATCATCCTGGGCCGTGACCAGGCCTATATCGGCGTGATGATCGACGACCTGGTGACGCGCGGGGTCACCGAGCCCTATCGCATGTTCACCAGCCGGGCCGAGTATCGCCTGACCCTACGCGCCGACAACGCCGATGTGCGCCTGACGGAGCTGGGCGTCGCCGCGGGCGTTGTGGGATCTGAACGCGCGAAAGTATGGCTGGATAAGGCCGCGCAGTTGGACCGGGCGAACCGTGTTTCACGTGAAACCCAGTTCACGCCCAAGGAGGCCGGCGCCCTCGGCATCACCGTCAACGCCGACGGCCAGCGCCGCTCGATCCGCGACCTTCTGTCCTTCCCCAATGTGACCCTGGATCAGTTCGTCGCCGTCCGGCCCGAGATCGCCGACTGGTCGCCCGCCGTGCGCGAGCAGGTCGAGATCGACGCCGTCTACGCCGGCTACCTCGATCGTCAGGCGTCGGAGGCCGAAGCCCTGCGTCGGGAGGAGGGGCTAAGCCTGCCGGCCGACCTCGACTATGCCGCCATCGGCGGCTTGTCGAACGAGGTCCGAGAAAAGCTGGCCATGATCCGTCCCCTGACCCTGGGCCAGGCCGGACGCATCGAGGGCATGACCCCCGGCGCCCTGACGGCCCTGTTGGCCCATGTGAAGAAGGCGAGTTCGCTCGCCGCAGATGTCGAGACCATTGTCGCGTGAGCCTGGACCCCGTCGCCGCCTTCCGCGCCCATACCGGCGCCAGTGAAACCCAGATCGCTGATCTGACCGCCTTCCTCGGCATGCTGACCGAGGCCAATGAGATGATGAACCTGGTCGGCCCGGACTCCATTCCCGACTTCTGGAACCGCCACGCCTGGGACAGCGCTCAGCTTCTGGCCCTGGCGCCCGAGGCCCTGACCTGGGCCGATCTGGGCGCCGGCGCCGGTTTCCCCGGCGTGGTTCTGGCCATCCTTCTGAAGGATCGGTCCGAGGCCCATGTCTGGCTGATCGACAGCCTGGGCAAGCGTTGCCGCTTCCTGCAACAGGTGGTGGATGCGCTCGACCTGCCGGCCACCGTGATCAACGGCCGGGCCGAAGAACAGGAGGTGGAGGTCGACATCGTCACCGCCCGCGCCGTGGCGCCGATGGAGAAACTGCTGGCTTATGCACAGCCTTACTTCCAGCACGGTGCACAAGGTCTGTTCCTGAAGGGGGAGAAGGCCGAAGCCGAGTTGAAAGAGGCGGCCAAGGTCTGGCAGTTTAAGAGCGACCTCTCCGTCTCGCGCAGCGACCCGCGCGGCCGTATCGTTTCTGTCCGGAGCCTTCGCCGTGTCCGCTGATCGCGAGAAACAGACCCGAGTCCTGGCTGTGTCCAACCAGAAGGGCGGGGTGGGCAAGACCACGACCGCCATCAATCTGGGCACCGCTCTGGCCGCCATCGGCGAGAAGGTGCTGATCGTCGATATGGACCCGCAGGGCAACGCCTCGACGGGCCTGGGTGTTCCACGTGAAACACGCCGAGCGACCATCTATGACGTCATCGTCGACGGGCGCCCCATAGACCTGTCGGCGGTGGAGACCTCGGTTCCGGGCCTGTTCATCGTTCCCGCCGACGCCGACATGTCGGGCGTCGAGATCGAGCTGAGCCAGGCCGATCGCCGTTCCTATCGTCTGCGCGACGCCCTGGCGGCCCAGGGCGGGAACGGTCATTCCCGGTATGACTATGTCCTGATCGACTGCCCGCCGTCGCTGAACCTGCTGACGCTGAACGCCATGGCCGCCGCCGATGCGGTGCTGGTGCCGCTGCAATGCGAGTTCTTCGCCCTGGAGGGCCTGACCCAGCTGATGCGGACCATCGACATGGTCAAGCAGAGCCTCAATCCGGCGCTGGAGATCCAGGGCCTGGTCCTGACCATGTACGACCGCCGCAACGCCCTGTCGGGCCAGGTCGCGGCCGACGTGCGCGCCCACTTCGGCGACAAGGTCTATGACAGCGTCATTCCCCGCAACGTGCGGGTGTCCGAGGCGCCGTCCTTTGGCAAGCCGGTGCTGATCTATGATCTGAAATGCACCGGCAGCCAGGCCTATCTGAAGCTGGCTCGCGAGCTTGTCGCGCGTGAGCGCCAGCGTCGTCAGGCGCTCGCCGCCTGATCGGCGGCTTTATCGATTAAGTAGAACGGAATCAGCATCTTGTCCGAACGTCAACGTGGTCTGGGTCGCGGCCTTTCGGCCCTTCTGGGAGAAAACGTCGCCGAGAGCGCGCCGGTGGACGGCGGCGTTCAGCCGACGGGCGTGCGCGCCGTGCCGATCGAGAGCCTCAAGCCCAACCCGGACCAGCCGCGCAAGCAGTTCAGCGCCGAGAACCTGGAAGAACTGACCGCATCAATCCGCGACAAGGGGGTGCTGCAACCCATCCTGGTGCGCCCCCAGCCGGGCGAGGACGGCATGTGGCAGATCATCGCCGGGGAGCGGCGCTGGCGCGCGGCTCAGGCGGCCCGCCTCAAAGCCGTGCCGATCATCGAACGGGCCATGGACGATGTGGAGGTGATGGAGGTCGCCATCATCGAGAACGTCCAGCGCGCCGATCTGAACCCGGTCGAAGAAGCCCTGGCCTACGGCTCTCTGATGTCGCGCTTCGGCCGCACCCAGGACGCCCTGGCCGGGGTGGTCGGCAAGAGCCGCAGCCATGTGGCCAATACCATTCGCCTGCTGCAACTGCCTGACAGCGTTCTGGATCACGTCATGGAGAACCGGCTCTCCGCCGGTCACGCCCGCGCCCTGATCACGGCTCCCAATCCCGAAGCCCTGGCCGAACAGGTCCTGGCCAAGGGCCTGAACGTGCGTCAGACCGAGGCCCTGGCCCGCCGTGCCGCCGAGGGTCCCAAGCCCTCGAAAGCCAAGCCGGTCCTGAGCGGCGAGGGCGCCGCCGACGTCGCCGCCCTGGAGCAGGATCTGGCCGACGCCCTGGGGCTGAAGGTTCAGCTGAGCGACAAGGGCGGCAAGGGCGAACTGACGATCAAATACGGCACGCTCGAACAGCTCGACGACCTGTGCCGGCGCCTGATGCGCGGCTGACGGGCCTTTTCGGTCAGGTCGTGCTAGGCTGCGGCCATGACTGAACCGACCGACAAGATCAGCGCCACCGAAGCCCTGAAACGCGCCCTTGCGGCCAAGAAGGCGGGTTCGCAGCCCGGCCCGGCCGGAACCAAGGGCGGTGCGCGCGGGGCTGAGAGGGCGATGCAGCATCAGGCCGCGGCGGCGAACAAACCCGCCTTCCGCAAGGCGTCGAAGCGGGGCTGATAGGAGACCCTAAGCAGCACGGAAGCGCGATAGGCCCCTGATTCAGAGCCCGATCCGCTTGGCGCGGGCGGCGATTTCCAGCAACAGGCGCTCTGCGATCAGGGCCTCGGGCATTCCCGTGGTCTTGGTGGCGACGTCGGCCGTGTTGACGCTGTCCTGCACCTCGTCGAGCAGTTCCAGCCGCCAGGCGCGGACCTGACGCAGGATCTCGGCCTCCTGTTTCCAGAAGACCCCGGCGGCCTTGGCGGCCTCCTTGGGGCCTGCGCCGGAAGCCTGCAGCACATTGATGCGGCGCAGCTTGCCCAGATGGATGGCCGCCATGCGCACGGCCATGACGGCGCTTTCGCCCTCGGCCAGGGCGCGGCGCAGGCCGGATTGCGCCGGGCCGGGGCGGCCGCCGAAGGCCTGCAGCGCGGCGTCGGACAGGGAGGCGTCGGGCTCGACGCCCAGATGCTCTTCCAGCTCGGGGGTGTCGATGGTCCGGCCGGAACCGGGGCCGATATAGAGCACGAGCCGCTCGATCTCCTGACGCATCAGGCCGCGTTCGCGCGGCAGGCGGCCGACGAAGCGCTCCAGGGCGTCGGCGGTCAGGCCCACCTTGTCGGCGCCCAGGGCCTCGCGCGTCATGCGGGCGACGTCGCCGACCTCGTCTTCGTAGCAGGCGATGCCGACGGCGCCGGGGGACTTTTCGGCGGCCTTCCTCAGGGCGGACTCGCGACCCAGGGCCCCGGCCTCGATCACCAGCATGGCGTCGGGGTTGTAGCCGCCCTCGGCATGGACCGTCAGGGCGGCGGCGATGGCCTTGTCCACGCCGGCCTTGCCGTCGGACAGGCGGATGCGCACCAGACGCCGCCCGCCGATCATGGACAGGGCGGTCAGGGCCTCTTCCAGCTTGACCGCGTCGCCGTCGATGTCGGCTTCGGTCAGGAAGGTGACGTTGAACGGGTCGTTCAGATCGGGTGTGATGGCCTTGCACAGGGTCAGGGCGCGTTCGGACACGCCCGAGCGGTCCTTGCCATGGATGACGGCGGCGCGGATGTGGCTGTCCGGTGCCTTCAGGAAGCGATCGACCTCGGGCCGCTTGGCCAGGATCACGCGGCCACTCCCTTGGCCAGGCCCTTCAGAACAGGCCTCACTGGCCCGCCAGGGCGCGCATCATGTCCAGACGGATCAGACGCGCCAGATCGGCGGCGGCCCGGTCCTCCCCGTCCTGCTGGGCGGCGATGGCGGCGTAGGGCTGGTCGGCGGCGGCATAGGTGGTGGTCGTGGTCTGCGTGCCCTTGATCGGTGCGCCGCCGCTGACCGGGGTCAGGGTCCAGTCGGCCTTGACCGTCAGCTCATAGCGGCTGGCGGTGTCGTCGATGCGCCGGCCCAGGGGGCGACGTTCCTGCTGGACCTCGGTCGTCAGGCGATAGAGGGGCTGGGCCGAGCCGTCGCGGCCGAAGGCGTCCTCCAGCTGCTCGCGCAGTCGGTATCCCAGGCGGTTGTCGGGGGTGGTCACGGCGATGCGCGACAGGCCCGCGCCAATTCCCCCGCCTGGGCCCATCTCGCCGTACATCGGCGTGAAGCCGCAGCCTGACAGCAGGGCAGCGCCCGCCACGGCGATCAGGGCGAGGGCGCGACGCATCAGCCGGCCACCAGATTGACGATACGGTCGGGCACCACGATCACCTTGCGGACGCTGAGGTTGTTGGCGGCAAGGTAGGCCTGAACCGTCGGATTGGCGAGAGCGGCGGCCTCGACCGTCGCATTGTCCGAACCGCGCGGCAGGACGACCTCGCCGCGGCGCTTGCCGCCGATCTGGACGGGCAGGGTCACTTCGTCGTCGGCGGCCAGGGCGGCGTCGAACACCGGCCAGGGGGCGTCCAGAACCATGCCCTCTTCGCCCAACCGGGCCCAGGCTTCCTCGGCCAGGTGGGGCGTGAACGGGGCGATCAGACGAGCCATGGTGGACAGGGCCGTTTTTCTGGCCTCGCCGCCCGCCTTGTCGTGCTGACGCAGCGTCGCCAGGAAGGCGTAGAGCTTGGCGATGGCCGAGTTGAAGCGGAAGCCCTCGACGCCCTCGCTGACGGCCTTGATGGTCTTGTGCGTCTCGCGGATCAGGCTGGCGTCCACGTCGGGATTGGCGGGGGCCGCTGGGTCGAAGCCGTCGAACTCGGTCCAGACGCGCTGGACGAAGCGGCTCGCGCCCTCGACGCCGCCGGCCGACCATTGCACGTCGCGCTCGGGCGGGCTGTCGGACAGGACGAACAGGCGACCGGCGTCGACGCCATAGGCCTCGATGATGTCCTGGGGCGCGACCACGTTCTTCTTGGACTTGGACATCTTCTCGATGTCGCCGATGGTCAAGGCGGCGCCGGTGGACAGGCGCGCAGCGACGCGCTGGCCGTTCACGGTCTCGATGCGCACGTCCGAGGGCTCGACCCAACGCGGCTTGCCGCTGGGCTCGAAGCCTTCGTAGTAGGTCTCGTGGACCACCATGCCCTGGGTGAACAGGCCGGCGAAGGGCTCTTTCACGTCCATCAGGCCGGCGTCCGACAGGGCGCGGGTGATGAAGCGAGCGTAGAGCAGGTGCAGGACCGCGTGTTCGACGCCGCCGATATACTGATCGACCGGCAGCCAGCGGGCGGCGGCGGCCTTGTTGATCGGGGCGTCCGCCTTGGGGTCGGCGAAGCGGGCGAAATACCAGCTGGAATCGACGAAGGTGTCGAGGGTGTCGGTCTCGCGCCGGGCCTCGCCGCCGCAGGTGGGGCAGGCGACGTGCTTCCAGGTCGGGTGACGGTCCAGCGGGTTGCCCGGCACGTCGAACGTCACGTCCTTGGGCAGTTCGACCGGCAGTTGGTCGGCCGGAACCGCGACCGGGCCGCAGGTCTCGCAGTGGATGATGGGGATGGGGCAACCCCAGTAGCGCTGGCGGCTGACGCCCCAGTCGCGCAGGCGATAGATGGTCTTGGCCTCGCCCTGACCTGCGGCCTCGACGCGGGCGATGGCCTCGGCCTTGGCGGTCTCGATGTCCAGGCCGTTCAGGAAGTCCGAGTGGAAGATGGAGCCGGGACCGGTATAGGCCTCGTCCGCCACGGCGAAGTCGTCGCCGGCGCCTTCGGGACGAACGACCGGGATCACCGGCAGGTCGTACTTGCGGGCGAAGTCCAGGTCGCGCTGGTCGTGGGCCGGGCAAGCGAAGATGGCGCCCGTGCCGTATTCCGACAGGATGAAGTTGGCGATCCAGACCGGAACCTCGGCGCCGGTGAAGGGATGGACGACCTTCAGGCCGGTGTCCCAGCCGATCTTTTCGGCCTGTTCGATCTCGGCCTGAGAGGCGCCGCCCTTGCGGCATTCGGCGACGAAGGCGGCGACCTCAGGGCTGGCCTCGGCCAGCTGTTTCGAGATCGGATGATCGGGGGCCAGGCCGACGAAGCTGGCGCCGAACAGGGTGTCGGGGCGGGTGGTGTAGACCTCGACCGCCTCATGGCCGGCCGGGGCGGCGTCGGGCGCAAAGGCCCAGCTCATCTGCAGACCCTTGGACCGGCCGATCCAGTTTTCCTGCATCAGGCGGACCTTGTCGGGCCAGCGGCCTTCCAGTTCGGACAGGCCGTCGATCAGATCATCCGCATACTGAGTAATGCGCAGGAACCACTGGTTCAGCTTGCGCTTCTCGACCAGGGCGCCCGAGCGCCAGCCGCGGCCGTCGATGACCTGTTCATTGGCCAGGACCGTATTGTCGACCGGATCCCAGTTGACCACCCCGTCCTTGCGATAGACCAGACCGCGCTTGTACAGCTCCAGGAACCAGGCCTGCTGCTTGCCGTAATAGGCCGGGTCGCAGGTGGCGAATTCGCGGCTCCAGTCCAGCGACAGGCCCAGAAGCTTGAGTTGGTCGCGCATGGTCGCGATGTTGGACAAGGTCCAGTCGCCGGGGTGGACGCCGCGCTCCATGGCCGCATTCTCGGCCGGCATGCCGAAGGCGTCCCAGCCCATCGGATGCAGGACGTCGAAGCCCTGCGCCCGCTTGTGACGCGCCACCACGTCGCCCATCACATAGTTGCGGGCGTGACCCATGTGGATGTTGCCCGAGGGATAGGGGAACATCTCGAGCACGTAGTATTTCGGACGGCCGGTGTCGGCGTTGAACACGGAGAAGGCGTCAGCGGCCGCCCAGCGGGCTTGCTGGCGGGGTTCGGCGGTCTTGGACTCGTAACGAGTGGCCACGGCGTATCCTGAGGTATCGCCTCAGGCGCGAAGCTTGAGGCGGCCCTGAGGTCTGCGTTGGGGAGCGAAAGCGGAGAGGCGGCTCTTAGCGAGCCGCGTTGGCGAGATTAAGTTGGCGCGCCTTGGTCAGGATGGCGTTTTCCAGATCGGTTTCGGTCTGGGCCGCGACCGGGGCGGCGGTCCAGGCGCCGGCGGCGTCCTTGACTTCCTTGGTCACCGACACGTTCAGGGCGTCGGCGCGCAGACGGCGGTCCAGGATGAAGACGGTGGCCTTGAAGCGCTCGTTCGGCGCCTGGGGATTGACGTACCAGTCATAGTTGACCACGCCGCCCCACGGGTCGGCGCTGGCCAGGGGCATGAAGGACAGGGTGTCGAGGGTGGCGCGCCACAGATAGGCGTTCACGCCGATGCCCAGTTGGGCGTCAGCCTTGGGAGCCTTCTCCTGGCCGCCGACGAAGGGCAGGCTGGAACAGCCGCCGAGCAGCAGTCCCGACGCAATAAGGGCGACCGCAGCGCCGCGAACAAAAGCCATTCCGAGGTCTCCGTAAAGGTTCGAGGCCGAGCCGTAGGGCGAATCCGGGACGCAAGCACCCTGGCTCCGCGCACGTCTGCGCCGCAGCAACGCTCTATAACACGGTGAAAAGGGGCCATGACAAGGCGATCCGATGTTCGAACGACGGGAAGTCGACATATTGGCGTGGTGCCAGCGCCACAGGACACGCAAGAGTCGTGCGGAACGACCTGTGGATGACTACGTTTCGTTGACCGGCTGGATCAGCGGTGTCTAATCGCGTTGTCCTTGAGTTGCGTCTCGAGGTTCAGGAAACAAGGGTCGGCGCGTGAACGTCGATCCAAGGGTTGGAAGATGCGTTTCGTTGCGATCATCGCTGCGACTGTGGGCGCCCTGGCTATCGCCGGGACGGCTCATGACGCCTCGGCCCAGGCGCGCCGCGCGCCCGCCGTCTCCCTGACCGAATCCGCTCAGGCCTCGCATGCGACGCCTGCCCCGCAACGTCGGGGCCTGCGCTGGAACGACAGCGGCCGTTGGGGTCTGAACTTCAACCTCAACCAGCCTGTCGGTCGCGAAACCGACTGGGGCGATGTCGAGGCCGGCGCCTATTACCGCCTCAGCCCTCGCCTGCGAGTCGGCGCCGCCGCCAACCTGGCCTCGCCCGAAATCGACCCGGCTCGCGCCCCTGAAAGCGCCGCCGACCGCCGCGCCGCGCCGCGCGTGCGTCTGGAAACCATCTTCAAATTCTGATCGCGTCGGGCTTTAGGGCCTGAAGGCGGTCTGCATGGCGTCTACGCCTGCGATGCCGCACGCGCCTGATCCCAGAAGTTCGGCGGCATTGCCCGCGTTGACGCCGCCCAGGGCGTAGGCGGGGCAGGGGGCGTGGGCCCGCAGAGCCTTGAACCCGTCGATCCCCAGCGCCGCCTTGCTCGCCGAGGCGCCGCCCGCAGGAAACACCGGCGACAGCACCAGGGCGTCGAGATCCCGCGCGCCCCTCGCTGTCTCCAACCCGTGCGCCGTCCCGGTCAGCAGCCAGTCGGGCCGCCGCCCCGACAAGGCGTAGGCCGCCGACAGGGCCCGCTCCGGCAAATGCACCCCGTCGGCGCTGATCCGCTCGGCCAGATCGGCGTCCAATCCGACCATCAGGCGGACGCCGGCCGCCTTGGTCGCAGCGCGCAACCTCAGGCCGGTTTCCAGCGCGTCCGTCGCCCCGAAATGCCGGAAGACCACGCCCGCGCCGGCGGGCAGGCGGGCCGCTGTCTCCCACGGCCGAGGCGTGCGGGCGGGGTCGGTGAAGAACAGAAGCGGGGGCAGGGGCTTTTTCGGCGGGCTGACAGCCGCCGCCGCTCGGGCTAGAGCCGTCGCCGTCCGCCACAGGGCGTCTGCGTCTTCGGTGAGGGTCATGACCGCCTCTAATCCTGCTTCCGCCGCTTCGTCCATCGCCGATCGTTTCGCCGAGGTGCGCGCGCGCGTCGCCGTCGCCTGTGTCGAGGCGGGCCGAGACCCGGCCTCCGTCGTGCTGACCGCCGTATCCAAGACCCAACCGGATGAAGCCTTGGAGGCGGCGCTCGCGACCGGCCAGCGCGTCTTTGGCGAGAACCGGGTGCAGGAGGCGCAAGGCCACTGGACCGCCCGTCGCGCCGCCTTCCCCGATCTGGAGCTGCGCCTGATCGGCCCCTTGCAGACCAATAAGGCGGTCGAGGCGGTCGAACTGTTCGACGTCATCGAGACCCTGGATCGCGACAAGCTGGCGGCCGCACTGTCCGCGGCGATGACGAAGACGGGCCGACGCCCGCGCGTCCTGGTCCAGGTCAACACCGGCGCGGAGCCGCAGAAGGCCGGGGTCCTGCCTCAAGACGCCGACGCCCTGATCGCCGCCGCGCGCGACGTCCATGGCCTGAACATCGAGGGCCTGATGTGCATTCCGCCGGCCGAGGAGGCGCCGGAACCCCATTTCCGGCTTCTGGCCGAGATCGCCGTCCGCAACGGGCTATCGGTCCTGTCGATGGGCATGAGCGGGGACTATGAAGCCGCGATTTCCAGCGGCGCGACCCATGTGCGGGTCGGTTCGGCCTTGTTCGGGGAACGAATTACGCCCCCAAAGCCCTCTTAAAGCGATGAAATAGCGGAGCGCCCTTGGCGAACCCTTCAAGCCTCGCCATTCTCTACCCATGCCGACGCCCAAGACCATCCTGATCATCGACGACGACGACGACCTGCGCGAGGCCCTGGCCGAGCAGCTGGCTCTGCATGAGGAGTTTCGTCCCGTTCAGGCCTCGACTGCGACCGACGGGGTGCGTCAGGCGCGCGAGATTCGCGCCGACCTGATCCTGCTGGACGTGGACCTGCCCGACATGGACGGGCGAGAGGCCTGTCGCCTGATCCGCAAGGCGGGGGTCTCGACCCCGGTCATCATGCTGACGGCCCAGTCGTCGGATTCCGACGCTATCCTGGGTCTCGATTCGGGGGCCAACGACTACGTCACCAAGCCCTTCCGTTTCGCAGTCCTGCTGGCCCGCATTCGCGCCCATCTGCGCAGCCACGAACAGTCCGAGGACGCCGTCTTCCAGATCGGCCCCTACGAGTTCCGCCCGGCGTCGAAGATGATGCTGGACGACAAGGGCAAGAAGGTCCGGCTGACGGAAAAGGAAACCAACATCCTCAAGTATCTCTATCGCGCCGGGGCCAAGCCCGTGTCGCGCGAGGAGCTGCTGACCGAGGTCTGGGGCTATAACGCCGGGGTCACCACCCACACCCTGGAAACCCACATCTATCGCCTGCGCCAGAAGATCGAGCCCGAGCCCGGTCAGGCGCGCCTGCTGCTGACCGACGCGGGCGGCTACCGCCTGCAGCCCTGACCGGACGATGAGCGAACGTCGTCCGACCCCGCCCCTGGTGGCGCTTCGGGCGTTCGACGCCGCCGCCCGTCTGGGCAGCTTCCGCGAGGCCGCCGAGGAGCTGGGCGTCACCCCCGGCGCCGTCAGCCGCCACATCAAGGCGCTGGAGATGCGGCTGGGCCTGCGCCTGTTCGACCGCTTCAACCGCTCGGTGGTCCTGACCGCCGACGGCCGCCGTCTGGCCCAGGGCGTGGCCGACGCTTTCGAGCGGCTGGAAAGCGCGCTGGAGGCCGTGCGCCCGGGGCGTTCTCGCCAGCTGCGGATCTCGGCCCTGCCGTCCCTGGCGGGCAAGTGGCTGTCGCCGCGCCTGCACCGCTTCAGCGAGGACAACCCCGACCTGGATCTGATCGTCTTCGCCGAGGATCGCATCGCCGACTTGTCGAACGGCGAGGCGGACGTGGCGCTCCGTTATGGCGAAGGCCCCTATCCCGGTCAGACGGCGCGTCGGTTGATGAGCGAACGCCTGATCCCGGTCTGCGCCCCGTCCCTGGCGGCGGCGCGCAAGGTCAATACGCCGGCGGACCTGCTGGACGTGGTGCTGATCCACGAGACCTGGCACGACATGCCCTATGCGGACCGTATGGGCTGGAAGGCCTGGTTCGAAAGCGCGGGCGTTTCGGACCCGCGCGTCAACCACCTGCGCGGCCCGGTCTTCAGCCACAGTCATCTGGCCCTGGAGGCCGCCCTGTCGGGCCGCGGCGTGGCCCTGACCTCGGCGCCCCTGGCCGCCGACGACCTGAAGGAGGGCCGACTGATCCAGCCGGTCGATCACGCTCTGACCAACAACCTGGCCTACTGGGCCGTGGTCCTGCCTGAGCGCGCCGACGAGCCCAAGCTGCGACGCTTCCTCAACTGGATCGAAGCCGAGGCCCACCACGCGCCTATCGAGTGATTGAAACTCACGCGACCTGGCCTAACCGTGGTTTGTCCACAGGGGCTTGAGGGGGCATGTTCAGCGGGCTCGGATCTCCCCGCCGACAAGGAACCCTCATCATGAAACTCGTGCATCCCCGCGCCAACGCCCTCTCGTTCGAAGCCGTCGTCGTCTTCACCGGCAGCGTCACCCTGATCCTGCTGGGCGTTCTGGCCGGCGCCAAGCTGCTCGGCGCCGCCTAAAGCCTGCTGAACTGAGCTCAGCTCAACGCGGGCGCCATTCGCTGAGAAGGGCGCCCGTGGCTCCATCCTCGAAGGCCAGTCGGTCCAGCCGCAGCGCGGCGACGCAGACCGGCCGGCTCTCGATGTCTCTCTGGACGCATTTGACAGCCTTGCCGTCGGCGAAGGTCGTCAGCCGCCCTTCCAGCCTCAGGGCGTAGCCGCCCGGCGCCGGCGTGGGCGCCGCGCCCTTCTCTCCTCGAATGACATGGGCGTAGGCCTGGCCTTGGCGCCGGCCCAGACGCGAGCTGTCCGCCTCGACCACGGCCGCGAGGCCTGCCGTGCGTTCCGGCAGGACTTGAACCGGCGGCGGCGCCTCGACGGCCGCCTTGGCGGGCTTTGATCGATCCGCTTCGATCCTGGCGGCTTCGGGCGTCTCTACAGGCGCTGTCGCTGCGATGGCGCCCGCGGGACAGGCGTCCAGTCCGCTCCACGGACGCGCGATCCAGAAGCCCTCGATCGCATCCCATTGATCCAGGCTCGCGTCCGCTGCGGGCGTGACGCCCCCAGCCGCGATCCTGGCCTTGAGGTCCTCGGGCATGACCGTCAGGGTCAGGCCGCCGTCGGGGTTGCGCACCAGGCGCGGCAAGCCTGAAACCGATGCCTCGGCGCTCATCGCCTCGCCGCCGCAGCCGAAGGGCAGGCGAACCGACACGGTGCGGCCGCTCAGGCCGCCGTCACGATCGCGACCGTCGGCCAGGGCCGATCCGGCCTCGGTCAGGGCGGCCAGCAGGGCCGAGCGGTTCAAGGTGGAGTCGATCACGACCGTCGGCGCCGGCGCCGGCGAAGGCGCTGGAGCCGGCGACGGCGCGGGCTCGGGCGGCCGCTGACACCAGACCAGCAGGGGCAGGGCGGCGAGGACAGCGACGGGCGCGGCGAGACGGGTCGTTGTGATCGGCATGGAACCAGCCTAACACGAGAAACGCTGAATGGCGCCCCCGGCCGAAATGACCGGCATCCACAGCGGGGGCGAGGGCCGGGGAGGGTCCGTGCGCGCGTGACGCTGGATCAGATCATCGCACTCATCGTTCTGGTCGCCGTGGTCGGGCTGATGATCCACGGGCGGATGCGATCCGATGTCGTGGCGCTGAGCGGGGCGGCGGCCCTGCTGCTGCTCGGCGTGGTGCGCCCGGTCGAGGTCCAGAGCGCCTTCGCCAGCCCGGCCGTCATCGCCCTGGCGGGCCTTTTCGTCATCGCCTACGCCATCGAACTGTCGGGGCTGCTGGGTCTGATAATCCGCAAGGCCACGGCCCTGTGCCGGCGGTTCGGCGCGACGGGCATTTGGCTGGTGATCGGCCTGTGCGGTTCGGTCGGCGGTTTTCTGAACAATACGCCTGTGGTGGTGATCGCGGCGCCGGTGGTGCGCGACATGGCCCGGTCGCTGAAGCTGTCGCCCAAGCGCTTCCTGATGCCGCTCAGTCATGTGGCGGTCATGGGCGGTCTTCTGACCCTGATCGGCACCTCGACCAATCTGTTGGTCAACGACATGGCGCGCAACGCGGGCCAGCCGGTGTTCAGCCTGTTCGAGATCACGCCCGTGGGCCTGGTCATCGCCCTGGTCGGCGGCGTGTGGCTCTATTTCGCCGGCGCGCGCCAGTTGGGCCGCACGGCGACCGTCGAGGAAGAGGCCGAGGCCGAGCGCGAGCGTCAAGAGGCCGAGGCCCGCGCCCTGGCCGAGGCAGGCCGGACGAAGGCGTCGCGTCTGGGGCGTTGGCGTCTGCCCTTCGCCTTGCCCAATCTGATGCATCTGGGCGAGAGCCGCAGCCAGCGCGACGGCACCGGCGACGCTCACCTCGGCGACGTCGATCTGTATTCTTCAGCCGACCGCCCGTTGGAGTGGAAGCGGGCGCTGATCGCTCTGGCGGTGTTCGTGATGGTGGTGGCGGCGGCGGGCCTGGGGATCGCGCCCATCGCGGCGGCGGCCTTCGCCGGGGCCGTCGCCCTGATCCTGCTGGGCGTGCTGACGCCGGATGAGGCCTATTCGGGCCTCAAGCCCGACATCCTGCTGCTGATCGCGGGCATGGTGGTGGTCGGCACCGCCATCGAGGTGACCGGCCTGGCGGCGCAGGGGGCGGGGCTGTTGATCGAGGTGATCCGGCCGTTCGGGCCGCTCGGCGCCCTGATCGTCCTCTATGGCGTGACCCTGTTCGCGACCGAGCTTCTGTCCAACGCCACGGTGGCGGTTCTGGTGACCCCGATCGCGGTGGCCCTGGCCGAGAGCCTGGGTGTCGATCCGCGCCCCTTCCTGGTGGCGGTGATGATGGCCGCCTCGGCCGCCTTCGCCACCCCCTTCGGCTATCAGACCAACGTCCTCGTCTATCAGATGGGGGGCTACAGCTACCTGGACTTCGTGCGCGTGGGCTTGCCGCTGAACCTGATCACCTGGGCGGCGGCCATGGTCGCCATCCCGATCTTCTTCCCCTTTTGAACGATCAGACGTCCAGATCCATGACGACCGGGGCGTGGTCGCTGGGCCGCTCCCATTCACGCACGGTGTCCAGGATGCGGGCGCTGCCCTTGACCACGGCGGGGGTCAGGCCCGGCGAGGTCCACAGGTGGTCCAGACGCAGGCCCCGGTTCGAGACCCGGAAGTCCTTGGCGCGATAGCTCCACCAACTGGCCAGCTTGACCGGGTCCGGGATCTGGTCGCGCACCACGTCGGCGAAACCCCCGGCGTCCTGAAGCCGGCGCAGGGTCTCGATCTCGCCCGGCGTATGGCTGACCACCTTCAGCATGAATTTGTGATTGAAGACGTCGTTGTCGCCCGGCGCGATGTTGAAGTCGCCCGCCAGGACCAGAGGCCGCTGCCGGTCGCGGGTCTTCATCTCGGCGGTCAGGCGCTCGTAGAAGTCCATCTTGTGATCGAACTTCGGGTTCAGCTTGCGGTCGGGGATGTCGCCGCCGGCGGGGATGTAGAAGTTCTGCACCTCGACCCCGTTGATCAGGCCCGAGACGCAGCGGCCGTGGCCCTCGCGGCAGACGTCCAGCGCAGGTCCTTCGCCGTCGAGAATGGGCAGCCTGCTGGCGATGGCCACGCCGTGCCAGCCCTTCTGACCGCGGATCTTCAGATAGGGCAGGCCCATCGCCTCGAAGGCTTCTCGCGGGAACTGGTCCTCGGTGCATTTGATCTCCTGCAGGCACAGGACGTCGGGCGCGTATTCGGCGACGAAACGGGCGATCTGATCGACGCGCAGGCGGACCGAGTTGATGTTCCAGGTGACGATGCGAAGGGTCATGGCCCGGCCTTAGCACGAAGGCGCCATGAAAAAAGCGCCCGGAACGGGTCCGGGCGCTGTTCAGTTCGTCTCTCTCGCCGCCGGGAGGGGATGATTCCATGGCGGGCAGAACGGCCGCCGCCGTTCTGTGGTCAGAATGTCACAGGGGCGAAAAAAGTCAAATCAACAAAATGAGTCAGGGTTGTGCCGTTCTTGCGACGCCCCGCTCTGGTTGCGACGCCTAGTTGCGGCTGGGACGGCGCGTGGGATCACGCAGCTGGAACAGGCTGGCGGCCAGACCCGAGGTCGGTTGCAATGAGGTCAGCTGGATGCGGGTGCGCGAGCCTTGCGCATCGGTGATGGTCCATTCCTGCAGGCGCAACGGCGATCCGGCGAAGGCCAGGATGACCGAGCCCTCGGCGGGCTTGGAGGCGTCGCGAGCGGTGATGGCGAAGGCGCCCGACGCCATGCGGGTGACGCGGTCGACGCGCACCCCCTGGTCCAGACGGACTTCGCGCGCCAGGAAGGTCGACAGCGGCGTGGCCCGCAGCGGCACCTGGCGGAAGACGTTCAGGCGCGGATCATAGCGTTTGACGTTGTTGCCGTCGGCCACGACCAGCAGGCCCGCCGGCTCGGCGTACTCAAAACGCATCTTGCCGGGGCGCTGCAGCCAGAACTTGCCGGAGCGCTGCTGGCCGCCGGGGCCGGTCTCGATGAAGTTGCCTTGCGCCGCCGTCAGGGCGGTCAGATAGGCCTGGGCCTGGCGCAGGGTGGCCTGATCCTCGGCCGACAGATTGGACTGGGCCGAGGCGGGCGCGGCGGCGAGGACGGCCAATGCGGCGGCGCTGAAGCCGAAGGCGCGGCGTGAAAGGGTCATGTCTTTTCTTCTCCCGTTCTGAACGGTGTTCGACCCGGCGAGGGTGTGAGCTTCATCCGGCAGGCTGATGACGCCAGCCTGACCATATTCCGGCGCTTCGATGAAGCGCTGTTCATTGTTTTTGGGGTCCTATCGTTCGCGACGCGGTCGCTCACTGCCTGAGGACGTGAGGCGTTTAAGCGTCAACCGAAGCGCCTGGTTCCCATCTCAGTCGCATGGCGCTCAAGCAGCGAGCGCCCGCGGCGCGAGCGATAGCGCCCGGCGGCGCAGCCGCCGCGTCGGCCGCCAGGCCGATCACACCATGGGCGGAGGCCCGGCCAGGATGTCGCGCTTGCCGGCGTGGTTGGCGGGGCTGACGACGCCTTCCTGCTCCATGCGCTCGATCAGGGTGGCGGCGCGGTTGTAACCGATCTGCAGGCGGCGCTGGATGTAGGAGGTCGAGGCCTTGCGGTCACGGGTGACCACGGCCACGGCGCGGTCGTAGAGGTCGTCGCCGGACATGCCGTCGCCGTCGCCGCCCATAGCCCCGTCGCCGTCGCCGTCCGGCTCGTCCGTGATCAGGTCGAGGTAGTCGGGCTCGGCCTGGAGGCGCAGGTGCTTGCACACCTCCTCGACTTCCTGGTCGGTGACGAAGGGGCCGTGCAGGCGGGTGATGCGGCCGCCGCCGGCCATGTAGAGCATGTCGCCCTGACCCAGCAGCTGCTCGCCGCCCTGTTCGCCCAGGATGGTGCGGCTGTCGATCTTCGACGTGACCTGGAAGGAGATCCGGGTCGGGAAGTTGGCCTTGATGGTGCCGGTGATGACGTCCACCGACGGGCGCTGGGTGGCCATGATCAGGTGGATGCCCGCCGCGCGGGCCATCTGGGCCAGACGCTGGACGGCGCCTTCCACGTCCTTGCCGGCGACCAGCATCAGGTCGGCCATCTCGTCCATGACCACGACCAGATAGGGCATGGGCTCGGGGCGAATCTTCTCGCTCTCGTAAACCGGGCGGCCCTGTTCGTCGAAGCCGGTCTGGACGGTGCGTTCGAAATGCTCGCCCTTTTCCTGAGCTTCGCGAGCGCGCTCGTTGTAGCTGGCGACGTTGCGGACGCCGAGCTTGGACATCCGGCGATAGCGGTCCTCCATCTCGCGCACGGTCCACTTCAGGGCCACGACCGCCTTCTTGGGATCGGTCACGACCGGCGCCAGCAGGTGCGGAATGCCGTCATAGACCGACAGCTCCAGCATCTTGGGGTCGATCATGATGAAGCGGCACTCGGCGGGCGTGTGGCGATACAGGATCGACAGGATCATGGCGTTGACCCCGACCGACTTGCCCGAGCCGGTGGTGCCCGCGATCAGCAGGTGGGGCATCCGCGCCAGGTCGGCCACATAGGGCTCGCCGCCGATGGTTTCGCCGAGCGCCAGGGGCAGCAGATGGCTCTTCTTGTCGTATTCGCCCGAGGCCAGAAGGTCGCGCAGATAGACCGTCTCGCGCTTGGCGTTGGGCAGTTCGATGCCGATGGCGTTGCGGCCTTGAACCACGCTGATGCGGCAGGCGCGGGCCGACATGGAGCGGGCGATGTCGTCCGCCAGGGCCACGACGCGGCCGTGCTTCACGCCGGGGGCGGGCACCAGTTCATAGAGGGTGACGACGGGGCCGGGGCGGATCTGGTCGATCACGCCGCGCACGCCGAACTCCTGCAGCACGCCCTCCAGCATCTTGGCGTTCTGTTTCAGCGACTCCTCGTCCACGGCGCCGCCGCGCTGGCCGGGCTTGGCCAGGATGCCGAGCGAGGGCAGGTCGAAGCCCTCGCCGGGTTCGAAGTCGAAGGTCTGTTGATCGGCGGTGTCGCGGGGCTTGGGCGCCTTGACCGCCGCCACGCGCGGCTCGACCGACTTGGGTGCGCGGGCCGAGGGCGGGGCGACCGGGGCGGGGGCGGCGTCCTCCCATGGCGGGGCGTAGGCGGCGGGTGCATCGTCGGCGTCATCGTAGGGATCGGCCGCGTAGCTGTCGTCGGCCTCAAGGTCGGCTGGAGGCGCGACGGGGACTTCGGGCTGTTCGTGGACGCGGCGGGGGCGGCGAGGAGCAGCCGCAGGGGAGGGGGCCGCTTCGGCGACGACGCGGGCGGGCTTGGCGGGGCGCTCGGCCTGCTGGGCGCGACGGGCGGCGTGCTTCTCGGCGGCCCAGCCGGCGGTGTCGGTGAAGTCGCGCAGGCGCAGACCGACCGCATAGCCCAGGGCCCACAGGCCGAGGACCAGGAACAGGCCCCCGGCGATCCAGCGCGCGGCGGGGATATGCAGAGCGCTGAGCCCCTGAGCCGACAGGCCGGTGACGGCGTCGCCCCACAGACCGCCCAGACCGGCGGCCAGACGCCAGGCGGCGGGGGCGGCCAGGGCGGACAGGGCGGCGGACAGCAGCAGAACGCCCGTGACGGCGCAGAAGATCTTGAAGGCGGTGGGCTGCAGCCGGTGCTGCAGGGCGTCGCCGACGGCCACCGCCAGCCCGAAGGCGATCAGCAGCAGGACGGCGGGCCAGGCGGCCAGGCCCAGGGACTGCATCATCAGGTCGGCGAAGACGGCGCCGGTTCCGCCCAACCAGTTGGTCGGCCCTTGCGTCGAGGCGGCGTTAAGACTGGGGTCCGCCGGGTTCCACGAGATCATGGCGACCAGCAGCAGGGTCGCCAGCAAGGCTTGCAGCACGCCGCGGAAGCGCACGGCGAAGGGCGCGCCCCAGACGATGCGGGCGGTGGACCAGGCGCGTTGGCCGAGCGCGAGGGCGGCGGACATGAAGGCGAACCTCAGAAGACTAGGTCTCCCTTGTCGCGCGACAGGGTTAAGGGGCTGTTTACCAGGCGACGATCCGGCGACCGCGACGTCTCGCCCCGCTCGTCGCCTCTGGACGCGGGCGGCCATCGGCGCGACACAGGCGGCATGGCTCAGACGGACTACGACATCATCATCGCGGGCGCGGGACTGGCGGGGGCGACGTTCGCCCTGGCGGCGGCGCAGGGCGGACTGAAGCCGGTGCTGGTCGACCCCCAGCCCTTCGACGCCCAGCTGGCGCCGACCTTTGACGGGCGCTCGACCGCCATCGCCTATTCGACCTTCCGCATGCTGGACGCCCTCGGTCTGGGCGAGAGCCTTCGTCCCCACGCCTGTCGCATGGACCGCATTCTGGTGACGGACGGCAAGCGCCCCGGCGCGGCCAGCCGTCCGCCGTCGCCGGCCTATATCCGCTTCGACGCCGACGAGATCGGCGACCGCAACGGCGGTGAGCCCCTGGGTTATATGCTGGAGAACCGCCGCATCCGCACCGCTCTGGCCGAGGCTGTGACCGCCGCCGGGATCGAGGTCCGCGCCCCCGCCAGCGTGGCCGGGGTCGAGGTCGGGCCGGGTCTGGCGTCTGTGACCCTGAAGGACGGCGCAAGCATCAGCGCGCCTCTGGTCGTGGGGGCCGAGGGGCGCGGCTCGACCGTGCGTCGGGCGGCGGGCATCGACACCTTCGGCTGGGGCTATGGCCAGAGCGGGGTGGTGGCGACGGTCAAGCTGGACCGCGACCACGGCAATGTCGCCCACGAATATTTCCTGCCCGACGGCCCCTTCGCCATCCTGCCCCTGACCGAGCAGCGCGCCAGCCTGGTCTGGACCGAGAGCACGCGCCGGGCCGAGGCCCTGAAAGTCGCCTCGGACGAGGCCTTCCACGCCCACCTGATGCGCCGCTTCGGCGAGTTCCTGGACGGGGTCGAGGTGGTGGGGCCGCGCTTCGTCTATCCCCTGTCGCTGCAGCTGGCCGAGAAGCTGAGCGCGCCGCGCATCGCCATCCTCGGCGACGCCGCCCACGGGGTGCACCCGGTGGCGGGGCAGGGGCTGAACATGGGGCTGAAGGACGCCGCCGCCCTGGCCGAGGTCTTGACCGACGCCGTGCGCATCGGCGAGGACATCGGCTCGGAGCTGGTGCTGGAGCGCTACGCCCGCTGGCGCCGCTTCGACAACGCGGCCCTGGCCGCGGGCTTCGACGGCTTCGTGCGCCTCTTCTCAAATGATCTGGCGCCGGTGCGGCTGGCGCGCGACCTGGGCATGGCGGCGGTCAACCGCATCGCCCCCCTGCGCCGCGCCTTCATGCATGAGGCCGGGGGCGCGACGGGGGACCTGCCGCGCCTCTTGCGAGGCGAGAGTTTGTAAGAAGGGCTTACCGCGCTTCGCGCTGCTTGAGGCCGTCGGGCCTCTCCTCCCCATGAAGTGGGGAGGTGGATCGGCGGCGGAGTCGGCGAGACGGAGGGGCTCGGTCGAGCTTGGTGCGGCAGCCCCTCCACCGCTGCGCGGTCCCCCTCCCCACGAGTGGGGAGGAAGGATCACCTAGTCATGCGTGTGCAGCAGGACGTCGGCGTCGTCGCGGCGGTCGGCTTCCTCGACGGCGCAGCGCAGGGCCGAGGCCCGGTTCTGGAACAGGCCGAAGAAGAGGCCGTCCGAGGAGGCCAGGCGCCAGACGCGGCCCATGCGGCGGATTTCAAACAGGACGGGCCTTGTCGTCATGCCCGGGGTTCCGTGTGGCGTAGGCGGTCGGCCTGGGTCTGAAGCTGGCGGGCGATGCGCAGGGCGGCCTCCTGATCGGGAAAGGGGCGGGTGGCGCAGTCGTCCAGGGTGACGCACCAGCCGCCGTCGCGGGCGACGACGCCATAGGTGCGATGGCGGTGAGGCGCGGCCTCGGCCCGGCGTTCAGGCGCGGAGGCGTCGGGATAGCCGGACATCATCGCGGGCGGCCTGGGTTGCGGGGCGTGCAGCCGAGATAGAGGGCCAGGACGGTCTGGGCCATGCGCCAGACACCGGGAGATGTGGCGCTTGGGGGCGCTGCGGGGCGCAGGGACTGGTTCAACAGGGCGCGGCGGCTCATGGGCGTCTCCTTCATGAGGCGAAGAAGACACCCGGTCGGCGTAAGGCCGCGATGTGGAAAGCAGGCCGCCGCCTAAGCGCGGCGTAAGCCTCAGTCCAGCGGGCGGGCGTCCTCGGCCAGCATGATCGGCACGCCGTCGCGGATGGGGAAGGCCAGCTTGGCGCCGGCCGAGACCAGCTCATTGCGCTCGCGGTCATAGGTCAGGCGGCCGCGCGTGACCGGGCAGACCAGGACCTCCAGCAGGCGGGGATCGACCGAGACGGGGGTGTTGAAAGCGTCGCTCATCATCTTTGTTTCCTATCGCTCGCGCCGCAGGCGCTCGCTGCTTGAGGAAGTTTGGCCCTATCGTTCGCGCCGCGGGCGCTCTCTAAATGAGGGCGTTTTCGCCCTGTCGGTCACCGCGCGGCGGCTTGCTGTTGGAGTGTGTTTAGGCCCCTGTCGTGCCTTGCGCTACTGCATCGCCGGGCCATCGTCGTCGTCGTTGGCGGCGGCTTCGATGCGCAGGAGGGCGGTCAGGGCCTCGGCGCGGGCGTCCAGGGTCTCGGCTTCCAGCAGGGCCTGCTTTTCGGGGGCCTCGAAGGGCAGGGCCATGGCCAGGCTGTTGATCAGGGCCTCCTGGGGCGCGGCCTCGGCGGTGTCCCAGTCCACGTTCAGACCCCGGTGCTCCAGATAGGGGCGCAGGGCGTCGAGGAAGCCGTTGCGGTCGAAATCAGCGGCGGGATCGGGGGCGCGCAGATCGGCTTCGAACGGGGCGAAGTCGGCGCGCACCTGGCGATAGGGCGTCTTGACCTGCAGCTCGCCGGTCACGTTGAAGCGGCAGATCCCGGTCAGGGTGATCAGATAGCGGCCGTCCGAGGTCTCGTTGAAGCTGGTGATGCGCCCGGCGCAGCCGACGCGGGCCAGCGGCGGCTGGACGCCCAGACCGCCCATGGGCTGGATCAGGCCGATGACCCGGTCCCCGGCCATGGCGTCGTCCACCATGTTCAGATAGCGCGGCTCGAAGACATTCAGCGGCAGCTGGCCGCGCGACAGCAGGATCGACCCCGGCAGGGGGAAGACCGGGATCACCTGGGGCAGCTCGATCGCCTTGATATAGCCCTGGGCCATCGCCGGTCTCCGATCAGGCGAACAGGATGGAGGACAGGCGACGACGGCCGTCGCGGGCGACCTCGCTGGTCGCGCCCGCCGCCTCGAACACGGTCAGCAACTGCTTGCGCGCGGCCTGGTCGTTCCACTCGCGGTCGGCCTTGACGATGGCCAGCAGCTGATCGACGGCGCCGTTCAGGTCGCCCGTCGCAGCCAGGGCCAGGGACAGGTCGTAGCGGGCCTGGTGGTCGTTGGGATCGGCGGCGATCTTCGCTTCCAGGTCGGCGTGGGCGCCGGTCGGGGCCGAGGCGGCCAGGGCCAGCTGGGCGCGCACGCTCTGGACCATGGGGTCGGTGGAGTCGGCGGGGGCCATGGCGATGGTCTGGCGCGCCTGTTCGGCGTCGCCCTCGGCCAGATAGACCCGCGCCATGCCGGCGATGGCCTTCTGATTGTCCGGCTCCATGGTCAGGACATGGGCGAAGGCTTGCGCTGCGCCGCCGAGGTCGTTGAGGGCCAGGGATTCTTCGCCCAGCGACAGCAGCTGCTCGACGTCGGTGTTGACCCCGGCCCCGCCGGTCAGCTTGTCGATGAAGGCCTTGATCTGGCTGTCGGGAATGGCGCCCTGGAAGCCGTCGACCGGCTGGCCGTTGACGAAGGCGTAGACCGTTGGGATCGACTGGACCCTGAGTTGCCCCGCATAGGCAGGGTTCGCATCCACGTCGATCTTGACCATCTTCACCGCGCCCTTTGCGCCGCGCACGGCCTTCTCCAGAGCGGGGCCGAGGGTGCGGCAGGGGCCGCACCAAGTGGCCCAGAAGTCGACGATGACCGGCTGATGCTTCGAGGCCTCGACCACGTCGGTCATGAAGGAGGCGTCCGTGCCGTCCTTGATCAGGTCGTCGGAAAGCTTGGGGTCGGCGAAGGTCATGATCGGGTCCGCATCAGGGTCGAAGAATCGTAACGGATCAGATGGCGTCGGGATGCCTCGCCATCAAGCGGCAAGTGCAGGAAGTGAGGCGTCTGGCCGCAAGGGGCGGCCGGTCCGCGAGAAAAACAGAGTCCAATTCGTCTGAATCGTCTGAAATCGGCGATCCGATTCAACCTGCCTATAGTGGATCGCTGCGTCAGAAGGGGTCGCTCCCGAAGTAAGCCCTCCCCCTCGAGCGGGAAGGGAGCAAGGAGAGGGTTCTATAGCCGATCCATGCGCAGCCAGCGGCGGTCGCCCAGCCAGGCGGTCTTGAGCGCGCTCTCGGCGGCGGCGGCCTCGTTCGCGTTTCCCTGGGCCGCCTCGCTGCGGGCCAGGCCGTAGAGGGCCCAGCCGTTGTTCGGTGTCTGGGCCAGGGCGTAGCGGAAGGCGACGGCGGCCTCGGCGGGCCGACCGGCCTGATAGAGGGCGGCGCCCAGGGACTGATTGACCGGATAATACCAGTAGGGCGGCTCCTGATAGGGCAGGCCGGCCTCGATCGTGGCGGCGCGACGATAGTGGCCGGCGGCTTCACGATGGCGGCCATGAGCCGTGGCGAAGCGGCCACGCGCCACGGCCTCGGCCAGGGTCAGCAGATCGGGGGCGGGCACGCCCTGGGCGACCATGTCGGCGAAGGCGTCGGAGGTCTTCAGCGCCTTCATGGCCGCCAGTTCGCGCTCGAAGTTCGGGCGGTCGCGCAGGCGGGCGTAGGCGACGGCCCGGGCGTAACGGCGCATGGCGACGGCATAGGGCAGGCGGGCGTCGGGGGCGGGCGCCGACAGGATGGCGCGCGGCGCGGCGAACTGGGCCAGGGCCTGCCAGGGGGCGGCGTCGATGACCTGAATCCAGGCGATGCGGGCCGAGGTCGCCGGGTCCAGCACGGTCCTCAGCCGCCGCGCCTCGGTCAGGGCCGTGTCCATGTCGCCGGCCATCTGGGCCGAGGCGACAATGAAGTGGATGTTGTGCGGATAATAACCGTAGCGGACCAGGCTCTCGTCGCCCGTGTCGCGGATGAAGGCCTCGTCGGCGCGCGCCGCCGCGACGTTCAGTCGGATGGAGTCGGCGTAGCGGCCGCGCCGCACATAGATGTGGCCGGGCATGTGGACCAGATGGCCGGCGCTGGTCGTGGGGGCGACGGCCAGGCGGTCGGCGGCGGCCTCGGCGCGCTGGGGATCGGCGGCCTCCATCAGATGGATGTAGAGGTGGGCGGCCTGCACGTGATCAGGGGCGCGAGCCAGGACGGTTTCGACCAGACGCACCGCCTCGCCGCTGCGGCCCACGGGGGTGCGCTTGTCGGCCTGCCAGTAGTTCCACGGCGTGGTGTCCATGACCGCCTCGGCGGTCAGGCCGGCGATGTCGTTGTCCTCGGGGAAGCGGGCGGCGACGGCCAGCATGGCGTCGGCGTAGGCGGCGTCCAGAGCCGCGCGGTCCGCCGCCGGGTCGTCGGAATAGCGCCGGGCCAGGGCCTCGATCAGGGCCTGCTCCTGCGGCGTGCCGAGGGTTCGCAGGGTCATGGCGCGGTCGAGGGCGGCCAGCGCCGCCGTCCGGTCGCGGTCGTCCATCGGGGCGTTGATGTTGGGGCCGAGCGCCAGAGCCTCGCCCCACCAGCACAGGGCGCATTCGGGATCGCGCGCCTGCGCCTCGCGGAAGGAGCGCACGGCTCCGGCGTGGTTGAAGCCATAGGCGAACATCAGGCCCTGACTGAAATAGGCCTGGGCGCGGGGGTCGCGGGTCGCGATCAGCCTTGATCCCGTCAGGTCGGGATAGAGGGGAATAGGCCGGGCCTGACTGGCCGGGGCCGCGACCGCCGAGGCGATCAGCAGGTCGCGCAGCAGGGCGCCGCCCGCGCTAGCGGGACCGCAGATCGCATTGAGCGCGCCGGGCGTCGCGGCGGGCAGGGGCGACAAGGCGCTGGAGCCTGTCAGGACCAGACCGGCGCCGCCCACGGCCAGGGCTTTCCACAACAGTCGCATGCACCGTCTCCCTGTCAGGGTCTGACGCGATGAACGCCCGCGGCGCCGGGGGGGCGCTGGAATGAAGAACGGCGATATTATGGGCTGTCGCATCGCCTGGACAGAGCGATTCAGGGAAACGGGACTTTCCCCGGGGGCGTGCCTCAAAGCGGAAGGGTTGGATGGCCGCTATGGGTGGAAAGCAGACAGAGATCATGGTTCTCTTAGTTTGAAAGTGGGGGAGGCTG